>CAWAKU010000001.1:0-15958 GCA_963782715.1 uncultured Chloroflexia bacterium
GACGGGTTCGGCGTGACCAGCCACCTCTCGAGCGCATGGAACGGCAGTGCCTGGCGGATCCCGATCCTCATCCCGCCGACGCTCCTGGGCCTGTGGGTCCTGCGCCACAAGGGCGCCGAATGGTTCGCGGTCCCGGCGGTCTGGCCGGCGACGCAGTTCTACTACGTCTCGATGGCGATGCCGGCGGTGATCGCGCAACCGCTCGCCGCGGCGGCGCTCGCCTTGCCGGTCCCGCTGATGACGCCGGTCCTGGTCATGGTCCTGGCCGTGGTGGAGCTTCGTCGGACCGGCCTGGCCGGCGCACTCGGACGGCGCGGCGCCGACCGCGGCCCCGACCCCGGCGCCCGCCCGCATACTGGAACGACCATGACGGACACTGAGATCCCGGTCGTCATCCTGGCCGGCGGCCTGGG
This sequence comes from uncultured Chloroflexia bacterium, assembly GCA_963782715.1. GTDB lineage: Bacteria > Chloroflexota > Limnocylindria > Limnocylindrales > CSP1-4 > SPCO01. The sequence continues at coordinate 414 of CAWAKU010000001.1, forward strand.
CACGCGCCTGCGCGAGGAGACCGCCTTTCGGCCCAAGCCGATGGTCGAGGTCGGTGGACGCCCCATCCTCTGGCACATCATGAAGATGTACGACCACTTCGGTCACCGCCGGTTCGTCCTGCCGGTCGGCTACCTGGGCGACATGATCAAGGACTACTTCCTGTCCTACGCGGATCGCCATGCCGACTTCACCGTGGACACGCTGTCCGGGGCGATCCAGCGCCACGACAGCCCCCCGGAGTCGTGGAGCGTGACCGTCGTCGACACCGGGCTTGACACGATGACCGGTGGGCGGGTCCGCCGAGTCCGGGATCACCTGCCCGGGCGGTTCATGCTGACGTACGGCGACGGCGTCGCGGACGTGCCGATCGATCGCGTCCTGGAGTTCCACGGATCCCACGGCCGGCTGGCGACCGTCACGGCGGTTCGGCCGCCGTCCCGCTTCGGGGCGTTGGGGCTCGACGGCGACAGCGTCGTCGACTTCTCCGAGAAGCCCCAGGCCGAAGGCGGCTGGATCAACGGCGGCTTCTTCGTCTTCGAGCGCGCTGTGCTCGACCACCTGACCGACGACACGACCGTGCTGGAGCGCGAACCCCTGGAGGCTCTCGCACGGGACGGCCAGCTGATGGCCTACCGCCATGAGGGGTTCTGGGAGCCGATGGACACGGAGCGGGACCGGACCAACCTCGTCAACCTGTGGTCCGAGGGGACGGCACCGTGGAAGGTCTGGGATGGCTGACGTGACGGCGTACGCCGGCCGGACGGTCTTCGTCACCGGCGCGAGCGGGATCGTCGGATCATGGCTCGTGCGTGCCCTGCTGTCGGCGGGCGCCACGTCGTGGCCCTCGTCCGCGACGAGGACCCGCGATCGGAATTCGTGCGAAGCGGCGACGAGCGGCGAGTCACCCGGGTGCACGGCTCGCTGGAGGACATGGCCGTCCTGGAGCGGATCCTGGTCCAGTACGAGGTGGACGTCGTCTTCCACCTGGGTGCGCAGACCCAGGTCCGTCACGCACAGCGGCAACCGTTCGCGACGATGGAGGCCAACGTCCGAGGGACCTACAACCTGCTGGAAGCCGTCCGTCGGGTCGGGTCGCAGGTCGGCGCGATCGTCGTCGCCTCGAGCGACAAGGCGTACGGCGAGAGCGCCACGCTTCCTTACACCGAGTCGCATCCGCTGGCCGGGCGGAACATCTATGACGCGTCGAAGAGCGCAGCCGACCTGCTCAGCTCTGCGTACGGCGCCAGCTACGACCTGCCGGTCGGGATCGCCCGTTGCGCCAACATCTACGGCGGCGGCGACCTCAACTGGGATCGCATCGTGCCGGGCACGATCCGATCACTCCTGCGTGGCGAGGCGCCGATCATCCGCAGCGACGGGACGCTCCGGCGTGACTACCTCCATGTCGACGATGCCGTCGCCGCGTACCTCTGCGCTCGGGGCGGCGCTCCTGGACGGACGCGAGCGGGCGGAGGCGTTCAACTTCGGTCATGGCCGGCCCGTCTCCGTCCTGGAGATCGTCGATGCGATCGGGCAGGCCGTGGGCCGCCCCGACCTGGCCCCGGTGATCCGCTCCGACGCGCCGAACGAGATCCCGGCCCAGTGGCTGGACTCGTCCAAGGCGGACGAGCCGCCTCGGCTGGACGCCGGCGCTGACGCTCGACGCCGGCCTGGCGCGGACCGTGCCCTGGTACCGAGAGGCGCTCGCGTGACGCGACTTGGAGACCGGCGGTGAGCGCCGAGACCGCCGCCGACCTCCGCGCCCGGATCCTCGCACTGGTCGGCGAGTACCACGCCGCGGCGTTCCCGGACGTCGCCTTCGAGCCCGGCGAGACGACGCTGCGGGTGTCGGGCAAGGTCTTCGATGCCGACGAGATGCAGCATCTGGTCGAGGCCTCGCTCGATTTCTGGCTGACCTCCGGGCGCTTCGCGGCCCAGTTCGAGCGGGAGTTCGCCCGATGGATGAGCGTTCGACATGCGGTCCTGGTCAACAGCGGGTCGAGCGCGAACCTGCTGGCGCTGGCGGCCCTGACCGCCGACGAGCTGGGCGACCGGGCCCTCCGGCCGGGCGACGAGGTGATCACGGCGGCCGCCGGGTTCCCAACGACGGTGAACCCGATCGTCCAGAACAGGTTGGTGCCGGTCTTCGTCGATTCGGTGATCCCGACCTACAACGCCGATCCGGATGCCATCGAAGCAGCGGTCGGCCCGAAGACCCGCGCGATCATGATCGCCCACACCCTCGGCAATCCCTTCGACCTCGACCGGATCACGGCCATCGCCGAGCGGCACGGGCTGTGGCTCGTCGAGGACACCTGCGACGCCGTCGGGTCCACCTGGCATGGCCGGCGGGTGGGCACGTTCGGCGACGTCGCGACGGTGAGCTTCTACCCCGCCCACCACATGACCATGGGCGAGGGCGGGGCCGTGCTCACGAGCAGCCCGCCCCTGAAGAAGATCATCGAGTCGTTCCGCGACTGGGGCCGCGACTGCTGGTGCGAGCCTGGCGAGGACAACACCTGCGGCAAGCGCTTCGAGTGGCAGCTCGGCACCCTGCCGACCGGGTACGACCACAAATACTCGTACAGCCGGATCGGCTACAACCTGAAGCTCACGGACATGCAGGCCGCGATCGGGGTCGCCCAGCTCAAGAAGCTGGACGACTTCGTGGCCCGCCGGCGGGCGAACTTCGCCTACCTCCACGCGGCGCTCGAACCGCTGACGGATGTGCTGATCCTGCCGGAGGCGACGCCCGGCAGCGACCCGAGCTGGTTCGGCTTTCCGATCACGGTGCGCCCCGGGGCGGGGGTGACCCGCGATGAGATCACGGTGCGTCTCGAGTCGCGTGGGATCCGGACGCGCCTGCTGTTCGGGGGCAACCTGACCCGGCAGCCGGCCTATGCCGACGTCCCGTTCCGGGTGCTCGGCGATCTGGTCAACGCCGACGTCATCATGAACGACACGTTCTGGGTCGGGATCTTCCCGGGTCTCGACGAGTCCATGCTCGGCTATCTCGCCGACGAGCTTCGGGAGGCCACGCGATCCAGGGATGCCCGATCCGCGTGACGGTCCCGATGGGGTCATCCGCGACGACCTGGACCGTGTCGTCCGGACCAGTCGCGGGGTCCTGAACGCACTCTCGGGCGCGTCCCTTCTGCTGACAGGTGCGACAGGCTTCGTCGGGCGGACATTGGTCGAGACCGTGCTCCGGTCCAACGAGGTCAGCGCGGGCCCGCCTTGCCGCGTGATCCTCCCGACGCGGCGCCCGGACCTGATACAGGCCCGCTACGCGACGCATGTCGGGGCGGGGGATGTGGTGATCGTCGAGTGGGCTGCGGGGCATGCCCTCGAGCTGCCCGGTCGCGGATGTGACTACGTCATCCACGGGGCTGCGACGACCGATCCGGCGCGGTTCCGGGCGGACCCGGCAGGCAGCCTCCGGGACACCGTCGGCATGGCCAGATCTGTCGCGGAGATCGCCACGGCTTCAACGACGAGACGTGTCGTGCTGGTCAGCAGCGGCGCGGTCTACGGCGACCAGCCGGCGGATCTACCGAGGATCCCCGAGACGTACCAGACCGGGCCGGACGACGCGGTGGCTCCGAGCTACGCCATGGCCAAGCGCGAGTCCGAGAGGTTCTTCCGCCAGGTCGACGGGGACCTGCGCATCGCGCGGGTGTTCTCGCTCATCGGCCCGTATCAGGATCTCGGATCGGCGTTCGCCGTGCCCGGCCTTATCCGGCAAGCCGCCGACGATGGCGTCCTGGCGCTGACGAGCGACGGCAGCGCTCGACGCTCGTTCTGCTATGCGTCGGACCTGAGCGCGATCCTGCTGTGGCTGCTCCTCGGCGAACCGCGACACGACGTGTACAACGTGGGCAGCCGAGAGGGCATGGCCAGCATCGCCGAGGTTGCCGACACGATCGCCTGGATCTTCGGAGGCCTTGAGGTCCGGCGCTCGGCAGGGGCCTCCGGACCGCAGCGCGACTACCTCCCGAACCTCGATCGCCTGTACGACGAGTTCGCCCCGGCGGTGGGCCTTCGCGAGGGGCTCCTCCGGACCTGCCACTCCATGTACGCGAGGGGCCAGATCGGTCGCCGGCCGGCGGTCGACTTGGACTAGGTGCCCTCCATCCCGATGGGCGTCGCGAAGGGCTCCATCTCGGTGATCGGTCGGCCGAAAGCGAGCTTCGGATAGGCATTGGTCTCGGGCGAGACCATCACTTCGAGCAGGGCCGGTCCAGGTTCGGCCATCAGCCACGACACGGCGGACTCGACCCGGTCGGGTGCGTCGACCGCGGCCGACCGGATCCCGTACGCCTCGGCCACGGCCGCGAAGTCCGGCGCGCTGTAGCCCCACACGGTCGATTGGAACCGGCTGTCGAAGTAGCTCTGCTGGAACTGGCGGACCATGCCGTGGGTCCGGTTGTTGACGATCAGGATCTTGAGCGGCAGCTGGTTGCGCGCCACCGTCTGGAGCTCCTGGATGTTGGTCTGGAAGCCCCCATCGCCGGCCACCAGGACGACCGGACGTCCCGCCGCCCCGATCGACGCGCCGATCGCGGCCGGCAGGCCGAAGCCCATCGAGCCCAGCCCGCCTGACGTCAGGAAACGCTGGCCCGCCAGCAACTGGAGCGATTGGGCCGCCCACATCTGGTGCTGGCCGACATCGGAGACATACACCGCCGCGTCGCCGGCCGCGGCCGACAGCTGGTGCATCAGGATGTTCGGGTTGATCCCGTCCGAACCGACCATCTCATTCGTGTCGGGCCACGCCGCGCGCGACGCCCGGATCTCGTCCATCCAGCCCGACCGGTCCGGTAGGCCGGCGGCGCGCGCGGCGGGTAGCGCGGCGGCCGCGAACGTCTTGAGGTCGGCCAGGATGGCGCTGACGCCGGTCACTCGGTTGTTCATCTCGCCGGCATCGCAATCGACCTGGAAGATCTCCCGACCGGACTTGAAGGCCTCCGTCTCCGACCCGGTCTGTCGGATGTCCAGGCGGCTGCCGAGGACCAGCAGGAGATCGCACCGCCCGACCGCCAGGTTCGCCCAGCGGTTCCCGTAACTGCCGATCATGCCCACACGGAGCGGGCTCGAGGACGGCAGGACATCGACGCCCATGAGCGAATTCACGACCGGGACGCGCAGCGTCGCGAGCAACTCGCGAAGTGGTTCGATCGCTCGCGCCGAGCGGACCCCGCCGCCGACGAGGACCAACGGTCGCTCGGCGCGCTGGAGAGCGTCGATCAGGTCGTCGATGGCGGCCGGATCGACCGGTAGTCCAGCGCTGGGTTCGACTCGGCCGAGGGCATCCTCGGGCACATCCATCCGCTGGATGTCCATGGGGATGTCGAGAAGCACCGGCCCGGGGCGCCCGCTGATGGCCAACTCGAACGACCGCCGAAGCAGGCCCGGCAGCTGTTCCGGGGTCTCGACCTGCCAGGCGGCCTTGGTGATCGGCGCTGCCAGCGAGATGATCTCGGTCTCCTGGAAGCCCATCTGCCGGATCGGCCGGTCGCCCTTCATCTCGTTCCGGTTCACCTGGCCGGTGATGAAGACGGCAGGCGTCGAGTCGAAGTAGCAACTGGCAACGCCCGTCAACAGGTTGGTCGCGCCCGGCCCGCTGGTGGCCATCGCGACGCCCGGGACGCCCGTGATCCGCGCGAACCCCTCCGCCGCGAACGCCGCCCCCTGCTCGTGATGCATGCTGACGATGCGGATCCGACCGTCCTGGTGGATCGAGTCGAGCAGGTGGACGATCATCCCGCCGATGAGTTCGAAGACGGATTCGACGCCCTGCTCGACCAGGAACCGGGCGATGACGTCAGACCCTTTCGGCATCGACCCCGACCTCCCCTGCGACGTCGACGTTCACGGCATCCGAGATGACGTACAGGGGGCGGCGCTTCGTCTCCGCGTACGTCCGGCCGAGGTATTCGCCCAGGACCCCGATGCCCAGGCTGTTGATACCGATCCCCAGCAGCGCCAGCACGATCAGGGTCGTGATGCCGGCCGGTGGGCTGCCGGTGAGGAACAGCAGCACGTACACGGCCGCGCCGAGGAGACTGAGCGCCAGCAACACGAATCCGAAGTAGACGAACATCCGGAGCGGCTTCACGGAAAAACTGGTGAATGCGTTCAGGGTGAAGACGATGAGGCTGCCGATGGGTGCCTTGCTCTCGCCGGCGACCCGCGGCCGACGCCGGTATTCGACGCCGGTCTGTTCGAAGCCCAGCCAGGCGATCAGGCCGCGCATGTAGCGGTTCGACTCGTGGCACCTGTCGAGGGCGTCGGCGACGCGGCGGCTGATGAGGCGGAAGTCGCCGGCGTTCTGAGGGATCTTCACGTCGGCCATGGCGGCGATGAGCTTGTAGACGACCTTGACCATCCCGTTCCGCCACTTCGCGTCGCCCGGTCTGACCGTCCGGACCCCGTAGACGACGTCGTAGCCCTCACGCCACTTCTCGAGGAAGGCCGGGATCACCTGCGGCGGATCCTGGAGATCCGAGTACAGGACCACGATCGCCTCCCCCGACGCTGCCTTGTAGCCGGCGGTCAAGGACGCCTCGACGCCGAAATCGCGGCTGAACCGGATGTACTTCCAGCGCGGGTCCCGGGCGCACAACTCCCTGACCGCGGCCTGGGTGCCGTCCGTGCTGCCGTTGTCGATCACGATGAACTCGAAGTCGTACGGCAGGCCCGCGAGGCTCTCACCAAGCTCCCGCTCGAGCGGGGCGATGTTGTCCTCCTCGTTGCGGGCCGGGATGACGATCGAAACCAGCGTGCTCACGTCTGCTCTCTCATGGGAGTCGAAGGACCTGGACCGTTCCGCTCGTTATGACCGGGACCGCATCCGGGACGAGGGTGTTCGGATGCATCGTATCCGCGTAGATGTAGTCGATGCCGTTCGCCTTCAGGAACGCCGCAATGCTCGCCGGCGATGGCGCGGCATTCGCGTCGGGGTAGAGCGCATGCTGCGGCGCCGACCGGAACAGGGGATTCGGGTTGTCGGCGGACTTCTGGCCGCCGACGAGCTGGCCGAAGAAGTCGGCCTCGAAGCACATCGGCACGACTCGCCGCCCGGTGTGGGCGTCGAGGCCGAGCAGCCGGCCGTCCCATGGCGCGAGCTCCTCGAAAGGCTGGCAGGCGTAGGCGAGCTTGGCGCCCGGTGGCAAGCCCCGGATCGTCGCGAGGACCTGCTCGGGGACGGGCGCGTACTCGTGCGGGCCGAACGCCTCTAGCTGCACGAAACTCAAGGCCGCGCCCATCACGAGTTGGACGCCGCACAAGACCAGGACCGCGATCGCCAGAGGAGCGTGGCCGGCGACGTGCAGGCGCTGCCAGATGGACCACACGGCGACCGCCGCTGCGGGCGTGGCGAAGACCGCGATCCCGGCGAAGAACAGGTGGAACGTGTTGTAGTCGCCGAGTCGTGCGCCCCAGACCAGTGCGCCGGCAACCAGGATCACGCCCGTCCCAAGGTACAGGTCGGCCTCGATGGGCGAATCCTTCCGCGCCGCGACCCAGGCGAACACGATGGCGAGGAAGGCACCGGCGCCGAGAGTGACGATCGCGACGGTCTGGCTCCAGGATGCGTTGAACGGATCAACCCCGGGGGACAGGCCGCTGCTCACGACACCATGCCCGGTGGCGAAACCCCAGGCGATCGTGCCAGCCAGCGCGACACCGGTGGTGACGAAAGTGCGTCTCCAGACCGTTCCGACGTCGGGCAGTCGCCGTGTGGCGATGAGCGATCGCCCGATGCGGATGGCCCAGACGCTACCGAGGCCGACCATCCCGAGCACCGCGATCACGACGTGGGCCGGCAGGATGAGCGCCACAGCGCTTCCGGCAAAGGCCGCCAGCCCCCAGGTCGGCCGGCGGTCGCCCAGGACGGCCAGGCCATACATCGCGAACAGCACGGCCACCGCGGCCAGGCCATACAGGGTGATCCCGAAGATCAGGCCGACGGCCCAGGAACTGAAGTGCGGACCCGCGATCAGGGGCACGGGCGCCAGGAACAGGCAGGCGAGGAAGCCGAAGATGAACGCGCCCGACGACGTCGCGCCGGTCAGCCTCCGGACGAGCGTGCCAGTCATCGCGGCGGCCGCCAAGACGAGCAGTGGCAGGACGATGAAGTGGCGGGCGTCGAGCGGCGTCGTGCCGAAGATCGAGATGGCCGCGGCGGCCAGCCACGCCTCGCCCCAGTGGTACCAGGTCTGGTCCGGCGCATCGTCGATGCGGTCGAAGCCCGACGGCGAATAGATCGTCTCGGTGCCGGTCGCGGCCAGGTCCCGGCCGAGGATCGAGTAGTAGGCCTCGTCCATCACCTCGAGCGGCTGGACGCCGTCGCGCGGGCTCTGGATCAGGGTCGAGCCGTAGAGCAGGGCCACCGCGGCGACGAAGACAGCACTGCCGATCACCGCGACCAGCAGGTTGCGTCGACGGGCCGATCCTGGCGACCCGGTGCTCTCGAGCGCTTCGTCGGTGCTCACCAACGGCTCGTCATCCGCGGTGGATCGCACGCGCGCGACGACTGCCAGTCCGATCGCCACCCCGAAACCGATGGCCACGGGCGTGAACGAACTCCGGCCGCCAGAGCCGATGGCCGCCCACCACGACGCGAGCACCAGCAGCCCTGCCGTCAGGCCCACGCCGAGGGTCTCCCCGGCCGGCGCGTCAGCACTCAACAGCCCGACGAACCGGGCGATCCAGACACCGACCAGCAGGCAGACGGCGCCGATCAGCAGAGCTTGGCCGATCGATAGCCAGACCGATTCGTCGGCGAGGGTGATCCCGAACTCCGAAAACATCCGCCGGACTATACCGTCGGTGGTCCGAGAGCCACCGCGACCCGAAAGTCAGGGGATCCGCAGCACGCGGGTCTGGCCGTCGATCGCGACCGGGACCGCGTCCGGCACGAGCGTGTTCGGATGCACCCGGTCCACGTAGATGTAGTCGATGCCGTTGGCCTTCAGGAAGGCTGCCACGTTGGCCGGTGACGGCTGTGAGTCCCACGCCGGGTACAGGGCGCGCTGCGGGGCGTTCAGGAACAGCGGGCTGGCGACGTTGCCCGACATCGGCGTCCCAGTCATGGCGCCGAAGGTCTCTGCCTCGAAGCACATCGGCACGATCCGCCGCCCGGTGTGTGCGTCGAGGCCCAGCAGTTGCGCGTCCCAAAAGGCGGCTTCCTCAGACGGCAGGCAGCCGTAGGCCAGCTTGGCGTCGGCGGGCAGCTCCCTGATGGCGGCCAGGATCGTCAGCGGAGCGGGCACATGATCATCCGCCCCGAACAATTGCAGCCGCCCGATCCCGAACAGTGCCCCAGCCTGGAGCTGGACCCCGCACACCACCGCCAGGACGATCGAGAGCCCCCTGCGGCCGTTCCCCCGCAGACGGAGCCACAGCGACGCCACCGCCACGGCGGCGACCGGGGCCGCGAAGACGGCGAGCGCGCCGTAGAACAGGTGGAACGTGTTGAAATCAGCGAGCCGGGCACCCCAGACGAGCGTGCCCGCGACCACGAGAGCGACCGTCCCGACATACAGGCCGGCCTCGATCGACGCTTCCCTGCGGACCATGAACCAGGCGATGACGATGGCCAGCATCGCGCCCGAGCAGACGAAGACGACGGCCACGGTCTCGCGCCAGAACGCGTTGAACGGCGCGATCGTGGGCGAGAGTCCGCTGGTGCCGATCGCGTGACCGGTCAGCATGCCCCAGCCCGACCGTCGTCGCGACGGCGATGCCGGTGGCCAGCAAGGTCCGTTGCCAGACGGGCGGTACGACCGGCAGCCGGCGGGTGGCCCATAGCGACTGGCCGATCCGGAGTGCGGCGACGCTACCCACGCCGACGAGGGCGAGGACCGCGATCACGATGTGCGCCGGCAGGATCAGGGCCGCCACCGAGCCGACGAATGCGGCCAGGGGCCAGCCGGCCTCCTTCTTGCCGATGACGGCCAGCGCGTACATCGCGAGCAGCACAGCCAGCGCGGCCAGGCCGTACATCCTGATCTCGAAGACCATGCCCACCGCGAGCGGTGCCGGGGCCAGGAAGAGGCAGGCCACGAAACCGAACAAGAACAGGCCGCGGGACGTCGAGCCCGTCATCCGCCGAACGAGGGTGCCGGTCAGCGCCGCCGCGGCCAGCAGGATCAGCGGCAGGGCGACGAGATGGCGCGCATCGAGCGGATCGGTCCCGAAGAGCTTGATCGCGATCGAGCCGAGCCATGCCTCACCCCAGTGATACCAGGTCTGGCTCGGCAGGCCCGCGATATCGGTGAAGCCCGATGGCGAGTAGAGCAATTCGGTGCCGGTCTTGGCGAGGTCCGCGCCGAGGACCGAGTAATAGGCCTCGTCCATGAACTCGAGTGGCTGGACCACATCGCGCGGACTCGGCGCCATGGTCGCGCCGTAGAGGAGTGCCACGGCGACGACGAAGACCGCGCCACCGACGAGCGCCACCGCCATCGACCGGCGTCGCGCCGAGCGTGGCCCGTCCGTCTCCGTCGCGGCGTCACCTGATGCCTCAGGCACGGTGGATCCGCCATCTGACACGGGGCGTCGACGCCGGACCGCCGCGAACCCGATGGCGAGCGCGAAGCCGACCGCCACCGGCGTGAACGAACTCCGACCGCCCGACGCGACTGCCGCCCACCAGGACGTGAGCACCAGCAGGCCCGAGGCGAGCCCGACGCCGAGCGTCTCGCCGGCCGGCGCGTCCGACCCAAGCAGCCCGACGAAGCGCGCGACCCACGCGCCGAACAGCAGGCAGACGGCGCCGATGAGCAGTCCCTGGCTGATCGACAGCCAGACCGTCCCATCGGCGAGGGTGATCGGAAGCTCAGCAAACACGCGCCGGACTATACCGTCGCCCGTTCGATGGCCACCGGGACCCGAAAGTCAGGGGATGCATCATGTCGATCCCGGGCTTCACGTCGGTGGCTGAAGTACCGGGGCGGGAGCGACCTTCGGGTCGGTGACCGGACGCACCGGACTGCTACAGTCGGCCGCATGACGGAGCGACCCCTCGATCTCGACGTCGTGCCCGACGACGGCGGCGCATCGGGCCCGCCGTCGAATTCGCATGCACCGATCGAGATCTCTGCCGTCGTCCCGGTCTATCGCTCCGCAGCGATCCTGCCGGAGCTGCATCGACGGCTGACCGACGCGCTGACCGCGCTCGCCGATCACTACGAGATCATCCTCGTCGAGGATTGCGGAGGCGATGACTCGTGGTCCGTCATCGAGAGCCTGGCGGAGCGTGACCACTGCGTCCGCGGCATCGAGATGAGCCGCAACTACGGGCAACATAACGCCCTGCTGTGCGGGATCCGCGCGGCGCGCTATCCCGTGATCGTGACCCTCGACGACGACCTTCAGAACCCCCCGGAGGAGATTCACAAGATGCTCGCCGTCCTCGACGGCGGCGCCGACGTCGTGTATGGGACGCCGGAGCACGAACGACACGGTTTCCTCCGCGACCAGAGCTCGAGGATCACGAAGCTGGCGCTGCAGAGCGCGATGGGTGCCGATACGGCGCGCAATGTCAGCGCGTTCCGAGTCTTCCGTACCCGGCTCCGCGACGCGTTCGCGACCTATCGCGGCCCGTACGTGTCCATCGACGTCCTGCTCACGTGGGGGACGACAGGTTTCACGCACGTCAGCGTGAGGCACGAGCCCCGGCTGGTCGGCGTGTCCAACTACTCGTTCCGCAAGCTGGTTACTCACGCGTTCAACATGATGACCGGGTTCAGCACGCTCCCCCTGCAGATCGCCAGCGTGATCGGGTTCCTGTTCACGCTGTTCGGGTTCTTCATCCTCGCCTACGTACTCGTCAGCTTCCTCACGAACGGGGCCGTGGTCCCCGGCTTCGCCTTCCTCGCCTCGATCATCGCCATCTTCAGCGGGGCGCAGCTGTTCGCGCTCGGCATCATCGGCGAATACCTCGCCCGGATGCACTTTCGCTCGATGGACCGTCCGACCTACCTGGTCCGCGAGGAGACCGACGACGAATGAGCCTCCATGGCTCGGACTAGCAGCACCCACGCGTCGCGAGGGCTAGTCCCCGGCCGCGACTTCGTCCCGGAGGTATCGCTGCTCGAATTCCAGCAGGTCTTGGCGGCGCGCCTTGAGTCGTTTCGCCGGGATACCGAAGTAGACCGACCAGGGTTCGGTCGATTTCGTGACCATGCTCATCGCACCAACCGAGGTCCCTTCGGCAAGCGTGACGCCCGGAAGGATGACGGAGCACGTCCCGACGATCGAATGGCGCTTGATGACGATCGGCGATTTGGTCTCGCGTTTGTATTCGTCCGGCACCGTCGGATTCGTCAGGGACCGTCCCGAGTAATCATCCGACTGAGCGAATACGTGGCAGCCGTACGCCAGGCCACAGAAATCCTCGAGAGTCACCCCGACCTCTCCGCCGGCAATGTTGCAAAACACAGCAATATGGACGTTCCGACCAAGAACCACGTTGCCGGACACAACGCAAAAATCGTCGATGCGGGAGTGATCGCCGATCTCCATCAGCCCAGGGTCGTAGATCGAAGCCTTGTCGCTGATCTTGACGTCGACGCCCAAGCGGCGAAAGCCGACTGCCGCCAACGATTCTTGACTGAGGAATGGCAACGTCGTTATCCCTCCTCGATCCGAAAGCCACGCACCCTCGCGCGTCTATCTTGCGTCGTGAGCCTGACCACGTGCTGAGTCCGCTCACATCCAGGAGCGCCGGCACCGTCCTCGAGTGCTCGATCGTGCCGTGGGACACGGAGATCTTCGGGTTCCCGGTCGCCCAGATCAGCCGCCTGACGATCGACGAGCGCGGCGACCCCGCGGTCGTCCTCGACGCCTTCGAGGCCTGGTGTGCCGCTCAAGGCGTCCGCCTGATCTCGTGTCGGCTCGACCATACGCAGCTCCGCGAATCGATGGTTCTCGAAGCGACGGGCTTCCGCTTCATCGAGATGGTCTACGGCCCACGCTTCGACGCGTTCGGGCAGATCGGCGCGTCTCGTCACGACGTCGCGCTTTCCGTCGCGACGGAGGTGGACGTGCCCGCGGATCGAGGACATCGCGTACTCGGCGTTCTCCACCGGGCGGTTCCTGCTCGATGGTCGACTCGAGCCGGAGCTGAGCCGCCGACGGTACGCGACATGGGTGCGGACGAGTTTCGAGTCTGATGGACACGCCGTCCTGAAGGCCGAGGCTGACGACCAGCTCGTCGGTTTCCTCATCGTCGAGCACCGCCCCGACGGCAGCGCCTACTGGCACCTGACCGCGATCGCGCCCGAGTGGCAGGGCAAAGGTATCGGCACGAGCGTGTGGCAAGCCGCGCTGCTCCGGCATGGGTCGGAGGGCGCCACCTTCGTCGAGACGACGATCTCGGGCCACAACCTGGCGATCATCAACCTGTACGCACGGCTGGGGTTCTCGTTCGCGTCCGCCCAGATGACCTTTCACCGGCTTCGCGATCCGGGCGGGGGGACCGGCTTTTGAAGATCTGCTACGCGTGCGGCTCGCCTCGGTGCGACGATGCCTGGCTCTGCGCGGATTGCGGCAAACAGCCGCCCCGCATCGAGGGCTTCGATGCCTTCGCGCCGAGCCTCGCATCCGACAACGCGGGTTTCCGCGCGGAGTACTTCGAGGAGCTGGCACGTCTCGAAGCGGACAACTTCTGGTTTCGCGCGCGGAACGATCTCATCATCTGGGCGCTACAGCGCTACTTCCCGGATCGCCGATCCTTCCTCGAGATCGGCTGCGGCACCGGGTTCGTCCTCAGTGGGATCCACACGGCCGACCCGTCGCTGGAGCTGTCCGGAAGCGAGATCTTCAGCGCGGGTCTCGGCGTTCGCGGCCGAGCGCGTGCCATCGGCGCACTTCTCCCAGATGGATGCCCGGCACATCCCGTATCGCGAGGAATTCGACGTGATCGGTGCGTTCGACGTCCTCGAGCACATAGAAGAGGACGAGGCGGTCTTGGCCGAGGTGAGCCACGCCCTGCGCCCCGGCGGCGGCTTCCTGGCAACCGTGCCCCAGCATCCCTCGCTGTGGAGCCTCCAGGACGAGCATGCCCACCACGTCCGGCGCTACACGGCAGGCGGCCTCCGGCGCAAGGTCGAGCGGGCCGGTTTCGACGTCGTTCGGATGACGTCCTTCGTGTCGCTGCTTCTGCCGATGATGGTCGCCGCTCGCGCGCGGACGCGCGGGCGCACGACCGACGTCGGGTTCGACGCGATCGATGAGTTGCGCCAGCCGCGAGCCGTCAACGGCGCACTGGGGGCCGTCATGACGTTCGAACGCGCGCTCATCCGCCGTGGTCTGTCGCTCCCGGCCGGCGGATCGCTATTGCTCGTCGCTCGAAAACGGGTCGATCAGGAGGCCCGCGCGTGATCCCCTTCAACAAGCCGTTCATGACCGGCCGCGAGCTCTCGTACATCGCGCAGGCCCACGCCAACGGCCACCTGGCCGGCAACGGCGAGTTCTCCAAGCAGTGCTGCGCCTGGCTGGAGGGTCGGATCGGGCAGCCAGAAGGCGCTGCTCACGCACTCCTGCACCGCCGCCCTCGAGATGGCGGCCATCCTGAGCGGCGTCGGACCCGGCGACGAGGTCATCATGCCGTCGTTCACGTTCGTGTCGACGGCGAACGCGTTCGTGCTCCGCGGCGCGACCCCGGTCTTCGTCGATGTCCTGCCCGACACCATGAACATCGACCCGTCGAAGATCGAACCGGCGATCACGCCGCGCACCAGGGCGATCGTGCCGGTCCACTATGCCGGGGTCGGCTGCGACATGGAGGCGATCATGGAGATCGCCGGCCGGCACGACCTCGTGGTGATCGAGGATGCGGCCCAGGGCCTCCTGGCGAACTACCGGGACCGACCGTTGGGTGGCATCGGCCACATGGCCGCGCTGTCGTTCCATGAGACGAAGAACATCATCTCGGGCGAGGGCGGAGCCCTGCTCGTCAACGACCCACGCTACGTCGACCGTGCCGAGGTCGTCTGGGAGAAGGGGACCAACCGCAGCCAGTTCTTCCGCGGCCAGGTCGACAAGTACACCTGGGTCGACCTCGGGTCGTCCTACCTGCCCGGCGAGATCATCGCGGCGTTCCTGTGGGCTCAGATGGAAGAGGCCGACGCGATCACGGCGCGCCGCATGGTGATCTGGGAGCAGTATCACGCGGCGCTCTCGGAGTCGGAGCGATCCGGAGACCTCCGCCGGCCGATCGTCCCCTCGGATCGCAGCCACAACGCGCACATGTACTACGTTCTGCTGCGCGATCTCGAACGCCGCACGGCCTTCATCGAACGGCTCAAGGCCAACGGGATCCAGTCGGTGTTCCACTACATCCCGCTGCACTCGTCACCCTTCGGGCGATCGGCCGGGCGAGCGGTGGGCGACATGTCGGTCACGGACGACAGCAGCGAGCGACTGGTTCGCCTGCCGCTGTGGCTTGGCCTCGAGGATCAGCTGCCCGGCGTGATCGCGGAGGTGATCGCCGCTGCCGAGGCGGGCTAGAGAGGTCGGTCGATGCGGGCCCGCG
>CAWAKU010000002.1:0-13445 GCA_963782715.1 uncultured Chloroflexia bacterium
TAGCGCGGTCAGCGATGCGCGGCACGAGCCGGTCTTCTTGGCGCTCGGCTCGATCTCGATGAACGGTTGGCGGAATTCGGCCACCCGCGCGGCTAGGGTTATCAGTAGTCGACAACCCTCGGGCCGTTGCCCGACATTCGAGGAGCCCTGCCGATGCGCGTCACGGTCAGCACCGGAGCAGATCCGGTCCGCGTTCGAGGCCGTCAAGGACGATCCGTCCTTCGACGAGAGTCGCGGCCTCTGGGAGCGTGGTCGACCGCCCGTCGAGATGATCCAGGCGATGTGCCTCCGGCCGGAGATCCTGGGCGCGTTCGCCGGCTTCGGGGACTGCGTCTATCCGGGTGGGTTGCTCGAGCGGCGGGTCAAGGAGCTGGTCATCATCACGGCGTCCACGACCAACGAGTGCCAGTTCTGCACACTGTCGCACTGCGACCTCGTCCATATGACGGACATCGTCGAGGACCCCCTCATCGTCATCGAGCAGACCGAGTCGCTGGTCCCCCGCGAGCGCCTGGCGATCGAGTACACCCGCGCCGCGATGGCCAATTCGAATGCCATCGCGGAGACCCTGGTAGAGGAGCTGCACGAGCACTTCAGCGACCCGGAGTACGTCGAGCTCACGTTCCTCATCGGCTTCATCAACATGCTCAACCTGTTCAACAACCTGCTGCAGGTTCGGTACAACGGGGAGTACAGCTTCCTGGCGGTGCCGGCCGGCTGAGGCCGGTCCGGCCCGTCAAGAACGGTCGTGATGGGCGCGATCAGGCGAGGACCAGCACCGCTCGCTCGGCCGTCCGGTCCGACCACACCAGCCACGCGCCGAGCCAGCCGATCGCCACGGCGAGTGGGATGGCGAACGGCGGCATCGCGCCCTGGAAGCCGATGGCGCCGCCGATGACGATGGCCAACGAGATCGGCATGGGGAACACGCGCGCCCGCAGGCTGGCCAGCCCGAACAGGATCCAGCCGGCTGCGAACAGCACGTAGCTCGCGAACGCGCCGATCATCAGCGTCCCGCCAGCCAGGTGGAGCGATGCAGGCGCCACGTCGCCGAGCCACGGCACGGCGAAGGCTTCGAACCACAGGTCGCCGGCAAGGAACATCGTGCCGACGAGGGCTGCCAGGAACCCGACCGCACCGAACGTGCCGGCTCGGTCGGACTCGCGGCTGTAGACGGCCACGAGGGCGACCAACAGTCCGCAGAATGCGGCGAAATACAGCGCCGCGCTGGGAACGAAGAGCGGCTGCGCCATCGTCGCCTCGATCGCGCTGCGATCCAGGAACGACGCCATGACCACCTGCTGGATGAGGAGCACGACGCCGGCTCCGAGGGCGACCGGCCCAGCGATGCGGGCGAGGGGCGAATGCGTCATCGAAGGTCTCCTGTCGTGTCCATCGGTCCGCCGGAGGTCCGGCAGGTCCACGATGCCCGGCTCCGATGACGACGCCATCGGGGTACGCCCGGGAAGGAGGCCGGGGCAGACCCTGTGTCGCGGGTTCAGCCGCGCAGGAAGGCGAGGACGGCGAGCACGCGGCGATGGTCGTCCGGTGCCGGCGCCAGCTCGAGCTTGGAGAAGATGTTCGCGATGTGGGCTTCGACGGTCTTCGGCGCGAGGAACAGCCGATCGCAGATGGCCTGGTTGGACCGGCCTTCGGCCATCAACGCCAGGACCTCTCGTTCGCGCTCGGACAGATCGTCGAGGGGCACGGCGGCTCGCCGCCGTCGAACGAGTTGGGCGACCACGTCCGGGTCGATGACGGAGCCACCTTTCGCGATCCGGCGGATCGCGTCCGCGAAGTCGTCGAGATCGTCGACCCGATCCTTGAGCAGGTAGCCGATGCCACCGGAGCCTTCGGTGACCAGCCGCAGGGCGAATCCGACCTCGACGTACTGCGACAGCACGAGGACGCCGACGGCGCTGCCGTGCTCGGCCCGGATGGCCTCCGCCGCCCGGAGCCCCTCGTCGGTATGGGTCGGTGGCATCCGGATATCAACGATCGCGACATCCGGTCGAAGTTCGCGGACCGCGGTCAGCAGGTCCGGCGCGTCGCCAGCCTGGCCGACGACCTCGAACCCGGCCTCGGCGAGCAGGCGGGCGATGCCCTCGCGCAGGAGGAGCGAGTCGTCGGCCAGGACGAGTCGGAGGCTCATGCCGGCGGCGCCATGGCACGGATCGCCGCTCCCGACAGCTCGTCCTTCGGGATGAAACCCAGGACAAGAGCGGTCGCGAGGCGCGGTCCATAGGCCGTCGCCTCGCGACTCGAGGTCAGGACGATGAGCGGTGGCGACCCATCGAGGGCCAACGCTCGGGCGACGTCGAAGCCCTCGATGTCCGGGAGGCCGATATCGAGCAGCACGAGATCCGGTCGGAGGGAGCGGGCCGCCACGAGGCCGGACGTTCCGTCTGCGGACTCACCGACGACGTCGAACCCGTCCGCCTCGAGCAGCGCGCGTGCGTGAAGGCGAAAGCCCGCGTTGTCATCGACGATGAGGATGGTCTGCATGACGGCATCGTGGCATGGCGCGAACCGGGTTCCTACAGGGTTATCCCGGAATCAGGGCTAACCCTGCTTGCATGCCGAGGTCGGTGTGTCAGATTCCACAGGTGGAGGGACGGACGGTCCGGCTGGCGATCGGGGTGCTGGGGACGATCACGGCCGTGGCCGGCGAGGCGTTCGCGATCAGCACGGGGACGTCCCCGGAGGCGGGGCTGCTGCAGCTGGCGATCGGCCTGACCTACCTGTACGGCGGCCTGGTCATCTGGGACCACGAGCCCGCGAACCGGACGGGACGGCTGATGACCCTCGTCGGCCTGACCTGGTTCATCGGGACGCTCATCGGTTCGCCGATCGCGGTCGTCGACGAACTGGCGCTGGCTCTTGAGGACACGTCCGCGATCATCCTGCTCGCGCTCGTCCTGTCATATCCGACTGGCCGTCTCGAGACACGGGTCGATCGCGCCGCCGTGGCGATCCTGGCCGTCGGGGCGACCGCCCTGAACATCCTGTTCTCGACGAGCCTGACCATCATCGCGGACAAGGGCAGCGGCCTGTACGGCGGCCTGGCGCTGGCGATCATGACCAGCGTGGTCGTCCTGCGGCGATGGCTCGTGGCGCCGGCTCGCCAGCGGGAGGACCTGCTGCCGGTGCTCGTCGCGGGACTTGTCTTCCTCGCGACCCTCATCTTCAACATCGTCCGGCGGATCGCCGACATCCCGGAAGACGCCAGCGCGATCCTCCTCGCGGCGAAGGACCTCGCCCCGGCCGCCATCCCGATCGCCTTGCTCATCGGGTTCTACCGACAGAGTGAGCACCGGCTGCAGGGACTGGTCGACGCCATCCCGGACCAGATGGTCCGGTTCAGCCGCGACGGCCGATACATCGATGCGGGGGCGGGCGAGGGCGGGCGGCTCGTCTACGAATCGATGGTCGAGGAAGCCCGCGAGTCGGTCGCGGCGTCGGCCGCACGCGCATTGGACACGGGCCGGCTCCAGGCGTTCGACTTCTCGCTTGGCCCGCCCGGCGCTCGCCAGGATTTCGAAGCGC
This sequence comes from uncultured Chloroflexia bacterium, assembly GCA_963782715.1. GTDB lineage: Bacteria > Chloroflexota > Limnocylindria > Limnocylindrales > CSP1-4 > SPCO01. Next base: position 3,547 of record CAWAKU010000002.1, read on the forward strand.
GGATCGCGCCGAGCGGGGCGGACGAGGTGACCGCCATCGTCCGGGACTTCACCGACCAGAGGGCGGCGGAAGCGGAGCTGCGTCGCTCCAGGGCACGGATCGTCGAGGCGACCGACGCCGAGCGACGACGGCTCGAGCGAGACCTGCACGACGGGGCCCAACAGCGGCTCGTCTCGCTGTCGCTCGCCATTCGACTCCTCCGCCAGCGCCTGATCGACGAGGGTGAGACGAGGGAAGCGGCCGTGGCGGCCGCGGACGCAGCGGCCGTCGAGCTCAAGCTCGCCATCGCCGAGCTGCGTGAGCTGGCCAGGGGCATCCATCCGGCGATCCTGACCGAGGCCGGCCTGGGGGCAGCGATCACGGCGCTCGCCGACCGCTCGACCGTGCCGGCGACCGTCGGTGCGGTGCCGGATCGACGACTGGCTCCCGCCATCGAAGCGACCGCCTACTTCGTCATCTCCGAGGCCCTGGCCAATATCGCCAAGTACGCGAGCGCGACACGGGCGAGCATCGGAGCCGAGTGCCGCGGGTCCACCCTCCACGTCGAGGTCGGCGACGACGGCGTCGGCGGTGCCGACGGGGCACGCGGGACGGGCATCCGCGGCCTCCGGGATCGAGTCGCCGCGGTCGGCGGGACGTTGACGGTGGACAGCCCCTCGGGACAAGGGACGCTGATCGTCGCGGAGCTGCCGATCCCCTGACGCACGGCGGCAGGGTTGACCCTGTCACGCATTCCCGGGGTCGCCCCGATGGAGCGGCCGGGTTCGACTCCCACGCTTGGCAGGCCAACTCGCCGCCACGCCAGACCAAGGAGTCGTCCCCATGACCAACGCCATCTCGATGACCGGCCTGACCAAGCACTACGAGGGCGTCGCGGCCCTGACCGACCTGACGCTGGACGTGCCGCAGGGCACCGTCTTCGGCTTCCTCGGCCCGAACGGCGCCGGCAAGACCACCACCCTGAAGGTGCTGGCCGGCCTCGCGAGTGCGACCGCCGGCAGCGCGACGATCAACGGGATCGCCGTCTCGGCCGCCGGCGAGCACCGTCGCCAGCTCGGCTATCTCGCACAGGATCCGCGGTTCTACGGCTGGATGACCGGCCGCGAGACGCTCCGGCATGTCGCCCGCTTCCGGGGGCTCGCCGGCGATCGCGAGCGTCGGATCAGCAGGTTGCTCGACCGTGTCGGTATCGCCGAGGCGAGCGATCGGCGCACGGCCACCTACTCGGGTGGGATGCGCCAGCGTCTGGGCATCGCCCAGGCCCTCGTCGGCGCCCCGGCGGTCGTCTTGCTCGACGAGCCCGTGTCGGCGCTCGATCCGATCGGCCGGAAGGACGTCCTCGACCTGATGCGCGAACTGAAGGGCGAGACGACGGTCTTCTACTCCACGCACATCCTCGACGACGTGCAGCGGGTCAGCGACCACGTCGCGATCCTCGACCACGGCCGCCTCGTGAAGGCAGCCCCCACCCAAGCGCTGCTCGGGTCGTTCACCCGGAACATGCTGCGCGTCGTCCTTGGCGGCGCGAGCCCGGCGACCGACGACGGGATCCGGGCGCTCGGCGGCGTCGCAACGGTCGCGCTCGTGGCGCGGTCGAGCGACGAGAGCACCTACGACGTCACGACCGCCGATGGTGCGTCGGGCGACGTCCAGCGCTCGATCACGCGCTTCGCTGTCGACGCCGGCCTGACCCTCATCGCCAACTCGCAGGAGACGCTCGATCTCGAGACCGTCTTCCTGCGCCTGGTCGATCAGCAGGAGGCTGCGGCATGACCGCCCTGAGCACGACGCACCGAGTGGGTGCCATCCCGGCCCTGAAGGGCGCCATCGCCCGACATCCGATCCCCGCCTACCTCGTCATCGCCTTCGGTGCGTCGTGGTCCATGACGGCGCTGCTGTCGGTGTCGCTCATGTTCGGCCTGCTGGCTCTCTTCGGGCCGGCCCTCGGCGCGGTCATCGTGTGCTGGGCGGACGGCTCGATCGGCGACCTGCGCGGCAAGGTCACCGACTGGCGTGCGTCGCGATCCTCCTACCTTGCGGCATTCGGCATCCCGTTCGGCGCGACCGCGGTCGGGCTGGCGGCCTATCTGCTCCTCGGTCACCCGGCTCCGGGGCTCGGCTCGATCTCGGCCATCGAGATCCTCATCTTCGTCCTCGTCATCGGCGAGGAGATCGGCTGGCGAGGGTTCCTCATGCCGCGACTTCGGTCGCGTCTGAGCCTGCCCGCGGCGGGTGTGGTCACCGGGATCGTCTGGAGCCTGTGGCACCTGCCGATCTACCTGCAGCCGGGACAAGACCTCGCGGCCTTTGCCGCCTTCGCCTGGTGGGTCGTGCCATTCGCCGTCGTGATCGGCTTCGTCGCCGAGCGGGCTCGCTACAGCGTCATCGTCGCGACGGTCATGCACGGGGCCGCCAACGTCGCCATGCCGATCCTGCTCCCGGGCGTCGACCGCACCTGGACGATGCTGGCGACCGGTTCCATCTACCTGCTCATCGCGATCTCGCTCTCCGTCCACGCAACGCTCTCGAGCGCGCCGACCAGCGCGCCGCAGTCCGATCAGAAGGAGGTAGCGGCATGACCGCTCAGTCCGTGGCCCTCGGGCCGATCACCCGGCACCGGTTCCTGGGCGGCACGTTCCTCGGCTTCGGGACCGCTTTCCGCAAGGAGATCACCGAGTGGGTCCGGGGACCCAAGGCGATCATCGTCGCCGGTGTCTCGGTCGCCGGCGCCGTGTTCATGACCCTGATCCCATTCATCGCGCAAGTCACCCACGAGTCGGAGGAGGCGGGCCTGTTCACGATGGATCCGACCGCCAACGTCCTGTTGGGCTGGACCGGCCAGACCGTCGCGTTGATCGCCATCGTCGCCACCATGGCCCTCATCTCGAGCGAGCGCGACCGGGGGACGCTCGCCTGGACCCTGACCAACCCTGTCTCGCCGACCAGCGTCATCGCGGCGAAGTTCCTGGCCGCGATGCTCGTCTTCACCGTCTGCGCGGTCATCCTGCCGCTGGCCGCGTCGGCCGTCCTTGCGACCGTGGTGTACGGCGCTCCGCCCGACCTCGCGACGGTCGCGACGTTCGGCCTGCTGTTCCTGACCTTGCCAGCGTTCTACATCGGTCTGACCATCGGCCTCGGGACGGTCGTTCGGTCGACTGCCGGTGTCGCGGGCATCGCCTTCGCGGTGATGTTCGTGCCGCAGATCCTCGGCGGCATCGTCCCCTTCGTCGCAGAAGTGTCTCCGACGTCCATCGGGACGTGGGCGATGTCAGTGGCGAAGGGCGATCCGGCATCCGGGCTCACGCTCTGGGGCTGGATCGTCTCGATGGTCGTGATCGTGGTCGGCGCGAAGATCGCGTTCGATCGCCAGGAGTTCTGACATGAGGAGCCGAACTGCCTCCGAGCTCTCCACGATGACCCTCTCGAACGCGACCGCGACCAGGCGTGAAGGCGCCACCTGCCCCACCGCCGACGGCATCGTCGTCCCGGGCCACGCATCGGATGCCGCCTGGTTCGTCGCTCTCTGTCTCACATTGACGCTGGCCGCGACCCTCGCGTCTGCCGCGATCCCGACGCTCGTCCCGTTCGCTCTGGCGCTCGGTCCCGCCGTCATCGCCCTCGCGCTCGCGTGGCACGAGGGTCCCGGGTCCGTCCGGCGTCTCCTCCATTCACTGACGATCAGGCCGACCGACCGTCGCTGGTATCTCGTCCTGGCCATCCCGCTCGTGTGGGCCATCGCTGTCGTGGTCGTCGTGGTCGCGCTCGGCAGGTCCGATGCCGACCCATTCGGCCGGCTCGGGCCGAGCGCCCTCGTCGTCCCGCTCGTCGTCCTCCTGCCGGCTTTCGCCGAGGAGCTGGCGTGGCGCGGCTTCGCCCTGACACGGGCGATGGCGGTCATGACACCGCTCCGGGCGAGTCTGCTCCTGGCCATCCCGTGGGCCCTGATGCACCTCGTCCTGCAGCTGCCGGGCGGGATCAACGAGGGAGTCGCCGTCTGGCCGACGATCGTGAGCATCGTCGCCTACTCGGTCATCCTCTCCTGGATCTTCATCGGGACGGGCGGGAGCGTCCTCATCACCGCGCTGGTCCACACGGGACTCAACGGGGTCGTCCCGCTGATGACAGGCCTCGACGCCGAGACAGCCTGGGCCGCCCGCGCGGTCGTCGCGGCGATCATCGCGATCATCGTCATCCGACGCGGCGGACTCGAAGGCACGCGACAGATTCCCGGGCAGATGGGGGTGTGACAGCCGCGGACGACGATGCGAGGATCGAGCCTCAGCGGCCGCGCGCCCGCACCGCCGCGAGGGCACGGCGGGCCTGGGCGAGATGGACGCGGTCGTGCCCGGCCGCCAGCCGGAACGTCATCTCGTAGCTCTCCGGGCCACGCTCGTTGTGGCGGCCGATCCGCGCGCGGTCCGTCGCCGGCCGACGCGCCCACAGGTCAAGGTTGGCGGCTCGGAGGGCTTCGAAGGTGGCGAGGAGCAGAGCCGGGTCGTCGGCATTGTGCTCGAGCCGGTCGACCCACAAGGCCTGGTCGTAGCCGACGATGACAGGCTCGTCCTCGGCGACGATCCAGCGCTCGCGGGCCCCGGACACCAGCTCCCCGTCGACGATGTGGCCGACGCATTCGAGGACTGACCACTCGCCGGGCTCGGGCCGTTCGCGGACGAGGTCGACCCGCTTCGGCGAGGAGCGCCCGGATGGCCGCCCGTGTCTGCCTCTGAGCGACCGCCGGATCGTCGTCACCGAGGGCGGCGAGCAGCGTCGCGCGATACGCCTCGGGCGAATCGATCGGGTCGGGGATCGGGATCTCACTCATGGGCGGGGCTCCAGCTGGACGATGACCGGCCCGCCAATGGTGCCGTGTCCGTCAGTCCGTCGCAGGCCGGGCCAGCGGCTCCAGCCGGGCACGGAGCAGGTCGCCGTCGGCGTCGGCCAGGCGGCACGACCACGCCTCGCCATCGCGCCAGACCTCGACCCCGACCGAGGCGCCCGGCGCGGCCGCCCGCGCATATTCGAGCCGCGCCAGCCGCGGGATCGCCCCGACGTCGGCCTCGCTGCCCGTGGCCAGGACCGCCTCTTCGAGCCAGTCCGCGTAGATCGCGTTGTTGACGTGATCCATCGGGTCGAGCTCCTGGGGGCGGACCACGATGGTCGACGTCGCCGCCTCGGCCGGCACCGGACCGAGGTCCACCCGAAGAAGCCCGACGGACGTCGGCGCGGCCCCGAAGGCGGGCTCGAACTCGGCCGGGATGCGGGTCGGGACGCCGCGCGCATCGAGCAGGACCCAGTCGATCCTGACCTCCGCCACCAGGGTCCCGGCGGCATCGCGGAACTCGGTCCGGCGGCGCGCCCAGACCCGCCGCCAGCCGGCGACCTGGGTCGTCCCGACGAGCTCGGCGCCGATCCCGATGGGCTCGAGCACCTCGACCTCGGCAGCCCGGACGAGCCAGGTGATGCCGCGCTCGGCGTACCAGGCCCGCCCGAACCCGCGACGGTCCGAGTGGTAGCCGGCGAGGTCCTGCGTGTAGCGCAGCAGGACCGAGGTCCGGATCCGGCCGTCGGGCCGGCATTCGTCGAACCGGACGCGATACGGCGCGGAACAGCGGTCCGGCTCGGTCACCGACCCGGCTCGGCCAGCCCGTCGAGTGTCTCGAGCGTGACCAGGTGCGTCGCCTCGTGCGGCGCGGTCTGATGCGCCAGCCGGACGTCGCATGATCGGCGGGCATCGAACACGACCAGCGCGACCGACAGCGTCTCATCCTCTGCGGCCGCGTTCGAGCGGGCGTCGTCGAGCTGGTGGAGGACGTCGGCGTTGATGCCGCGGGCGCCCCATTTGCAGTCGTAGGCCTCGGCCGCCCCGTCGCGCTCGACGGTCACGTCGTACGGGTGGATCTCCGCGCGGACGCCGTCGAACAGGATGCGTCGTTCGCGATGCACGGCCGCGGCGGTCGCCCGGCGCGCGAGGAGCTGAGCCGTGAGCTCCTCGACGAGCGCGCCGCGGACCTGGCTGCGGACCTGGTCGCCCCGGTCGGCCACGGCCAGCGAGGCCTCGAGGATCGCCTCCGAGCGAGCGGGGTCGCCGGCCTCGGTGTCCGCCGCCGACCCGAACAGCATCGGGAACATCGCCCGCCAGCGCTCAGGCTCCGTGGTCTCGCCGTTCATGACGGCCCGCGCGAGCACGCGTTCGGCGTGGGTCGCATCGGCCAGGAGGGCCGCCGCCCGGGCGACCAGCGGATCCGCCTGGATCCCGGCATAGACCACGGCCCGGGCGTCCCGCGCCGCATCCTGGAACCTCACGGCCGCTCCCCGATGGCCAGAAGGACGACCTGCGGGAAGGTGGACAGCCAATCGATGGCGCGATGCGGGTCCTCGATCCGGCCGATCTCGTCGATGGCGAGGTCGACCGCAGTTCCGGCCTCGTCCGGCGCCGCGCCGGTCCCGTGATGGGCGGCAACGGCATCGAGTCGCGTCCGCCATGCGTCGCTCAGGTCGGCGACGTACGACCACTCGTCCTCGATCTCCTCGCCGAGCTCCTCGAGAACGGCGTAGGCGTCAAGAGCACGGTCGATCAGGTCGCGGATCGTCTCATCTGGCACCCGACAAGCCTACGACGCCGGGGCGGGAAGGCGTTGCAGACCATGTCCTGCGTGGCGGACCGTGTGGCCCGGATGGTCAGGCGGCGCGGACGGGGCGGCGGCGCGAGCCGCGGCGGGCCGGCTCGGCCTCGACCGAGGCCGAATGGCGGTGCAGGAGCGCTTCGAGCTGCCGCCGCGCACGCTCGTCCCACGCTCGTGAGTAGATCCGGATGGCCTCGGCCCGGATGTCATTGGCAAGGGAGCGCCGACCGCTCGCGGCGATCTCGGCCACCCGGTCGAGGACGGCGCGGTACAGCTCGGGCAGGACCTCGGCCGCAGAGTTCGGCTCCATCGTGCGTCAGGATGGCGCTCGCCCGCGCGCGAACGGAATAGGCTTGTCGTCCGGTCCCGGTCGGCCGATGGTCAGCGGTCAGTCACCCGGATGCCCGCCGCTGCGGATCTCGAACGCCCCGAGCGTCCCCGTCGCCGGCATCCACGCGACGCTGACCCGGTCGACGATGGCCGAGATGGGACCGTCGTGGAGCCGGCCCAGCAGGGTCTCGAGGGATGGGCGGGGACCCTCGGCGACGCACCGGACCGAGCCGTCGGAGGTGTTGGCGACCCAGCCGGCGAGACCGAGCGCCATCGCCTCCCGAAGCACGAAGTAGCGGAAGCCGACGCCCTGGACCCGGCCGATCACGGTGGCGTCCAGTCGCGCGCTCGCGGTCTCCGATGCGCCGGGAGTCACGCTGCCACAGTGCGGTGGGGCCAGGCGAGCACGAGGGTGTCGAGGATGAGCTCGGGCGAGACATTGGTGGCCAGCCATTCGGCCGACCGGGCGGACCGGGCAAGGAATGCCTCGGCGTCGGCCGGGACGATGGCCGCGGCGATGACCGCCAGCTCGTCGAGCAGGACCGTGTCGTGGACCGACCGGGCCCCGCCCGCCCCGATCAGGACGAGGTCGCGAGCGACGTCGGTCCACAGTCCGAGCAACGTCTCGACGCCGCGCCGGCGTTCCGTGGCGGGCGTCCGGGCCGGCGTCGCCGCCGTGTCATCGGCCTCCGTCGTCGGATCCTCGGCCTCGGCGGCGTCGTTCGATCCGGCCGGCTGGACGACGGCCGTCGCCGGGCTGGTCGCCGACCCGGCGCGACGGCGGCCCGCTCGCGCGGGCGCGGCGATGGTCGTTCCCGCCGACAGCACCGTCGACAGCGCGATCGCGCGGGGGATGGCCGCTCGCGCCGCGGCCAGCCGGATGGCCGGTCCGGCGTCGGTCATGTCGAGCAGGACACGGGTCAGTTCGGCGCGGATGAGGACGGCATCCGGTGCCTGCGCGTAGGCCAGCGCGAGTCCCGGCCGACCGCCGGCGAGCCGGCCGAGCCGGGCTGCGGTCGGTGGATCGGCCAGCCCGTGGTCCGCCACGATCGCCTCGATGTCGCGCGACCCGACGAGCCCGAGCCGGACCCGGAAACAGCGCGACCGGACCGTGGGCAGGAGGCGAGCTTCGGCATCCGCACACAGGATGATGGTCACGCCGGCCGGAGGTTCCTCGAGCGTCTTGAGCAGGGCCGACTGCGCATCCTCGTTCATCCGGTCGGCGGACTCGATGATGGCGACGCGAGCGCCACCCTCGACCGGCATGAGCGTCAGCTCGCCGATGAGGTCCTTCACGCCACGGTACTTGGCGTCCGGCCCACCCATGACGACCTGGCGACCCGGACCGGCGGGTCCGAGCCGATGGAGGTCGGGGTGATCGGCGTGCTCGATGAGCCGGCACGAGCGACACGCGCGGCACGGTCGCTCGTCCGGACCGGCCATGCACAGCAGCCCGGCCGCGAGGTCGAGCGCCAGCGTCGTCTTGCCGACCCCGTCCGGGCCGACGAAGAGGACGGCCTGGGGAGCCGGACCCCGGACCATGGCGGTGACCGCCACGAGCGCGGCGGCCTGCCCCCGGGTCCGGGCCCCTTCCATCGAACGAACGGTCAGGCGTTCTCGGCCGGGGCCGCCTTGCGGGTGGTTCGGCGCTTCGGCGTCGCCGCCGGGGCCGCGTCACCGTCGGCCGATGCGTCCGGCTCGGCGGTCACCTTGGCGGCGGACGGCTTGCGCGGTGCTCGCGGCTTGGCGGTCTTGGCCGGGGCGTCGCCGTCGGCCGGATCGGCCTCCGCGGCGGGCGCCGCATCCGCTGCCTCGGCGGATGCCGTGGCGGCCGACTTGCGCGGTGCCCGGGCCTTCGGGGCGTCGGTCGCCTTGGCCGCGGCCGTCGTCCGAGGTGCCGCCGGCTTGCGCGCGGCACGGGTCTTCGGCGCAGCCGCCTCGACCACGTCGGTCCCTTCGACCGCGTCGGCCGTGGCCTCGTCGATCACCGGGGCCGGCCGGCTCGGGACGGGCTTCTGGGCGACCTGCGCCCGGAGCATCGCCTCGAGTTCAGGCGGGACGTCGCTCCACGGCTCGCTCGAGTTGCGTGGCGCGGATGCCGCCGGCCGATCGGCCGGGCGATCGCCGCGACCGTAGCCGCGCTCCTCGCGCGGCGGCGTGCTCGAGCGCGGTCGAGCACTGACGTCGGGGTAACGGTTGATGCCGCCACCGCCGCTACCACGCCCGTAGCGCTCGCGCTCCATCGCGGACTGGTAGGCGGACCGCCCGCCGCGCGCCCCGCGATTGCCGCCGCCGCCACCGCCCCGGTTCGCCCCGCGGCGCTGCTCGGCGATGAGGTACTCGGGGATCTCCGGCTCGTCGAAGTCCTCGTCGTCGGTGATCGGCGCGCGCGGCGCCGTGGACGCCGACGGCGTCCCGAGCTGCGAGTCCCAGACCGACCCGAAGGGGGTCGCCCGAGGTGCTCGGGGCGCTGCGGCCACCTCGTCGTCCTCGTCGTCCGCGACGACCGGGCGGGCAGCCCGTCGGGCGGGGGCGGGACGCTCGGGGCGCTCGGCGGCTTCGACGGGCTCGGCATCCGCCTCGCCCTCGGCAGCACCGTCCTCGGCAGCACCGTCCTCGGCACGCCCTCGGCCTCGGCCGCGACCACGGCCGCCACGGCGGCGGCGGCGGCGCGGCTCGCCGTCCTCGCCATCGGCCGCGACGCCCGCTTCGCGGGTCGATTCGTCGAGGGCGTCGGTCGCCTCGTCATCGAGATCGTCGAGACGGAACACCTCGGCCTTGGCCAGATCCGCTTCGGTCAGCGACCCGGCGGAACGCGACAGACGTTCGCCCGGCAATGCGACGAGGCCCTGCCCATCGGCCCTGCCGCTGGCGGCGACCGGCTCGGCCGCGTCGGACCGGGTGCGGCTGCGGGGACGGCCGCTGGCGGCGACCGGCTCGGCATCG
>CAWAKU010000003.1:0-83165 GCA_963782715.1 uncultured Chloroflexia bacterium
ATAGCGGTCCCAGAGCACCCAGTATTGCTCGGTGACCAGGTCGAAGTCCGCGAGGCCCCGGATGATGGGGTGGTCGGACGCGGCCGGCAGCAGGTTGACCGTGTACGGCACGTAGTTGTTCTCGGGTCCGTCGCCGGTGATCGTCGCCGGGTCCTTGCCCGGATGGCACGCGAACTGGGCGCCGATGAGCTGGAAGTAGTCGGACGAGTTCCGATACGAATTGGCGATCCCGCCATGCCAGCCCGCCATGCCGGTCCCGTTGGCGATCGCCGCTCGCAGGCCAGCAAGCTCGTCGCGGGCGATCGTCGCCATGGTGTTGCACTGCATGATCAGGTCGGTCCGGGCCATCAGGTCCGGATCGGCGTACGGCGCCGGCGAGTCGAAGATCCGGACCTCGTAGCCGTTCGCCTCGAGGTGCGGGATGAACAGGTCCGTCGCCTCGATGGGCGCGTGGCCGTCCCAGCCCCCGCGGACGACGATGGCGAGCTTCGATGGGGCATTCGGCATGCGCGACGCGGTCTCCGTTCTAACGGTGGGATGGGCAGGCGACGCGATCCGCGAGTCCGAGCCGGGCGGCGACCACGTAGGCAGCCGAATAGTCGGGCGCCTCGTTCATCGCGTCGGAGCCATCGAGCGCCAGCGACGTCGGGAAGCGGATGTCGAGCGCGGTGGCGGAGACGATCCTCATGGTCGCGAGGGTAGCGCGCGAACCCTGCGCCGACAGGACGACTCAGCCGTGGAACGGCGTCAGATGCGTGTTGCTGATCGTTCCCACGATGCCGGCGCCGATCCCGACCACGAGGACGATGCGCGCAAGGAGCGGTCGCTGGAGGTGGATCACCCGGACCACGGCCAGCACGAACAAGACCAGGATGACTTTCAAGGCGATCGCAACGACCGGCGGGGCCGCGCCGATGATCGGGTTCAGCTCGCGCGACACGACGAGGGCGGTGATCGCATCGGCGGCCTGGGCGACGACGAAAGCCGCGGCGAGCAGCAGGGGGAAGTCGCGCGACACGGGCGTCATGGTAGGTCGTCTCGAGGGCGAGGATTACGGCTGGCCCCCTGGGCCCACCGGCGCGGCACGACTCGACTCGGGCCATCGGGTCGCCTACGATCGGCCGATGCGAGGACGCCCGATCCTTCTGGCCGCCGTCCTGATCGCGGGTTGTGGCCAGTCCGTGGTGATCACATCACCAGGTCAGACTGGATCTGCGTGCAGTCCCGACGTCGTGACCGCCGTGCTGCCGGAATGGGCTCGAAGCGGGTTCAGCGATGCCGAGCCGATCGTTCGACACGAGGTCGGGCGCTCGGGCGAGATCGCCGCGATCATCTTCAGATCCCCTCTCGTCGTACCGCCTCCGACCGACGGAGGAAACAAGATCCTGTGGGTTTCGCGGCAGTCGACGATCGCGGATCGACTCGACATCAGCGCACAACGGATGGACGGGACCGCAGCCATCGGCGGTTCCGTTCAGCGCATCGTCACCGGCGGCCCGGGCCCCTCCTATGTCGACGTCCCCGAGGCGGGGTGCTGGAGGTTCACGTTGAGCTGGGCAGACCGGACTGACAGTCTCGACCTAGAGTACGTGGCTCGTTGACAGGTCGAGCCGGTCGCCCGTAGCATCCGCACACAACCGAAGAGCTCTTATCAAGAGTGGCAGAGGGACCGGCCCGTTGAAGCCACGACAACCTACCGACGCATCGGCAAGGTGCCAAGTCCGGGCAGGTCCTCCTGCACGATAAGGGATCCTCCCTTCGGAGCCCCCCTATCCGTCCAAGACGGTCGCCCGTACCCCGGTCCTGAGCGCTCACCAGCCTCCCGGAGAACGACCATGGCGATCGAGACCCCAGCCGCCCCCACCTCCGACACCGGCCAGCGGATCCTGGGCATGCGCTGTCGCAACTGCGGCGCTGACCAGCCGATCGGGCTGAACTACGTCTGTCCGGCCTGCTTCGGGCCGCTCGAGGTCGCCTACGACTACGGCGTCATCAGAGCGTCACTGACGCGCGACACGATCGCGGCACGCGCGCCCGGCATCTGGCGATACGCCGAGCTCCTCCCGGTCGATGCGCCGCCGGCGCGCGGTCTCCCCGTCGGGTCGACGCCGCTGCTCCTGGCCGACCGCCTGGCGCCGACGCTCGGCCTCGACCGGCTGTGGATCAAGGACGACACCCGCAACCCGTCGCTGTCGTTCAAGGATCGGGCGGTGGCGGTCGCCGCGGCCCGCGCGCTTGAATTCGGGGTCGAGGCGCTGGCCTGCGCGTCCACCGGTAATCTCGCCGGCGCGACGGCGGCCGCCGCGGCTGCGATCGGCCTGCCAGCCTACGTGTTCATCCCGGCGGACCTCGAACCGGCCAAGGTCGACCACGCCCTGGCATACGGCGCGACGGTCGTGCCGATCGAGGGCACCTACGACGACGTCAACCGGCTCTGTCTCGAGGTCGCCGACGAGACCGGCTGGGGCTTCGTCAACATCAACCTCCGCCCGTTCTACGCGGAGGGATCCAAGACGCTCGCCTACGAGATCGCCGAGTCGCTGGGCTGGCGGTCGCCAGACGTCGTCGTCGCGCCGGTCGCGTCCGGGGCGATGTTCACCCGGGTCGCCCGCGGGTTCGAGGAGCTGGCCGACCTGGGCCTCATCGAGCGCCGGCCGATCCGGTTCGTCGGCGGCCAGGCGGCCGGCTGCGCGCCGGTCGCAACGGCATGGGCGGCCGGGACGGACGTCATCGAGCCGGTCCGGACGCCCGACACGATCGTCCGCTCGCTGGCCATCGGCAACCCGGCCGACGGCCGCTACGTCGTCGAGCTCGTGAACGAGACGAACGGCTCGGTCGAAGCGATCGAGGACGAGGTCACGGCGGCAGCGATCCGCGATGTCGCGCGCCTCGAGGGCATCTACCCGGAGACGGCCGGCGGCGTGACCCTGGCGGCAGCGGCCGCGGCACGGCGCCGCGGAGTCATCCGGCCGGGCGACGAGGTCGTCGCGCTGCTGACCGGCAACGGCCTCAAGACACCCGACGCCCGGACGCTCGGCCATGGCGATGGGATCGCCCGGCCCGGTCAGCCCGGCCTCGCGCCGGCCATCCGCCCGAGCCTGACCGCTTTCGAGCGCTGGCTGGACGGGAGCGCCTCGTGAGCACGGTGCGCATCCCGCCGACCCTGCGGACCTCGACCGGTGGCGAGAAGCGGGTGGACGTCTCGGGCGACACGGTCCGCGAGGTCGTCAGCGCACTCGTCGTCGCGCATCCGGGCCTCGGCCCGCAACTCCTCGGTCAGGACGGCGACCTCAACTCGTTCGTCAATGCGTTCCTCAACGACACCGACATCCGTCACCTCCAGGGGCTGGACACGCCCGTGACGGACCGCGATACGCTCTCCCTGCTGCCGGCGATGGCGGGCGGCTAAGCCTCGTCGAGCGCGCGCTGCAGGTCGGCCAGCAGGTCGTCGATCCCCTCGATCCCGACCGACAGGCGGACGAGCGCCGGGTCCACTTCGAGCGGCGAACCGGCCACCGACATGTGGGTCATCGCAGCCGGGATCTCGATCAGGGATTCGACGCCACCGAGCGATTCGGCCAGCGTGAACAGGCGCGTGCCCTCGGCGATCGCCGTGGCCCGGTCCACCGCGTTCCGTCCCGACGACCCGCCGGCGGCCGGGATGAACGACACCATCCCGCCGAACCCCGGGTACCGCACGTCCGCGACATCGGGCCGGGTGCGAAGCCATGCCGCGACGGCGGCCGCGTTGGCACCGTGTCGCTCCATGCGCAGGTGGAGGGTGCGCAGGCCACGCAGGACGAGGAAGCAGTCCAGCGGTCCCGGCACCGCACCCATCGCGTTCTGCAGGAAGCGCAGGCGCTCTGCGACCGCCGCGTCCGAGGTGACCGCCACGCCGAGGATCGTGTCGGAGTGGCCGGCCAGGTACTTGGTGGCCGAGTGGAAGACGATGTCCGCCCCATGCTGGAGCGGCCGCTGGATGGCCGGCGAGGCGAACGTGTTGTCGACCACGATCAGTGGCCGCCGCCCGCCTTCCTCGGCTCGCCGCCCGACCGTCGCCGCGACCGCGTCGATGTCGGTGACCTTGAGCAGCGGGTTCGATGGCGTCTCGAACCAGACCAGCCGCGTCCGCTCGGTCAGGGTCTCCCACAGGACATCCGGCCCCGACGCAAGGTCGACGTAGATCGAATCGACGCCGGCCCCCCGCCGCACCCGTTCGAGGTAGCGAAAGGTCCCGCCGTAGACGTCATTGCCGACCACGATCTCGTCACCGGGGGCCGCCAGTTCGGCGATCGCCGCCGTGGCCGCCGAGCCCGACGCGAAGGCGATCCCGTGTTCCCCGCCCTCAAGCGCCGCGACCGCGCGCTCGAGGCGCTCGCGGGTCGGGTTCTGCGAGCGGGCGTATTCGTAACCGCGACGCGGCCGGCCGACGCCGTCCTGGGCGAAGGTCGAGGTCTGGTAGATGGGCGGAGAGACGGCCCCGGTGAGATCGTCGGGTTCGGCGCCGGCGTGGACGGCCAGCGTGTCGAAGCTGGGCTCGCGGTCGTGGTCGGTCATGCGTCGGTCGCCGGTGGCCAGCCGTCGAGCTCGAAGACCAGCTCGACCCCGTCGATGTCGTCGATCTGGACGCCGGTCTGGCGGAAGCCGAGGCTCGTGACGATGGCCAGCGATGGGACGTTGTCGGGCGACACCGACGCGCGGAAGCGGTCGACACCCCGGGCATGCGCCCAATCGAACAGCGCGCGCACGACCTCGGACGCGACGCCCTGCCGCCGCCACGAGGGCTCGACCCGGTAGCCGACCTCGACCCGCCCATCGGGCTCCGGCGGCGAGTGGAAGCCGCACGAGCCGATGATCCGGTCTGTGCCGTCGTCCTCGGTCAGCACGATCGCCCGGCCGAGCCACGCCTGGGCGTCCGGATCGAGCGACAGGTCGGCGATGCGGAACTGGAGGAAGTGATCGAGCGTGTCGGGCAGGTCGACCGGGACGATCGCACCGATCTCGGCCTGGGCGGTGGCGAGATCGCGTGCCACCAGGGCGTGCATGAACGCGAGCGACATCGAGCGGAGCTCGAACCTCGGGGTCGGGATGGGCGGGACGTCCATCAGCCGTGGCCGTCCGGGCGGTGGGCGAGATACTCGAGGACGTCGGTCCTCGTCACGATGCCCACCGGACGCCCGCCGCCGGTCGCGATGACCGCCGAGGCGTCGCCCGACAGCAGCACGACGGCCTGGTCGAGGACTGCGTCGACATCGACCATCGGCAGCGGTCGATCCATCATCTCGCCGACGGTCCGATCGACGATCGAGGGATCTCGGAACGCCCGGTCGAGGAGACCCTTCTCCGAGATGGAGCCAACGATGCCCTCGATCGCGTCGCCGTCGGGCTGCTCGGACACCGGGAGCTGGCTGACGCCGTAGCTCTGGAGGATCTCGACCGCGTCGCCGACCCGTTGCGTGGTCCGGGCAAGGATGAGCGAGGGCAGCGGACCCGCGTGATGGCGTTGGCGGAGCAGGTCGCCGATCCGGACGACGGCACCGGTCGTCGCAAGCAGGCCATTCACCCGCATCCATTCGTCGTTGTAGATCTTGGACAGGTAGCTTCGGCCGCTGTCCGGCAGGAGGACGACGACGACCGCCTCGTGACCGTCTGGCGCGGCGGTCAGATCGTGGACGACCTCGCGGGCGGCGACCATCGCCGTGCCGCACGAGCCGCCGGACAGGATCCCCTCCTCGCGGGTCAGCCGGCGCGCCATCGCGAACGCGTCACGGTCGCTGACGCGGACCCAGCGATCGATGACGCCTGGGTCGTACGTGCCCGGGAAGAAATCCTCCCCCACCCCCTCGGTCAGGTACGGTCGCGCCGTATCGCCCGACAGCACGCTGCCCTCCGGGTCCGCGCCGATCACCTGGATCGCAGGGTTGCGTGCCTTGAGCACGCGGGCCGCACCGCTGATCGTCCCGCCCGTCCCGACGCTCGCCACGAAATGGCTGATCCGCCCGTCGGTCTGGTCCCACAGCTCCGGGCCGGTCGTCCGCTCATGGGCGGCCGGGTTCTCGGCGTTCCAGTACTGGTCGGGCTTGAACGCACCCGGGATATCGCGGGCCAGCCGCGCGGCCACCGAGTAGTAGCTCTCGGGCAATTCGGGCGCGACGTTGGTCGGGCAGAGGACGACCTCCGCGCCGTATGCGCGCAGGAGCTGCTGCTTCTCCGACGATTGCTTGTCGGCCATCACGAAGATGCAGCGATAGCCCTTGAGCGCGGCGGCGATGGCCAGGCCATGGCCGGTGTTGCCCGACGTCGGCTCGATGATCGTGCCGCCCGGCCGCAGCAGGCCGTCGCGCTCGGCGGCCTCGATCATCGGCAGGCCGATGCGGTCCTTGACCGACCCACCCGGGTTGAGCATCTCGAGCTTGGCCAGCAGGAGCGGCTGGCGCTCGCGCGGCCCGAGGTCGCCGGTCAGTCGCGAGATCCGGACGAGCGGTGTGTGCCCGACCAGATCGAGGATGGACTCGGCGTACTGCATCGCGGCCGAGTATACGGGCGCGCCGAGCCGCGGCCCGCGTCGTCAGCATCGCCGCGAGTGCCTCGCTCGTGGGCCGCGCCAGGTCGCGTCCTTCGCGTGAACCTTCCGCGAGAATCGGGGCGCCGGGTGCCAGTGACCCCAAGGATCCCGCCAGTTGCTCGTCACGCGAGCGCTGGTCACCGATACGGAGGATCCTGGCGCACCCGACAGACCAGGCCACGCTCGGTCGACGCCTCGCCCAGGCCCGCATCCCGCCAAACGAGCCCTCTGCCGAGCATTCGTCAGGTATCGCCTGAAGAACGCTCCGGTGGTGAGCAGTCGTCGCGACAGGCGCCAGGCCCTCAACGCCAGGCGGTCGTCAGCCAGCTCCAGCGCTTGCGGATGCCGGGTGGCGGCAGCGAGGCGAGGTGCGCGCGTTCAACGGGACCGGCCGTCCGCTCGTGCAGGGCCGCAGTCACCCGATGTGCGACCCGCCGCTCCGCCGATGACCAGGGTTCGGGCGCCCGGGACTCCGGCGGCACCGCCGCGAGGTCCTGCCACGTCACAGGCGCCAGGACCTCCAGGCGGAGCCGCCGGCCCCTGAACAGCTCGTCGGTCCCACCCAGCACGAGTGGCACGATCGGTGCGCCCGTGCGAAGCGCGAAGTAGGCCAGGCCCGAACCGAACGGACGAGCCGTCCCGGGCGGTGTCGCGACCCCCGTTTCCGGGAAGAGGCACAGCACCGCTCCCGCGTCCAGCGCCACGGTCGCCGCCGCGAGGTATCCCTCGATCGACCTCCGGTCACCGGCCGGCCAGATGGGGATGACCCCGCCGACCCGTCCGACCAGCCACCGCCGCCACGACGAGCGGAAGATCGCCCGGCCGTCGCCGAAGAAGACGAGTCGCGGCTCGACCGGGAGCACGTCTGCGACCACGAACGGATCCACCCAGGTCCGATGGGGCAATCCGGCCGCGATCCAGCCACCGACCGGCCGGCCTGCCGCATCGCGAGGCAGGTGTGCCCGGCCACGGACCTCGACCTGGAACCCGAAGATGCCGCGCCCGATCACATGAGTCGTCGCGAGGATGACCCGGTAGGTCTGCGACGCTCGTGGGCTCGCCGTCCCGATCAATCCGGCCGGTCGCGGCCCATCAGGCATCCCGGTCCAGCCGTCCGCGCCGCAGCAGCAGCCACGTCAGCCGATCCCGGCCTCGTCGCTGATGCCCAGGCGGATCGACCGTCCCCGCGTAGATATCCTCGACCACGGGGCCGAGCAGCGCCGCGAGCACCTCGCTCATGTGCCGCGCCAGGTCCAGCTCTTCACGCGAACCCTCCGCGGGGACCGGAGCGCCCGGCTCCAACCCCGCCAGTGCCCGGGCCGAAGTGACCGGCAGGATCCGCGACGCGAGGCGGCGGCCGATGTACAGCTCCTCGGTCCCGGCAATGGCGAGCGGCACGATCGGCGCATCCACCCGCAGGGCGATGACCGCCCAGCCGGTCCGGAACTGGCCGACGCGCCCGGACGGGCCGCTCACCGTGCCCTCCGGCATCTGTGCGAAGACGGCCCCGTTGGCGATGACCGCGCGGGCCGAGGCGATGTGCTGCTCGATGCCGATGCCGCCGCGCCACACCGGCAGCAATCCACCGACCCGATGGATGAGGCTCTCGCGCCAGCGCGAGGTGAAGGTCGACGGAGCGCTGCCGAGGAACCACGCCCGCGGCTGCGGTGGGATGGCGTGCATGACCATGAACGGATCCATCCAGCCGCGGTGCGCGGCTGCGACGAGGAAGTAGCCGCCCGACGGCAGATGTTCCTGGCCCGACGTCCGGATGTGGAACCGGAAGATGACGAAGATGACGAACCGGGCCACGAGCCGAAGGAAACGGTAGAGCAGCGACGCCTTCGCCTCCGGTGGACGACCTAGCCATGCAAGTCCTTCGACCGCGCCGCCCCGCTGGGCTGCAAGGGCCTCCGGCGAGATGCGTCCGGGCGGCAACCGACGGCGTGCGGGCCGACGGGGCTCGTCCGGTGTCGTCACCTCAGGTCGAGGTCGGGCCTCTGGCCGACGTCGACCGTGTCGTCGGCAGTCGGGATCGTGCCGGCCGGGTGCTCGTCCTCGGTCAGGGCGGTGTCGTCACCGTCGTCTTCCTCGCCGTCATCGTCGTCGTCGAATCCGTCATCGTCATCGAATTCGTCATCGTCATCGAGTTCATCCGGATCGGGCAGGCGCCCGATGGCGCCCCAGGTCGCGACCTTCGGGCGAGACGGCGGATCGTCGGTCGCGTGCCCGGCGCGATGCCGCCAGGCCAGCATCACCAGCGACGCCACGATGAACACGGCCGACACGATCTGGGCGGTCGGCACCCCGAAGAAGGTCCAGTTGCCCTCGCGGAACGTCTCAAGGACGAACCGCACGATGCCATACCAGACGAAGAAGACCAGCAGCAGGTCACCCGGGCGAAGCCGCTTGCGCATGTGATATCCGAGCCAGATGAGCACCGCCGCACCGATCGCGCCAGAGATCGACTCGTACAGGAACAGGGGATGGAACCTGGTCGACTCCGGCAGGACCGCGCATGAATAGTCGAACGTCGTGCCGACGATCCGATGGGCGCAATCGATCGGGATGCCCCACGGCAGGGTCGTCGGCGAGCCGTACAGCTCCTGGTTGAAGAAGTTCCCCCAGCGCGCGATCGCCTGCATCACGAACAGGCCGGGCGCGATGATGTCCGCCCAGCGCAGGAACGGGACGCCCTTGTAGCGGGCGTAGGCGAACGCCGCGATCGTCCCGGTCACGATCCCGCCGTAGACCCCGAGCCCGGAGTACGGCGGCAGGATGATCTTGATCAGGTCGTTCTGATAGAGCGCCCACTGGTCGATGACGTGGTAGGCCCGCCCGCCGATGAGCGCCGCCACGGCCACGATGATCATCCCGTTGCCGAGGATGTCGGGGTCCTCGCCTGCCCGCGCGGCAAGGCGGACCATGACCAGGTAGGCGGCGGCAAGCCCCAGCGCGTAGCCGATGCCGTACCAGTAGACCGGCAGCGGGCCGAGCTGGATGGCGATCGGATCCGGCATGAAATCGAGCATCCGCGGAGTGTAACGGCGCGGCTCCGTATACTTCGCCGCGAGTGAATGCTGAGTTCAATGTCTGGCTGCTCATCGTCGGGCTCGTCGTCGGGGCCGGGCTGGTCTGGCTCGTCATCATGGATTCGCGTCGGCGCGAATCGGAGGTCGACGCAGTGGAGCGCCCGCTCGAGGCAGCCTGGCTGTCAGCGGTCCTGGGTGAGGACGGCTTTGACGTCAGCCCCGAGGTCGCCGAACGGCTGCTGGTCCTTCACCGTGCCTATCTCGAGGCCCCGCCGCCGGACGGCGCGATGGGCGGCGGATCACTCGCTGCTGACGAGGACCGGTTCGGCGTCGAGCGAGGTGGCTGAGATCGCCACGAGCGAGATGCCGAAGGTGCTGGCACTTGACGCGCCCGCGATGGCCGGGACGGGGCCGCCCCAGTAGGCCAGGTCGTCGCTGAAGAACATCCGGCCGATGCGCTGACGCGTCCCGCCGATCTCGACCCAGCAGCGGTATTCGTAGCCGGCCGCCGGCTTCGTCAGGTCGGACGTGGTGATGACGAGCTCGGTCGAAGACGGCGAATAGACCAGCGACGCGTCGAGGGTGGGGTCGCTCACCCCGGCGAGCTGGACGTGCTCGGCGTCCGGTTCAGCGGACACCTCCATGGACATCGTGCTGACGTCCTCGAGGGCGGCGATCGTCTGCTTCTGCTGGGCGAGCTGGTCGTCCACCCGCGACCCGACGACCAGCGAGGTCGTGACCACGGACAGGACGATGGCCGCCGCGATGGTCACGATCATCGGGACGAGAGGACGGCCGCGACCCCGGCCGCCGGCCGTCGCCGGCGTCGCATCGGCAGCGGTCCCCTCCCCGGCCGATGACGACCCGGCGAGGGGCATGACCGCGATCGGAGGGCGGCGGCGGCGGCGACGGCGAACGGTCGCTGGACGCCTTCCGTCCTGATCGTCGCGAGCGTCCGAGCCTTGAGGTCCGGCGGCGGCATCTCGCTCAGGCCGGATCGGATGACCGCGGACGATCGGCGCAGACGGACGAGTTCGTCCGTGCAGCTGTCGCAGCCGGCCAGATGCCCGGCCACGGCCTGGGCGACAGGCGTGTCGCCGGCCACGAGCCGGTCGAGCCCGCCCGGCTCCAGTGCCGCGAGCTCCAGCTGTTCGCGCGCCTCGTCGTGGTCCATCGTGTCCTTATCGATCCTCGCCGCCGGGAACCGGCATCACTGCATCCTCGTGCACCGGGCCGAACTCCCCGCCCAGGACCTCCCGCAGGCGGTGGAGCGCCCGACGTGTCCGGGTCTTGACGGTGCCGAGCGGCCAGCCGAGGCGGTCGGCGATCTCGGTCTGCGACAGGTCCTCCTGGTACGCGAGCAGGATGACCGTCCGCTCATCGTCCGGCATCGCCGCGACGGCGACCCGAAGCGCATCGCGCACGCCGGCCGCCGCCACGGCCTCCTCCGGGTCAGCCGTTGGGACGGAGCCGGCCACGACCGACCCACGCGCGGCGAGCCGCTCGAGGGTCACCGACGAGTCCTCGTCCGGGGCCGACATCGCGGTCAGGTCCACGAGCGCCGGCCGCCGACCCGCGGCGCGCAGGCGATCGATCGCCCTGTTCCGCGCGATCGCGTGGAGCCAGGACGCCAGAGAGCCGGTCCGTGGGTCGAATGTCTCGGCGCGGTTCCACAAGGTGAGGAATGTCTCCTGCACGACTTCCTCGGCGGTCCCCCTGTCGGACGTCAGTCGATAGACGGCGGCGAAGATCGCCGTCGCGTGACGGTCATAGAGCGTCTCGAGCGCCGCCTCGGATCCCGCCGCCATCTCGAGGACGACGCCGGCATCGTCGGCCGGATCGCGCCGACCGCTCGTCATGGGATACGCCAGCTCGGGCCCAACGGTTTCCCTCCGACAGGCCGATAGACTACCCCGGCCACGCTCGAACGCCCGTCACCACGACCCGGCCGCTCGACGCACGACGGCGCCGAACGACCCGGCGGGCCGGTGTGCCTCCAGGCAGGCCACACCGGACGGGCCGACGATCGCGTCATGGATCGTCCCGGCCGGCAGCTCCAGGCGGTCGCCCTCGGCCAGCTCGACGGCCGGGGCGTCGTCACCGAGACCGAACCGGATCGACCCGCGCTCGACCACGATGACCTTGTCATAGCCGTGGTCGTGGGCCGCGTAGCGGTCGCCGGGGCCGTTCGACCAGCGGCCCGGGTCGAGCCCCTCGGCGCGGAGCCGCCCAGCGAGATCGGAGGCCATCGCGCCCCGCCTCAGGCCGCGGCCACGCCGATGATGGACCCGATGGCGTAGGTCACCAGCGCCGCCGCCAGGCCGATGAGCATCTGTCGCACGCCCGAGAAGATGAGGCCGCGACCGGTCAGCAGGCTGACCGCCGCCCCGACCGCGAACAGGGCGATCAGGCTGAGGCCGAGACTGACGAACAGGACGGCCTGGCCACCGCCGAACAGGTACGGGATGACTGGGATGACCGCGCCGACGGCGAAGGCGACGAACGACCCTGCGGCCGCGCCCCAGGGCGAGCCCAGCTCATCGGGATCGAGACCGAGCTCCTCGCGCACGAGCATGTCGAGCGCGGCCGCCGGGTCCCGGAAGATGCGGTGAGCGATCGTCGCCGCCTCGTCGGCCGTGAAGCCCTTGGCCCGGTAGGACGCGGCAAGCTCGGCCTCTTCCTCTTCGGGCATCGCCTCCATCTCGGCTCGCTCGAGGGCGATCTGGCGCTCGAACAGCTCACGCTGGCTCTGCATCGAGATGTATTCGCCCGCGGCCATGCTGAACGCCCCGGCCAGCAATCCGGCGATGCCGGCCAGCAGGATGAAGCTCGGGTTGCCTGAAGCCGCCCCGGCGACGCCCATGACCAGCGACAGATTGCTGACCAGGCCGTCGCTCACGCCGAAGATGACCGCCCGGAGCGTCCCGGAGCGACCGCCGGCGCGATGCCACGTCTCGCGACGGCCGACGTCGGCGGCGCTGGTCGCCCCCTGGGCGATGGCCACCCCGTCACGACCCGGCTGGCTGACCTCGGGGATCTGCTCGCCGGTCTTCAGACGATCCCAGATGACCGCATGCTCGCGCTCGTCCGCGGCGATGGCGGCCACCTCCGGCGAGACGCCCTGGCCCTCGTACAAGGCCTCCTCGTCACCCTCGAGCGACTTCACCAGCTCGGCGACGGCCGACGTCCCGGCCACGCGCGCGGCCAGGATGATGAACCGGACGCGCATCCGCGGCCCGGCGGGCGGCGGCACGTCGGCGCCCAGCTCGCGCAGCTTCGAGGCCCAGATCTCGGCGTGGCGCCGTTCGTTCCCGGCGATGCGCCGGAACGCGTCCGCCCGGCGCGGGTCCTTCTCGATGGCCGACAGGGCGTCATACAGGACGATCGCGTCGCGCTCCAGCTTGAGGTTGTCGAGACTCTGCTCGACGTCGATGGGGGGCACCGGGCCATCGTAGGCCATCGCCGGCGGGTAGACTCGGGTCGATGTCCGTCCCCGACAGTCGGTCAGTGCGCTATCTCGCGGCCGCGGACGTGCTCGCCGCGATGCCGGATCTCGACGAGCGCCTCGCCTTGGCCGAGCGGACGATGGTCGCCCTCGTCGCCGATGCCGAGCTGCCGCCGAAGATCGGCGTCCATCCGCGCCCGGTCGGCTCGTTCGCGCACGCCATGCCGGCCTACCTGCGTGGCGAGGATCCGTCCGGCGTCGACGACCTGCTCGGCATGAAGTGGGTCGCCGGGTTCGCGACGAACAATGCCGCGGGCCTGCCCGCGATCAACGCGGCCGTCGTCCTCAACGACGCAGGCACCGGGCTGCCGACGGCGATCCTCGATGGTGGCCCCATCACGGCCCTGCGAACGGCTGCCGTGTCGGGCGTGGCGATCGCCCATTTCGCCCCGGTCGTGTCGGGCCGGCCGCCGCGCGCGGCGCTGATCGGCGCCGGCACCCAGGGACGGAGCCACCTGGCCGTCCTTGGCCGCCTCCTGCCGGGCGTCCGGTTGAGCGTGTTCGACCGCCATCCCGACCGTGCCGCCGCGCTCGCTGCCGAGGCCGAGGCGACTGAGGGCATCGCCGCCGCGACGGCCGCGCCCGACGCACATTCCGCGGTCCAGGCCGCCGACGTCGTCGTCACCGCTGCGTCGTTCGGGCCGGTGCGCCAGGTGATGACCACGGAGTGGCTGGCCGGCGACGCGCTGGTGGTGGCCGTGGACTACGCCACGTACTGCGCCGCCGATGTCGCCCGCGATGCCGCGCTGTTCCTGGTGGATGACCGCGGCCAGTTCCTCGCGAACCGCGACGCGGGTGCGTTCGAGGACTATCCGGACCCGACCGCGATGCTCGGCGAGGCGCTCCTGGCGCGCACGTCGCGCCCGGCCGAGGGACGCGTCGTGGTGAGCCACCTTGGCGTCGGACTGGCCGACGTGGTGTTCGCCGCCGCGATCGTCCGGCGCGCCGAGGCGCTCGGGCTGGGGACGCTGCTGCCGACCTGACCGGGTGTCAGGCGCCCCGGCCACGCTCCTGGTGGAGGCGCGTCGCGAATGGCGAGCGCACGGGGACATCCGGGAACAGGGTGGCGGTCTCGGTCGTGGGCGAGATCCAGTCGACCAGCAGCCGGTTGACGATGATGGTCGACACGTCGCGGGCGACGATCGCGCCGGCGACCTCGTAGGCGATCGTCGCGTTCGTGAACGGGATCATCGCGTCGCGGGTCAGAACGCTGGCCATCGCGTCGGCCCCGGGCTTGGTATGCAGCCGCCCAAGGATCAGGTACGGCCCGACGCAGATCTGGAGCCGGGCCGTCTGGAGCGAGACGCGCTGCTTCTCCGAGCCGCGCGGCCCGGTGGCCATCACGGCGAGTAGGTCGTTCCGCTCGACCGAGATGCTGTCCACCTCCACCCGGTGGCCGTCGGTCAGGCTCTCGCATTCGACGTGATGGACGCGGTAGCGCTCCTGACCGTTCAGGAAGTCGGTCAGGCGCTCGCCGAACATCGTGATCTTGCCAGAGATCGTGCAGTCGGCCGCGAAGCCCTGGAACTCGACGGGTTGCATGGCCCGGTCACGCTAGCGCCGGTGGGACGCGTCTCGATACCGGACATTGGTACCGGTGGTCCCTGTGTCAGTCGTTGACCTCGAGCGGCCCATCCGGAACCTCGATGAGGATCCGGTCGCCGTCGATGATGACGTGGTAGACCGCCAATGGGATGTCGGCCGGTGGGTCGAGGGGCTCGCCGGTCTCGACATCGAATCGCGACAGGTGGAGCGCGCAGGTGAGCGTGCCGGCCGTCAGGAAGCCCTTGTCGAGCTCGAAGTACTCGTGGCTGCAGATCCCCTGCACGGCCGTCAGGTCGCCGTTCGAGTTGATGACCAGGACCTGGTCCGTCCCGTCCACCCAGGCCATCTTCATCGTGCCCGGGGGGACCTCGTCGACGCCGAGGAGGTCGATGCGTCTCACGCCGCGGTGACGCTGCCCGTGCCGCTGCCCACCTGCCACTTGTCCTCGAGCAGGGCGCGCAGCCGGTCCTGTGCGTCCGCCACCGGCACGCGCGCGACGACCGGCTCGAGGAAGCCCATGACGATGAACTTGCGCGCCTCGTCGGGCGGGATGCCGCGGCTCTCGAGGTAGAACAGCTGGGTCTCGTCGATCGGACCGACCGAGCTGGCGTGGGCGGCGCGCCGGCAATCGGGCTGGTCGATCTCGAGACTCGGGATGGCGACCGACCGGGTGGACTTCGACAGGTTCATCCCGAACTCGCCGAGGAAGCTGTCGGTCCCGATCGCCGAGCGGTCGATGACGATCATGCCCTTCATGTACGAGCGGGCCTTGTCCATCAGGGCGCCCTTGGACAGCAGGTTGCCGGTCGTGTCGCGACCGAGGTGGTGCGTGTACGACGTCAGGTCGAACACCTGGTCCGCCCCGCCGAAGACGATCTCGACCTGCTCGACCGAGCTGCGATCGCCCTCGAGGCGATTGTCCACGCGGCTGCGAACGAGACGCGAGCCGAGCTGCGCGAGCGCCCAGTGGAGGGTCGCGCCCTCGCCGATCAGCGGCGTTGCGATGCTGGAAGGCGACGACCGAGGTCGGCAGCTCCTGGAGGCTCGACACGGCGAGCTTGGCGCCCGCGCCGAGGGTCACCTCCATCGTACCGGTGAACAGGCTCGGTCGGCCGTCGACCTCCTGGCCCGACGGGACGAGCTCCTCGAGGATGGTCGCCTCGGCCCCGTCGCCGAGCTCGACGATGGTGCGGGTGATGAGCGCCCGGTCCGGGGCCCCGACGGACCACCGGATGACGATCGGCTGGGCGACCGTGACGCCGGCCGGGATGCGCACGACGACGCCGTGGTTCCAGCCCGCGCGGGTCAGCTGGGCGAGGCGGTCGTCCTCCGGAAGTGACCCGGCGCCCCCCACGAGGGCCTCGGCCGCCTCGTGGCTGACGAAACCACCGAGGGTCTCGAGGGTGACCCCGGCTGCGCTGACCGCAGGGTCGAGCGCGAGCGTCTCGACGTGATCGTCGGCGAATGCGGCGAGGCCCGCGGTCCCCGCATCCGGTTCGGACGCATCACGTGGCACGAGTCCTTCATCGCGCGACCGCGACCACGGGACGACGTCGTCGAGGACAGCGGTCCGCAGGTCGACATACGTCGTGTACAGCTGATTCGTCTCGATCGGCAGCGCCTCGAACCGTTCGAATGCGGCCCGGCGGTCGGCGCTCAGCCAGGCCGGCTCGCCGTCGGTCAGCTGGTCGATGCGCGCCGCATCGAGGGCGAAGGTGAGCTCGGTGGGAGAGCGCCGATTCGGTCGGATCCGTGACGCCGTGGCGTCGGTCATCCGAGCGACCCCTCCATCTCGAGCTTGACGAGGCGGTTGAACTCGATGGCGTACTCCATCGGCAGTTCCTTGGTGAAGACCTCGAGGAAGCCCTGCACGATGAGATTGGTCGCCTCGTTCTCGGTCAGCCCGCGGCTCATCAGGTAGAAGACCTGGTCCGCGCTGACCTTGCCGACGGTTGCCTCGTGGGTCATCGAGGTGTCGTCTTCCTGGATGTCGATATACGGGTAGGTATCGCTCCGGCTGATGTCGTCCATCATCAGGGCGTCGCAGCGGACGCTCGCGACCACGTTGGTGGCACCCGGCGACACCTTGAGCTGGCCGCGATAGGTCGCCCGGCCGCCGTCCTTGGAGACCGACTTCGAGACGATGCGCGAGCGCGTGTTCGGGGCCAGATGGACGGCCTTGGCGCCGGTGTCCTGGTGCTGGCCCTTGCCGGCGACGGCAACGCTGATGATGTCTGCCGTGGCGCCTTCGCCGCGCAGGTAGATGGCCGGGAACTTGACCGTCTTGCGCGAGCCGGTGTTGGCGTCGATCCACTCGACCGTGGAGTTCTCGTACGCGTGGGCACGCTTGGTCACGAGGTTGTAGACGTCGTTCGACCAGTTCTGGATGGTCGTGTAGCGGACCTTCGAACCCGGCAGCGCGACGACCTCGACGACGGCCACGTGGAGCGATTCGGTGGCGTAGATCGGCGCCGTGCAGCCCTCGATGTAGTGGACCTTGGCGCCCTCGTCGACGACGATCAGGGTCCGCTCGAACTGGCCGGTGTTCTCGCCGTTGATCCGGAAATAGGCCTGCAGCGGCAGCGGGACCTCGACGCCCTTCGGGCACGTAGACGAACGAACCGCCCGACCAGACCGCCGCGTTGAGCGCGGAGAACTTGTTGTCCTCGGCCGGGACGACCGTCCCGAAGTGCTTGCGGAAGATCTCCGGGTACTCGATGAGCGCCTGGTCCGTGCCCATGAACACGACGCCGAGCTTGGACAGCTCCTCCTTGACCGAGTGGTAGACCACTTCCGAGTCGTACTGGGCGCCGACGCCGGCCAGGAACTTGCGCTCCGCCTCGGGGATGCCGAGCCGCTCGAAGGTCGCCTTGATCTGGTCGGGGACGTCGTCCCACGACTTCTCTTCGCGCTCGGACGGCTTGCGGTAGTAGACGATGTTGTCGAAGTTGATCCGGTCGAGGCCGTCGGTCCACGTCGGGAGCGGACGCTTGAGGAAGTGCTCGTAGGCACGCAGCCGGTACTGGAGCATCCAGTCGGGCTCGTTCTTGAAGCCGCTGATCTCCTCGACCGTGGCGCGCGTCAAGCCGCGTTTCGTCTCGGCGAGGTACGCGATATCGTCGTGGAAGGCGAACTGATCTCGCTGGTCGGTGACGATCTCGCGGGCTGCGGTCATCGGGTCTCCGGTCGTCGCTGGTGGCGGCGCTCGCGCGTCGCGGGTTGGCCTGCTCAGCCTCGTGTCTAATTCCGAGTCAGATTATCGGGATTAACGGGCGAAGCGTCAACGCGGGCCGCCGCAGGGCGCTCGAGTGTGCGACGATCGAGCCGTGGAATTCGAGAATGTCCTCGATGCGACGGTCCGGCTGTTCGAGGTCGCCGGGGTCGCGATCCTCGTCGTCGGCGGAGCCATCAGCCTCACGGTCTATGCGCGCGACCTCTCGCACGGCCAACGGCGGTCCGCCTATACGGCGTTGCGCCACAATCTGGGCAGGTCGATCCTGCTCGGTCTCGAGGTCCTGATCGTCGCCGACATCATCCTGACGGTCGCTATCGACCAGACCCTGGAGAGCGCGGCGACCCTCGGGTTGATCGTTCTCGTCAGGACGTTCCTGAGCTTCTCGCTCGACATCGAGATGGATGGCGTGCCGCCGTGGCGGAGGCTCGCCGCAGAGAAGTCCGGGGACATCCCGCCAGCGACAGACTGAGCAGGCGCCGGGAATCGACGAGCCCGGACCATTGATGGGCCCGGGCTCGAGTGCGACATCGGGCGCGTGGCGCCCGGGGAGTGGTTAGCTGGCGGACGGCGTCGTGGCCTCGACGGTCGCGGCGGCTTCCTTGACGGCCGCAGCGGTCTCGTCGTCGACGGCCACCACCTTGACCTCCTGGGCGCTGGCGGCCTTGGCCTCGACGGCCGGTGCGTCCTCGGCGGTCACCAGGGCCAGGATGCCGGACGTGCCGGGCAGGATGACGTCGGCAAGTTCCTTCTCGACGTCGAGCCGATGGGCGAGGTTGCGGGCCTTGCCGGCCGCCGCGCCGGCGACGCCCAGGGTGACCG
The DNA here is from genome assembly GCA_963782715.1 of uncultured Chloroflexia bacterium. Taxonomy (GTDB): domain Bacteria; phylum Chloroflexota; class Limnocylindria; order Limnocylindrales; family CSP1-4; genus SPCO01. The sequence goes on from CAWAKU010000003.1 coordinate 18,702, forward strand.
CACCGGCAAGCAGGGTCGCCGGCAGGAAGACCGCCGCGACGACGCCGCCGACGATGCCCCACTTGAGCCCGGTCCGGGTGCTGTGGTCGGTCATCTTCTCGACATGGAGCTTGCCGTTGTCGTCGGCCTTGACGACCAGGACGCTGTCGATGTGGAGCGAGCCGTCGATCTCGGCCGCCAGAAGGTCGTCATAGACGGCCCGGGCAGAGGTCGTGTCGGCGAACCGGGCGACGACCAGGGCGTGGTCGCCCTGGATCGCGACGGCTCCCTCGGCAACGACGCCGTACTCGTCGGAAACAGACCCGCCGACGACGACGACGTCGTCGTTCGCGGCGGCGGGCGTGGACTGGGTCTCGTCGGACATGTCACATCCTCCTGTCCTGCCTCAGCTGGCAGGCTTCCCCGTGTTCGCGCGACATCGATCGGTCGAGCCATCGGGGCTCAGGGCGGCGATCGAGCGGCAGCGGACGACCATCCTAGCGCGCGGCGGAACGCCCTGCCGACTCCCCGCGTTGCGGCTGGTCGCGCGGCCTATGCTGTCCCCGACACCGACCGACGATGACCGATGACCGGCGCTGCACCGATGGAGGGCGACCAACGATGAGCCTGCGGGACTTCTACGCGACGCAGATCCGCGTCCTTTGGGAGTGGCGCGGCGGTCCGGTCGCGTTGCTCAAGCGGCTCATCCTGACACTGGTCGTCGCGACCCTCTCGTTCATCGCGACCGCATGGGTGATGCCCGGGCTGACCGTCGACCGGGCGATCGATGCCGCGCTCGCCGTCATCTTCATCGCGCTGTTCAACGCGGCCATCCGGCCGGTGGCGCTCGCGTTTGCCGCGCGCGTTTCGCTCGTGCTGGTCGGTGTCCTGGTCCTGGTCATCCAGATCGTCACCTTCATCGTCGTCGCGCAGTGGGCGCCGGGCGTCCATGTCAATGGTTTTGGAACAGCCCTCGTCGCGTCATTCGTGTACGCCATCATCAACACGATCCTGACGGCGATCCTGGGCGTCGACAGCGGCGGATCCTATTACGGCCTGCTCGTCCAGCGACTCCTCGTCAAGCGCTCGACGGGACAGACCGACAAGCCGGGCCTGGTGATCATCCAGATCGACGGGCTGGCCCATCCGATCCTGGCCGGCCGGATGCGCGCGGGTTCCGTCAACACGATGGCCGGCCTGGTGCGCGACGGCACTCACAAGCTGTCGCACTGGGAGGCGATCCTGCCCTCGATGACATCGGCCAGCCAGGCCGGCATCCTGCACGGCAACAATGACGGTATCCCCGCCTTCCGCTGGTACGAACGCGACCGCGAACACCTGATGGCTTCCAGCAACCCGGCTGACGCCGAGCTCATCTGGTCGCGGATCACCAACGGCGAGGGCCTGCTGTCCAACAACGGCGCCAGCATCTGCAACCTCATGACGGGCGACGCGACGCGCTCGTACCTGACGACGGCGGCGATCAAGGCCGAGGGCGGCGGCATCGGCGATAGCCAATCGTTCATGTCGTTCTTCTTCAGTCCGACCGGCTACCTCCGCTCGTTCACGCTGTTCCTCGGCGAGTTCGCCAAGGAACGGATCCAGGCGCGCCGAACGAAGCGATCCGGGATCCGGCCACAGATGCACCGCGGGCTCAAGTACGCCGGCATGCGTGCGGCCAGCAACGTCCTCCTGCGCGACGTCAACACGTCGCTGATCATCGAGGAGATGTATCGCGGCACCAACGTCATCTACGCCGACTTCACCGACTACGACGAGTTGGCTCACCACTGCGGCCCTGAGCGGGTCGAATCGTTCGAGGCCCTCGACGGGGTGGACGCCGCCATCGCGACGCTGCTCAAGGCCACCGACGAGGCCCCGCGCCCGTATAAATTCATCATCCTGTCCGACCACGGCCAGAGCCTCGGCGAGACGTTCCTGCAGCGCTACGGCGTGAGTCTCGGGGAGTTCGTCCGCAGCCAGATGAGCGGTCGCGCGACGATCATCCAGAGCAAGACCAAGGCCGAGGGCTCGGTCTTCGTCAACGCCTTCCTGTCGGAGATCACCCAGAGCAAGGGTGTCGGGCCGACCGTCGCCCGCGCCGCACTGGCCAGCAAGACGACCGATGGGGTGGTCGACCTCGACGCCTCCGAGAACGAGCCGGCCGTCGCCGACGCCTCCTCGATCGCGGTGGTCGGCTCGGGCAACCTCGGGCTCGTCTGGTTCACCGGTCACGACCATCGACTTGACCGTCGAGGAGCTGGAGGAGCTCCACCCCGGCCTCGTCGCCGCGGTCGCGGCGCATCCGGGCGTCGGCCTGATGCTCGTCCGTTCCAAGCAGTTCGGCGCGGTCGTCTTCGGACCGAACGGCACGCGCTTCCTCGACGAGGACCGGGTCGAGGGTGAGGACCCGACGACGCTGTTCGGGCCGCACACGATCATGAGCCTCAAGCGCGAGGACGCGATGGTCCACGCACCCGACCTGCTGCTCCTCAGCCAGTACGACCCGGAGCTCGGTGAGGTGGCCGCGTTCGAGGAGCTGATCGGGTCGCATGGCGGCCTCGGTGGCGTGCAGACCGAGCCGTTCATCCTCCACCCGGTCGAGTGGACGCTCGACGAGGAAGTCCCGCTCGGCGCGCCGGCCATCTACCGCAACATCCGGCGCTGGCTCAGCTCGATCGGCATCGAGCTCGGCAAGCAGCCGGCTGCAGAAGCGACACCCGTCGCCGCGAACGTCGCTCCGGTCGAGCCGGCACCGACGGCGGGCTAGCCGTGGCCAAGATCCACTACGAGGCCGACGGCCCGGTCTCCGCGGATCGGTTCGTCGCCGCGCTGACCGACTTCGGTCCGAGACGGCCGGAGCTGTGGCCCGGCCTCGACGCCGAGTATTACGAGCTCCACGAGCTCGGCGACAGGTGGGCCGACGTGACCGAGGGGACCGACATCTTCGGCGGCGTCTGGGCACGCGAGCGCTACGACTGGGCCGAGCCCGGCATCGTCCGCCTGGTCCTGCAGGAAGCGATCGACTTCAAGCCCGGGACCGTCACGGTCTATCGTGTCACGCCCGGACCCGACGGCGGCTGTCACGTCGCGGTCGACTTCCAGCGGACGGCGACGAGCCTGCGCGGCCGGCTGGTCGGCGTCCTCGTCTCGCTGGCCGGCCGCCGCCGATTCACGGCAGAGCTCCGCGAGGCGCTCGAGCGCCTGGGTCGTCTTCCGCCCTGAGGCGAGTGGGCGGCTCAGCCCGCGGTGATGACCTCGTGCTCGGCATCGGCCACGGTCACCTTGGTCTCCGCGACCCCTGCCACGACGTCCTCGACGACGGTCTCCACGTCCGCCTCCGTAGTCGGCGATGTCGGCATCCACCTCGAGCCGGTCGGCCGATGCGCCGGGATCCATCCGGGCACGGACGTCACGGACCGTCCGGCCGGCACGCTGCCGGACGGCCGGAGTCGCGATCAGTGCCGCGGTGGCCACACCCGCGATGACGACGACGCCGGCAGCGACGGCCCAGCGCGTGCGGACGAGCGGGCGGGCTCGCGACCCGAACCGGCCGAGTGCCGTCACGCCGGCGACCGCGGGACCGAGGTCGATGGACCGCCAGTCGATGGCGGGCAGCCCGAACCGCCGCGGTCGAGCCTGGCGGCCGAATCGCGGGCGCTCGATCGAGGTGATGTCCATCGTCGGGAGTCGGAGCCCCGACAGTGAACTGATGATCTGGTCCCGGTCGATCTCGGGCAGGTGGAGCTCCGGCAAGCGGACCTCCTTGACGGGGAGCTCAGGCATCTGACGTCCTCCTCCGTGCACGCGTGGATGGCCCGTCAAGGATACGCCCGAGAGCGCTACAGTATCGGTGTCGTCGCCCAGTCCGGGGCCGTCTAGCCACCATCGATCGGTGGCCGCCCGGAGGCGCTCGACGGGGGTCATCACATGCGAAACGTGAACGTCGGCCGATGAGCCGACGTCGCACCATCGCCATCGGGGCCGGAATCGCTGCGGCCGGTGCCGCGTTGGGTCGTCGGCGCCGAACGCGCGTCCCGACCGACCCGTTCGATCCGGATGCGATCCGGGCAGAGACGGCGGCCGAACGGACCGCGGAGATCATCGGCCGCGAGAAGGTCACCCGAGCCGACGTGGCGAACACCTACGCGTCCGCGATCGCCACCTCGGTCGATCCCCTCCTCCACGGGCGACGCTACTTCCCGCGGATGCTCGACGATATCGCGGCGGCCACCGACCATGTCCATCTGTTGAACTATGGCTACAAGCCTGGCGACATCGGGGAGAGCTTCCTGACGGCGCTCGCCGACAGGGTCTCTGCTGGCGTCGAGGTCCGCCTGGCGGTCGACGCCGTCGGAAGTGAGGTTGATTTCGGCAGCAAGGACCTCTACCGTCGCCTCCGTGAGGCGGGCGTCCAGGTCGTCGCCCACGACGGCATCATGGTCATGCGATCCGAGGCGATGGGCTCGCGCTCACTCCAGTTGCACGGACAGGATCTGCTCCACTTCGACCACCGCAAGATGATGGTCGTCGACGGCAAGGTCGGCTATGTGGGCGGCAGCGGGATCGAGGACCACTTCAACGACGAGCGGTTCTACGACGTCATGGTCCGGGTCGAAGGGCCGATCGTCGCCCAGCTGGCCGCGCTCTTCCTGATGAGCTGGCGTTACAACGACGGAGCATCCCCGGACGACCCCGAGCTCGCCCGCTACTTCCCGGTCGAAACCCTCAGGGTCGCCCCGGACGCGCCACTGCGGGCGCCGGCAACCGTCCTCTGGAACGTCCCGGGAACGGGACATCATCCGATCAGCGACACCATCGAGCGGGCCCTCGAGGACGCCGCCGAGGTGATCCACATCGTCAACCCGTACATCTCGAACCGGGCGATCCTGGAAGGCATCCACGCCGCGGCGCTGCGTGGCGTGAAGGTCCGGATCATCGCGCCCGGGAAGCCGACCCCGCCCTATCCGGCGGCCGCCTTCCGGCATTGGTACGGCACGCTCATGGACGCGGGTGTCGAGATCATGCTGCACCCGGATATGGCCCACGCCAAGGTCCTGCGCATCGATCACCAGGTCCTGATCGGCAGCTGCAACCTGGACGACCTGTCGCTCTTCCGGAACGACGAGCTCAGCCTGCAGTTCACGGACCCGGTCGTCGCCGACCTGACAGAGCGGAACATCTTCGAACCGCTGCTCGAGATGTCAAATCCCGCCGTGGCCCCGACCGCACCGAAGGACCGCGCCTGGAACGCCGCGATGGATCGCGTGTCGCGCTTCCTGTAGTCGCGGGTGACCCTAGCGTTGCATACTTGTCGACCCACATGAATGAGGAGCCCAGCATGAGCATCGGACCCGTCGAGTACATCGCCATCGCGTTCCCAGGGAACAAGTTCTCCGGCGCGATCATCCCGGCCATCAAGGACCTCCAGGACTCCGGCACGATCCGTGTCCTCGACCTGGTGATCATCTCCAAGGATGGCGACGGCAACGTGACCGCGGTCGAGTTGTCCGAGGCGAGCCCGGAGGAGCAGGCCACGCTCGCCGCCCTTGGAGTCCAGACCCGGAACCTCCTCGGCCAGGAGGACTTCGAGGACATCGGCGAGGCGCTCGATCCGAACTCGACAGCCGGGCTGATGATCTGGGAGAACGTCTGGGCGGCCCGGTTCGCCAAGTCGCTCCGGGATGCCGACGGGATCCTCATCGCCAACGGCCGCATCCCGGCCGCCCTCGTCGAAGAGATCATGGCCGAGTCGGTCTCCTGACCGTTCGAGCCTCATCCATGAAGGAAAGGAGCTACTCACGATGATGCGACGCAGAGGCGGCATCGTTCGAATGGCCGCGACCACCGCCGTCGTGGCGGGCACGGCCGGAGCCGTCAGCCACCATCAGCAACAGAAGTACTCCCAGCAGGACGCCCAGGCGGCCCAGCAGCAGGCGGCCGCGGCTCCGCCCCCGGAGGCCTACGCACCAGCTCCCGAGCCCGCAGCAGCGCCCGAGGATCCGCAGATGGCCCAGCTGCAGAACCTTGCTCAGCTGCACGCGCAGGGCATCCTGTCCGACGAGGAGTTCGCTGCCGCCAAGGCGAAGGCGCTCGGGATCTGACCTTCCGTCCACGAACTGACTCGCGACGGCGCGGGTCCGGCCTCGCTTCGGCGGGTGACCGGCCCGCGCCGATCCATGTCCGGCCTCGGGCGGGTCAGCCGCTCAGGATGACGGGCTGGGTTTCGGGTCGATTTCGGGCCCGGCTCGGATCCCGGCGGGTCCGGGGAGTCGCTGTCCGGCGCGACGCCGGGGGTCGGCGGTGTCTGACCGAGGACCAGGAGGACGGACCGCCAGCTGGCCGCGATCAGACCAAGGACCGGCACGGCCAGGAACATCCCGACGACGCCCGCCAGCTGTCCGCCGGCTGGGATCGCCAGCAGGACGATGGCCGGATGAAGGCTGACGGCCTTGCCGTAGACGAGCGGCGCGATGATGCTGCCCTGGACGATATTGAACACGACCGTCCAGACGAGCATGATCACGATGTCCCTCGTGTCACCGACGGCGATGGTGATCAGCAGGGCGACGCCCGTCGCCAGGAAGCTCCCGATGTACGGGATGAACCCGAGGAAGAACGACAGGACCGCCACCGGGGCGGCGAGCGGCAGCCCGAGCACGACCATGATCACGAACTGGGTGCCCGCCCCGAAGGCCGACAGGACACCCGTGCTGATCATGTATCCGCCCAGGATCTCGACGGCGCGCGTCCCCGCCCGGGCGACGATGTCATGGCGCCAGCCGGGCAGGCCGCGGGTGAGCGCCGCCCAGCCGCGTGGGCCGTCGCGCAGGACGAAGAACGACAGGACCGCCGACAGCACGAGCCCGACGAACAGTGTCGTCAACCCGGTCACCACACCCTGGATCGTCGTCAGGATGCCGCCCCCGATCCCGCTGGCGACCGCGGACGGCCAATCGACGCCAGCCAGGACGGACGAGCCTTTCGTGCTCGTCGTGACGATCTCGGCGCCCTGCTTCGCGAGGACGATCACCGACAGCACGGTGAAGACGACCACCACAGCCCAGGCGACGACTGCGACGACGATCGACGCTCGTCCCCGTGTCCAGCCTCGGCGCGTGAGGATACCCACAGCCGGTAGCAGGGTCGCCGCCAGGATGATGGCGATCGTCATCGGACCGACGACCAAGGGGACCGTGGCCGCGGCCTCGATCGCGAGCCAGGCCAGTCCGAGCACGATGAGCAGCCGCCAGCTCCACTGGGCCATGCGGTCGAGCCAGATGGGGACCTGCTCAAGACCCGGCACGTGCTCGCCCCTCTGCTCGGGCGCCTCGTTGAGGACCGATGCCGCGGCGCTCCAGACCGCTGGCAGGAACGCGGCGACAGGCACCGCGAGGAACAGGCCCACGATGCCGCCGAGGGCGAGGCCGGTCGGCAGCGCGATCAGGATGACCGCGGGATGGAGATTCACCGTCCTGCCGAAGAGGAGCGGCGAGAGGCGCCGGCGCTTGATCACGTTCGTTGCCCCGATCAGGCCCAGCAGGATGAGGACCGTGACGGCACCGCCGCTGGCGAACGCCAGCAGGACGAGGGTGAGCGTCGCCAGGAAGTTGCCCACGTAGGGAACGAAGCCGGCAAAGAAGACGAGGACCCCGAGCGGGCCTGCGAGCGGCACACCCAGGACGACCAGGAAGACGAAATCGGTCAGGCCATCCACGGCGGCGTTGACCGACGACCCTCTGAGGTAGCCGCCGACCTGGAGGAGGGTGTCGTGCCCGGCCTGCTCGAGCGTCGCTCGTCGCCACTCGCTGGCCGGCTGGAGGAGCCACGCCCAGGCCTTGTCCCCGTCCTGGAGCAGGAAGTAGAGGGTGAACAGGGACAGCATGCCGATGGTCCCGAGCGTCGCGAGGGAGGCCGCGATGGCAGATGTCTCGGTCGACAGCCACGTCTGGAGCCCGGTCGCGATCGTGGCGACCACACCGGCGAGCTCGGGCGGGAGTGCGGAGTCGGTCAGGACGGATTGCAGATGCGCGATCGCAGCCTGGACCGCCTGCGCGACCTGGACCATGTATGGGACGACCGCCAGCGCGATGAGGATCAGAGCAGCGAGGATGACCCCGACGCTGCCGAGCGTCCCGACCGCCGCCGCCTTGGATCGCGACCAGCCGCGCGCCCGCAGGTGCTGGATGTACGGCGAGCACGCCGCCGCGACGAGGATGGACACGATGACCGAGACGGTCGTCGTCGAGAGGGCGACGCCGATCGCGACGAGGAAGGCGCCCAGCGCAAGACTGACGAGGATGCGCCAGCCGACCGCCCCCAGCCAACGCAGCCAATCCGGAGCCAGGGGGTCATGCCGGCCAGCTTCGGGATCGAGGCGGGTCGCGTCCACCCGCGCATCTTAGGTCATGGCCGAGGCCCGACTGAGGTCAGGTCGCGGTTCCTCCCTCGGCGGCTGCGCGTGCCGGCCTCCCGCCACCGAACCGCCTGGCGACTCGGACCTTGAGGCCGTCCACCAGCGAGTACACGACCGGGATCACGAGCAGGGTCAGGAATGTCGAGCTGAACAGGCCGCCGATGACCACCGTGCCGAGCTCCGCCGCGATGATCGAACCCTGGTTGAAGCCCGCGGCCAGCGGGATCAGGGCCAGGATCGTCGCGATGGCGGTCATCAGGATCGGCCGCACACGGGTCCGGCCGCCTTCGACCAGCGCGTCGTGGGTCGAGTAGCCCTCGGAGCGCAATCGCTCGACGAGGTCGAGTAAGACGATCGCGTTGGTGACCACGATGCCGATGAGCATCAGGAAGCCGATGAGCGCGCTGACTCCGATCGGACGTCCGGTGATGTACAGCGCCGGGAATGCCCCGATGGTCGCCAGCGGCAGGGTGAACAGGATGATGAACGGGGTCACCAGGGAGTTGAAGGTCAGCACCATCATCACGTAGACGAGCAGGATGGCCACGCCCATCGACGCGAACAGGCCGCCGAATGCCTCGCTCTGCTGCTGGCTGACGCCGGCGAGTTCCGCGGTCGTGCCGGCCGGGAAGGCCCCTGCAGCCGCGAGTGAGTCAAGGTCGGTCTGGACCGATTTGGACACGGCGCCGGTGTCGTCGCCGGCGATCTCGGCGGTGATCGAGGAAGCCGGCCGCTGGTCGATGCGCGTGATCGTCCCCTGGACTTCGACCTGCTCGACCGTGGCGATGGTCTGCAGGGGTACCGTCGCGACGGTGCCGACAGGGAGGACCTTGAGGTCATCCACGGAGGCAACGGCCGCGGGGTCGAGCTGCACGATGACCTGGACGGTCTGGCCGTCAGCCGACTGGATGGAGGTCGCTGGCTGGGCGACGAGCGCGGCACGGACCTGGCCGGCGACCTGGGCCGCGGTCATCCCGACCGTGATGGCCTTGTTCGGATCGACCGTGACCTGGACCTCGGGCGTGGCCTTGATCAGGTTGCTCTTGAGGTTGACGAGATCGGGCTGGTCGGCGAGTGACGCCATGATCGCGGTCGTGGCGGTGTCGACGTCGGCCTTGGTCTGGCCGGTCACGACAACGTTGAGCCCGCCAGCGCTGAACCCGCCGGTCGACACCGTCGCGTCGTAGCCGTCCGTCCGGACCGGTTCGAGGGCGGTCGCGATGCGGGCAGACGCGGCATCGACATCGGTGCCGTGCTTGAGCTTGACGGTCATCGTCGCGCTGTTGGCAGCGCGACCCTGGAGAGCGGACTGGAAGACCTGCGAGCTCGTTTCGCCCTCCGCCGGGATGCTCGTCTGGACCAGCTCGACCTCCGGGTCGGCCAGCAGGATCGTCTCGGCCTGGATCGTTCGCTCGAGGACCGCCGCCGAGGTCGCGCCGGTCGGCGGGGAGACGGTGACGATGAGCGTCGCCTCGGAACCGGCGTTGATGAACTGCGTCGGCAGCAACGGCGCGAGGGCTGCCGACGCGAAGAACAGGAGCGTGGCCACAGCCACGACGCCCAGCTTCGTGGCCCGGCCGCGGAGCGCGAACTTGATGGTCGGCGTGTACGCCCGGACCCAGATGGAGCGGGTCGGTTCGCCGCTCTCGTCGACCGCGACGCGGACGTCGCGGATGAGGAAGAAGGCGAGGACCGGGACGACGGTCAGGGCGCACACCAGCGACGCGAGCAGGGCGAACGTGACGGTCAGGGCGAATGGCAGGAAGAACTGCGAGACGAGGCCGCCGACGAAGCCGAGCGGCAGGAACACGGCGACCGTCGTCAGGGTGCTCGCGGTGATCGCCCCGGCGACCTCGCGTGGGCCGTTGATGGACGCGGTCATCCGGTCCTCGCCCAGCGAGCGGTGCCGGTAGATGTTCTCGAGGACGACGATCGCGTCGTCCACCACCCGTCCGACCGCGACCGCCAGGCCGCCCAGGGTCATGATGTTGATGGTCACCCCGGTCAGCTGCATGATCACCAGCGCGGTCAGGATCGACAGCGGGATGCTGATCGCCGCGACGACCGTGGCCCGGATGCTGAACAGGAACAGGAAGATGGTCAGGATCGCGAAGATCGCGCCGAGGCCACCTTCACGGACGAGTCCGTTGGCCGATTCCTTGATGAAGACGGACAGGTCGGCGACCGTGGTGATGGTCAGCTGATCCGTGTGGCGCGCGCCGATCTCGGCCAGCTTGGCCTGGACCGCGTCGGCCACCTCGACCGTGTTCGCGTTGGACTGCTTCGAGACGGTGACGGTCAGTGCCTGGTCGCCGTTGGTCCGCCCGAAGCCGGTCGTCGCAACGAGCTCGGTCCCGACGGTGCCGAGGTCGCCGATGGTGATCGGCGTCGGGATGAAGGGTGCCGCCGAGGCGTCAGGGGCGACCGAAGGCGCGATCTGTGGCGCCTGCTTCGTGAACCCGACGACGAGTCCCTTGATCTCCGCCTCGGAGGCGAGCGTGCCGATGGTCGACACCGGCACCTTCGCGCCGTCGGTCGGGATCTGGCCCGACGGGACGGTCAGGTTGTTGGCCTGGAGGATCCCGACGACCTGCTGGCTGCTGATGCCCGCGGCGGCCATCTTCTTCGGGTCGAGCGTGACGAAGAGGCGCTGCTCGAGGCCGCCGGTCAGGTCGACCCGCGCGACGCCGTCGATGGCTTCGAGCTCGGGGACGATCTCGCGCCGGGCGATCTCGCCGACGGCGGCCAAGTCGCCGGTCCCGGTCGAGGCGATCGACGAGACGACGACCGGCGACGCGTTGATGTTGAGCGCCTGGACGGTCGGGGTCGCGGTCGCCGGCAGGTGAGCCTTGTTGATCGCGTCGGTGATGGCGGCCGTCGTGTCCTTGACGTTGGTGCCGTACGAGAACTGGGCGACGACCAGCGAGATCGAGTTCGACGATGTCGACTGGACCTGCTCGAGACGAGCGACGCCGCTGACGGCGTTCTCGATCGGCTTGGTCACCTGCTCGGTGACGTCGGACGAACCGGCGCCGGGAAACGGCGTGACGATCGTGATGATCGGGAAGTCGATGTCCGGCAGCAGCTCCTGCTTGAGGCTGCCCCAGGCCGATAGCCCGGCGAAGAACAGGGCGCCGGCGAACAGGAGCGTGACGCTCCGCTTGCTGAGGGCGATTCGGCTGAGGCGACTCACGTTCGGTGCTCCCCTTGTCGATCGGTGGATTGACTGTCGGTGGTGGCGCCCCGGTCGATGGCGCGATGGAAGATCTCGAGTGACTGGTCGACGATCGCGAGCTCGGCGGCGTCGAGCCGACCGAGCAGCTCTCGCAGCTGTCGCTGGTTGAGCTCGCGGAACCGCTCGAGCAACGCCACCGCGGCGGGCGTGACCGTGATCACGACCTGGCGCCGGTTGTCCGGATCATCGGCGCGATGCAGCAGCTCGAGCTCGACCAGGCGCTCGACGATCTCGCTGGCCGACGACGTGCCGATGCCGAGCCGGCCGGCGAGCTCGGTCATGCGCAGGCGGCCGGCGGCCATGACGACGTACAGCACCTTGGCCTGGGCCATGGTGACCCCGACCTCGGTGAACTCGGGGGCGTGCCCGCCGATGAGCCGCTGCATCATCTGGTCGTACCGTTCGAGGACGGCATCGATGGCGGCCGCGGTCGGCCGTCGGTTCGTGTCGGATGGAATGTTCGGTAACTCCGTACTATTCGGTCTGCCCATACTACATCGGTCGCCGAGCCGGCGCGGATGGGTCCCTCGTACCATCGACGCCATGACCCCCCGACTCGAGATCGACCGAGCGACCGCGCGTCGCTTCCTCGTCGCCCGCCACCTGCTGGCGCGACCGCGCTCGCTGCCGGCCGAGCCGGCGTCCGTCCTGCGCGTCATGGACCGGCTCGGCTCGCTCCAGTTCGACCCGCTCGAGGTCACCGGGCGCAACCACGACCTCGTCCTGGCGGCGCGGATCGACGGCTACCGGCGCGCCTGGACCGACGACCACCTGTATGGCTCGCGCGACCTGTACGAGACCTACAACAAGGGGCTGTCGATCGTCCCGACCGCCGAGCTGCCCTGGTATCGCATCGCCTGGGATCGGGCCGCAGCGCGCCACGACGGCGACGGCGCGGCGTTCGATGAGCACGGCCCGCTCGCCGAGGAGCTCCTCGCCCGGATCCGCGACGATGGCCCGCTCGCCTCGACCGATGTCGAACCACGAGCCGCCATCGACTGGTATTGGCGCCCGACCAACCAGGTCCGGGCGATCCTCGAAGCCCTGGCCGAGGCCGGTACCCTCGGGCTCGCCCGGCGCGATGGGAACCGGCGCGTCTACGACCTGGCCGAGCGGCTGTTCCCAGCGGACCTGCTCGCGCAACGGCGGCCCGAACCGGAGCAGCGCCGGCACAAGCTCCTGTCGCGCTACCGGGCGCACGGTCTCCTCGGGCGCTCGGGCAGCGGCGAGCTCTGGTTCGGGACCGAGCCCGCACGCGACGGCGGCGCGTCCGCCGGTGCGACCCGGCGAGAGCTGCTCGAGGGCCTGGTCGAGGACGGGACGCTGATCCCGGTCGCCGTCGAGGGCGTCCGGGGCGACCGGTTCGTCCTCGCGGAAGAACAGGGGCTGCTGGCGTCGGCGGCCGAGGCTGGCATATCGGGCGAGCCAGGCGTCGCGTTCCTGGCGCCGCTCGACCCGCTCGTCTGGGACCGCGACCTGCTGCGCTCGCTGTTCGACTTCGACTACGTCTGGGAGGTCTACGTCCCGGCCGCCAAACGCCGCTGGGGCTACTACGTCCTGCCCATCCTGCTCGGTGACCGCCTCGTCGGCCGGATCGAGCCCCGCATCGACCGGCGGACGGGGACGCTCCGCGTGCTCGACCTGTGGTGGGAAGCAGGCTTCGACCCCGTGGCGGGCGAAGGTTTCGCCGCGGCCCTCACCGATGCCCTCGTGGCGCACGCCCGATTCCTCGATGCGGATCGGATCGTGCTGCCGCGCACGGCCCGACATCGGGAGCTCGGCGCGGCGATCCGGTCGCGGCTCGGGGCCGGCGGTCGCCTGCCCCGGGCCGGCCTCAGAGGTTGATCCGGATGACCTGCCAGGGACCCCAGTTGCCGGCCCTGTCACGGGCCCGCACGCGGACCTCGTGGTCGTAGGCCTTCAGCCACGTCACGGTTCTGTGGGTTGCCGTCGTGACCTTCCAGGAATGCCAGGCGCCACCGACCCGTCGTCGCTGGACCTGGTAATAGCGCAGTCCCGAGGTCATGACCTGGAGCCGACGATCGCCGCCTGACCAGCGGATCGTCACCCGGGTGCGCGAATGACTCACGGAATGCTTGGAGATCGTCCCGAACTTCGCCCAGGCGCCGGTCTCGTCGGGCTCGCGGACGAACAGGCCGGCGTAGTAGCGCTTGCCGGTCACCGAGACCGCCGCCCCGAAGCCGACGTAGTTGTAGCCGGTCGAGACCATGATGTCGTGGTGACTGGGCGAGGCCATCCAGGCACTGATGGCTTCGGCCGTCGAGTACTCGGTCGGGTAGGTGTTCCAGGCGATGATCTCGCCGGCGCTGAACCAGGTCAGCCGGGCAGCGTTGAGACGGTCGAACACCTTCCGCCCGTCAGGCTCGACGTGGCTCATCACGTCGTTGGCGGCCATGATCTCGGCGCGGGCGCGAGCGATCGCCATCAGATCCGGATCCGAGCGGAGGGCGACCAGGCCGTACTTGGCGCGCTGCCGATTGGTCAGGGTGACCAGGTCGACCTCGGCCTGCGCCAGGACCTCGGGCGAGACCGGGTCGACGACCGGGGGCGGGAGCGGATCCGCCACCGGGTCGCTGGAACCCCGTTCGACGGCGCCGACCGGCGCGGCGAGCGGCAGCACGAGGGCTCCCGCGAGCAGGATGGCAGCGAAGCGGCGACCGGAGGTGAGCACGGATCGATCGTCGCGAGCGGTCGGCCGGCGCGGTATGGCCAGGGTGTCACGGTCGGTCGTCGCGTTGGTACGGGCACCGGACCGCCCGCGAACGACCCGCACTGTCCCCATCCCGGGCGGACCACTCGGACAACGGAACGATGCCTGTGGGACGATGCGCCCGGCCCATCCCTCGCAGCCCAGGAGTCCCCGATGTCTGCCATCCGTCGCGCCGAAGCCACTTGGTCGGGCAACCTTGCCACTGGTTCCGGCGCCGTCTCCGCGATGTCTTCCGGTGCGTTCAGTTCCCTGCCCGTGAGCTGGTCGGCGAGAACCGAGGCGTCAGACGGACTGACCAGCCCGGAGGAGCTCGTCGCCGCTGCCCACGCCGCGTGCTTCTCGATGGCCCTGTCCGGGGCGCTCGGCCGGGCCGGGACGCCACCCGAGCGACTCGATGTCTCCGCGGAGGTCACGTTCGACAAGCTCGAGGCTGGCTGGCGCGTTGTGTCGAGCGCCCTGACGGTGCGCGGTCGCGTGCCCGGCATGAGCGCCGCGGACTTCATGGCGGCTGCCGAGGGCGCCAAGGACGGCTGCCCCATCAGTCAGGCGCTGAAGGGCAACGTGGCGCTCAGCGTCGAGGCGGTGCTCGAGGAGTGACGGGCGCCGGGCCACGAACCCGGCGATCGCCGTGATTGAACGCGCACGGTCCTCCGCGACTCAGTAGAGTCGGACGGCGTCCCCGATGGGCGCCACGGAGGGCCGATCGATTGGATCGAGACCTCGTCGAGCAGGCGCAACGCGGGGACCGGGAGGCATTCGCCGTCCTGGTCCGGACGCGCGGCGACCGGCTCATGGGGATCGCCCGACGGATCCTGCGGGACGTCGGACGGGCCGAGGATGCCGTGCAGCAGACGCTGGTGATCGCCTGGCGTGAACTGCCGAGCCTCCGCGATCCGGACCGCTTCGACGCCTGGCTGCAGCGGCTCCTCGTCAACGCGAGCTACTCGGAAGCGCGTCGCACGCGCGCCTGGAACGCCAATGTCCGCATCCTCCCGGTCGACGGACCGGCCGGCCCGGATGAAACGCTCTCGCTCGACGACCGTGATCGACTCGATCGCGCGTTCCGGCGGCTGCCGCCCGAGCAGAGGGCGATCCTCGTCTTCACGCACTACCTGGGCCTGACCCCGACCGAGATCGCCGAGCGCCTCGAGATCCCGGTCGGGACCGCCCGATCCCGACTTCACTACGCCCACCGGGCGATGCGCGCGGCCATCGAGGCCGACGAGCGTCCTGCCACGGTGGCCGGAGGACGACCCCGATGACCAGTCAGCGAGAACTCGACCGCCTCATCGATGCGTATTTCGACGATGGCCGGGACGAGCTCGCCGACCGGGTGTTCGAAGCCGCCCTCGACCAGATCGACCGCACCCATCAGCGGCGGGTCGTGAACCTGCCGCGGAGGTTCCGAACCATGACGATGCCCTTCCGCCTTGCCGTGGCCGCCGTCATCGGCGTGCTTGCGGTCGGAGGCGCGCTGTACCTGATCAGACCTGGTCAACCCTCCGTCGGACCTCCCGGTCCAACACCGAGTCCGAGCTCGACCGCCGTCGCACCCGCCTGGACCACGACCGGTGCCATGTCCGCCGGGCGGGTCAACTTCGGAGCCACGCCCCTGGCCGACGGGACAGTCCTGGCCGCTGGTGGGCTCGGGCAGAACGGAGGGCTTTCATCAGCCGAACGCTTCGACCCGACCCACGGGTCGTGGACGTCCACCGATGCGATGCACGCCCAGCGCGGATTCGCGGTCGCGACCCGGCTGCTCGACGGCAGGGTTCTTGTGACCGGCGGGAATACCGCGAGTGCCGAGATCTACGACCCCACGACCGGGCACTGGACCTCAACGTCGCTGATGACGGAGAGCCGCTCGCAGCACATGGCCGCGCTGCTCCGCGACGGCCGAGTCCTTGTGGCTGGCGGAACCCAGGGGGACACGCCTGTGGCAGCTGAGATCTTCGACCCGACCGCAGGGACGTGGACTCCCACCGGGATCATGGTCACGTGGCGCGCCTCGTCTTCGATGACCGTCCTGCCCGATGGCAAGGTCCTGGTCGCCGGGGGGTTCGCCACGGACACGCGAAGCGCCGAGCTGTTCGATCCAGCGACCGGCCGATGGACTGCCACGGGCCGAATGGCCACGGGGCGCGCGGACGGGCAGGCAGCCACCCTGCTGCCCAGCGGCAAGGTGCTGGTCGCCGGAGGCGTCGCATCGTCAGCGACCGAGCTCTACGACCCCGTGACCGGAACGTGGACCGCGACAGGCCCGCTGGCGACGGTCGCCAACGGTCCAGCGGCTGCCCTTCTCCCGAATGGCACCGTGCTGCTGGCTGGCGGCCTCGGCATCGCCAGCGACAGCGACGCCCTCACCGCGGCTCAGGTGTACGACCCGTCGACCGGAACGTGGTCCCCGACGACGTCCTTGCACGAAGCCCGGATCTCCGCTCAGGCAAACCTCCTGTCCGACGGCCGCGTCCTCGTCATGGGGGGCAGCACGACGGGCAGCGGCGGCACGTTCCTGACGTCGTCCGAGCTGTACGTTCCGGGTCCCTGACCCACGGTCGACGCGCCCGCGCCGGTTCCGCGGTCTAGCCGATCGTCAGGAGCCGGCGCGGACTCCCTTGACATCTGAACGTTTCGGCGACGGCCGGCTCCATACTCGGTGAAGCGGCCAAACGGGCTGCATACCACGGGAGCCAGACGTGCCGGTCGAGCTCGTGGAACGGGCGATGCGCGGCGACCAGGATGCATTCGCATCACTGGCCGCCGCGTCCGTCGACCGCTGCTACGCACTCGCCTATCGGATCCTTCGCGATCCGCACCGAGCGCAGGATGCGACCCAGCAGGCCCTCATCGGGGCCTGGCGGGACCTGCGATCGCTGCGCGACCCGGAGCGTTTCGAGGCATGGCTCTACCGGCTCGTCGTCAATGCCTGCTACGCGGACGCGCGTGGCGAGCGTCGTCGCATCGCCCGGATCCGGGCGCTCGCGGTCGAACCACCCACCTCGCCTGATATCGCCCGAGGTGTGGCTGCACGCGACGAGCTCGAGCAGGCCTTCCGCCTGCTGACCCCGGAACAACGCGCGGTGGTCGTGCTGCATCACCACCTCGGGTACCCGTTGACCGAGATCGCCTCGGTCCTCGGCATCCCGGTGGGGACCGCGCGATCTCGACTCCACTACGCGGTCCGTCAGCTGCGGGCCGCGCTCGACACCGACAGCGGGGCGCTCGCGACCCCCGGGGAGCGCAGCGCATGACCCGACTGACCGATCCTCTCTTCGACCAGCGCATCGCCGACTGGCTTGAAGGCGACCCTGGTCGCGCCCCGGCGCAGGCGCTCGACATCGTCCTGGCCGCGGTCCCATCGATCCGACAACGGCGCGTGGCGCCGTGGAGGTTCCCGACCATGACCATGCCCATCCGCCTCGCCGCGGCCGCCGTGATCGGCGCGCTCGTGCTTGGAGGCGCATTCCTGCTCGCCGGCGGCGGGTCGAAACCGTCGGTCGTGACGCCGACCGCGAGCCCGACGCCCTTCACCGCCTGGACCACGATCGCCGCGCCGACGATCGATCGCGGTGTGAGTGGCCTGACCGTCCCGCTCCTCGACGGACGAATCCTGGTCGCGGGCGGCGGCAACGCACTCAAGTCAGCGGAGGTATACGACCCTCGAACCCGCACCTGGACCGCGACCGGCTCCATGCACGATGGTCGCACATACCCCGTCGGCGTCCGGCTGGCCGACGGGCGGGTCCTCGTCGCCGGCGGCGACGATGGCAACACCAATCTCGACTCTGCCGAACTGTACGACCCGAAGACCGGCGCCTGGACGTCGACCGGTCCCATGACCGAAGCGCGGAACCAGGCCTTTGGCGCCCTGCTGGCCGATGGCAAGGTCCTCGTCGCCGGCCGCGGGGCGGACGATGGCCTGCATCAGACCGCCGAGCTGTACGATCCGGCGACCGGACGATGGACGGCGACCGGGAGCATGACGACCGGGCGGGCCGGCCCATTGGCGGCCACTCTCCTACGTGATGGTCGCGTCCTGGTCGCCGGCGGATTCGCCGACAACAAGACGACTGCCGAGCTCTACGATCCGAAGATCGGCTCCTGGACCGACACGAACCGCATGGACACGGAGCGAGTCGACGAGCAGACGGCGGTCGTCCTGTCCGACGGCAAGGTCCTGATCATCGGCGGCAACCCAAGTTCGGGGGACATCTTCGATCCGGCCACGAGCACCTGGACCGCGACCGGGCCGATGACCCAGGCACATGCGGACCTGCTTGCCTCTGTCCTGCTGCCGGATGGGACCGTCTTCCTCGCCGGCGGGCGCAGCGGCGTTGCCGATGACGTCGCGAAGGCCGAGCTCTACCACCCGGCGACACGCGGGTGGTCGGCCGGGGAGGCCCTCACCGGATCCCGGTTCGTCCGGTCGGCGTCCCTGTTGCCTGATGGCACGGTCCTGGTCGTTGGTTCCACGACTGCCGATACAAGCGGACAGGCGACAGCTGGGCTTTACGACCCGACGCCCTGATCGACCTCGACCGTGCTGCTGCCCGTGTCGGTTTCGGACGGTCTACCCGATCGTCAGGAGCCGGCGCGGGTTCGCCACGGTCATCGACTCGATCTCCGCGTCCGACACTCCGGCGACTCGGAGTCTCGGCAGGAAGTCGTCGGTCAGGTACGTGTAGCCGTTGCCGCCGAAGGCCTTGAGCTGCGAATCGTTGCAGACGTCCTGGCTCACGAAGAGGCGCTCGGCGAACCCGCGTCCGAGGAGCTCGCACACGAGCTCGATCGTCCGGGTCTCGCCGATGCGCTCACGCTCCCAGGGCATCCCGATGAAGTCGAACTCGAGGTTGGCGCCTCGTTCCAGGATCGCCAGGTAGTGCTCGAGGACCTGATACGAATCCGCATGGCCGATGACCACCCGACCCGGGTCCGCGCCCTCCTCCTCGAAGATCCGGAGCTGCGCGAGGCCGACGTCGGACAGGACCGCGTGGGTCGTGATGGCGAGCCCCGTCTGGCGGGCCGCGCGGGCGACCGCCCGGTGGACGCGCTCCTCGGCCGGTGACAGCCACGGCTTGTCCGTGCCGATCTCGCCGATGATCCCAGGCCGGATCCCGGTCTCCCCCACCCCGTCCTCGAACTCCGCGACCAGCTCGTCGGCCAGGTCGTCCACGGATCGTCGGTCGATCAGCGCTTCTGGCGGGTAGTAGGCAGTCCGATACCAGCCGCAGCCCATCACGACGTTCAGGCCGCTCACCTCCGCGACTCGACGGAGCCAGGCCGGGTCGCGCCCGACGCCCGGCAGCGTCAGGTCCACCAGCCCGCTCCCGCCGGCGGCACTGAATGCCGCCAGCTCGTCGAGGATGACCGGCTCGTCGCGGGTGAGCTGCCAGTAATCCCAGCGGGACTGGATGTGCCACAGGGCGATCTGGGTGTGCTCGTGCGGCAATGTGAACCCGAGCTCGCCCGGGTCGACCGGACCGAGGACCGTCTGGACGTGCGCCATGGGGGTCGATGCTACGCCGTCGGGACCGCCTCGGGGACGCCGGCCGACGCCGGCCGGGCGCCGAGCAGCAGTTCGACCATCGCCATGGCCCGGCGCTCGAGGTCAGCCGGCCGATAGGCATCGCCGGCTTCGATGCGCTGGAGCATCAGCCCATCGAGCAGGGCCAGCAGGCCGCGGGTGACCGCGTCGACATCGAGCGAGGCCGGCAGCTCGCCGTTGACCACCCCCTGGCGCAGCAGCATCTGGCCGGCACCGGCCAGCCGCTCACGCCGGCCGGCGAGCATCTCGCGGACGCCGGGCTCGCGATCGGCCTCCGCCCACGCCTGGACGAGCGTGACCTGCCCGGGCGCGCCGTCGTACTCGTCGATGGTCTCCACGTACAGACGGATGGCGATGGCCAGCCGTTCGGCCGTCGTCGTGGCCGAAGCGAGGCGCGCCGCAAGCTCATCCAGACCGCGCGCCGCGATCTGATCGCAGGTCAGCCGGATGAGCTCGTCCTTGCCCGAGAAGTACGAGTAGATCGCCCCGACGGACAGGCCGCTCTCGCGCACGACATCGGCGATGGTCGAGCTGTGGTAGCCCTTGTCGGCAAAGACCCGGCTCGCGGCGACGAGGATCCGATCCCGGATCTCCTGCTCGTGGGCGGCACTGACGCGCGGCACGTCGACTCCTAAAACGAATGTTCCTTCTTCGCAATCTAGCGCAGTCTCGTGCGTGGCGCAACTCATGGAGCTTGACAAAGAGAATGACCATTCTCTATCGTGCGTCGCACTGCCGCCGTCCCATGAGGTATCCCGATGTTCAGCCGCTGGGGAGCGTTCGTCTACCGCTTCCGCCGTCCCATCGCCCTGATCGCCGTGGTGATCGCCCTCGCGAGCTCTGTCCTCGCGACCCAGACGTCGTCGGCCCTGTCGGCCGGTGGCTGGCTCGACGCCGATTCAGAATCGGCGGCGGTGTCCGCCCGGCTCGATACCGAATTCGGGGCGGGCCTGAGTTCGGTCATCGCGCTCTTCCGGTCGACGACTCCGGGCGCCGACGCGACGTCGGCTGAGTTCCAGGGTGCCATCAAGACCTCCATCGCCGGCCTGTCGGCCGTGCCCCAGGTCACGGGCGTGGTGGGGTACGCCGAGACGGGCGACACGCGCTTCATCAGCACTGCCGGCGACGCGGCCTACATCGTCATCGAGTTGAACGTGACCGACGAGGCCTCGGTCGACGTCGTCGACCCCATCCGGGCAGCGATCGTGCCTCCGGCCGGGTTCACCTATCAGCTGACCGGCTACGGCCCGATCACCAAGGACTCGGCCGAACAGTCCGAGAAGGACCTCCAGAAGGCCGAACTGGTGTCCCTGCCGATCGTCGCGGTCGTGCTGGTCCTCGTGTTCGCCTCGCTCGTCGCCGCCGGGATGCCGCTGCTGGTCGCCGGGCTGGCGATCCCCAGCAGCCTGGCCCTCGTGTACATCGTGGCGCAGCAGGTCGAGATGAGCATCTTCGTGCTCAACATCGCGACGATGCTCGGGCTCGCCCTCGCCATCGACTACTCGCTGTTCATCGTGAGCCGGTTCCGCGAGGAACTCCGTCGCGGCCGGACGGTCGCCGAGGCGGTCGAACGGGCCGTCGGGACCGCCGGCAAGGCCGTCGCCTTCAGCGGTATCGCGGTCGCCATCGGGCTGGCCGGGCTGCTCCTCTTCAAGGCGCCTGCGATCCGCTCCATCGGCATCGCGGGCTCGCTCGTCGTGCTCAGCTCGGTCGTCTTCGCGCTGACCTTCCTGCCGGCCATCCTCGGGATGCTCGGGCATCGGGTGAACGCCCTGTCGATCCGCGGTCTCCGCCATCGATTCCGTCCGGTCGCCGACGGGGTCGAAGTCGAGCGGACGTCGCGTTGGGAGCGTGTCGCGCACGCGGTCATGCGCCGCCCGATCGCCGTGCTGATCCCGACCCTGGCTTTCCTGCTCATCGTCGGGAGCCCCTTCCTGCGGATGGAGCAGGGCGTCCCGGGGGCCGAGATCTACCCACCCGGCGTCGAGAGCCGTGACGCCTATGTCGCACTCCAGACCGAATTCGCGCCGGGCGAGACGACCCCGATCATCATCCTGGCCGATGTCACCGGCTCCCCGACCGACCTCGCCAACATCACCGCGCTCGACGCCTACGCGACCCAGGTGGACGCGGTCAGCGGCGTCGACCGGGTCGAGAGCCCGTTCGTGATCCACGACCCGGCGACCGGCGCACTGCTCAGCCCGGAACAGGTCGCGGCCCTGTACGCGCTGCCCGCCGGCCAACGCCCGGCCGGACTGGACGCCCTGCTCGCCCAGTACGTCCGCGGTTCGACCGTTCGCCTCGACGCGATCAGCCCGCTGGCGCCGTCGAAGCCGGAGGCGACGAACATGATCCCGGTGATCCGTGGCATCGCACCGGCCGCCGGGATCACCACGCAGGTCGGCGGCAGCGCGGCGAGCGGCCACGACTTCCTGGTCTCGCAGGCTGAGCGCGCACCGTATGCGGTCGGCCTGACCCTGCTCGCGAGCGGCTTCATCCTGTTCCTGCTGTTCGGCTCGATGATCCTGCCGCTCAAGGCCGTGATCATGACCCTGCTGTCGATCACCGCGAGCTTCGGGGCGATGGTCTGGATCTTCCAGGAGGGCAACCTGTCCGGGATCCTGAACTTCACCCCGCTCGGGTACACCATCGCCGGCAACCCGATCATCATGTTCTCGGTCATCTTCGGGCTGTCCATGGACTATGAGGTCCTGCTCCTGTCGCGCATCCAGGAGGCCTACCGGCGGACCGGCGACAACACCGCCTCGGTCGCGGAGGGACTGGCCAAGACGGCCGGGGTCATCACCGGCGCGGCGCTGATCATGGTCTCGGTCTTCGCGGCGTTCGCGCTGGCGGAGGTCATCACCATCAAGAGCATCGGCGTCGGCATGGCCATCGCGGTGGCCGTGGACGCGACCATCGTCCGGGTCCTGCTCGTGCCGGCCACGATGCGCCTGATGGGCAAGTGGAACTGGTGGGCGCCCGGGATCTTCGGCCGCTTCGTCGACCGGCTCGGCTTCAGCCACGTCGAGGACGACGAGGTGGACCCGGAGGCGACGACGCCCACCCCGACACCGGGGCTCGCCGGGTCCTGAGCGGGTTCCGCGCGCTATCGTTGCGCCGATGCGCCTGATCCTCGACGCCGAGATCCGCCCCGAGACGGTCGACCGCCTGCGGGCGTTGTCCGCCGACCTCGACGTCGTCGACGTCACCGACGACCCGGCGTTCGATCCGCGGACGCTGGCCGACCCGGACGTCGAGGTGATCATCGGCTCGCGTCCACCGACCGACCTCGCCGGCGTGCCCTCGCTGCGCTGGCTGCAGACCCGTTCGGCCGGGGTCGACCACCTCGCCGCCGATCCGCCATGGCGTCACGGCCTGGTGGTCACCAACGCGAAGGGTGTCTACGCCGTGCCCATCGGCGAGTACGTCAGCGGCATGGTCCTGCGCATCCACCAGCCGGCCGCCATCTGGGCGGCCGACCAGGCCGCCCACCACTGGCCGGAAGGCGACCCGACGCTGATCTCCATCGTGCGTGGCACGACCGCGGTCATCGCCGGCTACGGATCCATCGGTCGCGAAGTGGCCCGCCAGCTGGCCGCCCTCGGGGTGCGCATCACCGCGGTCAAGCCGCGGCCGGAGATCCGCCGTGACGACTCGTACCGGGTGCCGGGCACGGGCGACCCGGACGGCTCGATCCCCGAGCGGATCGTCGGCGACGCCGAGCTCGGCGAGGTCGTCCGCGAGGCTGACCTCCTGGTCGTGACGATGCCGCTGACTGAAGCCACCCGCGGGATCGTCAGTCGCGCGGTCATCGCCGCCCTGCCCGAGCGCGCGTGGCTGATCAACGTGGCACGGGGCGCATTGGTGGACGAGCCAGCGCTCCTCGAGGCGTTGCGTGCCGGGCGCCTGGCCGGTGCCGTCCTCGACGTCTTCGGCCGGGAGCCGTTGCCCGCCGACAGCCCCTGGTGGGACGTCCCGAACGTCATCGTGACCCCGCACGCATCAGGTCACACGCTCCGCTTCTTCGACGAGCTGGTCATCGAGAACGTCCGGCGCTATCTGGCGGGCGAGCCGCTCCTCAACCTCGTCGACCCCGAGCGCGGATACTAGGAGCCAGCGAGGCGACGATGGATGACGACCGAAGCGAACCGGTGACGCGGCTGGGGCCCGACAGCGGCGGGCGGATGCCCGGCGAGCCGACCGCGCGGGTCTATCACTGGGAATGGGGTCCCGCCGACACCGGCCGGCCGGGGCTGCCATGGATCGGCATCTTCCTGCTCGTGTTCGGCGGTCTGCTGCTCCTCCAGCAGGCGTTCCCCCAGTTCGAGGCGCTCGGATCGATCGTCGTCCTGGCGGTGGGCATCGCGTTCCTGGTCAAGTGGGCGATCGACCGCGGGACGGGCTCGCTGTATGCGGGCGCGATCATCACCGCGCTGGCCGTCCCGGGTCTGCTCAATGCGGCCGGCATCGAGCGAAACGGACTCAGCACGTTCAGCTTCGGCGTCGCCTTCCTGTTCATCGGCGCGGTCCGCGCCTTCTCCGGCGGCGGCTGGGGCTGGCAGCTCTGGCTCGGCGGGCTGCTCGCACTGGTCGGCGCCGTCAACATCGCGGGCGCCTCGTTCGCGGGATACCTGCTGCCGATCACGCTGGTCGCGCTTGGCCTGGTCCTCATCGTCCGCGGCGGGATGGGCCGGGCGCGCTAGGGCTACGGCTGGACCGCCGGCTCCGCGGCCACCGCGTCGATCGACTCGGCGAGGACCCGCGCGATCCGCTCCAGCTCGGGATCGGTGACGACGAACGGCGGGCCGAGCAGGATCGTGTCGCCGTCCACGCCGTTCGCCTGTCCCGTGCCGGAGTAGAGCAGGACGCCGCGCTCGCGAGCCTCGCGGACGACCGCCTCCACGACCCGGTCCGCGCGCGGGAACGGCGCGCGGGTCTCGCGATCGGCGACCAGCTCGATGCCGACCAGCAGGCCGCGCCCGCGGATCTCGCCGACCGCGGGATGGCCGTCGAGCGCCCCCGAGACCAGGCCGCGCAGCCGCTCGCCCCTGACCGCGCTGGCCGCGACGAGGTCCTCCGCGACCAGGATGCGCAGCACCTCGCGGGCGACGGCGGCACCGACCGGGGCATGCGAATAGGTGAACCCGTGGACGAACCCGCCCGGCCCCGAGACGGCCGTATAGACCTCGTCGGAGGCGGCCACGAACCCGAACGGCCAGTAGCCCGACGACGCCCCCTTCGCCGCGACCAGGATGTCCGCCCGGACGCCCCAGTGGTCGAGCGCGAACCAGCGGCCGGTCCGCCCGAACCCGGTCATGACCTCGTCGGCGATGAGCAGGACGCCGTGGCGCCGGCAGACCTCGGCGATGGCCGGCCAGTACCCGTCCGGCGGCACCACGGCCGCCAGGGTGGCACCGACGATCGGCTCGGCGACGAAGGCGGCGACGGTGCCGGGACCAGCAGCCTCGAACGCACGATCGAGCTCCATGGCGAGGTCTTCGGCCGATCCGAGCGCATTCGCGCCGGGCTCGTCCGCCCGGTACGGATAGGCAGCCGACACGTGCCGGAACCGCCCCAGCCAGCCCTCGTACGGCCGGCGCAAGGGCTTCCTGCCCGACAGGTCCAGGGCACCGAGGGTATTGCCGTGATAGCTCCCCCATCGGGCGTAGACGATCAGTCGGTCGGGCTCGCCCCGCGCGACGTGATAGGCCCGGGCGAGCTTCAGCGCGGTCTCGATCGCCTCCGATCCGCCGGACACGGGATAGATCGCCGGTCCGTCCACCGGCAGGTACGGCGCGACCTCGCGGGCGTACGCCTCGAGCGGCTCGGTGGTGAAGGCACTGCCGTGGGCGTACGCCAGACGGCCCGCCTGGTCGGCCATCGCGGCCGCGATCTCGCGCCGGCCGTGCCCGACGTTGACGACGATCGCCCCGCCTGCGGCGTCGAGGTACTCCCGACCCGCGGCATCGCGGATGGTCGATCCGAACGCCTCGACGGCGACCGGCGGATCCGCGACGCTCGAGCGGCGGAAGACGCGACCGTTGCTCACGGCCGCATCGTAGCGGACGAGACCCCCGGCCCGGGGAAGGGACCGGGTCGGGGGCCCGTGACGGGACGCTTGCCGCGTCAGACGCGGCCTTTCGGCACCGTGTGCCAGTACGTCTTGTTGAAGACGATCTTGCCCAGGTGCCAGAGGTGATTCGGCTTGGGGGGACGCGGCGGATGGTCGTAGTCGAACTGGAGGAGGGTTCCCTTGCCGTCGCCGATCTCGAAGAAGCACATGACCTTGCCCTCGTAGTCGGCGTGCTTGCCGATGGGGGCGCGGCCGGTGACGGCGGCGGTGATGCGTTCGGCCACGACGGGCGCTTCGAAGTGTGCGGTGGAGCCGGCCTTCGACAGCGGCAGGTCGGTGGCGTCGCCGAGTGCGTAGACGTTCGGGCGGTCGCCGACCTGGAGGGTGTGGCGGTCGGTCGGCAGCCAGCCGCCCGGTGCCGGGGCGAGGCCCGAGTCCATCAGGAACTGCTGGCCCTTGTGCGGCGGCACGAGGATGAGCAGGTCGTAGCCGAGCTCCTCGCCCTCGAGGCTCTCGATGACCTTGCGCTCGGGATGGATCGCCTCCACGTTGAAGAAGGTATGGAGCTCGATCCCCTTCTCCTCGAGGATCGGGGTGGCCATGTCGGACACGCTCTCGATGGTGAAGGCCCGGCCGATGGGTGAGCAGAAGTCGATGGTCGCCGCCTGGCGGAGGCCACGGTCACGCAGCTCGGATTCGATGAGGAAGGCGACCTCGAGCGGCGCCGGCGGACACTTGTAGGGCATGCCGGCGATGCCGATGACGATCCGGCCGCCGGTGAAGGCGTCAAGGGCGGCGCGCAGCCGGGCCGCCGCCTGGGCCGTGTAGAAGTGCTGGGCCTCGGTGTCGAAGTGCTCGATCGCCTCGGGCACGATGCGCGAGCCGGTCGCGAGGACCAGGTGGTCGTACCCGAGCGGCAGGCCATCGCTCAGCGTCACGACCTGTCGGGCGTCGTCGACGCGGGTGACCTCGCCGATGACGAGGGTGACCCGCTTGTCGAGCAACGAGCGCTCGGGCCGCTCGAGGTTGGCGGCGCGCTCGCCGCCCATGGCGATGTACATGAAGCCCGGCTGGTAGACGTGCTGCCCGGTCGAGTCGACGACCATGACCTCGACGTCACCGCTGTCGACCTGGCGCTTGAGCTTGCGGACCAGGAGGTTGGCGGTCAGGGTGCCCCCGACACCCCCGCCGAGGATGAGGATCCGTTGCATGACGTGCCTACCGCAGCTTCTCGACGATGATCTCGTCGTAGCCGTCGCGCGCCTCGAGAGCGACAAGGCGGTGCCCGGCCTTCTCGACCCACTTGGGGATGTCCGTCTTCGAACCCTTGTCGGACGAGTAGACGGCGATGACGTCGCCGACCTGCCCCTCGCGGATGGCCCGGATGAGCTCCATCAGCGGCCCCGGGCAGTAGCTGCCGCGGGCATCGACGGTTCGGGTGATGGTGGGATCGGTCTCGATCATGGTGGCTACGCCCTTCCTGTCTGAGCAGCGCCTCGCGCTAGATGAACAGCGGGGTGGAGTTGTCGGTCATCAGGCCGATGACGGTCGCGGCACCGGCCGGCTCGCTCATGCCCTCGATCATGTCCTCGGGCTTGAGGCCGAACATGTCCATCGTCATCTGGCACGGGATGAACTCGACGCCGAGCGCCTGCGCGGCTTCGAGCAGTTCCTTCGGGCTGGCCACGCCGTACTGCTTGGCGAGGCGGCCCATCATCCACGGGCCCATCCCGAAGAAGTTCATCTTCGACAGCTTCCGGTGGCTGATGCCCGGTCGCTGCATCGCCGACATCATCTTCTGCATCCAGTTCTCGCCGGTGATCCGCTTCGAATCCTTGACGAACACCTGGAGGCCCCAGAAGGTGACGAAGACGCGCGTGCGCACGCCCATCGCGGCGCTGGTCGAGGCCAGGATCATGGTCGCCCAGACCTTCTCGAGGTCGCCGCTGTAGTCGATGATCAGGACGTCGCGGACCTTGGCCTGGCCGTCGGTCGCCGGGGCCGGCTGGTCGTCGGGGTCGCGGATGGGCTCGAGCGCTTCGGGCCAGCCATCGACCGTCGCGATCGCGTCGGCAAGCGGGTCGAACGGGGCGAGTGTCTCTGTGGTCATGATCGAAGCCTCACTTCCGGCGGATGACGAAGCGGTAGACGGCGCCGTCCGATGTCTGCTCGACGAGGATGTTGCCGGTGGTCTTGCACCAGGCGGCCACGTCCTTGATGGAGCCGGCGTCGGTGGCGAGCAGCTCGATCGCGGCGCCGGACGGCAGGACCTTCACCGCCTGGGCGGTCTTGACGATGGGCATCGGGCACGACAGCCCGCGCGCGTCGACTGTCTGGTTGATCTCGATGACTGGCATGGAAGGCTCCTCCTGCCGACTAGATGAAGATGAACTGGCCTTCGCCAGCGTTCAGATAGAAGGCCGTGACGCCCTCGACGCCATCCACGAGCGGGTCGAGGTCGGCCTGATCGAGGTGCAGCAGGTCCATCGACAGCGAGCACGCCTCGATATCGACGCCGCCGAGCTCCTTTGCCTGGCGCAAGGTCTCCGCCCACGGCGCCTGACCGGCGGCCGCGAGGGCGTCGACCGCCAACCGGCCGGCCGGGCCGGCTTCTGGCGCCAGGCCGTGATCCGCCTTGATGCGGTCGGCCCGGAACGCGTCCAGCGCCCAATACTGCAGGAAGATGTTGACGGGCTTGCCGAGCGCAGCGGCCCCGGCGGTCAGGACTGCGGCGGCCTGGAGCTTGTCGTCCGTGCCGGAGAACAGGACCAGATTCAGCGGCTCATCCATGGCGGTCACCTCGGGGTCGATATGGCGTGGGCGAGATCGGGTGCCGTGCGCACGATGGCGCCTGACGCGCTGACCTCGGGGGCGGTGGACAGGTCGGCCAGGCGGCGGAGGCGGCGCTCGAGGACGTCGCGCATGATCCCGCAGGCGACCATGACGTCCGGGTCGGTCAACCGGTAGCGGACCTCGCGTCCATCGCGATCGGCGTCGACGACTCCGACTGCCCGGAGGACCGCGAGGTGCTGCGAGACATTCGGCTGGCTGAGACCGAGCTGCTCGGCAAGCCGTCCCACTTCGCACGGCCCATCGGCCAGCCGATGGAGGATGTCCAGCCGGCGCGGGTTGGCGAGGGTGCGCAGGACCTCGGCTTGCAGCACGGTGAGCTCGTTCATGGGCCAAGCATCGAGACATGCGCATCTCCGCATCAGTGCCACGCGTCACCCCGCGGCGGTCCGTTGGTCCCCCGTCCGGGGCGGACTGGGGCCGGGGTGCCTCCGCGAAGGCGACCGATGGCCCTGTCGGGGCGTCCTGACGCGACGGATGCTTCGAGTGGAGGTGCGATATGGCCGCTCATCCCATGACAGCGGGAGAGAGCCGATTCGAGGCTCAGGAGCACAGGGACCTGGCGCTCGGGCTGACCCACATCGACGAGGTCATCGGGCGGGCCGCCGACCTCGGCTCGGAGGGCCTGTGGGCCCGCCTCCACGACACGCTGCGCTGGCTCGACCGCGAGGTCCGTCCGCACATGGCCTGGGAGGATCGCTGGCTCTACCCGCAGCTCGACGAGATCGCCGAGACCCCGTGGGCGACCAAGTCCGCCCGCATGGAGCATCGCCAGATCGAGAAGATGATCGCCACCCTCGAGGCCGATTCCGAGCGCTGGCTCGGCCACGCGACACCGCACACCTGCGCCGAGGTGGTCCAACACCTGAGCGCCATCCGGGCTGTCCTGGGGGCCCATGTCGAGCGCGAGGAACGGCTCCTGCTGCCACTCCTCGGCGACCCGACGGAACCGCAGCACTGATGGCCGACGGAGCGCCGCCGCTCCACGACCCGATCGACCCGGCGATCGCCGCCGGCAAGCTTGCGGAGTGGGGTTTCGTGGCGCATGCCGACCTGCCGGACGGAGCGGGCGACGCGTACCTCCTGGTCGCCCTGCGCGACCGTCCGACGTTTCGGCATTTCGACCCGGAGCGGATCGATCTGTGGGTCACCCGGAGCGGCCGCGGCACCAGGCTCCAGATCGATCGATCGACCCCGGAGCTCGACCTCCAGTTCTCGTGGGGGACGGTCGCCATCGTCGATCGCCTGGCGGTCTCGAACGAGTACGTCGTCTTCGGCGGCCGTCTGACCTCGAGTCGGGTCAACGGCATGACGGTCGTCACCTTCGTGTCGCCGGCGCCCATCCTCCGGCGCGGCGGCCACTCGCAGGGCTGGGACGAGGCGGCGGTCGACCTGGCCGCCTTCTTCGGTCGGGTGATGGTCGCGGTGGACTACGTGCCGGGCTTCGAGGCGCGGATGTCGGCTGCGGACCCGATCACGCGCTACGCCGCATTCGTCAGCGATTGCCTCGTCCGCTATGAGGCCGCACCGGCGCTCCGGCTGGAGCACCCGACGCTGTGGACCTTGTTGCGGGCCCAGGCGACCCGGCTCGAGTCGAGTCACCTCGATCAGTGGGCCGAGGGGGCCGCCCTCGCGGCCGCCGCCCACACCGAGGCCGCGGTGGCCCCGGTCGCCGGTACGCCCGTCGCGTCTCGCTGAACCCAGCCGACCAGCCGGGCAACCGTGCTCCCGGTCAGATCGTCCGGTTGGCGATCGTCAGCTCCTGCGCCGTCCACGACTTCAGTGCCGCGAGCTGGCGCGCGTCGAGTCGTTCGCAGGCCCAGTCCCAGTGGATCGAGATGTGGTCGCCGGGCGCCGGCTCGTCGATGAAACCGAGACCATCCTGCCAGCCCCGGATGGTCTCGGCGCGCGGGGCGCCCAGGCGGAGCTTGCCGTCCGCCCATTCGAGCGGGACCGCGTCGACCAGCAGGTCCGCGCCGATCCGGTCACGGACGACACCCCAGCGGATGCGGCAGTTGTCGATGATGCCGAGGACGTCGTCGGCCGGACCGCCGCGCAGCAGGCCGACGGTCGGAAAGACGTCGAGGACGTGGAAGGCATGGACGGGATGGGCGCCGTCGGGCGCCTTGGTGGCGAGCCAGCGCCAGGCCGAGGCCCGGACACGGGGCTTGAAACGTGCCTCGTTCGAGCGCCCGAAGTCAGCGACCGGGACGGCGTCCAGCAGGTCACTGCCGAGCCAGTAGGCCTCCACGACACGGCCGTCGAGCGGGTCGGCGATGCCGTTCGCACGGGCGATCAGCTCGAGGTACGGCCAGGCGCCCTCGAAGCCCTGGGCGAGCGCCCGGATGCGTCGCAGGTCGCCGCCGGCGACGGCCTCGCCGAGCAGCTCGTCGGCCGCATCCGGCCCGCAGTAGCCGAGGCGGTTCGGTCCATACGCGTAGCGCGCGAAACGGACCGGCCCTGGGACGTCAAGGGAGATCATGGGTCAGGCGGCGACGGCTGCCCGCTCGCGCCGAGAGCGCAGCGCGAAGACCGCGATCGCGACGACCGCGACGGCCATGACCGCCTGGCCGACCACGACGGTCGGCGCCGGCAGCGTGCCGTTGACGAGGCCCGCGAGCACGGCTGTGATCGGCGCGCCGATGACGAGGACGCTGGCCACGACGCTGGCGTCGGCCCGTCGCAGGGCGGCCAGCCAGGTCGCCGTGTAGGCAGCCAGCAGGGCGCCGGTGCCGAGGCCCCAGGCCCACTGGGTCGCCGTCAGCCCGATGAGGGTGGGCATGCGTCCGCTCACGGCGAGGTAGCCGATGAGCACGACCAGGCCGATGCCCAGGCGCGCCGCACCAAGGACCGGCGACGGCACGTCGCGAACGAGCAGGCGGCGGGCGATGACGACCTCGACGGCCCACAGCAGAGTGGCTGCGAGGATCATCGTCTCGCCGGCACCCCAGGTCACGCCGGTCGGCGGGGCCGCCAGGAACTGGCCGGCCAGGAGCACGCCGAGCGCGGCGATCGGGAACCAGCCGAGCCGCTCGCCGAGGAACGGCACGGCGAGGACGACGACCCACACGAATAGCGTCTTGTGGATGAACGCGGCGGTCGGCGCGCTGGCGATGGCCAGCCCGCTGAAGAACAGGATGAACGGGACGCTCCCCCCGATGACGCCGATGGCGGTCATGCCCGCCCACGCCCGCCGGTCGAGCGTGCGGATCTCCGAGCGTCGCACGACAAGCGCGGCAAACCCGATGAGCAGAAGAGCCGCGACCCCATTCTTGAGCGTCGTGTAGACCGCCGCGTCCGGGACCTGCTTGACGGCGTAGCTGTTGATGAAGACCGACACCCCGCTGATGAGCGCCACGCCGAACGCCAGGGCGATGCCCCAGCCGGTCGTGACAGGGATGCGCGACCGGGCGGTCGCGGGCTCAGGCTGGTTCGGCATGATCGGTCTCCCGTTGGGCTGTTTCGATGGATCCGGTGATGAATGACGCCTCGTCGGGCGTCAGCCGCTCGATGACGGTGCCGGCCGCGACGTAGACCCACTCCCCGACCGCAAGATCCGGGGCGAGGAGCGTGTTGGCACGCCGACGACGGCCGTCGGTCTCGATCGTGGCCCCGGTCGCATCGATCGCGATGACCAGGCCGGGAAAGCCGAGGCACATGCGGTCAGGCCTTGCGCGCGTCGCGGGCGACGACCGCGATGTCGTGGACGAGGTCGGTCGTGGACAGGATGCCGATGGGCAGCGTCTCGTCGTCGTCGGCCACGACCACCAGCCGGTGGATGTGGTTGCGCTCCATCCGGGCAGCTGCGATCGCCAGCGGGGTCGAGCGCTGGACGGTGACCGGGGGCGAGGTCATCAGGTGGCGGACCGACAACCCCGGCCAGTTGGCCCACAGGTACTCGGTCGAGCGCGCCCGGACGATATCCGTCTGGCTGACGACCCCGACCAGCGTGCCGGCCGCATCGACCACCGGCAGACCGCTGATGTGATGGCGATCCATCAGCTCGGCCGCCTGTTCGATGGGCGCGTTGGCCCGGATGACGACGAGGTCGAGGACCATCACATCGGCGACGGTCGCGTGTCGGGTATCGGCGGTCATCGGACGGCTCCTTCTGATTCGAGGCTGGCGACCTGGGCCGCGTCGGGGAGCAGGCCGAGCGCCGCGGTGACGTCGATCAGTCCGTCGTATGCCGCGCCGATGACCGCGAGGTCCGCGTCGCCGACCGCGTCGCCGGGCTGCGCGAATGAACCCGCTAGGCGATGGCGGACCGCGTCCATGAGGGCGCTGCGGTCGAGTCCGGCACGAGCTGCGAACGGCGAGACACGCAGGAAGACCCCGACGAGGGCGATGTCTTCCATCGCTCCCGAGTCCAGGGCCGTGACCCGGATCCGTCGCGCGACGATGTCGGCACGGACCGCGGCTGGGATCGACAGCCAGATCGCCTCGGGATCGGCCGACATCGACCGGATGAAGATCGTGCCGCCGTCGACCAGCCCGGCCAGCGGGTTGCCGAGGTCGATCGCGGACACGTCACGCAGGGGCACGAGATCCACCCGCTCGAGCCCAGCGTGGAGGCGGATGGGCGCGTCGGCGAAGGTCAGGTCGTAGGTCGTCGCGCCGCCGTCTTCCCCGGGACCGGAGCGCGGGTGGCCCAGGACGACCACGTCGAACAGGTCGCCCGCCAGCGACGCCACGAGCCTGATGGTCGTGACCGGCCAGAAGGCGCCGATCGGATCGCCGCGCAGCGACCACGAGCCGGGCGGACGGAGGTCCAGCCGCGCGCGCTCGAGAGCGAGCGGGTGCTTCGTGCCGAGGACGGCATGCCGGGCCGGCAATTCGCCGTGCACGGCCAGCCGGTCGAAGACCGCGACGAGATCGCCCGCAGCGATGTCGTCCGAGCCGGGACCTGCCGAGAACGACAGGACACGCGGGACCATCACCCCTTCGGCCGCCGCGTCGTACAGCGCGGAACGGACCTCGCGGGTCAACGGATTGGCTGCCGCCAGCGGGTCATCCGCTCGCTCGACGACACCGACCGACCGTGCCCGCCGGAGGGCGGCCAGCAGCTCGGCACTCGGGAACGGCCGGAAGCTGGTGATCGCGACGCAGCCGACCGGGCGGCCCTGCGCGCGGAGGTGGTCGACCACCGCGATGGCCGTGTCGGCGATCGTCCCCAGCGAGACGAGGATCTCGGAGGCACCGGCGCAGCGGTAGGCCTCGATGGCACCGACCGGACGCCCGGTCAGGACGGTCCACCGGGTCATCGCAACGTCCAGTTCGGCGCGGATCCGGTCGATCTCCGGCGCATCGGCCGGATCGGCCCGGTCCCGCGGTCCATCGACGGGGTCGCCGACGAATTCGCGCAGCAGGTCGTCCTCCGGGAGCCGGATGCTCTCGATCGTGCCGTTCGTCAGGAAGCCGTCGCCGGCGACCACGAACGGGGTGTCCGTCACGGCGCCGACGCGTCGGGCGATGGCGGTCAGGTCCGCCGCTTCCTGGACGGTGCGGGCGAACAGGACCCCGGAGGCCGCGACCCGGCCGCCGGCCGGCCCGGACTCCTCGAATGCGGGCGGCATCCGGGACTCGACGTGGGCGATCGCCTCCGAGCCGTCGACGATCGCCGGCAGGCCCGGATACCGGGGCAGGAGCTGCTCGTCCTTCATGTCGAGAGCGTGGCGCGCTGGCCGACCGGGCGGCAGGGACAGGGTGACCGAACCGGCGGGCCGTTCGGCCCTGACTGGCCGGGCTGCCGGCCGAAGCCCGTCAGACGGCGTGGACGACCGATGCTGTCGCCGCGTCGATGAGCGCCGCCTCGATCGCTGCGCGGAACACAGGCAGGGCGTCGTTGACGGCGCGGCCGAGGCCCGGTCCGAAGCCGAACGAGTCGCCGCCGATCGCGACCAGGCTGCCATCGAGTCGCCGGCCACGCATGACCTCGGCCATCGCGACGATCTGGCCGATGGGCAGGACATGCGACGAGCGCGCGACCGGCCCGGTGCGAGCGTCGCGTGCCGGGACGTCGGTCAAAGCGATGGTCACGACCATCCCGGGCGTCAGCCCGAGCGCCGCGTCGACGATGACGCAGGCGCTGTCGTCGGGCAGCTCGAGCAGGTCCTCGAGCTGGATCGATTCGCACGGCCGGACCTCGAGGTCGGCCAGCAGGTGTGCCGGCAGACCGGCCAGCAATCCGGTCACCGCCGCCAGCGCCGCGCCGTCGTCACCCCGCTCGGCATTGCCGCAGACGAGCAGTCGGACGGGACGCGGACCGGTCACGACCGGGTGTCCACGCGCAGGTCGAGGAAGTGGGTCGCGCAGGAGATGCACGGGTCGTAGCTTCGGATCAGCTGCTCGAAGCGGTGCGTCGCCTCGTCGTGCGGCAGGTGCAGGACGGACGGCGCGAAGTCGGACAGGTCGGCCTCGATGGCGGCCTGGTTCTGGCTCGTCGGCGGCACGATCCGGGCGGTCGCCACGCGGCCGGCCTCGTCGAGCTCGTAGCGATGGAACAGCATGCCGCGCGGGGCTTCGGTCGCCCAGGCGGCGACGCCCGGTCCCGGCGTCCACGCGACCGACGGGCGTTCCGGCGGTCGGTAGTCGTCGATGATGTCGAGCGCCTCGGCGGTGGCGTGGACCAGTTCGATGGCCCGGGCGACGATCGAGCGGAACGGGTTGCGCCGGATCTCCTCGGCCAGCCCGGTCCGGGCCAGAGCCTCTGCCGCGCGGGGGTGGAGCTGGTCGGCGGCGAGGGTGATCCGTGACGACGGGCCGAGGAGGTAGACCTCGCCGGCGTGGGTCCGTGCCTGGAGCGCGTTCGACCAGCCGACCTGGTCCTCGGCGAAGGCGTCCTCCCAGGCGGTCGGCGACAGGTCGAGGCCGTCGGTCGAGACGATCCGGCCGTCGTTCATCGGGTATTCGGTCGGATGGCGCAGCGAGACGAGCCGCGGCTCGCGGTCGAAGACCGGCGGCTCGAGACCCTCGACGACCGCGACCGTCTCGAGGGCGACGTCGAGCGCCGCGGTCAGCTCGGCCCTGACGGCGGTCATCTCGGACCGCGACGGGACGTGATAGAAGCCACCGACCCGGACGGTCACCGGGTGGATGGGCCGCCCGCCGACGAGCGAGACCAGGTGGTTGCCGGCCTTCTTGAGCTTGAGCGCCCGCTCGACGAGCACGCGGTGGTCGCGGGCCAGTTCGATCGCGCTGGCGTAGCCCAGGAAGTCGGGGGCGTGCAGGAAGTAGACGTGGAGGGCGTGGCTCTCGATCCACTCGCCGCAATAGAGCAGCCGCCGCAGGGCGCGCACGGCCGGGTCGATCTCGATGCCTGCCGCCTCCTCGAATGCGTGGACCGCGCTCATCTGGTAGGCGACCGGGCAGATGCCGCAGATCCGCGCGACGATGTCGAGGACCTCGTCGGGCGTGCGGCCGTGGACCAGGCGCTCGAAGTAGCGGGGCGCCTCGAAGATGCCGAGGCGCGCCTCGATGACCTCGCCGTCCTTGACGACGAGGCGGAGCGAGCCCTCGCCCTCGACGCGGGTGAGGCCTTCGACCTCGAAGGTCTGGGTCTTCGGTCGGCGGGTGGTGGTCGTCATCGCGGGTCCTCCGAGCCCCGGGTCGCCGAGGCAGGTGTCGCGCCGGGCGGGCCGCCGTGGGCATTCACGACCGAGCGGAACGGTTCCGCCCAGACCGTGAACCCGGCGAAGCGCGCCGCGACGTCGGCGTCATCGAACCCGGGGGCACCGGCGATCAGGCCGGTCACATTGGCATCGTTGCGCGGGCCGAAGCAGCCGTAGCAGCCGCGTCCATAGGCCGGGCACAGGGCGCCGCAGCCGGTCCGGGTGACCGGTCCGAGGCAGGCGATCCCGGACGCGACCACGACGCACGTGGCACCGCGCCGCTTGCATTCGGCGCAGACCGATTCGTCGGGCAGCTGGGGACGCCGCCCGACGACAAGGGCCGTCAGCAGCTCGAGGAGCTGGCGTGGGTCGATCGGGCAGCCGCGCAGCTCGGCATCCACGACGACGTGGTCCGAGACGGGGGTGGCGAAGGCCAGCGAGTCGACGAGCTCGGGTCGCGGATAGACCGTCGCGGCCCACGGTCCATGGTCGGACCAGTTGCGGATGGCCTGGATCCCGCCGGCCGTGGCGCAGGCTCCGATGGTGACGAGCGCCGTCGTCTCGCGGCGCAGGCGGATCAGCTCCTCGAGCTGCTCGTCCGTGCTGATCGAGCCCTCGACGAGGAGGACATCGAACGGCCCGGACGAGCGGCGCGAGGTGGCCTCCGGGAATTCGACGATATCGAACCGCTCGGCGATGGCCAGAAGGTCGTCCTCGAGGTCGAGGACGGTCAGCTGGCAGCCATCGCACGAGGCGAACTTGACGACCCCGACGCGAGGTCGGCGTGGAGCGGTCCGGCGGCTGGAGGGCGACATCAGAGTCCCTCTGTGGTGAAGGCGGGTCCGAGTTCGGTGAGGCTGAAGACGGGGCCGTCCTTGCAGACGAAGAACCGCCCGAGCTGGCAGTGGCCGCACAACCCGACGCCGCACGACATGTTGCGTTCGAGGGTGACCCAGGTCCGGTCGAGGTCGAGGCCGCGCCCGAACAGCACGTCCGAGGTTGCCTGCATCATCCGTTCGGGGCCACAGATGAAGGCGACCGCGTTCCGGCCGTCCCATGTCGCGCGGTCGAACAGCTGGGTGACGATCCCGACCCGGCCGAGCCAGTCCGGCCCGGCGCGATCGACCGTCTCCCGGACCTCCATCTGGCCACCGGCGGCGAGCACGCCCACCTCCGACACGAACAGCCGGTCGGCCGGCGTCCGGGCCCCGAGGAAGAGCCGGATCGTGCCGATGGTGTCGCGTTTCGCGAGGCAGGCGTCGATCAGCGGCCGAAGCGGCGCGAGGCCGATTCCGCCTGCGACGATGACGACATCACGGCCTTTGGTCTCCTCGACCGGCCAGCCGCGGCCGAGCGGGCCGCGCAGGGCGAGGGTCTCGCCGCGCTCGAGCCCGGTCAGGGTCCTCGTCGCGGGGCCGGCCGCCCGGATGGTGAGGTCGAGGCCGTCACGACGGAAGCGCGAGATGGAGATCGGAGCCGCGGAGAAGGCCGGCAGGGTGGCCATCACGAACTGGCCCGGCTTGCCGCCGAGCAAACGCCGGTCGGTCGTCTGGAGGTGCAGCGTCACGGTGTCCGCGGTCTCGCGGGTGGTGCCCTCGACGTGGACGGTGACGAATCCGCCGAGCGCGGGAGCGGGTGCCGGGGCGGGCACGATCTCGACCGGGGCGACCGGAGCGACGAGGGTCGTCGGCGCGGCCGTGGCGATCGTCCTGAGCTGCGGCATCGGGACCGGCCCGACGCCGGCGATGACCGCGAGCTCCTCGCGGACGTCGATGCCGACCGGGCACCAGGCGATGCAGCGTCCGCAGCCGACGCAGCCGCTCGAGCCGAACTGGTCCCACCAGCTCGAGAACTTGTGGGTCAGCCACTGGCGGTAGCGGTCCTTGCCGTGCGGCCGGAATGAGCCGCCGGCGACCTTCGCGAACCCGTCGCTGAAGCAGGAGTCCCAGGTCCGTTCCTCGGTCGAGGTGGTCCCGTCGAGGTCGGACTTCTGGACGACGCTGGTGCAGAAGCAGGTCGGGCAGACGAGCGTGCAGTTGGTGCAGCCGAGGCACCGCTCGGCGACGGCCGCCCAGCCCGGATGCTCCGGGTTCGCGGCCAGGCCGGCGTGCGCGTTGGTCATGTCGAGCGGGGTGCCCATCGCCTCGCGGGCACCGGCGACGATCTCGGCCGCCGCGTCGAGCGCGGACGGGTCGGCGACCGGCAGGTCGAGTGAGTCGATCAACGCCGCGCCGGCCGGTGAGCCGGTCCGGACGACGTACCCGTCGTCCAGCTCGGTCAGGGCGACGTCGAAGCCGGCGGTCGCCTCGGGACCCGTGCCCATCGAGGTGCAGAAGCAGGTCGTCGTCGGGGTCGCGCACTCGACCGCCACGATGAAGGTGGCCGCGCGCCGGGCACGATAGTCACCGTCGATCGCCTGGCCATCGAGGAAGACGTGATCCTGGATGCCGAGCGCCGCGAGCTCGCAGGCGCGGACGCCGATGAGCGCGAGCGGCGCCGGGCGGGCGTCGGCGCCGGCGAACCGGACGCCGGCCGCGGTCCGCTTGCCGACACGGATCGGCGCGCGCGGCGGGAAGGTCCAGCGCTTCGGCGACATCGGACCGACCGCGTGGTCGAACCGCTTGGCATCGCCCCGATCGGTCACGCGGTAGCGGCCGGGCGCGGCTTCCGCGCCACGCCCGGCGGGCAGGTCGGCAGCGGTCGCGATCTCGTCGAG
The DNA here is from genome assembly GCA_963782715.1 of uncultured Chloroflexia bacterium. GTDB lineage: Bacteria > Chloroflexota > Limnocylindria > Limnocylindrales > CSP1-4 > SPCO01. The sequence goes on from CAWAKU010000003.1 coordinate 57,860, forward strand.
GACGATCGCTTCATCCCGGACGACCGGCCCGACGATCGTCCGGCCATCGGCTCGGAGCGCATCGAGGAGTCGATCGAGGTCGTCGAACGGCAGCCAGCGGGTCGGACCCTGCGTGGCTGCGTTCACGGACAGCATCACCATGGTTCCTGATCCGTCCTTGCAAAGAGGTCGAGCAATTGGGTGCGGGTCGCGGTCAGGCGCCGGGATACGGCGTCGAGCACCCGCCAGAGGACCGCGGCGGCGAGCGCCGGATCGGCATCCATGGCGTTCCGGAGGGCCGGCCCATCGAAGGTGACGACGGTCGTTGGCTCCATGGCGGTGACCGTGGAGGTGGCCCGGTGCGGCGGGACGAGGGCCGACCAGCCGATGCAATCGCCGGGCTCGACGGTCAGGACCGTCATGGCCTCGCGTCCGGGGACGGCCAGGCGGATCGCCAGCCGGCCGTCGACGACGACCCCGAACGAATCCACCGCGGCTCCTTCGCGCAGGACGACGGCCCCGGTCGGGACCGAGGTCAGCTCGGCGAGTGCCGCCAGACGAGCACGTGTAGCGTCAGGAAGACCGGCTCCGAACCATCCTGAAGCCAGCGCAGCATCGATCCCGGTGTCCATGGACATGACAAACAACCTCCGTGTCGTGACCAACGGTGAGGGTCATTCGGGCCTCTGGGACCGGCCGTTCGGCCCGAAACGAGGGCCATCCGGTCCTGCCGGGCGGACCGTTCCGGCGCCACTATGCGAGCACGGTGGACGTCGGAGGGGACGCCCGGCGCCCACCGCAATCTCCTCGCGCGACAGTGCCGGCCGGCCACCGCCCCGGCCGGATCATCAGCGGCGAGCGATCACCGACGGTCAGGAGACGGGCGACTGCGCGCTTGGCCGGCCTCCATCGGGGCTGAGCCTCCGGCTCCTCAGGCGAATCTCAGGGTTCGAGGCCTACGGTTCGGGCGACGGGATATGACGGTCCCGCCTGGACCGGAGAGCCTGATGCCCAGATCGCTTCTCATCGGCATCGCCGTCGTCGCCATCCTCGCCGTCGGCATCGCCGGGTTCGTCGTCTACGACCAGGTCCTGCGCGGTGACAGCGCGGCCGCCTTGACTCTCCCCGGAGGCAGTGCCGCGCCCGCTGCCAGCTTCGACGGCGTCGTCGCCGGCACGTGGACCGTCGCGGCCGACAGCGTCGCCGGCTACCGGGTGCGCGAGCAGCTGGCCAACCTGCCGGCCGAGAGCGATGCGGTCGGCCGGACCGACAAGGTCACCGGATCGATCACCGTCGGGACCTCGGGAACCACGACCAGCCTGACCGCGGGTGCCCTGTCGGTCGACACCACCTCGATCGCGTCCGACAAGCCGATGCGCGACAACCGGCTGCGCAACGAGGGGCTCGAGACCGACAGCTTCCCGACCGCGACCTTCAGCCTGACGTCACCCGTCGAGGTCCCGGCCGCCGCCCTGACCGGGACCGCGTCCGACGTGACGCTGAAGGGCGATCTCACGCTCCACGGCGTGACCAAGTCCGTGTCGCTGCCGGCCAAGGCGCAGCTCGTCGAACGGTGTCATCTCGGTCGCGGGGTCGCTCAGCTTCCCGCTGTCCGACTATGCGATGACCGCGCCCAGCCTCGGCGGGTTCATCGTCTCGATCGCCGACACCGGCACGCTCGAGTTCCTGGTCAACTTCACCAAGAGCTGACGGCCCGCGCGGGTCCCCTACTTCGTGTAGACGCCACCCGGATCGAGCTCCTCGCGGATCAGTCTCAGCTCGTCGTGGGTCGGGGCAGGTGTCTCGGCGAGATCCGGCGCGATCGAGACGTCCCAGCCGATGGTGTCGCGGACCGCCTCCACCGTCGCGCCCGGATGGAGCGAATCGAGACGCATCTCACCGGCGTCGTCGAAGTGGTAGATGCCGAGGTCGGTCACGACGACCGTCGGACCGCGGCCGAGCCAGCCACCCTCGCGCCGGATCCGCTCAGCCTGTTCAGCCCCACCGAGGTTGCCCGGGCTCGTCCGGAAGTCGATGGTCTCGACGAAGCTGCGTTTGCTCTGGCGCATGATCACGAAGACCTGGCGAGCGTTGATGGCGATCTCGCATGCGCCGCCCGACCCCGGCAGGCGCGTCGTGGGATGGTCGTACGGGCCGATGACCGTCGTATTGATGTTGCCGAAGCGGTCGATCTGCGCGGCGCCGAGGAACCCGACGTCGATCAGCCCGCGCTGGAGGTAGTAGCCGAACAGCTCGAGCATGCTGACGACCGCGGTCGCGCCGGTGACGATGGTCGGGTCGCCGATCGACAGCGGCAGACGGGCCGGCCGGGCGCCGAAGACGCCCGCCTCGTAGACCAGCTCGAGGTCGGGTGCGACCGTCCGCTTGGCCAGGTTGACCGCGATGTTCGGCAGACCGACGCCGACGAAGCAGACGTGCTGCTCGGCGAGCTCGCGGGCGGCCGCGACGATCATCATCTCGGACTTCGAGAAGACGACGGTCATCAGTGGTACGACCCGTACTCGACGCTGCCCGACGGGGCCGAACCCGGCGTCAGCGCGGCGATCCGCTCGTCGCCCAGCTTGGCCATGTAGTCGGCCCGGCCGCCGAGGTCGTGGACCCATTCGCGGAGCCAGGCCTGGGTCGTCGCCTCATCGCGGGTGATGGCATCCCATTCGAGGTAGAACCGGTTGTCCCGGTCGTAGACGCCCTGGACGTACGACGGATGCGCGCCCCACGGCTCGACGACCACCGCGTCCACGATGAGACCCGGGATGATCGTCCGGTTCGGGTCGGCCCGGATGACCGCCTCGTCGACCAGCTCCTCGACCACGACGATGACCCGGTCGGCCGCGAACGCCGCTTCCTTCTGGCAGCCGAGCAGCCCCCAGACCTGGGTGTCGCCACCGGCCGAGGCCCGCTGGGCGTGGACGATGGTCACGTCCGGTCGGAGCGGCGGGACCGCGTAGATCGTGCCGTCGCCGTAGGGCGAGGCGATCGGCCGGATGAGCGGGTTGGCCACCGGCAGGTCCGTCTCGAAGTAGCTCCGGAGCGGGAAGAACGGCAGGTTCATCGCCCCGGCGGTGTAGCGGCCGACCATCCCGAAGTGGCTGTATTCCTCGACATCCAGGGGTTGCTCGGGGATGTCGCCCTCGATCCGGCGACGGATCGCCCCGAGGCCGCCGACACCCGGGTTGCCGAGCCACGAGAAGACGAGCTTGCGGGCGACCCCGGCCGCGATCATCTGGTCGTAGATGACATCCGGGGTGAGCCGGGCGAGGGTCAGGTCGCGCCGGCCCTGGCGGATGATCTCGTGGCCCGCCGCGAACGAGATGAGGTGCGTGAATCCCTCGATCGCGACGGTGTCGCCGTCGCGCACGAGCGCGGCGATCGCGTCGTGCATCGACGCGACCTTGGAGGTGCTCACGGCCCGATTATCCCCGTCCTGCCGGTGCGCGGTCAGCCGCCGACTTCGCCCTCATGCATGGCGCCGGCGAGTGCGGCTTCGCGGCCGACCTCGCCGCCGCGGGCAGCGACCTCGCCGACCGCCTCTCCGAAGATCCGCAGCGCGGTCGTCATCTCGTCCTCGGAGACGGTCAGTGCCGGCGACATCCGGACGCTCGACTTGCCGCATTCGAGGACGAGCAGGCCGCGCTCGAAGCAGGCCCACTGGACCTCCTCGGCGTGCTCGGCGGTGTCGAATTCGACGCCGATCATGAGGCCCTTGCCGCGCACGTCGCGGACGAGCCCGTCGAACCGGCCGATGAGCGGCCGGAGGCCAGCCGTCGCCTGGTCGCCCCGGATGGCGGCGTTCTCGACGAGGCCGCCCTCGAGCAGTTCGATGGTCGCCAGTGCGGCCGCGCAGGCGACCGGGTTCCCGCCGTACGTCGAGCCGTGCGCGCCCGGACCCCAGGCCTCGAGCAGCTCCGCCTTGGCGACCAGCGCACCGAGCGTCATCCCTGACGCGATGCCCTTGGCCGTCAGCAGGATGTCCGGCTCGACGCCCCAGTGATCGACCGCCCACATCTTGCCGGTCCGGCCGGCGCCCGACTGGATCTCGTCGGCGATGAGCAGGATGCCGTGCTTGTCGCAGATTTCGCGCAGGCCCTGCAGGAAGCCGTCCTCGGGGACGATGTAGCCGCCCTCGCCCTGGATCGGCTCGACGATGATCGCCGCCACCTCGTTGGCCGGGGCGAGCTTGTCGAACAGGACCTCGTCGAACCAGCGCAGGTCCTCGACCTTGCCGAACGGGGCGTGGAAGATCCCCGGCAGGAGCGGCCCGAACCCGGCGTGGTACTTCGCCTTCGACGCCGTCAGCGAGACCGATCCGTACGTCCGGCCGTGGAAGGCACCGAGGAAGGCGACGATGTACGGCCGGTGGGTCGCATAGCGGGCGAGCTTGATGGATGCCTCGACGACCTCCGTCCCGGAGTTGCCGAGGTAGACCCGGGCGCGGCCCTTGATCGGCGAGATCCGCGCGATCTCGCGGCAGACCTCCGGGTAGATCGGCAGGTAGAAGTCCGACGCCGAGAAGTGGATGAGCTCGGCGGCCTGCTCCTTGATCGCCGCGACGACCTGCGGGTGCGAATGACCGGTCGAATTGACCGCGATGCCGGCCGCGAAATCGAGGAAGAGGTTGCCGTCGATGTCCTCGACCGTCAGGCCATCGCCACGGACCGGGACGATCGGGTACGCCCGCGGCAGGCTCGGCGACGTCCACGTCTCGTCGAACTCGACGTGTGCACGCGCCTTGGGGCCAGGAAGCTCCGTGACGATGTGTGGGACAGGCCGGTCACCGGCGATCCGCGACGTGCCGGAGGACAAGACGCACCTCTTTGTCGTGACGGTGGGATGCATAACGAATATGCAGACTGGATAACGAATCGGAGTATATAGCCGAGGATCCTGCGACCGCGCCGTCCCGGTGGTGCGCGACGCCGAATGGCGGTCGGGCCATGGTCCTCTCGGGTGACGGCCGGGGGCATCGACGCGAGGCCACGATGGGCCGCATGTCGGCCTCGGAACTCGGGCAGGCCGAGACCGAGTCAGCCGGATCTAAGGATCGTGCCGGGCGACCCGGACCGGCGTGCGCTCGCCCCACGACTGTCAGTCGACAACCGGGGGCCGAAGGCTGGAGATTCGACCATTTCGAAGCGGATCGACGACCACGAGTCGACGAGATGCGTCGGAGGAGGCGTCGTCCGTTCCTTCAGGCCCTGGTTGTCGACTGCCGGTCGACTTCGAGGGCCGGCGGAGGCGCCAACTCGCGCCCGCGCGCTAGTCGACGATGGTGCGTGACTGCTCGCGCATGAACTGCGACACGTAGTACATCGACAGTCCGGCCTTGCCGGTCGAGCCGCTGCCCTTCCAGCCACCGAACGCCTGCACACCCGGCCACGCTCCGGTCGTGGCACCGGCCCGCCGGTTGACGTAGAGCACGCCCGCCTGGATCGTGTCGAGGAACTGCTGGACCTCAGCCGGATCCTCGCTGTAGACGCCCGCGGTGAGACCGAGGACGTTGTCGTTCGCGAGCGCCACGGCCTCGCCCAGCGAGTCCACCGCGGCGACCGCGGTCAACGGCGCGAAGAGCTCATCGCGGAACAGGCGGTGCGACGTCGGCAGCCCGCCGACGACGGTCGGTTCGACGTAGAAGCCGCGGGCCAGGTCGCCATCGGTCAGGTGCTCGCCACCGGTGAAGACGGTCCCGTCGCGGCGCGCCTCGGACACGGCGGTCTGATGCCGGTCGACCGCGCGCTGGTCGATGATCGGGCCCATCCAGTTCGCCCGGACGAGCGGGTCGCCGAGGCTGATCTTCTCGGTCTTCTCGACGAGCAGCCGGACGAGCTCGTCGTGGACCGGCCGCTCGACATAGACGCGCGAATTCGCCGAGCACTTCTGCCCGCCGAAACCGAATGCACTGCGCATGATCCCCTCGGCCGCCTCCTCGAGGTCGGCCTTGCGCGACACGATGGCCGGGTTCTTGCCGCCCATCTCGACGATGCACGGCCGCGGCCACGCCTTCGAGAACGACTTGAACAGCCCCATCCCGACCTCGTACGAGCCGGTGAAGACGATGCCGTCGATGCCGGGGTGATCTTGGAGGGCCTGACCGACGGTCTCTCCGGGGCCCATCACGAGGTTGATGGCGCCCTTGGGCACGCCCGCGTCGATGTAGGCCTCGATGAGCTTGACCGCCGACAGCGGCGACGTCGTCGACGGCTTGAGGACGACCGTGTTGCCACCGAGGAGGGCCGCCCCGGCCGGTCCGCAGGCGAGGGCCATCGGGAAGTTGAACGGGCTGATGACCGCGAAGACGCCGTGCGGCCGGAGGATCGAGCTGGTGTGCACGGACGCATCGCCGAGGTTGCCCATCGGGTGGTCGTAGCCGTCGTTGTCGGCCATCGTCTTCGAGTAGTAGCGGAGCATGTCCGCACATTCCTCGACCTCGCCGAGCGACTCGATGCGGTTCTTGCCGACCTCGATCGACATGATCGGCGCGTATTCCATGAGGCGCTCGCTGATCAGGTCGCCGGCCCGGGTGATGATCTCGATCCGCTCGCGCCACGGCACCGCGGCCCAGGCGGGCTGGGCGGCGCGGGCCGCTGCGACGGCGTCGTCGACGTCGGCCGCGGTCCCGCGCGCGAACGTGCCCAGGACGATGTCGCGGTCGACCGGGGTGCGGACCTCGAACGAGCCATCGCCATCACGCCATTCGCCGGCGATGTAGTTGCGGTGGTAGGCGCCGAGACCCGCGCGCATGGCCGTGACGCCGGCCTCGAACTGCGCGTGGAGGTCCTCGTTGTCGGCGCCCAGCGTCGCGTAGGTGATCTTGATGGGCGGGGCGGAATGGGTCGTCATCGGTCGGGTCCTCGAGCTCGTCGGGTCGCAGAAACGTTGCGGTCAGTCTAGCGCGGCGACGACGTCCGCCAGCGTCGGCGCGACCGCGTCGGGGCCGCGGCCGCGGGTCCGCGAGGCCGCTGCACGCTCGGCGTCGGCGGCCGACGTCTTGCCCGACAGGACGAGCACGCCGCGCAGGCCGACGCGCTGGGCGGCGGCCACGTCGGCCCGCGGATCGTCGCCGACCATCGCGAACGCCGACCGCGGCAGGCGCTCACCGAGATCGGCGGCGAGGCCGGCGATAGCCTGCCGGAACACGACCGGCGAGGGCTTGCCGAGCGTCCGGGCGCGGCACCCGGTCGCGAACTCGAGCCCGACGACGAACGCCCCGGCGTCGAGGGTGATCCCCCGCCGGGTCAGCCACCACGGATTGCGATGCATGGCCAGCAGCTCCGCGCCACCGTGGACGAGCCGGAATGCCACGTCCATGTTCCGGTACGACAGCTCGTCGCCCGCGTCGCCGATGACGACCGCCGCCACCGATCCCTCCGGCAGTGCGTCCGCCTCGTCCGCGCTCACGAGCTGCTGGCCGTCGAACTCGCGTCGCGCGTCGCTGGCGGCGAGCACGAACAGCGGTCGGCCGGCATGTCGGGCCGCGGTATAGGCCGCGGTGGCCGAGGTCGCCGTGATGATCCGGTCGGGCTCGACCCGCAGGCCGCCCTTGCCGAACCAGTCGGCGAGCGTCTCGCGATGGAGCTGCGAGAAGTTGGTCACGACCCGGAACGGGATGCCACGCGCCTCGAGCGAGCGGACCGCCTCGACCGAACCCGGCAGCGGGGCCGCCTGCAGGACGAGCACGCCGTCGGCATCGAGCACGAGACCGCGCACCCCGTGAAGCGCCGCCCGGAGACCGTTCTGCGTCATCGCGCGATGGTAGGCTGCCGGGCGACGACACGCTGGAGGACCGGATGGGACTGCTCGACGGCAAGACGGCGCTCATCTTCGGCGTCGCCAACGACCATTCGATCGCCTGGGGGATCGCCCAGGCGCTCCACGCGGAAGGCGCCGAGGTCGGCTTCTCGTCGGTCGAGAGCCTCGTCGAGAAGCGGGTGCGCCCGCTGGCCGAGTCGATCGGGTCGACCTTCGTCGAGCCGTGCGACGTCGGCTCGGACGAGCAGATCGCGGCGGTCTTCGCGCGCTGGGCCGAGACGCACGACTCGCTCGACATCCTCGTGCACGCGCTGGCGTTCGCGCGACGCGAGGACCTCGAAGGCGGCTTCCTCGACACGTCGCGCGAGGGGTTCGCGCTCGCGCTCGACATCTCCGCCTACTCGCTGGTCGCGCTCACCCGGGAAGCGCGGCCGCTGCTGCGACGCGGCTCATCGGTCATCACTTTGACCTACCTCGGCGCCGAGCGGGTCGTCGCCAACTACAACGTGATGGGCGTGGCCAAGGCCGCCCTCGAGGCGTCCGTGCGCTACCTCGCGGCGGACCTCGGCCCGGACGGGGTACGGGTCAACGCCATCTCGGCCGGTCCGGTCCGGACGCTGGCGGCCGCGGGGATCGCCGGGTTCAAGGGGATGTATCGGGGCTTCGCCGACATCGCGCCGTTACGTGCCCACATCACGCCCGAGGACGTCGGCCGCTCGGCGCTCTATCTCGCGTCGGACCTGTCCAGTGCCGTGACCGGCGAGGTCCTCTACGTCGACGGCGGGTTCAGCATCATGAGCGCCCCATCCGGGGACTGACACGACCCAGCCGCTCCCCTACCAGCCGAACGACCCCGGCTCGCCCTTGATCGGCCCGACGATCTTCGCCGTCACCCAGCCGCCATAGAAGTTGCCTGGCTGCGGCGTCGCCCGTTCGTCGCCGACCCACGCCTCGTCCACTCGGCCGGCGTAGAAGGCGAGGTGGTCGCGGATGGCTTCGTATCGGGGGTTCGGGGTCGCGTAGGACCAGGCGACGTTCTCGATCATCCGGCCGCTCGACCCGACATACCGGTGATAGGTCGCGTCGCCCTTCCACTCGCAGAACGACCCGTGCGGGCTCGGTCGGAGCAGGCCCATCCGGACGTCGTCAGGCGGGAAGTAGTAGACCGGCGCCCCGGCCGTCTCGAGCACCCGGTAGCCCCGGACGGTCTCGGCCAGGACCTCACCGTCGACCACGACGCGCAGCCGCTCCGGCACTGCCTCGACCCGCGGCGGGCGCGGGTAATCCCAGACCGATTCCTGGCCGGGACCGGGCACGACGCGTTCGACCGTCGCCATCAGTCGGCGGCCGTCGGGGCGCAATCCGAGCAGCGGCCGGCGATCGACAGGTGGCTGAGATCGACCGTGAACGCTCGTCGTCTTGCCAGGGTCGCCACCAGCGACGACGCCTCATCCGCCCCGATCTCCCATGTCGTCCCGCAGCCGATGCAGTGGAGATGACCGTGTGCCGCGGTCGGGCGAATGTGGAATTCCTCGCGGCCGTCCGCGCCGTGACTGTGGCTGAGCAGGCCCAGCTCCTCGAGCACGTCCAGCGTCCGGTAGACCGTGGACGGGATCGTCGTCGGGTCCACCTCGCGGCAGCGCTCGACGAGTTCGGCGCCCGTCACGTGCCCGTCGGTCCGGGCCAGGACATCGATCAGGGTCCGCCTTTGCGGTGTCCAGCGCAGCCCGCGGGCCCGGAGCTGGTCGCGAACATCGGCCCAGGACACATAGGCGGCAGATTCGTGCGATCCGATCGACGTCATCGTGCGAAAGGATAGATGACTGACGCGACGATGCCCAGATGCAACGCGTTGCGATATCCAGCCTGGTCGGCTACGCTCCGTATCCGCGACAAGGACTCCGTGATGCTCGACTTCATCTCCGCTGCCGTGACCGCCGCGACCCCCGCGGCCGACATCGGCATCCTGCTCACAGGACTCCTGCTCGGTGTCCGCCACGGCATCGACTGGGACCATATCGCCGCGATCACGGACATCACCAGCACGACCGCTGCGGCCGGGATGGCCGAGGCGGCCCACGTCGGCCAGCACGAAACGGTGCCGGGCCCCCATCACGGCCACGGCGGCGCCGGCGAGATCCAGACCCACGACGCCGGCCCTGGCGCCGCCATGGCGGCGCCGTCGATCGCCGCCCGGCCGTCGGTCGGGCCTGCCCGCGTGATGTCGGGCCAGGGCGACGCGATCCGTCTCGGGACGCTGTATGCGCTGGGCCACGGCGCCGTCGTCATCGCCCTGGGCCTCGCCGCGATCGCCTTCGGGGCCATCCTGCCCGACTGGCTCGACCCGATCATGGGCCGGATCGTCGGGTTCACCCTCGTCGTCCTCGGCCTGTGGGTCCTCTACTCCATCTACCGCTACGCCAGCGCCGGCGAAGCGTTCCGGCTGCGCAGTCGATGGATGCTCGTGTTCGACGGCATCCGCCACGGCTGGCGCGTCCTCCAGGCTCGGCTGCACGGCCACGAGCATGTCGAGCCGCTCGAGATGAGCTCGTATGGCGCGGGCACCTCGTTCGGGGTGGGGATGATCCACGGCATCGGCGCCGAGACGGGAACGCAGGTCCTGTTGATCGCTGCGGTCGGTGGTGCCTCGAGCGCCGGGCTCGGCGTGCCGATGCTGTTCGCCTTCGTGGTCGGCCTGCTCCTGTCGAACTTCGCGATCGTCCTCATCAGCTCGGTCGGCTTCGTCTCGAGCCAGTCGCGCGAGCGGATCTACGTCGGGATCGGCGCGGTGGCGGGGATCTTCAGCCTGTTCGTCGGGTCGATCTTCCTGTTCGGGCTCGACGGCTCCCTGCCGGACCTCGGGGCCGTCCTCCCGTTCTGACCCGGGCTCAGCCCTTGGCCGGCTCCGTCGACGGCGGGGCCGGCGCCACGACCCGCTTGACCGGCCGCAGGAACAGGGTCAACACCACCACCACATAGGTCAGCCAGACGACGAACGTGGTGACCTCCGGCGTCGAGGTGTAGCCGAACAGCGCGGCGAGGAACTGGCCGAGCAGACTGCCGCCCTCGGGGTCCTGCGGCAGGACGGCCGACAGGTCGAACAGCGTCTGCGTCCCGACGGTGATGACGCCGATCTCGATCAGCTCGTGGACGGCGTGGCTGAGCAGCCCGGCGGCGATGAACACGAGCGCGACACCGGTCCAGCGGAAGAAGCTGGCGAGGTTGAGCCGGCGCGACCCGTGATAGAAGCCGACCCCGAGCACGGCGGCGATGAGCAAGCCGACGACGGCCCCGACGACGACCCAGACCTGGCCGCCCTCGGCGCTGACCGATGCGGCCTGGCCGACGAGGAAGAGCGACGTCTCGACGCCCTCCCGGATGACGGCGACGAAGGCGAGGAACGCCAGCGCGACCGCCGAGCCGTCGTTCAGGGCACGGTCCACGGCGGCCTGGAGCTCGCCCCGGACGTTCCGTGCCTGGCGGCGCATCCAGAACAGCATCCAGGTCACGACTCCGGCCGCCAGGATCAGCGTGGCCGCCTCGAACAGCTGTTCGTACGGCTCCTGGAAGCTGCCGACCGTCAGGTAGATCCCGACCCCGAGCGCGACGCTCAGCAGGACCGCCAGGCCCGCCCCAAGGAAGATCTTCGGGATGTGGCGCGCGTTGTCGGTCCGCGCGAGGTAGGCGCAGATGATGGCCAGGATCAGGGCGGCCTCGACGCCTTCGCGCAGACCGGTCAGCAGGCCGCTGGTGAAGGCGCCGACGTCCATCAGTCGGCCGAGACCGTGATCGTGCCCTTCATGCCGAGCGTGTCATGGGCAGCGAGCTTGCAGACGTACGCGTAGGTGCCCGGTGCGAGCGTCACCGTGAGCTGCTTGGTCGACCCCGGAGCGATGCCCTCGACCTCATCGACGACGGTGTCGCCCTGCGTGACCTCGAACTCGTGGGTGGTCGTCCCGGCGTTGGTCACCGCGAATGTCGATTCCCCCGCCTTGATCGACAGCACCGCCGGCGCGAACTTGTACTCGCTGGCGTCGATGCGCACGGCATCGGCGGGGATGCTGGCCGGTGGCCCGGCGGGCCGCTGCGCCGTACAGGCTGTCGCCACGAGCGCGATCCCCAGGGCGAGGCCTCCGATGGCGGCGACGCGGGCGACATGGAACGCGGCGGTCACGGGCGAGGGCCTCCCGGGGTCTGCTGGCTGCGGCCCCGGCGAACGAACGCAGCAAGCCTGCATGAGTCCGTCATTCAAGGTCGCTTGTCATGCGGACTCTAGCGAACCGTCCGACAACGGTCAAGCACCCCGATCCGGGTCAGTCCCCTCCCCGGATCTCGAAACGTGTGAGGCGCCAGGTCGCGAGCGCGAACGCCCCGACGAGGACGACGACGAGGACCAGCACGCTGACCCCGGCCGCCAGGGGATCGCCCGGCACATGCACGCCAAGCGCGGATGCCAGCCCGAGGGTGGCCTGCCGGATGGACAGGAACTTGGTCCCCTCGAGCAGCCCGGACAGGACGCCCTCCCAGATGAGCACGTAGGCCAAGCCGAGCAGCAACGCCCGCGACGTGAACAGGCTGAGGGTGACGAATGCCGCGGCGTAGGCGCTGCCCCCGACCAGGCACGCGACGGTGAACCCGACCAGCGTCGTCGCCGTGTCGTTCCTGCTGCCGAGCAGCAGCCCCGTGAGGATCACTGCCGGGACGACCATGGCCGCCGTCAGCCCGGCCGCCACGAGGATCTTCGACAGCGCGATCCGCCAGCGCGGGATCGGTTTGATGATCAGGTAGACCGCGGTCCCATCGTCGATCTCGGAGCCGATGGCCGCGGTCCCGATGATGAGCGCCACGAGCGGCATCACCGTCCGCACGACCAGCGTGTCGAGGATCCGGTCCGCGTCGGGTCGCCCGCCGCTGACCTTGATGAGCAGGGCGATCAGGACCGGCAGCCCGGCCAGCAGGGCGAGCAGGATCGTCCGCCGCCGGCCGAGAAGCCCACGCAGTGTGACCTCGATGAGCGGGGCCATGACGCTCATCGCCGCACCAGGTAGGAGAAGACGCTTTCGAGCGAGTCGTCGGTCGGGCGGACCTCGAACAGCGTCACGGCGGCGGCGCGGGCGACGGTCGGCAAGGCCCGGGTGAAGGCGTCGTAGTCGGCCGTGCGGATCGCGACGTGGCCCGCCACCAGCTCCGCGCCGAAGACCGAGGTGTCGGCCATCAGTGCTGCCGCCAGACGCCGGTCGTCCGAGGAACGGACCGTGAAGGTGTGCGGCCGATCGGTCATCAGCCGCCGGATCGAGCGGAAGTCGCCGGCCGCGGCGAGACGCCCGGCGTAGACGACGAGGACCGAGTCGGCCAGTCGCTCGACCTCTTCGAGGATGTGCGACGAGAACAGGATGGTCCGGCCCTCGGCCGCCATCGAGCGGAGGAGCGACATCATGTGCAGCCGCTGGCGCGGGTCCATCCCGTTGAACGGCTCGTCGAGGAGCAGGATGCGCGGCTCGTGGACGAGCGCGCCGGCCAGCTTGGCCCGCTGGCGCATGCCCTTGGAGTACGTGCCGATCGGCCGGTCCGCGGCATCGGTCAGGTCCACCGTCGCGATGGCCTTCGCCGCGGCGCCGTCCGGATCGGCGACGCCCTGGAGTCGCGCGTTGAGCCGGGCGAACTCGCGACCGGTCAGGAACGAGTGGACCGATTCGCGTTCAGGGACGAGCCCGAGGTTGCGGTACATCTCCGGCCGGCGCCACGCGCTGACACCTTCGACCAGCACACGGCCGGCCGATGGTGCGAGCAGGCCTGCCATGAGATGGAGGAGCGTCGACTTGCCCGCCCCATTCGGGCCGAGCAGGCCGGTCACGCCGGCGCCCAGGCCGAACGAGATGTCGTTGACGGCGACGACGTTGCCGTACCAGCGCGAGACGTGATCGACCTCAAGAGCCGGCGTCGCTGGCGGGGTCATCTCCGTCGTCATGTCGCGATCCGCAGGTAGCGCCGGATCGTGAGCCCGATCGAGACCGCGATGCCGATGGCCGCGGCAGCCAGGTACGCCCAGCCGGGGAGATCCACCTGGGCCACCGCGCTGGCGGAGATCGACCCGAAGATCGCCGCATTCGTGCCGTCGAGAACGTCGCCCGGGCTGAACAGGACGAGGACGCGGGCAAGGTCGTGGTTGGTCTGGGTCGCGATGATCGCGACGATGATCGGCGGGATGATGAAGACCGCGATGATCGTCGCCGTGGCATACGCTCGGCGCGGCGTCCAGGCCGAGATGAGCGCGGCGAGGCCACCCAGCAGACCGGCCACCAGCGCGGCCTGGAGCACGAACCTCGGGACCGCGGAGATCTCGTCGGCGAGACCTGTGGCTGGATCGGGCGCCACGAAGACGCGACCGATGAACAGGATGAGATACGGGGTCACGGCCACGGCGAACAGCGAGACCATCAGCCCGAGGACCTTGGCCAGCGCGTAGTCCGATCGCGTGAGCACGCGCGAGAAGTAGAGCGGCAGGACCCCGTAGCGCTGATCGCGCCCGAACAGCTCCGGCCCTTGCGCGGCGCAGAACAACATGATCACGATGCCGACGAGCCCCTGGTAGGAGTCGTAGCGGATCGGCGAGGCCTCCCCGATCGCGCCGCCGGCCGGGCCGGCCTGGGCGGCGATCGCCGCGATGCCGACGGCCAGGATGGCCGGCAGGATTGCGATCGCGCCCAGGACGAATGGCGCGATCTTGGCCCGGCCGCCGCGGCCGATCCCGTAGCACGCCCGGATCGACTGGCTGAACAGCGCCTGGACGGCGCTCCGGCGACCGAGTCGTGGCCCCGTGTAGGACTGGTAGCCGAGATCGTAGATGTTGCCGCCGGGCCCGCTCGCGGTCATGCCGACACTCCCCCGCCGCCGACCGGGGCGGATGGTGGTGGTGGCGGCGGGACGTCGTCGCGGAACAGGTCCTCGAGACTCTGGCGGCGCTGCTCCATGCGGACGAGGGGCAGGCCGAGATCGGCGACCGCGTCGCGGACCAGGTCGTACTGGCGGTCCTCGGTGACCTCGAGGAGGACCGTCCGGCCATCTGCGACGGCGTGCAGACCGCGAGCGATGAGCGCAGCGGTGAGGGCCGCCTCCCCCTCCTCGACCTCGACCGCGAGGACGCCCGTCCGCTCGGTGAAGGCACCCAGCGGCGCGGCGCGCAGCAGCCGTCCGGCATCGATGGCGACAAGGAAGTCGCACACCCGCTCGATCTCGCCGAGCAGGTGGCTGGCGACGACGACCGCGATGCCGAACTCGGTGCCAGTCCGACGGACCAGCGCGAGCATCTCGTCGCGACCCGCCGGATCGAGCCCGTTCGTCGGCTCGTCGAGCAGCAGCAGGCGCGGATCGTGGACGAGCGCCTGGGCGAGCTTGACCCGCTGCTTCATGCCGGTCGAATAGCCGCCGATCGCGCGGTAGCGCTCCTCGTACAGGCCGACGTGCCGGAGGACCTCGGCCGTCCGTTCGCGCGCGGCCGTGCTCGGCAGGCCGGACATCCGCGCCATGTGCGTCACGAAGTCGGTCGCCGACGTGTCGGGCGGGAGGCAGTCGTACTCGGGCATGTAGCCGACGAACTGGCGGATCGTCGTCCCCTCGGTCCGGACGTCGAGGTCCATGACCGTCGCCTCGCCCGATGTCGGCTCGAGCAGCCCGAGGAGGATCTTGATGAGCGTGCTCTTGCCCGCGCCATTGGCGCCGACGAGCCCGATGATCCCCGGTTCGAGGTCGAGGGTGAGACCGTCGAGGGCGATGACGCCGCGGGGATAGTGCTTGGTCAGGGCATCGAGCGAGATGAGCGACATGCCCGGGGAAGGGTACCCGGGGCGGACCTTCGTTACCAGTCGATGGCGACGCCGATCGCGACTTGGACCGTCAGCGCGACCGCGAGGACAAGCGGGAAGACGGGGTGGCGTGTCTTGTGGTGGAGCACGGTGAGCCCGATCAAGCCACCGATCGCACCGCCGACGATCGCGAGACCGTGCAGGACGACCTCCGGGATCCGCCAGCCGCCGCGGCGGGCCTGCGCCTTGTCGATGGCATAGGCCGCGAAGGTGACGATGGACCAGGCCGCCAGCCAGGCCGGGTACGGGCCGCTGCCCAGGACGACGATGAGCGCGAACAGGCCGAGGGCAGCTGCGACGAGCCCGATGACGATGGGTCGGTTGCGCCGGCCGATCACCTGAACTTGAAGCTCTTGACGACCACCGAGGCGGCCGGGATGACCGCTTCGATGGCCGAATCCTGCGTTGGCTCGATGGCGAGGATGATCGGTCCGTCCTTGGAGTCGATGACGATGATGCGCGTCGTCCCGATCGGTTCGAGGTAGAAGACCTGCTCGCCAGATCCGAACAGCGCGATCCGGTCGCGCCCCGTCGCCGCGAGGTTGACCGAGGTCGCAGTGTGCTTGTCGATGCGGCGGTCGGCCGGTTTGCCCGCGGCGACCCCGTCCGTTTCGATGAACGTCTCGACCAGCAGGCGCGCCGATGCCGGTGCCGCCGTCGCCTCGCCGTTCGGATACACGGTGTCGATGGCACTGGCGAACGTGAGAGACCCCGCGTCGCGGGTCAGGCCGAGGAGATTCGGGTTCGATGTCGCCACGGACCAGCCGTCACCAAGGGTGAATGCGATCGCCGGGACGAAGGTCGCCGGGGCGTACGCGCCCTTGTCGAGGCCACAGGCGATGCCGAAGAAGGGATCGCACAGGTTCGCGCCCGACGCTGTCGCGGGCTTGGCGGGCGGCTTGGGTTTCGCGGTCGGCTTGGCCGGAGCCGGCGTCGGGGCGATGGTCGGCAGTGGCGTCGGGCGGACGGTCGGTTTCGGCGACGGCGTCCGTGTGGCCCGCGGCGTCGGGCTGGCGAACGCGATGTTGGCCGGGTCGTTCCGTCCGGGCAGGGCCGCGACGAACAGGGCGCCGGCGACGACCGCGGCCACCACCACGAGCACGACGAGCGGTCCGGCGATGGCCGGCGAGGGACGTCGGACGGGATGTCCCGATGCGGCGTCACGCGCCTGGGGTGGCTGGAGCGGGGGCGTCATCGGCCGGGCGATCGCCGCGGCCGCGGGACCTGCGGCCATGACGCCGGCGGCGACTCCGCCTGCCGCAGCCCCGCCGGTCGCTGCCGCCACCAGGCTGGCCGTGTCGTACGAGGCGGTCGAGCTGGCCGGATCGGGTCGCGCGACGAGCGGCTCGAGCGCGGCCGCCAGGGCACTGCCGTTGGCGTAGCGGAGGGCGGGATCCGGGTCGAGCGCGCGCCGCACGACCACATCCAGCGCGGCGGGGATCTCCGGGCGCACGTCCCGTGGCGACGGCGCCGCGCTGCCGACCCGGGCCGCCGCGAGCAACGCCGTGGACTCGCCACTCCAGGCGCGCCGGCCCGTCAACGACTCGTAGAGGACCAGGCCCAGGCTGTAGACGTCCGACGCCGGAGTCGTCGTCGCCCCGGTCGCCTGTTCCGGGCTGAAGTAGTGGACCGACCCGAGCGTCGTTCCCGGCACCACTCCCTCGGCGTCGGCGGCCAGCCGGGCGATGCCGAAGTCGGTCACCATCGCCCGCCCGTCACGGGCCAGCAGGATGTTCCCCGGCTTGACGTCGCGATGGACGATCCCGCGAACGTGCGCGACGCTCAGCGCCCGGGCGACATCCAGCCCGATCCGCGCAGCCTCGGCCGGTGCGAGCCGACCCACGCGGCGGAGGCGTGCGGCAAGGTCCTCGCCTTCGATGAGCTCCATGACCAGGTACGGCTGGCCGCGGTCCGTGCCGGTCTCCAGGCAGGCGACGATGTTGGGGTGGCGGAGGACCGTCGCGGCGAGGGCCTCACGTCGGAAGCGCATCGCGATGTCGGTGTCCGCGATGACCTCGCGGCGAAGCAGCTTGACGGCCACCGTCCGGCCCAGCTTCGTGTCCAGGGCGCGATGGACCGTGGCCATCCCGCCGGTCCCGATGACCTCCGCGAGCCGGTAGCGACCGTCCACGATCCGGCCGACATCGGGCGGCCCCGGGGCGGCGACCTCGGTCGGCGGCGGCGCGTCATGCGGCTCGGTCACTCGGCGACGATAGCCGAGGTTCCCGAAACAGGCCCGCGACCGTCCGACGTCACCTCGCGCCGCGTACGATGGTCGCCTACCACTGAGGAGAGCACGCACATGGCGGTCACGGACAACCTCATCGCCGACGAGAAGGTGATGTTCGAGTCGAAGAAGCACTGGATGGCCCCGATCCGGGCGTCGCTCGTGGCGGGCCTGTTGATCCTGGGGGCCGGCTTCATCCGCTGGATCTCGCCAAGCGGCGACGGTCTGTTCGGGACGATCGGTGGGCTGCTCGACCTCATCGCCCTCGGGCTCTTCCTCGTCGGCCTCGGCTGGATCGTCTACAACATCGTCGAGTGGAGGACGGCCGAGTTCGCGGTCACGAACATGCGCGTCCTGCGTGAGGAGGGTCTCGCCTCCAAGCGCAGCTCGACGACACTGCTGTCGTCGCTCAGTGATGTGAAGTCGAGCATCTCGTTCCTCGGCGACAAGCTCGGCTACGGCGACCTCATGCTCCTGACGCAGTCGGGTAGTGCGGGTCAGGACCGGTTCGTGTGCATCACCAAGCCGATGGAGTTCCGGAATGCGGTCATGAACCAGAAGGTCGCGGACCGACGTGACGGCGGCATGGCTCCAGCTGCGGCCGCGGCAGCTTCGCCCGTCGCGGCCGCTTCGCCCGTCGCGACAGCCGCTGCCCCGGCCGCGATGACCTCGAGCGAGGCCGCAGCGACGATCGCCCAGCTGGCCGACCTGCGCGACAAGGGCGCCATCACGCCCGAGGAGTTCGAGGCCAAGAAGGCCGAGTTGCTCGCCCGGATGTGATGCCTGCGGGGGCCACGCCCGCCACACGGGTATCTGTCATGGCGGCGTCGCGATCCCTGCCAGTCACCCGCCGGTGGACTCGTCGGCGAGCGGATCGACGCAGCGTCCACTCGAACTAGGGCTTCACGTCGTCCCGCCGAGCGTGGATCCGATGCCTGTCGGTCCGTGAGTCCTCACGGGGCTCGCCTACGAGTCCACCGACGCATATCTGGCAGGTGTCGGCGCCTGGCGCCAAGGGATGGTGGAGCGGGAGACGAGGTTCGAACTCGCGACATGCAGCTTGGAAGGCTGCCGCTCTGCCAACTGAGCTACTCCCGCCCGACGCTTGAAGTCTACCAGCCGTCCTTCGCCGCCCGGCGATGCACGCATGAAGCCAAGCATGAGTCCTATCTTCGGAGCGGATCCGCCACTGAACCGGCGGAGTCGATCCGCGCGGACCGAGCATGTCGGACGAGCAGGATGACCGCCGAACCGAGGACCGTGACAGCAGCCACGATCTGTGCGGTCGGGACACCGAAGAAGAGCCAGTTGTCGGCCTTGAGCGACTCGACGACGAACCGGACGCTGCCGTACCAGATGAAGAACACGAGGAGCAGGTCGCCCGGCTTCAGGCGGCCCGCGAAGCGTCGGGCAAGCCAGATCAGGAAGATGGCACCGAGCAGTCCGGACAGCGACTCGTACAGGAACATCGGCTGGAAATGCTGGCCGAGCGTGGCCGTTGGATCGGAGCCGGGCGGACAGGCATACCCCTGGGTCCGGTACTGGCACTCGATGGCGATCCCCCACGGCAGGTTCGTCGGCGCGCCGTACAGCTCCTGGTTGAAGAAGTTCCCCCACCGAGCGACGGCCTGCATGACGAACAGGCCGGGCGCGACGGCATCGGCCCAGCGGAGGAACGGTTGATGCTTCCACCGCGCGTAGAGCACGGCAGCGACGGTGCCGGCGATGATGCCGCCATAGACGCCGAGACCCGAATAGGGCGGCAACACGATCTTGAGCGGATCGTCCTTATAGAGCTGCCATTGGTCGATCACGTGGTACAGGCGGCCGCCGATGAGCGCGGCGATCGCGACGACGATCATCGCGTTCGGCAGGATCCGGACGTCAAGCCCGCGCCAGCGTGCCTCGTGAGCGATGACGAGATAGGCAGCCGCCAAACCCACCGCATAGGCGATGCCGTACCAGTGGACCGTGAGCGGCCCGATGGCGAAGGCGATCGGTGAGGGGGTCAGGTCGATCACGACGCCAAGTTTCGCATCGTTCGCTCGTCGGCCTTCGTTGACGCCTTGCTCGACGACGTCGCCCGGCCGCTCTGCCGGACGGCGCGTGTGTCAACTGAAAAGCGCGAGTCGTGCTCCCACAACCAGCAGGAAGATGCCAAAGGCTCGCTGCACGACCTCCGGCGGGAGCGACGTACCCAGCCGCGCACCGAAGTAGGCGCCCACAAGGAGGCCGACAGCGATGACCGCCGCCGCCCGGACATCGACGTTGCCCGCGCGGTAGTACTCGAGCGCCCCGAAGAGGCCGACGGGCAGAAGGAGCGCCGCCAGCGATGTGCCGGCCGCCGTTGCGATCGGGAAGCCCGCCACGAGGACGAGGGCAGGGACGATCACGAGCCCGCCCCCGATCCCGAAGAGGCCGGAAAGCACCCCGCCGATCAGTCCGATGATCGCGATGAGAACGACAGCTGGCATGACTCCTGGCTCCTCCTGGTGGTGGTCACATCCGAGGGTAGCCGCCGTCGATCCCGAAGGGGCCGATCGGCCCGCGATCGGTGACCCTCGGCATCTGTGACATCTCAGTGTTCAGTGTGATGTTGGGGGCATGAGCCAGACCCTGCCGATGCTCCCCGCGCCGCGCCTCGATCTGACCGCCCCCGACGTGACCGACGCCGCTGCGACGGCCGCGATCCTCGCCGACCCCATCCGGGCTGGCATCCTTCGGATCCTGGCCGACGGGCCGCACTGCGTGTGCGAGATGGCGGCGGCGTTCGGCGCCCGCGACAACAACGTCAGCAATCACCTGGCGCGCCTTCGCGAGGCCGGTCTCGTCCGCGCGAGCCGGCACGACGCCAACGGGCGCTACCTCTACTACGAGCGCGACGAGGTTGCCGTCGCCAAGGCCCGTGCCGCCCTCGTCGACGTCCTGCGATGACCACAGCGACCCTTCGGCGGACTCACCCACCGATCGGGCTCGCGGTCGCCGCCGGGACGGTCCTCTGGATCGTGGCGTGGTTCCTCGCCTTGCCGGCCTCGGAATGGGCTTCCTACGGCGCACTGGGCCTTGAGCGAGGCTCGCAGGCTGGAGACTCGATCGCCTTCTTCCTGTACGACGTGCCCAAGGTCCTGCTGCTCCTGACCGGCATCGTCACCCTGGTCTCCTTCCTTCGCTCGTTCGTGTCACCTGAGCGCGTCCGGAAGACCCTTGCTGGTCGTGGTGTCCTGCCGGGCACGATGGCGGCTGCGGGCTTCGGGATCATCACCCCGTTCTGCTCCTGCTCTGCGGTGCCCTTGTTCATCGGCTTCGTGGAGGTCGGCGTCCCGCTGGGCGTGACGTTCGCCTTCCTCGTCGCCTCGCCGATGGTCAACGAGGTCGCGATCGTCCTGCTGTGGGGCCTGTTTGGCCCGGGCATCGCGATCGCGTACATGGCAGCGGGTCTGACGGTCGCGATCGTCGCCGGCCTCGTCATCGGTCGGCTGCACCTCGAGCGCTATGTCGAGGACTACGTCTGGCAGATCCATGCGTCGGGGACGATCGCCGAGGTGCAGCCGACGCTCGAGGAGCGCATTCGCGACGCGTGGCGCTCGACGCAGGACATCGTTCGCCGGGTCCTGCCGTACGTCATCGCAGGGATCGCCATCGGGGCGCTGATCCACGGCTTCGTCCCGACGGATCTCGTGGTCTCAGTCGGCGGACGTGAGAACCCGCTCGCCGTGCCGGCGCTGGTCATCCTCGGCATCCCGCTCTATAGCAACGCCGCGGGCACGATCCCGATCATCGAGGCGCTCCTGGCCAAGGGGCTCCCGGTCGGCTCGGCGCTCGCCTTCATGATGGCCATCACCGCCCTCTCGATCCCCGAGATGGTGATCCTGCGCAAGGTCATGAAGCCGCGGCTCATCGTGGCCTTCGTGTCCATCGTGGGCGCCGGGATCCTCCTGGTCGGCTACGGCTTCAACCTGTTCCTGTCCTGAAGGGAGTCTCCCGTGCACGTCATCGAAGTCCTTGGTCCCGGTTGCCAGAAGTGCCAGTACACCGAGAAGGTCGTCCGCGAGGTGGTGGACGATGCCGGCATCACGGCTGAGATCACGCACGTCACCGACTACGCCGAGATCGCCTCGCGTGGTGTGCTGTCGACGCCGGGTCTCGTGATCGACGGCACGGTCGTCCTCGCCGGGCGCGTCCCGACACGCGAGCAGGTTGCCGCCTGGCTTGGGGTTGCGTAGTCGGCGGGAGCCACGGTCCGTCGGCCGTTGGCGACACGTCGGATCGGTCTCAGCCCCCAGCTGACCGGCCGGAGCGGCTGCTTCAGCGAGCGAGCCGGACCAGCGTCCCGCCGCCGGCGGTCCAGGCGGTCATCCCACCGTCGAGGTTGTCGATGTTCGTGTAACCCAGGTCCAGGAGGCTCTGTGCCGCGATCGCACTCTCGTTGCCAGACCTGCAGTAGACGACGATCTTGGCCGCCTTGTCGGTCGGCAGCTCCGCGGCACGCGCCGCAAGGTCCGTGTATGGGACGTAGAGATCGGTCCCGCGGATCTCCCCGACATACGGTGTCTTCACGTTGAGCAGGGTGAAGTCCTTGGCCGCGAGCATCGACGTCAGTTTCGCCGGCGTGACGTTCGTCCAGTGTCCGCCGACACCCTGGACGACCGTCCCGTCGGACGCGTTCCCGGGAACTCGGACGCTCGTCGACGCAACGCTCCAGCCGACGACGACCGCGACGAGGAGGAGGGCGATCCCGGAGGCAGCGATCGCCCACTGACGCCCGGTCAGTCGGGCGCCCGAACGCGCGGGATCATGCTGCCGCCTGGGTGAGCGGCTGTTCGTGGAGGCGGGGCTGGAACGGGTCTTCGTCATGGGGCACGGGGCTCCTCTCGTGGATCAGCGGCACAGCCCGAGCCGGACTCAGACAGCGCCCGAAGCGGTTGATGAGGCCAGGCGCACGGCCGGCCCGATCGACTCGTGGGGTCCCGTCACGATGACTTCCTCCGCCCGCTCTTCGCCGTCGCCACATCGAATGACGAACCGGTGGTGGACCTCGGTCAGACCACTCGACAGCGTCGCGCCGACCGAGCAGTACTTCGTCGCGGACAGCTCGATGGCCCGCCGGACCGCTTCGATGTCGATCGACTCACCATCGACGACGTGGAGGACGTCGATCCGGGTGAAGGCGTTCGGATGGTCGTCCTGTTGGGTGCCGCTGGCCAGCACGCGATAGCCGGTCACGAGCTGGCGCTTCTTGCGAAGGATGGAGATGACATCCATCGCCGTGCAGCCCGCGATCGCCATCGGGATCAGCTCCGCGGGGCGCATGCCCGTGTCGCCCCGACCGTCGTCGAGGACGAGGGCATGCCCGCTACCGGACTCGGCGACGAAACGGAGACCCTCTCCCTCGAGGGTGATGGTGGCGGTCTTGGCGGTCATGGTCGTCTCCAGCGCTGCTAGGTCTGATGGTCACAGCGGCGGGGACGACGCCGATATGGGTGATTGGTGGATGGCTCAGGTCGTCTCCTGAACGATTTCGATCTCCGAGCGGACGGCGCGGACGATCGCGTCGATCGGCGCCGGCGCGGGAACACCCGGGCGACGGACGGTTTCGGCCCGCATGACACTGAAGCCCGCCGGCAGGTCGCGGACGATGTCTGTGGGGGTGAGGAGCACATCCGGGTCTTTCGGACCGCCGGATCCATCACGCAGGTTCGAGCGGTCGTGTCCGACCACGAGGAGCGTCCCACCGGGCTTCACGGCCGATGCAGCCCTCGCGTAGACCCCTCGCCGTTCGTCCTGGGGTAGGTGGATGAAGAAGAGCACGACGAGGTCGAAAGCCTCTGCGGGTGGCGTCCAGGCCAGGAGATCCTCGCGATGCCAATCGATCGTCACGTCCGCCGCGGCCGCCGATGCCTGCCCGCGGTCGATGGCAACTGCGGAGAAGTCGACAGCGCTCACGCGCCAGCCGTGTCCGGCCAGCCAGACTGCGTTGCGGCCATCGCCGGCGCCAAGATCCAGTGCGATGCCCGGCGTCATGGAGGCGACTTCCTCGACCAGCGTCGGATCGGCGTCTGCGGACTCGATCGGGCCTTGGGCAGCGTGCCGCGCGTCCCAGATCTCCTCACGGGTCGGATCGGCCTCGCCGATCTGCTGGCTCACGACCGTGACCGTCCTGGCTGCTCGTCGAGGTGCTCTCGGATCCGCGCAGCGATCGCGTCCTCGACGACGGTATCGGGGTCGCGCAGGCCGCCCAGGCTGGCCGTGACGCCGACCAGACCGGCATACAGGGGCGGGCAGGTCGGACATGTCTCAAGGTGCGCTTCGACCGACGAGGCGCGTGTTCGCATCGAGCTCGTCATCGAGGTATGCCGAGACGTGGCGGCGCGCCTTCCAGCAGCGGAGCGGTTGGGCGAGACTCGCCTGCCGTCGCTCGTCACCCTCGGCAAGGGCGCTGACCAGCATCATCCGTCCCCTTCGCAGTCGTTGCTTCGTCGCGGGCAGTCCGGCGTCCATCGCCCGGGCGATCTCCACGGCGGTCCAGCCGACGACGTCGTGAAGGACGACCGGCACCCGGTAGATGACCGGCAGACGCGCCAGCGCATCCTCGAGTTCGTCGCGCAGCTCAGCTCGCTCCAGGACCCGGTCGGGTGCGACCGAGTAGCGGTCGTCTCGCCAGTCGGTCTCGACGGCCTCGATGTCGAGCTCGTCGCGATGGACCCGAGACCTGTCGATGATGCGGTTGACCAGACTTCGTCGAAGCCAGGCCGAGAGCGCAGCAGGATCGCGAAGCTGGTCACGGCGTCGCCACGCTCCGACGATCGTCTCCTGGGCGCAGTCCTCGGCCTGTGCCGCGTCGCGAACGAGCCGAGTCGCGAGTCGGACGAGGCGCGGCAGTTCGCCGACGAGTGATGCCGCGAATGCATCCGTCTCGGATGCGTCAACCATCGGCGTTGCTTCGGGGACGCCGATCGCTCTCATGCACGGAGGAGTCGTCCGATCAATGCGCGGCTCGCTTCGTGCCGACGTGGAACAGGGCGTACAGCGGGCAGAACCCAACGATACCCGTCACGAGGGCGACCGTGGCGATGACCCAAACGACGTAGAGCAACGGGGCGGTCACGGCGCCCGTGACGGCGAGTCCGACGAGCCCGAGTCCGACCACGATCCTGATGATCCGGTCTGCAGGCGATTCATTGGCTGAGAACTTCATGTCGATGGCCTCGTGATGTCGACGGGGGTTTGCCCGTTCCATCTGATGGACGAGAACCGGGCCGAGATGGATACCGCGATCCGATCAGCCGGCAGAAGCGGGTATCCATCCGCGTGCCCGTGTCGTCTGTCAGATGGACGGCGGCCCACGACCGCACCGCCAGAGGAACAGCCATGCCGTCGAATACCCGCGACAGTCGCCCGAAGCTCACGAGCCGGGCCCTTCGGCGCTGGGCACCAGCGCTCATCCGCCACACTCCGCGGCTCGCGACCGCCT
>CAWAKU010000004.1:0-31583 GCA_963782715.1 uncultured Chloroflexia bacterium
CTTGAGTCGCGACATGTGAGTCACATGAGTCGGGACATCCGAGTCACTGTGATCTCTGTGTCGCCTGAGACCCCGGCCAACGGCCGGGGTCTCGTCGCGTGTTGCGCCAGTAACCCTTGGCGGGCTCGATGCGGCGGGTCGAGAGGATCTCGCCGGTGTCGAGCGCCGATGACTGCGTGACTCGGCCTCATCGACGATAGCCAGGACGCGTTGTCGGGCGTAGGTGGCCCCGACCTTGAGGTGATAGAGGCGACCGGCCCGTCGCAGGGTCATCGCGCCCTTCTGCCGTCGGTGATGTCGTAGCGCAGGCGGAAGTGGCCGGGTGCGCCGCGACCGACGGCATGTGTGGCCCGGGCGTCGCCCGGTAGGCCTCGCCCTGGGGGTGCACGCCGGGTCGCCCGGTGCGGCCGCAGCTCGTTGTAGGCGTCGCGGAAGGCGTCGAGCTGGCCTGGAGTCCGGCGCCTCGTCCGTGCCGCCGGCGCTGCCCGAGCCATCGCTTCAGGGTCTGGTGGAAGCGCTCGATCTTGCCCTGGGCTGGGGTGGCCCGGTGCCCCGTCTCTGCCGGACGCCGAGGTAGGCGAACAGGTACTCGAAACCGGTGCGACCGCCGGCGAACGGGAGGTGTAGACCGCGCCGTTGGCGAGCGCGGCGGCGGCCAACCGTGGGGCGTCGCCGGCCGCGCTGAACGTGGCCACCACGTCGTCGCCGCCGACCCGCCGGAGGCGGCGCAGGCGAGCAGGTAGCGGGAGTGGTCGTCGAGCCAGGCGCAGATCTCGACCTCGCTCCCGTCGGCCAGGCGCCAGTGGGCGAATCCACTGCCAGCACTCGTTGGGCGCCGCGGCCTCGAAGCGGTGCCACGAGCTGCGCGGGCGCTCTGCGCGGCTCCGGCGTCCACCAGCCCGGCGGCGTGGAGCACCCGCCGGACGGTCAGGTCGACGGGACCGGCTGGCCCTCGCGGCCGAGGTGCCAGGCGATGGCGACCGGCCCCGCGCCAAGACCCCGGCGGCGAGCTCGGTGCGCAGGCGACGATCCGCGCCCGGATCGGCGTCGGCGTCCGGCCTTGGGCTGGGTCAGCGGTCGGCGGGAGCGAGGCTCGAGCGCGTCCAGCCCACCGTCGCGATAGCGGCGGACCAGACGCGTGAGCTGTTGCCGGCTGATCCTGGACCCTTGGCTGCGGCGGCGGCGATCGACAGCTGCTTGGAGACGACCTTGAGGACAGGCCACCCGATGCTTCGACATGGGCTCGACTGTCACGCATGTCGCGACTCATCTGACTCGCATCACCTGACGCATATGCTGCGTGAACTCGGACACTCTCGCCCCGACCAGAACGACCTTCTTTGACGGCGGCGACGCCGGCTCCGAAGGCCGCGTCCCAACCCCGCGCCTTCGCGTGAGCGGTCAGGGTGAACGTGTAGTCGGTCGCCCCCAGGACATCGATCCGCTCGAACACGGCCTCCGCGATCGCCTTTCGGCCCGCGTCCGAGGTCTTCGCCCACAGGTCCGGTAACGACTCCAGGTAGGCGCGCGCCTCGGCGGCGGTCGGGATGCGTGACGGCCGGACCACCGCCGCCTGTGCCTCGGCGTCGAGTCGCGCCATCGTTGCCTCGAGCTGCCCGAGGTCGCGATCCTTCGCGAAGCGCAGCGCCGCCCGGTCACGCTCCCGGCTGATCCTCGCCAGGGCGAGGTCATCGCCGCTGTCGAGCTCCCGCCGCCTGGCGATCGCCACGGTGCTGGCCTTGAGCGTTGACGAGACTGCGACGTGCTCGAAGGCCCGCCGGATCGCGTCCTCGTACACCTCGACCTTGTACGACTCGCCCCGGACACGCGGGTCGAGCGTCTTGCCGTCGCGCTGGACCCGGCACGGGACGGCGGCCCGGAATGCCTCGCAGGCGTCGGTGTGCCGGTAGCGTCCGACGTGCCCGGTCAGGCGGCGGCCGCAGGCGGCGCAGGCGAGCAGGCCGCCGAGCCCGTACTGGCGGCGGTTGACCCCGCCGCGATGCCGGCGGCTGTACCGGGCCCGCAGCGATTGGACGTGCTCCCAGGTCGCAGGATCCACGAGCGCGCCGAGGGCGGACGGCTCGCCCGACCACAAGCGGCCAGCGTAGAACGGGTTGGTCAGCACCTCGGCGACATGCTTGAGGGCGAGCCCGGTCGCAGCGCCGACCTCGCGATCCGTGCGGCCGCCCGCCGCGAGCTCGTACACCCGGCGGACGACGGCCATGTCTACCTCATCGACGGTGATGATCCGGCCATCCCGCACCGTTCCGAACGGCGCCCGGTTGCCGCCCGGGACGCCGAGCCTCCGGCGTTTCGCGGCGTAGCCCTCCCGGATCCGCTTCGCGAGGCGCCGGCTGTACGCCTCGGCTTCGACCGCTTCCCGGGCCCAGCGCTCCCACTCGTCCTCGTCGGAGGACAGGACCCGCTCGTCGGCGAACAGGATCACCGCACCCCGGGCGTGGAGGTCGTGGCGGGCGTTGACCGCCGTCCGCAGGTCGCGGGCGAACCGGGACACGTACCCGACGACGAGGACCTCCCAGTCCTCGCCGGCGCCGGCGAGCATCTCGGCCCATTGCCCGGTGGCGGCGATCGTCCGCCCGGAGTGCGCGACCTGCCACGCCCCGCCCGTGTCGAGCAGGCCCCAGCGCTCGATGGCGCGGGTCTATTGCTCGAGCTGCGCGTCGGGCCCGAAGTTGTCCGCCTGGCCTGCCGTCGACTCACGGATCCAGCGCGCGGCACGGCGGCCGCGGAGGTCCTCGAGTGAGCGGGGCAGGGCACGGACGGTCATGCCGCATCGGCCTCGCGCTTCTTCATGGCGACCACATTCCCTCTGCTCGGCGCCACAGGCAAGGCCACCCGCTCCGCCTCGAGCCGTGCGGCCTCCCGGATCGCGAACGCCAGCGCGGCGGCGATCGGATCGGTGCGGCGGGGCGCGGTCGGGGTGCAAGCGCGCGTTCACATGGGCTACCCCGCCCCGGTGAGTCGATGCACCCTTCGTCGAGTTGCACGATCGGCACAGCACCGCGGTGTTGCCGATGTCGTAGGGCGCACCGCCAGCCGCGAGCGGCACGACGTGGTCGACGGTCAGGTCGGCGGCCGGGTGAGCAGGGCGCTTGTAGCCAGGGCACCAACTGCCGTGCTCGCCGCGCCACGCGCGCAGCACGCGAGCGCTGAGTCGCTGCCAGGCCCGCGTGCTGTAGAGGGCGTTGTGCCTGCTGCGGTTGGACTGGCGGGCGTGCTCGGTACAGCGACTACCTGCGCGGCTGGTGATGACACCACAGACCGTGCATAGCTTCACCCCCGAATCGTTGACGGGGTCGTCTGCGCGGTCTATTCGCCTGCGGTGCTACACCTCGAGGCCAGTGGTGATCCGCCATCGATATCCACGCAAGCATGGATCAGGGTGTCGGGCGAAGCCGCGGATGGGTGCCGAACAGCCCAGCGAGCGCCGTGGCGGGCCGCAGCCCGCTGCCGTCGGCGTCGATGACGGCCATCATCGTCGGATCGGCGGAACCGAACGGCTCGACGGCGGTGAAGATGACCCCGGAGCCATCCGGGAGCCAGGTCGGCTGGACGGCGCGGGTCTCGCCGGGGCCGAAGTCGGTGAGGGCTGCCAGGCCCGCCCCATCCGGCGTGATCGAGTACAGGTTCGACGGTCCATCGTCGAGGTCGCGCCACGGGCGCGTGGAGAAGACGATCAGGTTGCGGGCCGGGTGCCAGTCGGGGTAGGTGGCCCACATCTCGGGCGTCGTGAGTGGCGTGAACGCCGGCGTCTTCGCGTCCAGGTCCACGATACCGAAGGTCGAGTCCACGATGTGTTCGTCCGCCCCGCCGGTCCACGTCTGGTGCTCGAGCACGATCCGGCGGCCATCCGGCGACCAGCGCGGCCACAGGAACCCGCTGGGATTCTGCTCGGTCACGATCGTGGTGACGGCCCCGGCCCCGAGGTCGAGCAGGGAAAGTGTGGCCGGGTTCGGCCCTCCCCACGTGACGAACGCGAGCGTCCGCCCGTCCGGTGACCAGGCGGGGTCGTCCGCAACGAAGCAGGGCGCCACGCAGTCGAAGACGCGCCGCGCGTTGGCTCCGTCGGCGTCGCCCACCCACAGGTCGCGGGTGAACTCGGCGCCGGGTGCGACCACCGGATCATCCGCCGCGAACGCGAGTCGCGTGCCGTCGGGGCTCCAGTCCGGGTGCACCTGCCAGCCGCCCTTCGGAAGCTTGACGTCCGGGAACAGCCAGTGGTCGCCGGTGCCGTCGGTCCCAACGATCCGGATGCCTTGGCCGCCATCGATCGGACCCTCGTAGACGATCGGCCCGCGAGGCGAGCCTCCGGTACTCATGAGCGATGTCGTGCCGCCAGGTGGTGTGCTGGTCGCAGCGGGCCCTGTGGGAGCCGCGCCGTTCTGCGAGGCAGCGGGCGTCGCGGCGACTCCAGGAGTCACGGGAGAAGCTGTCGGTCCGCTCGCACTGCATCCCGCGAGGACGAGAAGGGCGGTGCCAAGTGCGATGACGCGAACGGGACGCATGCAGGACTCCTCCAATGGCTGGATGCTGTGCTATCGCAGGGCGGACGCCGCCAGCGAAACCTTCAGGGTGTCGGGCGCAGCCGCGGATGCGTACCGAAGAGCCAGGCGGCGCCGGTCGCCGGACCGAGCCCCGTGCCATCGGCGTCGATGACGGCCATCGTCGGGTTGCCGAAGCCCGTACCTTCGACCTTGGTGAACATGACCTGCTTGCCATCTGGGGTCCAAGTCGGCTGGACGGCGCGGCTCTGGCCTTTCGAGAAGTTGGTCATGGCGCTCATCCGCGATCCGTCCGGGCGGATGGTGTAGAGGTTCGACGGTCCATCGTTGAGCTCGCTCCACGGGCGCGTCGAGAACACGATGCGATCCTCGGTCGGGTGCCAGTCGGGGTAGGCGGCCCACATCTCGGGCGTCGTGAGTGGCCTGAACGCCGGCGCCTTCGCGTCCAGGTCCACGTTGCCGATGACGGAGTCCACGATGTGGTCTTCCGCCCCGCCGGTCCAGGTCTGGTGCTCGAGCACGATCCGGCGTCCGTCCGGCGACCATCGCGGGTGGCGGAACGCATCGGGATCGTGACCGACGGTCAGGATCAAGGACAACGAGCCGGTGGCGAGGTCCAGCACGGCC
Organism: uncultured Chloroflexia bacterium; assembly: GCA_963782715.1. GTDB lineage: Bacteria > Chloroflexota > Limnocylindria > Limnocylindrales > CSP1-4 > SPCO01. Next base: position 5,151 of record CAWAKU010000004.1, read on the forward strand.
AGGCTCGCGGGCTGCGGGCCCCAGGTTGCGAACGCAAGCCTGCGCCCGTCCGGCGACCAGGCGGGGTCATTCGCCTCGATGCAGGGCGCCACGCAGTCGAAGACGCGCCGCGCACTCGATCCGCCGGCGTCGCCGACCCAGATGTCCCGGGTGAACTCGGCGCTGGGCGGGTCGGCCGGATCATCCGCCGCGAACGCAAGCCGCATGCCGTCGGGGCTCCAGTCCGGTTCCACCTGCCAGCCGTCCTTCGGGAGCTTGACGTCCGGGAACAGCCAGCGGTCGCCGGCGCCGTCGGTTCCGACGATCCGGATGCCCGCGCCGCCATCGATCGGACCCTCGTAGACGATCGACCCGACCGGCGAGCCACCGTCGCTCGCGGGCGCCGTTGTCGCATCGGTTGGCGTGCCGGTCGCGGCCGGCATGGTCGCGGCCGCACTGCTGTCCGAGCCCGCGGGCGTCGCGACCGACACAGGAGGCACCGGATGAGCTGTCGGTCCGCTCGCGCTGCATCCCGCGAGGACGAGCAGGGCGGTGCCAAGTGCGATGACGCGAACGGGACGCATGCAGGACTCCTCACGTGCCGGTCGGTGTGACATCGCACGTCGGATCCGGGCGGCCGACGTCGGCTTGCTCATCGGAAGATCTCGACCGTGGGCACCGGTGTGACGTCGCCCGTGATCGTGCCGCCGACGATGAGCACTCGCCCGTCAGCGAGCCGGGTCGACGCGGGTCGGCAGGCCTGAGTCGGCGGGCCCGGGTTCGTGATCCCCGTCGCGGCGTCGTAGAGGCCTGTCCAGCCTGTCTGCCCCCCACGGCACATACCGATCAGCAGGATGCGGGCGTCGTCGAGAAGCGTCGCTCCCGTCAATGGTTCTGGCAGGCTGCTCGTCGAGAACGTCCTCGAGACCGAGTCCCACAGGGTGATCGAGCCCGCGTCGTAGAGCCCGGTGGAGCCGAAGAGGACGACTCGGCCATCAGCGAGAGCGATCGGAAGCCCGGCGCCGCCCGACATCGCACTGGCGGCACTGAAGGTCCCCGTCGCGGGGTCGTAGATCTCGGCTGTCGGGTCAGTCGCCATGAACACGCGGCCATCCGGCAGGGCCACCATGGGGCCGCCACCCGTCGGGGTCCCGATCGGCCCGGTCGGGGAGAACGTCAGGGTCTCCGGGTCGAATAGCTCGGCCGACCGGAGCGCGGGATCGACGCCCGGCGTCCCGCCCCGGGGCATGCCGCCGGCGATGAGGACGTGCCCGTCGCGCAGCAAGACCGCCGTCCCGCCCGATCGGGCCGTGACCATCGGACCGACCGAAGAGAAACGCAGGGACGTCGGATCGAAGATCTGGGCACCGCCATCGCCGATGAGGAGGACCCGTCCGTCCCGCAGGCGAACGGCCGTGCTGACGGTTCCGGCCGCCGCAATCGGCCCGGCAGGGAGGGCGACGCCGGTCTCCGGGTCGAACAGATACTCGGACGTCGCGGAGTTGCCGCCGCCCTCGTCGTTGCCGATGACGAGCACGCGGCCGTCCAGGAGCGTCACGAGCGTCGGCGCACCCATCGGGCTGGGCAGGTCGGGCGCCGTCACGAGCTCGTTGAGGTAGACGTGCGAAGTGGGCCGGGGAGGCAACAGTCGGCTGCCGACCAGCACCGCACCACCTGCGAGTGCAAGGGCGAGGAGCGCGACGAGCGCGACGACGAGGGCCGGCCGAAGGCTGGCGATGCCGCCGCGGACACCGTTCTTCGCGGTTGCGCCGGTCCAGGAACTGCCGATCGAGGCAACGAGGGTCGGGCGCGGTCGGAGGTTCCGGGTCGCCTCGACCGCTCGGGCCAGCGGCTCGGGCGGCGGCGTGGTCGTCGCGTCCCCGTGGAACCATGCGCCGAGGGTCCGGTCGAGGTCGTTCTGGGCGGTCATGCGATGGACTCCTGGCCGATCGCGGCCACGCGGGCGTCGGCCTCGAGTGCCGCGCGCAGCGCGAGATGGGCGCGATTGAGCCGGGATTTGTAGGTTCCGATCGGGACACCCAGAACCGTCGCGGCTTCGGCGTCGGGCAGGCCCAGGTAGTGGTGGAGGACGAGGACCGCTCGGTGTTCCACCGAGAGGTCCTGGAACCCGCGCTCGAGCTGGTCTCGATCGGCAAGGGCACCGGACGAGTCGTCGGTGCCCGGTCCGTGGATCGAGTCGATCTGGATCTGGATCGGCCCGCGCTTCGCTCGTCGGATCTCCTGGTAGCAGGCACGCACGACGAGTCGGTTCAGCCATGCGTCGAAGCGATCCGGATCGCGTACGGCCCGGATGTGGAGCCACGCCGAGGTCAGCGCCTCCTGGACGGCGTCCGATGCCAGGTCCTCACGCCGGAGGATCAGTTGGGCGGTCCGGTGGAGCCGGCCATAGGCGTTCGTCGCCAGCGACGCGAAGGCGTCGTGGTCACCCTTGGTTGCTCGAAGGACGAGGTCTCGCTGCATGGACGTCCCAACTGTCGCGACCTCCCGGGCCGCTGTCGAGACTATGAGGCGAGATCCCGCGGAATCGTTCCATCTTCGTTGGATGCAAGAGGGTGGGGCACAAGCCATCGATGCGATCAACCCGTGCCCTGCACCTCAGCGAGGCTCAAGGCTCGCCACGACAAGCCATCCCTCCGCCCGCCCGCGGTAGATCAGCTGCTCCGTGCTGAGGCCAGACCTGGCCCGCAGGTCGGCGAGGTGGCGCTTCGCCGTACTCGGTCGGACGCCGACACGTGTCGCTGCATCTGCCACAGAGCCGCCGGCGGCGACGAACGCCGTGAGCACGTCCACTTGCCGGGCGGTCGGCGTCCGCGGAAGCGAGCCGCGCAGGTAGCCGTCTCTCACGACGCCGGGGACACCCGGCTGCGCGTGATGAGCCCGAGGATCACCGCGGTGACGGCAAGGATCGCGCCGATCTGGTCAGGGGCGAGGTTGAGCCCGAACGCCACGACCAGGGCGATCACCGCCTGGACGAGGGCGAGGACCATCGCGGGCTCGCGTCCCCAGATGGTGCCGGGCTGGCTATCCATCACGTATCACGCTCCGTACGTGGCGGCCGCGAGGTCGGCGGCCGCCTTGACCGCCGCCGCTGCGTTCTTCTCGGCAGCGTCGAGCTGCGCCTGGCTGAACGGCGTGGGGTCGGGCGCCGGGCGGATGTTGGTGACCTCGGGCGCCTTCGCGAACATCGCGCGACCCTGATGGACGCCCTTCGCGTCGACGTACTCGACGATGCGAACCGTGTTCGCTGGCTGGCCCAGGTAGGGCATGTCGCGCCCCGGGTCCACCTGGACGTTGTCAGGCGAGGGTTCGAGCGCGGAGGTCGCGTACAGCCACGTGCCCGCGGGCACGGTGGCGATGCTCGGGACCTTGGGCACGGGGTAGCTGTTCACGGTCTCCTCCGGAGCGGGCGGCGCTGGTGCCAGGGCGGCGAGGTAGCGGGCCTGCGGGAAGCCCACAGGGTCGTCTGCCCATGGTCGCCAGCAGTAGGGCTTGAGGCGCCCGGCGATGTAGTGGTGATCGATGACGTGGTGCACATCGATCGGGATCGCCCGGAGCTCGCGGCTGATCGCGGCTTCCGTGCCGGCGCGGAACCGGATCCCGGCGGCTCGCAGCTCGGCGAGGTCGCCGCGCAGGAGCAGAGCGTCGAGCGCGATCGAGGCCGCGATGACGGCCTCGGGCACGACCCCCCTGCCGGAGCCCGCGGTGCGGCCGCCGTTGTCGTGGTGCTCGATGCTCACCGTGCGGCTGTTGACGAGCGTCGTCGGGTAGCGGTCGTCCCAGGCGCCCGAGGGGTCCCAGTTGCCGTTGCCCCAGGCCTGGTCGCCGAGCCGCACGTACTGGTGGACGTGGGCGCTGGTCGGATGGCCGGCGCGGCCGCAGCCGTAGCCGACGCCGAAGGTGGTCGAGGCCTCGCGTCCGTCGGTCGAGGTGAACGCGGCGTCGGTCGACTTCAACGTGCCGACCATGCGGTGATGGACGAGCGCGATGAGCGGCGCCGGGTGGCCCGAGGTGAACTTGGGTGAGCCGACCCAGTAGATCGGGCTCACGGCACGTCCTCCGCAGCGGCGAGCGGGTCAGCGGTGCTCACCTCACGCCTCGCCAGACCGCCGATGCCTCGAGGCCCAGGAGCGCGAGGATCGCGCCGAGCAGGGGCAGGAGGATGCCTGGGCTGATGTCGTAGTCGGGAACCGCGACATCGAGGACGAGCAGGACGACGAGGACGAGGGTGAGCGCGGCAGCAGCGCCGATCCGGGCCGAGGAGTAGACGTCGGCCCGGCGGTGGTCCGGCGCATCGCCACCCCGTTCATCGCCCATGCCCGCGCAGTCGGTCGATCCAGGCATCGACGAGGAGCGGGAGCACGAACCGGTCGAGGGCGCCGCCCATGACGACGCCGGCGAGGAACGCCAGAAGGAGCTCGAACCCGCTCATCGAGTCGCCACGAGGGTGACGGCGCGGACGTACCCGGCGGGGGAGCCCGGGAGTCGGTGTGGATCGGACCAGCGCGCCGTCATGCCCTGTAGCGTCGAGCAGCGGCGGGCGGATGACTACTTGGCCGTTTGGGCCATGGCGCGTGCGGACAGCGCAAGATGGACGCGCGGGAGTCGCGAGACTGCAGGGGGTCGCCGCTCGACCCGTGTCGATGCCGACGCAGCTCCGCTCCGACGATTTTCGGCGCCGGCGTGAACCTCGACGATGGGCGCGGCATCTAACCTGTATGGACATGACGGCAGCGACCCGCGAAGCCGAGCCCGCAGCGGAGCAGATCCGCTCCTTGCCCGACGTCGAGTCGGCGCTCGACGGTGATCTCCAGGCATTCGACCGCCTCGTCCTGGTCCACCTTCCCCGGACCTATCGGATCGCCCTGGCGATCCTCGGGTCGGAGGCCGACGCCGGCGATGCCGTCCAGGAGGCATGGCTCGCAGCCTGGCGGCAGCTTCCGACCCTGCGCGACCCCGCACGGTTTGACGCGTGGCTCGACCAGATCCTCGTGAACGCCTGTCGCATGAGCATTCGCAGGCGAGGCCGCGTGCGCGAGATCCGGATGCCGGACGGCTTCGATGCCGAGGCTCCGCCGGCAGCGCTCAACCAGGTCGCGGAGCGCGACGCGCTCGATCGCGCCTTCGGCCGGCTGACCGTCGAACAGCGGACCATCCTGGTGCTCCATCACCTCGAGCGGCGGCCGCTGTCGGCGATCGCCGCCGCGCTCGTGATCCCCGTTGGTACGGCGAAGTCCAGGCTGCACGCCGCTCGAGCGGCGCTGGAGCGCGTCTTGGAGACCGAGCGATGAACGAGCTTTCGCGGCTGTCTGATAGCGAGGTCACCGACATGCTCCGCCGGCGATCGGCGCGTCCTGCGCCGGACGGGCTGGCGTCGGCAGTCCTGGAGTCCCTGGCCTCGGAGCGCGCACGTCACCCCGTTCGGACCGCGGGCCGGTCCGCGAAGCGTCCGCTGGTGCTCCTCGCGGCCGCCGCCCTGCTGCTCGTCGGCGGTGCGATGGCGGCGGGCTCGGGCCTGGTGCGGCTGCCGTCGGTGGTGCCGCCGGTGCCGGCGCCCACGCTCCCCGTCGCGGTCGCATCGCCATCGCCGGCCGCAGAGACTCCTGGCCCGGTGGCCTCACCCTCGCCGACCCCGACCGACCCCGCACTCGCAGTACGGCCCGGCCAGTTCAACATTGGCGCCCAGCGCCTCGTCTCCGGCAGCGTCGGCTGGGTGTCCACGCCAGACGCGATCTACCGCACGCAGGACCTCGGCCGAACCTGGTCGACGGTATCGCCGGCGGGAAGGCCAACGGGGAGCTCGAGTCGGGACCTGTTCATCGACGCCGACACGGCCTACAGCTTCTTGCCGGGCTCGGGGACGATCGCCGTCACGCACGACGGCGGCGCCACATGGGCCGAGACCGTCCTGGACGGGATCTCCGGGCGGCACTCCGTTCTACTGGTTCGAGACGCCGGAGCACGGCTCCCTCGTCTTCTTCGGGGTGCAGAAGTTTGACCCCTCGACCGTCTTCGACACCACGGATGGCGGGCTGACGTGGACGGATCACCGCGGCCCGTCGATGGACAGTAGCTGGCCGTTCGGCAACTTCTGGGGAAGCCAGGGCCTCCACAGCGCGCTGGCGAAGATCGGCGAGCCCATGCCTGGCGACATGGATCCGTTCAAGGCCGTGATCAAGATCTCGCACGACGCCGGCGCGACCTGGATCGACCGCCCGTACCCGGCCATCCCCCACGAGTTCACCGGGCCCAACACGGGGACTCCCCGCATCGTCGCGGTGTGGGGCGATACCGACGGGCACATCGTGCTGGCGATCTCGTCGATCTACGTGGACAGCCTCCTCGAGCAGCCAGATCCGCAGGCCGGCTGCGTCGTCATCTGCCAGGACACCCTGCTCTACACGAGCGCGGACGACGGGCGGTCATGGCAGTACGTCGCAACCTCCGCCCCCATGCACCTCCTCGACGACAGCCAGGAGTTCCTCTCGCCGACCGAGTGGGTCCTGATGTCGGCGGCCGAGACCGGCGTCGTCCCCTGGGGGCCTCCCGAGCCGGTGGCCATGCGGCTGACCTTCACGTCCACCGTGGACGGCGGCGCCAACTGGCGGACCACGACCCAGTCGTCGCCCTTCCCGATGATCGGGGTCCACTTCGCGACGCCGGACATCGGGTGGGCGACCACACGATGTGAACCAGGGCCGACTGCCCCGAACACCTTCGTCTGCCCGACGGATGCCAAGCCGACCAACCGCACAGTCCTGATCCAGACGACGGACGGAGGCCTCACGTGGTCGAGCATCGGGGAGTAGGCGTGGTGCCCGGCCGTCTGGCGAGGTCGATGGTGGTCGTCGCGCTCGTCGCGGCGGCCTGCAGCGGTACCTCGACCGAGACCCCGACCGCCGCCACGCCGACGCCCACGCCGGCCCCGACCGTGTCACCGGCGACCGCCGCGCCGGCCCCTACCAGCACCCCGACCCCAACGTCGACGACCACGCCGACCATCGGCCAGCCCGCCGACGACGGCGCGCGCATCATCGCCGTCGACACGCCATCCCTGAACGGCGCCGCCCCGAACCCGCGCGCGAGGGACCTCACGATCGACTCGCCGGCCGTCGGCGTCGTGCAGGTGCGGCTGCTGCTCCCGAGGGACTTCGAGACGCGGCCCTCAACTCGTTGGCCGGTGCTGTACCTGCTGGACGGCCAGAGCGGCGCGCACGACGGCTGGACGAACGAGCTCATCGACGTCACGCCGCTGTTCGCCCCGACAGACCTGCTCGTCGTCATGCCCGACTGCGGCGCGGACGACCCGGGCGGCTGCTCGTACACGGACTGGTGGAACGGCGGCAAGGGCGGGCCGCGGCAGTGGGAGACCTTCCACCTGGTCGAGCTGCGCCAGCTGCTCGAGCGGAACTGGCAGGCCGGGGACAGGCGGGCGATCGCCGGCGTGTCTGCCGGCGGCTACGGGGCGATCGAGTACGCGGCACGACAGCCCGGGTTGTTCCGGTTCGCCGCGTCCTACAGCGGGGTCTCCGACCCCCTCGGCAACGTGGCCTTCTGGAACCCGCCCCGCGACGTCTGGGGCGACCCCGTTGCGCAGGCCGACATCTGGAAGGCGCACGACCCGTTCGTCAACGCGGCGGCCCTCAAGGGCACCGCGCTCTACATCGCCTACGGCAACGGCACACCGGGGCCGCTGGACTACCTCAACGAGAACGGGACCCCGTGGGATCCGGGGGGCGCAGTGGAGCGGGAGTGCGGCGTCCGAGAGCGCGGCCTTGGTCCAGCGGCTCAAGGAGCTGAAGATCCCCGTGACCGCCTACGCCTATGGCAACGGCACGCACAGCAACCCCTACATCTGGCGCGATCTGCAGCGATCGCTGCCGCTGATCCTCAAGGCGCTCGGCGAGTAGGGCGGCCGGCCTCACGCGTCGAGCGCGCGGGGCCGGCGGTGACTCGCACGGGTCTCCGTCGATCTACGACTGGGTTCGCGTGGTCCCAGTAGCGCCACGACCTCGTCACCGCGACCGCTACTCGTCCGTCTGCGGCCACGCCCTCGCGGCTCCGGCAGCCGCGGCGCCAGGATCCACACGAGCTGCGCCGTCGTCTCCGCGCCCACCCTGGACCGGGCGTTCGCCAGGTGGTGCTTCACGGTCGAGTGCGACAGGCCCAGGCGGTGGGCGGCCGCCTTCTCCGATCCGGCGACGAGGACCGCGGCGACGACGACGACCTCACGGTCGGTGGCGCGTTCGGCGGGGCGGCGAGGCGACCGTCGCGTCATGCGCTCCGGAGCCAGCTCGAAGGGCTCTGGCGGCTCGGCGAGGCGCATCGTGATCGGAAGGTCGTTGGTGGCGGGGCTATCCCTCTCGCCCCGACCATTCTCGCGGCTCTCGCTGCCGAAGCCGGCCACACTCCAAACGGTTATCCCGTCGGGGTGAGGACCTCGACGGTCACGGAGAGCGCCGGCCATCTCGAATCGGTCGTGATCACCCGATCGGCGCCAAGGACGATGGCGGTAGCGACCACCAGTGCGTCAGGAAGGCGGAGTCCGCTTGCGTGGTGCGCTCGCAATGCCGCAGCTCGGCTCGCGATCTCGCGAGATGCCGGCTCGACGCGGGCCGGCAATGCGTCAACGAACGAGTCGACGATGGCGACCGCCTCGGTGCCGCGCCGATACGGCGATACCAGGCATTCGGCGTAAGCGGACGCGGGGAGTACCAGGGCGTCGCTACGCTCTCGGGCACCCGTGAGGGCGTCGGCAGCCGTCTGGTGGTGGACGTCGGAGGGGTCCAGGATCGCGATGATGACCCCGGCGTCGAGGACCGTCAGTCCCACTCGCGTCGGAGCTCGTCGAGGTCGCCCGGCGGGTACACGTCGGGCAGCGCGCCCTTGAATCGCTCGACCGGGTCGCCCTCCCGCACCAGGAGGACCTCACCCGGACCGCGCACCTCGGCCCGCAGGCGATCACCGGTCTGGATGCCCGCGCGGTGCAGGGCGTCCATGGGCAACGTGACCTGATGCTTCGCGCTGACGCGGGTGTATCCGCGACGACGGGATTGCTTTACTTGTCGCTTCATGAGTCAAGACTAGCAGCCGCCCCGACCCGAGGCAAGGCTCGCCCACGTCCGCGAGGACGAACTGTCTCGCAAATCCTCTCGCGCCGCACCATGCCTATGTCTTCACGGTCGATACGCGCCCCTCGTTGATGGCCTCGAGGTATGCCGCGTGGTCCCGGGCGTTGAGATCGGCGTACGCCTCTGCGAAGTCGGCGACCGCCCCGTCGAACTGATCGCTCGTCCCGAGATACGACGAGATCGCGACGGCGTCTCCGGTGCGGGCGTGGGCGCGGGCGAGCGACCAGCCGCAGATGCCACCGTAGAAGCCCAAGCCCACGGGCTCGATCGTGCTGAGGTCCACGGAGCCCTTCATGTCCCAGAGCTGCCGGAAGTAGAAGTCGCGCATCCCCTTGCTGTGGGTCCAGCCGAGGAAGATGTCCGACGTCGTCTGCATGAGCCGCTGTCCGACGACGACGCGCTGGGCGTGGTTCAGATACCGGCTCGTCTCCAGGAATGGCTCGAGGACCGAGGCTGCCGCCTCCTTCGCCTGGAGGATGAGCGGGTCGCCTTCGTCGCGCCCTTGAAGCACGAGGACAAAGCAGCGCATCCCGACGCTCCCGACGCCGACGACCTTGAGGGCGTAGTCCACGAACCGGTAGCGCTCGAGGAAGTCGCGGCGGCTCTCCGCGAGCGTTGCCCGGTAGTCGATGAAGACCTGCTCGAGGGCGCGTGGCCCGCCCTCGGCTTCGACGTGGGTGATGACCGGCGGATCCTCGATGATGACCCGCCGGCCGTCGACGATGTCGGTCAGCTTCTCGAAGGCGTGCATCCCGTCGCGCTGTCTGGCCTTGGTGAAGATGGATTCGATGTTGCGTCGGCGGGCGGCACCATCGCGACCCTGGAGCTTGCCGGTGGCCTCCGCCGCCGAGCGAATGTCGGCCTCCGTGATCGATGCGTACCAGACGTCGAGGAGGCGCATCGTCGCGTAGCGGCTCATCCAGTGGCGGTAGCCCCGGACGGTCGCCATCGTGGCTTTGCGACACTGCTCGGGGCTGAAGCCTCGCGCCCGGCCGGCGATGATCACGCTCGCTGCCAGACGCTTGACATCCCACTCCCACGGGCCGGGCAGCGTCTCATCGAAGTCGTTCGCGTCGAAGACGAGGGTCCGCTCGGGCGAAGCGTACAGACCGAAATTCGAGAGATGTGCGTCGCCGCTGGATTGGACCATGATGTCCGAACGCGGTGTGGCCGCAAGGTCGAACGCCATCACCGCGGGCGTGCCCCGGTAGTAGGTGAACGCCGACTCCGCCATGCGCTCGTGACGCAGGGGAACCAGTTCCTGAAGCCGGTCGACCTCCTGCGCAGTCAGGATGGCGATCGGGTCGCGATCCGGGGCCGGCTCGAGGGTGGCGTGGGCGGCGCGTGGCACCGCCCCGCGGGCCTCCTTGCCCTTCGCGGCGCGTTCCGCCGGATGGACCCACGGACGAGCGGTCCATGTGGGACCCTGGGCAGGGAGGACGGCCCCCCAGGCGGCGTCATACTCAGCAGCACGCTCCTCGTCGGGGATCGGCCCCTCCTGGAGCAGCGTCGATCCGGTCATGGCCCGCCTCCTTTTCGCGATGGGTGCCGTCGGGCCACCGTACGCGCGTCTAGTAGCCGCGAGCGCCCCGCACTCAGGTGGTCGCGGCGCCCGCCGCGACCTCCTCGTGCTGGTCGACCCACATGAGATCGGGGTGGAAGTCGTAACCCCAGGGCAGCCCGGCGTTCTTCCAGCCGTTCCGCATGTGCTTGCCGTGGAAGACGCTGCCGGGATCGTCCACCCGGTCACCCTCGAAGCCGTTGACGATGTTGTAGACGTTCACGAACCCGGCCTGCGCGAGCAGGTTCACGGCCATCGCCCCGCGACCGCCGGTCGCGCACATCACGAGGATGGTGTCGGTCGGCGCGAACAGCTCCTTGGCCGTCGAGACGAAGGCTGGGTTGAGCTCCCCGAGCAGCCGGGCGGCCGGCCGGGCATGGACGGTCCAGCCGGGTCATACCGCGGGAAGACCAGGGGGATGTTCTTGGCCATCTCGACGTGGCCGCCGAAGATGTACTCCTCGAACGTGCGGACGTCGACGATGTGGATCCATCCCGGATTGGCCTTCCACATGTCGTACGCCTCCTGGGGCGTCGCGTAGAGGCCGAGCGTGGTCTGGTTCGTCGGGGGAACCTCCGTAATTCCTTGGGAGGCCGGTGCTCCAAGCGTTGTCATCGTCGATCTCCTGCTTCTACGGCCACGGTGAGAACCGCGGCCTAGTCGTGCTCGTTCCCGGTCTGGAGCGCCTCGCTCGGGCGGGTGGGCAGGACCATGCGAGCCGGGTCGATCTCGTAGGTCCAGGGCAGTCCTGAGTTCTTCCAGCCGTTCTTCATGCGCATGCCGTCGAAGACGCTCTCGGGATCGTCGACCTTGCCGCCCTCCATCCCGTCGAGGATGTTGTAGGCCTTGGTGAAGCCGGCCCCGGCGGCAAGGAGATTGATCGCCATCGCGGCCCGGCCACCGGAGCGGCAGCTGACGAGGACCGTGTCATCCGGCTTCGCCCAGTCCTGGACGGCCGCGACGAACCCCGGATTGAGCTCCCACTTGAACCCCCGTCGGTCCGGGTCCCACTCGAAGCTCTGGAAGGCGAACGGGATGTTGATGGCCATCGGAGCATGGCCGGTGAAGACCCACTCCTCCGGCGTGCGGCAGTCGAGCAGCCTCACGCGCTCGGGGTCGGACTGCCACAGGTCATAGGCTTGCTTCGCGGTGACATACAGTCCGAGGCTGGTCTGTCGCGCGGCGGCGATCTCCGCGGTGGGGTGGATGGCGATCATCGGTGGCCTCCTGCGGCGAGCTGGAGGCGCCGGTCGGCGAGACCGGCGCCTCGTGTCCCGGGCTCGGTCGGGCTTACCCGAACCGGAGGCCCATCGCCTCCTCGAGGTCGGTCACGTCGGGGAGCTTGAAGGCGCTCCGCTTCTTCCACTCCTCCTCGAGCAGATCTGCGGCGGCCTTCTCGAAGAACTCGGGAGCAGCCCACGCATGGACATTGAAGTCGTGCTCGATGTAGCCGTGGCCGACCATGAAGTCCTTGGCGAACTCGATGCAGGCCATGTTCTGGGGCGACAGGTTGGGCACCATGTCGACGTCCTTGATGCCCTGGTACGTGTCCTCGGCATCCTTGTAGAAGGTCTGGCGGTCGAGGATCGCGGCAGCGGCATGCTTGTTCTCGTTCGCCCAGCGGCCGACCTTGATCATGGCCTTCATGTACGTGACGACGAGCTCGGGGTGCTGCTCCGCCATCTCCTCGGTGCACGTGATGATCGCGGGAGTGTTGGCGACCTGTGCCGTCCAGTCCGGATACCGAGAGAGGTCCTCGATGGACTTGACCTTGCCCGTCGCCTCCTGGAGATGCTGGAACTGCTTGCTCAGGGTGTAGATCGCATCGACCTTGCCACCGAGCAGCGCCATCTCGAGCGGGCGGAAGGCGAGATCGTGCTTGTGGTCACGTGTGGCCCAGAGGTCGGTCGGGTTGATCATGGGCGCGAGCATCCGGGGGTCGCTGTACCAGTCGTCGGGGTACGGGAACTCCACGATCTCGACGTCGTCGATGGTCATGTCGTTGAGCCGGAGCATGCTCTCGATGCCCATCTGCTCGGTGATCCGCCACCAGTCGTTCTTGATCGTGTTGAGGCTCTTCGAGAGGCCGATCCGCTTGCCTTTCAGGTCAGGCATGCGGTACAGCGGATCTGCCGCCCGTACCAGCATCGCGCCACCCTCGTAGACCATCGTCGCGCCAAGCAGCCGCGTTCGGCGGATGTCGGCGTTGACATGGATCGGCGGATACAGGCCACCGAACCGGATCAGGTTGTCGAGGTTGTGGATGTAGTGCGGATAGAAGTCCGTCTCCCGGCGACTGCGGAAGAACGAGTAGTCGACGCCGATCTTCTTGAAGTCCGTCTTGCACCAGCCCAGCTCCTGGTCGACATTGTTGGCGGACACCATCGGGCAGTTGGTGAAGTAGACCTCGTTCCAGTCCAGGTCGACGGTCGACAGGGTCTTTTCCTGGTACGTCGTGATCGGCATCGCTGTGACTCCCTGCTCACGTGCTACCCGGAGCATTCAGGCGGTCTGCTCAACGGTCGCTGCGCATTCGAGTGGACCACTCGGCCAGACGCCGTGCCTCCCCCGTGACGTACGAGGCCATTCGGCACCCTGACGAAGGGCCGATCGGACTGTGTCCAAACGTTGCCCGGGCCAAGTGTGGACGGGCTCTCAGCGGCGGTCCGGTTCCTCGTCGATCGGGGAGCTGCTCTCGAACGGGAAGCGTTCGAGGAGCCCGGCCTCGACCGCCACGTCGACGGCCTCGCTGCGGGACGCTGCCCCGAGCTTCCCGTAGATCGCGACAGCGTGCGTCTTGACCGTATTCGCGGTGATGCCGAGTCGCTGTCCGATCTCCTTGAACGACAGGTAGTAAGGCAGGAGGGCGAGCACGCGAAGCTGCATGACGGTCAGGCTCGATGGTCCGCCTCGACGCGTGGGAGCCAGCGTTCGGATGGACCCTGCGAGGTCGAGGACCTCGCCTGGAAGCACCCCGAGGTCGGGGCGAAGGCGGATCACCTGGCCGGCCTGCTCCAGGAGCGTGCGCGCGCCAGCGGGCTCCCCGAGCGCGAGGTGCGCTCGAGCGAATGCCAGCAGGCACTGCACCGCCAGCGCCGGGTACGCCGCCGTCAGCAGTGGGCGCAGATGCATTGCCCGGGCGAGCTCGCGTCGGGCGCTCAGGATGTCGCCCCGCTCGATCATGATCCTGATCCATGCCGCCTGCGCCGGGGCGGACGAGAAATAGCCGTCGACGCCGGGGGCGCCCTCGGCCTTGGCGTGCTCGTCGGCGAACGCGCCCGCCGCGACCCAGTCACCCCGTTCGGCGGCCAGGAGGGCGCGGTGACCGACGACGCAATAGTGCAGCGCCGCGTTGTGGGTAGAACGTGTCACGACCGTCGCCTCGCTCAACGCTGCGTCCGCGCCGTCCTGGTCGCCCGTCATCCGCCGGGCCACGGCCAGCTGCCAGAGCGCAAAGTCGTGCCACCGACCGCCCGACTCGGCCTCGATCTCGACCGCCCTCGTCGCGTTCATCAACGCATCGCGCGCGCCCATCCGGCACAGGGCCGCGCGCAGGATGGCGCGCCCCGACTCGAACGAGGCGGTACCGTCGGGGGGCCGATCGTCGAACGTCGAGTGGTCGGCGGTGTCCGCCATGTGCATCGTCGCCGCGACATTGCCGGCTGCGAGCTCCTCCCAGGCCGCCAGGATGGCGAGCCATGGGTGTTCATGGAACGCGCTCTCGTCGAACCGCCGCAGCCACGCGAGTGCGGTGGCCCTCCGCCCGGACCAGTGGTAGGCCAGGATCCCCCTGCCGGCGACGGTGGCGGCAAGGGCCGGGTCGCCGGCGTCGAACGCATGGTCGACCGCCAGATCGAATGCCCCCCGCTCGACATACCAGGCCGCTGCCTGCCGGTGGAGAGCATCGACCCGCCCGGGTTCACGGGCCATGAGCTCGCCAACAAGGAAATCGCGAAGCAGGGCGTGATAGCGATACGAGCCCCCGTACTCGTCCACGAGGAGGGTGGATCGCGCGAGCCGTTCGAGGAGCTCCGTCGAGTCCTGCCGCTCGGTCAGGAGGTCGCACAGCGGCCCCGACAGGTGCTCGAGGATCGATGTGCGCGTCAGGAAGGCGACCTCGTCTTCCGGGCGCCGGTCAAGAAGCTCGGATCGGAGGTAGGCGACGACGAGCCGATCCGTGGAGGCATCGATCCGTTCTGCCTTGCCGTTGGACCGGCCAGCCCCGAGGGCAGCGAGCGCGAGCGCCGCTGGCCAACCGCCGGTCTGGCGCATCAGCTCACGGATCTCCCCGGCGGACAGCAGCAACTCTCCGCAATTCAACCCCGCCGCCTCCTCCTCGTCCATCGCGAGCTCGCCCGGACCGATCTCGAGCATCGACCCGTCGCCGCGCCATCGCGCGAAAGGTAGGTCCATCTGCTCGCGAGCCGCGAGCGCGACCTGCGACGTATCGGGGAGATAGACGATGAGCTCGGCGAGCGCGTCGAGGCAGGGCTGCGCGATAAGGCGGTGGGCATCGTCGATGACGATCAGGATCTGGTGGTCCGACATTGCCTCCAACAGGCGACCGATGATTGCTCGGTTCGACACGGCGCCGGAGAGGACCGCCTCGTAGATGCCGGGATCAAGTGGCGTGAGCCGGTCGATCGCCGACGCGAGGTACGTGAGGAAGACGACGGGGTCGTTGTCGGCATCGTCAGCCGTCAGCCAGGCGACCGAACCCGGGTACTCGGAGGCCCATTGCGCGAGTAGGCTCGTCTTGCCGTATCCCGGCGGGGCGAGGAGCGAGATGACCGGTCGATCCGACGCCGAGCGAAGCCTGCGAAGGAGTTTCCTGCGGCGCACAGTCCCCGAATGTCTGCGCGGGATGAGGAGCTTTGCCTCAAGAAGGTCAAGCGGAACGGAGGCCCAGCCAGCAGCTGGGTCGGGACGTTCTCCGGACTCGACCTCGCTCATGTCGGACTCGGAATTGGCAGTCGCCACTTCGATTTCGAAGGCCTCGGATTCCGTCGGCACGATCAGGCGTGAGGGTCTGCAATCAGCCAAGCCGAGCGTTGCCTCGATAGTCCAGCACATGATGGCACCAGTGCGGACAGGTGGGCAGTCGCCCGAGGCGGTCGTCGCAGTGCCCCGGCAAGGGCCGGGCCCAATGGCCCGCGGTCCTCGCGCCTTTGCTGCGTGCCATCAGCGTGGCAGCGCCGCCTGACCTCGCGTCCGCTCCAGCTCTGGTCCGGGCGCCGGTGCGGTCGATGGTCGCTCCGGGGCCGTTCCAGGCATCGGGAGGGGCTCTGCCGTCCCGCCCTTGCCGAAGCGGAGGTCCAGGTAGCGCTCCGCCCAGCGGCGGATCTGGCGGTGGACGGCTGGTGCGCCGACGAGCTCCTCGTCCAGGGTCCACTCCGTCGGATGCAGGAGGAGCGGCAGGGTCTGGACCCCGCCGAGGCCCCCGTGTGAGCCGATCAGCTCTTCGAAAGCCGCGACCTCCCCGAATGTCGGGTCGAACAGGCTGATCACGGAGATGTCCGGGCAGTGCTGGAGAGTGTCGAGACGGATGAGCGCCTCGCGCGATCGACCGCCGTATTGGGCGACCGGATCGTCGCCCTCGATCCGGTCCTCGTCCAGGAAGTTGATGCCCGATCGCCCGATGACCAGTGCGCCGTGCGCCTCCGACCGGATCAGCATCGCTCCGACACCCGGGTGTGCTGCCAGGCCATCGACGAGGCGGGGATAGGTCGTCGCGAGCTGCTCGAACGTCACTCGACCGGGCAGGCGCGGGAAGAAGATCAGCCCGAGATTGCCCGATGCCACCGCGACCAGGTCCGGACGATCCTCAGGCGCGGGCGACGCGGATCCGGCCGGGGACTTGTCCGCATCGGCGTCCGCGGGGGTGGTCGAGCCGACGTCAACCACGCCGTCCGTCGTCTGTGACCGAAGGGCGGTCCGGGCGATGCCCCCGGTGACGCCCTTGACCTGGGTCAGCTCCGACAGGAAGGCGTTCGTCTGGCCGAACTCCTCGCCGCTCGAGGTGTCCTCCTGGACGGTCGCTTCGCTGCCCATCAGGCCCCGGACGACGTCGCCAAGAGTCTTCCCGTAGCGCTCGAGGAACGTCGCCCCCAGTGTCTGGCCGTGGTCGGACAGGACGATGAAGCGGTACGGACGCGGCGCGCCGCCGGCGGCCTTCTCGAGGGTCGCGATGGCGCCGTCGACCCCGTCCAGCGCGTCCAGCGATTCCGCCCGCTCAGGTCCGCTGTGGTGCGCGATCTCGTCGTAGTCGGTGTAATCGACGTAGATGATCGGCGCCCCGCGGTACATCTCCTCGACCACGAGGGCGGTCGACAGGTCGCGAAGCCCCACGTTCGTCGTCGCCCGCGCGAACGGATACGGCATCCCGCGATGCATCCGCGGGACGATGTCGCCGCGAACCTGACGGGACGCCTGGTAGTACTCCTTCACGACCTCGGCACAGAAGCGAGAGAGGGTGCCGAGATAGTTGGACGGGCTGGCGAAGAACGAGTAGAACGACGTGCTCCTGCCCAACCCTTGCGACTTGTCCTTGATCGTCGCCATCGTGATGTAGGACCGCGCGGCGTCGCCCGAAAAGAGGTTGCCGACGCTCGCCCCATCGTTCGACAGCAGTCCCTCGCCATTCGAGATCCGGCTCTCGACGACCACGGCGTCGTCGGGATGGTTGGTGACCATGAGCCGCCCCGCGTCCTTCTCATACCAGCGGAAGGCGGGGATGCCGTCGTTATTCCCATGGAGGAGCCCTGCCTGGCTCGCCGGCGTCGTGGGTGGCAGGAGCGCCTCCCAGCCAGAGAGGGTGTAGCGTCCGGAGCGGACCCAGCCCGAGAGGTGCGGCGCGCGACCGGCCTGGATCTGGCGGGTCAGGATCTCGCGCGCCAGGCCGTCGATCTGGACCACCACGAGGCCCGGGGCATCGGTGCGATGGACGTCCTGACCGCGAGCGGACAGCTGCTGGACCAGGACGGCGAAGTAGGAGTCGTCGCTGCTGATCGAGAAGATAGCGACGAAGACCGTCGTCGTCATGGCGTAGATCAACGATGCGACGAGGGCCGAGAGCCAGCCGGATACCACGAGAGTGTCGACGAAGCGCGGCAGGATCAGGAACGACACGACCTGGAAGACCAGGGTCGCGATCGTGACAGCGATCACCGATACTGCGGCGAAGGCCGCGATGATGACAGGGCGAATGGCGACGTTGAGGATGCCGAGGACGATGGCGGCGAGGAGGGCGGTGCTGAAGATCCCGGCACCCGCCGTCAGGTCGACCCCGGGCGTTAGGAACACGGCAACGCCGAAGGACACGACGCTGACGATCATGGTCGCCAGGATCCGGCGCAGGCGTGAACCGGTGCTTGGACGCCACGTGCGCATGACTTGGATCTGGAGCTTGTAGAAGTCGATCAGGCGACGCATCTAGGCCTCCGACTTGACCGATTCGCGTCAGACACCATGGCGGACCTCGATCCGGCCGTCGGTCTCGGCCTGGAGGAGCGCCTGGTAATCGCTCCCGTTCTGTCCGGCGTAGGCGACCGCGAAACGTTCGATCGCGCGGTCGAAGTCATCGGTCTTGCCGAGGTAGCCGGCGATGGCCGACGCCGAGCCGGAGCGGGCATGGGCTCGGGCGAGGGCGAGGGCGCAGTAGCGCGCATACGTCGCCAGCCGCTGCTCCTGGTTGCTCTCCACGTCATAGGAGGCCTTCCAGTCGCGGAGCTGGCGCACATAGAAGTCGTAAGGACGCCCGAGGCGGTCGATCCGTAGCCAGCCGAGGAACCGGTCGCTCGCAGCCTGCATCAGCCGCTGACCCGCGACCACCCGCTCGCCCTGCTCCTTGATGGTGCTTTGCTCGGTATAGCGCTCCAGCACCGAGGCCTGAGCCTCCTTCACCTGGAGGAACAGCGCGTCGTCGTTGCGCAGCCCGATGTTCAGGACCACGAACGCCTCCGTCCCGACGGAGCCGACGCCGACGACCTTGCGCGCGTAGTCGGCGAACGTGTATGCGTCCATGATCGGCTGCATGTCCCGGCCGAGGGATCTGCGGTATGCCGTGAGCCCGTCTCGCAGAGCGCTGTCGCTTTCGGGCGTGGCATCGTATCGGACGATGAGCGGAGGATTTGCCCGGATCCGCCAGCCGGCGTCGGTGTGCTCGGCGAGACTGCTCATCGTGCCGAGGTTCGTCTTCGTCGAAGCCTTCTCGACGGCCCGATGTGCGATCTTCTTGGTCCGGGCTGACCCTCGCTGCTCGACCTCTGCGAGCATCGCCGTGACGTCGATCCGCGTGTACCACGCGTCCAGGAACGACATCGCGGCCAGGCTCCGCATCTCGGTCCGGTAGGTGCCGGCCGCCGAGCGGGTGATGGTGCGGACTGCGGCTCGCTGATAACCGGCGCCGAGCCCTGCGACCACGAGGCTGGCTGCGAGGCGCTTGACATCCCATTCGAAGGGTGCGGGATGCGTCTCATCGAAGTCGTTGACGTCGAAGCTCAAGCGCCGCTCCGGCGTCGCGAACACACCGAAGTTCGACAGGTGGGCGTCGCCGCAGGATTGGACGTAGATGCCGCTCGAGGGCAGGCGCGCCAGATCGGCCGCCATGACCAGCGCGGCGCCGCGGAGGAAGGTGAATGGCGAGACCAGCATCCGGCCGTACCGGATGGGCACGAGATCCGCGACGCGCGTCTCGCCCTGCTCGATCAGCAGTGCGACCGGGTCCGGTCGATCTGCTGGTACGGTCCAGTCGCCGTGGGCGCTGAGCGGTACCTCAGTGCGGCCTGCCCGGCCTGATGCGCGGTGTGCTGCCGCCGTCTTGCCCTCGATGGGTCGGCGTCGGACCCGCGGAGGCTTGGGGTCAGCCTGACTGGTCGCGTCTGCTGAGCCGATCTTCACTGCTGGTGTCATTGCTCTTCTCCGTCGGGGTCATCACCTAGGGCACAGACCGTTCGACGATGGTGGATCCGCGACCCTCCGCCCGACTTCCTCCTATTCGGAGGAGGTTGCGACGATCGGGTGTCGAAGGACCGCCGCACGTCGTGCTGCCGGTCGAGGGCCTTCCTCCGACGGGGAGGATGCGACTCGCCCCCGACACGGCCTACGGTGCGAACGTCCGGGTGGCCTCGCATGCGGCCGACGTGCCCGGACGGTCGTCGCAACGCAGCAACGCAAGCCTTGCGCACGAGAAATGGTCCGCCTCACGGCGACCGATGCGTCGACCGCAGGGAGCCGAGGAATCGATGTGACTGGACCAGACACGACCGAGACGACCTCGACGGACGGTGTCGTGGCCGAGGGCGCAGTCGTTGCCCAGGGCCCCCACTCGCTCGTCGTCGCCCGTTTCGCCGACCCGACCCTGGCGATGAGCGCGTACGACGATCTCATCGACGCCGAGGTCGCGGGGTTCCTCGAGGTCGACGGAGTCCTCGTGGTCAAGGCGGACGAGAAGGGCCGACTCCACGTCCAGAAGATGACCGACCACAGTACCCGCACGGGCCTCAAGTGGGGCATCGTCGGTGGTGTCGTCGCGGCGGTCTTCCTGCCCGCGACCATCGTTGCTGGCGCGGTCGCGCTCGGCGTCGCCGGGGCGGCGGCCGGCAAGGCGCGCAACCTCCACCACCGGGCAGAGGTCGAGAAGGAGCTCGCCGGCGTCATCACGCCGGGCACCTCCGGGATCCTCGCGCTCGTCTCCGCGCTGGATGCAGACGCCGTGGCGCAGAAGATGCCGGCGGCCGAGCAGGTGAAGACGGTCCCGGTCGACGAGGAGACTGCCGGGGACATCAAGGCGGCCGCGACCGCGGTGGCTGCGCAGGCCGTATCCGCGATCCCAGCCTGAGTTCGCGGCAGGAAGGACCCGTTCGGCGAGTGACCGGCGCCGGACACCGGGACACAAGGTCGAAGGAGACACAGGACATGGCAGAGAAGCACGTGACCGGCCCGATCCAGGTGTTCGTGGTCGGGTTCGACAAGTTCGAGGCGACCGGCCGGATCATGGCCGAGCTGCGCCGGGCGCGGAAGCGCGGCGTCATCCGCCTCGTGGATGTCATCTTCGTCCAGAAGAACCGCCAGGGCGACATCGAGAACTCGATGCACCTGACCGACCTGTCCGAGAGCGAGCGGATGCGTCTCGGATCCATCGCGGGCGGGCTCCTCGGGCTTCACGCCGGTGGTGTCGAGGGCATGGTCGAGGGAGCCGAACTCGGAGCACTCGCCGTCGCCGAGCGCGACGCCGGCCTATCCGTGGACCGGATGCAGGAGCTCGCCGACTCGATCCCCGCGGGAAGCGCCGCGGCGATCCTCGTCATCGAGCACCACTGGGCCGCGAACCTGCGCGATGCGATCGTCGACGCCGGCGGACGGACCCTGATGCAGGCGATGATCTCGCCCGATGCGCTCGCGATCGTCGGTGACGAGCTGCGGGTGAAGATGGAGGCGGAGGACGCGATCGAAGCGGCCGAGGAGGTCAAGATGGCCGCCGCCATGGAGATCGCCCAGACCCTCGTCGAGGCGGAGTTGATCGAGGACGCTGCCATCGCCGAGGCGGCCGACGTGGTCGCCACCGCGCTTGCAGTCGAGGACGCCGCAGCCGAGGACGTGATCGACACGCTCTTCGCTGCCGATCTCATCGAGGAGGCGGCAAAGGAGGAAGCCGAGAACGTCGTGCGGATGTCCCTCGATGTCGAGGAGGCGGCGACGGAAGAGGCCGAGGAAGCGGTCGCGGCGGCCGACGAGATCGAGGCGGCAGCGGCGCTTCGCGCCGTTCGCGCTCTCATCGCGGCGGACCTCATCGAGCGGGAGGCCGCTCAGGAGGCGGTCGACGCGCTCGTTGCGGCCGACATGATCGAGCAGGAGGCGGCCGACGAGGCGCTCGCGTCCGTCCTCGCTGCCGAGGAGGTCGGAGCTGGGGTGAGCTGAGAAGCCAACGCATCCAGGATCCCTGGATCAACCAATCTCAACGAAGGGAGATTCCTCAGATGACTGACAAGACGCAGAACGCGACGGATCAGCCGGTCGACGTGGCCGTGGCCGCAGTCGGTGACGACCTCGGTGTGGACGCTGTGGCAGGGATCGCGGTCCAGGGCAATCAGGCCCTCATCGTGGCCCAATTCGCCGACATGGATTCGGCCAAGGCGGCCTACGAGGCCCTGATCGACGCCGAGGTCAACCGGGCGCTCGACATCGACGGCGTCCTGGTCGCCAACGCGGACTACCAGGGCAAGATCCACATCCAGAAGATGACCGACCACAAGACCCGCAACGGGTTCCTGTGGGGCGCCGTCGGCGGCGCGGTCATCGGCTTGATCTTCCCGCCGACCATCATCGCCGGGGCAGTCGGCGTCGGCATCGCGGGTGCGGCCGTCGGCAAGGCGGGCAACGTGCTCATGAAGAGCGAAGTCGCCGACGAGCTCGCCGGCGTCATCACCCCGGGCACGTCGGGCATCGTGGCGCTCGTGTCCGTCACAGCGGTCGATGCCGTCGAGGCGACGATCCCGGACGCCAAGGTGGTCAAGTCCGCTCCGATCAGCGACGAGGATGCCGCTGCCGTCAAGCAGGCCGCCAAGGCCGGAGGCGACAAGGCCGCCGGCTGACGCCATCCCGGCGGGGAGGCCCGTCCGGGAGCAGAACGAGCGCTGGGGCGACCCGGGATCATGTCGAATGGCCCGGGTCGCCCCTGAACGACGGGCGCAGGTGCCCGCCGATCAGACCGACCTGATGTCGGTCATACGCATGAAGGAGCTACTACCAGATGAATAGCCTGGGCGATTTCCTGATCTGGTCGATCGAGGTGTTCTTCCTCTTCCTCGCGATCTGGGTCTTCATCGCGATCTTCTCGGACATCTTCCGCCGGACCGACATCCACGGCGGGGCGAAGGCCGGCTGGATCTTCCTGATCTTCATCCTGCCGTTCCTCGGCTGCCTGATCTACATCATCGCGCGGCCGAAGGTCACCCCTGGCGATGTCCAGATGATGGCCCGAGCCGACGCGGCCAACCAGGCCGTGGCCAATGTGTCCACGGCGGACGAGCTGGCCAAGCTCCAGCAGCTCAAGGATGCCGGGACGATCAACCAGGCCGAGTACGACCAGCTGAAGGCGAAGACGATCGCCGGCTGAACCGGGGTCGCACTGACCAGGTCGGCTCGTGGCAGAGCGGGTAGCCGTGACCACCCCCAGGCGCTAACGACCGAGAGTCCGAGGAGGACCGGTGCCGCAGATCGCCATCGTCGCGCTAGTGATCCTTGGCTACACGCTCCTGGCGGCCCGGCTCGACCGGCTGTCCGTCAGCGGCCCCATGATCCTCGTGACGATCGGAGCAGTCCTCGGACCGTCAGGGACAGGAGCGTTCGCGGCACCGCTGACGTCAGAGCCCGTCCAGCTCCTCGCGGAGCTGACGCTGGCCCTGCTGCTGTTCTCGGATGCATCGTCGATCGGCCTCAAGCAGGCCGGCAGCATCGCTTGGGTCCCGGCCAGGCTCCTGGCCATCGGGCTACCCCTGACGATCGGCGCGGGGGCGTTGGTCGGCTGGCTCCTGTTCCCGCCGCTCGGCCTGGCAGTCGCCCTCTTGATGGGTGCCATCCTGGCGCCGACTGACGCGGCGCTGAGCCTGCCGCTCCTCGTGGATCAGGCGATCCCGGTCCGCGTCCGGCGGGCGATCAACATCGAGAGCGGATTGAACGACGGCATCGCGACGCCGTTCGTCAGCCTGTTCCTGGCGGTCGTGGTCGCCGAGCAGGCGTCGGCGAGTCAGCACTGGCTCATCGAGGCGGTCCTTGAGATCGCCCTGGCGATCGTGGTCGCGATCGTCGTCGGCGGCCTCGGCGGGCGCATGATCGCGCAGGCGCGTCGGCGTGGCTGGGCCACGCCGGCGTCCGAGTCACTCGCCGTCGTCTCCTTGTCGGTCCTCGCCTACGCGGGTGCGACGACGATCGGAGGCAATGGGTTCGTGGCCGCGTTCGCTGCCGGAGTGATCTACCGGACGGCGACGGCGGCCGCCGAGCCATCTGTCGAGTTCGCCGACTGGATCGGCGTGGCGGGGTCCTACCTGGTCTGGCTCGTCTTCGGCGTCGGCTTCGTCGGTCCTGTGCTTGCCGCGGGCCTCGACCCGGCTGTCCTGGTCTACGCGGTCCTGAGCCTCACGATCGTCCGTATTGGCCCGGTGGCGCTATCGATGGTCGGGTCCCCGCTTCGGGCTGACACGGTCGCGCTCATCGGGTGGTTCGGGCCGCGTGGTCTCGCATCCGTGGTCTTCCTGCTCGTCGCGTTCGACGCGATGGGTCCTGCTCATCCGGCCAGCCTCACGCTCGTCCATGTGGTGACCTGGACGGTGCTCATGTCGATCTTTCTCCACGGGCTCAGCGCGGGCCCGATCGGCGCGCTCTACGGTCGGCGGATGGCCGGGGCGCCGGCCGGCACGTGGGAGCTCGGGGAAGGCGACGAGCCACAGCTCCGCCACCGGCCGATGACACCGACGCAGGCGACGGCCGAAGCTCGCGGAAGGGCATCGTGACCCAGTGCGGCAAGCGCCAGCCTCACGTCAGCGGTTCGTTCACGCTCCGCGACCATCGCAGGCGGAGAGACCGTGCGCCCGACTGGCCGTCTCTAGCTGGCTGGACAACTCGTCGCGAGCGCGGCCTCGACGGCTGACCCTGCCGTCTTGATCTGCTCGATCGCCGTCTTGACGGCGACGAGCTTTGCGCCGAGGCTCGGCTGATCGCCGAGTCCGGTCAGCGTGGTCTGGAGCGTCTGGACGGATGTCAGCAGGTCACTGATCGGCTGGCCGACAAGTTCGTGCCCCGACACGGCGAGGGCCTGAGCCGACGACTGCACTCCGGTCAGCGCTGCTGTCACGCCGCTCACGCCGACCGTGGCGAGCGTGAGATCGGTAAGCGCCGTCAGCGAGGCGCGGAATCGTGCCGCGTCCGCGCAGATCGCGGCGGAGCCCGAGGCGGTCGGCACGGTCGATGTCTGCGTCGTGGCCTCGGCTGTCGGCGCTGCCGACGTCCCCGTCGTGGCCTGAGCTGTCGGCGTGCCAGGTGTCGGCGACGAAGAAGCCGCACAAGCGGCGACGGCGAGCGTCAAGAAGAGGACGGGGGCGAGGAGGCGAACGTCTCTGGACATCGGTCTTCCCTTCGGTCGGCGTGGCTTCGATTGATGCGGCGTCGGTCGCGAGACGGCGCCGATGGGTCGACCGGCGTGCCGGAGACGATCCACTCACGGTTCGGATCGGAAACCCGGATCCTGACGTGAGCCTGCCGACCGCGTATGCGACGAGGGGCTCGGTCACGTCGACATCACCGCCACCCACCTGGACGCTGGTAACGCTAGGCAGCGAAACCGGCGCACCGCATCCTCCCTCTCGGAGGAAGGAAGCGTGCCATCGACGGGCCAGTGCGCAGGGCGACACGGTGATCGGCGACGCGGCGCCGTCGAACCGTCGTCTCGTCTTGGGGTTAAGATGCTGGCCCTGATCAACGAGTTCGGTCGCTGGACCGTGCCGCCAGCCGGTGGACGCATGCCCTCTTCCACCTTCCCCGTCGATATCGAAGCGATCGAGCCTGGAAGCTCCGCAAGAGGCGACAACGACGGCGGCCTGCTCGATCCTCTGCTTGAAGCCAGGCTCGTCGTGCCGCAGCGGCATGTCGGGACGTTGCGCCGGACGAGGCTGCTGCGCCAGCTCAGGTCGGCCCTGGACCGACCGGTCATCTCGATCCTGGCGCCTTCCGGTTACGGCAAGTCGAGCCTTCTGGTCCAGTGGGCGACGGAACACCCGGCTCCGGTCGCCTGGCTGACTGCGGACGACACCGACAGCGATCCGGTCGCCTTCCTGACCGATCTTGCCACGGCGATCGACCGCCGCGTTCCGCTCGGTGCTGAGCTCTTCAGCGCGATCGCTGCGGAGACCGTCTCGCACCGCACCGTCATCGGGCGGTTGCTGGCAGCGATATCTCGACCACCGGAGCCCGTCCGGATCGCCATCGACGACGCGCATCGGATCACCTCCAGGGCGTGCCTTGACATCCTCGCGGAGCTCGTTGAGCACCTGCCAGAGGGTTCGCAGCTGGCCGTTGCGGGACGCGTCCGGGTGCGCCTTCCATTTGCTCGCTGGCGTGTCGAGGGTTCATTGCTCGAGATCGGGCCGACAGAGTTGGCGATGGATGAGCGTGAGGCAGCCGGCCTCGGACGTGAGCTCGGACTGCGGCTCGACGCCGAGACTGCCACCCGCCTGACCCGAGAAACGGAAGGGTGGCCGGCCCTGCTGGCGCTCGCGATCCTGGGGGTTCGGACGTCTCGTGGCGGAACTGATCGCAGGGACGCCGGCACCGAGCACCGCATCGACGACTACCTTCGATCCGAGGTGCTCGAGCGTCGATCCACGCCCGAGATCACGTTCATGACCCGCACATCGATCCTCGAGGAACTGTCCGCACCGATCTGCGACGTGGTGGCGGATCGACACGGATCGGCTGATGTCCTGAAGGACCTTGCAGGCTCTACCCTGCTGATCGATGTCTATGGCGGGTCGTACCGCTACCACACGCTCCTGCGCGACTTCCTCCAGCGTGAACTCGCAAGCCGCGAACCTGGGCAGGAGGCGGCCCTCCACCGTCGAGCCTCGGCGTGGTACCAGGCGAACAACGCCATCGAGCGAGCCGTCGATCATGCCTTCGCGGCAGGCGACCCCGACTTCGTCGCCGAACTGGTCGGCAACGGCTTCGTCCAGCTTCACTGGTCCGGCCACCGTG
>CAWAKU010000005.1:0-232747 GCA_963782715.1 uncultured Chloroflexia bacterium
GACGAGTGAACCCTCAGGCGGCCGGCACCGTGGCCATCGACGCGGCGCTGGTGGTGGCCCACCGCCATAACCCGATGCTGGCGGCCGCTGACGGGAAGACCTAGGCACGCTCGCGGGCCGGGTCCATCTCTGCAGGATGACGACCACCTCCGGGGGAAGCGTCGCCGATCTCGAATCGGGTCGATCCGATGGTGAGTACAGTGCGGGGCGGCGCCAAAGAGGAAACTCCGAGGCTGGACACCCGGCTCAGCCGCCGAGCGTTGACCCGGCCTACTGGTCGTGTGTCAGTTCGTTCAGCATCGCCCGGACGGCCTCGATCACGGCGTCCGGTCGATCGATCTGGACGTAATGGCCGGACCCCGTGACGACGACGGTCGTGCCGCGTGCCGATAGGCGGCTGAGGTCCGTGGCGGCCGCGATCCGCAGCTTCGCGAGGAGCTCGCCCCGCCGACCGTTGAAATCAGGCGGCACAGGGTCGGCCGCGAACGCCGTGAGGCCTGTCGAAGCCAGGACTGTGAACGGAGTGTCGCCCAGCGGAGTCTTCCCGGCAGTGGCCCGGCGGACCTGCTCGATGCTCGCATCACGTGTTCCGGTCTCGGCCAAGAGCGTCCCGAGGAACGACGCCCCGTTGATGCCGGCCAGGAAGTCGCCCTGGGCCGTGGAGTCAAGATACTGGTACACCGTGCCGTGGGTGAAGCCACTGGACAACAACCGTGCGACGCCGAATGGCCTGAGTGCATCGATCACGCCCACGATCGAGATGCCGCCGTTCGCACGAGGGACCTGAGCGGTCGTCGTCGGGAGCGAGCTCAGCTCCTGCTGCTCAGCCGGTGTCAGGAACGCCATCTGCTCATCATCCGATGCGATCGGCGTCGGATCGACAAGGACGAGGCCGGCCACGTCGTCGGGGTAGGTCGCGGCGTACAGGATGGTCCGAAGGCCGCCGTTCGAGTGTCCGACCAGGAGAAGCGGTCCGGCGACGCCGCCGTTCGTCAGGAGTGCGTGAAGCTCAGCGACCGCGTGTTCGGCATCCCGTGGATTTCGGCGAACTCTCGCTCCAGCCCATCCCCGCCCGGTCATACGCACAGACGCGTGTCGTCTTGGCGATCGCCGGCTGGACCAAGGCCCAATCGAGTGACCAACCACCCAGGCCAGCATCGAGGACGACCGTCGGACTGCCCTCACCAACACAGTCCAGGTGCATCCGGAAGCCACCGACATCGACCAATCGACCGGGTGCTGGATGGTCGCGAGCGTCGCTCCATGCGCCGAATGTCTCGTAGCCCAACCCGGCGCCCATGACGACCACGATGAGCACGGCGATACCGATCGCAACGCGCCGCAGAAACGTGCGGGCGGCCCTGCGGTACCGATGATCTCCCGACACGGGACGCGACATCAGGTTCTCCTGTCTGGACTCTCCACCGGGGATTTCCGGCTGATGGCACGTTGCTCGTCGTCTGGGGACGTGCCATCGGGGGAGTCCCGGCTCATCGCTGAGGGCAGGCCCTGAAGGCTCCGGAAGTCCAGCCCCGGCGTTATCCGGGCTGACCCTGTCCGTCTTCGCGGGCACCCCCCGATGGGAGCCTGAAGTAACGGACCCAGGCTTCGTCCAGCGCCGGACGTCCCGGCCGATCTGATCCCAGGAGACATCTCATGAACCGGATCCTCGGCGTCGTCAGCGCATGCCTCGTCGCCCTGTTCGTCCTCGTGCCCGTCGCAGCGGCCAACACGAACAAGCCGGACGAGCATCTGCTCTTCAGTACCGGCGGTGACATCGTCATCCCGGTCGGCCAGCATGTCGACCTGCTCGTGGTCGTCCACGGCACGGCAACGATCCAGGGCGAGGCGGATTCCGTCCTGGTGATCGACGGCACCGCCGACTTCGTTGGCTCTCGAACGGAAGGCATCGTCGCGATCCGTAGCCAGGTGACGCTCGACGGCGGCTCGGTCGTCGCAGGCGACATCCGGACGGTCGATTCGAACGTCGATCAGGCGGCCGGCGCGACCGTCCGTGGCGACATCCTCGAAGGCCTGGATGTGGCCGGCGTGAGCATGGCTGACGGCGCCGTGCTCATCGGATCGGTGCTCTTTCTCGCCTATCTCGGCTTCTCGGTCGCGATGATCTTCGCCGGGCTCGCGCTCGCCGGACTCGCGTCTCGACAGGTCCGCTCTTCGGAGTCGCTCATCACCCACGAGTCGCTGAAGTCGTTCGGCGCAGGGATCGCTGGGTTCATCGGGATGGTCGCCGTTGGGATCGTCGCGATGGCGACGATCGTGGGCATCCCACTCGGACTCGGCATCGTCGTCGCCGTCCTGCCGATGCTCCTGATCGTCGGTTACCTCGTGACCGGCATCTGGATCGGCGAGCGGATCGTCCGCGCGACGTCACCGGGTGCCAGCCGCGAAAGGCCGTACCTCGCGGCGATCATCGGGGTCGTGCTGCTCGACCTCGTGAGCGTCATCCCGGTCGTCGGGGCTGTCGCGTCGATCCTCGGCTTCGGCGCTATCGTCCTGCTGATGTGGCGCGTCCTCCGAGGCACGACCGACTCCCCAGGTGCAGCGAGTCAGGCAGCCGCGGCCTCGGCCGGTTGACCTACGCTGCCGACCCCGACGCGGCACTCTGCGGCAGGGCGGTCCGACCGGCCGACTCCGCAGCGATGGCCGATGAGTCGAAACCCTTGGCGATCAGCCAGACCGCCAAGACCATCTCCTGCAGGAATATCGGAAGGGCCAGCACGACCTGGGTCGTCGACATCGGCTCGACGCGACCGAGCATGACCAGGACGCCCGACAGCATGAGCGACGCGATGGCCACGAGACCCCAGCCCGACAGCCATCGAGGGACGAGTCGCGTTCGATAGAACACCCAGTAATACATCAGTCCCCCGACCCCGAAGGCCAAGACCGCCACTTCGCCCAGCGCATCGCGTGCTGCCATCAAGAGCGTGGCCTGGACCTGGTAGGCCGCTGAGGCCGCAGCTTCAGCGTTCGCAGATTCCTGGCTCAAGGCCACCAGCAAGAGCAGGCAAACGACGATGCCGATATAGAGCGCGCCCTCGATGAGCCTGAAGCCGACCGCTCCAAGGGCCAGACCCTCGTTGTATCTCCTCAGGACCGGGTACAGCGCGATGGCGATCCCGGCAGCCGCAGCGGCCCCGATGAACAGGAAGAGCGCTCCCAGGAGGACCTGGTCCTCGTTCGCCGAGATCTTGGCGAGGTCAACCGGAGCGCTCAGGATCGGTTGCACCAACACCACGCGAGAGATCAGGTCCGCCACGGTCGCGATGATGAAGAGCGCTCCCGCGACGACGGCGATCTTGCGGTCTGTCTTCATGTGATCCTCTCATCTCCATACACGCTGACCCGTCATGGTGGTGAGGTGGACCCTGTCGTGGAAGTGCTGGACGACCCGGATCGCCGCGCCGAAGGTCACGCCGACGCTCTCCGAGCGTGGTCAGCGCAGGGTTCGGGTGAAGAAGTCGCGAACCCAACCGGCGAAAGCGTCCGTGCAGACCTCGACGGGCATCCCGGCCGGGGCGTCATGCCCGGATCCTTCGCACCACTGGATCTCCGCCGGGATGCCGAGGGCGATCGCCTCGTCAAAGAAGGCCTGTGTCCGGGATGGCAGATCCTCATCGTCCGCTGTGCCGTGGATGAGCAGGAGCGGCCGCTTCCCGAAGCCCGCCAGTTCGTCCTCGGCGTCGATCGACCCGACATCCACACCCGTCCGGATCCACACGCCGGCCTCGATCGCCCAGGTGCCCGGATAAGCGGGGTGACCCGCCTGCTGGAGCCTGACCTCGAGCTGATAGCGGATCCTCGTGTGCATCGAGTCGAGGGCGTACGCCTCGACGCGGGGATCGGTCGTCGACTCCGCGAAGGCCGTCCCGGCTCCGAAGGAGTTCGCGAGGATCCCGAGATGCGCGGGATGCTTGGTGCGCTCGACCCAGTCGATGATCGCCCTCAGGTCCTTCTGCTCGAGGACGCCGCCCGTGGTCTTGTCGCCGGTGCTTCGTCCGACGTTTCGAAAGTCGAAGGCGACGATGTTGAACGTCTCGTGCAGCCCTTGGCCGTACTTGAGGACGCCGCTCTTCGAGGCCTGGAAGCCATGGGCCAGGATGACCGTCGGAGCCGATGGGCCCGCGCCGTTCCCGGCAGGCACGTACCACCCGGCGATGTGGATACCGTCATCCGTCACGACCGCGTCGCCGGCCTTGCTGCCCTGGTAGGTGCAGGTCCCCAGGTCGGGATTCCGAAGCGGCAGCTGCCGATCGTCGGCCACGTCGTAGTTGATGGCCTCATACTGCCAGCCGAATTGGACGTCAGGCGTGCGGCAGTCCCCGGCCGCGGCACCCTCGACCAGGCGCCGCGATCCTTCGGCCCCGACGTACCCAAGGTAGCCGAGGCCGGCGATCGCGGCGACGGCCAGAACCGCGACACCGATCCGCGTCCGCTTACCCATCAGGTCACCCTCTCAAGGATGAACCGTAGACGTTCCACGTTCGCGCGTGTGACAGCGACGTCCTGACCTAGGTCGCCGGGACGGTGCGCGGGGCGGCCTGCCGTGTCGGCGTCTCGCCGGCCGGCCGAGCAGCGATCACAGTCGGGTCGAAGCCCTTGGCGATCAGCCAGACCGCCATGACCATCTCCTGCAGGAAGAGCGGCAGCGAAAGGACGCCGAGCGACGACAGCCCGAACATGCCCCCGAGCGACGGTACGACGGACAGCGCGGCCCCGACGAGCCCCCAGACGGACAGCCACCGGGGCACCAGCCGCGACTGGTAGAGCAGGACGTAGAACATGAGCGCGCCGACAACGAACGGGATGGCGACCAGCTGATCCCAGATCACGGTCTCGGTCGTGCGCACGAAGCCCGCGAGCGGCCCCGCATCCGGCTCCTTGCTGAGCGGGATCAACACCAGCCACCCGAGCACGGCGACGACGTAGATGACAGACTCGAGCGCGCCGCGGAAGACGACATACCCCATGGCCAGCGTCTCGTTGTACCGCTTGCCGATCGGCCAGAACACGACCGGGACCAGGGCGAGCGCGAGACCCGCCACCAGCACGAGCAGGGCTCCAACGGCCACCTGGTTCGGCTGCGCGGCGACCTGGGCCAGGTAGGCCGGACCCGACAGGACCGCGTTCGTGACGACCCCGCTGAGGATCATGCCGACGGTCCCGATGATGAACAGCACGCCGATCCAGATGGCGGCCATCCGATCTGCGCTCATGTCAGGCTTCCCGGTCCCTGCGGCGATCGTTCGGTTGGTGTTCATCCTCTTCTCTCGTATCCAGGTCGGGGCGATAGGATGACGACCGCGGTCTCGCGTGACCGACGCGCGGCGTAACCGTCGAGATCCTTGTCATAGACGGCCCATCTGGCCCACAGGCGCGGCCGCTCGTCCTTGTCCGCCGCGTGTGCGTGGACGTCGCGCGACCCGCCGGACAGATCGACGATGACGTCGGGATGTGCCTGCAGGTTCAGCCACCAGGCGGGCTCCGGATCGGCCCAGCCGTTCATGGCCATCGTGACCAGATCGGGACCGTCCTCGAAGTAGCCGAGGATGGCCTTTCGCTCCTCACCGGTGCGGCGCCCGACCGTCCGCAGGCACATCATCCCCCAGCGATCGGCCGTCGCTGTGCGCAGGCCGAACCGGCCGCCCGTGACCGAATACACGGCACGCTGCAATACCCAGAACGAGCGGATGAACCAGCGTGGTTGCAGGCGCGGAGCCCGCTCGCGGGTTCCAGCCACCCGTCGTGTGTCGTCGCCCACTGTCAGCCTCGGACTGTCTGGGACGCACATGGAGGAGCCGGACCCGGCGCCTGGAACGTCCTACGGTGTCAGACGTTCGCTGGGAGCCTCAAGAGCCATGGGACCTAGAATGGGCGGGTCAAAAGGCGCCGGGTGCCAGGAGTGGCTGGCAACATGGACGTCCAGAGGAGACCAGTCGATGCGTGTCACGGTCACCCCGGACCAGATCCGATCGGCGTTCGAGGCCGTCAAGGACGACCCGTCTTTCGACGAGAGCCGCGGGCTGTGGGAGCGCGGCCGGCCACCGGTCGAGATGATCCAGGCGATGTGCCTGCGGCCCGAGATCCTCGGCGCCTTCGCCGGCTTCGGGGACTGCGTCTACCCGGGCGGGCTGCTCGAGCGGCGGGTCAAGGAGCTGGTGATCATCACCGCCTCGACGACCAACGACTGCCAGTTCTGCACGTTCTCGCACTGCGATCTCGTCCACCTCGCGGACATCGTCCAGGACCCCCTCGTGGTCATCGAACAGACCGAGTCACTGGCCCCGCGGGAGCGCCTGGCGATCGAGTACACGCGCGCCGCGATGGCCGATTCGAACGCCATCCCGGACGCCCTTGCGGAGCGGTTGCACGAGCAGTTCAGCGACGCGGAGTACGTGGAGCTCACGTTCCTGATCGGCTTCATCAACATGTTGAACCTGTTCAACAACCTGCTGCAGGTCCGCTACAACGGTGAGTACAGCCTGCTGGCGACCCCGGTCGGGTAGGGCGCTTCCCGCCCGGACACGGAGAAGCCGCCGCCCGCAGGAGCGAGCGGCGGCGTTCGAGGCAGTCGAGCGGTCGGATGCGACAGGTCGGGTCGCTCAGGCGGCGGCGAGGATCGACCGGGCAGCGACCCGACGATCGGTCCAGACCATCCACGCCCCGAGGGCGCCGACGGCCAGCGCGAGCGGGATGGCGAACGGCGGCAATGCACCCTGGAACCCGATCAGGCCACCGACGACGATCGCGACCGAGATCGGCATCGGAAAGACACGCGCTCGCAGGCTCGCGAGTCCGAAGGCGATCCAGCCGACCGCGAACAGGATGTAGCTGGCGAAGGCACCGAGCATCAAGGTCCCGCCCGCCAGGTGCAGAGACGCGGGTGCGACGTCGCCCAGCCACGGCACGGCGAAGGCTTCGAACCACAGGTCACCGGCGAGGAACATCGTGCCGACGAGTGCCGCCAGGAAGGCGACGGCGCCGAAGACCCCGGCCTCTTCGGACTCTCGGGCGTAGACGGCCACGAGGGCCACGAGCAGACCGCAGAACGCGATGAAGTAGAGCACGGCGGCCGGGACGAAGAGCGGATTCGCCATCGTCGCTTCGATCGCGGCGTGATCAAGGAACGAGGCCATGACCAGCTGCTGGAGGAGGAGCAGGACACCCGCTCCAAGGGCGATGGGGCCGGCGACCCGGGCGAGGGGGGAACGCGTCATCGAAGGTCTCCTGTCGGTGCATCGGTCCGCCGGATGTCCCGGCCAGATCACGATGCTCGACGCGAGCGGCCCGGTCATCGGGGGACCCCCGGCATCTTGGGGAGGGGCAACCCTGTCTCGGCGGTCAGCCTCGCAGGTAGGCCAGCACAGCGAGGACGCGGCGGTGGTCGTCGGGAGCCTGCGGCAGCTCGAGCTTCGAGAAGATGTTGGCGATGTGGGCTTCCACCGTCTTGGGTGCGAGGAACAGCCGATCGCAGATCGCCTGGTTCGAGCGGCCCTCGGCCATCAGGGCGAGGACCTCGCGTTCGCGCTCCGAGAGGTCGTCGAGCGGGACCGCGGCGCGACGCCGCCGGACCAGCTGGGCGACGACTTCGGGATCGATGACGGAGCCGCCCTTGGCGATCCGGCGCACGGCGTCGGCGAAGTCGTCGAGATCGTCCACGCGGTCCTTGAGGAGATAACCCATCCCGCCGGCTCCGTCAGTGACGAGGCGCATGGCGAACCCGACATCGACGTACTGCGACAGGACGAGGACACCGACCGCGCTGCCATGCTCGGCGCGGATCGCCTCGGCCGCCCGGAGTCCCTCGTCCGTGTGCGTCGGCGGCATCCGGATGTCCACGATCGCGACATCCGGTCGCTGGTCGCGCACGGCGGCGAGGAGGTCGGTGGCATCGCCGGCTTGGCCGACGACCTCGAAGCCGCCCTCGGTCAACAGCCGGACGATCCCCTCGCGGAGGAGCAGCGAATTGTCCGCGATGACGAGCCTCAGGCTCACGCGTTCGACACCATCGCGCGAATGGCCGCACCAGACAGCTCGTCCTTCGGGAGGAAGCCGAGCACGAGTGCGCCGGCGAGTCGGGGACCGTAGGCCGCCGCCTCGCGGCTGGACGTCAGGACCACCAGCGGGGGTGGGCCGTCCACGGCGAGTTGCCGAGCGACGTCGAACCCCTCCACGTCCGGCAGGCCGATGTCGAGCAGGACCAGGTCGGGCCGGAGGGCACGAGCGGCCGCCAGGCCCGATATCCCGTCGCTCGATTCACCGACGACGTCGAACCCGTCGGCCTCGAGCAGTGCGCGCGCCTGGAGGCGGAAGCCGGCATTGTCGTCGACGATGAGGATGGTGTGCATGACGGCATCGTGGCACGTCGCGCTCGGTCCACCTACAGGGTTATCCCGGAATCAGGGCTAACCCTGCTTGCGCACCGACGTCGGTGTGTCAGAGTCCGCGGGTGAGTGGGCGAGCGGTCCGGCTGACGATCGGGGTCCTGGGGACGGTCATGGCCGTGGCCGGCGAAGCGTTCGCGATCAGCATCGGGACGACGCCGGAGAGCGGGCTCCTCCAGCTGGCCATCGGATTGACGTACCTGTACGGCGGGCTCGTCATCTGGGATCACGAGCCCGCCAACCGGACCGGCAGGCTGATGACCCTGGTCGGCCTGACCTGGTTCATCGGGACCTTCATCGGGTCGTCGGTGGCCGTCGTCGACGAGCTGGCCCTGGCGCTCGAGGACACCTCGGCGATCGTCCTGCTCGCCCTCGTGCTGTCGTATCCGAGCGGCCGCCTCGAGACGAGGGTGGACCGGGCGGCGGTCGCAATCCTCGCTGTCGGCGTGACCGCCCTGAATGTCCTGTACTCGACCAGCCTGACCATCATCGCGGACAAGAGCAGCGGCCTCTATGGAGGCCTGGCACTCGCCGTCATGACGAGCGTGGTCGTGCTGCGGCGATGGCTCGTGGCTCCGCCCCGCCAGCGACAGGATCTCCTGCCGGTGCTGGTGGCCGGAGCCGTCTTCCTCGGCACGCTCATCTTCAACATCGTGCGCCGCATCGTCGACGTCCCGGAGGACGTGGGGGCCATCCTGATCGCCGCCAAGGACCTCGCGCCGGCCGCCATCCCGATCGCCCTGCTCATCGGGTTCTACCGCCAGAGCGAGCACAGGTTGCAGGGGCTGCTGGACGCCATCCCGGACCAGATGGTGCGATTCACCCGCGACGGGCACTATCTGGACAGCGGGATCGATGACCCCGGCCGGGGCCTGTTCGAGCAGATGGTCGGGGAAGCCCCGGAAGCGGCCGTGGCGTCCGCCGAGCGGGCGCTCGACAGCGGCCGGCTGCAGGCCTTCGACTTTTCGCTGGGCTCACCCGACGGCCGGCGCGAATTCGAGGCGCGGATCGCACCCAGCGGCGCGGACGAGGTCACGGCCATCATCCGCGACTTCACCGACCAGCGGGCAGCCGAGGCCGAATTGCGACGGTCGCGCGCGCGGATCGTCGAGGCGACCGACGCCGAGCGGCGCCGACTCGAGAGAGACCTGCATGACGGCGCCCAGCAGCGGCTGGTCTCGCTGTCGCTGGCGCTTCGGCTCCTGCGCCAAGGGCTGGGCGACGCGGACGGGGCGAACGCCGCGGCGATCGCAGCTGCGGACGCCGCGTCGGTCGAACTCAAATTCGCCATCGCCGAACTACGTGAACTCGCCCGCGGGATCCACCCGGCGATCCTCACCGAGGCCGGGCTCGGGCCGGCGATCATGGCTCTCGCCGACCGCTCGACCGTGCCGGCGACCGTCAGCGCGGTTCCCGATCGGCGGCTGTCGCCGGCCGTCGAGGCGACCGCCTATTTCGTCATCTCCGAGGCGCTCGCCAATGTCGCCAAGTACGCAGCGGCGACCAGGGTGAGTGTCGGTGCCGAATGCCGCGGCTCGATGCTTCACGTCGAGGTCGGGGATGACGGGGTCGGCGGCGCCGACGGAGCCCGCGGGACGGGGATCCGCGGCCTGCGGGATCGGGCCGCCGCCGTCGGCGGGACGCTCACGGTCGCCAGCCCGTCGGGGCAGGGGACGCTGGTCGTCGCGGAGCTGCCGATCCCCTGAAGGGCGGCAGGGCTGACCCTGCCGGATATCCGGGGACGGCCCCGATGGCGCGCTTCGGAGCGACCTCCACGCTTGGCCGGTCAATCGAACCGCCACGCCACGAGAAGGAGTCGTCCCCGTGACCGATGCGATCTCCATGGTCGGCCTGACCAAGCACTACGGCGGGGTCCAGGCCCTGACCGATCTGACACTGGACGTGCCCTCGGGCACCGTCTTCGGGTTCCTGGGCCCGAACGGCGCCGGCAAGACCACCGCGCTCAAGGTCCTCGCCGGGCTCGCCCGGCCGACGGCCGGATCCGCGGCCGTGAACGGCGTGCCCGTCTCGGCCGCCGGCGACCATCGCCGCCAGCTCG
Organism: uncultured Chloroflexia bacterium; assembly: GCA_963782715.1. Taxonomy (GTDB): domain Bacteria; phylum Chloroflexota; class Limnocylindria; order Limnocylindrales; family CSP1-4; genus SPCO01. The sequence goes on from CAWAKU010000005.1 coordinate 10,465, forward strand.
GCTACCTGGCGCAGGACCCACGGTTCTACGGCTGGATGACCGGCCGCGAGACGCTCCGCCACGTCGCTCGATTCCGGCGCGTCGCCGGCGACCGCGAGCGGCAGATCACCGGCCTCCTCGAGCGCGTCGGGATCGCCGACGCGGGTGACCGGCGCACGGCGACCTACTCGGGCGGCATGCGCCAGCGTCTGGGCATCGCCCAGGCGCTCGTCGGAGGTCCTGCGGTCATCCTGCTCGACGAGCCCGTCTCGGCGCTCGATCCGATCGGGCGCAAGGACGTCCTCGGCCTGATGCGCGACCTCAAGGGCGAGACGACCGTCTTCTACTCGACCCACATCCTCGATGACGTCCAGCGGGTCAGCGATCACGTGGCCATCCTCGATCACGGTCGCCTCGTCAAGGCCGCCCCGACCCAGGTCCTGCTGGGCTCGTTCACCCGCAACATGCTCCGCGTCGTCCTCGGCGGAGCGACGTCCTCCACCAGCGTCGGCATCGACGAGCTGCCGGGCGTCGCCCGGGTCACCGTCGTGTCGCAGACCGGTGATGACATCGCCTACGACGTCACGACGCTCGACGGGGCCACGGCCGAGGTCCAGCGCTCCATCACCAGGTTCGCCGTCGATTCCGGGCTGACGCTCATCGCCAACGCCGAAGAGACGCTCGACCTCGAGACCGTCTTCCTGCGCCTCATCGACGAGGGCGAGGTGGCGGCATGATCGCCACCGTCAAGGGTGCCATCGCACGGCATCCGGTCCCGGCTTATCTCGCGATCGCCTTCGGCGCCTCTTGGTCGATGACCGGGCTCCTGTCGATCTCGTTGATGTTCGGACTCCTGGCCCTCTTCGGGCCGGCACTCGCCGCGATCGTCGTGTCGTGGGCGGACGGGACGAGCGGCCAGCTCCGCTCTCGGATCACCGACTGGCGCCAGTCGCCCAGGGCCTACCTGGTCGCGTTCGTCACCCCATTCGCGGTGACGGCCGTCGCCCTCGGCGCATACGTCCTCACCGGCCACAGCGCTCCCGGGCTCGGGAGCGTCAGCTCGATCGAGATCATCCTGTTCGTCCTCGTCATCGGCGAGGAGATCGGCTGGCGGGGGTTCCTGATGCCTCGGCTGCGAACCCGGCTGAGCCTGCCGGCCGCCGGTCTTGCCACCGGCATCGTCTGGACCCTGTGGCACCTGCCGATCTACCTGGCTCCGGACCAGGGGCTCGCCGCCTTCCTGGTCTTCGCCTGGTGGGTCGTCCCGTTCGCCATCGTCATGGGCTTCGTCGCCGAACGGGCCCGCTACAGCGTCCTCGTGGCCACGGTCATGCACGGTGCCGCGAACCTCGCGATGCCGATCCTGCTGCCGGGCGTCGACCACACCTGGACGATGCTGGCCACCGGGTCGGTCTATCTCGTCCTCGCCATCTCGTTGTCCGCTCACGCACGCGTCTCGAGCGCGCAATTCCGCGCGCCGTCGTTCGACCAGAAGGAGGCAGCGGCATGACCGCATCGCACATCGCCGTCGAGGCAACCGCCGAGCGTCGAACGCCCGGCACGACATTCCTGGGCTTCGGGACCGCCCTCCGCAAGGAGCTCGCCGAGTGGATCCGCGGTCCGAAGGCCCTCATCGTCGCTGCGGTCTCGGTCGCAGGCGGTGTCTTCATGACCCTGATCCCGTTCATCGCCGAAGCGACGCATGAAGCGGAGGAGGCGGGCATCACGACGATGGACCCGACCACCAACGTGCTCCTCGGCTGGACGGGCCAGACCGTCGCCCTGGTCACCATCGTCGCGACGATGGCGCTCGTGTCGAGCGAGCGGGATCGCGGAACGCTCGCCTGGAGCCTGACCAATCCGGTCTCGCCGACCAGCATCATCGCCGCCAAGTTCACCGCGGCGTTCCTCGTCTTCGCCGCCGCCGCGGTCGTCCTCCCGCTCGTGGTCTCGTCCACTCTTGCGACCGTCGTCTACGGCGGGCTGCCTGATCTGGCCGTGGTGGCGACGTTCGGGCTCCTCTTCCTGACCCTGCCCGCGTTCTACATCGCGCTGACGATCGGGCTCGGGACGGGCATCAAGTCGACGGCAGGCGTGGCCGGTGTCGCGTTCGCTGTGATGTTCGTGCCCCAGATCCTCGGGGGACTCATCCCCGTCATCGCCGAGATCTCGCCGACCTCGATCGGCGTGTGGGCACTGGCGACGGCCACCGGACACCCCGCGTCCGCGCTGACCCCCGTCGGCTGGCTCGTGTCCATGGCGGCCATCGTCATCGGCGCCAAGGTCGTCTTCGACCGTCAGGAGTTCTGATGGACACCTCGACATCCCCTGCCACGACCAGGTTCCCCGCTGGCGAGCGGTCGGTCGCGACCGATCGCTCGATCCGCCAGGGGCTGATCGGCGTCGCCTGGTTCGTGGGCCTCAGCCTCGGCCTCGGGGTCCTCGCCGTCGGCGCCGGCGTGCCGGTCGCCGCCCTCCCGTTCGTCCTCGCCATCGGGCCGACCGCCTTCGCGGTCGCGCTCGCCTGGCGCGAAGGTCACGGTGCGATCCGTGACCTGGCTCGCTCACTGACCATCCGGCCGGTCGATCGGCGCTGGTACCTCGTCCTGGCGATCCCGGTCGCCTGGTCGCTGGCGACCGTCGCCGTCGCGGTCGGCCTGGGCGAACCGATCAGCGGCCTGTTCGACTCGGTGTTCCCGGCCATCCTCATCGTCCCGCTGGTCGTGCTCCTGCCGGCCTTCGCTGAAGAGCTGGCGTGGCGGGGCTTCGCCCTGTCGCGCCTGTTGCGGGCGATGCCGCCGCTGCAGGCCGCCTTGCTCCTGGCCGTCCCGTGGTCACTCATCCACGGGTTCCTGTTCCTCCCGGGCCAGTGGTACGGGGACCTGGCTGCCTGGCCGATGGTCGTCAGCATCTTCTCGTATTCGATCCTGCTGACCTGGATCTTCGTCGGGACGGGAGGCAGCGTCCTCATGACCGCACTCTTCCATGCGGCCCTCAACGGGGTCGCGCCGCTCATGGCCGGCGTGGACGGCGACACCTCTTGGATCATCCGGAACGTGATCGCCGCGCTGATCGCGGTCGCCCTGGTCGCGATGGGCGGGCTGCGCAGAGTCGGCACGCCCGCCTGACGCGAGACGGACGCCGGGCGGATGCCCGGCGTCCTTGCAATGCCCCCGGGCGACGATGGCCGGGATGTGCGGCTCCACGGCACCCCTGGCCGCCTCGGGCGTCGCGGCGAAGATCGCCGCCCCGAGGTCGCCGACACCGGTGAGGATCGCGGTCCGGGTAGTCTGGCCGCGATGGCCCCTCCACCGACCGCCCGGATCGCGATCGTCCACGACTACGTCACCCAGCGGGGCGGCGCGGAGCGGTTGGTCGGCGAGATGGTGCGGCTGCTGCCCGGGGCCACGCTGTCCGCGTCGGTCGTCGATCCCGACCAGGTTCCGGACTCGCTTCGGGCGACGCGGATCCGGACGACACCGCTCCAGCGGATCTACGCGCGAGGTGTCCCGCTGACCGCCCTCGCACCGTTGCTGCCGACCGCGTTCGGGCGGTTGCCGCTCGGCGACGCGGACCTGGTCATCTCGAGCACGACCGCGTTCGCCCATCACGTCCGCCCACCCGAGGGAGCGGTCCACGTCGCGTACTGCCACGCGCCGCCGCACTTCCTGTGGGGCACCGACGACTATTTCCGCGGGCGCGAGCTCCGGGGCCGCCTCGTCGCACCCGCCCTCGCGCTTGCGCGACGGTCGGATCTGGCGGCCGCTCGACGGGTGGACGTCTACATCGCGAACTCGCGCTACACCGCCGGGCGGATCCGGGACGTCTACGGCCGCGACGCCGTCGTCGTCTACCCGCCGGTCGAGACGGCCGGGTTCGAGCCGACCGACGAGCGCTCGGGCCGGTTCCTCGTGGTCTCGCGGCTTCGGCGGCACAAACGGCTCGACCTGGCGATCGAGGCGGCGACCCGGTCCGGCTGGCCGCTCGACGTCATCGGCGACGGGCCGGACGAGCCGGCACTCCGACGGGCGGCCGGTCCGACCGTCCGATTCCTCGGCCGAGCGTCCGACTTCGAGGTCCGCGCGGCGATGGCTCGCTGCACGGCGCTGCTGGTGCCCGGGACCGAGGACTTCGGGATGACGATGGCCGAGGTCCAGGCCGCCGGCCGGCCGCCGGTCGCGTTCGCGCGCGGCGGCGCGCTCGAGATCGTCGAGGACGGGGCGACCGGTTTCCTGTTCGACGAGGCGACCGTCGAGTCGCTCTCGACGGCGATGGACCGCGCCACCGAGACCGAACTCGACCGTGGAGCGCTCGTGGCGTCGGCGCGGCGGTTCGATCGCGCGGTCTTCGATGCCGGGCTGCTTCGTGTCCTCGCCGAGGCCGGCAGATGACGAGTCTCGCGGTCCGCTGGCGGGCGAGTCACCGCGAGGTCGTCGCCGACCTCGCCGATCGGCTGGCGGCGTTCGCGTTCGCGATCCTCATCGTCACCAGCCCGATGGCGGCGCGGTTCGACCTGGCCAGACGGCCGATCGAGGACGTCGCGCCGTCGTACTCGGACCTGCTGTTGCCGTTCACCTACGTCGGGATGCTCGGGATCCTCGGCCCTGTGGGCGATCAGCGTGGCATGCCGGCCGCGCCGGCTCGATCCGGGTCCGGCCTTCATCTGGCTGCCGGTCGCCGGCCTGCTCGCGGTCGCCGCGATCGGCGTCCCGTTCTCCATCGACCCGACCCTGGCGGCCTACAACGTGTTCCGCCTGCTCGTGATGGTCGGCATCGGCGCCTACGTCATCAACGAGGTCGCACGGCCTGGAGCGTCTCGCGGTCCCGATCATGCTGATGATCGGCCTCGAAGCAGCGGTGGCGATCGGCCAGGCCGTGCTCCAGCATTCGGTCGGGCTGACCTGGCTGTACGAGTCTGGCTATGGCGTCAACGTCAGTCGGATCGCCGGTGATCGCCGCGGCCGACGGCTCGCGCTGGCTGCGGGCGTTCGGCCTGTCCACGCACCCGAACGTCCTCGGCGGGGTGCTGGCCTTCGCGCTGCTGCTCCTGGCGGCCGCGCAGGGCGACGCCCGGCGGACGCGGATCGTCCGCCTCGGCGTGTTCGGACTCGGGGTCGTCGCCCTCTTCCTGACCTTCTCGCGGGCGGCCTGGATCGCGTTCGCGGTCGGGCTGGTCGTCGCGATCGGCATGCTCGCGATCCGTGGCGACCGGGCCGGCGTCCGGCGGTGGGCGACGGCCGCGCTGACTGCCGCGGTCGTGGTCGTGCGGTCCTGGCGGTGCCGTTCGCTGCCATTCCTGGCGGCCCGAACCACGCTCGTCGGGACCGGTCCCGACCGAGACGCGGTCGATCGACGAGCGGATCGCGCTGGCGCAGGTGACGCTCGAGGTCATCGCCGACCATCCGCTGCTCGGGACCGGCCTCGGGACGCTGCCGCTCGTCCTGCCCGAGCAGCGCCCCGGACTTCGAGTTCGCGTACCAGCCGGCTCACGTCGTCGTGCTCGATGCCGCCGCGGAGACGGGCGTCGTCGGCCTGCTGTGCTACCTCGCGCTGGTCGTCGCGCCGTGGGTGGCGCTGGCGCGGATGCGCGCCCGCTGGACGCGGTCGCTGGCCGGGACGTCGGCGGCGCTTGCCGCGGTGACGGTCGTCGGGTTGTTCGACTTCTACACCTGGGCACCGACGGCCGGGCGGACGTGGGCGTGGATCGTGCTCGGGTTGTGGGTCGTCGCGTATCGCTCGGCGCTCGCGCCCGACCGCGGCGGCGGTCTCGCGGACGAGACATGACGCGGCTGCGGGTCGTCCTCGTCGTCCCGGGGTTCGTCACCGAACGCGACGAGCCGGGGATGGCGGCCGTCGTCGACCTCGTCGAGCGGATCGGGCGCGTGCACGACGACGCGGGTCATCGCGCTCCGGCACCCGCCGGCTCGCCCGGCCTACACGGTCGCAGGCGTGCCGCGTGACGGCGCTCGGGGCGGGCGGTCGGGCGGGGTCACCGGCCGGGCGGCCGTGCTGACCCGCGGCGTCCGGGCGGTCGTCGCGCTCCATCGACGCCGGCCGGTGGACCTCGTCCACGGGCTGTGGCTGGACGAGCCGGGTGCCGTCGCGACGATCGCCGGCCGGCTCATCGGACGACCGGCCGTCGCGTCGGTGATGGGCGGCGAGCTGGTCGGCCTGCCGGACATCGGCTACGGGGCCGCGCTCGGGCGCGGCGGCCGCTGGACGGCGGCGGTCACGCTGCGCGGCGCCGACCTCGTGACGGTCGGTTCGTCGCTCGCCGGTGAGGCGGTGCAGGCGCGGCGGTCGGGACCCGTCGCGCTGCTGCCGCTCGGCGTGGACCTCGACGCGTTCCGGCCCGCCGACCGACGGGACGCAGCCGGCCCGATGTGGCCGCGCCACCCACGATCCTGTTCGTCGGCGAGCCTCGAGCCGGTCAAGGACCCGGCGGCGATGCTCCGCGTCTTCGCCCGGCTCGCGGCGGACCGGCCGGCGCTGCGCCTCGACATCGTCGGCGACGGTCGCCTGCGCCCGGGGCTCGAGCGCGAGGTCACGCGGCTCGGCCTCGACGGGCGCGTCCGGTTCCTCGGCCAGGTCCCGCGCGCCGCGATGCCGGACCTCTACCGAGCCGCGACGCTGCTCGCCGTCACGTCGCGCCACGAAGGCCAGTCGATGGTCGCGGTCGAGGCCGCCGCGTCCGGGCTGCCCGTCGTCGGGACACGGGTCGGGGTGCTGCCCGATCTCGGCGAGGCCGCGCTGACGGTGCCGGTCGGCGACGAGGCGGGCCTGGCGATCGCGATCGCGTCCGTCCTCGACGATCCAGCCCGGGCTGCCTCGATGGCTGCCGCGGGCCGGCACGTCGCCGAGGAGCGCTTCGACCTCGAGCGCACGAGCGCGGCGCTCCTGGCGCGATACGAGGCGCTCGTCAGCCGCGGCGGCGCGCCCGGTCGATGAGCGTCCGCCCGTGGCGGGTCAGGGCGACCGGCAGCGGGACATCGCCGTAGGCGACGTCGAGCCGCCATCGATCCGGTCGCCAGCGCTCCCAGCGAGCGCCGACACTGGCGGGCGCGTCGGGCGGCCGGCCGGTCGTCAGCCCGCAGCGGGCATCGAGCGGGACCGCTGCCGCCCAGCGCGCCAGGCGAGCCGGCACCGCCCGCTCGAGCGGGCCGAGATCGACGAGGCTCCGCCGCCATCGTCCGCGGCAGCGCCCGCCGCGCCAGACGCAGGGACGGGTAGGCCAGGCGCGGGATGCGGGAGATCGCCGAGACTCTGCGACGCCCGGCGCCACCGCGCCCGAGGTCGAGCCACTGGACCAGCCGCCCGCGACCGACCAGCAGGTCGCTCGTGGCGTGGATCGCGAGGTGGGCGAGCAGGTCGACGGGTCGCGGCAGGCTCGCCGGCTGCTCCGAGGACCTGGCCACGACGGGCGCCCCGCCAGAGGGTCGTCGGTCAGGTCGTCGTCGGTCGCCCAGCCCCAGAGGTGGCGCTTGACCTCCACGTGGACCTCGACCCGTCGCGGGTTGTCCGGGTGCTCGCCCGGCCGCGGCGCCCGCTTCGCCGCCTGGGTCGAGGAAGACGTCATGGGTCGGATGCGGAGCGTCCTCCGGTTCGCGTCGATAGCCGAGACCCTCGAGCAGGGCCGCCATCCGCGGACCTGTCCGCCGGGTGGACCAGAAGGTCGAGGTCGGCCATCGGCCGCCGGCCGGGGTCGGCGCCGGCGAGCGTCGTCAGGATCGCGCCCTTGAGCGGCATGACCTCGACGCCGGCCGGTCGCGGCGGCGGCCAGGATCGCCGCCAGCTCGTCGTGCATCCGCCGGATGCGCCGGGCATTCAGGTCGGCCTGCCCGGCGAGCCAGTCGAGCGTCGCCGGCTGCGCGGCCCCGCCGACAGGCGAGCCCGGCAGCGCACGGGCGAGGTGCGGCGCGAGCCCATGGAAGGTCACGACCTGCCGGAAGGCCGACCAGGTGTCCGGTCCCCACGCGGCGACGACGGGCGGCGCTGCTCGGGCGGCGGCTCCTCGAGCCAGCCAGCGAGCTCGCGGGTGAGCTCGTTCGCGAGACGCCCGCGGGACCCGGCGTCAGGACTCAGTCCCTCGAGCAGCGTCGACCGCCTCGTCCGGCGTGCCGTTGACGTGGAGCCGGAAGACCCCGTGGCCCCGAGCATGCCGGCACCGCGCTCGTGCGCCTCGGACCAGCCGCCGTCCCACGGCCAGTGGACCTCGAGCGCGTCGGCGACGTCCGCGGCGTCGACCGGTTCGATCCGCGTCGGCCCGCCGTCGTCGCGCGACAGGAGGACGATCGGGCCCGGGGCTGCGCACGGGACCGTCGCGTCCCGGGTGGACGCGGTCGAGCTCGACGTCGATCTTGGACTCGCCGTTCGGTCGCACGTGGTCGGGCAGCCCGGCGAGCTCCGGGAAGAGCGTCCGGGCGTCCGGCAGCAGCCGCTGGACCCAGGGCAGGCCCCACCACTCGAGCCCGTTCGGTCGGACGCGGACGAAGACGGCGTCCTCGGCGAAGACCCCGAAGCCGCGACGCGCGCAGGCCATCGCCAGGGTCGACTTGCCCGCGCCGGCCGGCCCCTGGAGGACGATCCCGCGGTCGCCGCGGACGACGCCCGCCGCGTGGAGGACGAAGTAGCCACGACTCCGGGCGAGCATGGACAGCGCCATGCCCTCGATGAACGAGTAGCGGACCGCGGGCGCGTCGCGGGCGGTCGCCTCGCTGACGAAGCCCTGGGCGACGCCGGCATCGAGGTCGGCCACGGCGAGGTCGTGCGACCCGGCCGAGATGAGGTAGAGGTTGCCGGTCGTCCGGTTGACCACCGGGCCGAGGGTCGGCGCAGCCGGACGGCGACGGCTCGCTGAACAGCCGGACGACGAGCGGCTCGCGGTCGTCGACGGGCATCGGGAACCGCCCGAACGACGCGTCGGCGGCCGCCGCGAGCGCGGGGTCGTTCGTCTCGAACCGGAGCGCCTCGGCCATCAGGCCGTAGTGGCGGACGATGGTCGGGCGGGTGATCCGCAGGTCCGGGTGACGGCGGATCTGCGCGTCGGCCGGTCGCTTCGGCATCCGACGGATCAGCCACGCCAGCCACCCGCCGCGATGCCCCGGACGAGGAACCGCTGCGCCGCCACGAACACGACGATCGGCGGGATGAGCGCGATGCAGGCCATCGCGACCGCCAGGTGGACGTCGTTGACGTGGACGCCGTGGAAGGTCGCCATCCCGAGGCTCACCGTGAACGTGTCGGGCGAGCGGAGGTAGACGAGCGGCCCGAGGAAGTCGTTCCACGACCCGACGAACGCGAACACCGCGACCGCGGCGATGACCGGGCGGGCCAGCGGCAGCGCGATGTGGCGGAACGCCTGGAACGGGTTCGCCCCGTCGAGTTCGGCGCTCTCGAACAGGTGCGGCGGCAGGTTCCGGAACCACTGGCGGAACAGGAAGATCGAGAACGCGTTGCCGAACAGGCTCGGGACGATCAGCGGCAGGTATGTCCCGACCCAGCCGATCCGGCTGAACAGGATGAACTGGGGCACGATCGCCACGGTCGGCGGGATGAGGATCGTCGCGATGAGGACACCGAACAGGAGCCGCGACCCGCGCGCCGGCAGCGTCGCGAAGGCGAACCCGACGACCGACGAGGCGAGCACGGTCGCCGCCGCGGTGACGAGCGCGATGAACGTCGAGTTGGCGAACAGGCGGGGCACGTCGAGAAGGTCGAGGACGCCCTGCAGGTTGGCCAGGCTCGGCGGGTTCGGCAGCAGGGTCGGCGGCGCGGCGTAGAACTGGTCGACCGGCTTGAGCGCGCTGGCGAACAGCCAGATGAACGGCACGGCGAACGGGATGACCAGGGCGACCGCGAGGATCGCCCGCCACGACACACGCAGCCGCCGCGTCCCCGTCACGAATCGGCTCCCAGGTAGGGCACGCGGCGGCCGACGACCCGGAACTGGATGGCGGTCAGCAGCAGCACCGCGATGAACACCGCGACGGCCATCGCCGACGCGTACCCGAGCCGGCCGTAGGCGAAGGCCGTCTGGTACGTGTAGAGCGCGGTCGTGAGCGTGGCGTCGCCCGGGCCGCCGCCGGTCAGAACGTAGCTCGGTGTGAAGATCTGTGAAGCGGCGATCGCGTTGACGATGGCCAGGTAGAACGTGACCGGGAGCAGCGCCGGCCAGGTCACGTACCGGAACCGCGCGACGGAACCGGCCCCGTCGAGCGCGGCCGCGTCGTGCAGCTCGCGCGGCACGGTGCCCAGCGCGGCGATGTAGACGATGACGTTGACGCCCGACGTTCCACAGTCCGATGACGATCATCGCCGGCATCGCCCAGGCCGGGTCTCGCAGCCACGACGGGCCCTGCAGCCCGACGATCCCGAGCAGCCCGTCGATCAGGCCGTAGCGCGGGTTGAACACCCAGCCCCACATCAGTGCGGTCGCGACGCCGGCGACGATCGCCGGCAGGAAGACCGTCGTTCGCAGGACGGCGCCGCCGCGCCGCCGCGGCCCGAGGAGCAGCGCCAGTCCGAGCCCGATGGCGAGACCCGGCAGCGACCGTCGCGAGGCCGTAGACGACGGTGTTGGCGACGGCGGTCGCGAACCGCGGGTCCGCCCCGAGCTCGGCGAGGTTGTCGAGGCCCACCCAGCGCGGCGCGAGCGGCGGCTCCCAGTCGGCGAACGAGAGCCCCGCAGCGGCCAGCATCGGCAGGACCTGGAGGACGACCAGGCCGAACAGCCACGGCGCGATGAGCAGGTAGAACCAGCGCTCGCGCGAGCGGTCGCGACCACGCACGGCGCGTGCGGGGCGGACGGCGGCCGCCCGAGCGTGCGACCGCGCCGCGGCCGCGTCACGGCGCCCGGTCGGCCGCGAGCGCCTCGTTCGCCGCCGCCTCGATCTGCGCCAGCGCGTCGGGGATCGGGAGGGCCCCGGTGTTCATCTTGGTGAACAGGTCGATCGTCCGGTCATAGGCGGCCCGGGCGCCGGCGGTGTAGGGCCGGAAGACCGCGCCCGACCTCCATCGCCTCGAGGATGGCCTTCTGGTTGGCCGGCGCGTGCGAGGTGTCGATGACCGATGACGGCCGCGGACCGGCGGGCCGGCACGGCATGGCCGGGCTTGCCCCAGGTGGACTCGAGGAAGGCGGGCGCGGTCAGCGCCTGCGATCAGACGCCCACGCCTCGTCGGGATGCTTGCTCGCGGCGGACAGGACGTAGCCGTTCGTGCTGAGCGGCGTGTGGCGCTTGCCGTCCGTGCCGAGGAACGGCGGGACGATGTCGTAGTCGATGGTGCCCGCCGCGTTGAGCTGGCCGATGGCGAACGTGCCGTTCGAGCCCATCGCCGCCTTGCCCGAGATGAACGGGTCGCCGGGCACCCCGGTCTGGGACCCGCCGTACGGGTCGGACAGCCCGGCGTGATCGGTCAGGACGAGCCCGACCCACCAGTCGAAGGCGGTCCGGTTGGCGGGGCTCGTGAACGACATCGTCGTGCAGTCCGGGTTGACGCACAGCTCGCCCCCGAGTCCCTCGATCGCGGCGTCCTGCCAGTAGTAGGTCACGCCGCCGTTCCAGCCCCAGCGGGTGATCTTCGTCGGGTCGAAGCCGGCGTCGCCCGGGTGCTTCCCGGCGGCGTCCACGGTCAGCTTGAGCGCCGCGGTCCGCATGTCCTCGTAGGTCCAGGTGTCGTCCGGCGGGGCGATGCCGGCCTCGGCGAAGGCCTTCTTGTCGTAGAACACGACCTCGGGCGAGGCGCTGTCGGGCAGGCCGTAGAGTCCGGTCTTCCAGCGGAACTGGTCGAGCGGCCCCGCGTAGAAGTCGGTCAGGTCGAGCTTGGCCGAAGCGACGCGCGAGGTCAGGTCGAGGAACGCGTCTGCGGCGGATCCACTGCTGGACGTTCGAGCCCTGGACGCGCATGACGTCAGGGACGTCGCCGGCGGCGAGCTCGCTGGTGACCTTCTCGCTCTCCGAGTCCTGGGGCACGGTCTCGAGCTTGATGATCCACTCGGGATGGGCGGCGTCGAGCGCCTCGACAGCCGGCTGGAAGGTCGCCAGCTCCTGCGGCGTGAGGCTGACCTGGAGCCGTAAGCGTGACCGGACCGGCCGCGGTCCCGGCACAGCCGGCGGCGATCAGCCCGACGAGCGCGAGGGCTGCGAAGCGGAGCCGATCGACGAGGCTGGCGGACGGCAGTCCCGGGCATGACGTCTCCGGTGGGCGAGGCTGGTGAGTCAGGTCGTCGAGGATAGTCGTGGACGGGCGTCCCTGCCGAGAGGACCGCCGAGCTCCTCGTTCGCTCGTCTGGACGCCTCTGGCCTCGACTGCCACGATGCGGTGATGCGCGTCTCCTCGGGTCGTACGCCGGTCGCGCTCGCGTGGATCTTGCCGGGCCTGCTCGTCCTGGTCGCGACGCTCACCCTCGTCACCGTCCACGGCTTCGACGGCCTGTACGGGCAGGACGCATTCGGGTACGTCAACTACGCGCTGGGCCCGCTGCGCGAGGCGCTCCTGCACGGCGAGGGCATCCCGTTCTTCCAGCAGCCGCCGGGCTTCCCGATCGTCATCGCGGCGATCTCGCTCGTGGTCGGCCCGGACGGCCGGATCGGCCTGGGCGTCAGCCTCGTCGCCGGCGCGCTGGTGCCGGTCATGACGGCTCTGCTCGCCTCGGAGACGCATCGGCCGGCGGGTCACGGGTCGCGCCGCGATCGCGATCCCGGTCGCTGGCGGCGGTGATCGCGGCGCTCCCGGGCCAGCTCTGGCAGTCGAGCGCGGTCGCGATGTCGGACACGCTGTCGATCGCGCTGGCGACGACGCGGCGCCTGGGCGGCCTGCCGGTACGCGCGTATCGGGCACGCCCGCTGGCTGCTGCTCGCGGCTGCCGCGGTGGCGGCCGCCATCGACACGCGCTGGGTCTACGGCCTGGTGGCGATCCCGGTCGCGATCGTCGGACTGCTCGGCGTCTGGGCCGTCTGGCGAACGGACCGGCGCCGGGCGATCGTCCATGCGGTCGCCGCGGCGCTCGTCGGGGCGGTCGTCCTCGCCCCGGTCGCGGTCCCGATGGGCGTCGGCCGTCGGCGCGGCGGCCGCCGTCCCGTTCTCGGCGGACTTCGGCGCCTACCCGTGGGACCCGCTGAACGCATTGCGGAGCACGTTCACCTCGAGCGATGGCCTGCTCGCCTACTCGACGACCAGCGGAGGGTTCTACCTCGGCCAGGTCGTCGCGCCGTACTGGTTCGGGCCGGCCGGCCTGCTCGCGATCTGGGGCGGGGCCTGGGTCGCGGCGAGCGGGGCTCGCGTCGGCGATCGTCCTCGTCGGCTGGCCGGTCATCGTGCTCGTCTTCCTGGCCGGCTCCCCCTACCAGAACACGCGGTTCTTCCTCAGCGCGATGCCACCGGTCGCGATCCTCATCGCGGTCGGGGTCTGGCGAGCTGGCGATGCTCGCCGACGAGCTGGCTGCCCCGGCGGGGCGTCTCGCTCCGGCCGGGCGTCGTCGCTGGCCATCGCCGGCGCGTGGCTCCTCGTCGCGATCCTCGTCGCCGGCCGGTTCACCGCCGCCTTCATCGACCGACAGGCCGGCGACCTCGCCGCGATCCGCCGTCTCGAGGCGGACGTCCCGGCGGGCGCGCGGATCATCTCGATGGGTCCGACCGGGGTCTTCGTCCGCGACGGCGTGCCCGACGTGGTGGAGCTGTTCGACCTCGATCCCGACGGGGCGACGGCGCTGCTCGCCGATGGACGGCCGAGCTACCTCGTCATCGACCCGGTGGCGATGGCCGGCCAGTGGGCCGGCCGCCGCCCGGCGCTGACCGTCGGCGGCGGTCCGGACCGCGCATGGTCTCACCCAGATCGACGAGGCCGGCGGCTGGACGCTGTACCGGATCGGCGGGGCCTGAGGGTCGACCGCCGCGGGTCGTGGGATCAGCCGGCGGTCAGCCGCCGCGCGCCCTGACCATCTCGAGGGCGCGCCGCGCCTGGGCGAGGTGGACGCGGTCGTGCCCGGCCGCGAGGCGGAACGTCATCTCGTAGCTCTCCGGGCCGCGCTCGTTGTGGCGGCCCGACCCGCTCCCGGTCCGTCGACCGGCCGACGCGCCCACAGGTCGAGGTTCGCGGCACGCAGGGCATCGAAGGTCGCGACGAGCAGCGCCGGGTCGTCGGCGTTGTGCTCGAGCCGGTCGACCCACAGCGCCTGGTCGTAGCCGACGATGACGGGCTCGTCCTCGGCCACGATCCAGCGCTCGCGGGCCCCGGACACCAGCTCCGAATCGACGATGTGGCCGACGCATTCGAGCACGGACCATTCGCCCGGCTCGGGCCGGACGCGGAGGAGCTCGCCGGCCTCGGCCAGCGAGCGCCCGGATGGCGGCCGCGGTCTCACGCTGGGCGACCGCCGGGATCGTCGTCGCCGAGGGCGGCGAGGAGCGTGGCGCGATACGCCTCGGGCGAATGGACGATCGGGGTCGGGATGTCGGTCATGGCGGGCTCCGGCGGCGATGACTGGCCCGCTTATGGTGCCGTGTCCGTCAGTCCGCCGCGTGCCCGGCGAGCGGCTCCAGCCGCGCGCGGAGCAGGTCGCCGTCGGCGTCGGCGAGCCGGCACGACCAGGCCTCGCCGTCCGCGCCAGACCTCGACGCCGACCGACGCGCCGGGCGCGGCCGCCCGGGCGTATTCCAGCCGCGCCAGCCGCGGGATCGCCCCGACCGCCGGCGTCGCCGCCCTCGGCCAGGATCGCCTCGTCGAGCCAGTCCGCGTAGACCGCGTTGTTGACGTGATCCATCGGGTCGAGCTCCTGCGGGCGGACCGTGCGCGTCGAGCGGCGCCGCCGCGGCCGGCACCTCACCGAGGTCCACCCGGAGAAGCCCGACCGACGTCGGCGCCGCCCCGAAGGCGGGCTCGAACTCGGCCGGGATGCGGGTCGGGACGCCGCGCGCGTCGAGCAGGACCCAGTCGATCCTGACCTCCGCGACGAGCGTCCCGTCGGCGTCGCGGAAATCGGTCCGGCGGCGCGCCCAGACCCGGCGCCAGCCGGCGACCTGGGTCGTCCCGACGAGCTCGGCGCCGATCCCGATCGGCTCGAGGACCTCGACCTCGGCCGCCCGGACCAGCCAGGTGATCCCGCGCTCGGCGTACCAGGCCCGCCCGAACCCGCGGCGATCCGAGTGGTAGCCGGCGAGATCCTGCGTGTAGCGGAGCAGGACGGAGGTCCGGATGCGCCCGTCCGGCCGGCACTCGTCGAACCGGACGCGGTACGGCGCGGAGCAGCGGTCCGGCTCGGTCACCGACCCGGCTCGGCCAGCCCGTCGAGTGTCTCGAGCGTGACCAGCGCGCGTCGCCTCGTGCGGCGCGGTCTGGTGCGCCAGCCGGACGTCGCACGACCGGCGCGCATCGAACACGACCAGCGCGACGGCCAGCGTCTCGTCCTCCGCCGGCCGCGTTCGAGCGGGCGTCGTCGAGCTGGTGGAGGACGTCGGCGTTGATGCCGCGGGCGCCCCACTTGCAGTCGTACGCCTCGGCCGCACCGTCGCGCTCGACGGTCACGTCGTACGGGTGGATCTCCGCGCGGACGCCGTCGAACAGGATGCGCCGCTCGCGGTGGACGGCCGCCGCGGTCACCCGGCGGGCGAGGAGCTGCGCGGTGAGCTCCTCGACGAGCGCGCCGCGGACCTGGCTGCGGACCTGCTCGCCCCGGTCGGCCACCGCCAGCGAGGCCTCGAGGATCGCCTCCGAGCGCGCCGGGTCGCCGGCCTCGCCGGCCGCCGCCGAGCCGAACAGCGTCGGGAACATCGCCCGCCAGCGGTCCGGTTCGGTGGTCTCGCCGTTCATGACGGCCCGTGCGAGCACCCGCTCGGCGTGGGTCGCGTCGGCCAGGAGCGCCGCCGCGCGGGCGACCAGCGGATCCGCCTGGATCCCGGCATAGACGACGGCCCGCGCGTCGCGCGCCGCGTCCTGGAACCTCACGGCCGCTCCCCGATGGCGAGGAGGACGACCTGCGGGAACGTCGACAGCCAGTCGATGGCGCGGTGCGGGTCCTCGATCCGGCCGATCTCGTCGATCGCGAGGTCGACCGCGGCGCCGGCCTCGTCCGAGGCCTCGCCGGCGCCGCGGTGGGCGGCGATCGCATCGAGCCGCGTCCGCCACGCGTCGCTCAGGTCGGCGACGTACGACCACTCGTCCTCGATCTCCTCGCCGAGCTCCTCGAGCACGGCGTAGGCGTCGAGCGCACGGTCGATCAGGTCGCGGATCGTCTCATCTGACACCCGACAAGCCTACGACGCCGGGGCGGGACGGCGTCGAGCGACTCGTCCTGCGTGGCGGACCGGCGGCCCGGACGGTCAGGCGGCGCGGACCGGACGACGGCGCGAACCGCGGCGGGCCGGCTGTGCCTCGAGCTCGGCCGAGTGGCGGCGGAGGAGCGCCTCGAGCTGACGCCGCGCACGCTCGTCCCAGGCTCGCGAGTAGATGCGGATGGCCTCGGCCCGGATGTCGTTGGCGAGGGAGCGCCGACCGCTCGCGGCGATCTCGGCCACGCGGTCGAGGACGGCGCGATACAGCTCAGGGAGGTACCTCGGCCGCAGAGTTCGGCTCCATCGTGCGTCAGGATGGCGCTCGCCCGCGCGCGAACGGAATAGTCCTCTCGTCCGGTCCCGGACGGCCGATGGTCAGTCGTCAGTCGCCCGGATGTCCGCCGCTTCGGACCTCGAACGGCCCGAGCGTGCCGGTGGCCGGCATCCACGCCACGCTGACCCGGTCGACGATGGCCGAGACGGGACCTTCGTGGAGCCGCTCGAGGAGGGTCTCGAGCGATGCTCGCGGACCCTCGGCGACGCACCGGACCGCGCCGCCGGACGTGTTCGCGACCCAGCCGCTCGAGACCGAGGGCCATCGCCTCGCGAAGCACGAAGTAGCGGAAGCCGACGCCCTGGACGCGCCCGATGACCGTGGCGTCCAGGCGCGACGCTGGCGGTCTCCGGTGACATCGCGGGCTCACGCCGCGGCGGCCCGGTGCGGCCAGGCGAGGACGAGGGTGTCGAGGATGAGCTCGGGCGAGACATTGGTGGCGAGCCATTCGGCCGACCGGGCGGCCCGGACGAGGAATGCCTCGGCGTCGGCCGGGTCGATGGCCGCGGCGATGGCCGCCAGCTCGTCGAGCAGGACGGTGTCGTGGACCGACCGGGCCGCCGCCCGCGCCGATCAGGACGAGGTCGCGAGCGACGTCGGTCCACAGCCCGAGCAGGACCTCGACGCCGCGCCGACGTTCCGTGGCCGGGGTCCGGGCCGGCGTCGCCGTCGTGTCGTCGGGCTCCGTCGCCGGATCATCGGCCTCGGCGGCGTCGCTCGATCTCGGCCGGCTGGACGGCGGCCGTCGCCGGGCTGGTCGCCGACCCGGCGCGACGGCGGCCGGCTGCGGGCCGGCGCGGCGACGGTCGTCCCCGCCGACAGCACCGTCGACAGGGCGATCGCGCGCGGGATGGCCGCTCGCGCGGCCGCCAGCCGGATCGGCCGGTCCGGCGTCGGTCATGTCGAGCAGGACACGGGTCAGTTCGGCGCGGATGAGGACGGCGTCCGGGGCCCGCGCGTAGGCCAGCGCGAGTCCCGGCCGTCCGCCGGCCAGCCGGCCGAGCCGGGCTGCGGTCGGTGGATCGGCCAGCCCGTGGTCCGCCACGATCGCCTCGATGTCGCGCGACCCGACGAGCCCGAGCCGGACCCGGAAGCAGCGCGACCGGACCGTGGGCAGGAGGCGAGCCTCGGCATCCGCGCACAGGATGATGGTCACGCCGGCCGGACGGTTCCTCGAGCGTCTTGAGCAGGGCCGACTGCGCGTCCTCGTTCATCCGGTCGGCGGACTCGATGATGGCGACGCGAGCGCCACCCTCGACCGGCATGAGCGTCAGCTCGCCGATGAGGTCCTTCACGCCACGGTACTTGGCGTCCGGCCCGCCCATGACGACCTGGCGACCCGGACCGGCGGGTCCGAGCCGATGGAGGTCGGGGTGATCGCCGTGCTCGATCAGCCGGCACGAGCGACACGCCCGGCACGGTCGCTCGTCCGGACCGGCCATGCACAGCAGCCCGGCCGCGAGGTCGAGCGCCAGCGTCGTCTTGCCGACCCCGTCCGGGCCGACGAACAGGACGGCCTGGGGAGCCGGACCCCGGACCATGGCGGTGACCGCGACGAGCGCGGCGGCCTGCCCCCGGGTCCGGGCCCCTTCCATCGAACGAACGGTCAGGCGTTCTCGGCCGGGGCCGCCTTGCGGGTGGTTCGGCGCTTCGGCGTCGCCGCCGGGGCCGCGTCACCGTCGGCCGATGCGTCCGGCTCGGCGGTCACCTTGGCGGCGGCCGGCTTGCGCGGTGCTCGCGGCTTGGCGGTCTTGGCCGGGGCGTCGCCGTCGGCCGGATCGGCCTCCGCGGCGGGCGCCGCATCCGCTGCCTCGGCAGATGCCGTGGCGGCCGACTTGCGCGGTGCCCGGGCCTTCGGGGCGTCGGTCGCCTTGGCCGCGGCCGTCGTCCGAGGTGCCGCCGGCTTGCGCGCGGCACGGGTCTTCGGCGCAGCCGCCTGGCTCGACCACGTCGGTCCCTTCGACCGCGTCGGCCGTGGCCTCGTCGATCACCGGGGCCGGGCCGGCCGGCTCGGGACGGGCTTCTGGGCGACCTGCGCCCGGAGCATCGCCTCGAGTTCAGGCGGGACGTCGCTCCACGGCTCGCTCGAGTTGCGTGGCGCGGATGCCGCCGGCCGATCGGCCGGGCGATCGCCGCGACCGTAGCCGCGCTCCTCGCGCGGCGGCGTGCTCGAGCGCGGTCGAGCACTGACGTCGGGGTAACGGTTGATGCCGCCACCGCCGCCACCACGCCCGTAGCGCTCACGCTCCATCGCGGACTGGTAGGCGGACCGCCCGCCGCGCGCCCCGCGATTGCCGCCGCCGCCACCGCCCCGGTTCGCCCCGCGGCGCTGCTCGGCGATGAGGTACTCGGGGATCTCCGGCTCGTCGAAGTCCTCGTCGTCGGTGATCGGCGCGCGCGGCGCCGTGGACGCCGACGGCGTCCCGAGCTGCGAGTCCCAGACCGACCCGAAGGGGGTCGCCCGAGGTGCTCGGGGCGCTGCGGCCACCTCGTCGTCCTCGTCGTCCGCGACGACCGGGCGGGCAGCCCGTCGGGCGGGGGCGGGACGCTCGGGGCGCTCGGCGGCTTCGACGGGCTCGGCATCCGCCTCGCCCTCGGCAGCACCGTCCTCGGCAGCACCGTCCTCGGCACGCCCTCGGCCTCGGCCGCGACCACGGCCACCACGGCGGCGGCGGCGGCGCGGCTCGCCGTCCTCGCCATCGGCCGCGACGCCCGCTTCGCGGGTCGATTCGTCGAGGGCGTCGGTCGCCTCGTCATCGAGATCGTCGAGACGGAACACCTCGGCCTTGGCCAGATCCGCTTCGGTCAGCGACCCGGCGGAACGCGACAGACGTTCGCCCGGCAATGCGACGAGGCCCTGCCCATCGGCCCTGCCGCTGGCGGCGACCGGCTCGGCCGCGTCGGACCGGGTGCGGCTGCGGGGACGGCCGCTGGCGGCGACCGGCTCGGCATCGCGACCGCGCCCACGGCCACGGCCACGGCCTCGTCCGGCGCCCGTGCCCTCTGTCTGCTTGTCCGGGACCTCGGTCATCGACAGGTCCGCGTCGTCGCCGTCGGCGACCCGCCGACCCGAGCGGGTGCCCTTCTCGACGCGCGCCAGCTGGACGATGTCGGTGAACAGGTCGGCGACCTCGATGAGGTCGGAGCTCGTGTTGCCGCGGAAGCTGATGACCTCGACCCGGACGCCCTGCTCCTGGACCGCGCGGATGGCCGGCGCGAAGTCGCCGTCGCCCGAGACGACGATGGCGATATCGAGGTTGCGGGCCGTCTTCATCATGTCGACGACGAGCTCGATGTCGAGGTTGGCCTTGACCTTGCCGTCGCCGTACTTGCGGATGTCCTTGCTGACGACCTTGTAATTGCTCCGGCGCAGGAAGTCGTGGAAGTTGCGCTGGTTCTCGTTGTCCGGGTCGAGCCCGGTATAGGCATAGGCGCGCACGAGGTCGCGCCCGGCGGATGCCGCCTTCAACAGGGTGACGTAGTCGATGTCCACGCCCGCGGCCTTGGCCGCATAGAAGATGTTCGCCACGTCAACGAAGACGGCGACGTTCTTGCCCACTGGTACTCCTTGGTATCTAGTGCTGAGCCCGGCCGGCGCGCACACGCAGCTCGGCGGGGACGTTCATATGGAGCGACGCGCGGCGGAACCCGCCGCGGCCACCGTTCGGGAGATGCGAGGACCCGCTTCGGAGAAGCCCATCCCCTGCCAGCGCGGGAGCGTGGTGTCGTCCGGCCGTTCGGCTTCGACGACGGTGCAGCCCTTGTTGCTGGCCGAGCGGAGCAGCTCCTCGAGGAGTGCCGCGGTGATCCGGTCGGCGTCGTGTTCCGGATCGACGACCAGGAGGTCGATGGTGCCGACGTAGCCGCCGGCCTGGACGGACGGCCGCAGCGCGAGGATCGCGCCACCGACGACGACCCGCTGCGATTCCGCCACGACGATGCTGGCCTGCGGCAGGTACACCAGCTGGCGCATGAGGTCGGCTGCTCCGAGCGGGCTCTGGTCAGGGTCGATCCGCACCGACTCATCGCTCAGGGCGACGATCCGGTCGATGTCCGTGACACGGGCTGCTCGGACCAGGTATTCCACGCCGACGGGTCCAACCTCGCAGGGTTCGGCGACCCAGGCCCTCGATCGGGTTCGAGCGAGGCGAAACCGGGGCCCGCGATCCCCTTATCGGCGGTGGGCGTTTGATCGCACACGACGCGTCGCAGGGTGCGGCCGACCGGTATTGCATTCAGGTCGCCGACGGGTAATATACGGCATCGCTTCGGCGGCCACCTGCGCGCCGCCCGGAAGTGGGACCCGAGTGCCGTTACTCGCGCCGCTCGCCACGTTCGAGGAACCGCCGCCAGGGGAGGGCGTGCGACGATCGACGAGGCCTCGGACGAGGCATCAGCAGGGCCCCACCCGGATCGTGGCAGATGGATACGACCGGTGATTTGGAGGAGATACTGCATGAAACTATCCAAGGTAGGCGCACTCGCGGCCGTCAGCGTGCTGGCGTTCGCGGCGTGCAGCAGTGGTGGCAGCAGTTCGGCTGCGCCGAGCGCGGGCGGCAGCGCCGCCGCGGTGAACAGCAAGGACAAGGTCTGCGCCAACAAGGTCGGCAAGAGCACGACCGAGATCCATGTCTACTCGAGCCTCCCGCTCGAGGGCACCAGCCTCCCGCAGAGCACCGCGATCGTGAACGCGATCAAGGAAACCCTCGACGGGCAGAAGGTCGGCAACTTCGCCATCAAGTACATCAGCCTCGACGACGCCTCGGCCGCCAAGAACGGCGACTGGGACGGCGCGGTCGAGCAGGCGAATGCCAACACGGCCGCCAACGATCCCGACGCGATGGTCTACATCGGCACCTACAACTCGGGCGCCGCGAAGCTGTCCATCCCGATCCTGAACGGCGCGTGCCTGGTCATGTTCAGCCCGGCCAACAGCTATCCCGGACTGACCAAGGCCGTCGACGGCGTCACCACGCCGGGCGAGCCCGATTCCTACTACCCGAACGGGTACCGCAACTACGCACGTGACATCAACACCGACGACGCGCAGGGCGCGGCGTCGTCCGAATGGGCCTTCTCGCTGGGCAAGAAGACCGCCTTCGTCATCGACGACGGCCAGACCTACGGTCAGGGCATCGGTCGAGCGTGGGCGCAGCACTTCGGCAAGATCGGCGGCAAGGTCGTCAGCGCCAACGCTGGCTCCGAGAGCTACGACCCGAAGGCCGCTGACTACAACTCGCTCGCCCAGAAGATCAAGTCGTCCGGGGCGGACGTCGTCTTCGTCGGTGCCATCACCGGCCAGGGGACGGCCAAGCTCTGGAAGGACATCAAGGCCGCCAATCCGACCATCACGATGTTCGGTCCGGACGGCGTCAACGAGAAGACCTGGGCCACGGGCGCAGGTTCCGCCGCTGACGGCACCTACCTCACCTTCGGTGGGGTCGACATCAGCCAGCTGACCGGCACGGGCAAGGCCTGGGCGGCAGCGTACAAGGCAGCCCACAACGGCGAGGATCCGCCGTTCTACGCCGCCTATGGCCGCGCCGCTGCGGAAGTCGTCCTCGCCGGACTCCAGAAGGCTGCCACCAACGACCGCGCCAAGGTCCTCGACGCCATCATGGGCACGAGCGCTCTCGAGACCGTCATCGGCTCGTTCACGCTCGACTCCAACGGCGACCCGAAGGGTGGAGTCATCTCCAGCTACCTGATGGGCGCCGCCTGGCCGCCCGTCTACAAGGGCGTCATCACCCAGTCGCAGCCGAACTAGGAGCCCCTCGGGCACCTAGAGCCAACGCTTCGGGGCGGGTCCCAAAGGCCCGCCCCGAAGGCATATCTGGACCCGTCCCGGCGTAACGCATCCGAGGATCGCCGCGAATGGATCAGCTCATCCAGGCGCTCATCATCGGTCTCGCGAATGGCCTGATCTTCGCGCTCGTCGCTCTCGGGTACACCCTCGTCTACGGCATCATCGAACTCATCAACTTCGCCCACGGCGACGTGTTCATGATCGGGTCGCTCATCGCGTTCGCGCTGATGGCACCCACGGACGTCGGCGGATTCGCCATCTTCCCGGTCACCGCCGGCACGCCGGTCCCGCTCATGGTCGTCGGGATCATCCTGACCCTGGCGGTCACCATGGCGCTCACCGCCGGCCTGAACGCCGGCATCGAACGGGTCGCCTACCGCCCGCTCCGACACGCACCGAAGCTCGCTCCGCTGATCTCCGCGATCGGCATGAGCTTCGTGCTGGTGAATGTCGGAGTCGTGTTCGCCGGGGCGACCCAGCGGACCGTCGAGGCCGTCTTCCCGACGAACAACCTGCTCGAGCAATTCGGCATCACGACGATCAGCCTCACGGTGTCGCAGGTCTTCGTCGGCGTGGTCACGGTCCCGCTGCTGTTCGCATTGAGCTGGTTCGTGGGCAAGACCAAGCAGGGCCGCGCGATGCGCGCGACCGCCCAGGATCCCGATGCGGCCGGTCTGATGGGCGTGGACATCAACCGCACGATCGCGATCACATTCCTCATCGGTGGGGCTCTGGCCGGTGCGGCCGGGGTGGTCGAGATCCTCTACAACAACGTGATGGTCTACAACATGGGCTTCCGGTTCGGGCTCATCGCCTTCACCGCCGCCGTGCTCGGCGGGATCGGGAACATGCGGGGGGCCGTCCTGGGCGCGCTGATCCTGGGCGAGGTCACCTCCCTCAGTGACCGCTACGTCTCGGCGAACTGGACCCAGGCCATCGTCTTCGGCGTCCTGGTCGTCATCCTCGTCTTCAAGCCGACAGGGCTTCTCGGTCAGCAGCTGGCGGATCGCGCATGAGCGCACCGAGCGAGGCGATCGGCACCGGCCTGGGGGCCTGGTTCGGCCACATCGGGAACACGTTGGTCGGGATGTGGGCCGGGTACGGGAAGTCGCTCCGAAAGAGCCGGACGCGGACCGTCCTCCTGACCGTCATCATCGTGCTCGGTCTGATCTACCCGGTCCTCCACCAGCAATTCCTGGCCGAGTTCTCGCGCAACGTCTTCCCGCTGCCGTTGCCCGACGACACGGCGATGACCTTCATGATGATCTTCGCGATCATGGCGGTCGGGCTGAATATCGTGGTCGGTTTCGCGGGCCTGCTCGACCTCGGATATGTCGCGTTCTACGCCATCGGCGCATACGTCGCCGCGTTCCTGGCCTCGCCCCACTGGGCGGCCCTGGGCATCAACCTCACGTTCCTCGGCAACGTCGGCCCGGGCGCGCAGGGAGTCCACCTTCCCTACTGGATCGTCCTCATCGTGGCCGTCATCGTCGTCGCGACGGCCGGCGCCCTGCTCGGCGCTCCGACCCTGCGGTTGCGCGGTGACTACCTGGCGATCGTGACCCTTGGCTTCGGCGAGATCGTCCCGCTCGTGTTCAAGAACCTGTCAAGCCTGACCATCTCGCTGACGCTCGGTCCGATCGTGATCCAGCTGGAGAACGTCAACCTGACGGGAGGTGTGCAGGGGATCAATCCGATCGACCCACCCTTCCTGCCCTTCTTCAACATCCTGTTCGACTCTCGTTCCGGGCCGTTGGCCGTCTACCTCGGCGTGTTCCTGCTGGCGATCGCGGTCGTCGTGGCTCGGAACCTCCAGTTCTCGCGGATCGGCCGGTCGTGGGTGGCCATCCGCGAAGACGAGACCGCGGCGCAGATGATGGGCGTCAACACCGTCCGCTCGAAGCTCCTGGCGTTCGCGCTCGGCGCGAGCCTGGCAGGCGTCGCGGGCTCCTTCCAGGCCTCCTATCTCGGCGCGACGACCTCCGATTTCTTCGAGTTCTCGACCTCGATCCTCGTCCTGATCATGGTCATCCTCGGCGGCGTCGGCAACGTCTGGGGCGTCATCGTGGGTGCGATCGCCCTGACCTACATCGACAAGACGTTCCTGCCCTACCTCGGCCAGCGCGTGCAGGACAGCCCGATCCCCCTGCCCAACCCCGCCCAGTACAACTTCCTCGTCTACGGCATCATCCTGCTGGTCATGATGCGGTTCCGACCGCAGGGCTTCCTGCCGGATCGCCAGCGCGAGGCTGAACTGAGCGTCGCCGGGCTGGCGGAGGCCGAGATCGCGATGGGCATGCCGGTCGAGATCGACAACGTCAGCGTCGCCCCACCAGGGCAAGAGGAGACGGGACCCGACGCGCGGAAGGCCGAGACGATCGATGAGGCGCGAGACCTGTGACCATCGAGCAGACCCCTGCCGCCCCATCCGCCATCGCCACCCTCCTGACGGGTCGGATCGACGCTGCGTCGATCCTCGTGCGCTCGCGCGGGGTGACCAAGAAGTTCGGCGGGCTCACGGCGGTGAACAACGTCGACTTCGATATCCCGAGGGGATCCATCGTGTCGCTCATCGGGCCGAACGGTGCCGGCAAGACGACGTTCTTCAACATGATCACCGGCTACTACACGCCGACCGCCGGGGAGATCAGCTTCGACGGCCGCGCCATCACCACTGAGTCCAAGGGCAAGGTCCGGTCGAAGAAGACCCACGAAGTCACGGCCATGGGCATCGGCCGGACATTCCAGAACATCCGGCTGTTCGGCGCCATGTCCGTGCTGGATAACGTTCGGGTGGGCCTCAACGTCCATTTGGGCAGCCATTGGTGGGACTCGGTCCTGCGCACGCCCAAGATGCTTCGCGAGGAGCAGGCCGCGATCGCCGAGGCGATGGACCTGTTGAAACTGGTGAATCTCGACAAGCGGTCCGAGTGGTGGGCCCGGAACCTGCCGTATGGCGACCAGCGCCGGCTGGAGATCGCCCGGGCCCTGGCGACTCGCCCGAAGCTCCTGCTGCTCGATGAACCGACCGCCGGCATGAACAACAGCGAGACGCGGGAGATGACCGACTTCATCCGCAAGCTTCGAGCGGAGATGGGGCTGACCGTCCTGCTCATCGAACACGACATGCGCGTGGTCATGGACATCAGCGACCGGATCACGGTGCTCGACTATGGCGAGGTCATCGCCGAGGGCGCGCCGGCCGAAGTCCGGGCGAACCCGCGAGTCATCGAGGCATACCTCGGCCGCGGCGCGGCGGAGGCCTGATATGGCGCTGCTCGAGATCAACGACATCCACACGTACTACGGCGCGATCCATGCCCTGCGCGGGGTCACGCTGACGATCGACGAGGGCGAGATCGTCACGCTCATCGGCGCCAACGGAGCCGGCAAGTCGACGACGCTCAGGACGATCTCCGGTCTCCTCAAGCCCCGCCAAGGCTCGATCACGTTGCGTGGCAAGAAGATCGACGGGATGCGTCCCCACGAGATCGTCGGACTGGGCATCTGCCAGAGCCCGGAAGGCCGTCGCGTCTTCGCGCGGATGACCGTCCACGAGAATCTCGAGATGGGTGCCTTCTCCCGGAGCGACACCAGTGGCCTGGCGGATGACTACGAGCGCGTCTACACGCTCTTCCCGCGCCTCCGCGAACGCACCGCACAACATGCCGGGACGCTGTCCGGCGGCGAGCAGCAGATGCTGGCGATGGGCCGCGCCCTCATGGCGGCTCCGAAGATCCTCCTCCTCGACGAACCGTCGATGGGTCTCGCGCCGATCCTCGTCGAACAGATCTTCCAGATCATCACCGAGATCAACAAGCAGGGGACCACGGTGCTGCTGGTCGAACAGAACGCCCTGATGGCCCTCGGCGTCGCGAACCGTGGCTACATCCTCCAGACCGGAGAGATCGTCCTCACCGACGAGGCGTCGAAGCTGGCGAAGAACCCAGCGGTGCGCGAGGCGTACCTCGGAGGCGGCTGACCCGGTCCGCCCATGAGCGAACTCAAACCCGTCTCCCGGCCATCGTTCCTGCTGGACGGCCGCGGCGGGCTGATCATCGGGATCATCGTGGTCGCGGTCGGACTCGCCTTCTTCAAGCCATGGGGATCCGAGCCCGCACCGAACCGGGGCGACCGGGCCGGACTCGCCGCGACACCGTCGCCGTCACCGTCGCCGACCCCGGCACCGACCCCGAACCCGCTCGACGCGATCTCGCGGAAGTACGACCCGCTGATCTTCGGGGACCGCGAACTCCAGGCCGATTGGGGATTGTGGCCCGCCGGCTACCTGACGAGCTTCGGGTTCGCGATGCGCGCCGAACCGTCGACTGCGCCGAGCACCGCAACCGCGAGCGAGCGACCGTCAAACCCGGTCCCGTTCGGCCAGGATCTCCCGATCTGGCCGAACGTCATCGACATCGTCCTTGGGAACCATCTGCTCCTCATGGGCATCTCGACACCGACGGGCTACTCGGTGGACAGCATCCATCTGACGAGGGAACGGCCCGATGGCACGGTTGAGAAGGTCCCGGTGCTGCTGCCGCTATCGCCCTGGCCAGATCACTTCACGGTGATCGGCATCGATGGCGGCCTTGGACCCGAGCGACCGCTCATCTGGGTCCCGGGTCGCTACGTGCTCGACGTCGTCATCGACCCGGGGCAGATCGAACGCTCGATCGAGATCGACGTCGAAGGCTCGCCGGCCGAGACACCTAGCTCGGCCCCGATCCCCGCCACGGAGTCCGCCCGTCCCTGAGCCGCTACCATCAGCCGATGGACCTTGGACTCGACGGCGCGCGCGCGCTCATCGGTGGCGGCAGCGGCGGCCTCGGCGGAGCCATAGCCGAGGTCCTGCGTGCCGAGGGCGCCTCGGTCGGGCTGACCGCGCGGGCGAGCGACCGGCTCGATGCCGCCGCTGCGCGACTCGGAGCTGTGGCCCTGCCGGCCGACCTCGCCAGCCACGACGGCCCGGCCGACGCGGTCGCCGCAGCGGTCGATGCGTTCGGCGGTCTCGACCTGCTCGTCGTCAACTCGGGCGGTCCGCCACCCGGACAATTCGAGGACCTCGACGAGGCCGCCTGGCAGAAGGCGATCGACGGCACGCTGTGGAGTGCCGTCCGGCTGCTCCGCGCCGCGCTGCCGCACCTTCGCGACGGCCGCGACCCCGCCATCCTGGTGATCCTGTCGAGCTCCGTCCGTGAGCCCATCCCCGGCCTGACGACGTCGAACCTCATCCGGCCCGGACTCGCCGGACTGATCAAGTCGCTGGTCGAGGAGATCGCCCCGGTCCGGATCAACGGGCTCGCGCCCGGCCGGATCGACACGGACCGGATCGCCCAGCTCGACGCTGCGCGGGCGAAGACCGGCGGCGTGTCAGTCGAGGAGATCCAGCGCCGGACGATCGACCGGATCCCCCTCGGCCGCTACGGCGACCCGCTCGAGCTCGGTCGGCTCGGGGCGTTCCTCCTGTCGCCCGCGGCGTCATACGTCACCGGGGCCATCGTCCCGGTCGACGGCGGCATGATCCGGGCGCTGCCGTAGGTCGTCGGGCGCACCGACCCGGTCAGCTGGGGGCGCGCACGCGATCGGACAGCCCGACGCTGGCGAGGACGAGCTCGAGGTCGGCGATCGTGCCCGCGTCGAGGCTCCCCCCGGGCGCCCGCAGGCGGGCGGTGGCGATCGCCCCGCGGCGCTGGTAGAGGTACTTGCGGATGGCGAGGTTGATGCCCGGCTGGTTCTCGAAACGGATCAGCGGCATGATCCGGTGGAACGTCTCGCGCGCCCCGGCCTCGTCGCCCGCCCGGTAGCGCCCGACGATCTCGACCAGCAGCTCCGGAAAGCCGAAACCGGTCATCGTCCCGACGGCACCGCGACGCAGCTCCTCGAGCAGCATGATCGCGCCAAGGCCGCCGAGGATGCGCAGGCCCGGCCGGGCGGCCAGCAACCGGCCGATCTTGGGCGGGCTCGGCTCGTCCTCGAGCTTGATGACCCCGGCGTTCGGCGCCCGCTCGGCGATGGTCGCCAGCAGCCCGACCGTCATCGTGACCCCGCTGCTGGCCGGGTGGTCCTGGACCACCACCGGCAGATCCACGGCGGCCGCGACCGCGAGGTAGTGGGCGAGGACAGCGTCATCGTTCGGGCGGGCGAGGGTCGGCGGCGCCAGCATCACCGAGTGGGCTCCCGCCGTGGCGGCCTCGCGAGCGTAGGCGATCGCCCGGTCCGTGGCCGCGTGGCTGACCCCGACGCAGACCGGCAGGTCGCCGGCCGCGGCGAGCACGCCCCGGATGACGACGCCGCGCTCGGTGTCGGACAGCTTGGCCGCCTCGCCGAGCACGCCCAGGATGGTCATCCCGTCCACGCCGCAGCCGGCCACGAACCGGGTCAGCGTCGGCAGGCTGGCCTCGTCGAGCGAGCCGTCGTCGAGGAACGGCGTCGGGACGATGTTCCAGACGCCGGCCAGGCGCTCTGCAGCGGTCGACGGATCCGTCGTCATCGGTAGGCGGATTCGCGGCTCATGGTCCAGGCCGCTCGCGACAGGATGACCAGGCCGATCGCCGCGATCCAGACGCCCGGGCCATTGGTCAAGACCTCGGCCGGGCTGGTGAACTGGAACTGGCCGTTGAGTGCGAGCTGGATCACCTGCCAGCCGAAGCCGATCCAGCCGGCGACCGCCAGGATGGCGTAGGTCAGCCATCGGTCCAGCCCGAGCGGCCGGTCGCCGACCGCGTAGGGCAGGACGACCATGGCCAGGGTCGCGATGCCGACCAGGAAGACCAGGATCCCGCTGCCTTCCAGGCCGTTCCCGGACAGGGCGGTGATCCCCGGCGTCCCGCCGACCTGCCACCAGGGCAGTACGCAGCCGACGATGATCAGGGGACCGGCGATGGCGGCGAGGGTCCGGCCACGACCGAGGGGACGCCGGTGCAGGGTCATCCGGCGCCGACCTCGGTGTAGACCTCCGGCTTGAGGACCCCGACGTAACGAAGGTTGCGGTAGACCTCGCCGAAGTCGAGCCCGTAGCCGACGACGAACTGGTCCGGGATGGTGAAGCCCGTGTAGTCGACGGGGATCTCGACCAGGCGGCGGGCCGGCTTGTCGAGCAGGGTGCAGATGTGGAGCGACGCGGGCGCCTTGCCGCGCAGGTAGCGGACCAGGTAGTTGAGGGTCAGCCCGGTGTCGATGATGTCCTCGACGATCAGGACGTCCTCATCGGCGATGCTGGCCGAGAGGTCCTTGAGGATCCGCACCAGGCCGGACGACTCGGTCGCCGAGCCGCCGTACGAGCTGACCTCCATGAGGTCGATCCGGACGGGGATGTCGATGGCCCGCATCAGGTCGGCCATGAACGGCAACGACCCCTTCAGGACGGACACCAGGGTCAGACGCCGGCCCTGGTAGTCGGCGCTGATCCGGGCGCCGAGCTCGCGCACCTTGGCGTCGATC
This sequence comes from uncultured Chloroflexia bacterium, assembly GCA_963782715.1. GTDB lineage: Bacteria > Chloroflexota > Limnocylindria > Limnocylindrales > CSP1-4 > SPCO01. The sequence continues at coordinate 40,293 of CAWAKU010000005.1, forward strand.
TCCTGCTCGGTCAGCAGGATCTCCCCGATGTCATCGTGGAGGTTGGCGGACTCTTTCATGCGTGCGTGACGTTCCCTTTCGTGGTCGGGGTCGCGCCGCCAGCGCGTCGGCGGCGGGTCGGTGCGCGGTCGGGGCTGGTCGTCGTCGGCGGGTCGGCTGAGGCCGCGGCGGTGCGGGCAGCCTCGGCAGCGGTCGCCCGCTCGGCGGCGATCTCGGTCGTCAGCCGGCCGGTGCCGTCATACGGGGCGGCCACCTGGCCGCTCGAGCCGGACAGCCCGGCGGTCAGCGCCTGCTTGCCGTACTTGAGCATGAGGGCGCGGAAGTCCCTCGCGTAGAACAGCTTGACGTTCAGGTCCGGGTAGAGCTCGCGCAGCCTCCGCAGCTTCCGGTTCTTCTTGCGGACGAGCTTCTGGCGGAGGGTCGTCATCTCGAGGTACAGGTCGAGGTCGGGCAGGTAGAAGTCCGGCGAGAAGCTCTCGACGACGTCGCCGTCGAGGTTCCACAGGATCGGGAAGGTGTGCGGCTCGTAGTCCCAGCGAACCGCATAGAAGTCGAGGATCCGGGACATCTCCGCCTCGCTGGCATGGGCGAACGGCGTGCTCACCGATCCAGCCAACCGACGAGGTCGCCGTCCCACCGGGCCAGGTCGCGCCGGACCATCTCCACGTCGGTGTGGCTGATCGGCTCGGGGGGGCGACCGGCCGGCGCGCTCCCCGTCCAGGGCACGTCGCTCGCGATGTCGAGGACCGGATCGTCGCCCGCGCCATGAGTCAGCAGGCCGATGGCCGCGCTCCCGCAGTCGTCGCAGACCAGCCGGACGAAGGCCAGACCGTCGCGCCGGGCGAGGAGCCGGATCCGTCCGGTCGGGACGGGCGCTCCGCAGGCGGTGCACGATGCGCCGTCGGGGAGCGGGCTCGGACGATCGCGGGGACCCATCGGCGGCAAGTCTACCGGAGCGACGCCGGTCGCGACGCCATGGTGGTCAACCATACCCCCAGGGGGTATCATCGAGGTCGATCCAAACCGCCTGAGGACCCGACCGCCGATGAGCCCGACCGAGGGGCGCCGGGCAGCCGCCGCCCCGCCCGACCCGAGTCATTTCCGCCACAGCTACTCCAAGGACAAGGCCCAGCTCGTGCGCCGCTTGTCGCGGATGGAGGGCCAGGTCCGCGGGATCGCCCGGATGATCGAGCGCGAGGAGTATTGCGTGGACATCCTCCAGCAGACAGCTGCCCTGCGGGCCGCGGTGGACGCCCTGTCCATCGTCGTCCTCGAGGATCATGTCGCTGGCTGCGTGCGCACCGCTGCCGAGCACGGCGACGCCGAGGCGTATGTGGACGAGGTCATCGACGTCGTCCGGCGCACGCTCGGCCGACCCGTCCGGAGCTCCACCCGGTCGTCCTGACCGGCCGGCTTATCCACCAATCCGCGGTCGTCCGGCAAATTCGTGGACAACCCCGTTGACGCGGGGCCTCCCGGACCTCTACCGTCCGGCATCCGCACTGGGGCAGATGCGAGGGTAACGCGGTCGGCGAGGGGCTCGGGGAGACCCAGCCGCGAACCGGACCGACCGCGGAAGACCGAACCTGACAGCCCACGGTGCGAGCCGATGCCGACGCCGGGAGTGGCGCCGCGCGGGCGGATGGCACGCGAACCACAGGAGGCGTGTCGTGGACGCACCGCGCGAGCCGCTCCCGACGCGCGTTCAGGACACCCCGGCCCTTCCCGCTGCCTATGACGACGCGCTCGAGGCCGGGCTCGATGGTCTCGGCCTGACGCTCGCCCCGGCGGCACGGGCCGCCATCGACGGTCACGCCCGGCTGCTGCTCGCCTGGACGGCCGCCATCAACCTGACCGCGATCCGTGACCCGGCGACGGTCGCCGTCGCGCATGTCGTCGACTCCCTCACCGCGCTCGCCGTCCTGCGCGAGCGGGGCGCGGACAGGTTCATCGACCTCGGCTCGGGCGGCGGCTACCCGGGTCTCCCGCTCGCCGCGGCATACCCCGCCGCCCGTGCCCTGCTCCTCGAGCCGGTCGCCAAGAAGGCCCGCTTCCTGTCGGTCGTGGCCGAGGCCACCGGTCTCGCGAGGACCGTCGAGGCCGCCCCGGTCCGCGCGGAAGCGCTCGCCGTCGAGCGGCGCCACCGCGGGCGCTGGCCGGCCGTGACCGTCCGGGCGGTCGGGTCGCTGGCCGACCTGGTCGAGCTCGCCTTTCCGCTCCTCGCACCGGGCGGCTGTCTCATCGCCTGGAAGCGCGGCGACCTCGACGACGAGCTCGCGGCCGCGGAACGGGCGATCGCCGCGCTCGGTCGCGGCTCGATCAGCGTCCGCGACGTGACCGCAGCCGGGCTCGAGGGTCACCGCCTGGTCGTCGCCACGGCGCGCGGCGACGTGCCGGCGGGCTACCCACGCGATCCCGCCACGCGCAAGCGCCGGCCCTGGTGACCGTCACGCTGCTAGATTCGGCCCTGTGCGCATCGCCGTGCTCTCGGACATCCACAGCAACCTCGTCGCGTTGGACGCCGTCCTCGACAAGGTCGGGGCTGTCGATGCCATCTGGCATCTCGGTGACGTCGTCGGCTATGGACCCGAGCCGGACGGGGTCGTCGACCGACTGACAGCGCTTGGTGCCGTCGGCGTCCGCGGCAACCACGACGCGGCGGCGACCGGCGGGACCGAGATCACCTGGTTCAATCCCGACGCGCGGGCGGCCATGGAGTGGACCCGCGAGGCGATCTCGGACGCGACCAGGGCCTGGCTGGCGGCCCTCCCGCAGCGCCGGATGGAGGCCGACTTCACGCTCGTCCACGGCAGTCCGCGCGACCCGACCTGGGAGTACGTCACCTCCGCTGCGCTGGCCCGGGCCGGGCTGTCGGCCATCTCCACCGAGCACGGCCTCCACGGCCACACCCACGTCCCGATCGCCTTCACCATGGTCGATGGACGGATGCGCACTCTCGCGCCGCGGGCAGGCAACACGGTCGCGCTGGGCGAGGGCCGGACACTGCTCAACCCGGGCAGCGTCGGCCAGCCGCGCGACGGCGACCCGCGGGCGAGCTACCTCATCCTCGACACGACCGCCGCGACCGCCACCTGGGGCCGGGTCGCCTACGACATCGACGCGGTCCGCGCGATGATGCGGGCCGCCGGCCTCCCCGCTCGCCTCGCCGACCGGCTGCGCGTCGGTGCCTGATGATCGGCCGACGCTGTGCACGTCCGCCGCGAGCGCGACAGCATCGCTGACGTACCCTATCGGCGCGGCGACTGGCCGTTGACCTTGCCCAGCATCGCATCGGAGTCCCCTTGATCGGAGGGCGGCGACCCCTTCGGGGCCAGAAACCGGCGGACCGGCGGGTCCGGGTGGAACGGCCCCACTCCCCATTCTTCCGCTACACCGGACCCGGACAGCTCGTCGCCAAACCGGCTGCCAACGTCACCCTGACGCCGAGCGGTCGCTTCCTCCGACGCGCCCGGGCGCTGGTCTTCGGACGACCCCTGTCGACCGAGGAGGAGATCGGCGAGCGCCTGTCGAAGACCAAGGCACTGGCCATCTTCAGCTCGGACGCCATCTCCTCGTCGGCCTACGCGACCGAGGAGATCCTGCGCGTCCTGGTGCTGGGCGGGGCCGCTGCCCTGTTCCTGTCGCTCGAAGTGTCGATCGCGATCACGCTCCTGCTGGCGGTCGTGTCGATCTCATACCGGCAGGTGTGTCGCGCGTACCCGAACGGCGGCGGCGCGTACATCGTGGCCAAGACGAATCTCGCGCCGATCTTCGGCCTCATCGCCGCCGCGGCCCTGCTCATCGACTACGTGATGACGGTGTCGGTGTCCACGGCCGCCGCCATCACCCAGATCCAGTCGGTCATCCCGGCCGCCTACGACGTCCGGATCGAGATCGCCTTCGTCTCGATCTCGCTCATCACGATCGCCAACCTGCGGGGCCTGCGCGAGTCGGGCAACATCTTCGCCGTCCCGACCTACCTGTTCGTCGGCCTGGCCCTGGCGATCGTGGCCATCGGCCTGGTCAACATCATCGGCGGGACCGTCGTCCAGGTCCCGGTCCCGAAGGACGCCGTCCCCTTCCCGCCCGCGAACCACCTCGAGCCGATCGGCATCCTGCTGCTGCTCAAGGCATTCGCGGGAGGCTCGGTCGCCCTCACCGGCGTCGAGGCCATCGCCAACGGCGTCCCGGCGTTCAAGCCGCCGGAGTCACGGAACGCGGCCAACACGATGACCGCGATGTCCATCCTGCTGGGCGTCTTGTTCATCGGCCTGACCCTGTTCGCGGTCCAGTATGGGTTGCGCCCCACGGAGGCCGGCGGTCAGTCGATCGTCGCGATGGCGGCGGGAGCCGCGTTCGGCGATGGGAGCGTGCTGTTCGTGACCTTCGCCGCGAGCACGGCGCTCATCCTGTTCCTGGCCGCGAACACCAGCTTCAACGCATTCCCGCGCCTGGCCGCGATCCTGGCCGAGGACGGTTACATGCCCCGCCAGTTCTCGTTCCGCGGCGACCGGCTCGCCTATTCGTGGGGCATCGTCCTGCTGGCGGCGATCGCATTCGGTCTGCTGGCCGCCTTCAACGGCGACACGCACGCCCTGATCCCGCTGTACTCGGTCGGCGTGTTCGTGTGCTTCACGCTCAGCCAGATCGGGATGGTCAAGCACTGGCGGAGCGAGCGTGAATCCGGATGGCGGTGGCGCGCGATCGTCAATGCGTCGGGTGCCCTGCTGACCGCTGTCGTCCTGTTCGTGGTCGTCTACGAGAAGTTCTTCGCGGGCGCGTATCTCGTGGTCATCCTGGTCCCGCTGCTGGTCGCGATGATGCTGTTCATCAAGCGTCAGTACGCGCGGTCCGCTCGTGAGCTCCGGGTCGCCTCCGACCTGATCGTCCGCGCGCCCCATCGCGAGGAGCGGGTGATCGTGCCGATCCCGGGCATGAACCGGGCGGTCGTCCAGGCCATCAACGTCGGCCGCTCCATCGACGACGACGTCCGCGCCGTGTTCATCACCGAGGACGTGGCGGCCGCGGTCTCCGTCCGCGAGGCGTTCGAGCGACAGATCCCGGGCGTCCCGCTGGTCGTGGTCGAGTCACCGTATCGGGCCCTCGTCGGCCCACTCCTCGCCTACCTCGACGTCCTCGATGCCGCCTGGCCGCCGGACAAGCCGGCTCCCATCACCTTCGTGGTCATCCCCGAGTACGTCGCCCGCAGCTGGTGGGAGCGGATCCTGTACAACCAGTCCTCCAAGCGCCTCCGGACCGTCCTGCTCGGCCGGCCGCATACGGTCGTGGTCGCCGTGCCCTATCGACGCGAGGACATCGCGATGTTCGAGACGCCCCATGGGGCGGAGCGGCCGATCGGACCGCCGGGCTCGCCGGGCCCGCCTCCGCCCGCGCCACCCGGCCTGCGGGGGCCCGACTGAAGCTGGATCGCGGGCTTGAGGGGCTGTGTCGACTGGCAGTCGACAATGAGGGTTCCAGGGCGCCAGAACTTGGTCCCGCGCCGCGATCCGTCGCCTGAGAGTCGCCGATTCGCGTCGAGCAAGGCCCGGATCGTGCGTTCGACTCGTCGTTGTCGCCTGTGGGTCGACAGCGAGCTGGCCCCAAGTCCGGCGCTGCCGCACGATCCTCGCCTCGTCTCGGCCTGCAGACCGACCGACGCCCCGGTGGTATCGTGACTGGCCATGTCAGATACACATCCGGCGGCCTTCCGCCGAGCGGTCGTCGCGCTCAACGGCGGCCCCAGCGACGAGCGCATCGTCAGCCTCATCGCAGATCAGGCCCATCACGCCAAGGCCGAGCTCGTCGCGGTCCACGTCGTCGAGGTCGATTGGACGCAGCCGCTCGACGCCGACATCGCCGGCCGGTCGGAGGAGGTCCAGCGCGTGCTCGACATGGCCGAATCCGTCGCCGAGCACTACAAGATGACGCTCGAGCCGGTCCTCCTCCAGGCGCGTGACGTCGGGGCGGCGATCGTCGACGAGACCATCGAGCGCGGCGCCGACCTGCTCGTCGTTGGCCTGCCCTATCGCAAGCGGTTCGGTGGCGAATTCGCCATCGGCCGGACCATCCCCTACATCCTCCAGAACGCGCCGTGCACGGTCTGGGTGGTCCGCGACCCGATCGAGGAGTCATCGTGAAGATCGTCATCGTCGGATGCGGCCGAGTCGGCGCGTCCGCCGCCGAGGCGTACGACCGGACAGGGCATGAGGTCGTCATCCTCGATGTCGTCACCTCCGCCTTCGACAGGCTGCCGCTGACCTTCCGCGGCAAGGCCATCCGCGGCGACGGCACGGACGAGGATGTGCTCCGCCGGGTCGGCGCCCAGGGCGCCGACGTCTTCATCGCCGTGACCGAGGGCGACAACCGGAACATCATGGCCGCGGAGCTCGCCAACGAAGCCCTCGACATCCCCCGGATCATCGCCAAGGTCAATGACCCGGTCCGGGCGAAGGCCTACGCCGAGCTCGGCATCGCGACGATCTGCCGGACCGGCCTGATGATGGACGCCATGGATCGCTTCCTGGGCCTGCCGCCCACCGGCCTGCCCGGCATCCTCGCTCCCACCGGCCATCATCACGACGCTCATGCCACCCGCGCGGCAGGGACCGGATCCGCAGCCGGCGCCCAGCCGCTGAACGCGGCCGCGCACATCAGCCAGGAGGCCTGAGCCGTGTTCGTACTCGTCGTCGGCGGGGGCAAGGTCGGCTACTACCTGGCCAAGGAGCTCATCGAATCCGGCCACGAGGTCGCCCTCATGGAGAAGGATGGCTCGCGGGCGCGTCAGATCGCCGACGAGATCGGCTCGATCGTCATCGCCCACGACGGCTGCGAGGGCAAGTACCTCGGGGAGGCCGGCTGCAATCGCGCCGACGTCGTGGCCGCTGTCACCGGCGATGACGAGGACAACCTGGTCATCTGCCAGATGGCCAAGCACCACTTCGACGTGCCGCGGACCATCGCCCGGGTCAACAACCCCAAGAACGAGGCGCTCTTCCGCCATCTCGGGGTCGACGAGCTGATCAGTCCCACCCGGATGATCCTCGGCTCGATCGAGCAGGACATCCCGGTCCACGAGCTGCTCCACCTGGCCGCCCTCGGCGAGGGCGAGCTCGAGCTCATCGAGGCCCACCTCCAGATCGGCTCGCCGGCCATCGGTCGGGCACCGCGCGACCTCGCCATCCCGGAGGGCTGCTCGCTGTTCGCCGTCATCCGCGACGGCGTCGCGACCCCGCTCCGGCCGGACACGGTCATGCTCGAGGGCGACAAGATCATCGCCATCGGCAAGCAGGAGTGCTCGGACCTGCTGCACGACCAGCTGATCGGCGATCCGGAGGCGGCCGCCGCCGGCTGATCGACGCGCGGCGCGAGCTCGCAACGGGACTCAACGTGAAGAACGCGCAATACTCTTGACAACGTCATTGTCAGGGTTCTAGCATCCGCCCATGTCCCAGTTCCGCCCGGAGCGCGATCCAGAACGTCCCGTCTACGTCATCAGCGTGGCGGCCACGCTCGTCAGCGCGCACCCACGGACCCTGCGGATCTACGAGGACGAGGGCCTGCTCTGCCCGGCCCGGACTCCCACGAACATCCGTCTCTACAGCGAGAACGACATCCGGCGGCTCACCTGGATCCGTCATCTGACCAGGGAGCGCGGCGTCAACCTCGCCGGCATCAAGATCCTGTTCGAACTCGAAGAGCGTCTCGGCGCTCGCATCCTCGAAGCCCTGTACGCCGAAGGCACGAACGACGAGGCGACCGACGCCACGACGCCGGACGCCACAGCGACCCCGACCAAGGAGATCATCTGATGGCAAAGCGACCGTCCACCCCGGTCGACGAGCAGCCCCCCACGACCACGGGCCCTCGCGAGCTTCCCCTGGTCGCCCTCCGGGAGACGGTGATCTTCCCCGAGATGATCGTCCCGCTCCAGGTCGGTCGCGAGAAGAGCGTCAATGCGCTCAACGCGGCCGTCGCCGACGGCGGTCCCATCGCGCTCGTGACCCAGCGACAGCCGGAGCAGGAGGACATCAACGACCCCTCCGAGCTCTACACCATCGGCACGCTGGCCAAGATCGCCCAGGTCGTCCAGCTCCAGGACGGGACCGTCCGGGCGATCGTCCAGGGTCAGGGCCGCCTGCGCGTCCATGGCTTCTCGACCACCGAGCCGTACCTGCGCGCGATCATCGAGGAGCTCCCGGACGAGAGCCCCGACGGGGTCGAGGTCCAGGCGCTCATGCGCACGGTCCAGGCCCAGATCGAGCAGTACGTCGCGAACGGCGCCCCGGTCCCGCCGGAGGCCGCCGTCGCCGCGCGCAACATCAGCGAGCCGGGACTGCTGGCCGACATGGTCGCTTACAGCCCGGACATGTCCACCGAGCAGCGCCAGGAGATGCTCGAGACGATCGACGTCACCGAGCGCCTCAAGCTGGTCTCCACCTTCCTGGCCAACCAGATCGAGATCCTCGAGCTCAAGGGCCGCATCCAGTCCGAAGTCAAGTCGGAGATGGACAAGACCCAGCGCGAATACATCCTGCGCGAGCAGCTGAAGGCGATCCAGCGCGAGCTGGGCGAGGACGACCCACAGCAGGCTGAGATCAACGAGCTGCGCGACAAGGTCGAGGCCGCCGGGATGCCCGACGAGATCAAGGCCCGCGCCATCAAGGAAGTGGACCGGATGAGCCGGATCCCCTCCGCGTCGCCCGAGGTCGGGGTCATCCGGACCTACGTCGACTGGCTCATCGGCCTGCCGTGGAACGTCGCCACGGACGACCAGCTCGACATCAAGGAAGCCGCCCGCATCCTTGACGAAGACCACTACGGCCTCGAGAAGATCAAGGAGCGCATCCTCGAGTACCTCGCGGTGCGCACCCTCGCGGACGAGATCCGCAGCCCGATCCTCGCCTTCGTCGGACCTCCCGGCGTCGGCAAGACGTCGCTGGGCAAGAGCATCGCCCGGGCGATGAACCGCAAGTTCGTCCGGATGAGCCTCGGCGGCATCCATGACGAGGCGGAGATCCGCGGCCACCGGCGCACGTACATCGGCGCGCTCCCGGGCCGGATCATCCAGAGCATCAAGACGGCGGGTTCGAACAACCCGGTGTTCATGCTCGACGAGGTCGACAAGATCGGGATGGACTTCCGGGGCGACCCGAGCTCGGCCCTGCTCGAGGTCCTCGACCCGGAGCAGAACAGCACCTTCCAGGACAACTACCTCGAAGTGCCGTTCGACCTGTCCAAGGTGCTCTTCGTGGCGACCGCCAACCTGCTCGATCCGATCCCGCCAGCCCTGCGCGACCGGATGGAGATCGTCCACCTGCCCGGCTACACCGAGCAGGAGAAGATCGAGATCGGCAAGCGGTTCCTCATCCCCAAGCAGATGCACAACCACGGGCTCAAGGACAAGAACATCCAGATCACCGACGAGGCGATGACCGAGCTCGTCCGCTCGTACACCCACGAGGCGGGCGTCCGGAACCTCGAGCGCGAGATCGCCAACGTCATGCGCAAGGTCGCCCGGCAGGTCGCCGAGGGCCGCAAGCGCAAGACCGTCATCGACCCGAAGAAGCTGGCCGACCTGCTCGGCCCGCAGCGGTTCGAGTACGGCGAGCTCGAGTCCGAGGACCAGACGGGCTCGGCGATCGGCCTGGTCGTGACCGAGGTCGGCGGCGATGTCGTCGCCATCGAGGTGACGAAGATGGAGGGCCGCGAGGACTTCCTGCTCACCGGCCAGCTCGGCGAGGTCATGCGCGAGTCGGCGCGAGCCGGCCTCTCGTGGACCCGTGCCCACGCCCGGGAGCTCGGGATCGAGCGGTCCGTGTTCGAGACGAACACGCTGCACATCCACGTGCCGGCCGGTGGTCAGCCGAAGGACGGGCCGTCCGCCGGGATCACCATGGCCACGGCCATCGTCAGCGCCCTGACCGGCATCCCCGTCCGCAAGGACGTGGCGATGACCGGTGAGATCACGCTGCGCGGCCGAGTCCTGCCGATCGGCGGGCTCAAGAGCAAGATCCTCGCCGCGCATCTCGCCGGCGCCAAGATCGTCATCCTCCCGCGCAAGAACGAGAAGGACCTGCGCGACATCCCGGACGAGATCCGGAAGTCGATCAAGCTCATCCTCGTGGACAACATGGAACAGGTCCTGGAGGCGGCGCTCCGGCGCAAGCCCAAGGCGCTGGTCGTGGAGCCCCCCAAGATCGTCACGGGTGGCGACCCGCTCGATCCGGAGCCGGCGAAGGAGCCGACGGTCCGCCGTCGGGACTTCCCGCCGACGGATCAGCCGCCGGTCGTCGTCCGCCAGGGATAGGGTCGGGACCCGGCCGTGCCGACCGGGATCGACTACAAGGATTACTACGCCGTCCTCGGGGTTCCGAAGACGGCGTCCCAGGCTGACATCAAGAAGGCGTTCAGGAAGCTGGCCCGCCAGCATCACCCGGACGCCAAGCCCGGCGACACCGCGTCGGAACGCAAGTTCAAGGAGGTCAACGAGGCCAACGAGGTCCTCAGCGATCCGGAGCGGCGCAAGCAGTACGACGAGCTCGGGTCGAACTGGGAGGCCATCAGCCGTGCCCGCGAGAGCGGCGGTGGCGGCAGCCCGTTCGGGTTCGGCGGCGCAGGGCCGGCCGGCGGCAACGTCCGCTATGAGTTCCGGACCGCGGGCGAGGCCGGCGAATTCTCCGACTTCTTCCGGGTCTTCTTCGGCCAGGACGCCGGTCCGGCCGGTCCGGCCGGCCAGCCACCCGGTCGCGGCACGCGTCCGACCGGCGGGATGGGCTTCGAGGACATCCTCGCCGGGATGGGCATCGACGGCCGGTCGGTCGGCAACCCGCCACCCCGGCCCGCCCCGCCCGCCAGGCATGAGGCGACCGCCGAGTTGACGCTCGAGGAAGCCTTCCACGGCACGACCAGGCTGGTCGAGGTGGACGGCAAGCGGCTCGAGATCACCATCCCGCCGGGTGCCGACACCGGCACCAAGATCAAGCTGACCGGCAAGGGACCCGGTGGCGGCGACATCGTCGTGGTGACCCGCCTCCTGCCGGACAAGACGTTCAGCCGCAAGGGCGCCGACCTCGAGCGTGAGCTGCCACTGACCCTCGAGGAGGCGTTGCTCGGGGGCGAAGTGGCAGTCGGGACCCTCAAGGGGCGGGTCCTCCTGACGATTCCCGCCGGCACGCAACCCGGCCGGACGTTCCGGCTCCGCGGCCAGGGGATGCCGCACTTCAAGGGGACCGGGCACGGCGACCTGCTGGTCAAGGCCAAGGTCATCCTGCCCACCCACCTGTCCGACGAGGCGACCGGCGCCGCGCGGACCCTCTTCGACCTCGTCGAGCAACCCGATCCCCGGGCGTAGGGCAGGCGGTCGGTCCGACGTCTTGCGCCCCCCGACATACTGCTGAGACGTCCGGACGGGATCCGGCGAACGAGATGCTCCGACGGGCGACCAGGAGCAGCAGGAGGGAAGCACGTGGCCGCGTGTCTGCCGCTGCGTCGACGTCTCGATAGGGCGTTCCAGGTCGGCCGGTGCCGCTGACGTCGTTCGTCGGCCGCCAGCGTGACCTGGCAGCCATCGCCGACCTGCTCGTCGGCGATGTCCGGTTGGTGACGCTCCTTGGCCCGGCCGGCGTCGGCAAGACACGGCTCGCCATCGAAGTCGCCGGGGCAGTCGCGCACTCGTTTCCGGATGGAAGCCGGTTCATCGCGCTGGGATCCGTCCTCGACGATGCGCTCGTCATGCCGACGATCGCCCGCGAGGTGGGTGTGTGGGATACCGCGGATCGGCCGGCGTCAGAGCTGCTTCTCGAGCGACTTCGCGACACCCGCATGTTGCTTGTGCTCGATAACCTGGAACAGGTGACCGGGGCGGCCACGGCTCTGAGCCAGTTGTTGTCCGACTGCCCCGGAATCACGATGCTCCTGACGAGCCGGACGCTGCTGCGGATCTCTGGCGAGCATGCCTACCCGGTGTCTCCGCTCGCGATCCCGGAGCTCGAGCCACCGCCGACCCTCGAGGTGCTCGGTCACGTCGAGGCGGTCCGGCTATTCATGCAGCGGGCCGAAGCCGCACGCGCCGGTTTCGCTCTCGATGTCGACAACATGTCGGCCATCGCCCTGATCTGTCGCCGTCTCGACGGTGTACCGCTCGCCCTGGAACTCGCCGCGGCGCGCATCGCGCACCTGCCACCGAGCGCGATCCTCACACGGTTGGACCCGACCTTGCCTCTGCTGACCGGTGGACCGGCGGACGCGTCGGCTCGCCATCGGTCGATGCGCGACGCCGTCGCGTGGAGCTACGACCTGCTCGACGATGCGGACAGGCAGGCAGCCGAGCGGTTGTCGGTATTCGTTGGGGGATGCAGCCTCGAGGCCGCCGCTGCGGTCGTCTCGTCTGTCAGCAACGACGACGTCGACATCCTGGATCGCTTGTCGGCGCTGGTCGACCAGAGCCTGCTCGCCCAGGGTGAAGGCCCCGGCGGTGAGCCGCGGTACACGATGCTCGAGGCGATCCGCGAATTCGGCCTTGAGCGACTTGCCGCCAGCGGTGACGAGCCACGAGCGCGCCGAGCCCACGCCGATCACTATCTCGACCTCGTCGAGGCCGCCGCGCCTCACCTCGTGGGAGCGGATCAGCGGGCATGGCTCGATCGACTGGAGGGTGAGCTGCCCGACATCCGGCTGGCCTTGGCCTGGCGCGACGAGTCGGATGACGGCCAGCGCGGACTGCGCATGACCGCCGCTCTGGCGATGCTCTGGTACGTGCGCAACCATCTGCGTGAAGGGACCGCGATGGTCGAACGAGCGCTGGCGGAGTCGACGGACCGGCCGACGGCGGCGCGGGCTGGCGCACTTCGCGCGGCGGGGATGATGGCGTTCGCTCGAGGGGAATACGCCGTGGCGGCCGAGTCCCTTCGAATGAGTCTGCCCATCGCCGAGGCACATGCCGACAGCCGTGGCGTCGCGCTGGCATGGTTCTGGCTCGCCCTGGTGGCCGAGTACGAGGGCGATGAGGTGACAGCCACCGCGTCGTACGAACGTGCGCATCAGCTGTTCAGGGCCATCGGTGATCCGGTCTGGACCGCGCTGACGGTCAGCGCACTCGGTGACGCCGCGTGTCGTCGCGGGGATCTCGCGACGGCCGAAGCACTCTGTGATGAGGCGACTCGTCTGGCTCGCCGGGCGGACGACCAATTCGTGCTCTGGAACACCCTCCAGACCCAGGGCAACGTGGAGCTAGCTCGCGACCGCTGGGACCAGGCGACGCTGATCCACTGGGAGGAGTTGTCGGTCGCCCTCGATATCGGCGACTTCCGCGGCGTGGCCGATGGTCTGGCGGGTGTGGGCGCCGCGGCCATCGGACGTCGCCGGACTGCCGTGGGTGTTCGTCTACTCGGAGCTGCGGACCGTCAGCGAGCCGCGATCGGGCGCGCCAAGCTGCCGGGGCACGCTCAGTTCACCCGTGCCATGGATACTGCCCGTCGCACGCTCAACGACGGCGAGTTCGATGACGAGTGGGATGCGGGTGGCTCGTTGCCCCTCGACGCGATGATCGCCCTGGCGCGGGCCACGCTCCCGAACACCGGGCCAGCCGCTCCCTCGGCGAATGCCCCTTCACCGACCCACCGTCTGTCACAACGAGAGCTCGACGTGCTCCGTCTGCTCGTTCAGGGTCGGTCAGACCGGGAGATCGCCGCCGAACTGTTCGTCAGCCGGCGGACCGCCGCAGGGCACGTCGCGAGCATCCTCCGAAAACTCGACGCGGTTTCACGGACCGACGCGGCCGTCCGTGCCGTCCGCAGCGGGATCGTCTGAGCGCCGTCGATAGGGCGACCGTCGCGCCTTGGGTGGATCGACCTGCACCTTTGACGGGGTCCGCCGGGCAAGACGCTCGCATGAACCGGTCATCTGTACGGTGCCGCGCGGACACATCTGCAGCCAGCATGACGAGACAGAGCTGTCGGTCGGGCGGCCGGTCGCCGGTCGCACACGACGGCAGCCGCATCCGAACGATGAGGTGGCCGTCATGCATGTACCGAAGGCGGCGTTCCGCCCGATCCCGTGGTCAGGCGTCCTTATCGTGGCGATGGTGACCGGTTGCGCCGGCGGCTCGGTGCCGAGCCCGACGCAGAGCGCTGGCGGGTCGTCACCCAGCCCGAGTGTCGCAGCTGCGACCGCCACCCCCACGATGACTCCCCGGCCGACGGCGACGGCCATCGCGGTTCGGACGTGCGTGACCGTCGGTGACCAGGCATGCACGCTGGAGGCGGGTGCGTACCAGACCATGCATTCCTTTCCGGGCATGACGTACTCGGTCCCGGATCCGGGTTGGGGCAGCGTCGACCAGGCTGGTGCGCCCGGCAACTTCCTCCTCGTCCCTCCGGGAGCCTCCGTGGATGGCGCGCTCAACGGCGCCAGCGACGACATCATCCTTTTCAGCGCAGTCGCCGTACCCGGACATTGCACGGGAGAGCCGGCGACATCGGGGGCCACCACGTTCGATTCGTTCGTCGCTTTCATCACGAAACACCCGCATCTGATCGTGAAGCAGGCCGGCGACGTTTCGATCGGGGGGTTGCACGGGAAAGCCATCGACCTCGCCATCGACAAGGCCGGCGACGGCTGCGGCGACAAACCCCATGTCGACCTCCTGGCCGCCGTCGATCCCGCGCATGGGAGTTGGGGGATAGAGGGAACGCCGGGCCACACGATCACCCGGATGTACGTCTTGGAGGACCATGGCGCTCCGTTCGTCATCGAGGCAGACGACGTGCCTGCGGGGAGCAAGTACGGCGACGGAGCGTCCTGGCTGCATGTCGCCGATGGCGTCGTCGCCACATTCGACTTCGCGGAGTAATCTGGCTTCCACGACGTCCTCGCCCCGCCCGATTCACTGGTTGACGGGTAGCAAACTTGACAATACCATTGTCAAGGTTATTGCTACCGCACCCACAGGCTAGGCTCACATGCAACTCGACCGCTTCACCCAGAAGGCCCAGGAGGCCATCCTCGAGGCGCAGGCCACCGCCCAGCGCCTCGACAGTCCGATCCTCGACGCCGAGCACATCCTGTCGGCGCTCGTCGAGCCCGATGACGGCATCCCGGCCGAGACGCTCCGGCGGCTCGGGGTCGACCTGCCCGGGTTCCGCGGCGAGCTCGCGGCCATCCTCGCCCGGCGCGCCCGCATCAAGGGCGGCTCGTTGTCGATGGATCCGCGCGCCCGGCGCGTCGTCGAACGGGCGCAGGACGAGGCGCGCCGGCTCGGTGACGAGTACGTCTCGACCGAGCACCTGTTGCTGGCCATCGCCGAGGTCGGTGGCGAGGGCCAGGCCCTCCTCGAGCGTCATGCCGCCGGGCGCGAGGCGCTCCTCCAGGCACTCCAGAGCGTCCGCGGCGGGCAGCGCGTCACCTCGCAGAACCCCGAGAGCACCTATGCCGCGCTCGAGAAGTACGGCCGCGACCTGACCACGGAAGCTCGGGCCGGCAAGCTGGACCCGGTCATCGGCCGCGACGACGAGATCCGCCGGGTCATCCAGGTGCTGTCGCGCCGGACCAAGAACAACCCTGTCCTCATCGGCGAGCCCGGCGTCGGCAAGACGGCCATCGCCGAGGGCCTCGCCCAGCGCATCGTCCGCGGCGACGTCCCAGAAGGCCTCAAGGACAAGCGGGTCGTCTCGCTCGACCTCGGGGCGTTGATCGCCGGGGCCAAGTTCCGGGGCGAGTTCGAGGAGCGGCTCAAGGCCGTCCTCAAGGAGATCAAGGACGCCGACGGCCGGGTCATCCTGTTCATCGACGAGCTCCACACGGTCGTCGGGGCCGGCGCGGCCGAGGGCGCGATGGATGCCTCCAACCTGCTCAAGCCGATGCTCGCCCGCGGCGAGCTGCACACCATCGGCGCGACCACGCTCGACGAGTACCGCAAGCACATCGAGAAGGACGCCGCGCTCGAGCGCCGCTTCCAGCCGGTCCTGGTCGACCAGCCCACGGTCGAGGAGACCATCAGCATCCTGCGCGGCCTGCGCGAGCGGTACGAGGTCCACCACGGCGTCCGGATCACCGATTCCGCGCTCGTCGCGGCGGCGACCCTGTCCGACCGCTACATCACCGAACGGTTCCTGCCGGACAAGGCCATCGACCTCGTCGACGAGTCGGCGTCTCGCCTCCGGATGGAGATCGACTCGATGCCCATCGAGATCGACGAGCTCGAGCGCCGGCGCATCCAGCTCGAGATCGAGCGCGAAGCGCTGCGCAAGGAGACCGACGACGCGTCGAAGGCGCGGCTCGACGCGCTCGAGAAGGAGCTGGCCGACATCGAGGAGCAGGTCGGCGCGATGAAGCAGCGCTGGGAGGCGGAGAAGTCGGCCATCGCCGCGATCCGCGCGACCAAGGCGGAGCTCGAGACGCTGACCACGCGCATCGAGCAGGCCGAGCGCGAGGCCGACTACGCGACTGCCGCCGAGCTCAAGTACGGCACCCTCAAGGAGCTGTCCGACCGCCTGGCCGAGCAGGAGTCCGCGTCGGCCGCGCTCCAGGGCCCCGGCGCGCTGCTCAAGGAGGAGGTCGACGCCGACGACATCGCGGAGATCGTGGCGGCCTGGACGGGCATCCCCGTCCGCCGGCTGATGGAGGGCGAGACGGCCAAGCTCATCCATATGGAGGAACGGCTCCACGAACGGGTCGTCGGCCAGGACGAGGCCATCGAGGCCGTGTCCGACGCGGTCCGCCGGGCACGGGCCGGACTCAAGGACCCGAGCCGGCCGATCGGCTCATTCCTGTTCCTCGGGCCGACCGGCGTCGGCAAGACCGAGCTGGCCAGGGCGCTCGCCCAGTTCATGTTCGATGACGAGACGGCCCTCGTCCGGATCGACATGAGCGAGTACATGGAGAAGTTCGCGGTCTCGCGGCTCGTCGGCGCGCCTCCGGGCTACGTCGGCTACGAGGAGGGCGGCCAGCTGACCGAGGCGGTCCGCCGTCGGCCGTACCAGGTCGTCCTGCTCGACGAGATCGAGAAGGCCCACCCGGACGTCTTCAACGTCCTCCTGCAGGTCCTCGACGACGGCCGCCTGACCGACAGCCAGGGCCGGACCGTCGACTTCAAGAACACGATCATCATCATGACCAGCAACATCGGCAGCGCCGCCATCGCGGCCAGCGGTGCCCGTAGCGGCGACGCCGCCTACGAGGAGATGAAGCGCGAGGTCAGCGAGACGCTCGGCACGCACTTCCGGCCGGAGTTCCTCAACCGGGTGGACGAGATCATCGTCTTCCACGCCCTGACCGAGGCCGACCTCGAGAAGATCGTGGACCTGCTGGTCGCCGACCTGGTCGGCCGGCTGGCGGGCCAGGACATCGCCCTCGAGCTGACCGACGCGGCGCGCGAGCTGCTGGTCCGCGAGGGCACGGACCCGGCCTTTGGAGCGCGGCCGCTCAAGCGGACGATCCAGCGGTTCGTCGAGAACCCGCTGGCCCGGTCCATCGTGGCCGGCGAGTTCACGGCGGGTGACCGGATCGTGGCCGACGCGGACCGGGTGACCGGGACCCTCGTCTTCTCGACCGAGACCGCGACGGTCGTGACCGAGAGCGCGCCCAAGCGCGACGCCCGGTCCCGCCGGATCGAACCCGTGGCGCCACTCCCCGGGGGCGACCGGGTCAACTAGGCCGGCGCCGCCGCGTCCCGCGCGGCACGGCCGCGTATCCTCGCCCGACCATGCGCTACGACGACGTCCTGCGCCGCCTCGAGCGACTGCCAGAGCCGCTGCCCAAGCCGGCCGAGGTGCTCATGCCGGTCCTGATCGGGGGTCCGGCTCTTCGCTCTCCACGGACCCCGCCAGCCGGCCGGCCGGGGCGCCCCGCGGCGGTCCTCGTCCTGCTCTACCCGGACGACGACGGAATGGCCCGGGTCATCCTGACCGAGCGAGCCAGTCGCGATGGGCACCACAGCGGCGAGGTCAGCTTCCCCGGCGGCAAGGCCGAGCCGGACGACTCGGATCTGGCGGCGACCGCGCTGCGTGAGGCCTTCGAGGAGGTCGCGCTCGAAGCCGACGCGGCCGGCGTCCGCGTGGTCGGCCTGCTCGAGCGCTTCTGGATCCCCGTCAGCGACTTCTCCGTCACGCCCGTCATCGCGGTCGCCGACGGCCGGCCGGCGATGACCGCCTCGCCCGACGAGGTCGCCCGCATCGTCGAGCCGCAGATGGCCCGGTTCCTGCCGAACGCGCCCATCGCGATGGTGGAGCGGCTGGTCGGGGAGTGGCCGCTGCGCTACGGCGCGTACGAGGTCGACGGCCTGTCCGTCTGGGGCGCGACGGCCCGCATCCTGAGCCAACTCGGGGCCATCCTGGCCGGCTAGGCAGGCCAGGCAGGCTAGGCCGGCCGCCGCCGGCCGTCAGGCGGGCTCGCCCTCGGTCGGCTCCGACGTCCCGGCTCGATCGGTCCGCGGCGCGAGCCGCCCGACACCCTGGTCGACGGTGCGGCCATCACGCTGGGCCACCACGGCGCGGCCAGCGATGACCTCGCGATCGTCGGGGCCCATGAACTCGACGAGGAACGCGCGCATCTCGGAGTGCTCGGTCCAGGCGGCGTGCGGGATGTCGGCCGGCCAGACCGCCGCGTCACCGGCCGCGATGCGGGTCCATTCCTCGCCCACGCCGACCCAGCCACCGCCTTCGACGACGATGAACCAGGTCGAATTCGGGCTCGCGTGCGGCTCGATCTTCGCGTTGCGGGCGAAGGCCAGCTCGGTGATGGTGCCGCGTCCGTCCGAGGCGATGACCTGGCCGGTCAACCCGACCGACCCGATCGGACCGTCCGGGCGTCGATGGCCGACCCCGAACCGGCGGATCTCGATGGGCACGACGACGTCCTCGGGCGCGGCCGGCCGGGCTAGCGCCGGCGGCGCTGGCCGCGTCCCTGGCGGCGGCCGCCGGAGCGCTTCTTGATCGTCGCGTCCGGTTCGGCGAAACGCCGCTGCTTGATGTACTTGTCGCGCGCCAGGCGCGACTCATAGGCGGCGAAGAACGGCGGGAAGCGGAAGAAGCGGATCCAGACCATCGTCCCGATGCCGACGATCTGGGTCACCAGGACGATGAAGTAGTCGAAGATGAAGAGCGATTCGATGATGAGCATGCTGAAGGTGATCAGGCCGGTCCACCACAGCCATTCCCACATCTCGAGGTAGGGCGGGTGGCGGTGGAGGGCGCGCGTCCGGACGTTGTACAGGATGGTCAGGACGACGAGCAGCACCACCGAGGCGATCCAGGTCGGGTGGAAGATATCCGGGAAGTTGTCGCCGCTGAACGAGGTGAAGAGGTACTCCCAGGGAGCCAGATTCACGGTTGAGCCTCGACTTCTCGTGTGGATGAGCCACCGGAGTATGCCATGTCAGGCGGTATACTCGGCCCGAACGATGCGGCGCGTCACGTTCGTCCGCAGACCCGTCGGCGCGCCCCGCTGACAGTCGCCAACCACGGGAACGGGAGGTATGCCCCGGGTGCGAGCCCTGCTGTCAGTGGCGAACCGTGACGGGATCGTCGACCTGGCGCGTGATCTCCTCGGTTTCGGGATCGAGGTCGTCGCCACCGATGGGACCCGCGACTACCTTGCCGCCGAGGGCGTCGAGGTCGCGTCTGTCTCGTCGCTGACCCAGGGCGAGCCCGACGTCGGCGGCCAGGTCAAGACCTTCCACCACGCGGTCTATGCCGGCATCCTCGCCCGGCGCGACGTCCCCGCCCAGCTCGAGGAGCTCGAGGCGCAGGGCATCGGCCTCATCGACATCGTCGTCGTCAACGTCAAGCCGTTCGCGCCGGCCATCGGCGTCAAGCTCATCGGGCTGGACGAAGCCATCGAGATGATCGATGTCGCCGGCGCCGCGCTGCTCGGCGCCGCGGCACGCAACGCGGCGGGCGTCGCATCGGTCGCGGATCCGGCGCACTACCCGATGGTGGTCTCCGAGCTGCGCCAGCTCGGCGTCGTCAGCCCGGAGTCGCGGGCCCGGCTCGCGGCCGAAGCGTTCAGCACCGTCGCCGCCTATCACGCCGAGATCGCCGCGTACCTCAACCAGATCTCGGGCAACACCTTCCCGCGTCACCTGGCGCTTGTCCTGGAGAAGGTGGACGACCTGCGCTACGGCGAGAACCCGCACCAGCGAGCGGCGTTCTACCGCGAGACGACGCATCGCAGCGGGACCCTCGCCGACGCGACCCGGCTCCAGGGCGACATGCCTTCGTTCAACAACCTGCTCGACCTCGATGCCGCCTACCGCATCGCCCGCGACTACACGGCGCCGACGGTCGCCATCGTCAAGCACACCGACCCGGTCGGGCTCGCATCGCACGACGAGCTCGTCGAGGCCTACCGGCACGCGCTCGAGACTGACCCGGTCGCCGCGTTCGGCGGCATCGTCGGGGTCAACCGCGAGCTCGATGGGGCGACCGCCCGCGAGATCGCCGCCAACTCCTACGAGGCAGTGGTCGCGCCCGGCTTCAGCCAGTCCGCGATCGGCATCCTGCGCGGCAAGCCCGGGCTCGAGCTGCTGGCCATCCCACCCGACCCGACCGAGGGCATGCGCGACTACGGCATCGCCAGCCTCGACTTCAAGCGCGTCGCCGGCGGTCTGCTGGTGGAGAGCCTCGACGAGCTCGGGCTCGACCGTGGCCGCTTGCAGGTGGTGACCAAGCGCCGGCCGACGCTCGAGGAGCTGACCGACCTGCTGTTCGCCTGGCGCGCAGTCCGGCATGTCCGGTCGAACGCGATCATCCTCGCCCGCAACGGTGCGACGGTCGGCATCGGGGCGGGGCAGGCCAGCCGCCAGGTCTCGGTCGAGATCGCTGTCCGGCGGGCCGGCGACCGGGCCAAGCTCGCGGTGCTCGCCTCGGATGCCTACTTCCCGTTCCCGGACGGCATCCAGGCCGCGGCTGGGGCCGGCGTCACCGCGATCATCCAGCCCGGCGGCTCGATCCGCGACGAGATGGCGATCGAGGTAGCCGACCGGCATCATCTCGCGATGGTCTTCACGGGCCGCCGCCATTTCCGGCACTAGATGGAACAGCTCCTCGCGCTCGAGATGATCCGGGTCACGGAGGCCGCGGCCATCGAATCCGCTCGGTTCATGGGCCGCGGCCAGAAGGATGAGGCCGACGCCGCCGCGACCGAGGCGATGCGCCGGACGATGGACGAGATCGACTTCGCCGGTCGGATCGTCATCGGCGAAGGCGAGCGCGACGAGGCGCCGATGCTGTACATCGGCGAGAAGGTCGGGCGGACCGGCGCCGATCGCGACGACGTGCCGCGGGTGGACATCGCGGTCGACCCGCTCGAGGGCACCAACCTCGTCGCCCACGGCCAGGCCGGCGCGATCACGGTCCTCGCGGCATCGGAGGCGGGCGGGCTGACCCACGCCCCGGACACCTACCTCGAGAAGATCTGCGTCGGGCCGATCGCGGCCGGCAAGGTGGACATCCGCGAATCGCCGACCGAGAACCTGCGCCGCATCGCCCAGGCGCTCGGCCGCCGGGTCAGCGATATCACGGTGGTCATCCTCGAACGCGAACGCCACGAACTGCTCATCGCCGAGGTCCGCGAGGCTGGTGCCCGGATCAAGCTCATCGGCGACGGCGACCTGTCGGCCGCCATCTCGTGCGCCGTGTCGGGGACCGGCGTCCACGCCGTGATGGGCATCGGTGGCGCGCCGGAGGGCGTCATCACCGCGGCCGCCCTGCGCTGTCTCGGTGGCGAGATCCAGGCTCGCTTCCGCTACCGCAGCGACGACGAGCGTGAGCGCGGCGCACGGATGGGCCACGGCGACGAATTGCGGGTGTACCTGACGGAGGACCTCGCCCCCGGCGAGAACCTGGTCTTTGCCGCGACCGGGGTGACTGCCGGCGACCTGCTCCAGGGCGTCCGCTTCTTCGGTGGCGGCGCGCGGACCCACTCGCTGGTGATGGCCTACCAGGCCAAGCAGGTCCGCTTCGTCGACACCGTCCACATGTTCGACCGCGACAGCCCGCCGCGCGTCCGGCTCTAGGACCACCACCGACCATGCGCTACGGCTACAAGGCCTCGGCCGAGCAGTTCCCGCCGCGTCGGCTGCTGGATCTTGCGGTCGCGGCGGAGCGGGCCGGCTTCGATTCGGTCTGGACCAGCGACCACTTCCAGCCGTGGCGCCACACCGGCGGTCACGCCCCGAACGCGCTGGTCTGGCTCGGCGCTGCTGCCCAGGCGACGGAGCGAGTGACCCTGGGTACCAGCGTGCTGACCCCGACCTTCCGGTACAACCCGGCGGTCGTGGCGCAGGCGTTCGCGACGCTCGGCTGCCTGGCGCCGGGGCGGATCATCCTCGGCGTCGGCACCGGTGAGTCGCTCAACGAGATCCCGGTCGGGGTGGAGTGGCCGGAGCAGAAGGAGCGGTTCGCCCGGCTGCGGGAATCGGTGGCGTTGATCCATCGGCTGTTCGAGGACGAGTTCGTCACCTTCGAGGGTGAGTTCTACAGGACGCGCAACGCGACGCTCTACGACCGCCCCGACGAGCCGGTCCCGATCTACATCGCGGCATCCGGGCCGGCCGCGGCCCGACTTGCCGGGCGGGTCGGGGAGGGCTTCATCTGTACATCGGGCAAAGGCTCGGATCTCTACACCGACACACTGCTGCCCGCGCTGTATGAGGGTTGTGTCGCGCTCGAGCGCGACCCCGCCACCATCGAGCGGATGATCGAGATGAAGGTCAGCTTCGACACCGACCTCGACCGGGCGATGGAGGACACCAAGGTGTGGTCCGCCCTCGCGCTCACGGGCGAGCAGAAGATGGGCGTCGAGGATCCGCGCGAGATGGAGCGCCTGGCCAAGGGCGTCGAGGACATCGCCTACCGCCGCTGGCTCGTCTCGTCCGACCCCGACGAGCACGTCGAGCAGATCGCGACCTATATCGGCTACGGCTTCGACCACCTGGTGTTCCATTTCCCGGGAAACGACCAGGAAGCGGCGATCGCCCGCTACAGCGAGCTGATCCTGCCGCGACTACGAGCGCGCTTCGCCTGACGGTCCGTGGCGTCGACCGTCAGGCGACATCTGAGGGTCGAAGACTCGTTTCGCGGACGCCACGACGCTCGTCGTCGACTGCGGGGCGACAACGAGGGGCTGAAGGGCCGATTCAGCCGCGCTGGAACCCTCGTTGTCGACCACGATGCGACGACCAGCCCCGAAGACACCGTTTCGCGGTCGTTCGGAGTCTGGTCGTCGACTCGCGGGCGACACCTCGCGGCCGTCCGGCTAGATCTCGCCGCCGAGGTTCACGGTCAGGCTGTTGAGCAGCGCGACCTCGATCAGCCGCGCGCCGACGACCCGGGCCATCGACGCGCGCAGGTCGGCGTCACGCGTGAACCACGAGTGCCGTGCATCGAACCAGGCGTCAACGCCGAGGTCGGCCCAGGCGTCGAGCTCCGCGGCGATCGCCGCGGCTGCGGTCCGGGGCTGCAGGCCGAGCGACTGGCCCGCGAGGTAGATCGCCGACGACCCATCGGGCGCCCTGGGGATGAGGAACCGGTCGCGCGTTCCGGACACCGGCGGGGCGACCAGGTCGGGCGACAGGGCGTCCTCCGCGGTCATGGGCAGGTCTCCAGGATCGGTGGCGATTCGCCAGCGGAGGGTAGCATTCGCCGATGCCCCGACCTCGATCCGCTCGAAGACTCGGTGCCAGCGTCCTGATCGCCGTGTTCGTCTGCGCCTGCAGCGGGTCGGGCTCGACGTCGCCGTCAGTGCCCGTCTCCCCCGCCTCGTCCGCCGCCGTCGCGAGCGCGGCGCCGTCCACGGTCGCGTCTCCGCCGCCCTCGGTCCCACCATCGAGCGCCCCGACGATGGCCGCGACCCCGGTCCCGTCCGACGGCACGACCGCCGGCCAGGAACGCACCGACGCCTTCGGGATCACACAGGTCTGGGTCCCCGCCGGGACCTTCACGATGGGCACCGATGCGAAGACGATCGCCGCGCTCCTGGCCAAGGACCCGCCGCCGTGGGTCGCGAGCGAGTTCCCGAGCGAGCAACCCGCCCACAGCGTCAGCCTGACCAAGGGCTACTGGATCGACCAGACCGAGGTGACCATGGCGGCGTTCAAGGCCTTCGTGGACGCCGGCGGCTACACGAACGCGGCGCTCTGGTCGGAGGATGGCTGGGCCTGGCTCGCGACAAAGGACGCCTCCCGGCTGCCGCTCCACTGCAACGGCGACGTCGCCGCAGCTGCCGCGGATGTGCCTGACCTGGTACGAGGCCGAGGCCTATGCCCGCTGGCGCGGCGGCCGCCTCCCGACCGAAGCCGAGTGGGAGTTCGCCGCGCGCGGCCCGAAGTCCACGATCTACCCCTGGGGCAACGCTTTCGACAGCGACAAGGCGAACGTCATCAACGCCGTCGCACCCAAGCCCGTCGGCTCTTATCCGGCCGGCGCGAGCTGGGTCGGCGCGCTGGACATGTCGGGCAACGCGATGGAGTGGGTGTCCGACTGGCTCGGCGTGGACTACTACGCGACCAGCCCGGCGACCGATCCGACCGGCCCGGCGACCGGCGAGAAGAAGGTCGAGAAGGGCGGCTGGTGGGGCAGCAACGAGTTCGTCTCGCGCTCCGCCTACCGCCACTACGAGGATCCGCCGACCTATGGCGACCACCACATCGGCTTCCGGGTGGCCTCGCAGTGAAACGGACGGTCGTCGCGATGGGCGGCGGCGGGTTCTCGATGGAGCCGGACAACCCGCTCCTCGACGACCACGTCCTCCAGCTCGCGCGGGTCGCGCGTGGTCGCGACCGCCCGCGCGTCTGCTTCCTCGCGACCGCCAGCGGCGATTCGCCCGTCTACCTCGCGAACTTCTATGCCGCCTTCGCCCGACGGGCCGAGGCGAATCACCTCACCCTGTTCGACCGGACCGATGACGACGTCGATTCGTTGCTGCTCGACCAGGACGTCGTCTATGTCGGCGGCGGCAACACGGAGAACATGCTGGCGATCTGGCGGATCCACGGCGTCGATCGGGCGCTCCGCCGGGCGTGGGAAGCCGGCGTCGTGATGACCGGGCTGTCGGCGGGATCGCTGTGCTGGTTCGAGACCGGCACGACCGATTCGTTCGGCAAAGGGCTGGCGGCCCTGTCGGCCGGGCTCGGGTTCATCCCGGGCAGCCACTCCCCGCACTACGACGGCGAGGCGACCCGCCGGCCGCGCTACCAGCAGCTCGTGGCCGAAGGCGCGCTGCCGCCCGGCTACGCCGCCGACGACGGGGCGGCGCTCGTGTTCGACGGCACCGAGCTCGTCGACGTCGTTGCCTCGCGACCCGAGGCCCGCGCCTACCGGGTGGAGCGAGGCGCCGGCGGCGAGGTCGTGGAGACCGTCCTGCCGACCCGCTACCTGGGCTGAATCGGGCGCCAGCCGTCGGCTTCGGTATCCCATGTGGCGACGGCCAGGGCGGCATCCGGAGATTCGAGGGCGGCCTGCCTGCGGCGGGCCGTCTCGACCGTGATCCCCCAGCCGGGCGGAACGAGTCGCGGCGCCAGGTCGGCCAGCGGCGCGAGGACGAACAGGCGGGTCGCCGCGGCCGGATGCGGGACCTCGAGCAACCGGGCGGCCCTGGCCGGATCGGTCTCAGCGTCGAGCGAACGAGCCTCGTCGGGACGTTCGACGCTGAGTCGCGCCCGGCCGAACACGAGCAGGTCGAGGTCGAGCTCGCGTGGACCCCAGCGGCGCCGCTGCCGGCGACCGAAATCACGCTCCAGGCCCTTGAGCGCGGCGAGCAGGTCGAGCGCGCCGGTCGCCGGATCGGGACCTGCCGCCACGTCGAGCGCGACGACCGCGTTGTGGAAGTCGGGCTGATCGGTGACGCCGACCGGGGCGGTCACATACAGGCGCGAGACGCCGCGAACGGTCGCGCCGGGCAGACCGGCCAGCGCCAAGACGGCGTCGGCCAGCGTCGCCGCGGCATCGCCGACGTTCGCCCCGAGACCGATATAGGCGCGGACGCGCCGACGTGTCACGGCCACCTCGCCGAGGGCGACTAGACTCCGGGCCATGCGCCCGGTCACGGTCCGAATCATGCACCCCGAGGCAGCGGCGAGGGCGGGGCCGCTCGGTGGGTGGCTGGCGGACGAGCGCGCCCGGCTGGCTCTGCGGCACGTCGAGGGCTTCCGTGCCGCCGGTGCGACAGACGTCGCGATCGTCTCGGGGCCGCCGGACGCGACGTCGTTCGGGGAGCGGCTGCGAACGCTGGTCCGTGCCGAGCGCCCGGCCGGGCTCGTCATCCTCGGGTCGGGTGCCATCCCGCTCGCGACCGAACGCGACCTGCTCGACCTGGTCGTCGCGGCCGCGTCCGAGGGGCGTGTGGCCCTGGCCAACAATCGGTTCTCGGCCGATGTCGTGGCGATCGCCGGTGCATGGCCCGTGCTCGCCGACCTGCCCGACCTTCCGTCCGACAACGCGCTGCCGCGCTGGCTCGCCAACGTCGCCGACTACGACGTCGCCGACCTGCGCCGCCGCTGGCACCTGGCGGTCGACATCGACGGTCCGCTCGACCTCGTCCTCATCGGCGGCCGGTCCGATGCGCCGGTCGACCTGCGACCCATCCGGGCTGCGATGGCGGCAACCCGGGACGTCGCCGCCGACCCGGCCGCCGAGCTCGTCGTGGCCGGCCGCACCTCTGCGGAGAGTCTCGCCTGGCTGGAGCGGTCGACCGCGTCGCGGACGAGGGCCCTCATCGAGGAGCGCGGGCTGCGGACCGGCGGGGCGGGCCAGCGGCCACCGGCGTCGGTGCTCGGCGCGTTGATCGAGCGCGACGGACCGGCGGCGTTCGGGACGCTGCTCGCGAGCCTGGGCGACGCCGCCATCGTCGACACGCGGGTCCTGTTCGCGCACCGGCTCGGGCGGGACGAGTCGGCCTGGCCGGCCGCCGAGGACAGGTATGCGTCCGACCTCCTGCTCGCGGACGTGATCGAGGATCCGTGGCTCCGGGCACTGACGACGTCGGCCATCGAGGCGTCCATCCCCATCCTGTTCGGCGGCCACACCCTGGTCGGGCCGGGCCTGCGGCTGGCCCTGGGCCGTCGCCGGGGGCACACGTCGTGGACGTGACGCCCGGCCTTCGGCGCGACCCCGTGCCCGACCTCGACGCGGTCGGCGAGGACGAGGATCTCGTCACGCGGATCCACGCCGAGATCGATCGCGACGGGCCGATCACCTTCGCCCGGTTCATGGACCTCGCGCTGTATGACCCGGCCGGCGGCTATTACCGGTCTGCCGCCGCGCGCCCCGGTCGTGAGGGCGACTTCCTGACCGCCCCGGAGGCGCACCCGATCTTCGGCGCGGCGTTGTCACGGGCGGTCGCCGATGCCTGGGATCGGCTCGACCGACCGGACGGGTTCGTGATGCGCGAATACGGCGCGGGAACCGGCGCGCTCGGCGTGGCGATCCTCGACGGGTTGCGAGCCGAGCGACCGGACCTCGCTGCGATCATCCGGTACCAGCCGGTGGAGGTCGAGGCGGCGCGGCTCGAGGCGATCGCGGAGCGGATGGCTGCCGCCGGTCTCGGGGCCGCGCTCGACCTTGGACCCGCCGCCAGCGACCCGATCGAGGGCGTCATCCTCGCCAACGAGGTCCTCGACGCTCTGCCGACGCATCGCCTCGCGGCTCGCAGCGGCGTCCTCCGCGAGGTCTTCGTGGGTTCTCTTGACGGGGCCTTCGTTGACGTCGAAGCCGAGCCGTCGACGACCTCCCTCGCGGAGCGACTCGAAACCGACGGCGTCACGCTCGCGGACGGCCAGCGCGCCGAGATCTGCCTCGCGCTCGACGGGTGGGTCGCCGCGGTCGCGGCCGGTCTCCAGCGCGGCGTCGCGCTGTTCATCGACTACGGCTACCCCGCGACGGAGCTGTACGACCCGGTCCGGCGACGCGACGGAACACTGCGGGCCTACCTCCGCCATCGCGTCCACGACGACCCGTTCATCCACGTCGGTCGGCAGGACCTGACCGCGCATGTCGACGTGACCTCCGTGGAACGCGCGGCGGCCGCTGCCGGCCTCGCACACCTCGGCACGACGACCCAGGCCGAGTTCCTCGTCGGCCTCGGGACAGAAGAGCTGTTGCAGGCTATCCAGGCCGACCCCGCGACGACGCTCGAGTCGTACCTCGCGGTCCGGTCCGCGCTGTTCCGTCTGCTCGATCCGAGCGCGATGGGCCGCTTCCGGGTGATGGCCTTCGGGCGCGGTTGGCCCACCGATGGGGCGATCCTGCGCGGCTTGGGCTATCGGATCCCTGCCAGATAGCAGCCTCGCTCGTGGTCGGCGAATTGGAGCGGTTCGACGCATCGTGCGAGCGGCTCGACTCGGGCTGGTCCGTGTCAGCTGCGAGCCCGGTTCGTCTCTGGCGACGATCTGGCCGACGGCGACCACGGGCCTTGGCCGAACCGCACAAGACCCCACCGGATCGCACCGGAATACGGCGATGTACCTATTGCCGCTCAGCAGGCCGCAGAAGCACGATTCCCGACGGTCGGGCACGACCTGACGGGGAGTGGCGCGCGAACCTGCACGCGCGCTCGGCGCGCGCCGCTCCCCGACACGCCACCCGTTCGCCCACCACCCTCACGCCACGCTCGGACGGACCGTCCTGCGCGCCGGTCGTGCAGCCGTCGCCAGCGTCGTTCCCGCGCTAGAATGCCGACGAGGACAGCCCACCCGATCCCGGGTATGGCTGCGCGCTCCGACAGGGATCTCGGGACCAGCGGGGCCAGCCCGGGCCGTCGCTCGGAAGGGAGTTGGGTTGACCGGCATCTGGTATGTGGTGGGGTTCGCCTTCGCCGGTGTCTCGTTCGTCTTCCTGACGATCGGCATGGCGTGGCTGATCTCGCATCGCAACCGCGGTGACGAGCACAAGGGCCTGCCGTACGAGTCGGGCATCGACACCTACGGCGATACCCACGGCCGGTTCGGCCTGTCGTTCTACATCTACGCGCTGCTGTTCGTCGCCTTCGACATCGAGGTCATCTTCATCTACCTCTGGGCGATCGCCTTCCGCGATCTCCTGCTCGGCGGCTTCGTCGGCATGCTGCTGTTCGTGGTGATCCTGCTGCTGGGGCTCGCCTACGCCTGGCGGAAGGGGGCCCTTACGTGGCGGTGACACCGGAGACCGGTTCCTCGCTTCCCGCGGTCACGGACCAGGACCGCGACGTCCTGTCGCCGATCGTCGTGCCGAACACGCTCTGGCGGGCGGCCGACCCGGAGGCGTACGACGGCGGGCAGGAGAGCGACATCACCCACCTGCGCGAGTACGAGGCGAGCGGCCTCGGGCGGCGCGACGACGCGCGCTGGAGTGGCGTCCTCGAGGTCATCCCGACCAAGGCCGACTACGTCCTCGACCTCATCCGGATGAACAGCCTCTGGCCGCTGCTGTCCGGCCTCGCCTGCTGCGCCATCGAGATGATGTCCACAGCCACCTCCAAGAACGACATGGATCGCTGGGGCATGTTCCCGTTCCGCGCCAGCCCGCGCCAGGCCGACGTCCTGATCGTGGCCGGCACGCTCACGACCAAGATGGCCGGACCGCTCGTCCGCCTGTGGGAGCAGATGCCGGAGCCCAAGTGGTGCGTGGCGCTGGGCGATTGCACGTGCTCGGGCGGCCGCTACAAGCGCAGCTACGCCACGGTCGAGGGGATCGACCGGGTCATGCCCGTCGACGTCTACATCCCGGGCTGTCCGCCGCGTCCGGAGGGCCTCATCTACGGGATGATGAAGCTCCAGCAGCTGGTCAAGGATCGCCGTGGCCACTGGCCGGACCGCGCCATCGGACCGACCGTGCCGGAGGACGTCTAGGCGTGGACCGCCAGTTCAAGGCTCGCCTGGAGGCCCGTTTCGGTGACGTGCTGACCGGGCCGGTCCGCCAGCGCTATGACGAGACAGAGATCCGCATCGGCGCCGGCGACGTGGTCCAGGTCGTCAGTGCCCTCCACGACGAGCCGGCCTTCGATTTCCGCTTCCTGAGCGACCTGGCGGGTGTCGACACCGGCCAGGTCATGCAGGTCGTCTATCACCTGTGGAGCATCACGACGCCGGACTGGCTGCGGGTCACCGCGGACGGCCTGTCGCGGGACGACCCGCGCGTCCCGTCGGTCACCTTCCTGTGGAAGGGCGCCGAGTGGATGGAACGCGAGGCGTACGACATGTTCGGCATCACCTTCGAAGGCAACCGCGACCTTCGCCGGATCTACATGCCGCCCGACTACCAGAGCTTCCCGCTGCGCAAGGACTTCTACCTGGCCGATGACGCGGCGCGCTCGCCGGGTGGCGGCGTCCGCCCGATGGAACGCACCCACAGTCCGGTCAACGCACCGTCCACGGCGCTCGTCCGCCGAACGGGCGGCTGAGGAACCGACCCATGCCTGTCACGCCCGCCCACGCCTCCGCCGACGATCCGCGGATCACGCTCGACCGCGAGCTCGGCGTCTTCGAGCCGGTCCCGCCGTACCCGCCGCGGACCGAGCGCGAAGCCGAGTTCTACACCTTGGCCGATGGCGAGATGTTCATCAACATGGGGCCGCAGCATCCGTCGACCCACGGCGTCCTCCGCGTCGTGCTGAAGCTCGACGGCGAGAAGGTGGTCGATCTCGACCCCGTCCTCGGCTACCTCCATCGCGGCGTCGAGAAGCTGTGCGAGAACGCCGACTACCACCAGGCCATCTGCTACACGGACCCGCTCGAGTACGTCAGCTCGCTGTTCAACGAGTGGGCGCCGGTCCTCGCCTTCGAGAAGCTCATGGATGTCCAGGTCCCGCGCCGGGCCGAATACATCCGGGTCCTCTCGTCCGAGCTCAACCGGATCGCCAGCCACGCCCTGTTCCTCGGCTGGATGGCGCTCGACCTCGGCGGGCTGACGCCCATCCTGTGGTCGTTCATCGAGCGCGACGACATCGTCGACCTGCTCGCCTCGCTGACCGGCCAGCGGATGCTGTTCAACTACTTCCGGATCGGCGGCGTCAACGGCGACCTCAACCACGAGTTCATGAGCCGGCTCGGCGACTGGATGTCGAAGGCCGCCGAGCAGATCGATTCA
The DNA here is from genome assembly GCA_963782715.1 of uncultured Chloroflexia bacterium. GTDB lineage: Bacteria > Chloroflexota > Limnocylindria > Limnocylindrales > CSP1-4 > SPCO01. Next base: position 71,345 of record CAWAKU010000005.1, read on the forward strand.
GGGAACGCCCTGCTCAACGAAAACGAGATCTTCGTCCGCCGGATGCGCGGCCTCGGCACGATGGACACGGCGACGGCGCTCCGGATGGTCATGACCGGCCCGAACCTGCGGGCGACGGGCGTGCCGTTCGACATCCGCCGGGCGCACCCGTACAGCGTCTTCCCCGAGCTGGAGTTCGACATCCCGACGCGGAGCGAGGGCGACTGCCTGGCCCGCTATCTGCTCCGGATGGACGAGATCAAGCAAAGCCTCCGGATCATCGACCAGTGCCTCCACCAGATGCCCGACGGTCCGGTCATGGCTAAGCTGCCGCGGCTGATGCGGCCGAGACCGGGCCGGGCGTATGCCGCGGTCGAAGGGCCGCGCGGCCAGTACTCGACCTACGCCATCAGCGACGGCACCGACCAGCCCTTCCGGATGCGGATCCACGACCCCTCGTTCATCCACCTCCAGTCGGTGGGCGTGATGATGCCCGGCCATCTGATCGCAGACACCATGGCGATCATGGCGTCACTCGACCCGATCATGGGCGGGGTCGATAAATGACCGTCGTCAATCGGTCGTGGAACCGGCTGAGCCTGCCCGGCAAGATCATCTTCACGGCGCTGCCGGTGATGATCGTCCTGGCGTTCGCGACGGTCTTCGCGATCGTGCTGCTCGGTGGGCCGGTGCTGGACCTGCTGTCGCACAACCTGCCGGTCGTCCGGTTCGTCGTGGCCGTGACGATCGTGCTGCTGATGACCGTTCCAACGGCCTTCCTGATCATCTACATGGAGATGAAGATCATCGCCCTGATGAATCTTCGGATCGGGCCGGACCGCGTCGGGCCGGCCGGGTCGCTCCTGTCGGTCGTCCACGGGCTCAAGGTCCTCATGAAGGAGGACTTCACCCCGACCGGCGCGGACCCGATCGTCTTCACCTGGGCCCCGGTGGTGACCTATCTCGCCAGCGTGATGACCCTGCTGGTCATCCCGTTCGCGCCGGGCATCTTCGGCCAGGACCTCAACCTCGGGCTGCTGTACTTCTTCGCCATCGGCGGGCTGTCGGTGGTCGGGCTGCTGATGGCCGGCTGGTCGAGCTACAACAAGTACTCGCTGCTGGGCGGGTTGCGGTCGGCGGCGCAGGTCGTCAGCTATGAGATCCCGCTGACCCTGTCGGTCGTCGGGTTGATCCTGCTGGCCGGCACGCTGAGCCTCAACCAGATCGCCATCCAGCAGAGCGGCTGGTTCACCGACTGGTTCGTGTTCCGCCAGCCGCTCGGCTTCCTGATCTTCTTCATCGCCGCCACCGCGGAGGCGAACCGGACCCCGTTCGACCTGACCGAGGCGGACTCCGAGATCGTCGCCGGCTTCGCGACCGAGTACTCCGGGATGCGCTTCGGCTTCTTCTTCTTCGCCGAGTACGTCAACGTGTTCATCATCTCGGCGCTGACGGTCACCCTGTTCCTGGGTGCCTGGAACGCGCCCTTCCCGTGGCCGTGGCCGGTGACCCTGAACCTGGACCCGGGGGCGCTCGGCATCGAGCTGCTCATCCTGTTCGCGATCGTGCCGGCCATCCTGACTCTCGTCTTCGCCGCGCCCATCTGGATGCTCGGCGGCGCCCGGGTCAAGGGCTGGATGGCGCTCCTCGGCGGGTTCATCCTGGCCAACCTGGCGCTCGGTGCCATCGTCGTCGGCATCGCCTACCTCGGCCTCGACTGGGTCGCCGGGCTGCTGTGGTTCCTCGGCAAGACCTACGTGCTGGTCTTCACCTTCGTCTGGATGCGCGGGACGCTGCCGCGCGTCCGCATCGACCAGCTGATGGACTTCGCCTGGAAGTGGCTGCTGCCGGCGTCGCTGCTCAACCTGTTCGCGACCGCGGCCGCCATCGTCGTGTTCGAATCCGTGAAGGCGTCCTGATGAGCCTGATCCCCGGTCTCGGCATCGCCAAGGGGATGGCGCTGACCCTGCGCCGCTTCTTCGAGCCGAAGGTCACGGTCATGTACCCGGAAGACCGGCGCGACCCGCCGCACAAGTTCCGCGGCCGGCTGCAGCTGCTGTACGACGAGTGGGGCACGCTCAAGTGCGAGACCTGCTTCCAGTGCGCCCAGGCCTGTCCGATCGAGTGCATCGACATGGGCGGCATGGACACCCGCGGCCGGTTCCACGTCCACTGGGGCGCTCCCGAGACGTACGGCGAACGGCGCGAGGAATCCGCGCTCCGACGGTCCGGCCGGACCGTCCCGGACCCCGCCTACCGGCCGTTCGCCGCGATCGACGTCGCCAAGGTGGACGCGATCCTCGAGGAGTACGACCACGACCCGGCCCACATGCTCCAGATCCTCGAGGCGACACAGGAGGCGTACGGCTACCTTCCGGTCGCCTCGCTCAAGCGGATCAGCCAGAGGACGGGTGCCTGGTACGCGATGATCTACGGCACCGCCACCTACTACAGCCACCTCCGCTTCGAACCGGCCGAGGCGACCGCCCAGGCCGCTGCCGTCGCCGCGCACCGACCGCCCGAGGCGAGCTACCTCGCCGCGTTCGACGCCGCGCTGGCGGGTGCGGGCAAGCGCGGCCGACGTCAGGCCAACCCGGGGACGCCCGGCAAGCCGGCGCGGGCCTGACCGATGACCAAGCTGATCAAGACACCGGCCGCCTGGCCGAAGGTGCTCCTCGAGCACGCCGGCGCGGCAGACCCGACGGACCTTGATGCGGCCGCGCGCTGGGGTGCCTTCGACAGCCTCCGCCGGGTCATCCGCAACTTCGGCTCGAATGCCACCATCGCGATGATCTCCGGATCCGGGTTGCGCGGGCGCGGCGGCGCCGGGTTCCCGGCCGCGACCAAGTGGCGGACCGCCGCCGCGACGGACGCCGCCCAGCGCTACGTGGTGATCAACGGCTACGGCGCGGACCCCGCGACCGGCACGGACCGCTTCCTCCTCGAGCACGACCCGTTCGCGGTCATCGAGGGTGCCGCGATCGCGGCCTTCGCGATCGGCGCGAGCGAGGTCATCATCGCGGTCCGGGCCGATGCGACCGAGGCCATCCGCCGGCTCGAGTCGGCCATCGGCGCCGCCGAGGAGGCGGGTTTCGTCGGCTTCGATGCCTTCGGCTCCGGCCACGACATCGTGGTCACGGTCCGGCCGGTCCAGGGCGCCTACATGCTGGGCGAGGAGACCGTCCTGCTCAAGGCGCTCGAAGGCAAACGCGGCCAGCCCGAGCAGCGACCGCCCTACCCGGCCGAGCGCGGCCTGTTCGACCTGCCGACCGTCGTCCACAACGTCCAGACCGTCGCCGCGGTGCCCTGGATCATCCGCAACGGCGGTGAGGCCTTCGCGGCCATCGGCGCCCCCGACAGCCCGGGCACGATCCTCGTCCAGCTCCGGACTCCGTCGGGTGATGGGATCGCCGAGGTCCCGCTCGGCACCCCGTTGCGTGACGTGGTCGCGCTCGGTGGCAAGCTCCCGGCCGGCCGTTCGATCAAGGCCATCCTGGTCGGTGGCCCGTCCGGCGGCCTGCTCCCGCCCGAGCTGCTCGACACCCCGTACGACTTCGAGGCACTTCGCGAGGCGGGCGCCCACATCGGCTCGGGCTCCGTGGTCGTCGCCGACGATCGGGCCTGCATCGTGGACCTGGCCCGGCTGCTGACACGGTTCTGTTCGAGCGAGGCCTGCGGCAAGACCATCCCCTGCCGGATCGGGACGCGCCGCCTGGTCGAGATCGCGGATCGCATCGTGGACGGACGGCCGCGCCCGACCGACCCGCAGCTCCTGGAGGACCTGTCGGCCGACATCGTCGCCTCCGCGCTGTGCGATCACGAGCGCCTGACGACCCTCCCGCTCGCCAGTGGGATGCGATACTTCCGCTCCGAGCTGGACGAGCACATCGTTCGTAGCGCCTGCCCAGCCGGCGTCTGCCATCCGATCGCGGTGGCCGCCGGTGCGATCTCGTGAAGGCGACATGGCTGACCTGATCACACGCCCCGACAGCCGCCCCGCGGTCGAGAGCGAGTCGCTCGCCGACCGCCTGCTCGACACGCAGTCGCCCCAGCGACCGCAGTCGTCGACGCGCATCCGGATCGAGGTCGACGGCCGGGTCGTCGAGGGCTTCGAGGGCCAGACCATCCTCGAGGTCTGCCGCGACAACGGCATCGAGATCCCGACCCTGTGCTACGAGCCCAAGCTGCCAGGCTTCGGCGCCTGCCGGATGTGCGTCGTCGAGGTCGAGGGCGAGGAGCACCCGCCGATCTCGTGCTCACGCACGTGCGAGCCGGAGATGAAGGTCCAGACCCAGACCGACGAGCTCCGCCGCCTGCGCCGGACCAACCTCGAGCTCATCTTCTCCGACCACAACGCCTACTGCCTGCCGCCCTGCCAGAACAAGTGCCCCAGCCACATCGACATCCCGGGCTTCCTCAAGGCCAACGCCGAGGCCGACTGGCGCGAGAGCACCCGCATCTTCAAGCGGACCATCCCGTTCCCGAGCGTGCTCGGTCGGGTCTGCCCGGCGCCGTGCGAGGAGCACTGCCGGCGCGATGAGGTCGACGAGGCGATCGCCATCCGCGACAGCCACCGCTACGCCGGCGACCAGGTCCTCAAGGCGATGCTCGACGAGGGCGTCGACCCGCCGCTGCCGTTCGAGCGCCAGGCGCCGACCGGCCGCAGGGCTGCGGTCATCGGCTCCGGGCCGGCCGGCATGTCGGCCGCGTTCTATCTGCTCCTGGCCGGCCATGACGTCACGGTCTTCGAGCGCGACGCGGCACCGGGCGGGATGCTCCGCTACGGCATCCCGCAGTACCGCCTGCCAAAGGTCGAGGTCCTCGAGGCCGAGTACGAGTCGGTCACCCGGCTCGGCGGCAGGATCGTCTGCAACGCGGAGCTCGGGACGGATTTCACCCTCGACGACCTGACCTACCAGGGCTTCGACGCCGTCGTCGTCGCCATCGGCTGCTACGACACGAACAAGCTGGGCATCCCGGGCGAGGACGCCGCCGAGTGCATCGACGGTCTCGAGTACCTGCGGACCGCGACGCTCGGCCTGCCCTACCCGGATCACGCCGGCAAGCGCGTCGTCGTCATCGGCGGCGGGTTCACCTCGATGGACTGCTCGCGGACCTCGGTCCGCCAGGGCGCGGCCGAAGTGACGCTGGTCTACCGGCGCGACATGAAGGACATGCCCGCGTCCAACGAGGTCCACGAGGCGCTCGAGGAGGGCGTGACCGCCATCTTCCAGGCCGGACCGGTTCGGGTGATCACCGACAAGAAGGGCAAGGTCACCGGCGTCGAGTTCATCCGGATGGCGCTGGGCGCCCCGGACGCCTCAGGCCGGCGCCGCCCGGAGCCGGCACCAGGCACCGAATTCACCGTCCCGTGCGACCGCGTGCTGCTGGCCATCGGCCAGGGTCCGGACCTGACCTGGATCGGCCCCGGCTCGGAAGGCCCGGAGGCGACCCGTCAGAACCGGCTCAAGGCCGACGCCGTCACCTTCGAGACCGGCCGGGCGGGCGTGTTCGGGACCGGCGACGTGCGCATCGGCGCGGCGACCGTCGTCCAGGCCATCGCCGAGGGTCGCCGCTCGGCCTACGCGGTGGATGCCTACCTCAAGGGCCTCGACCTGTCGGCCATCCGGACCCGCCAGACGCTGGCCGAGCCCCAGCCCGAGTTCCTGTCGATCGTGCCGTTCACCAGCGAGGCCAAGACGCCGCGCTACCGGATGACCGCGCTCGAGGCCGAGGAGCGCAACCGCAGCTACATCGAATACGAGCTGCCCTACACCCGCGAGGACGCCGTCGCCGAATCGACCCGCTGCCTGCAGTGCACCTGCGAGGCGATCGGCTTCTGCGACCTGCGCCGCCTGGGCATCGAGTACGGCACGACGCTGCCGACGCTCGAGATGGGCAACCACCACGGGGCGGGCTTCCGGAGCGTGACCGAGAACCGGTTCACGGGTGTGAACCACGACTACATCCGCGATGACTCGCACGCCTTCATCCTGCGCGAGCCGTCGCGCTGCATCGACTGCGGTCGCTGCGCCCAGGTCTGCTCGGAGGTCGTCGGCGCGGCCTGCTACGACTTCATGCGCATCGGCTTCGACACGCTGGTCACGACGCCGCTCGACATGAGCCTCAACGACACGCCGTGCGTGTCGTGCGGCCGCTGCGCCGAGACGTGCCCGACCGGCGCGCTCATGCCCAAGCCGCGGGTCCTCCAGAAGTACGAGGTCGACGAGAGCCGCTGCATCCTGTGCGGCATCTGCGTGGACGCCTGCCCGTACGACGCGCTGCGCGACGGCGCCGACATCGAGCTGGCCCACACCAGCCGTGCCGAGCCGATGATCGACCTGATGGCGATCGCCGCCATCAACCGCGAGACCGAGGTCACCTACATCCGCCGCGAGCGCGACTGGGCGACCCGGGCCGTCGCCGAGGGCCGCCTGATCGACACGACGCGGATGCTGCCGATGCTGCCGCCGACGGTCACCGGGGTCCCGGCCGGGAACGGCAACGGGCATGGCCACGCGCACGGCGACGACCATGGGCACGGTGGCGGGACGGCCATCGCCCCCAGTCATCCCGAGTAGGCGGCGAACGTGCTGCGACGCCTGATCCCGATCATCCTCGCGCTCGCCGTCCTTGGCATCGTCACGGGCATCGCCGCGCTGATGATCGTGGCCCTCGGGCAGGACTGGGGCGACGCGCTGTTCTGGCTGTTCGCCTCGGTGATGATCGGCTCGGCGCTGCTGGTCGTGACGATGAAGGACATCATCCGCTGCGGCCTGGCGATGATCGTCTGCTTCGGGGCGCTGGCCGGGATCTACGTGATCCTGGGCGCGCCGCTCATCGCCGCCGCGCAGGTCATCGTCTACATCGGTGCCATCAGCGTCCTGATCCTGTTCGCGATCATGCTGACCCAGACCAAGGATGCGCCGAGCCGGCTGGTCTTCCAGACCCAGGCCGTGCCGGCGGCCATCGCCTCGGTCATCCTCGTGGTCGTCGTCGCGCTGTCGATCGCCGCGACCGACTGGGGCGAGGCCACGGACCGCGTCCGCCTGGCCACGTCGGCCCTGTCCAAGGCGCTGTTCCACGACTACGTCCTGCCGTTCGAGATCGTCAGCGTGCTGCTGCTCGCCGCCGTCATCGGTGGCGTCTACCTCGCCAAGCGCGAGAAGGACGGCCCGTCGTGAGCGATTCGCTGGACGCCTATCTCGTCCTGTCGGCGATGCTCTTCGCCATCGGCTCGTTCGGGTTCCTCGCCCGGCGCAACGCGATCAGCATGCTCATGTCCATCGAGCTGATGCTCAACGGGGTCAACCTCGCGATCGTCGCGTTCGGCGCGTTCGGGACGGCCGTCACTGCCGCCGCCGAGGGCTCGATCGTCGCGCTGATGGTCATGGCCGTCGCCGCCGCCGAGGCGACCGTGGGCCTGGCCATCGTCATCGCCATCTATCGCAACAAGAAGACGCCACTCGTCGACGAATACGACGCGATGCGTCAATGACGCCCGAAAACCTCATCCCGGCGCTCATCGTCCTGCCGATGGCGGGGTTCCTGATCACCGCCCTGATCGGTCGGCGGCTGGGCAAGCAGGCACATTGGATCCCGGTCCTCGCCATCCTCGGCGTCTGGCTCATCGCGATGGCCCTGTGCGTCCAGGTCCTGACCGGCGCGGCGCCGCTCATCCCCGACTCCGAGAGCTCGCACGGCTATGTCATCCACTGGTTCCAGTGGATCCCGGCCGACAAGTTCGTGGTCGACGTCGGCTTCGTGGTCGACGAGCTGACGGCGTGTCTGCTCATCGTGGTGACCACGATCGGACTGCTCGTCCACGTCTATTCGATCGGCTACATGAGCCACGACCCGGGCTATTGGCGGTTCTTCGCCTACCTCAACCTGTTCATGTTCAGCATGCTGCTGCTGGTCCTCGCGAGCAGCTTCCTGGTCGTGTTCGTCGCCTGGGAGCTGGTCGGCCTGTGCAGCTACCTGCTCATCGGCTTCTGGTACCGAAAGCGATCGGCCGCCCTTGCCGCCAAGAAGGCGTTCATCGTCAACCGCGTCGGCGACTTCGGTTTCATCCTCGGGATCATGCTGATCTTCGTCAGCCTGGGCACGCTCGATATCCGCGAGGTCATCCACCGGATCGGCGAGCTCGACCCGACGACCATCACCATCATCGCCCTGCTGATCTTCGCCGGGGCGATGGGCAAGAGCGCCCAGTTCCCGCTCCACGTCTGGCTGCCGGACGCGATGGAGGGTCCGACCCCGGTGTCTGCCCTCATCCACGCGGCCACGATGGTCAACGCGGGCATCTACCTCGTCGCCCGGGCCAACCCGATCTTCGCCTACGCCCAGTCGGCGCTGGTTGTCGTGGCCGCGATCGGCATCTTCACGGCCATCCTCGCCGCCTCGATCGCGATGACCCAGACCGACATCAAGCGGGTCCTCGCGTACTCGACGCTGAGCCAGCTCGGATACATGTTCGCGGCATTCGGGGTCGGAGCCTGGACGGCGGCGATCTTCCACCTGATGACCCACGGCTTCTTCAAGGGCCTGCTGTTCCTCGGCTCGGGGTCGGTCATCCACGCCGTCCACGAGGAACAGGACATGCGCAAGATGGGCGGCCTGTCGAACAAGATCCCGATCACCTACGTGACCATGCTCATCGGGTCGTTGGCGATCGCCGGCATCCCGCCGCTGGCCGGCTTCTTCTCCAAGGACGAGATCCTGGGCGAGTCGCTCAAGGCCGGCTTCTTCTGGGTCTGGGCCATCGGCTTCATCGTGGCCGGCCTGACCGCGTTCTACATGTTCCGGCTGATGGGGATGACCTTCTGGGGCGCCTTCCGCGGGCCGAAGGAGATCTGGGACAAGATCCACGAGTCCGTCCCGGTCATGACCATCCCGCTCGTCCTGCTGGCGATCCCGTCGATCTTCCTGGGGCTGTTCCTGGGCCTGCCGCTCGGCGCCAGCCGGATCACCGAATGGCTCGCCCCGATCTTCGAGGAGGGCGAGTCGATCCTCCACGGCGGCGCGGCCGAGCCCGCCTACTCGCTGTTCGGCATCGACGGCGTCCTGATCATCGCCAGCGTCACCATCGCGACCATCGGCCTGCTCCTGGCCTGGCGGCTGTTCGGCGTCGGGATCGGCCCGATCCGGATGCCGGCCCGCCCGGAGCGCGTCCGCGAGCTGAGCGCCCGGGTGCCCTTCCTGTATCGCGCCTCGCTCAACAAGTGGTGGTTCGACGACCTGTACCACGTCCTGTTCATGGTCCTCGGCGGCAAGCTCGCGGCGGCCATGTGGTGGTTCGACCGAGAGGTCATCGACGGCACCGTCAACGCGCTCGGCGAGGCGACCGTGGACGCGGGCCGCGGGCTCCGCCAGGTCCAGACCGGCCGGGTCCAGAACTACGCCCTGGGCATCGCCATCGGGCTCATCGTGATGGCCGGCTCGTACCTGCTGCTGGCGAGGGGCTGATGAACCTCGACAGCATCCCGATCCTGACCATCGTCACCTTCCTGCCGCTCATCGGCGTCCTGGTCATCGCCGCGGCACCGGCGTCGCTGGCCCGGCCGCTGGCCCTCGCGACCGCGCTGATCACCTTCGCGGTCTCGCTGGTCCTGCTGACCGGCTACCTGCCGGGGCGCGCTGGCTTCCAGTTCGTCGAAACGGTGGACTGGATCCCCGTGTTCGGCATCCAGTACAAGCTCGGAGCGGACGGGCTGTCCATCGCCCTGGTCGTCCTGACGACGACCCTGACGGCGATCTCCATCCTGGCCAGCTTCAAGCCGATCCAGACGCGGATCAAGGAATACATGATCTCGTTCCTGGTCCTCGAGATCGGCCTGATCGGCGTGTTCCTCGCCCTCGACACGTTCCTGTTCTACATCTTCTGGGAGATCGTGCTCGTCCCGATGTACCTGATCATCGGGATCTGGGGCGGCTCGAACCGGATCTACGCCACGATCAAGTTCGTGCTGTACACCCTCGTCGGCTCGCTGCTGATGCTCGTCGCGATCCTGGCGACGGCGTTCGCCTACCAGTCCGGCCACGGCGGCGTGTGGGCCGGCGCGTTCGACTTCCAGGCGCTCAAGGCCTACGCCGCGACCGGTGGCTTCGCCGACGGCCTGCAGCTGCTGGCCTTCCTCGCGTTCTTCCTGGCCTTCGCCATCAAGGTTCCGATGTTCCCGTTCCATACCTGGCTGCCGGACGCCCATACGGAGGCCCCGACCGCGGGCTCGGTGATGCTGGCGGCGATCATGCTGAAGCTGGGCGCCTACGGGTTCATCCGGTTCGCGCTGCCGCTCTACCCGGACGCGGCCCAGACGTTCGCGCCGGTGATCATCGTCCTGTCGCTCATCGCGATCATCTACGGGGCCATCGTCGCCCTCGTCCAGCCCGACCTCAAACGGCTGGTCGCCTATTCGTCGGTCAGCCATATGGGCTTCGTCACGCTCGGTATCTTCGTGTTCACCGAGCAGGGCCTCCAGGGCGCGGTCCTTCAGATGATCAACCACGGCCTCATCACGGGTGCCCTGTTCCTGCTCGTCGGGGTCATCTACGAGCGGACCCACGACCGGACCATCGCCAAGATGGGTGGCCTGTCGGCGCGGACGCCGGTCTACGCCGCGTTCTTCGGCTTCTTCGTGTTCGCCTCGGCCGGGCTGCCCGGGCTGTCCGGGTTCGTCGGCGAGTTCCTCGTGCTGGTCGGGACGTTCGAGGTCCTGCCGTACGCCGCGGCGGTGGCGGCCTTCGCAGTGATCCTGGCCGCCGGCTACCTGCTGTACATGTACGGGCGGGTCGTGTTCGGCGAGGTGTCCGCGTTCCTCGAGTCCCTCGGCGACCACCTGACCGACATGACCGCGGTCGAGATCCTGACCCTCGTCCCGCTGGCCACCCTGGTCGTGATCTTCGGGCTCCAGCCCGGCCTGCTGCTGAACCTCTTCTCGAGCACCGTCACCGAGACGCTCGCGTCGGTCTCGTCCGCCCCGCCGATCGCCATCCCGGCCGAGGTCACCTACGGGGTCCTCGTGCTCGTCGTCGTCCTCATCCTGGCTCGCGTCGGCTGGGCTCTCATCCACCCGCGGGCCGCCCTCGAGCCGGAAGGCGGGGCCGCCCATTGACCTGGGATGACCTGGTCCTGATCAGCCCGCTCGTGGCGGGGATCCTGACCGCGGCCGCGATCCTCATCGTCGATCTGATCCGGCCGGGCAAGACGGCCGTCGCAGTCGCCGTCGCGCTGATCGGCCTGGCCATCACGGCCGCGCTGACGATCGCCGTCGGGGCGACGCCCGGGACCGCCTTCGGGGGCGGCTACAAGGTCGACGACCTGACGACGTTCCTCGACCTCCTGTTCATCGCGGTCATCGCCATGAGCATCGTGTTCGGTCCGGACTACCTGGTCCCGCGCGGTCTTCCGGTGGCGGAGTTCGCGGCCATCCTGGTCTTCGCGATGACCGGCGCCATGCTCATCTCGGCATCGGGCGACCTGCTGCTGCTCTTCCTCGGGCTCGAGCTGATGGTCCTGCCGGGCTACCTGCTGGCGGCCTTCCACAAGACCGACAACTTCTCGACCGAGGGCGCGATCAAGTACTTCCTGCTGGGCTCGTTCAGCTCGGCGATCTTCCTGTTCGGTCTGGCCTTCATCTGGGGCGTGACCGGGACGCTCCAGCTGGACGCGATCGCGGCGAAGCTGACCGAGATCGTCGCCGGCAATGCGCCGCTGTCGCCGGGCCTGGCGATGGGCCTGGCATTCCTGACGACCGGGGTCGCGTTCAAGATCGCGGCCGTCCCGTTCCACTACTGGACGCCGGACGCGTACCAGGGCTCGCCGACGCCGATCACCGGCTACCTCTCGGTCGGCCCCAAGGTCGGTGCGTTCGCGCTCATCCTGCGGCTGTTCGTCGAGGCGCTCGGACCGCTGGCGGACTGGTGGCTGCCGGTCATCATCGTGCTGTCGACGCTGACGATGACCCTCGGCAACCTCGTCGCGCTGACCCAGGACAACGTCAAGCGGATGCTGGCCTACAGCTCCATCGCGCACACCGGGTACATGCTGGTCGGCCTCGCGGCCTGGGCTCAGAACCCGGGTGGGACGGGCATCGAGGCGCTGCTGTTCTACGGCGTGGCCTACGCATTCATGAACCTGGGCGCGTTCGCGGTCATCGCCGGGCTTCAGAAGCGGACCGGGGTCACCTCGAGCCTGGGTACGTTCGCGGGCCTTGGCCGGCGCGAGCCGGTGATGGGCATCCTCATGACCCTGTTCCTCCTGTCGCTCACCGGGATCCCGCCCACTGCCGGCTTCTTCGCCAAGGCGAACGTCATCCTGGCCGCGGTCGAGGCGGGCGGGCCGCTGACGATCCTGGCCGTCATCACGGTCCTCAACGCGGCGGTCGCTGCCTTCTACTACCTGCGGGTCGTCGTCTATATGTTCATGCGCGACGGGACGAGCGACGCGCCGGCGCTCCGCCACGGCGGGCTGCTGTGGAGCGGGCTTGCCGCCGCGACCGCGCTGACGATCCTGCTCGGTCTCTTCCCGACGGCGCTGCTGGACGCGGCAACCCTGGCCGCGAACGCGCTCGTCCCGTAGCGGACGCCCGGGGTCCTCGCCCTAGGAGCAGGTGATCGGCTTGGCCGTCGGGTGCGCCTCGGCGTGTGGCGCAGCCTCCTGTGACAGGAGCTCCCCGCGGAGCTGGAGCTTGGGCTGGGTCCCGACGCCCTCCGACGTCTGCAGCCAGAGCGCCTCGCTGCGCGCCGCGAACGGCTTGGTGAACGCCTGATCGAACGGGACGTGGCGGAGAACGTCGGTGATGACGTACAGGAACCGCTGGTCGTCGCTGGTCCAGACCTCGGCGACCATGCCGATCATCTTCTTGCCGTTCGACACCTTCGAGGCGTTCAGGATGGGCAGGAACATGCCGGTCCGGGCGTGGGCGAAGATGTAGACCGACTTGCCCTGACCCGGCTGGCCGAGGTGCGCGTCCTTGTAGTACATCGCGACGTTGCAGGCGGGATAGCCGTTGGGCGGCTTGATCACCGCAAGATCGATGTTGAGCGCCGCGATCCGGATGCGCGTGGCGACCCGATCGGCCGGGACCGGGGCCTTGGAGGGCGGCGCGCCCGAGGCGATCGGCGGCAGCGTGATCAGCGGCGCGGGCGTGTCGTCCACGATCGCGACGGGGCTGGCCGTCGGGGTCGCGACGGGGACGGGGACCGCCGCGACCGGCGTCGTGAAGGACAACAGGCCCGCGACGAGGAATGCGATCCCGAGTGCGGTGAGGATCGCCGGGATGATCCGTGTCCGGATCCAGCTCGCGAGGGAGGCCATGGGACGCGCATCGTAGCAGCGACCCTCGAGAGACGCCGCCTGCCGTCCGGACTGGTACCCTTCCGCGCGAGATGTGGGCACGCCTGTCGATCGTCGCCGGCCTGGTGGTCGGGGTCGTCGCGGCGGGGCTGCTGCTCGGGGGACTCCTTGCACTGGCCCCCGAGACGCCGCCGCCGGTCGCCGCCCCATCCGCTGCGGTCCCCTCCGCCTCGGCCCCCTCCGCCGCGCCCTCGCCGATGCCGAGCGTCAGCGTCACGCCTTGACCCGGACGACGACCGACGCGATCCGTGCGCTGGCGCGGACCCGAGGCAGGATCCTGGTCATCGCCGACTTCGACGGCACCCTCGCCGAGGGCTCGCGCGACCCCGGGGCAGCGACGATCCTGCCGGGCGCCCGTCGCGCGCTGCGCCGACTCGCCCGGATCGCGGGCGCGCGACCGGAACGCGTCGCGGTCGCGATCCTGACCGGGCGAACGGCCGCCGACGTGGCGGTGCGCGTCCGGGTCGGTGGCATCACGTACCTGGGCGACCACGGGCTGCAGGCGGGGTCCTTTCCCCGAGGAGGTGACCCGGCTCGCCTCGTGACCACGTTCCGTGCCGGTCACGACGACTCACACGGTCCCGCGGAGGCGCTGGCGACTCGTGTGCCCGAGGTCCTCGGCCGGCCCGACTGGCTGTTCGTGGAGCGCAAGGGCCCGTCGGTCGCGTTCCACGTCCGCCAGGCGGAGGACCGGGTCGCCGCCCGGGCCGCCGTCGAGGGCGCGATCGCCGAGGTGGACCGGGGCCTGCCGCCTCATGAGCTCGCCCATTACCGCGGACGGCTGGTGGTCGACCTCCGGCCACGGTCGGCGGGTGGCAAGCGCGAAGCGGTCGAGGCGCTCCTGGCGGATCTCCGTCCGGCGGCAGCCGTCGCCTTCGGTGACGATCTGAGTGACGCCGATGGCTTCGCGGTCCTGCACGAGGCGCGCCGGGCTGGGGGGCTGGTCGCAGCGCTGGCGGCCGCCGTGACCGGGCCGCACGGCATGCCAGACGAGGTCCGGGCCGCGGCCGATCTCGTGCTGGACACCCCACGCGACGCCGGCCGCGCGCTATCGGCCCTCGCAGCGGCGCTGGAGCGCGAGGCTGGCCGCGACTGACAGTCGGCAACGGGCTGCCGAAGGTGCGCCGGCGACCGTCCAGGACACCGAATGTCGACTGTGGGGCGACATCGCGCGCCGAAGGGACCCGATCCGGCGTCTTCGACCCTTGGTTGTCGACTGTCGGTCGACGGAGGCGGGCTCCCGCGGGCCGGCGCCTCGAACGCGACGTCTAGATCCAGTCGATCCGGCGCAGGACGATCGCGGCCAGCGTCGCCGCGGCCACGACGACCGCGGTGACTGCCCAGAAGCCGCTGCCCTCGCCGCCGTTGATCGCCGTGGCCGCCTCGCTCATCCCGAAGATCCCGGCCACCGCCCCGATCCCCGCCAGGATGACCGTGACTCCTGTCAGTCGCTTCATGATCACCGACAGGTTGTTGTTGACCTGGGTGAGGTAGACGTCGAGCGTCGCTGACGCGAGCTCGCGGTAGTTGTCGAGCTCATCGGTCAGCCGGATGACGTGGTCATAGATGTCGCGGAAGTAGATCAGCTCGTCGGCGTCGATGACCAGCTCATCGCGGTTGGTCAGCTGGTTGAAGACTTCGCGGACCGGGCTGATCGCCCGGCGGACCTGGATGAGCTCGCGCTTGAGCTTGAACAGCTGCTCGACGGTGTCGGGGGTCGCCTTGCGCACGACCTGGTCCTGGACGTCGTCGATCGCGTCGCCGATCCGGTCGGCGAACGGGAAGTAGCCGTCGATGAGGTCGTCGGCGATCGCCCACAGCAGGTGGTCGGGGCCATGCGCGAGGACCGGCCCGACGCCGGCCGCGAGGTGATGGCCGGCCCGCGGATCCCAATCCACGTTGTGGACGGTCAGCAGGTACTTCGGGCCGAGCACGATATCGAGCTCGGATGCGACCACGTCGTGGCCGTAGGTCAGGTGGAACAGGACGATGTGGACGATCCCGTCGGTCGTCTCGATCTTGGCCCGCTGGTTGCCCTCGAGGACGTCCTCGACGATGAGCGGGTGCAGCCCGAGCGAATCGCCGACCAGCTTGGCCTGGGCCGGGGTCGGCGCGACGAGGTCGACCCAGACCGCCGCCTTCGGCTGAGTCAGCAGGTCGGGGAGCGCGGCAAGCGCCGCCTTGCCCTCCGATTCGTGGGCCTCCGCTCCAACCAGGGATGCGACCCGGATGGTCCCGGGCTGACCGGCCGGGCCGATCGCCGCCTGGCGCCGGACACGCGCCGCGAGCGGGATGTCGGCTCCCTCGTCAGAGGGCGAGACCGGGTTCTGGGGGGTCGAATCCATCGGCGGCGGATCCCTCGCGAAGCGGCGGTTCGGCGTCATCCAGCATACGCGTCCGCTCGCGCCGGCTGCCGCCCAGGGTCAGGCTCGGCGGGATGGCCACGGCGGTCACACCGGCCGCGACGACGAACAGCCCGACCATGATCGACGCCGCCTCGCGCGACGCCCAGCTCTCGAGCGCACCGACGACGAGCGGGTCGCGCAGCGGCCTGTCGCGCAGGTTCTCCGGGATGAACTGCTTGTACGCGTCGGACGTGGCGTAGACCTCGTCGTACAGCCGGTCGATGGTCGACGAGCCGTAGGCCGTCAGGATCGCCAGCCCGACCGCCATGCCGAGCATCCGGGCGACCGTCACGACCGCCGACGCGGTCCCGAATGCCTGTCGGCCGGCGGCCTCGACGGCGGCCGTCGAGCGCGGCGTGACCGTCAGCCCGAAGCCCAGCCCGAAGACGCCCAGCCCGAGCGCCACGGTCTCGAGGCTCGTCTCGGCGGTCCAGCGCGACATCGCGAGCAGACCGGCGATGCTCAGCGCGATCCCGCCGAGGGCGACCGCCCGAAGCGGCACGACCCGGACGACGAACCCGGAGACCAGTGCTCCGATCGCGGTCGCGCCGGCCAGCGCTCCGAGCGCCAGGCGCTGGGCGTCCGGGCCGCCGTACAGCACGCGATCGACGAACACGGCCCCGCCGATGATGGCGGTCGCGAACGCGTAGCCGGTCAGCAACGACACGAGCGCGGCCGACGAGAACGGGACGCTCCGGAACAGCCGCGGATCGAGGAACGGATCGTCGACCCGCAGCCCGCGGACCACCGCCGCCGCCGAGGCGATCGCGGCGAGCGCGAGCAATCCGAGCGTCACGACGAGCGGGTCGAGTGACGTTCCGGCCACGTCCTTCGAGCCGAGCAGCGTCAGACCCAGCAGTCCGGCGACCAGTGCCAGCCCATAGGTGGCCGCCCCGACGATGTCCACCCGGCCACCACGGTGGGGCGTCTCCCAGTCCGGCGAGGCGGCCCAGGCGAGGACCAGGGCGATGATCCCGATCGGGATGTTGAGGTAGAAGACCCAGCGCCAGGCAGGCTCGGTCACGGCCGCGATGGCCGTCCCGCGCAGCCCCGCGGCCGCGATGGCCGTCTCGGGGTGGACGGACGCGAGGATCGCCGCACCCACCACCGGGCCGGCGGCCATCCCGAGGAACGTCAGCGCCCCGACGACCCCGAGCGCGCGAGGGCGCATCGCGCCGCCGAACAGGTGCGAGGCGACCGCCGTCCCGACCGGCACCAGCACGCCCCCACCGACCGCCTGGACCAACCGGGCCGCGATGAGCTGGTCCATGGTCTGGGCCGCACCGGCCAGCGCCGACCCGACGACGAAGACCACGAGGGCCCCAAGGAACAGCCGGCGGGCACCCCACAGGTCGGCCAGCCGGCCGGCCATCGGCATGGTCAGGATGTAGACCAGCAGGTAGCCGTTGATGATCCACGACGCCTTGCGCAGCTCGACCCAGGCCGAGCCCGCGTTCGGGTCGGCCAGGTCGGCCAGGATCGACGGCAGCGCGACCGCCGTGACCATGAGTTCGAGGCCGGCGAGGAACACGCCCGCCCCGACGACGGCGAGCAGCACGTAAGCCGAACGGCGATCCATCCCGGGGAGTGTAGTGTCCGCGACCGATGGCGCCCGTCATGACCGCCGCCAGAATGGAATCCTCACATGGTCCGCGGCGAGACGACGGTTAGACTCCACACTGGCACCTTGGGCGTCCATGGATATGAGGGTTCGATGCATCGTTTCGGGGGATCGAGGCTCCTCGGCCTCAACGTCCCGCCGAGTCAGCTCCACCGTGCCCTGGCGCTGCTGGCGACCATCAGCCTGTTCATCGGGACGCGGGCGAGCTGGACGCAGGCGCTGACGACGAAGCCGATCGTCATGCTCGCGCTGTCGATCTGCTACCTCTTCATCCTGCTCGGCGCTCTGCTCGTCCTGACGGTCCGCAGCCAGCGGGCCCTGGTCCTCGTCGACGGACTGATCCTGGCGACGGCATGCGTGATGGTCATCGGTGCCGTCTCGATCCAGCACAAGCCGAGCGACGAGGGCACGCTCGTCGCGCAGGCGGCCAAGACGATGCTGCACGGCGACCCGATCTACGGCGTTGCCTGGCCGCAGATGTTCGTCGACCAGGCGGTCCCCATCACCAAGACGATGGACGGCGGAGCGGACTACACCTTCGGCTACCCGCCCCTGGCCGTCATCCTGACCGCGCCCGCCATCCCCGTGTTCGGCTTCCCGGCGGCGTCGTCGGTCGTCAACACCTTCGTCCTGCTCGTCGGCGCGATCATGCTCTGGCTCCTGCTCCCGATCGGCTGGCGACCCGGAGCGACGGCGGTGATGCTGGGTTTCCCGATCCTGCCGAATTACGCGCGGCTCGGCTATCCGGCCATCATCGCGATGGTGCTGCTCATCCCGGTCGTCGTGCGCTGGCCGAGGATCGGCGCCGGCGGTCGCTTGCGGCGGACGGACATCCTGAAGGCGGTCTTCCTCGGCGCCGCCTGCGCGACCCAGCAGCTAGCCTGGTTCGTCACGCCGTTCCTCCTCGTCGGCCTGTTCGCAGTCCGTCATGGTGAGCTGCCGACGCGGCGGTCCCTGACCCTGGTCGGGACGTTCGCCGGGGTCGCGGCCGCGACATGGCTGGCCATCGACCTGCCGTTCATCGTCCGCGACGCACCGGCCTGGGCGTCCGGGATCCTCCTGGTCCTGACCCAGCACGCCGTCCCGCACGGTCAGGGCCTGATCGATGTCTCGTTCTACCTCACCAACGGGAGCGGGGCGCTCGACTTCTATTCGTACGCGTCGTTGCTGTTGGCGATGGGCCTGCTGGCAGCGTCGGCGATCTGGGTCCGCCGCCTCGGACCGGGCCTGACGGTCATCCCGTGGTTCGTGTTCTACCTCTCGGTCCGGTCGCAGGACGGCTACTTCCTGATGATGACCCCGCTCTGGCTGGCGGCCGCGGCCACGGCGCCGCCGGCGGCGTTCCAGCACGCCTGGCAGCCCGGGATCAGCGCATCGGCCAGGCTGCGGCTGTCCGCATCCCGAGGTGGACGCTGGCTGCTCGGACCGCCCGGCCGGGCGGCGCTGGCGGGACTGCTCCTCGCTCCGGCCCTGGTCTGCGCGACGATCGCCGTCACGACCAGGGAGCCGCTCCAGATGTCGATCATCTCGACCGAGTCGCACGGAAGCAACAACAAGGGACTGTGGCAGATGGAGGTCGACGTCCAGAACACGGCGTCCAGGGCGCTGGCGCCGCACTTCGCGATCAGCTCCGGGCAGGGCGTCACGCCCTTCTGGACCGCGACCGGGGGCCCTGCCGTCCTCGCTCCACACCAGCGCGCGAGGTATCAGCTGACGTCAGCCGTGCCGGCCGGCTATTCGCCGGGCACGAACGGCTTCTTCTACCTGCGCGCCCTGACCGACCAGCCGATGACCGTCAGCACGACGCCGATCCCCATCCGCTGAAGGCGACGTGCAGGATCGCGCAGGAACGGACGATCGGTTCACGATGACATGACACTCCAGCGGCGTGGAACCTTCGATGGACGTGTTGACAATCGTCGGGCGTCCGGCCTAGCATCAACGGCGATTGATATAAACCGTGGTTGATGCGACCGCGGACCCGATCCACGCACCCGGAGCCCCCGCCCTGTCCCCCTCGCCCGCTCGCGTTCGCGGCACCATCGTCGCCGCCGTCGCCCAGCCCGAAGACCTCCGTCAGCTGCGTGCCTTCCACAAGGTCATGGCCGACGTGAACCGGCTGCGCATCGTCCGCCGCCTGGCCGAGAGCGAGGCGACCGTCGCGGAGCTCATCGCCCATGTCGGCCTGAGCCAGCCGCTCGTCTCGTGGCACCTCGGTCGGCTGCGCGCCGCCGGCGTCGTCGAGACCCGTCGCCAGGGTCGCGAGACGGTCTGCCGGCTGCGCGAGGAGGCGTTCGTGGAGTTCGCCGCCCGTGAACGGGCCGTCCTCGGCTTCGCGAGCTGACGGCCGAGCGATGTCCATCTCCAACGAATCCCGGGGTCGCATCAAGAAGGTCTTCGAACCGATCGCGCTCGGGATGGGCCGGCTGGGCCTGACCCCGGACGGGCTGACGCTCATCGGCTTCGGGATCACGGTCGTCGGAGCGGCGCTCCTGGCAGGACAGCTCTGGCTGGCCGGCGGCATCGTCGTGTTCCTCGGCGGCGTCTTCGACATGTTCGATGGCACGCTGGCCCGGGCGACCGGCAAGGTCAGCACCCTCGGTGCGTTCATGGACTCCGTCTTCGACCGGTGGGGCGAGGCGATCGTCTACCTCGGGATCACCTGGGGTGCGGTCCTTGGAGGGTCGGACACGGTCGCCGTCCTCGCCACGGCGGCGCTCGGTGCCGCCTTCATGGTCAGCTACACCCGTGCCAAGTCCGAGGGCCTCGGCTTCACCGCCGGGACCGGCATGGCCGCGATCGGGGTCATGCCCCGCGAGATCCGGCTGGTCGTCCTGAGCCTGGGGCTCATCGTCGCCGGCCTGACCGCCAACCTGACCATCCTGTCCATCGCCCTCGGCGTCATCCTCGTCGGGGCCGTCATCACCGTCATCCAGCGGATCCTGCATGTCCGCAACCAGGCCAAGTCGGCCGCCCAGACACCGATCCACTGAAGGGAGAACGGAGAGCATCGTGGCAACCAACGGCAAGAACGGCAAGAACGGGAACAGTGGCAAGGGCGGCCTCGAGCCGACCAACACCTGGGCCGGCGCGGGGCGCCGAGGTGACGGCAAGATCCGCGTCGCGATCGTCGGCGTCGGCAACTGCGCGAGCAGCCTCGTCCAGGGCCGCTACTACTACGAGAACGCCAAGAAGGACGATTTCGTCCCCGGGCTGATGCACGTCGACCTGGGCGGCTACCACATCAAGGACATCGACTTCGTCGCCGCCTTCGACATCGACAAGAACAAGGTCGGCAAGGACCTGTCCGAGGCGATCTACACCAAGCCGAACAACACCTACGTCTTCCAGCAGGTCCAGCACACGGGCGTCACCGTCGAGCGCGGGATGACCCACGACGGCCTGGGCAAGTACCTGTCCCAGATCATCGAGAAGGCCCCCGGGCCGACTGCCGACATCGTCGGCATCCTCAAGGAGCGCGAAGTCGACGTCATGGTCAGCTACCTCCCGGTCGGGAGCGAGCAGGCGACCAAGTGGTACGTCGAGCAGGCGCTGGAGGCTGGTGTCGCGTTCGTCAACGCCATTCCCGTGTTCATCGGCCGCGAGCCCTACTGGCAGCGCCGGTTCGCCGCCGTCGGACTGCCGCTCATCGGCGACGACATCAAGAGCCAGGTCGGCGCGACGATCACGCATCGCGTCCTGACCCGCCTGTTCATGGACCGCGGCGTCCGACTCGACCGGACATACCAGCTCAACTTCGGCGGCAACACGGACTTCCTCAACATGCTCGAGCGCGAGCGCCTCGAGTCCAAGAAGATCAGCAAGACGAACGCCGTCACGTCCATGCTCGACTACGAGATCGACACGGACGACATCCACGTCGGGCCGAGCGACCACGTGCCGTGGCTGCTCGACCGCAAGTGGTGCTACATCCGGATGGAGGGCACCACCTACGGCGACGTCCCGCTCAACGCCGAGCTCAAGCTCGAGGTCTGGGACAGCCCCAACAGCGCCGGCGTCATCACCGACGCCATCCGCTGCCTCAAGCTCGGTCTCGACCGGGGGCTCAAGGGCACGCTCGTCGCACCGTCCAGCTACTTCATGAAGAGCCCGCCGCACCAGATCCACGACGACATCGCGTTCAATCGCGTCGAGGCGTTCATCCGCGGCGACGACAACGAGACGCTGGTCGGGACCGAGGCGCCGGTCAAGAAGACCGTCAAGCGCATGGCCGGGACCAAGGCCAAGGTGGCCACCGCCGCGCGGTGACCGACGGCGAACGGCGACTCGAGGCGCCGCATCGGCGCACGGGCGCCAGTCCCAGGATCGTGGAGCGGTCGGCCGTCCTCGGCTACCGCTTTGCTTCCTGGCTGTTGCGCACGCTCCCGGCCGGGCCGACGGCCACCGTCCTCGGCCTCGGCGCGCAAGGGTCGTACCTGCTCTGGCCGACGAAGCGCGCCTGGTCGAACCGGAACTTCGGGCACGTCCTGGGCCTCCCGCCGGATGACCGGCGGGTGCGCCGGATCGCCCTCCGGGCGTACAAGCGCTACGGGTCGTACCTCGTCGAGCTCATGCGCGTCCCGTACCTGCCCCAGGACCAGGTCATCGCCCTGGTCGAGCCGATCGACCCGGCCGAGATCGCTCGGCTCCGCGCAGCCGCGCCGGACGGCGGCCTCATCGTCACCACGGGCCACGTCGGCAACAACGACGTGATCGGCGCGGCGATCGCGCACATCGGGCTGCCACTCAACGTGGTGGCCGACGATTCCTCGTTCCCCGAGCTGTTCGAGCACCTGCGCGCGCAGCGCGAGCAGTGGAGCGCGACGCTCATCCCATGGCGCAACCTTCGGGCCATCTTCGGCGTCCTTCGCCGGCGCGAGGTGCTGGGCCTGCTGGTCGACTGGGGCTACCGCAGCGACGGCATCCCGGTGAAGCTGTTCGATGCCTGGACAGCGCTGCCGGCCGGTCCGGCCACCCTCGCTGCCAAGACGCAGTCGATCATCGTGCCGGTCATCAACACCCGCCAGCCCGACGGCCGGATGCGAGTCCTGTTCGGCGAGCCGATCACCGTCGCCTCGTCCGACCCGGCGGAGCTCCAGAGGGCGACCCAACTGATCGCCGACGCCCTTGCCGAGATGATCCGACCGGACCCCGCTGACTGGTACAGCTTCAAGCCCATCTGGCCACCGACCGATGCCGAGAGCGCCGACCTCGAGCGGCGCGGGCGCGAGATGATGGCCGGCCGTCCCGATCCGGGGCCCGGGCCCGGGTTCGGTGGGACGCCTGCCTCGGCAGCCGAGGCCGCCGCCGCACCGCTGGCAGCCGACGCGTGACGTTCCGCGGCCGTCTCCTGCTGGCGATGTCCTGGCTGGCCTGCCGCCTGCCCGAGGGACCGGCCTTCCGCGTCGCCGACTTCGCCGGCGACCTGTGGTACCGCTTGAAGCCGGGCCGCGCCGACCAGGCTCGTCGCAATCTCCGGCGCGTCTGCCGGTCGCTGGCCGACTCCGGTCGTGGCGGTCCACGGGTCAGGGCGGCCGCGACGGACCCCAAGGCGCTCGAACGCCTCGTGAAGTCGTCGTTCCGTCACGCCGCGCGCTACTACCTCGAAGTCGCCCGGACGCCGTCGATCACGCCGGCCTTCGTGAACGAGCGCCTCGCCCTGGACACCCCGGAGCTCATCGCCGAGGCAGTCGTGCCCGGCAAGGCGGTCCTCTTCGTCGGGCTCCACTTCGGGTCGCTCGAGCTCGCCGTCATCTTCCTCGCCTTCCGGGTGGGCGAGACCGTGACCCCGATGGAGACCATCGAGGATCCGGGGCTGCAGGCCTACTTCGAACGGACGCGGGGGGTCGCCGGCATCCGGCTGGTCGGCCTGCGCGAGGCGCGCCGGGCGCTCCTCGATGCGCTCCGCGGCGGGATCCCGGTCGGTCTCGTCGGTGACCGCGACCTGACCGGTGGCGGCACGGAGATCCCGCTCTTCGGGGCGCCGGCCAGGCTGCCGATGGGTCCGGCGATGCTGGCGGTCGAATCGGGCGTGCCGACCTACGGGATGACCGTCCGGCGGGCGGCCAGCGGACACTACCGCGGCAAGATCGTCCCGATCGACGTCCCGGCCGAGGGCACCCGCCGCGAGCGCGTGACGACGACCATGACCCGCCTTGCGGCCGCGTTCGAGGACCTCATCGCCGACGCCCCGGATCAGTGGTGGGCGATCTTCTTCCCGATCTGGCCGGACCTGGAGGCCGCGGTCGCGGACGATCCGGCGACCCCGAGCCGGGGAGACGGGGCCGCCCCGGAGGCCGCGGCATGACCGAGCATCGGATCGGCCCCGCAGGCGCGCTCGGTCGCGCCGACATGCACATCCACAGCCTCGCCAGCGACGGCACGGCCGGGGTCGAGGCCATCCTCGAGCATGTCGAGAGGCGGACGGACCTCGATGTCATCGCCATCGCCGATCACGAGCGGATCGACGCCGCCGTCGCGGCCCAGGCGATGGCGCGCGACCGTGGCCTGCGCGTCGAGGTCGTCGTCGGCGAGGAGATCACGACCCTGGGCGGACACCTCCTGGCGCTCTACCTCGATCGGCCGATCCGGCCGTACCGGTCGCTCCGCGCGTCGATCCTGGCCGTCCATGAGGCGGGCGGCCTGGCCATCCCGGCCCATCCGCTGGTCCCGTATCCGCTGTGCGCCCAGGGCTGGATCCTCCGCCGGCTGCTCGACGACCCCGACCCGGCGGCCCACCCGGACGGACTCGAGACATTCAACCCGACGAGCCTCGGCAAGCCGTGGCACCACCGCGTCGTCCGCTTCGCCGACCAGCACAGCCTGGCCCGGGTCGGGAACAGCGACGCGCACGCACTCGAGGCGATCGGCAGCGGCTGGACGACGTTCCCGGGCCACGACGCGGCCGACCTGCGGCGCGCCATCGAGACGCGCACGACCGACCACGGCGGCAGCTTCCACCCCACGGTCGGCCAGCTCGGGACGTTCGGGCAGCAACTCCGCAAGCGTGGCCGCGATGCCCGCGCGGAGGTCGGCGGGCGGGTCCGGCGCGACGGCACCGGACGCGACCACGGCTATCCCGGCGGTCGCCAGCGCCCACCGCGGTTCGATGCCGCCGGCCTGCGCGAGCTGGGTGACATGGGCGAAGGCGGCGCCCAGTGAAGATCGGCCTCGTCTGCCCGTACATCTACCCGGAGAACGGCGGGGTCGCCCAGCACGTCCGGCACCTCTACGAGAACCTGCGGCTGCGCGGTCATGACGTCCGGATCATCACGGCCAGCCACGGCCCGCAGCGGGCGTCGGAGGGCGACATCCTGCGCATCGGGGTCGGCTTCTCCGTCCCGCTCAACGGCTCGATGGGGACGCTGACATTCTCGCCGCGCTATATCAGCCAGGTCCGCGAGCTGCTCGAGCGCGAACGGTTCGACGTCCTTCACCTGCATGAGCCGTTCGTGCCCTTCTTGTCGCTCTTCCTGCTGCGCGAGTCGCGCAGCGTCAACATCGCCACCTTCCACGCGTATGCCGGCTTCTCGCCGTCGTACGAGCTGGGCAGCCGGGTCATGAAGGCACACGCCGCCCGGCTCCATGGCCGGATCGCGGTCAGCGCGGCCGCCCGCCATTTCATCGACCGCTTCTTCCCGGGCGACTACAAGGTCATCCCCAACGGCGTGGACATCCCGCGGTTCGAGGGCGCGGTGCCGATCTCCCGCTGGCAGGACGGCACCCCGAACGTGCTGTTCGTGGGCCGGCACGAGCCACGCAAGGGACTCATCGACCTGCTCAAGGCCCACCGCATCCTGCGCCGGACCGGCTACGAGTCGCGCCTGCTGGTGGTCGGCAGCGGACCACAGGAGCGCGAGGCGCGCCGGTACGTCGCGACCCGCGGGCTGAAGGCCGTCGCCTTCCTCGGCCGGGTGACCGATGCCGAGAAGGCGCAGCTCTTCCGGACCGCGGACATCTTCTGCTCACCCGCGACCGGCGGCGAATCGTTCGGCATCGTCCTGCTCGAGGCGATGGCCGCCGGCGCTCCGATCGTCGCCTCGGACATCCACGGCTACAAGGGCGTCGTGCGACGTGGTCGCGAGGGCCTCCTGGTCCCGCCGCACGAGCCCAAGGAGCTCGCGACGGCCATCGCCCGGCTGCTCGACGACCCGGCGCTGCGCGCGGAGATGAGTACCGCTGGCCGGCTGCGGGCGGAGGAGTTCAGCTGGCCACGGGTGACCGCCAAGGTCGAGGACTACTACGGCTTCGTCATCCGCCGGCTCGCGGCGACCGGCCAGCTGCCGGACGACTTCCGGTCGCCGGTGCCTCAGCCGCCGCCGGTCCGGGCGAGACCCTCCGAATCATCGGATGCACCGGGCGAGGCCGCCGCCGCGGCGGCCGTCCGGTCCGCGAGCGCCAGTCTCCAGACCCAGGCGGAGTAGGCGACCACCAGGCAGGTCACGGTCAGCGCCACCAACAGGATCGCCAGCATCGGCGTGAACAGCGGTGTATTCGTGCTGCGGGTCACCGTGCTCACCGGGAACTGGAAGGCGTAGAGGTAGGTCGGCAGGATGCCCTGGTAGGCGTTGACCACCGCGGACGGCAGTGGCAGCGCGCTGATGTTCGGGTACAGGACGGCGAACCAGCCGACGACCGCGACGCCGAGACCCACCACGAAGCGATGCGGGTCGCGCGACGAGAACACCTGGACGGCGAGGTAGCCGAGCGGGATGGCCACGATCAGGGCGATCGGCTCGACCGGGATGTTGGTCAGGGTCAGGATGACCGTGTCCGGCAGGAACGACACGATGACCAGCGCGGCGACCACCCCGACCCCGGTCAACAGCAGCGATCGGAAGGCGGCCGTCAGCTGACCGCGGCCGCCGTCCTCGCCGTCGTGCGGCTCGAACGCCAGGAACCCGCGGATGACGAACAGCAGGCCGACGCCCGCGACGACGGCCAGCCCGGCGGTCCGTAACGTCAGCACGAAATCCGGGATGACCGCCGGGCAGGCGGCCGAGTTCGGATTGACCGAATCGACCCCGACGAAGGCGCACAACGGCCGGTCCAGGAGCCACAGGATGGCCGGACCCATGATCGCCAGCGCAGCGGCACCGCGAGCCAGCGCCCACGTGTGGCGCGACGCGCCGTGCCACACCTCCGCGACGAAGTAGGCCAGGGCCAGGACGACGAACGGCAGCGACGTGTAGTAGTGGTACTGGAAGGCCGCCCGATCGATCCGGGCCCACGGGATCCACTGGGCGGCGAAGCCGATGGCGATGAGTGTCAGGGCGAGGCTCCGCCGCTTGAACGCCATCCAGGCGACGAAGGCCATGGCCGGGATGCCCAGCCACCAGATGACCAGGCTGCCGGCGTCATACAGCGCCGCGGACGTGCCGCCGGCAAGGCTCTCCTGGTAGAACCACACGGGTTTCAGGTTGAGCGGCCAGGCCCACCACGGCGAGGACGCCGGGTGCGCCGAGGTCAGGCCGTTGTGATAGCCGTACATCTGCCACTGCAGGTCGATCAGCAGCTGGCCGATGTGGCCCGGCGGCCAGCCCGGGACGATCTGCTGGTCCTTCATCAACGCCCACGGGATGTACGAGATGACGTAGACGACGATCGGCAGGGCGATCAGGCAGGCAGCCATCCAGACCACCGGCAGGCCCAGCAGCGTGCCCGGGCGCAGCCAGCCATCGGGTGGGGCGCCGGGACCCTCCAGCAGGCGGATCGGGTCGTCCGGCGCCGGCGGGGCCGCCATCGGCCCGAAACCGAGGCGCCCGCCGATGGTGAACAGCCCGGCCACGACGACCGACCCGAGACCGAGCGCGATCGCCATCAGCAGCGGCGTGAGCGACATCGAACCGACGGTGATCGTCGCGTCGAGCTTGCCGGCGGCGAGCGCGAGGAAGAACACGAGCGTCCCCAGCACGACCGGGGCGCCGACCGCGAAGCGCAGCTCCTCGTCGGTCCAGGCGATCGGGTGGACCACGGCGACGACGACCGCGAGCAGGGTCAGCGCGATCATGATCAGCAGGAACGTCAGGTTCCCGAACCCGGCGTCGGTGGCGCCTGCGGCGGCCGGCACGCTGACCGCCATGTAGCCCAGGACCCCCGTCAGCCCGATGAGTCCGAGGATCGCCAGGACGCGGCCGAGGGCGCTCCGCACCAGGATCAGCAACAGCAGGGCGCCGATGGCGTAGGCGGCCACCCACTTGCTCGCGAGTGCGAGCCCGAGCAGCACCCCGATGACGGGCATGGCGATCCAGAACGATCCGCGGCCGCGCCACCAGCCCGTCCAGACCGCCGCGAAGACCGTGTACGCGGCGACGATGAACAACCCGACGTAGACATCATTCATGCCGATCCGCGACTGGACGAAGAACATGCCGTCGAAGATCACGAACAGCCCGACGAGACCGGCGATGAGTCGGCGCCGGAACAGGATCCGCGCCAGCAGGTAGAGCAGGCCGACGGTCAAGCCGCCGGCGATGACCCCCGGGAAGCGCCAGGCGAAGGCGTGCGACCCGGTGTCGATCGCCGCCGAGGCGCCGTCGCCCGCGTAGACGAGGAGCTGCTGGCGGTCCTGTGAGGGGTAGTCGGGGTTGAAGTCGGCGCCCCAGGCCGAGGGGACGAAGCCGTCGGGGAGCTTGGCGTCGGCGAAGACCGCGTTGCCGTGCGGCTCGACCACGTAGACGGTCCACGGCCCGCCCGCGGGCGCACCGGGCGCGAGACCCAGGATGTGGACCATCTGGCTGGCCTCGTCGTAGGCGACCAGCGAGCCGAGCCCGGGCAGGGGGTTCGGCCCGAGGCCCGGCGCTCCTTTGTCCACCGGTCCGTCCTTGGCCACATCGCCCCCGACCGCGATGACGTCGTAGTGCGGATCCTGCTGTGTCCCGAACGTGGCGTAGATCCTGGGCTGGTCCAGGCCGGTGACCATCCCGAGCCCATGGGCCCCGCCGGCGAGCGCGAGCGTCATGATGACCGAGGCGCGCTCGGGGTCGATGAAGGTGACGCCGTCGCCGGTCGCGACAGCGACCCGTTCGACCTGGTCGACGTGGATCCCAGGGAGCGTCCCATCGGCGATCGCGGCGTCGATCGCGGTCCGCGTGTCGCCGCTCCCCGGGTTGCCGAGCACCAGCGTGGTCCCCGGCTTCGCCGCATCGAGTCGGGCCTGGAAGTCCGCGGCGCTGCCGATGTCGAGGAGGTCGGCCAGGCTGGAGGCGACCGCCGCGTGGTCGGTCACGTCGTCGACGGTGGCGACCAGGGCCGATCCGGTGCCGCCCGCCGACAGGTCTGCGATGTCGCGCAGGTCGAGCGAGCCGTGCACATCGCCCGACGAGAGGTCCACGGTCGACAGGCGGGACGACGACGCCGCGATGGCGTCGACGCCGTTGCTGGTCACCATCAGGTGCTCGATCGGGTGGTCGACGGTGGTGACGGTCGTCGGTTCGACGCCGGTCGAGACCCCGCCGTCGCCGATGAGGCCGAAGTCGACCGTCGCCAGGCGGCCGTCCGTGTAGCCCACGACGAGCTGGCCGCCGGTCTCGTCGACGGCGAGGGCGCTCACGCCGGGCGCGGCGATGATCGAGATGAGAGCTCGGGTCCGCAGGTCGTAGGTCCGGATCTCCGTTCCGGTGGCGATGTGGAGCCGCTCGCCGGCCCTCGCCCCCTGCACGGTCTCGTCGATCCGTCTGGGCTCGATGGCGGCGGCCACGACGGGAACCCCAAGGTCGCTCGTGGCGGCGACGTCATCCTCGCCCCACAGCACCATCCCCACGGCCATGGCGTACTTGGCCAGGTGCGGATGGGTCCACTCGTAGATATCGTGTGACAACCCGTACCGCCAATCCTGGAGGAACTCGGCCGCGGTCCGGGCGTGGTAGACCTCGTCGAAATGCATCTGGTACGGCTCCTCGAGCCGGTAGGTCCGCAGGACCATCGACCCGACGATGAGCACGATGACGAACCACAGGTCGAGCCGGTCCAGCCGCCCGCCGCCTTCCTTCCGCAGGAGCGCGCTCCGGTCCGGGCGGATGGGCAGGTCGGCGTATCGCGCCCGGAACCAGCCCAGGATGCCGAGCTCTTCGAACGAGGCGCGCGGGGTCCACGTCGGCAACGCCGCGACCGCGACCGGCGCGACCGCGACGTCGGGCAGCGCCGGTGCGGCGACTCGCGGCGGATCGACCAGCGCCATCGCCATGGCCCCGGGCGGAGCGGCCGGACGTGGCGCGACGGCCTCCCAGCCGACGAGGGAGGCTGATGCCCCTGCGACGGCCGGGGCCGGTCCGGGTTGGACGGCCCCCGCGGCTCCATCGGCCTCCTCGTCCTCCCAGTCGTCGTCGCCCTCGACCGATGCCGCGGCCATCTCGTCCTCGAGCCGCTCGCGGGCACCGGCCCGCAGCTGCACGAACGCCCAGGCGAAAGCCGCGGCATGCATGAGCGAGAACAGGATCACGCCAGCCTGCGAGCGGATGGCGGGACCGATGCCGAGCCAGTCCGCCACGGACGGATTGTCCGGATAGAGCGTGGTCAGGACGACGTACATGTTCGCGAAGGTCGCCACGGTCAGGACGAGGTAGGCGATCCGCCAGCGCCACGAGATCGCGGCGAGGATCACGCCCATCGCGAAGAACGGGTAGCCGTAGCGCTCGTGGACACGGGTCGGGACCACGAAGAAGGCCAGGGCGAGGACCGCCAGCGCGACCAGCAGGGTCAGCCGGTCCGGGCGGCGCGCGACGACGACCAGGATGGCGATGATCGAGAGCAGGAGCAGCGCGGTCCCGATGACCACTGCCGGGATGCCCCCGAACACGGCCACCCCCGACCCGCAGTCCTTGACCGAGCCGGCGTAGTCGCACACCCACAGGCCGGCGTTGGCCAGGCTCTGGCCGAGGTTGGACGGGACGAGCGCCCAGGGGTTGTACGCATTCACGGTGAGGTACGGGTAGCCGCCGGCAGCGACGCCGACCTGCTGCAGCAGGCCGGACGAGATGAACGGCGGCTGGCTGCTGAACTCGATGACGGAGAGCCCGAACGGCAGGCACACGACGACCGCGGTCAGGAAGCCGGCCAGGCCCGTCGTGAGGATGCGGATCGGTCGCCCGGTCCGCTCCGGGTCGCCATACCCACCGGCCGGCCACAGCGCCCGCCGGATCGTGACGACGGCCACGATCGGGATGAGGATGCCGAGCTGCGGCTTGATGATGGCCGCGATGACCGTGTAGATGGCCGAGCGCTCCGGGCGGTCGCGCCACAGCTCGCGCAGGCCCAGCAGCAGGAAGACGACGCCGAACGAGTCGACCTGGCCCCAGACCACGCTGTCGAACCAGGTGATCGGGTTGAGGACCGCGACCGCGGCCGCGGCGAGTGCCAGGCGGTCCCGTCCGCCGAGCTCGCGGACCATCGACCAGGCCAGCCAGCCGACGGCGAGGTCGGACAGGATCGGCGGGATCTTGATCAGGTCGCCGACGCCACCGGCCAGGTTCCCGACGACCCCGACGACCCACAGCACATACAGGTAGCCGGGCGTGTAGTCGTGGAAGAAGTCGCGGCCGTAGAAGCCGTTGGGGCCCTCGTTGGCGAGGTTCGACGCCCAGTAACGGAATGCGCCGAGATCGACCTCGAATCCGGACCCCGGAATCAGGCGGGCGATGATGAGGCGGAGGACGAGGCCGAGCACGAGGACCACGAGGACCGCGCCGACGGCTCCCTGCGTCCCGGCCAGCCGCGTTGGCGCTCGTGTGCCTCGCTCGATCCCGCCGTTGGCGTGGCCAGTCACCGGGAGAGCGGCTCCTGCACGAGCGTGGAAAGGTCGGCCGGAGCGTAGCACAGGGTCGGCCGACGGACCCCGGGCGGACGGTCAAGGCGCGGTGGAGTTCCGCTATGGATTCGGCAACGAACGGGCAGCCGCCGGTCCGGCCCCTCGTGGACGGTCAATTCGGACGCCACGAACGTTCCGCCCGGATGCGGCATCCTTCCCGCCATGACCCACGCCACCACCGACGACTCGCCGGTCCGGACCCGGCTGCTCCCCGCCCTGCTCGTCGCCCTGGTGGCGTTCGCGGCGGCCTGGATCACCCTGCTGCCCGGGCTCGCCTTCTGGGACACGGGCGAGCTGCAGGCGGTCGCGCCGCTGATGGGCACCGCCCATCCGACCGGGTTCCCGACCTACGTGCTGCTCGGCTGGCTGGCGTCGGTCGTCCTCCAGCCGTTCGGCGAGCCGGCCTTCCGGATGAACCTGTTCTCTGCCTTGTGCGTGGCCGTCGCGGCCGGCGTGACCGTCGATCTCGTCCGGAAGCTGACCGGCTGGACGATCCTGGGCATGGCCGCCGGCATCGCCCTGGCGCTCACCCCGGTCGTCTGGGCGATCGCAACGCATGCCGAGGCCCACTCGCTCCACCTGGCGCTCCTGGCCATCCTGCTGTGGCTCCTGGTCGCCTGGGACGAACGTGTCGCGGCGGGCGAGCGAGCGAATCGTCCCGGTCGGGGCGACCGGTACCTGGTCGCCGCCACGGTCGTCTTCGGGCTGGCCGTCGGCAACCATTCGCTGACCTTGCTCCTGGCCCTGCCGGTCGGGCTGTACGTCCTCGCGGTCGATCCCGGGATCTGGCGGCGCGGCCGGCTCGTCCTGGGCTGCGTGGCAGCCCTCGTCCTGACGGTCACCCTCGTCTACCTCGAGCTGCCGCTGCGTGCCGGCCCGTTCCGCGCCGCCCTCGTCTACGGCACCCCGAACACCCTCGACGGGTTCCGCTACGTCGTCCTGGCCGAGCAGTTCCAGGGCAGCCTGTCCGACCCGTTCGGCGAACTGCCCCGCAAGTTCGGCGAGCTGGTGACCCGGACGGTCGCCCAGTTCGGCATCCTCGCGCCGCTCATCCCGGTCGCGTTCATCGTGACCGCCGTGCGTCGTCCCCGGTACGCGCTGCTGACCGGGACTGCGGCACTGATCACCTGCTTCTTCGCCGCGTCGTACGTCAATGCCGACATCAACCGCTATTACCTCGGCCCGGTGCTGCTGGCCTGGACGTGGCTGGCCATCCTCGCCGCGGTCGTGATCGAGGCGCTCGGCATCGCCGCCGGCGAACGACCGCCCGCGCTGGTCGAGACGATCGACCCGGACGAGCCGGCCTGGCACGATCCTCCGTCCGGGGGCGCCGCAGCCGACAACGGCTGGGCGACCCCGGGGTCGCGGACGAACGTCATCGCGGTGATCATCGCGGTCGCCCTGCTCGTCCCGACCCTCGTCGCCGCGCCGGTTCGCCACAAGACCGTCGACCAGAGCCACCAGCACGACGCCCAGACCTGGGTGGCGCGGGCGTTCAAGACCATGGATCCCGACGCGGTCGTGGTCAGCTGGTGGAGCTACTCGACGCCGATGTGGTACGCCCAGCGGGTCATGGGCGAGCGCCCGGACATCACCATCCTCGACGACCGCACCCGCATCGACGAGAACCTCGGCGGGCTGACCGAGGCCATCGACGCCAACCTGGGCACGCACCCGGTGTACGTCATCCGGCTCGACCCGCGCGAGGTGAAGCTGCTGGCCGACACCTACGACCTGGACTTCATCGATGGCATCGACGCCAGCTCGCTGACCAAGGTCATCGGCCGGAAGAGCTAGCTGGACCGGCCCTCGCCCTCTGCGTCCACGTCGAGCGAGTTCACGAAGTCGCGGAAGACGTCGAGGCGCGGGTCGACCACGCTCTCGCCGGTCGCTTCGAGGGTCGATCCCTCGCCGCCTTCCACCTCGTCGGCCATGGCCCCGTCGCCCAATGCGGCCTGTTCCAGGACCGCGTCGGCAGCGAAGATCCGGACACCGACCCGGACCGCGAGCGCCAGCGCGTCGGACGGTCGCGCGTCGACCTCGACCGTGCGGCCGTCGCGCTCGAACAGGATGCGCGCATGGAACGTCTCGTCGGCGAGCTCGCTGATGATCACCCGGTCCACCCGCGCACCGAGCGCGTCGAGCGTCGTCGCGAACAGGTCGTGCGTCAGCGGTCGCTCGGGCGTCAGGCCCTGGAGCTTCATGGCGATGGCGCTCGCCTCCCACGGCCCGATCCAGATCGGGAGGTAGCGGTCGCGATCCGCCTCCTTGAGGATGACCACGTGGCGGCTGGAGAGCATGTGGACCCGGACGCTCTCGACGACCATCTCGACCAGTCCGTCGTCCATGGCCGGATTATCCCACGGTGGCCGGGGCGGACGGAGCCGACGGGGCGGACGGCCCGCGCCGCCTCGGCGCCAGGGTCACGATGACCTTGGCCATCACGGCGCCGACCACGAAACCGCCGATGTGGGCGAAGAACGCCACCCCGCCACCGGTCTGGACCACGCCCAGCGCGGT
The DNA here is from genome assembly GCA_963782715.1 of uncultured Chloroflexia bacterium. Classification (GTDB taxonomy): domain Bacteria; phylum Chloroflexota; class Limnocylindria; order Limnocylindrales; family CSP1-4; genus SPCO01. Next base: position 105,031 of record CAWAKU010000005.1, read on the forward strand.
CAGCCCGTCGATGAGCTGCAGGACGAACCAGAAGCCGAGGACGATGACGGCGGGCACGTCGATGAGCTGGTAGAAGAAGCCGAGGAAGACGAGCGAGGTCACCCGGGCCCGCGGGAACAGCACGAAGTAGGCACCCAGCGTCGCGGCGATCGCCCCGGATGCACCGATCGTCGGGACCGTCGAGCTTGGGTCGATGGCGACCTGGGTGATCCCGGCGAGCGCACCGCCCAGCAGGTAGAAGCCCAGGAACCCGGCCCGCCCGAAACGATCCTCGACGTTGTTGCCGAAGATCCACAGGTAGAGCATGTTGCCCAGCAGGTGGAACCAGCCGCCGTGGAGGAACTGGCTGGTCACCAGGGTGGCCGTCTCCTGCGACAGGTAGTCGCCGCGTGACCAGGCCGCGGTGATGTCGGCGGGCACGACACCCCACCGGGCGATGAACGCCTCGAGGGCGGCGTCGCCGCCGCTGGCGAGCAGGCCGAGCTCCCAGGCGAACACGACGAAGCAGGCGACGATCAGCGAGAGCGTGACGAGCGGCGTCCGCCGGGTCGGGTTGGCGTCCCGCAGGGGGATCATGGAGACCGCCCGGTCAGGGCTTCTTGGTGGGCTTCGGTGTCGCCTTGGCCGGGCTGGCCGACTGGCTCGGGCTGGCGGACTGGCTGGCGCCCGGACTCGCCGCGGGCGTCCCGTCGGGCACCGCGACGAGGATGGCCTGATGGACGCCATCGCCCGACATCCAGACGAGCGTCGAGGGCTGGCCGGTCGCGCCCGCGATCACGTACATCGCCCGTAGGTCGGACCAGTCGGTCTTGCCGCCGGCGAGCCGGTACTGGGCCTTGTACGAGCCGTCGACCTTGGACAGCGCGATGATCCGGCTGTTGGGCTTGTCGAAGCCGAAGATCTCGCCCTCGCGACGGGCCGTCCCCGAGGCCAGGACGCTGTAGACCGGCGCCGGGCGGAGCGAGCTGTCCTTGGGATCCTTGGCGTCCCAGCCCTCGGCCTTGCCACCGACGTAGCGGGCCAACTGGCCGCCATCGGCGACGAAGATGTCGCCGTCCACGAAGGTCGAGGTGATGTTCGAGACGTCGCGGGCGGTCGCCAGCCACTGGGTCGACTTGTTCGGGAAGCCGCTGCCGTCGGCGGACGGCGGATAGGCCCGGATCTGCTGCTCGGACGGGTCGACGACGTACAGGTTGTACAGGCCGCGCGTGCCCGGCCGAAGGAAGGTGTTGATCCCGACGACGTCGTCGCCGAGCGACGCGTTGCCAAAGAGGGTCACCTTGGTGAGCGTGCCCTTGCCGTTGTCGTCGGCTGGGCGCCAGCGCCACAGGACGTTCTTCGAATCGAGGATGAGCAGGTCCTGGCCGCCGACGGCGAGGAAGCGTGGGTTCGCGACCGTCCCGGCCTTGTTCTTCGTCCCGTTCTTGGTCACGACCGTCGCGGTCCCGTTCTTGAGGTTGATCCGGTAGACCGTCTTGGTCGAGCGGTCGATGACGTACGGCACGCCATCCGGGCCGCGGACCATGGCCGACAGGTCGATGGCCGCGGCGCCCTGGGCGGGCTTGAACGTGTAGAGGTCGGTGCTGGCGACCGGCACGACGCCGTACAGGCGGTCGAGGCCGGCCACGGCCTGGGCCATCAGCGGCGCGATGACCGCGGCGCTGACCTTGGCCGCCTGGGCGATGACCAGCTGGTCGTGCGCGTCGGTCAGCAGTCGGAGGGCCTGCGCCGGGTCGTCGGTCACGAGGTCGATGCCGGAACCGGTCACCTTGGCCAGATCGGCCTTTGCCTGATCGAGCGCCTTCTGGCCGGAGTTGACCGACGAGATGGCCTGCTGCGGCGTGCTCCCGCCGAAGGCGTAGACCGCCAGCCCGAGGCCGCCGACGACGATGACCAGGGCCAGGATCGCCAGCGCCGCCCGCCGCTGCGTCTCGCGTCGCGAGGCGAGTGGCGTCACCCGCCGATAGGCGGGCTTGCGGTGTGGCATGAGGTCCTGGACGCGGGTCACCATCCGCTCGAGCGCACCGCCCGCGGCGAGGCGAGCGCTGCCGGCCGCCGCGGTCATCGCCGACCCGGCTGCCTGGACGTTGTCGGCGAGCGGGATCGGCGAGCGGTCGGGTGCGCCGGCCAGCGGCTCGGCCGGCCGGACCGGGACGAGCGTTCGGGCCCGGCTGGTCGACGACACCTCGGTCGCCTCGAAGGCGATCGCCCCGTCGCTGCCGGAACCGTCGGCCGCCACGAACTGGTGGTGGAGGTGCTCCATCGCCGACTGCGGGTGGAGCGTCAGCATCGCGTCCTTGAGCCCGTCCGCGCCGAGCTTGGCGATGACGTTGGGCGAGACGAGCACGAGCGAATCACCGACCGAGATCTCGCCCCGCCAGACGTCCGGCTCGAGCGCGCCGGATGGCAGCCCGCGGGCGCGTTGCGGATCGGGCAGGGTCGACAGCCGGGCCTGGCGGATGAGGTACGCCTCCGCTGGTCCGACCGTCGCCACGTACATCTCGCTGCCGCGGACGACGGCCACCGCGACGCCGATCGGCCCGTTGCCGTCGGAGCTCTTGAGGCCGAGTCGGTCGGCCTGGTGGGCGAGGCGCTTGTTGGCGGTGGCGATGGCCTTCTGGAGGCAGACCCGGATGCCGGCCGACTCGTCGTAGTAGTACTCGTTGCGGATGGTCTCGGCGGCGAGGCGGGTGGCCTCCAGCGCGTGACGCGACGAGATGCGCGAGGTCACCAGCAGATAGAGGTGGCCCTTCGAGCGCGCCACAGAACCGACGCTCGGCTCGACGACGATGAGCGTGTCGGGCGAGTCGGCAAGTCGGTCGTGTTCGGCGACGACGCCGAGCTTCATGTGCAGTCGTACGGCCATCCGGGCCTCTCGTGGATCTGGCGGATCCCCACGTTGCGATCGCGGGGACTGGCGGATGAGGCCCGTTCCGGGGACGTCGCCTGATCGTTCAGGAACGGTCCCGGCCGGTTGCCTCGGGAGGTGGCTGGCAGGTGAACGGGATTATAGCCGGGGACCTCCACGACGGACGTGGACCCTGAGTTCCCGTGCGCCGACCCCGCCCGGCGCGGCGGCGAAGGCGGCCAGGAGCTCCGTCCCGCGCAGGCGCAGCTCCTGGGCGACGATCGGCGCGTCGGCCTCGATATCGAGCGTGAAACCTTCGAGCCGGATGACCCGACATGACCCGGCGGCGGCCGGCACGCGCTCGGCGACGATGGCTTCGAAGGTCGCCATCGCCCGCGACAGGCGCAGCTCGTCCTGGAGCCCGAGCGCGCGGGCGGCATCCGGGATGAGGTCGCCGAGGCGGACCATCGGCCGGCGGCGCGGCGTGCTCACCTGCTCACGACCTCGCCTCGGCGGGCGTCGGGACGAGCCGTGCGCCCTCTGCATCGGTCCGGACCTCCCACGCCGTCGCGATCGCCCGCAGCTCCGGATCGAGGTCGTCGAGGGTCGTCGTCGTGACGAACGCCTGGGGCAGCGCGGCGATGCGTCGGACGAGGTGCGACCGGCGGTCCGGATCGAGCTCGGAGAAGACGTCGTCGAGCAGGAGGAGCGGCGGCCGACCGTCGATCGCCGTCACCACGTCAAGCTCGGCCAGCTTGAGGGCGAGGATGGCGGTCCGCTGCTGGCCGCGCGACGCGAACGTTGCCAGGTCGCGACCGGCCAGCTCGAAGACGAGATCGTCACGATGCGGCCCGACGAGTGTCGATCCGTTCCAGACCTCCTTGTCGGCGGTCTCGACCAGCCGTCGCGCCAGTGCGTCGCGTGCCGACTCCCCGGGGAGTGGCGGGGCGTTGGTCGAGTAGCGCAGGGTCAGCCGCTCGGACGCGGCCTCGTCCGGCGCGATCTCGGCGTGGGCGGCCGCGAGTGGCTCGGCCATCGTGGCCAGCAGCCGCCGGCGTTCCTCGACGATCGTCCCGCCGGCATCGAGGAACGAGCTGTTCCAGAACCGGAGCTCGTCCCGCGACGCGCCTTCCTCGCGGATCGCCCGGAGGAGGCTGTTGCGCTGCTGGAGGGTCCGGCCATAGGTCGTGAGGGCGTCGGCATAGGCCGGCGAGCCGGCCGCGGCCAGCTGGTCGAGGACCGCCCGGCGGAGCGAGGGCGACCCGGCGATGAGCAGCATCTCCTCGGGTGCGAAGACGACGACCCGCAGGATGCCCGCCAGCCCGGCGGCCCGACGGCCCAGGCCGTTGACCCGGATCCGCTTGCGACCGGCGGTCCCGCCGGCGCCGGCCCGGACGATCGCGACTTCGACCGTGTCGGATCCGATGACGCCTTCGACCCGGGCAAGGTCCGTCCCCCAGCGGATCAGCTCGCCGTCGGCGCTGGTCCGGTGCGAGCGACCCCAGGCCAGCAGGACCATCGCCTCGAGGAGGCTCGTCTTGCCGGCCGCGTTCGGCCCCCAGACGAGGTGCGGTCCCGGGCCGAACGCCGCATCGAGCGTGGCGTAGCCCCGGAGGTCGAGGAGTCGGATCTCATCGAGCACAGGCGATCGGCACCCTCAACGTGCCCGAGGATCAGCGCTTTAGGACGTGGTCCGGACGGGCATGACCACGTGGATGTAGTGGTCGTCGCCGATCGGCTTGAAGACACCCGGCGAGAGCGGCCCGTTGAGCTCGAGGGCGAACTGATCGGCGGTGACGTTGGTCAGGACATCAGCCAGGTAGCGGGCGTTGAAGGCGATCGTCGTGCCGTCTCCCTCGACCGCAGCCTCGACCTGACCGACATGGTCGCCGACCTCCGCGTTGGCACTCACGGTGATGCCGGGTTCGCCGTCCGAGCTGACCTGGAGCTTGACGATGTTGGCCAATTCGTGGGCGATGAGCGCCGCCGGCCGGACGGCGCGGAGGAGCTCTTCGCGATCGAGCACCGCCCGCGTGGTGTGGGCGGTCGGCACGACCTGCTGGTAGTTCGGGAACTGGCCATCGATCAGCCGGCTGACGAGGTCGATGCCGTCGAGATGGAAGAGGATCTGGTTCCGGCCGCCGGCCAGGACGACTTCGACCGGCTCGTCCACGTCGGCCAGGATCCGGGCGAGCTCGTTGAGGGCACGGGCCGGCACGACCACGCTCGTCTCGGGCACGGCGTCGAGGATCGGGATGGTCTTGACCGCGATCCGGTAGTTGTCGGCCGCGGCGAGCGTCAGCTGGTCGCCCTCGAACCGCGCCAGGACGCCGGTCAGGATGGGCCGGGCCTCGTCACTGGCGGCGGCGAAGGCCGTCTCGGCCAGCGCCCGTCGCAGGACGTTCTGGGCGATCCGGGTCGTCGGCCGCTCACCCGCTGCACCGATGGCCGGGAACTCGTCGGCATCGATGCCCTTGATGTGGGTCTCGAACCGTCCACTCTTGAGGTGCAGCACGTCACCCGGCAGGAGCTCGAGGTCGACCCGCTCGCCGGCCGGGAGCGAGTTGACCAGGTCCGTCAGGAGCTTGGCCGGGACGGTCGTCGCGCCATCGTTCTCGATCTTGCCGGGCACCCAGTAGGTGATCCCGATCTCGAGGTTGGTGGCCGTCAGCTTCAGGCCGGCGTCCTCCGTCTTGAGCAGGACGTTGGCGAGGACCGGGAGCGTGCTCCGGTTGGACACGGCTCGACTGACGACCGACAGGCCGCGCGCCAGGTTCTCCTGCATGACCGAGAGTTTCACGTCGGGTTCACTCCACGTTGCTTGGGCTGATCGGCGCCGCGGGTGATGCGCTCACCGGTCGGGGGTCCGCCGTAGGCTCGCGGGTCGTCCCGGGTCGAGCCTGGTCGGTAGTGGGTATCTTCTCTCTATCATCTCACCCCGTCATCACAGTAGTCATGGTGTGGAGACGGTGGACCGTCACGCTCCCCGCCGCACGGATGGGACGTGGACGACCGGACCCGGCCGGTGGACACAGGGGCCCGCGGTCGGTTCCACGCGGCGGACGGATGGTGGACGGCCGGGAACGTTGTCCAGATGGCCCCGCCGGATGGGCCCGATCGTGCACGAACCCGCCCACCGAATCAGGCCGACACGACCGCGGATGTCCACACGCGGTCATGGTTTTCCACCAATTCCGCGTGGTTATCCACAGGATGGCCCGTTCTGGACGGGCCGCGAGGCCCCGGATGGGCCCACGGCCGGTGGTCGCCGGCTGCCGGTCAGTCGGCGTAGATCAGCTCTCTGACGGCGGCGATCTCGCGTCGGAGCTCGTCGTTGACGGCGACCTCGCGGTTGATCTTGTCGCAGGCGTGGAGCACCGTCGAGTGGTCGCGTCCGCCCAGCTCCGCGCCGATCCGGAGGAGCGACACGTCCGTCTCCTCGCGCATCAGGAACATCGCGATCTGGCGCGGCACGACGATCGCCTTGTCGCGCTTCTGGCCCTGGAGCGCGTCCATCGGGACGCTGTAGTACTCCGACACCACCCTGGCGATGCGTTCCGGCGTGACCTGCCGCTTCTTCGGGTTATAGAGGACGTTCGACAGGACTGCCTGGGCGAGCTCGATGCCGATCGGCATGGCGCCCATGCTGGCGTAGGCGACGATCCGGTTGAGGGCTCCCTCGAGCTCACGGATGTTGCTGACGACCTTGCGCGCGATGAACTCGATCACGTCGGAGGTGATGGGCACCGCGCCTTCCTCGGCCTTGGCCCGCAGGATGGCGATGCGCGTCTCGAGGTCGGGCGCGGTGAGGTCGGCGATGAGTCCCCACTCGAAGCGGGAGCGGAGCCTCTCCTCGAGTGTCAGGATCGCCTTCGGCGGGCGGTCCGACGACAGCACGATCTGCTTGCCGTCCTCGTGGATCGCGTTGAACGTGTGGAAGAACTCCTCCTGCGTCCGTTCCTTGTCGGCGATGAACTGGATGTCATCGATGAGCAGGAGGTCGATCCGTCGGTAGCGGGCGCGGAACTCGTCGATCTTGCCCTGCTGGATCGAGGCGATGAACTCGTTGGTGAACTTCTCGCTGGTCGCATACACCACCCGCTTGCGCGGGAACTTGGCGATGACCTGGTTGCCGATCGCATGCATGAGGTGGGTCTTACCGAGGCCCACACCGCCATACAGGAAGAGCGGGTTATAGGCGTGGCCCGGGCGCTCGGCGACGGACAGGCTGGCGGCGTGGGCCAGGCGGTTGGCCGACCCGACGATGAAGTTCGAGAAGGTGTAGCGCGGGTTGATGAAGGTCGTCCCGCCCTCGCCGCCGACGCGGGTCGGCTCGAGCCGGACCTGCTGGCGTTCGCCGCTCGACGACCCACCGGACGACGAAGCGACGGCTGTCGGGGTCGCGGCATCCGACTCAGCGGACGCCTCCGCCGACGAGCTGATGACGAACTCGACCTGGACGCTGTAGCCGACGATCCGGGCCAGGGTCTGGCTGATCAGCGAGCGGTAGCGCGACTCGAGCCAGTCCTTGGCGAAACCGTTCGGCACGGCGATCCGGAAGCGCTGCTCGTCGACGTCCACCAGCTGGGTGTCGCGCAGCCACGTCTCGAAATTCGCCGGCGAGAGCGAGACCTGGAGCTCTCCCAGGGCGGCTCGCCAGACTTGCTTTGCGTCCATTCGTCGATGGGATCCTGTGGTTCGGAAGGGTCGGTTGATGGGTAGCGTCGGCCACGGATGGGCCTGGCGCTGGGGTCGCGCGCTGCTCGGAACGTGCCGCTCGTGGCACCGGCTTCACGATGTTCCCGAGGATCCGATCGGGCTTCGGGGGGCTCCCGCGTACGTCTCCGGCGCCGAGGGCTCGGAGAGGATAGCACCGCCCGGACGGGCGCCGCAAGACGATTCTGGCATACCCCTGGGGAGTATCTAACCTTCATCGTTCGTTGCCCACGCTCACCACGTGCGCGACCATGTTTGACACCCTTCTCGAGCGGGGCCTATCATCCGCCGGACGACGACGCGCCGTGCGCTTTCTGGCGCCAGGCGCGTTTGCGTGCCTTCAGGGGGTAGTGACAGACCGTCCCCGAGGCCGGATGGAGAGGATCCCGGACAGTCCTGATGAAGCAGACCTATCAGCCGAAGAAGCGCCACCGCGCCAAGGAGCACGGCTTTCGTGCCCGGATGAGGTCGGCCGGCGGCCGGCGCATCCTGGCGGCCCGCCGAGCTCGCGGTCGAAAGCGGCTGACAGCCTGACCGTCGGACGCGGCTCGAACATGCCGCGGCTCGTGATGCTCACCCGACCGCAGGACTTCGCGGCGTTCCAGGGAGGCGGGACCAGTCGGTCCCATCCACTCCTCACCGCCCGGTTCCGGCGGACCGATCTCGAGACGACCCGCTTCGGGCTGTCGACCGGCCGAGCGCTCGGCGGGGCGGTGGTCCGCAATCGCGTCCGTCGCCGGCTCCGCGAGGCGCTCAGGGTGATGGCGCCCTCGTTCCAGCCCGGCTGGGACGTCCTCATCATCGCCCGGCCCGCGATCGTCGAGGCTGACCAAGAGTCGCTGGTCGGGGCTCTGCGCCGAACCCTCGTCAAGGGCGGCGTCGTCGGAGGTTCCACGTCGTGAAGCGGATCGGCATCGGGTTCATCAGGCTCTACCGGGTCGTGTTCGCCTGGATGCCCTCGAGCTGCCGCTACGAACCGACCTGCTCGCGCTACACGGAGCAGGCCATCGACAAGTACGGTCTCCTGAAGGGGAGCTGGATGGGTGCCCGGCGGATCGCTCGCTGTCATCCATGGGGCGGGAGCGGTTATGACCCGGTTCGCTAGCGAGGCGCCAAGCCTGTGACAGTCCGTCGGCTCCCGTGGGACCGGATCGCCCTCATCGCCCTGCTCGTCTTCATCGTCCTCGTCGTGGCCGCCTGCGCCGCGCCCGGCACGGTCACGCCCGACGCATCGGGCTCGCCCCACCCGACGCCGACACCGGCCCCCCCGCTCGTCCCGGCCAGCCCCGGCGCCGACCCGATCAGCTTCCTCGCCTGGATCTTCACGCCGCTCTTCAAGGCGATGTTCATCGTCCTCGTCGCGGTGTACGACGTGCTCACCGCGCTCGGCGTGCCTGCTGCGATCGGCTGGGCGATCGTCGCGCTGACCCTGGTCGTCCGGATCATCGTCATCCCGCTGTATCGGCGGCAGCTCGTCTCGCAGCGCCGGATGCAGATGCTCCAGCCAGAGATCAAGGAGATCAATCGGCGCTTCAAGGGCGATTCGGTCAAGGCGCGAGTCGCTCAGCAGGAGCTGATGAAGGAACGCGGCGTCAGCCCGCTCGCCGGGTGCCTCCCGTTGCTGCTCCAGATGCCCCTTCTCTTCATGATGTACCAGGTCATCCGGGATGGGCTCACCAACGTCAACCCGTCGGCGATGCTGGAAGTGTTCGGAGTCCAGGTCGTTCCGCTGACCTGCAACAACATCAATCCGGCCACGGGCCAACCGGACGCCGCGCTCGGGCCGTGCATCAACACGATCATCCCGTTCCTCAACACGTCGATCAACGTCGGCCAGCCGTCGACGATCTTCTCGGTGGCGCTCGGCGGGTTCGTCCTCGGCATCAGCATCCTGGCGATCTTCTCGGCCGGTCTGCAGCTCATCCAGTCCCGGATGATGCTGCCGCGGAGCAAGCCCGAGGACGACGATCCGAATACCAAGATCCAGCGCCAGACGATGCTGTTCCTGCCACTCATCTCGATCGTGTACGGCGGGTTCCTGCCGGCCGGCCTGTTCATCTACTGGATCACGGCGACGATCTTCTCGATCGCCCAGCAATACCTCATCGTCGGTTGGGGCGGGATGTTCCCGTTATTCGGGTGGACGCCGGGATTCGCGGCAGACCACACCCCCCGATTCCCGGTCTCGATGCCCCCACCACCCGAGCCAGGCAAACGTGCGGCGATCCTGACCGACGCCGACAAGAAGACAACGGCCGCTTCGACGATCCGCCCCCGCGAGCGGGGCCGTCAGGGCCGACGAGGGAGACGACGCTGATATGAGCGAGTACCAGGAATTCACCGGCAAGTCCGTCGAGGAGGCCCTCAAGCTCGCCCGCGAGGCGTTCGGGGCCGAGCTCAACGATCTGGACTTCGAGATCCTGACCCCGGGCAGCCGGGGCGTCCTCGGGATGGGCGCCGAGCCGGCCCGGATCGTCGCCGCCCCACGCGCCGCGCTCGGTGGCGCCGCGCCCAAGCGTGACGCGGCCGCGGCTCAGCCGTTGCCGACGCCCGCGCCGCGCCCGCCCGACGACCGGCCGCGTGACGACCGCCCGCCGCGTCGTGACGACCGCCCGCGTGACGACCGCCCGCGTGATGACCGCCCGCGGGATGACCGCCCGCGTGACGACCGCCCGCGGCGGGACGATCGGCCGCGCCGCGATGAGCGCCCGCCCCGACGCGACGACCGGCCGCGCCGCGACGACCGCGAGCGTGCCCCGAGCCGTGGCGGCTCGGCCGACCTGTCCGCGTCCGAAGCCGCCGAGGTCGCGGCCGCGCGCGGCTCGCTGGCCGCGGAGCGGGCAGACCTCGAAGCCGCCGAGGCGTCGCCCGAGGCGCTCGCCGCGGGCAAGGCCATCCTCGAGAACCTGATGGGTCACCTCGGGTTCGACGTCCGCGTCGAGGTCGAGACCGGCGAGACGAGCCGGCTCAACGTCGTCGCCGACGGCGACGAGAAGGAAGCGCTCGGCGCGCTCATCGGCCGCAAGGGCGAGCGCCTGTCCGCTCTGCAGCATCTGGTCAATCTGATGCTGTCCAAGGAGATGGGCGCCTGGACCCGGGTCCTCGTCGACGTCGAGGATTACCGAGGTCGCCGGGAGCGCCAGCTGCGCGAACTGGCAGATCGGGCCGCGGCCCGGGTCGTCGAGACCGGCAAGATGCTCCAGCTCGAGCCGATGTCGGCCCTCGAGCGACGCTGGATCCACTTGTCGCTGCGCGACAATCCGGGCGTCGCGACCCAGTCCATCGGCGAGGAGCCGAACCGGCGGGTCGTGCTCGTGCCGCGCGGCCCGGGCTGATCGCCCGCGAGCGGGAACCGCGCGCCGGCCCCCACCCCTCGCGGAGCGCTCGATCGTCACCGAGATAGGCGGTCTTGGCATCGTCGCCGGGCTCGTCGAGCCCGGCGTAGGACAAGCGATCGAGTTCCCAGAGGTGGTCGTGGGTCTCGACGAACCCGATCGACCCGTCCGGCTCAGCGACCATCGTCGCTCGTGATCCCCTTCCACACCCGTGGCGCCGTCATCGGCAGGGCTCGGAACCGGACGCCGGTCGCGGCATGGATCGCGTTCGCGACCGCGGCCGCAGCCCCGCAGACCGGTCCCTCGCCGATGCCGCGCGCGCCGTACGGGCCGTCGGCCGACGGGACCTCGACGATGATCGTCTCGAAGTCGGGGACATCCGGCGCCAGCAGCAGCGCGTAGTCGAGGAACGTCCCGGTCAGGAGCTGGCCGCCCTCGTCGTAGACCATGGCCTCGCGCAGGGCCCAGCCGAGCCCCTGCGTCGCGCCGCCGTGGAGCTGGTCCTCGATCAGGGCCGGGTTGAGCGCCCGGCCGACGTCCTGGGCGATGACGTAGCCGAGGACGGCGACCTCGCCCGTCTCGGGATCGACCCGGACGTGGACGAGGTGGGCCGACGTCAGCGGCGCGAGGTTGGGCGGGACGGAGCCGGCGTGGCCCTCGAGCGGCTCGTACTCACCGGAGAAGCCATCGAGTCGCAGGCCGATCTCGGCCAGGGTCAGTCCCCGGTCGGGTGTCCCGCGCGGGCGGACGACCCCATCGACGAGCTCGAGGTCGGCCACGTCGATCTCGAGCGCGTGCGCTGCGAAGGCCAGGATCTTCTCGCGCAGCTGCGCTGTCGCCCGCACGATCGCTCGACCGGTGGAGTAGGTGATCACGCTCCCGCCACTCATCGGGGATCGCGGCGCGGCCGCTGTGTCGGCGGTCATCACCGACACGTCTTCGGCGGCCAGTCCGAGGCCCTCGGCGACGAGCGTCGCGAACCCCGTCGTCGAGCCGGACATGTCCACGACCCCGGTGACGAGGGTGATCCGGCCGTCGGCCTCGAGGCGGCAGATGGCCGACGCGGGCTGGCGGCTGCCGGGCCAGGCACCGACCGCCAGACCGACACCTTCCCCGGCCGGCAGCGACGCCCGGTCGCGCCAGGTCGGGTGCGCCGCGACCCGGGCCAGGCACTCGTCGAGGCCGATCCCACCCCAGGCCGTGCCGTCGGCCATCTCGTCGTCGGCGGCGACGGTGTTCCGGCGGCGCAGCTCGATGGGGTCGATGTCGAGACGACCGGCGAGCTCGTCGATGACCTGTTCGAGCGCGAAGGTCGCCTGCGGCGCGCCGGGCGCCCGGTACGCTCCCGTCCCGACCCGGTTGGTCTCGACGCCGTAGGCGACGACCTCATGGGCACCCCAGCGATACGGGCCGACGGTCAGGATCGCGGCGATGCCCTCGACGCTGGCCTCCGAGAAGGCGCCGGTCTCGAACCGCAGGCGAGCCCGGAGGCCGAGCAGTCGTCCGTCACGCGTCGCCCCGGCCGTCAGCTCGAGGACGCCGGCCGGTGCCGGGTTGCTCATCCGGAAGTCCTCGTGACGGGTCAGCTCGACGCGGACCGGCCGGTGGAGGACGAGCGTCGCCGAGGCGGCCAGCGGGTCGACGATGAGGAGCTTCCCGCCAAAGCCGCCACCGAGCGTCGCCCCGGTCACGCGGACCCGCGCGATCGGGAGGCCGAACAGGCGCGACAGCTCCGAGCGCGTCCAGAACGTGCCCTGCGTCGCGCTGGTCAGGTGGAGCACGCCGTCGCGGTCCAGCTCGGCGGTCGCGACCTGCGGCTCGATGTAGCCCTGGTGGACCCAGGAGGTCGTGAAACGGCCGTCAACGACGACGTCGCTGGCGGCCAGCGCCGCATCCACGTCGCCACGCTTGAACCCGGTCCGTCCGACCACGTTGGACGACACCGCCTCGTCGGGCGTGAACGTCTCCGACCCGCCGCCGACCGCGGCATGCTGCGATTCAGCGGTCGCCGCGGCTCGGTCGACCGGCCAGTCCACCCTGGCCAGGGCGGACCCCGGTGTCATCGCCCGCTCGAGGTCGACCACCGGCTCGAGCCGGGTCGTCTCGACCAGCACGAGCGCCGCCGCGTCCGCCGCGGCCTCGGGCGTCGTCGCCACCACCAGCGCGACCGGTTGCCCGGCCCAGAGGATCTCGCTCCGGGCCAGCGGCTCGTGGAGCCGGTCGCGCCCCGCGCTGGCGATCGGCAGGTCCGCCGCGGTCAGGATCGCCACCACGCCGGGCACGGCGAGCGCCGCCTCGAGATCGATCCGTTCGATCCGGGCGTGGGTCGGCAGGGCGAGCACCGGTCTGCCGTGGAGCAGGCCGTGGGCCTCGTGATCGCCGGCGAAGCGTGCCGCTCCGGTGACCTTGGCCTCGCCGTCGATCCGTGGGATCGACCGGCCGATGGCGCCGGTCAGGTCGTCGAGCGCGTCGATGCGGAACCGACCGGTCCCCAGCGCGAGGCCGCCGATCGGGTGGGCGAAGGTCATGCGCCATTCTAGGCTGGGCGGGCTTGCTATCCTGACCCGACCCCGGCCACGACCCGCATCTCGCTGCCCGCGACCAGGAGGAGACCCGTGCAGGTCACCGATGTCCGGATCACCGTCGTGGGAACGCCGTGGCGCGACCTCGTCTTCGTCGAGCTCGAGACCGATACCGGACTCGTCGGTGTCGGTGAGGTCCGGCCGGTCAACAAGACCGATTCGTTCGTCGCAGTGGTCGAGGAGCTGGCCGGGCGGTACGTCGTCGGCGCGGATCCGTTCGACACCGAGCGGCTGGCCTGGGCGATCGAGCGGCTCGAGTACGGCCGCCCGAGCGAGCACAGCCAGTCGGCGCTCGCCGCGTTCGATGTCGCGTCGTGGGATCTCATCGGCCAGACCCTGGGCGTCCCGATCTGGAAGCTGCTCGGCGGGCGGTTCCGCGACAGGGTCCCGGCTTACGCAAACGGCTGGTACCAGGCCGACCTCGACCCGGAGCGGATCGCCGAGCTGGCACTCACCGTCGTCGCGCGCGGCTACCGGGCGATGAAGCTCGACCCGTTCGGGGCCGCCAGCGTCAGACTCTCGGCCGCCGCCCGGCGCCGCGCGCTGGCGATCGTCGCCGCGGTCCGCGAGGCGATCGGTCCGGATGTGGACCTGATGATCGAGATGCACGGTCGGTTCGCGCCGGACGCGGCCGCCCAGCTCGCGGTCGCATTCGAGCCGTTCGCGCCGCGCTGGATCGAGGAGCCCGTCCCGCCGGAGAACGCCGCCGCGCTCCGCCGCGTCCGCGCCGCGACGAATTTGTCGATCGCGACCGGCGAGCGCATCCACTCGATCTGGGACGCCTCCGCGTTCATCGAAGAAGGCGACGTGGACATCCTGCAGGCCGATCTCAGCCATTTCGGCGGGTTCACCGGCATGCGTCGGCTGGCCGGCTGGACCGAGGCGCACTACCTGACGCTGGCCCCGCACAACGTCGGCGGCCCGGTCGCGACCGCGGCGAACATCCATTTCGCCGGGGCGACCCGCAACGTCGACATCGTCGAGCACTTCAACGACTTCGCAGACCCGTGGCTGAGCGAGATCGTCGACGTGGCTCCGCACGTCGACCCGGTTGACGGCTGCTTCGCGCTGCCCGATCGGCCGGGGCTCGGTCTTCGGCTGGACCATGACGCCTGTGCCCGGCACCCTCGTTCTGGAGCCCGGCTGCAGCTGTTCGTCGACGGCTGGCAGAAGCGCGAAGGCTGACCCGAGGGGACCTGGAGGAGTACGCTGACAGGTCCGAGGCGGTCGTTGACATGACCGAGAGGAGGACGCGATGTTCAAGCGGATCTTGAGGCTGGTCGTCGTCGGCTGGATCGTCAGCATGGTGGCCGGCGCCATCGCCGCGATGCGCGCCAGGCAGCGGATCGGACCGAACACCATGGAGGACGCGAACGAGATCGCCGCGAGCGCGATCTTCGGACCGCTCGACTATCACAGCACCGCGTCGAACCTGCGCGGCGGCACCCTGGAGCTGTGGTATGGCGGCGGTGTCCTCGACCTGCGTGATGCGACCCTGGCCCCCGAGGGTGCGACGCTGGCGGTCAAGGTCGTCTTCGGTGGCGGCCAGGTCCTCGTGCCGGCCGACTGGCGGGTCGTCGCGAACGTCCAGGGCCTCGGCGGGATCCAGGACGTGCGCGAGGCGAAGGGCTATGCCGAAGGCGCCCCCACGCTCACCATCGAGGGCATGGTCTTCGCCGGCGGCTTCGCGGTCCAGTCCGAGCTCGACGAGGGCAGCGCGAAGTTCTACGAGGGCGTGACCACCGCTCGACAGAAGATCGACGACGCGACGAAGAAGGCGAGCGATGCCGTCAGCGGGAGCATCGGGACCGCGGCGCCCGACATCCTCGAGATCGAGTCCGACCCGGAGATGACCCCCGCCACCTGACCGGCCCGGGCGAGTCTTCATGACCAGGATCTTCATCGCCGGGGCCAGTGGCGCGATCGGCCGGCCGCTGACGGCGCTGCTGGTGGCGGCCGGGCACGAGGTCACCGGCACGTCCCGGACCGAGGCAGGCGCAGCGACGATCGTGGCCGCCGGTGCGACGGCCGCCATCGTCGATGTCCTCGAGGCGTCGGCCGTGGCCGAGGCGATGGCCCGGGCCCGACCGGACGTCGTCATCTACCAGGTGACCGATCTCAGCCTGAAGCCGGGCGAGGAGCTCACCGATGAACGGCTGGCGGCCAACGCCACCGTCCGCCAGGTCGGCACGCGCAACGTCGTCGAGGCGACCGCGGCGACCGGCGCGCGTCGCCTGATCGCGCAGAGCATCGCCTGGCTGTACCTGCCCGGGCCCGAGCCGCACGCGGAGGACGAGTCGATCGTGCCGCCGCCACCGGCGGTCGTCCCGCATACACGCCAGGCCGTCATCGACCTTGAGCGCCTGACGACGACGGACCCGCGCTTCGACGGTGTCGTCCTCCGCTACGGCCGGCTATACGGCCCCGGGACCTGGGAGACCGAGCCCGACGAGCCACCGACGGTCCACGTCGAGGCCGCCGCCCTGGCCGCAGTGCTGGCCGTGGATCGCGGCGAGCCGGGCATCTACCAGATCGTCAACGACCACGGTCCGGTCTCGAATGCGAAGGCCCGCCGGCTTCTGGGCTGGTCGCCGATCTGACGGACCTGTCAAGATCGCGATACACCCCGTTCCCTGGATGACCTGACCGATGCCCCGCCGATACGTCATGCACCAACGCGCAGAGGCGCAGGACGCCACCCGCCGCCGGATCGTCGACGCCGCCATCGAGACCCGCAGCGTCCGCGGTGGGAACCGAACGCTGACCGCGGTCGCGGCGCGGGCCGGGGTGTCCAGGCTGACCGTGTATCGCCATTTCCCCGACGAGGTCGCGCTGGCGCGTGCGTGCATGGCGCGCTTCATCGAGATCCACCCGCCGCCCGATCCGTCCGCCTGGGCCGCCATCGAGGCGCCCGCCGCCCGCCTCCGGTCCGCGCTCGCCGACCTGTACCGCTGGTACGCCGACAACGAGGCGCTGCTGACCAACTCCGCTGTCGACCAGTTCGCCGACCCCGCCCTGGCCGAGGCCCTTGCCCCGATGACGGCCGGCTTCGACACGACGCACCGGACCCTGGCGACGGGATGGCCGGTCGGTCGCAGCGGTCCGTCGCTCCTCGACGCGGCGATCGACCACGCCATGGCGCTTCCCACCTGGCTGTCGCTCCGTCGCGGCCAGGGACTCACGCAGGACGAGGCCGTGGCGCTGATGGTCCGGCTGGTCGAGACGGCCGCCGAGTCCTAGTCGGTCGTCGTCTCGCGCGAGCGGGCGAGGAGCCGTTCGATGAGCTCGGCCTGTCGGCGCGCGTCGTCGAGCGCGTCGTGCGTCAGAGCGGTCCCGGTGAGGCCCGGGTTGCGGGCTTCGATCCGACTCCGCGTCGTGTCGGCCCAGTCCCGGACGTCCGGCCAGGTCATGCCCAGGTACAGCGCCTTGACGTCGAGGGCCGAGACACCGAGCGGGTTCGAGCCGTGGAACCGCCAGAAGTAGTCGGCCACGAACATCCAGTCGAACGCGGCGTTGAAGCCGACGAAGACCGGCCGCCCGCCGCGCACGACCTGGGGGAGTGCGGCGATCCATTCGGCGAATCGACCCATCGCCTCGGCTGGCTCAAGGCCGTGCTCGGCGAGGTGGTCGCGGGTCAGGGCGTGGATCGCCTCGGCTTCGGCGGTCCAGCCCATCCCGGGCACCGGCCGGAGCTCGACGTAGAAGGATTCGTCGGGCCGGCCGACCACGCACGCGCCGATCGACAGCAACGAGGCGACGCCGGGCGTCGGACCGGACGTCTCGACGTCGATGCTGATCCAGGTCTCCGGGTCGGCCCGGCGCTGTTCGGTGTCCAAGCGCGAGAGTATAGGTACCAGACGGCCCCCCGATCGGGGTGGAGCGATGGTCCGGGCCATCGGCGCCCCCATCTGGCCCCATCGGGCGATTGCCCCGCGCCGCCGATCGGACCAAGGTTGTCGTCTGATGCACCATCAGCGCTCGCCCCAGCGGCGCGGTGCCGACAGGCAGCGCACCCGAACCCCGCTCGCGATGGCGGCCCTCGCCGCCGTCCTCCTCGTGATGGCCATCGTCGCGCCGGCCGCCACCGCGGCGACCTCGGCGTCCAGCGCGATGGTCCCCGCCTGCAGCGGCATCCATATCCGGACCGGCGCGTCGACCGGCGCCGCCGTCAAGGCGACCCTTGGCGCGACCGCCCGCCTGACCGTCACGGCCAAGGTCTCGGGCGGCGCCTGGCAGGCGGCCTGCCCGACCGCGAAGTCCGGATCCACCTGGTATCGCATCACGGCCATCAACGGCAAGACCGTGAAGGCGACCTACGGGGTCGCGTTCCTGTACGCGGCGACCGGTGTCCTGACGACCGTGCCGAGCGGCGTCTCGTCGACCACGGACCCGTTCGCGGCCGACCTGATGCGCCTCATCAACCTCGACCGCAAGGCACTCGGCAAGGCGCCGTACCTGATCGACGCGGGGCTGGCCGAGATCGCCCGTGACGCGGCGTTCACCTGCCCCACCAACCCGAAGATCTCGTTCCACGGCCGGGCCCGCGACATGGCCACCCGGGGCTACTTCTCGCACACGGTCCCCGGCTGTTATTCCTCGGGCAAGACGCCGATCCGCTCGATCGCGATCGTCCGCACTGTGTTCGGCTACGCCAGCGCCCGGAGCGAGATCCTGCACTGGAACTCGTACGGCACGAAGACGACGACGTATCGCCTGGGCTGCGACATCCACGGCAAGGAGTGCGGCGGTGGCACGACGTCGGCCCCGTACACGGTGACCCTCGCCCAGCGGAACTTCATGAGCTCGGCACCGCACCGTGCCGCGGAACTCAACCGCTACCAGCGGTTCGGCTGTGGCACCGCGCGCGCCGCCGGGACGTCGAAGACGTACTTCGCCTGCCTATTCGCCGACGGCGGCTCGTCGATCCGACCTCCTGTGAAACCGACGACCCCACCGCCCCCGGCGAAACCGGCGCCGGCCACCAGGATGGCAGCGGCCTGCTCGGTCGTGAACCTGCGGACCGGGCCGTCCACCTCGAGCGCGGTCAAGGTCCGGCTCGGGACGTCAGCCCGGGTCACGGTCGTCGGCAGCGTCACCGGCGGGCATTGGGCCGCCCAATGCCCGACTGCGAAGTCGGGCGCCGGCTGGTTGAAGATCTCCAGGGTCGATGGTTGGTCGGTCAAGACGGTCCTCGGCGTGGACTGGTTGTACGTGGCGTCGGGCCTGCTGAAGAAGGCGTCCTGACCCTTCGCCCGCCGCCGATAGATCACTATTGACTTATATAAGACGAGGCTTGTATGATGCGGTCCCGTGCATGCCTTCGATGTCCTCGGCGACCCTGTCCGGCGGCGGATCCTCGAGCTCCTCGCGTCGGGTGAGCTGACGTCCGGAGCGATCACCGCGATCGTCCAGGCCGAGTTCGGCATCTCGCAACCTGCCGTCTCGCAGCATCTCCGGGTCCTGCGCGACAACGGCTTCGCCACCGTCAAGCCCGACGGCGCGCGGCGGCTCTACGCGGTCGATGCCGGGCCGCTCCATGAGGTCGACGACTGGCTCGACCCATTCCGCCACTTCTGGGAGCAGCGTCTCGATTCCCTCGCCACCGAGCTCGCCCGCAGCCGACGCGAACAGCGGCTCGGTGCGGCGACGACCAGCGAACCGATGGAGGACCCGACCCGATGATCGACATCGTCCACGAGATCGAGGCCGCCCAGCGCGAGGTCGGTAGCGGCCGGACCGCCGCCGGCGAAGGGCGTGCCGTCCGCCTCCGGCGCACGTTCGACGCTCCGATCGACGACGTCTGGGACGCGCTGACGAGCGCCGAGCGGATCAGCCGCTGGTTCCTGCCGATCAGGGGCGACCTCCACGTCGGCGGCCGGTTCCAGCTCGAGGGCAATGCCGGCGGCGAGGTCCTCGCCTGCGAGCCACCGAGCCGCTACCGCGTCACCTGGGTGTACGGCGAGGTCACCAGCCCGAGCGACGTCTCCGAGCTCGAGGTCCGGCTCGCCTCGCATGCCGATGGGTCGACCACGCTCGAGCTCGAGCACGTCGCGATCGTCCCGGAGGATGCCTGGGCGATGTTCGGTCCGGGCGCGGTCGGGGTGGGCTGGGACGGAGGGCTGCTCGGGCTGTCGCTCCACCTCCGGGGTGAGTCCGGCGGCGACCCGATGGCCTGGATGGTCTCGGCCGAGGGGCGCGAGTTCTATCGACTATGCAGCGCCGCCTGGGGCGTTGCGAACGAGGCCGCTGGCGCGGACCCTGAGGCCGCGGCCGTGGCCGTCGCGAATACGACGGCGTTCTACGCGCCGGATCCCGAGACGCCCTCCTGAGAGCGGAAGGTCATGCGTCGGGCGTCTGGCGCCCGGCCAGCCGATCGATGATCCGCCGGATGACGCTCGGCGGCTCCGGGTCCGGGACGCGGTCGTCGGGCGGGTCGACCGGCTCGTCGTGATAGTCGTCGCTCAGGGTCCGCATCGGCACCGGGATGGGGCCGCCACCCATGCCACCCGTTCCGTAGAAGGCTCCCGCGTTGCGTTCCGCCTGTTTCGGCCCGTGCTCGCCCATGGCACTCCTTCGGGATCGGCCACCGATCGGCGGGTCCCACGGCAAGGCTGGTCCCACACGGTCGGAGCGTCAAGAGCCGAAGGGACCTCGGTCAGCGCCCGGATCAGTGGGCCGAGGCCGGCCGCTGGGCGAGGACGGCGCCGCCCACGACGGCGATGCCACAGGGATGACAACGGCCGCCCGGACACCGCCGGGCCGACGAAGATCAGGTTCGCGACGCGTGAGCAGCCACAACACGACCGTCGCGAAAGAGTGGTGGTGGAGATGGGGGAGAGTCGAACTCCCCGTCCAGAACCCTTCGCCGGAGACCACTACGAGCGTGTCCGATGGTTTGTCGTCGATCGCCCGGACGGGCATCGGCACTCTGCCGGGCGATCCAGTCACGTGCCCCTAGATCGGGCTTGACTCCGGACTACGTGACGCTTGTCCGGATCGCAGCCCCGCTAGATGACGCTTCCACTACCCGCGAGGCGGAGGCAGCTTCCACGCTCACTCTACTGCCTAAGCAGCGAGAGCGAGAGTCGACTGGCGGTTGCCAGGTACTTCTTTTTGCCACGTGATTTACGAGGCCCAGTGGCGTCCTCGGCTCGCGTTCCCCGGTAGCTGGGCCCTGTCGAAACCACACATCCCCACAGGTCCGAGAACCGGCTCGGACGCGGGATGATATCACCGACCGGGACTTGCGGGTCTGACCAACGGCCCATCGCCGGCGAACCGCCCCGGCTGGTAAGGTTGTCTCTGGCCGAACCTCTCGACAGAGGGCGGGGGACCCACATCCCCGGGGCGAAACGCGACGAACGCGACGGCGAACCCAACGCCGAGCCCGACAGCTCACCTCGCAGGCCGGACGGGCTGCTTCGAGGTACGCCGTGTTCCGGCCATCGCTTCCATCGACGACGCGCCATCAGCGCGCGGTCGGGCGCAACCTCGCGCTCGACCTGGCGTCGGCGATCGGCGTCGGGGTGACGGCGGCCCTTGTCACGACCTTGCTGCCGACCATCGCCCGGCGCGGTGGGCTCGAGCCGGTCGGTCTGGCTGCCCTCGCGGCGGCGCCCTTCGTCGCCAACCTGCTGGGTGCTTTCGCCGGCCGGGTCGGCCCTGGTTCGCCCAGGCAGCTCTCACTGATCCGTGGTGTCGGCGCGGCGTCGCTGCTCCTGCTGGTGTTCTTCTCGGTGCCGCCGGTCCTGATCGGGGTGACCTTCGTCTTCTGGCTCAGCCTGGCCCTGTCGAGCCCCTTCTACCTCCGGCTCTGGGGGTCCATGTATCCGGCTCGCATCCGCGGTCGGCTCGTCGGGTTGCAGGGCTCGGTCCGAGCCGCGGCGGCGGCACTGGCCGCCCTCGCCGGTGGCGTTATCGCCGACCAGCTCGGCGGGCTGACCGCCGTCGCCCTGGCCGGCCTCGTCGGTCTCGTGTGCGCGTTCGCCTACGCAGGCCTGCGCGCTCCGACCGCGCCGCCGCTGACCCGCTTTTCGGCTCGCGAGTCCATCCAGGCACTGCGCAACCGGCCGGTCCTGTCGCGGATCGCCGTCGCCCAGGGCTTCTATGGCGGCGGGCTCATCGCGGCCGCGCCGCTGTACGCGATCGTCAACGTCGACCGGCTCGACCTGTCGCTCAGCGATGTGGGCGTCATCGGGATCATGACGGCTGGCGCCACCACGGTCTTCTTCCTCGTCTTCGGTGCCGTGGCGGACCGGTTCGGGCCGCTGGTCGCGATGCGCATCGGGAGCACGCTCGGGCTCATCGCGCTCATCGCCTATGCCCTCGCGCCGGACGTGCGCGTCCTGTGGGTGGCGGCGGTCGGGGCCGGCGCGGCGAGCGCCTCGATCGACGTCGGCATCGCGGCCGCGGTCAGCGACCACACCTCGATCGAGTCGCGCGCCGCGGCGATGGCCGGCTGGAACGCCGTCACCGGCGCCCGCGGCATCGTCGCCGCGTTCACGATGAGCATCCTGCTCCAGGTCGGGCTGGTGAACGTCACGACCGGTCTCCTGCTGTGCGCGGTGGTCACGGGCGTCGGCGTCGTCCTGTATGCACGGGCGAGCCTGGACCCGATCGCCGCGGACCTGGTCGTTGAGCCGTCGCGTGTCGGCCGAGCAGTCGGCAGCCTCCGGAGTGCCGTCAGCCGCTGACGGGCGCCCGCTACGATTGCGGCGATGCGTCGCGCGCGGGATGCCGCTCAATGGCCGCTACTGGCTTCGGTGGCGTCCGGTCGGCGCGCTGCAGCCGTCCTTCTGCTGATCGCCGCGCTGATCGCGGGCTGCTCGGACAACGGGCCGGCGAGGCACAGCGTCATCAGCACGGGTCCGGACGGCTTGCGGACGTTCACGGTCATCACCGAGATCGATGGCAACCCGGTCGTCTGTCCGGCGTTCGGGCTGACCGATCCGGTCGTCGGGATCCTGCGCGGCGAACTGGGTGGACGACCCGAGCCGGTCTGGCTCGAAGGCGCGGGCGGCAGTCACCTGTCGGTCGTGTGGCCGGGCGGGTTCACCGTCCGGTTCGATCCGGCCGCGGCACTCGTCAACGAGCACGGCTCGGTCGTGGCGCGTGCCGGCGAAACGGTGACCCTCGGTCAGATCCGACCCTCGGATCACGCGGGGACCTTCGCCGACCCGTACCTTGCATCAGGGATCGTGTTCGACGGCTGCTATCCGTTCACGCCCTGAGGGTCGGAGGCCCGGCGGCGATCCGCCGCCGCAGCGAGTCCACCGTCGCGCCGCTCCAGTCGGCCTCCAGCCACCACGTCGCGCCGGCGTCGGCCAGCGGTCGGACCGCGCCCCACGCATCTTCGGCATCGTGCGGCGAGGTGCCCTCGACGACGATGTCGAACGGGCCGGTCGCCGACCGCTCGCGCGCGACGAACGCCGTCACAGCGCGGATCGCGTCCGGATCGCTCGTCTGGGGCAGGATCCCGTCGAACCGCAGCGCCCGCCGCACGGACCGCTCGCGCGGCCAGGCGCCGACGACCCAGATCGGGATGCGCGGCCGCTGGACCGGCGTCGGACGGAAGGTCATCGGCCCGAACCGGTAGTGGCGTCCGTCGAAGCGCGAACGGCTCGCCGACCACAGGCCCTCGAGGATGGCCAGCGACTCGTCGAGCATCTCGGCCCGGACCTTGGGCTCGGTCGGTTCACCGACGTTCCCGAACGCCCCGTCGTCCAGCGCCCCGAGCCCGACCGGCAGGACGAGCCGCCCGTTCGAGAGTCGATCGAGAGTCATCGTCTCCCTGGCGAGCTTCCATGGCCGTCGCCGCGATGGCGGCGTCACGATCGCCCCGAGACGGACGCGCTCGGTCCGCATCGCCATCGCGGTCAGGACGACCCACGGGTCGTAGATGTCGCCCTCGCCGATGGCGATGCCATCCCAGGAGAAGACGCCGTCCCAGCCGGCCGCCTCCGCCTCGGCGGCAAGGTCCGCGGCGGCTCGCGGGTCGCCCGTAGTGACGATGAACCCGGACTTCACGCCCAGATGTCGCCGATCGTGAAGCCGTCGGGGAACGGATCGGTCGGGTCCACGACGTACGACGCGAAGCCGGTGATCCAGGCCTGGCCGGTGATGGTCGGGACGATGGCCCGGTGCTGCCCGACCTGGGTCATCTCGACCACGCGCCCGGTGAAGACCGTGCCGAGGATGCCCTCGTGACGGAACGCGTCGCCGACGCCCAGCTGACCCCTGGCGTGAAGAGTCGCCATCCGGGCCGACGTCCCGGTGCCGCACGGCGAGCGGTCGATGGCGCCCGTCCAGGTCGCGGGCCTGTCCCAGTCGAGCGTGCCGGTCGACACGGTCACCACGTTCCGCATGCTGTTGGCCGGGTCGTGCGCCGGCCCGCTCAGCTGTCCGATGGTGATGCCCGCGAAGCCCGGCTGCTCCGGGTGGACGACCGGCAGCTGCTCGTTGGCGGCGGCCTTGATCATCTCGGTGATGCGCACGATGTCGGCGCCCTCGTCCGGGGTGAGCCTGAGCCCGAACCGCCCGGCATCGGCGATGACGTAGAACATCCCGCCGTAGGCCACGTCCACGAGGACCGTGCCAAGGTGCGGCACCTCGACCGGCGCGTCGATATGCGTCGCGAACGCGGGCACGTTGCGGAAGGTGACGCCCCGGACCTTGCCGTCGGCGCAGTCGGCAGTGACGCGGATGAGCCCGGCGGGCGACTCGAGGGTCAGCTCGGTGATCGGTTCGGTCATCGGCAGCCGGCCCGTCTCGAGCAGGACGGTCACCACGCACATCGTGTTCGTGCCGGACATCCCCGGATACTCGACCTGCTCCATGATCACGTAGCCCGCCGCAGCAGCGGGGTTCGACGACGGCAGGACGAGATTGCAGTTGGCGGCCGGGTAGCCGCGCGGCTCGCGCAGCATCCGCAGGCGGAGATCGTCGCGATTGGCCTGGAGCCACGTCATCGCCTCGAACATCGAGCCACCAGGCACGCCCTCCACGCCACTGACGATGACCCGACCCGGTTCGCCGGCCGCATGGGCATCGACCGCCTCGATGACGGGACCGATGCGCAGCCGGCCGGGGATGGCCGAGGGGTCCATGCCGCTACCGCCCCCGCTGGGAGTCCGCCAGCTCGCGCGCGACGTCGCGCTGGGCGTCGCGGTCGGCGATGTCGCGGCGACGGTCGTGGAGCTGCTTGCCACGGGCGAGACCGAGCTCGATCTTGGCCCGGCCGCGCTCGTTGATGTACAG
Organism: uncultured Chloroflexia bacterium; assembly: GCA_963782715.1. Lineage (GTDB taxonomy): Bacteria > Chloroflexota > Limnocylindria > Limnocylindrales > CSP1-4 > SPCO01. The sequence goes on from CAWAKU010000005.1 coordinate 129,768, forward strand.
CCGGAGCGGGACGATCGTCTGGCCCTTCGCCTTGGCGCGGCCGAGCAGCTCGTCGATCTGGGAACGATGGAGAAGGAGCTTGCGGGTCCGCTTGGGTTCGTGGTTGTAGCGATTGCCGCCCTCGAACGGAGCGATGTCGGCACCGATGAGCCATGCCTCGCCGCGTTCCACGCGGGCATAGGCGTTGGACAGGTTGGCCTTGCCGGCCCGGAGCGACTTGATCTCCGTCCCGGTCAGGACGATGCCGGCCTCGAACGTCTCGTCGATGGTGAAGTCGTGGCGGGCTCTTCGATTGAGTGCGACGGTGATCTCGTCGCCCATGAGAGGGGCTCCTTCGAACGGGCCTGGGACGCACGAACGCCGGCCCGATGCGGGCCGGCGTCCGAGTGCTTAGCCACCCACAGGGTGTCCGACTAAACGGCCATCTCCTGCGAGGTGGTGCAGCTACTACTGTCTATCACTGCACATCACCTCCTTTCGTTCCCAAGAACCGTACCCGATGGGCGAGGTGTGCGCAAGAGTGCGGATCCGGCCCCGTCAGGCGGCCGGGCGAATCGTCAGGCCGGCCGTCGCCGCGCCAAGGACCTCGAGCGCCTTGTCGAGATCCGGGTCAGTCCCGGCAGGGACCGGGTCAGGCAGGGTCACCACGTCGTCCGGCGTCAGCCCGACCTTGTGGATCCAGCGCTTGTCGGGCGTCAACCAGCGCGCCACGGTCAGCTTGAATGCGCCGCCGTCGCCCGACAGCTCCTGCCATTGCTGGACGGTGCCCTTGCCATAGGATTGCTGCCCGACGAGCGTGGCTCGCTTGGTGTCCTGCAGGGCTCCCGCGACGATCTCGCTCGCCGACGCGCTGCCGCCGTCGACGATGACGACGAGCTGCAGCTTCGGGTCTGTCGCGATTCCGTCACCGAGGGCGTTCGTGGGGACCTGCTTGCCCTGGGCGTCCTGCTCCCAGAAGAGGACGCCCGAGCCGATGAACTGGCTGGCGATCTTGCGCGCCGCGGTCACGTAGCCGCCGGGATTGCCGCGCAGGTCGAGGATGAACTTCGTCCGGCCCGCGGCCAGGTGGTCCTTGAGGGCCTGGACGGCCTGGTCGGCCGCGGCGTCCGAGAAGCCGGACACGCGCAGGTAGCCGACGGTGTCGCCGGCCAGCGCCTTGCTCTCGACTTCCTGTTCCTGGACGATGTCGCGGGTGATGCTGATGTCGAGCGGCGTGCCCTTCCGTTCGAGGCTGACCTTCACGATGCTGCCCTTCGGCCCGCGGATGCGGTCGCGAGCGGCATCCACGGTCAAGCCGTCGAGCGAGGCTCCGTCGATGGACACGACGACATCGCCGGCCAGGATGCCGGCCGCCTCGGCGGGTGATCCGGGCAGCGGTCGCGTCACGACGAGGCGACAGTCCGGACCCAGAGGCGTGCAGCCTTCCGTCCCGTCCTTTGCCTTGGAGGTGATCTCGGCCCCGATCCCCTCGAACTGGCCGCTGATGCCCTGCAGGCTCTGGCGGTATTCCTCGGACGACAGGTAGGTCGAGAACGGGTCGCCGAGCGACCCGATCATCCCGCGAATGGCGCCCTGGATGAGTGTCGTCCGATCGACGGCCCCACCGGCATACCGGTCGTTGATGGAGTGGTAGGTCTCCCAGAACGGCTGGAACGCGGCCGCCTCCGAGGTCGGTGTCCCGGGGTTCGCGCTGGCCTGGCGGCCGACCGTATAGCCCGAGATGAACAGGGCGGACCCGGCCAGGATCGCGACGATCGCGATGGAAACCGACAGGAGGGGCAGCCGGCGGCGGGGTGCCTGGCCGTCGACTCGCGACATCGACGTTGGCGCGGTGGTCAGTGGCGGTGGATCGGGCTCTTGCGTGGGGGCGTCGGGGTCGGCAAGAGCCATCTTTCTGTTCCGTCCTGCGTGTCGTGTCGGGGAAGGGCGCTCAGGGTACAACGGGTCTCCCGAGGAGGCCTCGGATGACCCTACGTTCAGGGACCGTCAGCGGATGAGGTAGGTCCGGACAGACAGCCACGAGCCGAGGATGCCGAGCCCGACGCCCGCGCCCATGACCAGCGCGACGAGGTCGCGGGTGAGCGACCCGAACTGCAGCGGCAGGACGCGGAAGAAGTCGGCCATGAACGCGCTGAGCGGGTCGGCGACCGCGGCCAGGATGCCGAGCGTCAGGAGCGCCCCGAGCAACCCGACGAACGCGCCCTCGAACACGAACGGCCAGCGGATGAACGCGTCAGAGGCACCGACGAGGCGCATGACCTCGATCTCCTCGGCGCGCGCGAGGACGGCCAGCCGGATGGTGTTGATGATGATGAACAGGGCGATGACCCCGACGATCACGAGGACGACCGTGCCGGCCGTCCGGAGGATGCTGGTGACGGTCAGCACGCGTTCGACCAAGTCTTCGATGTTGATCACGTTGCGGACGCTCGGGTCGCCGCGCAGGGCGTCACCCACGATCCGGACCTGCGACGGATCGACGAGCTTGACTTCCATGCTCGCGTACAGCGGGTTCGCATCGAGATAGCGGGTGAGATCCTCGCGACCCTGCGCCTGCATGGATGCGCGGAACCGGGTGAGCGCATCATCCCGGCTGACGTACGCCACCGAGGCCACCTGGGGCATCGCCTTGAGCTGGGTCGTCAGCGCGGCTACCTGCGTGTCGGTCGCATTGGGCTGGAGATAGGCGACGACCTCCACTTTCTGCTCGGTGAACTGGAGGCCGGCCAGGAGGCCCGTCTGGATGATCCAGAAGCCGGCCAGGAGCAGGAGCATCAGGACCATCGTCGCGGTGGCGGCGAGGCTCATGACCGCGTTGCGCCAGAAGCCCTGCCAGGCGCGGGTGAGGCTGAACAGGACGAACGAGATCATCGCTCAGTCCTCGCGGTGGTAGGCGCCACCGACCTCGTCGCGGATGATCCGGCCTTCCTCGAGCGCGACGACGCGCTTGCGCAGGGCGGTCACGACCTCGGCGTTGTGGGTCGCCATCATCACCGTCACCCCAAGCTCGTTGATCCGCAGCAGGAGCTGCAGGATCTCCCAGCTGATGAGCGGGTCGAGGTTACCGGTCGGTTCGTCGGCGATGATCAGCCGCGGGTCGTGGACGAGCGCGCGGGCGATCGCCGTCCGCTGCTGCTCGCCGCCGGACAGCTGTGACGGCGTCTGCTGGGCCTGCTGGGTCAATCCGACGAGGGCGAGGACGCGGTCCACGGCCGGCCGGATCTTGCGCCGGGGCGTGCCGGTCACCTCGAGCGCAAAGGCGACGTTCTCCCAGACCGTCTTGGACGGCAGCAGCTTGAAGTCCTGGAAGATGATGCCGATCTTGCGCCGCATCTTGGGGACCTGGCGCCGGCCGAGCTTGGCCACATCCTGGCCGTCCAGGACGACCGCTCCCCTGGTCGCGACCTCGTCGCGGATGAGCAGCTTGATGAGGGTGGACTTGCCGGCTCCGGACGGCCCGACCAGGAAGACGAAGTCGCCCTCGGGGATGACCAGGTCGACGTCGCGCAGGGCGACCTTGCCGTTCGGGTACTCCTTGGTCACGTCGTGCAGGACGAGGACGGCTCGTTCCTGCTTGGCCTGATCACGGCTTCGGCCAAGGACGCGGCTTCGGATGGAGCGGGAGGCGCTCCGCGCTGGGGCGACGGTCACATTCGGCTCCGCGGGCGAGGCTTCCGGCGGTCGGTGCCGCCGATCGTCACGATCTCCGACTCCGTCCGCGGGCACGGCAATAAGGGAGCCACATCGGAGTCGAGGCTACCACCCGGGCGGCGACCCGGCAAACGAGACATCCGGTGCATCCTCGCACCGGACCTTCGTCCGGGCCGGCGCTGCCTAGAGCAGGCCCGGCGACCCGGGCAGGTAGCGCGAGAAGTCCGCGAACGATTCGTCCCAGCACAGCAGGACCGGGAAGGTATCGAGCCGGAAGCCGGCCGCGAGCGCCGTCACGACCGCCCGGTCGGCCGCGCCACCGACCCACATCGCGAATGCCCCGCGCGGCACGACGACCGAGGTCAGGTGCCCGAGGACCGGCCCGAGCAGCGCTTGGTCACGGACCGCCACCGGGCCGACCCGTCCGGCCTCGCCCGCGTAGCCGTAACCGACGGGCGTGCCGTCCGGACCCCGGTACAGCCAGCCGTGGCGCAATTCGCTGCGCAGGAACCGGTGGTCGATCGGATGGGCGACCCCGAGCAGCTCGCGATCGAGCGCGTCGACCGCCTCGGTCAGGAGGCGATGGCCCTGGCCGCCCGGAGGGCCGGCGGCGATCTCGTCGAACGCGAGCGGGACGACGCCCGACGGCAGCTCGCCGAACGCCTCGGGTCGCTGGGGCAGCCCGGACAGGTTCAGCAACGGCATGCGCGGCACCATGCCGAGCTTGGCGTACAGCGCGTTCGAGATCGGCTGGGCGCTGTCCGCGGCGACCGCCCGGACCATGCCCGGATCGGTCGGCATGATGCGACCGACCAGCTCGCGACCGAGGCCCGACCCCTGGAACTCGGGCAGGACGAACAGCATCGACAGGTACCACAGGCGCTCGCGCACGGTCGCCGCCGCGAAGGCGACGATCTCCTCGGGGTCGGCCGGACGGGTGGCGACGATGAACCGATCCGGGTCGGTCGACTGGAGGTGGGCGTACAGGCGTGTCAGCGGACCGAATTCGCGGGGCAGCTCGGACTGGCCGAGGCGCCCGATGTAGTCGTTGATGGCAAGGCGCCAGATGTCCGCGCAGGCCGGGATGTCCTCGATCCGCGCCGGCCGGACGGTCAGTCCTCGCGCCGCCGCGACCGTCCGGGCGTCCGCGGTCACGAGGTCAGGGCCTCTTCACCGATGTTCCGCTCGAGCTCCGCCTGCATGAACGCATCGAGGTCGCCGTCGAGGACGGCGCCCGTGTTGCCGGTCTCGTAGTTCGTCCGCAGGTCCTTGACCATCTGGTACGGGTGCAGCACGTAGCTCCGGATCTGGTTGCCCCAGCCGGCTTCGACGTGCTCGCCCTTGAGCTTGCGGACCTCTTCCTCCTTCTCCTCGAGCGCGCGCTCGAGCAGTCGGGACTTGAGGACCTTGATCGCCATCTCCTTGTTCTGGGTCTGGCTGCGCTCGTTCTGGCTCTGGGCGACGATCCCCGTCCTGAGGTCGGTCAGGCGCACCGCCGAGTCGGTCTTGTTGACGTGCTGGCCGCCGGCGCCCTGCGAGCGGAAGGTGTCGACCCGGATCTGGTCCCAGTCGAGCTCGATCTCGACGTCGTCGTCGGCCTCCGGCAGCACCTCGACCAGGGCGAACGTCGTCTGGCGCCGGTTCTGCGAGTCGAACGGGCTGATCCGGACCAGGCGATGGACGCCGCGCTCTGCACGCAGCCAGCCGTAGGCGCGTCGGCCGTTGACCGCGACCGTGACGCTCTTGAGGCCGGCCTGCTCGCCTTCCTGCTGGTCGAGGATCTCGGTCGGGAAGCGGTGGCGCTCTGCCCAGCGCAGGTACATCCGGAGGAGCATCTCGGTCCAGTCGGTCGCCTCCGTGCCACCGGCGCCCGCGCTGATGGACAGCAGGGCCGGTCGCTCGTCGTGCTCGCCGGCGAACATGAGCGCGGTGCGTTCGCGCTTGAAGTCGGTCTCGAGAGTGGCGAAATCGCGCTCGAGCTCGGCCTCGAGCTCGGCATCGGGTGCTTCGTAGAGCAGGTCGACCGCGGCGAGGAGGTCGTCGGCACGGGCCAGCAGATCCTGCCACGTGGCGATCTCCGAACGGAGGCCGTCAGCCTCGCGCAGGACCTTCTGGGCGGAGCGCCCGTCGTCCCAGAACCCGGCTGCCTGGGTCAGCGCCTCGATATCGGCGACGCGCGCCTCTTTGGTCTCGAGGTCAAAGATGCCCCGAGGTCGACCGGATCCGTTCAGCCAGGTCTCGGATGGCGGCGGCTTCCACCTAGTTCCGGGCCTGCAGATCCTGGAGCAGGATCGGGCGCAGCTCGATGAGCCGCAGCGCCGTCTTGCTTCGGGCGACGACGGGGTTCACGCAGGGGCAGTAGGAGTTGTGCGGGCAGACGCCACAGTTGCCGTCGCAGTCGAGGGCCGCGGCATAGCTGCAGGAACGGCAGTCACGCTCGCAGGCGATGAGATCGACGAACGATGCTTCCTCGGCCTGCTTCACGGGCTCCCTCTCTCTGATACTGGGCAGGGCGAACCGGGACCGGTGCGGACGTGACTCCGGGCCCTGGGGCAGGCCCGATAAGTGCGGGTTTTGGCACAGTATACGGGGCCAAACCCGCGCCGCCAAGAGGGAAAACGGTTCTGTGATGACTGGAGCGCCTGGGGGAACGGCCTATTCCCCATTACCCGCCAGGAAGTAGCGCGCCAGCGCCCCGAGTTCGTGGACCGTAGCGTCCATCCGGCCGACGGGATCGTTCTCGATGGGGCTCGTGGCGGTCGGTGAGCCCCACGCGTCGATGCCCTCGTCGCGGGCCATCCTCAGCACGCGGAGCATGTGCGGCCGGTCCGAGACGAAGACCGCCTTGCCGAGACCGTGCTTGCGCAGCAGCGTGCTCACCGAGCGGATCGACTCCTGCGTCGTCCGGCTCTGGTCTTCCAAGAGGATCGCCTGGGCCGGCACTCCCCGGGCGATCGCGTAGGCACGTGCGGTGGCAGCCTCGGTCGTCCTGTCCCCATCGGCCTTGCCACCGGTCACGACGAGGACCGGTGCGACGCCCGCGTGGTAGAGGTCCACCGCGTGATCCAGGCGAGCGGCGAAGATCGGCGACGGTCGGCCGTCGTACTGGGCAGCGCCCATGACCACGATCGCGTCAGCGGGTCGCTGCTGGTCGAGCTGGCCCTGTGCCCAGACCCGATAGGTCGTGTACCCGGCGACGGCCGCCAGCCCGAGACAGCCGAGCAGGATGACCAGACCGAGGTCGCGCGCGACCGAACGCTCTTTCACCGGGTGCGCTGTGGATGATCCGCGCGCGATGTCGTCAGCGACCGTGGCACTTCTTGTATTTCGCGCCGGACCCGCACCAGCAGGGGTCGTTGCGCCCGATCCGGGCACCCGACGGGGTGAAGCCCGGCTTGGGTCCCGCGGCCGATGGGCCTGAGCCGCCGCCGGACGCCACGACCGGCTCGTCGCCGAGCGATTCGCGCATCGGCCGGGGGGCCGGCGCAGTCGGTCCGCCCCGCAGGATCGCCGAACCGCCGGCAGCGGTGGTCGCCGCGCCGGCCGCGACCAGATCGCCGCCCGGTGCACCGGGCGCCACCGCTCCCCCGGTCCGCGACCCGTTCGAGCCGTTGCCGCCGGCCAGCGATGCCGCACCCCGGGCGAGCGAGGCTGCCACAGCCGGGTCACCACCGGCCGGCTCGGCCGGCTGGCGGGTCACGGTCACCCGAAAGATGGAGCTGGCCACGCCGTGACGGATCAGGCCGCGCAGCTCGTCGTACAGCTGGAAGGCCTCGCGCTTGAACTCGTTGAGCGGATCCTGCTGCGCGTAGCCGCGCAGGCCGATGCCGCGCCGCATATCGTCGAGCTCGGTGAGATGCTCGACCCAGAGCGAGTCGATGGTCCGGATGAGGACGAGGCGCTCGACCGTCTTCCAGTCCTCTTCGCCGACCTCGGCGGCCTTGGCGGCGAGCTGCTCATCGGCCAGGTCGCGGATGTGCTCGCTGATCGTGTCCTTGCTGCGCAGCTCCCACAGGTCGTCCGCGGACGTGCCTTCGCCGGCCAGGCCCATCGCGACGAGCGCGGCGGACAGGCCGTCGAGGTTCCACTCGCCGGGATCCTCGCCCACGAGGTGGCTGTCGGCGAGCGACTCGACCTCGTCGTCGAGGAAAGACTGGACCGTCTCGGTGAGGTCCTCGTTGTGGAGGACCTTGTCGCGCTCGGCGTAGATGGTCTCGCGCTGCTTGTTGATCACGTCGTCGTACTCGACGACGCGCTTGCGGATGTCGAAGTTGAAGCCCTCGACGCGGCTCTGCGCCGACTCGATGGTCTTGGACACCATCCGCGATTCGATGGCCACGTCGTCGTCGAGGCCGAGCCGCTCCATGAGCCCGGTGACCCGCTCACTGGCGAACCGCTTCATCAGGTCGTCGTCGAGCGAGAGGTAGAAGCGCGACGAGCCCGGGTCGCCCTGGCGACCGGCACGGCCGCGCAGCTGGTTGTCGATCCGGCGCGAGTCGTGCCGCTCGGTGCCGATGATGTGCAGGCCGCCGGCGGCCACGACCCGGTCGTGCTCCGCCTCGGTGATCGCCTTGGCCTCGGCCAGGGCCGCCTCGTAGATCTCCTTGTCGACCTCGGCCGGGTTCAGGCCGCGCTTGTGGAGCGTCTCCGAGGCGAGGCCGGCTGGGTTGCCGCCGAGCAGGATGTCCGTGCCTCGGCCAGCCATATTGGTGGCGATGGTCACTGCGCCCGTCCGTCCGGCCTGCGCGACGATCGGGGCTTCCTTCTCGTGGAATTTCGCGTTGAGGGTCTCGTGCTTGATCCCGCGACGCTTGAGCATGGTCGAGAGCATCTCGGACTTCTCGACCGACACGGTGCCGACGAGGACCGGCCGACCCTCCTCGGTCATCTCGACGATCTCCTCGATGACCGCGTTGTACTTCGCCGGCTCGTCGCGATACACGAGGTCCGCGAAATCGTCGCGGACCATCTCGCGGTGGGTCGGGATGGCCACGACCTCGAGCTTGTAGATCTTGTGCAGCTCCTCGGCCTCGGTCATCGCCGTGCCGGTCATCCCGGACAGCTTGTCGTAGAGGCGGAAGTAGTTCTGGAAGGTGATCGTCGCGAGGGTGACGCTCTCGCGCTGGACGCGCAGCCCCTCCTTCGCCTCGATGGCCTGGTGCAGGCCCTCGCTCCAGCGCCGACCCGGCATCTGGCGACCGGTGAACTCGTCGACGATGACGATCTCGCCGTCCTTGACGATGTAGTCGCGGTCGCGCTTGTACAGCGCGTGGGCGCGCAGCGCCTGCTCGAAGTGGCGGGCGAGGCGCGGGTCGGCGTCGTACAGGTTCTCGATGCCGAGCCAGCCCTCCATCTTCTCGACACCCTCCTCGGTCGAGGAGACGGCCTTGTCCTTGAGGTCGATGAAGTAGTCGCCGCCCTCTTCCTCGCCCTCGGGTCGTTCCTTCATGCGGGGCACGAGCCGGGCGAAGGTGAAGTACAGGTCGGCCGACTCCTCGGCCTGGCCGCTGATGATCAGCGGCGTGCGCGCCTCGTCGATGAGGATGTTGTCGACCTCGTCCACGATCGCGAAGTAGCGCTCGCGCTGGACCCGCTGGTCGAGCTCGAGGACCATGTTGTCGCGGAGGTAGTCGAAGCCGTATTCGTTGTTGGTGCCGTAGGTGATGTCGGCGGCGTAGGCCTCGCGGCGGGTGACCGGACGAAGGTTGATGAGGCGCTCATCGTTCGTCGGGTAGCCGGGTTCGAAGACGAACGACGCGTCGTGGGTGATCATCCCGACGCTGACGCCCAGGAAGTGGAAGACCGGACCCATCCACTGCGGGTCGCGCCGGGCCAGGTAGTCGTTGACCGTGACGACGTGGACGCCCCGGCCGGACATCGAGTTCAGGATCGCGGCCAGTGGGGCCACGAGCGTCTTGCCCTCGCCGGTCCGCATCTCGGCGATCTTGCCCTGGTGGAGGACGGCGGCTCCCTCGAGCTGGACGTCGAAGTGGCGCATCCCGAGCGTCCGCTTCATCGCCTCGCGGGTCATCGCGAAGACCTCGGGCAGGACGTCGTCGAGGGCCTTCTGCAGGCGTGCATTCTCGCGCTTGCGACGGTCGGCCTTCAACTCGCGTCGGCGCTCGAGGTCGGGGTGGTGGAGCTCGTCCTCGGACGGCTCGTCGGGCTCGGCGGCCTCCACGACCTCCGCCTTCAGCTCGGCGAAATTGGCGCGGATCTCGTCGTCCGACAGCGCTTCGTATTCGGTTTCGAGCGCGTTCGTCTCGTCGACCAGGGGGAGCAGGCGTCGGATCTCGCGGTCGTTCGAGTCGACGAATCGGTTCAGGAATCTCATGACACGCCTGAGTATAGGCGAGGCCGCGCTCGAGCCCGCCCGAGCGTCAGGTCGTCGCGGCGAAGCTCCAGAAGCCGATCCCGTAGCCCACGGCGATGATGGCGAAGGTCGCGAAGCCGAGGGCGAGCCAGAACAGCACCGAGTGGAACCGCGACGTCGGGTTCATCTCCGGGTTGCCGAGCTTTGGCAGCTTGTCGCCGCGGAGCCCCGTGCCCCAGCGGCTGGACTGGAGCTGGTCGCGCCAATCCTGGGGCGGGTCGGCGACCGGCTCGAGGCCGCCCTGGCCGTCGGGCTTGTGGAGCTGGAGGGTCATCGGTCTCCTGCCTGGACTGCCGCCGTCGCGGCGGTGGGGATCGCGTCGCCGTCGACTTCGCCGTCGACGCCGCGGGTGTCGAGCGTTCCCTCGGAGCCATCCTCCCATAGCAGCATCTCCTGCGTGAGGGAGACCTCGCTCGAGAACAGCGCTCCGACCGACTCGCCGCGATGGATCCGGCGGATCGCCTCGCCGATGAGTGGCGCGACCGACAGGGTCGTGATCTTGGCCAGTTGCTTGCGGGTGGGCAGCGGCACCGAGTCGGTCAGGACGACCTCGCGGACGCTCGACGCGGCGATCCGGTCGATGGCCGGGTCGGACAGGACGCCGTGAGTGGCGCAGGCGTAGATCTCGGTCACTCCTTCGCGCTCGAGCGCGCGGGTGATCTCGACCAGCGTCCCGGCGGTGTCGATCTCGTCGTCGACGATGATCGCGCGCTTGCCCTTGACCTCGCCGATGACGTTCATCAGCTCGGCCCGGTCGAGGTTGCCGACCCGGCGCTTCTCGATGATCGCCAGCGGCGCGTCCAGCAGCTCGGCGAACGCCCGGGCACGCTTGGCGAAGCCGAGGTCGGTGACGACGACCGGGTCCTCGATGTGCTTGTGGCGGTAGTAGTTGCTGAGCATGTGGACCGCGGTCAGCTCATCGACCGGGATGTTGAAGAAGCCCTGGATCTGGCCCTGGTGGAGGTCCATGGTCAGGACCCGGTCCGCGCCGGCCACGGTGATCATGTCGGCGATGAGCCGGGCCGTGATCGGGACGCGGGGCTGGTCCTTCTTGTCCGACCGCCCGTAGGCGTAGTACGGGATGACCGCGGTGATCCGGCCCGCGCTGGCCCGCTTGAAGGCGTCGATCATGATCAGCAGTTCCATGATCGACTGGTTGACCGGGTGGCAGGTCGGCTGGACGATGAAGACGTCCTTCTCGCGGACGTTCTCCAGGATCTTGACGAAGATGTTCTCGTTGGCGAACTGGAAGACTTCCAGCTTGCCCGGCTCCGAGCCGAGGTAGCGGCAGATCTTCCGGGCGAGATCCGGGTTCGAGTTGCCGCTGTAGATCTCGAATTGATCCGCGTACAAGCTCGACGCCTCCCGTGGGCCGAAGGCCGAGAAGGCCGTCACGCCGACCTCACCCGCCCGCTGCCGGTCCGGCCGGGCTCGTGCCGTCCGTTCCGGGGCCGCCATCGTCGCCCATGGCGTCCTGCTCCGCAAGTCCGGCCCGGAACGCGGCGATCGCGACGACCCGGTCGCCTTCGGCCAGGCGCATGACGATGACGCCGCGGGCCTGCGACGAATAGCGGTTGATGGTGTTCGTCTCGGTCCGGATGACCTGGCCGCCGGCGCTGATGAGGAGGAGCTCCTCGTCGGCCTCGGTGACCTGCTGGACGGCGGCGATATCGCCGGTCTTGCGTCCTTCGAGGCTCATCAGCCGGACGCCCTGGCTGCCGCGGTGCATCGTCCGGAACTCGTGCAGGCCGACCCGCTTGCCGTAGCCGGTCTCGCTGAGCACGAGCAGGTCGCTGTCGGGCTGGACGACGCTCATGCCCACCACCGAATCGCCCTTGCGGGCGAGCCGGATGCCGATGACACCGGCCGCGTCGCGACCCATCGGCCGGACCTCATCCTCGTGGAAGCGGGCGAGCTTGCCCTGGGCGGTCGCGATGATGACGTCGTCCGTCCCGGTCGAGACGTCGACCCAGGCCAGCTCGTCGTCGTCGCGCAGGGTGATCGCCCGGATGCCCGACGAGCGGACCTTCTCGAACTGCTCGAGCGGCGTCTTCTTGACCACGCCGGCGCGGGTCGCGAGCACGAGGTAGGCGCCCGCCTTGAAGTCGGGCAGGGTGATGGTCGCCATCGGGATCTCACCCGATTCCACCTGGACGCCCGGCAGGTTGATGATCGGGATGCCCTTGGCCTGGCGGCTGGCGTCGGGGATGGCGTGGACCTTGGCCGAGAAGACCCGGCCACGGTTGGTGAAGAACAACGCCCAGTGATGGGTGTTCGCCACGAGCAGGTGCTCGACCGCGTCCTCCTCGCGGGTGACGTGGCCGATGATGCCCTTGCCGCCGCGATGCTGGCGACGGTAGGTCGCGACCGGCTGGCGCTTGATGTAGCCGCGCCCGGAGATCGTCACGACGACATCTTCGTCGGCGATGAGGTCCTCGTCGGTCATCTCGCGACTGGAGTCGTCGGCGACGCGGGTCCGCCGCTCGCCGGCGTACTTGCGCTTCAGCTCGGTCAGCTCGTCCTTGATGATCTGGCTGACCCGGGCCGGGTTGGCCAGGATGTCCTCGAGCTCGGCGATGAGCTGGATGATCGCGAGGTACTCGTCCTCGATCTTCTGGCGCTCGAGGGCGGCCAGCCGGGCGAGCCGCATGTCGAGGATGGCCTGGGCCTGGAGCTCGGACAGGTCGAACCGGCTCATCAGGTTGTTGCGCGCGTCCTCGACCTCGTTCGACTCGCGGATCGTCTTGATCACCGCGTCGAGGTTGTCGAGGGCGATCTTCAGGCCCTCGAGGATGTGCGCGCGGGCGCGCGCCTTGGCGAGGTCGAATTCGGTGCGCCGCCGGATGATGTTGCGGCGGTGCTCGATGTAGTGGACGAGCACGCTGCGCAGCGGCAGCGTCTGGGGCTGGCCGTCGACGAGCGCGAGCATGTTCATGTTGAACGCGAGCTGCATCGGCGTGTGCTTGAACAGGTTGTTGAGGACCTTGTGCGGGTTGGCGTCGCGCTTGAGCTCGATGTAGATGCGCATGCCGTCGCGGTCGGACTCGTCGCGCAGGTCGCCGATGCCCTCGATCCGCTTGTCCTTCACCAGCTCGGCGATCTTCTCGAGCAGGCTCGCCTTGTTGACCTGGTAGGGCAGCTCGGTCACGACGATCGCGGTCCGGTCGCCCTTGACATCCTCGAACGCGACCTGTGCGCGCATGACGACCCGGCCACGACCGTGGGCGTACATCTGGCGGATGGCGTCGACCGTCTCCCACTCGCCGGTCAGCGCGTTGCGCTGGCGTTCGAAGCGATAGATCGTCCCCCCGGTCGGGAAGTCCGGTCCCTTCACGAACTCGCAGAGGTCGTCCGAGGTCAGCTCCGGATCGTCGATGAAGGCGATCGTCGCGTCGACGATCTCGCCGAGGTGATGGGGCGGGATGTTGGTCGCCATCCCGACCGCGATGCCCGAGCTGCCGTTGACCAGCAGGTTGGGCAGGCGGGCCGGCAGCACCGACGGCTGCTTCTGGGTACCGTCGTAGTTGTCGACGAAGTCGACGGTGTCCTTGTCGATGTCGGCGAGCATCTCGCCGGCGATGGCGGTCAGGCGCGCCTCGGTGTAGCGCATGGCGGCCGCGGTGTCGCCGTCGACCGAGCCGAAGTTGCCCTGTCCGTCGACCAGCGGATAGCGCATCGAGAAGTCCTGGGCCAGCCGCACCAGCGCGTCGTACAGCGCGCTGTCGCCGTGCGGGTGGTACTTGCCCATCACCTCGCCGACGATCGCCGCGCACTTGCGGTACGAGCTGGTGGACGACAGGCCCATCTCGCCCATCGCGTAGAGGATGCGGCGATGGACGGGCTTGAAGCCGTCGCGGACGTCGGGCAGGGCGCGCGACACGATGACGCTCATCGCGTAGTCGAGGTACGAGACGCGCATCTCGTCCTCGATGCGGATTGATCGGATATCGCCCAGATCGTCGGTCATTCACTGTCTCCGGTCACTTCGGCGCGCCGCGGGGCGGCCGATCGCGTCGTTGCCGGCTCCGCCGGTTCGCTCACGTAGCTTCGGCTACGTTCGCTCCCTTGCTCGCCGGCGCCTAGCGCTCGACTCGCCGCGCGACGCGCAAGGCAAGACCAGTCGGGTCGTTGGGTCATAGCGGTGGCTCTGGCAAGGAGGTCGGGTCGGGCAGGCCGCCGAAGCGGGCGGCGGTCTCGGCGGCATCGGAGGTGGCCGGGGCGCCGGGTCGCTTGCGGATGCCGGCAAGCTGGTCGCGCAGGTCGGTGGCGGTCGCCGGGTCGAGCTTGGCGAGCGTGTCGCGGATGACCCAGGCGCGGTGGCCGTCGCCGTCGCGGGCGGCACGGGCGGTCTGGTCGCGGAGGGCGGCCTCGGTCGCGTCGCGGTCGACGACCGTCATGGCCCGGTACGCCCACGACAGCGCCTTCTGGACGTCCGGCTCGTCGTCGCCCATCAGGCTCGCGAGGAGCGCCAGGGCGTGGACGGCGACCTCGGGGTCGCGACCGACGACCCGGTCGACGTGGGGCATCGTCGCGATGGTCGAACCGACGAGGCGTCGTTCCCAGCGCGACGGGCTATAGACGAGGAGCTCGAGCTCGGCCCAGCGATACGGCTCGGCGATGATGCCCCTGCCATACGGGTGCGCGAGCGAATCGACCGTGATCCAGTCACTCGACTCGCGCGCGGCGCGGCGGAGGAGCTGCCAGGTCCGCTCGGTCTCGACCGCGAGCGTCCGTTCGAGCAGCCCGAACGCGAACCAGCGCGCCTCGAGCTCGGGCTCGTGGAAGAGTCGGTCGGCGACGAACAGAAGCGGTGTCGGCCGATCGCCGCGGGTCGCGTTGCGGAAACCGCGGGTGACTGCCGCGAGGAGCGGCCAGCGAACGCCGTACACGAGCCCGATGCCGGGCGCGATGCGCTGCTGGCCCTCGAGATATTCGGGATCGGCGAGCGTGCGCAGGCCGGCGGTCAGGGCCGTTGCGAAGCCGTCCGGGTCGTTGGTGAACTCGGCCAGTGCCGTGCCGAGGGCCTCTGCCGAGTCGCGATGGGCCGCGACGAAGGCGACCGCACGTTCCGTGACCTCGCTGCGGGCAGGGCTGTCGATCACGGTGCGGCCTCCGCATCGCTCGGACGGTAGGCATAGCGCTCGCGCAGGTCGCGCTTGCGTTCGGGGCTGGCCGCGACGTAGACACCGGTCGCCGTCGCGAGCTCCGCGCCGGTGGTCGGGTCGACGATGCGGCCAGCCGTGTCGACGATCCGTTTGCGCGATCGGGTGATCCACCCTTCCGCGCGGATCGGCATGCCGACCTCGATGGGACGGCGGAACTCGACCGCCATCCGGGCAGTGACGCCCCAGTTGTCCTCGCCGACGAGCGCCCAGGCCATCACCTCATCGAGGATCGTGCACAGGATCCCGCCGTGGACGACTCCCTCCCAGCCTTCGAACCGGCGGTCGAGCGTCGCGGTGACCCACGAGCGCCCGGGCTCGACGTGGAGGTCGAGCCCCAGACCGCCCGCATTGAGCGTGCCGCAGGCGAAGCAGTTGTGAGCGGCGAACTCGAACCGGCCGGTCGGCGTCTCGATGGCCGGCCGGGTGGACGTGGTGGTCGAGGAGCCGGTCGCCTCAGACGTCAAGGTTCTGCACCTTGCGTGCCTCGGTCTTGATGAAGTCCTTGCGCGGCCCGACCTTCTCGCCCATCAGCATCGTGAAGATCTCGTCGGCCAGCGACGCGTTGTCACCGTCGACCTGGAGGAGCGTCCGCGACTCCGGGTTCATCGTCGTCTCCCAGAGCTGGTCGGCATTCATCTCGCCGAGGCCCTTGAAGCGCTGGACCGAAAGGTTCTTGACGTTGAAGTCCTTGATGATCTTGTCGCGTTCCTTCTCGCTCTGGGCGTACCTCGTCACCTTGCCGGTGCTCACGCGGTAGAGCGGCGGCTGGGCGATGTACAGGTAGCCGTTGTCGATGACCTGCGGCATGTGGCGGTAGAAGAACGTGAGCAGGAGCGTCCGGATGTGGGCGCCGTCCACGTCGGCGTCGGTCATGATGATGATCCGGTGATAGCGCAGCTTCGCGAGGTCGAAGCTCTCGCCGATGCCCGCTCCGAGCGCGATGATCAGCGGGCGGACGTTCTCGCTCGAGAGGATCTTGTCGAGACGGGCCTTCTCGACGTTGAGGAGCTTGCCGCGGAGCGGCAGGATCGCCTGGAACCGGCGATCGCGGCCCTGTTTGGCGGAGCCACCGGCCGAATCGCCCTCGACCAGGTAGAGCTCGCTGCGGGCCGGATCCCGTTCCTGGCAGTCGGCCAGCTTGCCCGGCAGCGACATGCCGTCGAGCGCGCCCTTGCGGATGACGAGGTCCCGCGCCTTGCGGGCGGCCTCGCGGGCGCGGGCAGCGGTGAGGCACTTCTCGATGATCCGGCGGCCATCGGCGGGGTTCTCGTCGAGATACTGGCCGAGACTGTCGGCGACGGCTGTCTGGACCTGGCCCTTGACCTCGGCGTTGCCGAGCTTCGCCTTGGTCTGGCCCTCGAACTGCGGATCGGTCAGCTTGACGCTGATGACCGCGGTGAGTCCCTCGCGGACGTCGTCACCGGACAGGTTGCCGTCAGCGTCGCGCAGCACCCCGGCGCGGCGAGCCCAGTCGTTGAGTGAGCTGGTCAGGGCTGCGCGGAAGCCGGTCAGGTGGGTACCGCCGTCGGGCGTGTTGATGTTGTTGGCGAATGCCAGAACGTTCTCTGTGTATGTGTCGTTGTACTGGAGGGCGACCTCGACGGCCGTCCCGCCCTCCCGCCGCTCGACGTAGATCGGCTTCGAGTGGAGGACTTCCTTGTTCCGGTTGAGGTGGCGCACGAACGACTGGAGGCCGCCCTCGAAGTAGAACGAGCGCTCGCGGTCGTTGCGCTCGTCGACGAGGGTGATCCACACGCCCTTGGTCAGGTAGGCCGACTCGCGCAGGCGCTGGCTGATGACGTCGAACGAGAACTCGGTCGTCTCGAACATCTCGGGATCGGCCAGGAAGCTGGTCGTCGTGCCACGGCGGTCGCCCTGCGGCCCGATCTTCTTGACCGGTCCGGTCGGCTTGCCGCGGACGTACTCCTGAGCCCAGACCGAGCCATCGCGTGCGGATTCGACGCGCATCCACGAAGACAGGGCGTTGACGACGCTGACGCCGACGCCGTGCAGGCCGCCGGAGACCTTGTAGCCGCCGCCACCGAACTTCCCGCCCGCGTGGAGGACGGTGTGGACGACCTCGAGGGCGTCCTTGCCGGTCGAATGCTTGCCGACGGGGACGCCGCGGCCGTCATCGGAGACGGTGACCTTGCCGTCGGTCGCGACCGTGACGTGGATGGTCGTCGCCTGGCCCGCCATCGCCTCGTCGATCGAGTTGTCGACGACTTCCCAGACGAGGTGGTGCAGGCCACGCGCGTCGGTCGACCCGATGTACATGCCCGGTCGCTTGCGGACGGCTTCGAGGCCCTCCAGGACCTGGATGCTCGCGGCCGTATAGTCGGACGCCCCCGCCTTGGCACGCTTGGTTCGGCCGTTCGTGGCGGCGCCCGCCGTCGATCGGGTGGCTTCCTCGGTCACGCGGTCCCTCCGGTCAGGCGCTCGTAGAGCCGCCCGAGTTCTTCGTCGCTGTAGTACTCGATGACGATCCGGCCGCCACGCCGCGAGCGGGCGAGGCTGACCTTGGTGCCCAGTGAGCGTCGGAGGTCCTCCTCGACGCGCTCGAGCTCCGGGTCGGTCCTTCGCGCGACCGCGCCAGCCGGCTCGGGTTTCGGCTCACGTAGTCGGCGCACGAGCTCTTCGGTCTGGCGGACCGACAGCTCCTGGCCGGTCACGGAGTCGAGGACTCGGTCCTGGAGCTCGACCGCGAGGCCGCCGAGCGCCCGACCGTGGCCCTCGGTGAGGCGGCCGTCGGCAACCGCAGCCTGGACGCCCGGTGCGAGGTCGAGGAGGCGGAGCGTGTTCGCGACCGTCGAGCGGGCCTTCCCGACGCGCGTCGCGACATCATCCTGACTGAAGCCGAACTCCTCGATCAGCTGTCGATAGGCCTCCGCCGTCTCGAGGGGATCGAGGTCCTCTCGCTGGAGGTTCTCGACGAGTGCGAGTTCGAGCTGTTCGCGATCGGCGAGCTGCCGGACCACCGCCGGGATGCGCTCGAGGCCGGCAGCTTGCGCGGCACGCAGGCGCCGCTCTCCTGCGACCAGCTGGTAGCCGTCGATGGTCTCGGTCACCAGGATCGGCTGCAGGACCCCGTGATCGACGATGCTCTGGGTCAGCGACGCCAGTTCGTCCGCGTCGAATCGCTTGCGAGGCTGATGAGGATTCGCGCGGATCCGGGAGACGGCGATGTCGATGGTCGTGGGCTGGCCTGGGCTGCGTTGAGGGATGAGCGAGGCGAGTCCGCGCCCGAGGCCCTGGGGGCGTTCCGGTCGAGCCGTCATGAGGCCACCTTCATCGCATCCTGCTCCTCTACATCGCCGGTGACCCGCCCATCCCGTGCTCGCAACTCGGTCGCGAATGCGGCATACGCCATCGCGCCCGTGGACTCGGGGGAGTAGCGCGTGATCGGCAGCCCATGGCTCGGCGCCTCGGACAGCCTCACATTCCGCGGGATGACCGTGTCGAACACGCGCGGGCCGAGGTGTCGACGCACTTCCGCGGCGACGTCGGCCGAGAGCTTCGTCCGACCATCGAACATGGTCAGCACGACGCCCTTCATGACGAGAGAGGGATTGAGGTGGTCGCGAACGAGATCAAGGGTTGCGAGCAGTTGCGTCAGTCCTTCCAGGGCGTAGTACTCACATTGGAGCGGGATGAGCACGGAATCGGCGGCGGTGAGTGCGTTGACGGTCAGAAGTCCGAGCGATGGCGGGCAATCGATGAGCAGGTAGTCGTATGCGTCCGTGATCTCGCCGAGCAGCCGCCGTAGCCGGCGTTCACGACCCTCGACGGGTGCGAGCTCGACTTCCGCGCCTGCCAAGGCGATGGCCGACGGGATCACATCGAGACCATCGATCGGTCCCGACACGATCAGTTCACCGAGTCGGACGCCATCGATCACTGCGTCGTAGACGGAGCGATCGATCGAATTGCGGTCGAGACCGAGGCCGCTCGTCGCGTTCCCCTGAGGGTCCAGATCGATGATCAGGACTCGCTCGCCCGCGACGGCGAGGTAACTCCCGAGATTCACGACCGTCGTGGTCTTCCCGACGCCGCCCTTTTGATTCGCGCAGGCGATCGTTTCGCCCACTCAGTGCCCTGCTCGGATCAGTCTCACGATGCATGATTCTACCATCGCTGAGCGTTCAGCCTCCGTTCCAGCGGCATGCCGGCGAGTCTGTCACGAGGCACTTACCCGCGACGTATCCGGGCGTGCACCCCGCGTTTCACGTGCAACGGCCAGGCACGCCCGATCCCTTCTGAGCGCTCAACGTGGAACCGGCGTGCCAGGGACCCTGCGGCAGCCACGAGTCTCTGACGAACACCCTGGACTTCGGCGTCGCCCGGCTGCAACGGCCACCCCTTGGCGGATCGATCGGTCACCCCCGACGTTCCACGTGAAACAGGACCCATCCCGGACATTCGAGCCACACTCCGCCAGCCCGACGGTTCGTTGCCGATGGATGGGGTCCGTGGGATACTGCGCAGCGAGGTCGCCGCCGTTCGACCGTCACTCGAGGGACCGTGCGGGCGGGCGCGACCTTCGGCCAAACCGCCGAGGATCGACTCACCCGATGACCCTGCTGCTTGCCGCGGTCGGAGCGACGGTGACGGCCTTGCTTGAACTGACCGTTGGTCCGTACCTTCGGATCGGGACAGCGGAACCGCACCTGGTGCTCGTGCTCGGGATCGTCGTGACAGTGGCGATCGGTCTCGAAGCCGGGTTGGTATGGGCCTTCGTGGGGGGCCTCGCACTCGATGTCATCACGCAGCGACCGCTCGGTTCGACCTCTTTCGCACTGCTGCTGTGCGTGGGAGCGACGGCCGCTCTCGCCGACGTGTTCGTTCGGATCCGCCCGGTCGTGCCGATCATCGCCACCCTCTTCCTCAGCGTGGCCTACTCGATGATCCATTTCGTCGCACTGAATGCCCTCGTGGCGCCGATCCCGGTGACGGATCCGGTCGCGCTCATCCTGCCGAGTGCGATCTACGACACCGTCGTGGCCGCACTCATCGGGCCACTCGTCATCTCCATCCATGATCGACGCGCCGACGTGGAACGGATGGACTGGTGACGGCGTTCCTCGACGATCGCCCGAAACCGATTCGGTCGCTCTCGCGATTCCTCACATTCGGACTCATCGTGATCCTCGCCGTCAGCGGGCTGACCGCGCGTGCGTTCTACCTGCAGATCGTCGATGGTGGCCGATTGGCGACGCTCGCCACCAAGAACCGGACTGCACTCGAGGCGATCCAATCGCCGCGCGGGCTGATCTACGACCGAGCCGGCCGCGCCCTCGTGACGAATGTGGCGACGTTCGTCGTCAAGCTACGGCCCTCCGATCTGCCGATCGAACAACGCCCGGCGGTCGTCGATCGCCTGGCCGCGCTGCTCGGTATGACCGCAGCCGACATCAACGCGACCATCGATGGCAACCCAGGATCGAGCTTCGACCTCGTCCGGATCGCGAGTGACGTGGACGAAAAGACGGCTCGCCTCATCTCCGAGTCCACATCGGACCTGCCCGGCGTCGAAGTGGCCGTCGAAGCCAGCCGGCAATACATCGACGGTCCACTCATGTCGCAGATCCTCGGCTACACCGCGCCCGTGAATGGTGATCAGCTCAAGACGCTGAAGTCCCAGGGTTATCTGCCCGACGACCTCCTTGGGAAGGCCGGGATCGAGGCCGAGTACGAGACGCAGCTACGCGGTACGTACGGCACCCAGAGCGTCGAGACCGACGGTGCCGGCCGGAAGACCCAGGTCCTGCAGACCGTCACGGAGGCCAGACCAGGCGATTCGCTCACGCTGACCATCGACACCAAGGAACAGCAATACGCACAGAAGGCCATGAAGTGGGCGATGAAGACGGTCGGGATCAAGCGGGGCGTGGTCATCGCCATGAACCCGCAGACCGGGGAGATCCTGGCCCTCGTCAGCCTGCCGACCTACGACAACAACGTCTTCGCGCGCGGCATCAGCAATGCCGCGTACAAGCAGCTGCTCGACAACCCCGACAAGCCCCTGACCAACCACGCGATCCAGGCCCACTACCCGCCGGGCTCGACCTACAAGCTCGTCGCAGGCACTGGCGCCCTGGCCGACAAGAAGATCACCGACAAGACGAAGATCCAGACGCGCGGCTATCTGACCCTCGGTTCGACCCGGTTCTACGACTGGAACCACAGGGGCTTTGGCGCCTGCAACATCTACTGCGGGTTCGGCCACTCGAGCGACACGTTCTTCTTCCAGATGGCCGGCAAGCTCGGCATCGACCGCCTCGGCTACTGGGCGAAGCAGTACGGCTTCGGGCAGCCGACCGGGATCGACCTCCCCGGCGAGGTTTCCGGGATCGTTCCGACCAACCAATGGAAAGAGGACGCACTGGGCGAGAAGATCTTCCCCGGCGAGACCTACCAGGCGGGGATCGGGCAGGGATACGACGTCGTGACCCCGATCCAGCTGATCAATGCCTACGCGGCCCTGGCCAACGGCGGGACCGTCTACAAGCCACAGCTCGTGCACGACATCGTTGGCCCCGACGGGACAGTCGTCCGCCCGTTCAAGCCAGAGATCATCCGCAAGATGAACGTCCCACCGAGCGTCCTGCGGATCATGCGGAACGCTGCACGGAATACGGTCGTCCTCCGCCACACCTACAACCTGGTCGAACTGCCCGTGAAGGTGGCCGGCAAGTCCGGCACAGCGGAGTTCGGCACCCGCGACGCCAAGGGCCGGCTCCCGTTCCACTCCTGGTTCGTCGGGTTCGTACCCGGTGACCCGCGGCACGGGTCGTTCAACAGCACGGATTCGAAGCTCGTCGTCCTCGCCTTCGCCTACGATTCGCGGACGAAGGGCAACGTCGCCACCGAGATCGTGAAGTACTTTCTCCAGCTCCACTTCGGGATCAAGAAGGATTACCGGCTCCCGAACCTGCTCCAACGCGGCAACTTCTACCAGAGCAACTGATGGGCGTCATCCGAGCCGAACCCGCACGCGTCTCCGACTGGGCGGCCAAGTCCGTCGGGGCGGCGTGGCGCGCCTTCGACCTGCAGCTGACGACGTACGCCGGTCTGCTGGTCGCGATCGGCCTGGTCATGGCCTATACCAACAGCATCGAGGGCGGCTCGGTCGCGCTCCAGGCCGGGACGACGTTCAGTCGCGGCTTGATGTGGGCGGGAATCGCCGTCGTCGTGTTCGTCGTCGCGACCGTGTTCGACTATCACTGGCTCAAGAACCTCGCCTGGCCCATCTACGCCTTCCAGCTTGGACTTCTCGTGCTGACCCTCGCCATCGGGAGCGGCGTGGGCGGTTCTTCGCGCTGGGTCGCGATCGGGCCGCTGACGTTCCAGTTCAGCGAGATCGCCAAGATCCTCATGATCATCGTGCTGGCGAGCTACCTCGCGGGTCGTGAGGGCAAGCTCGACTCGCTCGGGTCGATCGTCGGCGCCTGCCTGCTCGTCGGACCGCCGCTCCTGCTGGTGATGCTCCAGCCCGACCTCGGGACGTCGCTGGTGTTCGCGGCGATCCTCGCCGGGATGCTCTGGATGTCTGGCGCGAGCCTGCGCTGGCTGGTGGTTCTGGGAGTCGGGATCGTGGCGATGGTCCCGATCGCGTGGACGTACCTGCTGCGCGATTACCAGAAGGCGCGGCTGATGGACTTCCTGAACGCCAACCCCGACATCCAGGGGGCCGGCTTCCAGCTCCACCAGGCGCAGATCGCGGTCGGGGCGGGCGGCCTGTTCGGCAAGGGATTGACGAATGGCACACAGACCCAGGGCGACATCCTGCCGGTGCAGGCTACCGACTTCGTCTTCGCGACGCTGTCCGAGGAGCTCGGTTTCATCGGTGCGATGGTCATGTTCGTGCTGTTCGTGCTCCTGCTCTGGCGGGTGCTCGTCGCCGGCTGGCGGTCGCGCGACGCGTTCGGGACGCTGTTCGCAGCGGGTGTCGCCTCGATGATCCTGTTCCAGCTCATCGTCAACGTCGGGATGGTCCTCGGGATCATGCCCATCACCGGGATCCCGCTGCCATTCGTGACCCACGGCGGCGCCTCGCTCGTGAGCATGGCCGCCGGATTGGGGATCCTGCAGAGCATCAACATCCGGCAGACCAAGGCCTTCTGGTGACAGGTCGCCGACACCCGTGACGACCGGCATCGACGAAGAGATCCCGCACATCCTCGACCTGCTGGTCGGGCTCCTCGGCCTGGCCGCGTTCGTGGCCATCGTGGTCCGCCCCCTGCGCCTGCCGTATACGGTCGCGCTCGTCATCGCTGGACTCATCGTCGGGATCGTCGCCGGCTCCTCCGGCCGGCCGGCGGCCGACGTCTCGCCCGACCTCGTCCTGCTCGTCCTGCTGCCGGGACTCGTGTTCGAAGCCGCCTACCGGCTCCGGATCGTCGAGCTGCGCCGCTGGTTCGGCGGGCTGCTCCTGCTCGCGATCCCGGGCGTCGTCATCTCGGCTGCCGTCGTGGCCGTCGTCCTGAGCGTGGCCACCGGCCTGCGTTTCGACCTGGCGTTCATCGTCGGGGCGATGGTCTCGGCGACCGACCCGGCCGCCGTCATCGCCACGTTCAAGCGCCTGATGGTGCCGGACGCCCTGTCCACGATGGTCGACGGCGAGAGCCTGCTCAACGACGGGACCGGCCTCGTGCTGTTCTCCATCGCGGTGAGTGCCGTCTACGCGCCGGTCAGCCCGGCGGAGGCGGTCGTCTCGTTCGTCGGGACCGTCATCGTCAGCGTGGCGATCGGTCTGGCGACCGGCTTCGCGGCAGCCAAGGTCATCGGTTCGGTCGGCGACCACCTCATCGAGCTGACGATCACGGTCGTGCTCGCATATGGGGCGTACCTGCTGGCCGACCAGCTCGGCTTCTCGGGCGTCATCGCCACGGTGACCGCGGGCATCGTGCTCGGCAACCTCGGCCCGGCGCGCAAGCGAGCTCAGGACGGCAGCGATCCGATCGATATCGTCTGGGAGTTCATCGCCTACCTGCTGACCGCGGTCGTCTTCCTGCTCGTGGGGCTCGCCATCCCGCCGGTGCGCCTCTTCGATTCGCTCGGGCCGATCGCCTGGGGCATCGTCGCGATCCTCATCGGACGGGCGTTCGTGGTCTACGTCATCCTCGGTGGCGCCTCGCGTCTCGCCGTCCGGCCGGGGCTCGCCGAACGCATCCCGATGGCCTGGCTGCACGTCCTGTTCTGGGCCGGTCTGCGCGGAGCGGTGGCCGTCGCCATGGCCCTGTCGCTGCCCGCCGACATCCCGCAGCGGGCCCTCCTCCAGGAGATCACCTTCGGGGTGATCTTGTTCACGCTGCTGATCCAGGGCACGACCATCGGGTGGCTGGTGGACCACACCGTCCGACGCGATCCGGCGCTCGGCGAGGAGCCCACGCCGGCTCCCGCGCCCTAGCGTCGCCGGTAGAGCCCTCGCCGGTCCGACTCGTCGCCATCGGCCGAGCGGCGCCGACCCGAGGTGCGCAGGATGCCGTCCAACTCGGCCCGGTAGTTCCGACCGATCGGTGCGCGATCGAGCCACTCGATGTACTCGATGTCGTGGCGGGCGACCTCGCCGAGCGACCAGCCTGCATAACGACCGAAGTTGAGCACCGTTCCCGACGGCCGCCCGGGTGGTGGGCCTGCGGCCCCGTGCCCCTCGGCCGCGCGCATCGATTCGTCGTAGGTGCTCCCCTGGGTCGAGCGGCCGGTGGTCCAGTCGCGCGAGACGACCTCTGGCGGCGGTGCCGGGGGTGTGGCGGGAGCGGGCGCTTGCTGCGCTGCGGGCGGGGCCGATGGCGCCGGCCCCGGGTGGCTCGTGGGCGAGGCACGTTCGGCGGCCTTCGCCCGGTCGTACGCGGCCCGTGCCGCCGGGTCGCCGATCACCTCCCAGGCCACATTGATCAGGGCCATCCTGGCCGCCGCGTCGGGCGTTTCGGCGAGATCGGGATGGTACTTGCGCGCCAGCCGGCGGTAGGCGGCCTGGATGACCTCGTCCTCGGCCTCCGAGTCCACCTGGAGCGTCTTGTACGGGTCGAAGGCGTCAGCCATCCGTGCCCGGCCCCATGCCGATGTTCGTCAGCGAGATGGCGAGCGCCTCCGGCTCGTCCGGCGAGAGGCGGCGGAACAGGTAGCGCACGACATCGCGGAACGCCGCCGTCACCGGCAGGGCCAGGATCGCCCCGAGCAGACCGGCCAGGGACCCGCCGATGATGATCGCGAAGACGACCGCGGCGGGATGGAGCTGGACTGCGTCACCCTGGATCTTGGGCACGAGGAAGTTGTTCTCGACCTGCTGGACCAGGAAGTACAGGAGCAGGGCGGAGAGCACGGCCACCGGGCCGACCGTGGCCGCCAGAAGGACCGCCGGTACGGCCGAGATGATCGGCCCGATGATCGGGACGAGCTCGAACAGGCCGGCGATGACCGACAGCAGCACCGCATACCGCCCGAAGATCGGGTCGATGAGGTTGCTCAGCACGATCAATCCGACGAACGTCGCGACCCCGACCGCGAAGCCGAGCAGGATCTGGCCACGGACCCACTGCCCGAAGTCCCGTTCGACGGTCTTGATGACCGCCCAGGTGTCGAACCGCCAGGTCGCCGGGAGCGATCGGTCGAAGGTCGCGAGGAGCGTCGTCTTGTCCTTGAGGATGTAGGCGACCCAGACCGGCAGGATGAAATAGGCGAAGACCGCCCCCAGCAGGCTCCCGGCGCCGGTGATCAGCGGGAGGAGGAACGACAGATCGGCGCCACCACCGCTACCGGTCCCGCCCTGGCCGATCCCGGCGAGGATGCCATCGATCCACTGGCGGATGGCCAGCGGGATCTCGAGCCGCTGGTAGAACTCGCCCAGCTTCTGGAGTTGCGAGTCGAGGTTCTCGGCCAGCTTCGGGAAGTCGGCCACGAACCGGACGATCTCGTTGACCAACGGGGTGAGGGTCAGCGACAGGAACTCGATGAACAGGACGATGCCGACGACGTAGACGAGCAGGATCGCCCAGATCCGACGCAGGCCGCGGCGGACGAGCCAGCGCACCGGCGGATCGAGCAGATAGACGAACAGCAGTCCGAGGATGAATGGCCGGATACTGTCGCGCGCCATCCAGAGCACGAGCCCGGCGATGATCGCGGCCACGATCAGCACGGCAACGCGCGGGGAGAGCGGCGCGAATCGTGACTCGCCCGGGCCGGCGCTCGTGTTGACGAACGGGGGTGGCGGGAGCGTGGCGGCCCAACGGGCCAGCGGGTTCGCAGGAGCCTCGGCGACCGACCGGGCGGGCTCGTCCATGAGCCCGCAGACTAGCAGACGTGGATGCCACGACCGGAGCCGACCCGGGAGCGACGGCGGCTCCGGACGCCCCCGAACCGCCTCGTCCCGCGCGCCAGCGCTGGCGCCTCGTCCTTGCCCGCTCGTCCGACGCGCCCGACCTTGGCGGCCGGGAGCTGGCCGACGCATGGGAGTCGGCGCTCGAGGCGTCGGGTCTGCCCGCGTTCGTGCCGGCCGGCCGTGGCCGGGCACGCGTGGCGTTCGGAGCACCGCTGTCGGCCGGGCTGGTCGCCGAGGCCGAGCTGGCCGACATCGTCCTGACCGAGTTCGAACCCACTTGGCGCGTCCGTGAGGCACTTGCGGACCGGTTGCCCGTGGGCTGGCGGCTGGTCGACCTGTATGACGTGTGGCTCGGCGAGCCGCCGCTGGCGGGCCAGGTCGTCGGCGCCGACTACCGGATCGACGTGACCGGCGCCGGTGCCGGAGAGATCGCCGCGGCCGCCGAGGCTCTCCTCGCGGCCGACCATCTGCCACGCGAGCGCCAGAAGGGCTCGACGGTCGTCGCCTACGATCTGCGTCCGCTCGTGGCCGCCGTCGACATGGTGGCGCCCGGCCCGCCCGTCGTCCTCCGAGTCCGGACGCGCTTCCATCCCGAGCTTGGGACCGGACGGCCTGCCGAGGTCGTCGCGGCCCTTGGCGACGCCCTCGGGACGGTCCTGACCCTCGAAGGCCTCGTTCGTGAGGGTCTCGTCCTCGCGTCCTGAGCGCGTACGAGCGATTGACCGTTCCACGCTCGGAGCCGTACACTCTTCGTTCTGCGCGTCGCCCTGTGTGCGCGCCCTTTCATGTCCGATGTCGCGGTCGCCGCGCGCGGTCGCCAGACACGAGCCCTGAGGATCCATGTACGCAGTCATCGAGACCGGCGCAAAGCAATACCGCGTCGAAGTCGGCACCGAGCTCGAGGTCGAGCTCCTCGACGTCGAGCCGGGCAAGACGATCACCATCGATCGCGTCCTCCTTGTCGCCGACGGCGACGACTCGACCATCGGCCGGCCGCTGGTCGCGGATGCGTCGGTCAGTGCCGAGGTCGTCAACCAGACTCGCGGACCGAAGCTCATCTCCTTCAAGTACCGGCCCAAGGCGCGCAGCCGCGTCAAGAAGGGTCACCGCCAGGAGCTGACGGTCCTGCGCATCACCGACATCACGCTCGGTGGCAAGAGCGCGGCCAAGACCGCTGCGAAGGCCGAGAGCGACGCCAAGACCGAGCGGACGCGCCTCGAGGAGGCCGCCGCCGTGCAGGCCGCCAAGGACGCCGAGCTCGCCGCGAAGCTGGCCGTGAGCGCCGAGGGGACGTCGGCCAAGGCCAAGGCGAAGGCCGAACCGAAGCCGAAGGCAGAGCCCAAGGCCAAGGCCGACGCGAAGGACGCGACCGAGACCAAGACCCCGGCCAAGGCCAAGACCAAGGCCGAGACCGCCGCCAAGGCCGAGGCCTCGGCCGACGCGCCCGAGAAGAAGGCCGCAGCCCCGAAGAAGCCCCGCGCGACGAAGAAGGACGAGTAGACCCCATGGCACACAAGAAAGCGGGCGGCAGCGTCAAGAACGGCCGCGATAGCGTCGGCCAGCGCCTCGGCGTCAAGGTCGGTGACGGACAGCTCGTGCCGGCCGGCTCGATCATCGTCCGCCAGCGCGGGATGACGTTCCTGAGTGGCCCCGGCACCGGGCTGGGTCACGACTACACCGTGTTCGCGACGATCACCGGCAAGGTGAAGTTCGAGCACGCCACCAAGAGCAAGAAGCGCATCCGGGTCGAGGCGGTCGAGACGACCGTCGCGAGCGCCTAGATCCCGGTATAGCCGGCGACCACCGGCTGGGCAACGGCCCGGCACGGACGGCGACGGAGGAGACCCATCGTGAAGCCCGATATCCATCCCAAGTATTTCGAAGCCAAGGTCCACTGCGGCTCGTGCGGCACCGAGTGGACGGTCGGTTCCACCCGGCCGGAGCTGCGTGTCGACGTCTGTGGCAACTGCCATCCGTTCTTCACGGGCAAGCAGACCATCATCGACACCGCCGGCCAGGTCGAGCGCTTCCAGAAGCGCCTCGAGCGCCAGGTCCGGACCTAACCAACTCTTTTCCAAGCACGACGGCGGGCCCCACGGCCCGCCGTTTTCGATTCACGCCGGGTGGTGGGCGCGCGGCGTCCGCGACCGTTAGGCGCAGCGCCGTAGAGAGCGGTCGCCGCGTGACCGCCGCCCGGCGATACTCCCCGGACCGATGGGGCATGGGGTCACCTCGCCCACACCCGGTAGACTGCCGCCATGCCCACCTTCACCTACGGCGGCCAGGCCCTCATCGAGGGCGTCCTCATGCGCGGTCGCGACGCGATCGCGGTCGCCCTGCGCCATCCGGACGGCGAGATCGTCTTCGCCACGGAACGGCTCGATGCCGGCTTCCACGGCACCCGCTGGTCGAAGTGGCCGCTCATCCGCGGCCTGGTCGTCCTGTACGAGACGCTCGTCGTCGGCACCCGCTGGCTCATCCGGAGCGCGAACGTCCAGGCGGAGGACGAGGGCGTCGAGCTCGGCAAGGGCTCCGTCGCGATCATGCTCCTCCTGACGCTCGTCGCCGGGGTCGGCATCTTCTTCCTGCTGCCGTTGCTCATCGCCTCGGTCACGACCGCGGGCATCGACAACGGTCTCGCCCAGCACCTCGTCGAGGGTCTCGTGCGCGTCGCGATCTTCCTCGGCTACCTCGTCCTGATCGGCCGATCGCCGGATGTCAGCCGGGTGTTCCAGTACCACGGCGCGGAGCACATGACGATCCACGCCCTCGAGGCGGGCGATCCGCTGACGGTGACCGAGGTCCGCAAGTACCCGACCGCCCACCAGCGCTGCGGCACCGAGTTCCTGGTCATCGTCATCCTGCTGTCGATCATCCTGTTCTCGCTGGTCGGCCGGCAGGCGCCGATCGTGATGGTCGTCAGTCGGATCCTGCTGATCCCGGTCATCGCGGCCGTCGGCTACGAGCTGCTCCGCTTCGGGGCGCGCCACCGCAGGAACCCGATCGTCAAGGTCCTGCTGTACCCGGGCCTGCTCGTTCAGATGATCACGACCAAGCAGCCGAGCGACGACATGATCGAGGTCGCCATCGTCTCGATGGAGCAGGCGCTCGTCGCCGACGGCGAGGCCGTGCCGACGGGCTCGGGCGAGTTCGCGCAGCGACCGATGCGGTTCGACACGCCGGCCCCGACCGCCGTCGATACCGCCGCGGCCGCGCAGCCCGCCGCGACGACGACCCCGGCAGCCGCTCCGACCGACCCGCCGCCAGGGACATGAGCGACCTCGACGCCAAGCTGGCCGAGGTCGCCCGACAGTACGACGAGATCCAGGCGGAGCTGTCGCGCCCCGAGACCTCGACCGATCCGGCCGCCATCCGTCGGCTCGGCCAGGAGCTGTCGCGGCTCGAGCCGGTCGTCGAGGCGTATCGCCGGCTGGAGGCGACCCGGACCGAGCTGGCCGGCGCGCGCGACCTGCGCGATTCGTCCGATGCCGACGACGAGCTCAAGGCGATGGCCCGCGACGAGATCGACCGGCTCGAGGCCGACGAGGAGCGCCTGGTCGAGGAGCTGAAGGTCCTCCTCCTGCCGCGCGACCCGAACGACGACCGCGACGTGATCATGGAGATCCGCGGCGGCGCCGGCGGCGAGGAGGCCGCCCTGTTCGCCGCCGAGCTGTACCGGATGTACGTCCGCTACGGCGAGCGCCACCGGTTCACGCCCGAGGTCATCAGCCTCAACGAGACGGGCATCCACGGGATCAAGGAGGCGATCCTCCAGATCCACGGCGACGGGGCGTACAGCCGGCTCAAGTTCGAGGGTGGCGTCCATCGCGTCCAGCGCATCCCGGCGACCGAATCGTCCGGGCGGATCCACACCTCGACCGTGACCGTCGTCGTCCTGCCCGAGGTCGACGAGGTCGAGATCGAGATCGACGAGGTGCGCGATCTGCGCATCGACGTCAAGCGGGCTTCCGGGCCGGGCGGTCAGTCGGTCAATACGACCGACTCCGCCGTCCGGGTCACCCACCTCCCGACCGGGCTGGTCGTCGAGATCCAGGATGAGAAGAGCCAGCACAAGAACAAGGCCAAGGCGATCTCCGTGCTGCGCTCGCGGCTGTACGACCTGGAGCAGCAGAAGAAGCGCGCGGCGGATTCGGTCGCTCGGCGGTCGATGATCGGAGCGGGCGACCGGTCGGACAAGGTCCGGACCTACAACTTCCCGCAGGATCGGGTCACCGACCACCGCATCGGCAAGACCGTCCACAACCTGCCGGCGATCATGGACGGCGATCTCGACGACCTGATCGATGCGCTCATCATGGCCGACCAGGCCGACCGACTCGGCGACGGTGACACCGCCGCCTGACGGGTCAGGGACGCTCGGGGGCGTGCCGGTCGAGACGACCGGGGCGTTGCTGCGTGAGGGCGCCGACCTGCTGACCGCTGCCGGGTCCGAGACGCCGCGTCTCGACGCCGAGCTGCTGCTCGGGAACGCGGTCGGTGTCGGGCGGACGGTCGTGCTGGCCCATCCCGAGGCGCCGGTCGGGGCGGATGCCGCGCGGCGCTATCGGGCGGACCTCGCGCGCCGGGCGACCGGCGAGCCGGTCGCCTACCTGCGCGGGATCAAGGAGTTCTACGGGCTCGCCTTCGAGGCGGACGCTCGGGCGCTCATCCCGCGGCCCGAGACGGAACGGCTGGTCGAGCTGGCCCAGACCGAGGTCATGCGCCGGCTGGGCGCGGTCGCGCGTCCCGTGGGCGCGCCGCCGCTCCGGATCGTGGATGTCGGCACGGGGAGCGGGGCGATCGCGGTCGCGCTGGCGGTCGCGCTCCGCAAGCTCCGGGCGCTCGAGGCCGTCGAGATACTCGCCGTGGACATCTCGCCGGACGCGCTCGGGCTCGCCCGGGAGAACGCGGTCGGTCACGCCGTCGCGGACCGGATCGCGTTCGCCGAGACCGACCTGCTGCCCGACGGCGTGCCGGTTCCCTTCGACCTTGTCCTGGCCAACCTGCCGTACGTCCGGACCGATGTCATCGCCGGGCTGCCACGCGCGACCTCGTTCGAGCCGATCATCGCGCTCGATGGCGGCGCCGATGGCCTGGCGGTCATCGAGCGCCTGCTCGACAGGCTGCCGGATGCGCTCGCCGAGGATGGCCTCGCCCTGCTGGAGATCGGCGCGGACCAGGGCGACGCGATCATCGAGCGGGTGGCGGCTCGGCTGCCAACATGGACCTGCGCGGTCGAGCTCGACCTCGCCGGGCTCCCCCGGGTGGCCCGGATCGCCCGCCGCGAGGTGTCCGCAGCGCGCTGACCGCTGGTCGGGCATCATCAGGAACGTGCCCGACATCGTGACGCCCGAGCCCATCCTGCCCATCACCATGGTCGCCCTGGACATCGACGGCACGCTCGTCGGCGACGACCTGGTCATCGGCCCCGACACCCGGACGTCGATCCGCGCGGCGCGCGAGCGCGGGATCATCGTCACCCTCATCACCGGCCGGATGGTCTCGAGCGCGCTCCGGTTCGCGCGCGAGCTGGACCTGGTCGCGCCGCTCGTCGGCTACCAGGGAGCGCTCATCCGTGAGATGCCGGCGCCGGAGTCGACGCGGCCGGGCCGGCTGCTCGTTCACACACCGCTGGCGGCCGACGTGGCCCGGGACGTCGTCGTGTGGGCCCGCGAGCAGGGGCTGGACCCGCACGTCAACCACCTTGAGCGCTTCGTGATCAGCTCGGACGATCCGCGCGCGGACGAGTACACGACGTTCATGGGTCACCGGCCCGAGCGCGAGGACGACCTGGTCGCCTCGATCCGCCACCCGGTGACCAAGATCATGTGTCACGGCGAGCCCCCGCTCCCGACCGAGGTCGCGCCACTGGCCCGGGTCCGGTTCGCCGGGCTGGCCGACGTCACCGTCAGCCATCCGCATTTCATCGAGTTCGTCGCGCCAGGGGTATCGAAGGGACGCGCGGTGCGCTGGCTGGCTCGCCGTCTCGGCGTCGAGCTCGGGGCCGTGCTGGCCATCGGCGACCAGTGGAACGACATCGAGATGCTGGCCGAAGTCGGGCACGGCGCGGCCATGCCGACCGCACCGGCCGAGGTCCGGGCGGTCGCCCGCTATGTCGCCGCGCCGCTGGCCGAGGAAGGCGTCGCCCGGATGATCGAGCAGTTGGTCCTGGCGCCGCCGGCGCAGGCTCGAGCGAACGCGGACCGGCTGGCGGCTTCAGCCGCGGAGGCCGTCCCCGCGTGAGCGCCCGGATCCTGGCCGACGATGCGGCCGGTCGGGCGGCCGCGATCGAGGTCCTGCGGGCGGGCGGGATCGTCGCCCTGCCGACCGACACGGTCTACGGCGTCGCGGTCGCGCTGAGCACGCCGAATGGTGTCGAGCGACTGTTCCAGGTGAAGCATCGGCCGCCGGACAAGGGGATCATGTTGCTCCTCGACGCGGCCGATCAGGCGGGCTCGATCGGGCTCATGGGCCCGGCGGCGACCGCGCTCGCGGCTGCCTGCTGGCCGGGCGGGCTGACGGTGGTCGTCCCGCGCCGCCCGGAGGTCGAGCTGCCGGCTGCGCTGACCGGCGGCGCGCCGACCATCGGGCTTCGGGTCCCCGACCATGGCGCGCCGCGAGCGCTGGCGCGCGGCGTCGGACCACTGCCGACGACCTCGGCCAACGTGTCCGGGCTGCCCGAGGCGCGCGACGCGGCCGAGATCCTGGAGCAGCTCGGCGACGACATCGATCTCATCCTCGATGGTGGGGTCGCCCACGGCGGGCCGGCGTCGACGGTGATGGACTGCACGGGGGAGCTGCCGGTGCCGCTCAGGGTCGGCGCCGTGCCGCTCAGGAAAGTGGCGGCCATCCTCGACGCCGCCGGGGTCGCGCACGAGCTCGAGATCGACTGAGGTTCCGGCTGGATTCTCAGCCGTTGCGCCCGCGGGCGTCGACCGGCCAGCGGTCGACGATCCGGCCGCCGCTCGCGACGAGCACCTCGTCGACGAGGTTGACCACCGGGCAGACGTGATTGGGCATCACCCAGACGACATCCCCGACGCGCGGTCGCGTGCCGCCCTCGGGCAGGGTCACGACCCCATGATGGTCGTTGACCCGATCGATGACGGCGTCCGGGTAGTCCAGGATCGAGCCGTGGCCGGCCAGGAACGGCGACACGTCCTTGGCCAGGATCTTCGCGCCGGCATCGATGACGAAGCCGCCGCCCGAGCCAGCGCTCACGACCGTCGCCGCGACCATCAACGCGGCGTCCTCGAACGGCTCGCCGGCGATGGCCGCCTGCTGCCGGTCGCCGTAGACGTATGTGCCCGGTCGTTCCTCGGAGACCGGCGGCCGGGCCGAGAGCATGGCCGTGGGCGTCGATCCCGCGCTCAGCACGCTCGGATGGAGGCCCTCCGCGCGGATGGAGTCGGCGGCGATCGCCAGTCCCTCGACCTCGTCGACCGCGGCGGCGGCTCGGGCACCGGGGCCGCCATAGCCATGGCCGCCGTGCGTGAAGGCGCCGATCACCTCGAGCCCGAGGTCGGTCGCGCGGCGGGCGAGCGCTCCGGCGCGCTCCGGAGGCACCCCGGTCCGCGCGCCCCCCGAGTCGATCTCGATGACGATCCGCGGCCGCCGCGCGGCCTCACGGACCGCGGCCGCCAGCGCCTCCAGACCCTCGACCGAATCCGCCCCGACCGACAACGAGCACCGCTCGGCAAGGTCCCGGAGCCGCGCGGCCTTGGGGCCTGTCGCCATCACCGGGAATGCGATGAACAGGTCGTCGATGCCGCCCGCCGCGAAGACCTCGGCCTCGCCGATCGTCGCGACGGTCAGCCCGGCGGCGCCAGCCGCGATCTGCCGTCGCCCGATCTCGAGGCTCTTGTGGGTCTTGGCATGCGGCCGCAGCGCCACGCCCCGGGCGCGCATGAACGACGCCATGCCCTCGATGCGCGCCATCACCCGATCGATGTCGATGACCGCGGCCGGCGTGTCGATCGCCGTGGCCGCGTCGTCCAGGAACCCTCGGGTCATCGGCGACCTCCTCGTTCGTGGGAAGATACGCCCCGGGGCGCGCCGGCGGCGTGAGGGGGTGGCCCGGAGCGGCAGGAAGGAGTCGGCGACCATGACGATCTCGCCAGCGAGCGGCCTCGCGCTCGAGTCGATCGCGGAGGTCGACCCGGTCCTGTGGGGGGCGATGCTCTCGGAGCGGCGCCGCCAGCACGACAAGATCGAGCTCATCGCCAGCGAGAACTACACCTCGGCCGCGGTCATGGAAGCCCAGGGCTCGTGGCTGACCAACAAGTACGCCGAAGGCCTGCCGGGCAAGCGCTACTACGGCGGCTGCGAGTACGTCGACATCGCCGAGACACTCGCCCAGGAGCGGGCGATCGCGCTGTTCCCCGGCTCCGAGCACGTCAACGTCCAGCCGCACTCGGGCGCGCAGGCCAACATGGCTGCCTACTTCTCCGTGCTCGAGCCGGGTGACCGGATCATGGGCATGAACCTTGCCCACGGTGGCCACTTGACCCACGGCATGGCCCTGAACTTCTCGGGCCGGCTGTACGAGGTCCACCCGTACGGGGTCCGCCAGGACACCGAGCGCATCGACTACGACGCGATGGCCACCCAGGCACGCGAGGTCCGGCCCAAGCTCATCGTCGGTGGCGCGTCGGCCTACCCCCGGATCTGGGACTTCGAGCGGATGGCGGAGATCGCCGAGGACGTCGGGGCGATCCTGTTCATCGACATGGCCCACATCGCCGGCCTGGTGGCGGCCGATGTCCACCCCAGCCCGTTCCCGCACGCGGATCTCGTGACGACGACGACCCACAAGACCCTGCGCGGGCCGCGCGGCGGCATGATCTTCGGCCGCAAGTCGCTCCGCCCCGGCCTGGACCCCGCGGCCTTCCCGACGGTCAAGAACGGTGCGAACGAGGGCGCCCTGGGCGCCTCCATCGACCGTAACGTCTTCCCGGGCACGCAGGGCGGGCCGCTGCTGCAGGTCATCGCGGGCAAGGCCGTCGCCTTCAAGCTCGCCGCCGAGGAGACCTTCCGGGCCGACCAGCGACGGACGATCGAGAACGCCGCGGTCATGGCCGAGACGCTCGCCGGCGAAGGCGCCCGGGTCGTCTCCGGCGGCACGGACAACCACCTCCTGCTGGTCGACGTGACGCCGCTCGGGGTGACCGGCAAGGAAGCCGAACGCCTCCTCGACGAGATCGGTATCACCGTCAACAAGAACGCCATCCCGTTCGACACGCTGCCCCCGAACACGGCGTCGGGCATCCGCATCGGGACGCCGGCGACGACGTCGCGCGGGTTCGGCCCGGACGAGATGCGCGCGGTCGGCCGGATCATCATCGAGGCCATCCGCCGTCGCGACGAACCGGCCGCGCACGCCCGCCTGGCCGCTGAGGTCAGCGAGATCGTGAGCCGGTTCCCGGTTCCGGGCCTGCCGGCCGCGTGATCGGCCACCGCGTCACCGGGTCGCCGCCTCGATCGCGGTCGCGATGAACTTCATCTCCAACGCCGACGACGCCATCGGGCCCATCGTCGTCGTGTTCGTCCTGGCCGGCCTGATCGCGCTGGTCCTGACCCCGGTCGTGCGCCGCATCGTCCTGCGCTACGAGGTCCTCGATCAACCGGAGGCACGTCGGGTCAACACGGTGCCCGTCCCACGCGGTGGCGGGCTGGCCGTGTGCGCCGCCTTCCTGCTCGTGGCCAGCGCGTTCCTGTACCTCAACCAGGGCGGCACCTTCGTCCCGATCCCCTTCTCGCTTGCGCCAAGCGAGGTCGCCGCTCTCCTCCTTGGCGGTGGCATCGCGGCCGCGCTGGGTGCCGTGGACGACCTGATCGACCTGCGGGCGCGGGTACAGCTGCTCGGCCAGATCGGGCTCGCGCTGTTCGCGGTCGCGCTCGGCGTCAGCATCGACTTCATCGCCAACCCACTCGGAGGCCAGCCGTTCCGCTTCGCCGGCCCCGTCGCGGCGGGCCTGACCGTGTTCTGGATCGTCGGGATGATCAACAGCATCAACTGGATCGACGGTCTCGACGGGCTGTCATCCGGGGTCGCGCTGATCGCCGCCGTCACCCTTGGGATCATCAGCTTGTCGACGCAGGTCGGCACGTCGTCGCAGGTCGGCCAGCCACTCATCGCGGTCCTGTGCTTCGCCCTGGCGGGCGCGCTGCTCGGGTTCCTGCGCTGGAACTTCAACCCGGCGTCGATCTTCGCCGGGACCAGTGGCGTCCAATTCGTGGGCTACACGCTGGCCGTGCTGGCCATCCTGGGCACGGCCAAGGTCGCGGTCGCGCTCCTCGTGCTCGGCGTCCCGATCATCGACACGTTCTGGATCATCGTCCGGCGCCTGTCGCAGGGCCGCTCGCCGTTCAGCCCGGACCGAACGCACATCCACCATCGACTGCTCGATCTCGGGCTGTCGCACCGCCAGACGGTGCTGACGATCTACGGCATCTGCCTCGCGCTGGCTCTGCTGTCGATGCTCCTCTCGGGCGTCACCCAGCTGTACGCGTTCCTGGGGATCTTCGTGGCCTTCGGGCTCGTCTTGTTCCTGCCGACCCGTGGCGACTTCGACCGGCCGGACGAGCTCGAGGCCGAGGCGTACGAGGCGGACCGCTAGCTCCTCCACGGCCCATCCAGAGGTACCTGGCGAGTAGGTCCGTTGACTCGATGGGCGGTCGTGCCGACCGGTGCTAGCATCGCTCCGAGCGCGACCGCGCAGGCGGACGTGTCTGTTCGGGGTACCCATGGACCTGGCACTCATCGTCATCGTCATCACCGTCGTCGCGGTCGTCGGCCTCGTCGGGCTGACCATCACGGTCCGCAGGCAGTCAGCGACGCGGTCCGACCATGCCCATGAGCCGGGCCCGCTCGATGGCGCCATGGACGTCGTCGACCGCTCGGTCGGGATGTACCTGCTCCGGCGCCTGTCCAGGCAGCCGACATCGGGCGATGCCGAGCCGGAAGAACCGCCCGAGATCCTCAGCGCCGACGAGGTGGCATACCGCATCGGCGTGGCGGATGCGCCCGCCCCGGTGCCCGCGTACCTGCCCCGGCCCGCGTACACGCCCCCGGTCGCGCCGGCTCCCGCGGCGTTCGTCGAGGCAGACTCCACGGCCGCTCCGCTCACGGATGCCGCTGCGATCGCCGCTGCTGCGAGGGCCGCCGCGGCCGGTCACGCGCAGGCCCGAGCCGCCGGCGGACCCGTTCCGATCAGCGCGTCCGGTGGCGCGGCCGTCGTCTCGATGGGCGTCGTGGCAGGTGGCGCACGGACGGCGCGTGGCGCCACCGCTCCACCCAAGGCACCGGCGGCGCCCCGTGAGCGGCTCGTCCGTGATGCCGGGATCGCCCTCATCGGGCTGACGATCGTCGGCCTCGTCGGCTTCCTGATCCTGCCCCAGGGCCCCACCGGCAAGCCAAGCGAGTCCGTCTTCTCGGTCGCCCGGGCGAGCCTGTCGGCGCAACCGACGGACGACCCGACCCCGACGGCAGCCGACCCGAACGTCGTGGTGGATCCGACGGCCACGCCCGAGCCGAGCATGGATGTGGCGTCCGCCGAGCCCTCCGCCAGCGTGATAGCCTCCCCGACCCCCAAGCCGGCGAAGTCGGCGCCCAAGCCCACGCCGAGGCCGACGCCGCGACCGACGCCGGTCCCCACGCCGGCCCCGACGCCCAAGCCGACCCCGAAGCCGACGCCGAACCGCCCGTGGTCGCCCATCATCAGCGTCTCGGCGTCGTGTCCGACAGCGGGCGATTGATCTCGACTTTCACCGGCACAGGTCGCACCTGGCGCAGCACGTACTCTTGGAATTTCGATGACGGCGGGGTTCGGCCAGGAATCGCGTCGCACACGTTCAGCGGCAGATCGGGGCACTACAACGTCGTCCTGACCGTCACGCGATCTGGCGTCCCCCCGACTCGCTGACGTGACCATCGATGTTCCCTGTCCCTGATCTCGCTCGCCGCCGCCTTACGGCCGTCGTGGCCGCCGCCCTGCTCGTCGGCCTGCTGCCGGCGACCGCGCTCGCGGCCTCACCGAGTGCGTCACCTCAATCTGTCAGCACGTCCGAGAACATCCCTCTTCCGATCGTCCTGACCGGAACGGATCCAGACGGAGACCTGTTGACGTTCGCCATCGTCACCGGCCCCTCGACCGGATCCCTGTCGCTGATCACGAACGAGACGTGCAATTCGAACACCCACGTCGTCGTGCACCGCGGACGTGACCTACACGCCGGCCGCGGATTCCAACGGACCGGACAGCTTCAGCTACTCCGTCGATGACGGCGCTTCGTCAGATACGGCGACGATCAGCATCTCCGTCGACGCGATCAATCACGCGCCGGCCGGCACGAACAAGACGGTCGCGACCCTCGAAGACACGCCGTATACCTTCGACACCACCGACTTCGGCTTCAGCGACCCGACGGACATCCCACCCAACAGCCTGTTCGCGGTCAAGGTCACGACCGTGCCGGCGGCAGGCGTCCTGAAGGACAACGGCTCGACGGTCACGGCCGGCGAGGATATCGCGCTGGCGGACATCACCGGCAACAAGCTCGTCTACACGCCGGGACCCAACGGCGATGGCAACGCCTACGCGACCTTCACGTTCCAGGTCCGCGACGACGGCGGCACGGTCAACGGCGGGGTCGACCTCGACCAGAGCCCGAACACGATGACCATCGATGTCACCCCGGTCAACGACGCCCCGGTCGGCACGAACAAGACGGTCACGACCCTCGAAGACACGCCGTACACCTTCGACACCGCCGACTTCGGCTTCAGCGACCCGAACGACAGCCCAGCGAACAGCCTGGTCGCCGTGAAGATCACCACCGTGCCGGCGGCGGGCGTCCTGCAGGACAACGGCACGACGGTCACGGCCGGCGACGAGATCGCGCTGGCGGACATCACCGGCAACAAGCTCGTCTTTACGCCGGGCGCGGGCGGCACCGGCGCCGCCTACGCGGCCTTCACGTTCCAGGTCCGGGACAACGGCGGCACGGCCAACGGCGGGGTCGACCTCGACCAGAGCGCGAACATCATCAGCATCTCCGTCGACGCGATCAATCACGCGCCGGCCGGCACGAACAAGACGGTCGCGACCCTCGAAGACACGCCGTATACCTTCGACACCACCGACTTCGGCTTCAGCGACCCGACGGACATCCCACCCAACAGCCTGTTCGCGGTCAAGGTCACGACCGTGCCGGCGGCAGGCGTCCTGAAGGACAACGGCTCGACGGTCACGGCCGGCGAGGATATCGCGCTGGCGGACATCACCGGCAACAAGCTCGTCTACACGCCGGGACCCAACGGCGATGGCAACGCCTACGCGACCTTCACGTTCCAGGTCCGCGACGACGGCGGCACGGTCAACGGCGGGGTCGACCTCGACCAGAGCCCGAACACGATGACCATCGATGTCACCCCGGTCAACGACGCCCCGGTCGGCACGAACAAGACGGTCACGACCCTCGAAGACACGCCGTACACCTTCGACACCGCCGACTTCGGCTTCAGCGACCCGAACGACAGCCCAGCGAACAGCCTGGTCGCCGTGAAGATCACCACCGTGCCGGCGGCGGGCGTCCTGCAGGACACCACCACCCTCCCGGCCGTGACACTCCAGGCGAACGACTCGGTCCCGATCGCGCAATTCGCTGCCGGCAAGGTGGTCTTTGTGCCGGTACCCGACGCGAATGGCGCCGCCTACGCGACCTTCACGTTCCAGGTCCGGGACGACGGCGGCACGGCCAACGGCGGGGTCGACCTCGACCAGAGCCCGAACACGATGACCATCGATGTCACCCCGGTCAACGACGTGCCGGTCGTGACCGACGACTCGTCCAACGTGGGGCGCAACGCTCCGGCGACCGCCGTGGACGTCCTGGGCAATGACACTGACGTCGACACGACGGACACGCTGACCATCATCGCCAAGACCGACGGTCTCAAGGGGACCGTCGTCATCACCGGCGGCGGCACGGGGCTGACCTACCAACCTGCCACGGATCAGACGGGCGCCGACTCCTTCACCTATACGGTCACCGACGGGCACAGCGCGGGTCTCGTCGGCACCGTGTCCGTGATCATCGCGGACGGCGCCCTCCCGGTCGCGAACGACGACAGCATCACGATGCTCGAGGATGCCGCGGCGACGGCCATCCCGGTCCTCGCCAACGACACCGACGCAGATGTCACTGACGTCCTGACCATCACCGGCAAGACCAACGGCGCGAAGGGTACCGTCACGCTCACCAGCTCGACGACCCTCACCTACAAGCCGAATCTGAACGCGAACGGGTCGGATACCTTCACGTACACCATCTACGACGGTCACGGTGGCTCCGCCACAGGTCAGGTGACCGTCACGATCACGCCGGTCAACGACAAGCCCGATGCCCGGAACGACACGAGTTTCACCGTGCCCGAGAGCGCGGGGGCGCGCACCATCCCCGTCCTCGCCAACGACATCGAGGTCGACGGCGACACGCTGCTCATCATCGGCAAGACGAACGGGGCCCACGGCGTGGTCGCCATCACCGGCGGCGGGACCGGCCTCACCTACAACCCGAACCAGCTGTACTACGGCACGGACGTGTTCACCTACACGGTCAGCGATGGGCACGGCCAGACCGATAGCGCGACGGTCCTGCTGACCGTCGTCAAGGACACGGTCAAGCCGGTCACGATCGCGCCGGTCCAGACGTTCTACAACCAGACCTCGGGCTCGAGCACGGTCAAGATCAAGGTCGCCTGGAGCGGCAGTGACGCGGGCGGGACCGGGGTCGCCAGATACACGCTCCAGGTCAGCGTCAACAGCCATGCCTACACGACGATCTCGCTGTCGAGTGCGACCGCGACGTCCGTCACCCGGACGCTGACGATCAACTCGACGTACCGCTTCCGGGTTCGCGCCACCGACAGGCAGGGCAACGTCGGCTCGTACGCGTACGGTCCGACGTTCAAGG
The DNA here is from genome assembly GCA_963782715.1 of uncultured Chloroflexia bacterium. GTDB lineage: Bacteria > Chloroflexota > Limnocylindria > Limnocylindrales > CSP1-4 > SPCO01. Next base: position 171,256 of record CAWAKU010000005.1, read on the forward strand.
CGGCGCGCCTCCAGAACACGAGCTCGAGCGCCCACTACCTCGGACCGTGGACGACGTCATCGAGCGCCAGTGCGCTCGGCGGCAGCCACCGCTACACCAGCACGGTGGGGGCATCGGTGTCATTCACGGGGTCGATGCGCAACATCGCCTGGATGGCCACCAAGACGACCTCGAGCGGCTCCGCCCAGGTCTGGATCGACGGCTCGCTGGCAGCGACCATCAATCTGCGCGCGACCAAGACTCTCTACAAGCAGCTGGTCTACCACCGGGACTTCGGCGCCCTCGGGACGCACACCATCGAGATCCGCTCGCTGGGCGGCGGCCGCGTCTACTTCGACGCATTCGCCGTCCTCCTGTGACCCGAACCCGGGCGTCCGTGCTCATCGCCCTCTGCTATACTGCCGCGGCCGTATCAGGTCGCCCATGATCGAGCCCGGCCGAGGTTGGGGATATCTCGTCCTCTTCTCGGAGATCGGCATCTCCCTCCTGGTGACGACGCTGGTCGGAGCACTGTTCGGCCATTGGGTCGACGGGCAGCTGGGATTGACCTTTCCGGTCTTCATGCTCATCGGGTTCTTCCTCGGCGCCGGCGCCGGGACCGTGATGATCGTCAGACTGGTGAGCCGGTTCCTGAAGTCGTTCGATTAGTCGGTCAACTCCCGACCGGTCAGAGGATGCGAGCGCGGCGGATGCCGCGCTCCTGTGTGTGGAGCAAGCGTGTCGAGCGAGCAGGTCGTGACCCCGGAGGTCGCCGAGGCCCCAGCACCGCAGCCGAAAGGTGGCAGTTCAGGCCGCGGCCTGTCGTCGCGCTGGTTCCTGCTCATCGGCGCCGTCATCGTCTTCAACATCATCGCCCTCATCTTCGTCCCGCCATTCCCCAAGGGCGGCGCGCCGGGCGACGAATGCGCCTTCCCCGCCTGCTACATCAACGGCACGCTGGAGTTCCCGGCGCCGCACGTCGTGTGGGCGCCGGACGGCTCGACGCCGCCACCGGCCGACCAGCTGATCGTGTTCTATCCGAGCATCAGTTCCACGATCCTGACGATGTGGATCATCATGGCCGTCGTCCTCCTGGCCGCGATCCTGATGACCCGCGGTCGCAAGCTGATCCCGGGCCGCGCCCAGAACCTGTTCGAGTGGTTCTACGAGTTCCTGACCGACTTCGGGCTGGGCATCGCCGGTCCCACGGCCAAGCCGTACATCCCGATGTTCATCGCCTTCTTCATCCTCATCCTGTTCTGCAACTGGAGCGGCCTGATCCCGCCGATCGGCAAGATCGAGGAGCTCCGCGCGCCGACCAGCGACGTCAACATCACCCTCGGTCTCGCGCTCGTGAGCTTCGTCTACTTCGAGTTCGAAGGCTTCCGGCGCCTCGGCGTGCGCGGCTATGCCGGCAAGTTCTTCCCGCTGTACGAGTTCAAGAACGGCCTTGCCGCGGGGGGCATCGCCCTCTTCGTCGGGCTCGTGGAGCTGATGCTCGAGTTCGTCAAGCCGGTCACGCTGTCGATGCGACTCTTCGGCAACATCTACGGCGGCGAGGTGGCGCTCGGCGTCATCACCGCGCTGACGATCGCCTTCATCCCGGTCGGCCTGCTCGGGCTGGAGGTCATGCTCAACGCCATCCAGGCACTGATCTTCAGCATCCTGACGCTCATGTTCATCGTCCTCGCCATCGAGAGCCATGATCACGAGGAGGGCCACGACGCGGAGGAGGCGCTCGAAGCCCTGCACAACAACGATCCCGCCGGGCTCCAGCCCGCTCATTGATGCGCTGTACGGCGTAGCCCACCACCAGGTCCCAACAGGTCCCGAGCGCGTCGCCCGGGAAGTAGGAGGAAGTCACGAATGGAGCACATCGGCGCCGGTCTCGCCGCCCTCGGGGTCTTCGGCCCCGGCATCGGCATCGGCATCCTCGGCGGCATGGCCGCCACGGCGATCGGGCGTAACCCCGACGCGGCCGGGCAGATCCGCGGCATCGCCATCATCCTCGCGGCGTTCGCCGAAGGACTCGGCGTCCTCGCGGTGGTGGTCGGCCTGCTCGCGATCTTCATCAAGTAGCGGATCGTGGAAGTCCTGGCCGTCGCCACCGGGGCGGGCCGCCAAGCAGTCCAGCTCGCCGCAGAGGGTGGGGCGCTGTTCCAGATCAACCTGTTCTGGGTGATCGTCGGAGCGCTCAACTTCATCCTCTTCTTCGCGATCATCTGGGCCTTCGCGTTCAAGCCCGTGTCGGCGATGCTCGCCGATCGCAAGTCCCGCATCGAGCAGGGCCTGCAGGATGCCGAGCAGGCCCGACGCGATCGCGAGAACGCCGAGGCCGAGCGCGTCGCCACGCTCGGTGAGGCGCGCCGTGAGGCGAACGACATCCTGACCCGCGCCCAGAAGGTCGCCCAGGAGACGCGCGACGCGGACATCGCCGCGACCCGCGAGGAACTGGAACGCCTGCGTGTCCGCGCAGCCGCCGAGATCGAGGCCGAGAAGACCCGAGCGATCGCGGACGTGCGTGCCGAGGTCGCCGACCTGGCGCTCCTCGCCGCCGGCAAGGTCGTCGGGGAGACCATGACCGACGAGCGCCAGCGGCGCCTCGTCGAGGAATTCCTGAGCACGGCCGGCAGCGGCGGATCGAACAACTGATGACCGACCGGGTGAACGCCTGATGGCCCAGCGCGACACAGCCGCTCGCCGCTACGCGGAGGCCGCCTTCCAGGTGGCCATGCGTGACGGCACGGTCGAGACGTGGCGAGCCGAACTGGACGCCGCGGGCGAGATCGCCGCCGACCCCCAGGTCGGGCGGATGCTCGGCAACCCGGCCGTCCCGCTCGAGACGCGGTCCGCGATGGCCGAGTCCGTCTTCGGCAAGATCGTCGGGCGTCCCGTGCTCAACCTCATCGGCCTGATGCTCCGGCGCGGCCGGATCGAGCAGCTGGCCCACGTGGCGGCGGAGTTCCGCCGTCTCGACAACGCCCGTCAGGGCATCACCCTCGCCACTGCGACAAGCGCCGCGCCGCTGAGCCCGGACGAGATCCGGGTCCTCACTGCGCGGATGGAACAGTTGACCGGCGGTCGCGTCGAGCTCGACGTCAAGGTCGATCCCAGCCTGCTGGGCGGCCTCGTCGTGCGCATCGGCGACCGCCTGATCGACGGAAGCGTCCGAGGCCGCCTCGAGCGACTGCGGAATCAGCTCGTTTCGGGCGCCCTCTAGGAGATCACTGACCGATGGCCATTCGTTCCGACGAGATCACCAGCATCATCAAGTCCGCGATCGACGACTTCGACTCCGGTGTCGAGACGCGCAGCGTCGGGACCGTCGTCGAGGTCGGTGACGGGATCGCCCAGATCTACGGGCTGTCCGGCGCCCTGTCGTCCGAGCTGCTCGAGTTCCCCAACGGGCTGATGGGCATGGCCCTCAACCTCGAGGAGGAAACGGTCGGCGCGGTCATCCTGGGCAACGCCACGGCGATCAAGGAAGGCGACACGGTCAAGACGACCGGCCGCGTGGTGGAGGTGCCGGTCGGTGCCGCGCTGCTCGGACGTGTGGTCGACCCGCTCGGCCGCCCGCTCGACGACAAGGGCCCCATCGCCACGACCGCGACCCGCCCGGTCGAGCGCATCGCCCCGGGCGTCATCGTCCGCAAGTCCGTGGACACGCCGGTCCAGACCGGGGTCAAGGCCATCGACGCGCTCATCCCGATCGGCCGCGGCCAGCGCGAGCTGATCATCGGCGACCGCCAGACCGGCAAGACCGCCATCTGCCTCGACACGATCATCAACCAGAAGGGCAAGGGCCTGGTCTGCATCTACGTGGCCATCGGCCAGAAGCTCTCGACGGTCGCCAACACGGTCGCGATCCTCGAGCAGTACGGCGCGATGGAGTACACCATCGTCGTCGTCGCCGGCGCCGAGGATCCCGCCCCGCTCCAGTACCTCGCCCCGTATTCGGGCGTGGCCATGGCCGAGGAGGTCATGGAGGCCGGCGTGCAGGTCCCCGGGCAGGGACTGGTCAAGGACGCGCTGTGCATCTACGACGACCTCAGCAAGCACGCCTGGGCGTACCGCGAGATGGCGCTCCTGCTGCGCCGTCCGCCGGGACGCGAAGCGTATCCGGGCGACGTCTTCTACCTCCACAGCCGTCTCCTGGAGCGCGCCGCGCGGCTCAACGACGACAACGGAGGCGGGTCGATCACCGCCCTGCCGATCGTCGAGACCCAGGCCGGCGACGTGTCGGCTTACATCCCGACCAACATCATCTCCATCACCGACGGCCAGATCTTCCTCGAGACCGACCTGTTCAACGCCGGCCAGCGGCCCGCGCTCAACATCGGCATCTCGGTCTCGCGCGTCGGTTCCGCGGCGCAGACCAAGGCGATGAAGAAGGTCGCGGCCCCGCTCAAGCTCGACCTCGCGCAGTACCGGTCCCTGGCGGCATTCGCCCAGTTCGCATCCGACCTGGACAAGGCGACCCGCGACCAGCTGACCCGCGGCGAGAAGCTGTCGGAGATCGTCAAGCAGCCGCAGTACGCGCCGCTGGGCGTGGAGAAGCAGGTCGCCATCCTGTACGTCGCCACGACCGGCAAGCTCGACGACATCCCGACCCCGCGCGTCCGCGAGTTCGAGAGCCAGTTCTACCGCTTCCTCGAGACGGAGCGACCGGCCATCCTCACCGAGCTCGCCGACAAGAAGGCGCTCTCGGATGAGCTGGCGGCGCAGCTCGACGATGCCGTGGACGCGTTCCGCACGTCGTTCCTGGCGTAGGCGGGGAGTCGCAGACACGTGGCGAGCCAGCGGGACATCCGCCGACGGATCGGCTCCGTCAAGAACATCAAGCAGATCACCCGGGCGATGCAGTTCGTGGCTGCCTCGAAGCTCAAGCGCGCCCAGGACGCCACGCTGGCCGCGCGGCCGTACAGCGAGAAGCTCGACGAGGTCCTGGCCGACCTCGCGGCGGTGCTCGACGGCGACGACCACCCGCTGCTGGCCGAGCCGACCGCCGGCAAGCGCCTCGTCGTCCTGATCACGACCGACCGGCCGCTGTCCGGCCCGCTCAATACGAACATCGTCCGCTTCGTCGCCCGCGACATCATCGACAACCCGGGTGACGTGGCGGTCATCACCGTCGGCCGCAAGGGCCGTGACGCGATGCGTCGCACGCACGTCCCGCTGGAGGCGCATTTCGCGACGTTCGGCGATCGGCCGACCTTCGCCGACGTGCTGCCGCTCGCCCGTCTCGTGACCGACGACTTCCTGGCGGCCACCTACGGCCGCGTGGACATCGTCTACAGCCACTGGGTCTCGACGCTCGTCCAGCGCCCGACGCTGCTGACGATCCTGCCGATCAAGCCGGCCGCCGACACCGAGGGCATCCCCGGCAACCAGTTCATCTTCGAACCGTCGGCCTCGGCCGTGCTCGAACAACTCCTCCCGCGCTACGTCGCGACCCGCCTCTTCCAGGCGGTCCTCGAGGCCAAGGCGAGCGAGGAATCGAGCCGGATGGTCGCGATGAAGAACGCGACCGAGAACGCCGAAGAGCTCATCGAGGACCTGACCCTCTCGTACAACAAGGTCCGCCAGGCCAACATCACCCGCGAGATGATCGAGATCGCGTCCGGCGCGAACGCTCGCTGACGCTCCAAGGACGCAGGAGGCACCAACCGACATGACGACTGCCGCACCGGCCGCGATCGGCCGAGTCATCCAGATCACCGGCCCGGTCGTGGACATCGAGTTCCCGGCCGGCCAGCTGCCCGGCATCTACAACGCCGTCGAGATCCAGCGCGAAGGGCTCGATCCGCTCGTGTGCGAGGTCCAGCAGCACCTCGGCAACAACTGGGTCCGCGCCGTCGCGATGACCACCACCGACGGGCTCGCCCGCGGCGTCGACGTGCACGACACCGGCGCACCGATCACCGTGCCGGTCGGCGAGGCGACGCTCGGTCGCGTGTTCGACGTCCTCGGCCATCCGATCGACGGCAAGGGCCCGGTCACCGCCGAGGTCCACCTGCCGATCCATCGCGACCCGCCCGCCTTCGACCAGCAGTCCACCGAGATCGAGGTCTTCGAGACCGGCCTCAAGGTCATCGACCTGATCTGCCCGTTCAAGAAGGGCGGCAAGATCGGCATCTTCGGCGGCGCCGGCGTCGGCAAGACGGTCATCATCCAGGAGCTGATCCGGAACGTCGCCCAGGAGCACGCCGGCGTGTCCGTGTTCGCCGGCGTCGGCGAGCGCAGCCGCGAGGGCAACGACCTCATCGCCGAGATGACCGAGTCGGGCGTCATCGCCAAGACGGCCTTCGTGTTCGGCCAGATGAACGAGCCGCCCGGAGCGCGCCAGCGGGTCGGCCTGACCGGCCTGACGATGGCCGAGTACTTCCGCGACCAGGAGCACCGCGACGTCCTCCTGTTCATCGACAACATCTTCCGCTTCACCCAGGCGGGCTCGGAGGTCTCGGCGCTGCTCGGCCGGATGCCGTCGGCGGTGGGCTACCAGCCGAACCTCGCGACCGAGATGGCCGGGCTCCAGGAGCGGATCACCTCGACCCGCGACGGCTCGATCACGTCGCTCCAGGCGGTCTTCGTCCCGGCCGACGACTACACCGACCCGGCGCCGGCGACGACGTTCGCCCACCTCGACTCGACCATCCGCCTCGAGCGGAGCATCGCCGAGCTCGGCATCTATCCCGGCGGTCGATCCGCTGACCTCGACCTCGCGCGTGCTCGACCCGAACATCGTCGGCCAGGAGCACTACGACGTCGCACGTGAAACGCAGCGTGTCCTGCAGCGCTACCGCGACCTCCAGGACATCATCGCCATCCTCGGCATCGACGAGCTGTCCGAGGAGGACAAGTCCACGGTCGCCCGGGCACGCCGGCTCCAGCGCTTCATGAGCCAGCCGTTCTTCGTCGCCGAAGTGTTCACCGGCCGTAGCGGCAAGTACGTCAACATCAAGGACACCGTGGCCTCCTTCAAGGAGATCCTCGAAGGCAAGACGGACACGCTGCCGGAGCAGGCGTTCTTCCTCGCCGGCACCCTCGACGACGTTCGCGAGAATGCCGCCAAGCTGGCTTCGTGATGCGGGAGCTCGTCGGTCGAGCAGTCACCGATCTGCGCGCCCTACGGCGCTGCGCCTAACGGGCGCGCGCCTCGGCGCCTGCCCACCGCCGATCGCGCACCTCGTGCTCGTCCTGGAGGTGGACCTGATGCCACTGCTGCTTGAGATCGTGACGCCTGAGCGGCTGGCGTATTCGGACACCGTCGACGCCGTGAATCTGCCGGGGATCGAGGGGGAGTTGGGGATCCTGCCGCACCATGCTCCGTTGGTGTCGATGTTGGGGGTCGGGGAGCTGCGGATCCGGAAGGGCGGGGCCGAGGAGTCGTTCGCGATCGTCGGTGGGTTCCTGCAGGTCCGGCCGGACCGGGTCGTGGTGATGGCCGAGACGGCCGATCTTGCCAGCGACATCGACCTCGAGAAGGCGCAGGAAGCCCGGCGCGAGGCGGAGCGGACGCTCGAGGGGGCCACCCAGACGGACGCGGTCGACCTGGCCGCGGCCCGTGCCTCTCTCCAGCAGGCTCTCCTCCGGATCCGCGTCGCGGAACGACGACACCGCGAGGGTCCGCGGCACAGGGGTTGACGGACCGTGGCTGACGCACGTCCGTTCCACTGGGAATACCATCCCGAGCCGGTCGCCCGGGAAGTGTTCCGGATCGAGGGCGGCCACCGTCTCGAGGGGACCGTCCAGATCAGCGGTGCCAAGAACGCCGCGCTGAAGCTGCTCGCTGCCGCGACGCTGACCGGCGAGCGCTGCCGGTTCACGAACGTCCCGGAGATCGAGGACGTGCGGGTCATGGCCGACACGCTGCGCGACCTCGGCGTCGTCGTCGATCACCCGGAGCAGAACGTCTACGAGGTCGCCTCGGGCGACGTCGAGTGGCTGTTCGTGCCGCTCGAGGCGGCCGCCAAGATGCGCGCCAGCTTCATGCTCCTCGGGCCGCTCCTGACGCGGTTCGGCCGGGTCATCATCAGCAACCCGGGCGGCGACCGGATCGGCCGTCGGCCGGTCGACCTCCACGTCGAGGCGATGCGCACGCTCGGCGCCTCGATCGACTACCGCAACGGCTACTACTTCGCGACGGCACCGGGCCGGCTGCGTGGCGGCGAGATCCGGTTCCCGTTCGTGTCGGTCATGGGCACCGAGAACGCGATGCTCGCGGCGACCCTGGCCGACGGCCACACGGTCATCCGGCCGGCCGCGCAGGAGCCCGAGGTCGACGACCTGATCGCCTTCCTCCAGGCGATGGGCGCCGCGGTCGAGCGGACCTCCCCCGACACCATCGAGGTCGAGGGCCGCAAGCGGCTGCGCGGCGCCGAGCACCGGGTCGTCCCGGACCGGATCGAGGCCGGCACGTTCGTCATCGCGGCCGCGGTCACCGGCGGCCGGCTGACCCTCGAGGGCGCACCGTGCGAGCACCTGGCCTCGTTCGTCGAGACGATGGGCCGCATCGGCGTCGGCATCTCGTGCGGCACGGACACCATCGAGGTCGATGGCTCCGCGCTCCGCGAGCGGCGGCTACCGCGCCTGCGACATCGAGACCGCGCCCTATCCGGGCCTCGCGACCGACCTCCAGCCCCCGACCGCCGTCCTGCTCACGCAGGCGACGCGGCACGTCCCACATCCACGAGGCGATCTTCGAGGACCGCCTCGAGTGGCTGGCCGAGGTCGGGCGGATGGGCGCCCGGGTCGAGATGATCGACGGCCACCACGCGACGATCGAGGGACCGTCCAGGCTCGTCGGCGCCGAGGTCGAGATCGGCGACCTGCGGGCCGGCGCCTCGCTCATCCTGGCCGCCCTGGCCGCCGAGGGGACCACCACCATCCACGGTGCGCACCACGTTCACCGGGGCTATGAGAACATCGAACGCAAGTTCCTGGACATCGGCGCCAGCATCTCGCGCTCCGCGGAAGGGACAGCAGACACCACCTCATGAAGATCGGCATCGACCTCGGCACCGCCAACATCCTCGTGTACGTCAAGGGCAAGGGCATCGTCATCACCGAACCCAGCGTGGTGGCCGTCTCGGACGACAACCGGATCGTCGCGGTGGGCGAGGAGGCGCGCGAGATGATCGGGCGGACGCCCCTCAACATCCACGCCATCCGGCCGATGAAGGACGGGGTGATCGCCGACTACGTCATCACCGAGGCGATGCTCAGCCACTTCATCGGCAAGGTCCGCAAGGGCCGGATCGGCTTCGGCAAGCCCGAGGTCATGATCTCCGTGCCGGCCGGCGTGACGAGCGTCGAGAAGCGCGCGGTCCGCGACGCGGCGCTCAAGGCCGGCGCCAAGGAGGCCTACCTCATCGAGGAGCCGCTGGCGGCGGCGATCGGGGCCAACGTGCCGATCAGCGGTCCATCCGGGAACATGATCATCGACATCGGCGGCGGGACGAGCGAGATCGCGGTCATCGCCCTCGGCGGCATCGTCGTGTCGCACAGCCTGCGGGTCGGCGGCAACCGGTTCGACGAGGCGATCGCGACGTACATCCGCAAGAAGTACAACCTGATGGTCGGCGAGCGGACGGCCGAGGAGGTCAAGATCGCCATCGGGACGGCCCTGCCGCTCGAGCGCGAGCTGACGATGGAGGTGCGCGGCCGCGACCTCATCGCCGGCCTGCCGCGGACGATCCCGATCACCAGCAGCGAGGTCATGGAGGCCATCGAGGCACCGCTCCAGCAGCTGGTCGCCGCGGTCCGGTCGGTCCTCGAGCAGACGCCGCCGGAGCTGTCGTCGGACATCATCGACAAGGGCATGGTCATGTCGGGCGGCGGTGCGCTCCTGCGCAACGTCGACAAGCTGCTCACCCAGGTCACCGGGGTCCCGTGCCATGTCGCCGAGAATCCCCTGAATTGCGTGGCCCTGGGCACGGGTCTCGCGCTCGAACACTTCGACTTCTTCAAGAAGTCGCTGGTCCAGCAGGTCTGATGGCAGCATCGGGGCCTGTCGCTCGGCGCACCACGCTCCCCGGTGCCTACGGCGCTGCGCCTAACGGCACCGGTCCGCGCGTCGCGCCAAGCGCCACCCTCCGGCGATGAGTCGGGCGTTCGTCGATCTGCATAGCCATAGCCGTGGCAGTTTCGACTCGCTGTCTTCTCCGAAGGACATGGTCAAGGCTGCGGTCGATCGCGGGCTGACGCATCTGGCGATCACTGATCACGATCGGATCGATGTGGCGCAGGAGGCTCGGGGGCTTGCGCCTGACGGGTTGACGGTGATCGTCGGGGAGGAGGTCAAGACTCGGGATGGGGACCTGATCTGCCTGTTCCTGGAGACGGCGATCCCGCCTGGGTTGTCGGCGATGGAGACGATCGCGGCGGCGCGGGAGCAGGGTGGGTTGGTCGGCATCCCGCATCCGTTCGACCGGATGCGCGGGTCGTTGCTGCGCGACGCGGCGATGGCGAGTCTGGCGCCGACACGTGGACTGGGTCGAGGCGCACAACGCGCGCGTCGTGGGCCACGGCAACGAGGATGCGTCGGCCTTCGCGCTCGAGCATGGGCTGCCGGGGATCGCCGTCTCGGACGCGCATTCGATCATGGAGATCGGGGTGGCGTACATCGCGGTCGATGGCGACCCGTCGACGCCGGCCGGCCTCCTCGCCGCGCTCGCCCAGCTGGAGGTCATCCCCGGTCGGGCGAGCTTCTTCGTCCGGCTGTGGACGCCGGTGGCCAAGGGCGTCAATCGCCTGCGCGGCAACGGCCGGGTCGGCGACGCCGGCGCACGCCATGAGCGATACCGACGGGCAGGACCATCGTCCCGTGGTGGACGGGCAGGGCGGTCCGGTAGGGTCCGGTCCGATGGAGAGCACACCCGCCCTCGACCACCCGCACGCGCAGCACGAGCCCGAGTCGCTCGTCGAGGCGCTCGAGATGGAGCCGACCGACGTCGCGCCGATGTCCATCGGCCGCCGACTGACCCAGCCTCGGACGATCCTGTCGATCATCGTCCCACTGGCGATCATCGGCTTCTTCCTGTATCTGAACCGGGACCGACTGGCCGCGGTGCCGAGCCTGATCCTGCAGGCCGATCCCGCCCTCGTCCTGCTGGCGGGCATCGTGTTCTATCTCGGCTTCCCGCTGCGCGGTTATCGGTGGCAGCGGCTCCTGCGCGAGACCGGCTTCATCATCGGGTTGCGCAACTCGGTCGAGATCCTCTACATCTCGTGGTTCGTCAACTGCGTCGTGCCCGCCAAGCTGGGCGACGTCTACCGTGCCTATCTGCTCAAGATGAACAGCGACGCGTCACTCAGCCGGAGCTTCGGCACGGTCTTCATCGAGCGGATCCTGGACATCTTCGCGATCGCCATCCTCGGCCTCGCGGCCGGGTTCTGGAGCTTCCGGGCAGGGATGCCGCCGGCCATCCGGGTCGTGTTCGTGGTCGGCATCGTGACCGTCGTCGTGGCCGCCGTCGGCCTGTTCACGATGCACAACTTCGGCCGCCGGATCCTGACCAGGCTGCCGTTGCCGCCCAGCGTCCTCGAGCTGTACGAACGGTTCGAGGAAGGCGTGTTCGGTGCTGTCGGCCTCCGTCATCTGCCGATCCTCGCGATCGTGACCGGTCTGATCTGGCTGACCGAGGGCCTTCGGCTGTACATCGTCGTGCTGGCGTTCGCCTTCCCAGACGTCGAGCTCGGGCTGTCGGGCGCGATCTTCGTCGCGCTCATCGGCTCGCTGCTGACGGCGATCCCGCTCAGCCCGGCCGGGCTCGGCTTCGCCCAGGCGGGCGTCATCGGCGTCCTGACCGTCGCCTACGGCGTGCCGCTCGCCGAAGCGACCGCGATCACGATCCTCGACTGGGTCATCAGCGTGCTGTCGATCATCGTGTTCGGGGCGGTCGTCTATGTCGTCTCGCCGATGCCCCGCGGCATGGGCCGGATCCCGCAGCCGCCAGCGGCACCGTCAGCGGCGACGACAGCGTGACCCACGCTCGACACGGATCGAGCATCGGCGCACAGTAGCGATTCCAACCTCGCCGGTGGGACGTACCAAGGTCAGGGGTTCGTGTCGTCCGCTGCCCCGACCGGACCACGACGTACCCTACCGGACCACTCACGCGCTGTGCGATGCCCACGAGACGCGACCGGTACCAACGGGTGATACAGGTGTCTCGGTGCCACGCCGATAGTGACCTCAGCGAACCTTCGCGCACGTAGTCCCAGGGAGCGTCCAGGCACCACATGACGACGCAGAACGGTCGAGCGTTCAACGAATGGCTTCGAGCCCAGCTCAAGGCCAAGAAGATGTCGCAACGCCAGCTCGCCCAGCAGTCCGGCGTGGACCATTCCACGATCTCCCGGCTGATCCGGGGCGACCGGATGCCGTCACTCGGGACCGCGACGAAACTGGCCCGCGGCCTTCGCGAGCTGCGTGACGACGCGGACACTCCCCAATACCTGGGCCTCGTCGCGGCCGGCAACACGAACCCGACCGCTCGCGTCGAATACGCGCTTCGGGCGGACGAGCTGTTGAGCGAGCCGCAGGTCCGCCAGATCATGGAGTACTACCTCGCCGTCCGGATGCGCCGGTACGGCCGAACCTTCCAACCGTCGGAGGCCAGCGGGAACGCCGATCGGGCACCCGAGCAGTCCCGCCGACCCACCTCGGCCAGCCCGATCGGTGTCGGAGCCGGATCCACCGTCAGCACGGTGCGTTCGGTCACCCGCTCTGCCGGTCGAGATCCGGGGCGTTACTAGCACACACCAGGGCACGACCCGGATTCGCCCTCCACGGTCCGGGTCTCGGGGCAGCGAACGCCGGCGTCTGGGGCGCCGGCGTTCGCGATTCCCGGCGCCAGGCGCGCCAAGCTCCCGGGGCACCTACGGCGCTGCGCCTAACGGTGCCCGTGCGCTCGGCGCGCCCGGCGTCGGGGGCCGGCTTCCTGGGCGGTCGTATCACCCGGGAGACGGGTCAGGGTGATGCGCGGTAGATGGAGATGGTGCGGCCTGGGGCGGCTTGGAAGCGGTCGACTGGTTGGCCGAAGCGATCGGGCGGGGCGACGGTCTCTTCGGCTGGGCCGCCGCAGGGGGCGCCGATGACCGTCTCGAAGAGGGCGTCGCAGATGACGACGACGGTGCCTGATGTCGCCTGGATGGGTCCCGTGCCGTCGTCGGCGTGGACGACGGCACCTGCCCGGACGAGGGGATAGGCATAGGCTTCGGTGGACTTGAAGAACGGCAGTGAGCGCATGGTGACGTCGCCGGCGCCGCCATTCGCGACGATCCGCGCGGCGGCGCGATCGGCGGCCGGGAAGCCGCCATCGGGGGCCTCGGCGGGGGGCCAGTTCGCGACGTTCCAGGCGACCAGGGCCCCCACCGCCACGACGGTCAGGACCGGCCCGACGGCCGACCAGCGGCCGCCGATGCTCGATCCGAAGCGCCACAGCCCGGCGGCGCCCATGCCGACGATGGCGAACACCATCGGATCGGCGAAGGCGTGGTAGTGGTCGTTCGGGAGACCCGGCACGACCGAGGCGAGGCTCGGTGAGATGAACGTCAGGCAGCCTGCGGTCCAGGCCAGTCCGAGGCCCAGCCAGACCGCCGCGCCGCGCTCCCGCGGCGCTCCGATCAGCCCACGCCAGACGACGATCGCGACGACGACGACCACCGCGAACAGCGAGACCGTCGGCGCATCGGTGAACAGGCCGGTCAGTGGCCACGACAGGATCCGTGCCCCGATGATGAGCAGCCGGGCCAGCGGTTCCAGGGTGGTCGGATCGCCGCCGTTCCGGATGTAGGCGAGGACGGCGTTGACCTCGGCAAAGTCCGTGGTGAGCTCGTGGATCACCAGCGGCGTGAAGCTGAGCGCGACGATCGCCAGGCCGGCCGCCCCGAAGCGCCAGATCCGACGCCGCTCGGCGCCGGCCGGCCGGTTCCGAGCGTCGGCGACGAGGAGCGCACCGACGATCGGCAGCATGGTCACGCCGAGGACATGGAACTGCATCGTCAGGCCGGTGCCGACCGCGGCCAACAGCCACCAGCCGGGACGCCCCGTGGTCCACGCCCGCCACGCGCCGCTCAGGGCGATCGCGCTCGACAGGGCGATCAGGTTCGGGTTCCAGATGAACGTCGATTCATCGATCGCTGAGGCCGAGATCGCCATCGCCAGCCCCGCCACGACCCCCGCGACAGGCCCGGCCATCGACTGGGCCAGCCACCAGGTGAGGACGACCGCCGCGATACCGGCCAGCGCGATGAGCGTGACCACCGCGAGGGGCGAGTCGCCGCCGGTCAGAAAGGCCGCCGGCGCCAGCACGAAGTAGTACAGCGCTCCGTGGTGGACGTCGCCGATCGACGTCGGCGGCCCGAGCAGCGGGACGACCCCGTCGCGGACCAACGCCCGGAGCATGAGCATGTCGTGGCCCTGGTCGGCGTCCCACGTGCCACGCGTGGCGAGGTCGGGCAGTCGGACCAGCGCGGCGAGGACCAGCAGGAGCAGCGGGACGGCGACGAGGACCATGGTCCGCCGCGGGTCGCGGGGACGGGCGGGCACATCCGACACCGCGGATGTTGCGGCACCCGCGGTCACGGCGCCGACCTCGACCGGCTGCCGGCGAGCTCCATCGCCTCCGGCGGCAGGTCGGCCAGCGGGCGTCCAGCGGCGATGTCGTAGGCGCGCGCGACGTTGACCGCGTCGTAGCCCTCGTCCATCCCGGGCGTCTCGAGGTAGTAGGTGACGTGGGCGAGCGCCGGATGGCAGACCAGGTGTCGCAGGCCGACTGCGCCGATCCGCCCGGCGCCGAGGTGCTCGTGGCGGTCGAGCCGCGAGCCAAGCTCGGACTTCGAATCGTTGAGATGGACCATCACCAGGCGTTCCAGCCCGATCCGTTCGTCGAAACCGGCGAGGAAGCGATCGATGGCGGTCGGATCCGAGACGTCGATGCCGGCTGCCCATGCGTGGGCCGCGTCGAGGCAGAACCCGAGGCGATCCTCGGGAACTCCGCGGGCGAGGGCGGCCTCGAAGATGTCGCCGAGCTCGACCACGCTCGTCCCGAGCCCGAACCCGCTGCCCGGCGAGTTCTCGAGGACGATGCGGGCGGCCGGGCCGTCCGTGCCAGCCAGGCCTGCCGCACCCGACTCGTCCACCTCTGCCAGGGTGAGGGCCAGGCCATCCGCGAGCCGCCGGGTCCCGGCCGCCACGCCGGCGCCGCGATGCGACCCGACGTGGACGTTGACGAAGCGACCGACATAGCCAGGAGCCGCCCGGAGCTCGCTCGCGAGCAGCCCGATCGACTTGCCGAACAGATCCTCCTCGGGCCCGGCCAGGTTGATGAGGTAGGACGCGTGGATCGCGATCGGCCCGATATCGAGCTCGATGAGCCGGCTCCGGAACGCGGCCTGGTCCGCCGGCGGCTCGAGCCGGCGCCGCCACGCGGTCGGGTTGTCGCCCCAGATCTGGAGGGCTTGTGCCCCGATCTCGTGCGCCCGATCGACGGCCTTGACCATGCCAGCCGCGAGCGGCAGGTGGGCGCCGAGGCGTCGTCCGTCGGGAAGCATCCGCGGCATGGTACGCCGGACCGGGTCCGTGGCCGATCGGCCGATGGTCACCGGTTCGCCCGGCGGTGTCAGTGCCGGCTGCCGGCCGGCTCCGGCGCCCCCGACCCGCGACTGCGTCCCTTCGTGTAATCCCCGCCGATGGCCGGCTCGATCAGGCCGTAATCGCCGTCGTTGCGGCGATACAGGATCGCGACCCGCTCGGTCTCGGCGTTGACGAAGACGAAGAACTGGTGACCGAGGTCCTCCATCGCACCGACCGCGTCCTCCTCGAACATCGGCTCGATGGCGAAGCGCTTGACCTTGACGATGCGGGTCTCGCGCGGCGGGCCTTCGCTGCCGTCGGCCAGTCGACGGAGGATCTGCTTCTCCTCCTCGGGACGAGCCCGCAGGCGGGGCTTCTCCTTGTGATCGACCGCCTGCCGTTCGACCTTGTCCACCACGTCGTCGAGGGCTTCCTGGTAGCTGGAGCCGCTGCCCCGGCTGCGCAGCACCTGGCCCTGGATGACCAGGCTGACCTCGGCGAGGTGGGAGGCCGCCGCGCTCCGGTGCTGCTCGCTCCAGAGCTCGACGGTGGCATCGGTCTGATCGTCGAGCAGCCGTTCGATCCGTTTGAGCTTGCGCTCGGCATACTCCCGGACGCGGTCGGGGATCTCGGCGTTCTTGCCCTTGACGATCGTCCTCACGCTTCCCCCTTGGGCGTCAGCCCGTGCCTCGGGTGAGCGGTGCGATGCTCGCGCTCGGGTCGCGGATCGTCCGAAACCCGAGTATACGCCGCGAGGTCCGGGGCACCCGTCGCGGGCGGACCGGCCTGGGTCTCGGCTCAACGCTCGCGGGCGACGGCGATCGCGGACACGGCCCGAGCCCCGGCCCGCTCGAGGGCGTCGCCGCAGGCGGCCAGCGTCGCCCCGGTCGTGACCACGTCGTCGACGAGGAGGACCCACCGTCCGACGACTGCCGCGACGGCCTCGGGCCGACCGCCGAAGGCACCCGCGACGTTGGACGCGCGCTCGTCGCGGCCGAGCTCGAACTGCGCGATGGTGGCGCGGCTGCGCTCCAGCGTCCGCCCGCAGGGGAGGCCGAGCACCCGCGCGGCGACGGCCGCGATGAGGGCGGCCTGATCATAGCCGCGCTGTCGTTCGCGATCGGCATGGACGGGCACAGGCACGACGAGGTCCGCTCCGACCCCGACCCGCGCCCAGCGGCGCGCGACGGCCTCACCGAGCGGCCCGGCGAGCCGTCGCTCACCGGCGTACTTCAGGTCGTGCAGGGCGCTTCGGACCGGCCCGGCGTACGGCGCGCACCACTCGAGCTGGAGGAGCGGCGCAGGGATGTCCGCCGGGAGGCCGATCGGCGTGCCACCGGGGAGCGCCAAGCGTGCATCCAGGGCGGGCAGGCACGTGGCGCACAGCGGCTGGCCTTCGCGCCCACAGCCGGAACACATCGCGGGCAGAGCGAGGTCGAGGGCGCCGGAGACGAGGCGTCGGAGCGCGGCCACGGACCGATGATGGCCGGCCGCGCTGCACCGCGACTTACCCGGCTGTCTGCACCGAGGCAGTCTCGAGCGAGATCAGGTCACCGACGGCCGTGCCCGTCCGGTCGATCGTGCCGACCGGCAGCTCGAGGACGCTGTTGGCGCCGCGGATGAAGGGCACCACGCCGATCCACGCCCGCAGCCCGCGGTGGACGGACATGACCGGCCGGGCAAGATCCCGGGCCGGATCGGGTTTCCCGAGAAACACGGCGTCGATCGCGAAGCGCATGAACATCATGTGGATGCCGTTCGTCCCGTGCAGCCACAGGCCGGTCCCGGGCTCGAGCGGCGGCCGGCCCATGAGACCCATGAACCGGTCCCACAGCCCATCGGCGACCTCCAGGCGATCGCCCAGAGTCGGTGGCGCGACTGACGTTGCGGGCGCGCACGCACGTCGCCATGGAGATCCCGCGCCCGCCGAGGGAGCCTAGATCTTGAGGTTCTGGACGATGAGGATGATGGCCGGCCCGAGGATGACGATGAACAGCGACGGGAAGATGCAGCCGACGAGCGGGAACAGCATCTTGATCGGCGCCTTGGCCGCCTGCTCCTCGGCGCGCTGACGGCGCTCGATACGGAGCTGCTCGGACTGGACCTGGAGGACCTTGGAGATCGACACGCCGAGCTGCTCGGCCTGGATGATCGCGCCGATGAAGTTGGTCAGCGGCACGACTTCCGTGCGCGGGACGATGTCACGCAGCGCATCGCGCCGCGCCTTGCCGACCCGGACTTCAGCGAGCGCCCGCCGGAACTCGTCCGACAGCGGCCCCGCGAGCTTCTCGACGACCTTGGCCAGCGCGGCGTCGAAGCCGAGACCGGCTCGCACGGAGATGGTCAGCAGGTCGAGCGCGTCCGGGATCATCAGCAGGATGGCCTTCTGGCGTGCCTTGACCTTACGGCCGAGCCAGAACTCCGGGACGATGTAGCCGAAGATCGCGCCGACGATCGCCATCATCGCTGCCGACGAGGAACGGGAAGTTGAGGATGCCGACGACGGCGAACAGGAGGAAGAACAGGATCGCACCGATGACCGCGCCGATGACCTTGATGCCGAGCCAGTCCGCGACGCGGAGGCCGCCCGGATTGCCGGCCAGCGCCAGCCGTTTCTCGGTCTGCTCGCGCAGCGACGTGCTGGCGACGCGGGACGAGGTCCGCGACAGGCGGGCCGCCAGCGGGCGGAGGGTCCGCTCGAGGAACGGCTGCTGGAGCTCGAGCTCTTCGAGGTTCTTGGCCTGCATCGACCCGAGCTGGGTCAACCGGGCCTGGACCGGGTCGACCGGCGTGCTGCCGGCGAGTCCGATGACGATGAGCAGGATGCCGGCGGCCGCGAGGCCGGCGACGACGATGGCAAGGATAGGCATCGACTAGACCTCGATGTCGACGATTTTGCGGATGAACAGGAAGCCGATGAACATCATGAACATGCCGAACATCAGGATCACCACGCCGGCCGGCAGGCCGAGGATGGCGGGCGGATTGTCGAACATGGGCTTCATGAAGTTCGGCGCGATGAGGAACAGGATGCCGGCGAGGCCGATCGGCAGGCCGGCCACGACGTAGCCCGACATGCGCTGCTGCGCGGTGAGCGTCTTGATCTCGCCCTTGATGCGGACCCGCTCGCGGATGGTGTAGGCGATCGAGTCGAGGATCTCGGCGAGGTTGCCACCGACCTGGTGCTGGATGCTGATGGCGGTGGCCATCAGTTCGAGGTCGTCCGAGCGCACCCGGCGGACCATGTTCTCCAGCGCCTGGTCGAACGGCAGGCCGAGGTTGACCTCGCGGATGACCCGCCCGAACTCGGTCGAGATCGGCGGCCGCGACTCGCGCACGACCAGTTCGATGGCCTGCAGGAACGACGAGCCCGCTCGCAACGCGTTGGCGATGAGGGTGATCGTGTCCGGCAGCTGCTTGTTGAACGAGTTGAGACGGCCGCTCTTGCGCCGGCTGAGCCAGAAGCGCGGGATGAGGAAGCCGACGAAGCCGCCGACAAGAAGGAACAGTGGGTTCCCGAGTGTCGGGAGCAGAGGCGACAGGAGGAGCATCCCAAGCGGGACTCCGACGACCGTCGCGCCCCAGATGAGCAGGAACTCGGAGGGCTTGAGGCGGAGGTCCGCCCGGGCGATGTCGCGCGACAGGTTCGCCCCGAAGTCGCGTCGTTCGACGACGCGGTTGAGGCTCGCCAGCGCCTGACTCTGCGAGATGAGCTCGGCAACGCCGCCCTGTCCGCTGGCCCCGGGCTTGACCGGGTCTGGCTTGGACGAGGACGCGTAGCGCTCGAGGCGATCGGAGATGCCCGAACCACCCGAGGTCGCGACGCCGACCGCGATCAGGATGATCGCCAGGGCCGCGACACCGGCGATCGCGAGCGCCATGGGTTCCACGGGTCAGTACTCCTTCCCGGGCCTAGTAGGTGAACCCGAAGAGTCCGGGCGGGAGGTTGATCCCCATGACCTCGAACTTCTCGACGAACTTGGGCCGGATCCCGGTCGGCTTCAGCCGGCCCTGGATCTTGCCTTCGACGACACCGGTCTGCTCGAAGACGAAGACGTCCTGCATGACGATGACGTCGCCTTCCATGCCCTGGACTTCGGTGATGTTGACGATCTTGCGGGTGCCGTCCTTGAGGCGCGACTGCTGGACGATGAGGTCCACCGCCGACGCGACCTGCTCGCGGATGGCCCGCAGCGGCAGGTCCACACCAGCCATCAGGACCATCGTCTCGAGCCGGGACAGCATATCCCGGGGGCTGTTGGCGTGGCCCGTGGACATCGAGCCGTCGTGGCCCGTGTTCATGGCCTGGAGCATGTCCAGCGCCTCACCGGACCGGCATTCGCCGACGATGATCCGGTCTGGCCGCATCCGCAGCGCGTTGCGCACGAGCTCGCGGATGGGGATGGCGCCCTTGCCCTCGATGTTGGGCGGGCGGGACTCGAGGGTCACGACGTGCTCCTGGCGGAGCTGGAGCTCGGCCGCGTCCTCGATGGTCACGATCCGCTCGTCGTTCGGGATGAACGAGGAGAGGACGTTGAGGGTCGTCGTCTTGCCCGAGCCGGTGCCACCGGACACGAAGATGTTCAGCCGGGCCTCCACGCAGGCGCGGAGGAAGTCGAACATGTCCGCCGTCGCGGTCCCGAACCGGATCAGGTCGTCCACGGTGAAGGGGGATGCCGAGAACTTCCGGATGGTGATGACCGGGCCGACCAGCGACAGCGGCGGGATGATCGCGTTCACGCGGGAGCCGTCCGTCAGTCGGGCGTCGACCATCGGGCTCGACTCGTCGACGCGCCGGCCGATCGGGGCGATGATCCGATCGATGATGCGCATGACGTGGTCGTCGTTCTGGAACACGACGTTGGTCAGCTCCAGCTTGCCCGATCGCTCGATGTAGACCTGGCGCGGCCCGTTGACCATGACTTCGGTGATGGACTCGTCGCGCAGGAGTGGCTCGAGCGGCCCGAGGCCGATGATCTCATCGGTGATCTGCTCGAGCATCCGGACGCGCTCGGCGCGGGTCAGGGCGAGGCCTTCCTCGTCGATGACCTTGCCGAAGATCTCCTCGATCTGGCGCCGGACCTCGACCTGGTTGGACAGGTCGAGCTTCGGATCCAGGTCCTGGATGACTCGGTTCTGGATGCGGAACTTGACGTCCCGGAAGGATTCGCGGACGGGCGCCTGGCTGGTCAGCCGGCCGGTCGTCGGCATGTTGGGCGGCGTACCCGGCGGCAGCTCGCCACCAGGTGATGCCGGTGCGGAGCCCGGTGCTCCCGCACTTCCCGGTCGAGCGCTCTCGATTCGCTTCAGGAGGGACATCGCCTACACCCCTTCTCGCCCCGAGGGGCTGACTGTGACTGCGTTCAGCGCCATGCGAACAACGATTTCTTCTGGGTCGACTTCCGACTGTCGTCGTCGGCGCCCGGGGAATGGTCCCCGACCACCGACTTGGCCAGCCTCAGGATGTCCTGGGAGACCTGCGCCTCCCGGTTCGAGAGGAAGAAGGGTACGCCCCGGTTGAGCGCGTACACCACACTTCGCCCATCGCTCACGATCGTCTCGTCGACCTTCCGGCCGATCGAATGCTCGACGTCCGCGACGCGGATGCCGAGCGCCGAATCGGCGCGGTTGAGGACCAGACGGACCTTGCCGGCTCTCATAGCCGAGCTGCTCTGCGACCTCCAGGAAGAGGCGCATGTTCTTGATGCTCGTGATCTCGAGGCTGAGCATCGTCAGGATGATGTCGGCCGCATCGAGGATCGCCAGCGTCGTGTCGTTGAAGTACGACGTGCAGTCGACGACGACCAGGTCGTGGTCGGCACGCAGCCGGTCGAGGACCGTCTTGACACCACCGGCGGTGATCATCTCGGCCGTCTCCGGGGAGGGCGGCGCGAGCAGGACGCGGATGCCGGCGGTGTGGTTGATCAGGAAGGTGTCGAGCGAGTCGAGCGACCCTGCCTCGAGCTCCGGGATCAGGTCCGCGATGGACTTGCTCTTGGGATTGAGGTTGAGCAGGACGCCGACGTCGCCGAACTGGAACGAGCCGTCCATGATGACGACCTTCTTGCCGAGCTCGGTCGCGGCGGCCACGGCCAGGTTGACGGCCACCGTCGTCCGGCCGACGCCGCCCTTGGGACTGAAGATGGCGACCACGACACCCGGTTCGCCGGAGGTGCTGGCGCGGCCACCGGCCGGGGCGACGACCGTCCCGACGGGGACGGGCACCGCCGCCATGCGGCTCTGCTTGTCGCGCTCGCGGGCGCTCACCTGTCGGATCGATGCGGTCAGCTCGTCGCTGCTGAACGGCTTGACCAGGAACTCGCGAGCGCCGGCGAGCATCGAGCGGCGGAGGTAGTCCGCCTCACCCTGCACGGACATCATCACGACGGCCGCGGCCGGGGCGATCGACGACAGCTGCTCGGTCGCCGCGATGCCGTCCATGTCGGGCATGTTGATGTCCATCAGGATGACATCCGGGCTGAGCCGGACTGCCATCTCGAGGGCTTCGCGACCGGACGCGGCAGAGCCGACCACGTCGATGTCACTTTCGAAGCCGAGGAGCTTCGTCAGGTGATCGCGGGTCTCTGGGATGTCATCGACGACGAGGACACGGATCTGGTCGGCCATCTCGCTCTGGTTGGTCCTTGATGATGGTGCGCTGCGATGGGTGGGTCGGCTGGGGAACCGCGACGGGCGCCGGACTCACGTGTCCGATGCGCCCGTCGCCCCCGGGTGTCGTTGGCTCGGCCGTGAAACCGGCCGGGCGATCGGTGCGACTACTTGCCCGTCGGGGTCACCGTCTGGACGACCTCCGGCGGGAGGACCCCATAGGAGTCGACGAGGGTCTTGAGGATGACGCCGGTGGTCTTGACGTCGACCGGCGGCAGCGGAGCTCCCGTGATCGGGTCGACGAAGTCGTCCGGAGAGCGGAGCACCAGGGTGATCTGGCTGTCCATCTGGGCGAACTTGATGACTTCGACCTGTTGCGGCGTGACCGCGAGGATGACGATCTGCGTCTGCCCATTGAGGGTCGTATTCGGCTGTGGCGCCGTACCCGGGGCAGACGACGGAGCAGGTTCGGACCCGCTCGTGCTGGTCTCCTGCGGCGGGAGCAGCGTGCCCAGCACCTGCATGCCCTGGATCAGGAGCTTGACGCTGGTGCTGTTGAGGCCGCTGACGACGGTGATCGACGAGTCGGTCGGGCTCACGGTGATGACCGGGAACTTGTCACCGGTCAGGCCGATGACCATGTCCACGTAGTCGCCCGGCTGGATGACCGTGCCGACACCGGTGACCTGGTCGACCTGGACCGCCATGGAGCGCATGCCCACTGGCGTCGCGATCTGCTGGACCGTGCCCGGATGTGCCGCCGCTCAGCGTGGTCGATGTGACCTGGGCGCCCTTGGCGACCGGCTGGCGGACGATCTGCCCGATGACCTGCGAGGGATCGACATATGCGCCGGGCGTGATCGCACCCAGGTCGACCGTGATGGTCGTGACCTGGTCGGCCCGGATCCGGGTCGAGAGCGGGATGTCGACCGAGGCGACGACGACCGGACCGGTGGTCGGCGGCGGGGCCGCCTGACTGGCTTCCACTGGGATTCCGGACAAGGACCAGGATCCCTACGAAGGCCACGATCGCCAGGAAGACCCCGACGAGCAGGACGAGTCGATTCGAGCGCTTCAAGTTGGTTCTCCCCGACGAGATTGGTGTGACAGGTGGCACCACTCTAGCACCGCCCAAAAGCCGCGCGACTATACCAAAGGCCTAGGACCATTAGGAGGAAACGGCAGGAAATCCTGCGTGCTGCAAGGAAGACTGCAAGGTTGGTGTCCGGTCGCGAAGGCCCGCCGGCGATGCCTGGCGGGCCTGGACGCAGAGCCGCCGTTGCATCGGCAACGGCGGCCCCAAGGTTCGGCGACGGTCGACCTGCGTCATGAAGAGCAAGAGTGCTAGACGGATTGTGCGCCACCGTAAGACTGAGCATCGTGCTGACCTGTGTCCCCATGGAAGATGAGTGCCGACGACGCAGACGACGGCGATGAGCGCAAGGATGAGGGCGTATTCGGCAAGACCCTGGCCATGGTCGTCAGTTGCGGATCGAAGGGATGAGTGCGAGAAGCTCGAGCCGATCAGGAGGTTTCCGTGCCTCCTTTCCTCAAAGATTCCTCGGCGTCGGCCGAGGGTGTGACCGGAAACGAAAGGACGACTGCAAGGTCCGACTCGGACGTCGACGGCGCGCCGGCAGGGTCGGCCGCGTGGCGTCGGCCGGCGGTCCGGACGTCCGGCGACGGTCCGGCTAGACGGACTTGCCGACGGTGTTGAGAATGCCGCTGACCTGGGTCGCCCAGGAAGATGAGGGCGATGATCGCGACGATCGCGATGAGCGCCAGGATCAGCGCGTACTCTGCAAGGCCCTGGCCTTCGTCGTCGCTGCGGAAAGACAAGATGAGTGCAAGAAGCTGTGTCATGTGGGTTTCCATACCTCCTTTCCTCAAGAGTCTCCTCGGCGACGAGACCGAGGGTGCGGCCAGAAAGCGAAAGACCGCCGGCGCCCGCCGTGGGCCCCGGCGGTCCGATGTTCCGAGCGAGCGTCGGTCTAGACGGACTTGCCGACCGTGTCCAGGATGCTGCTGACCTGGGTGCCCAGGAAGATGAGGGCGATGATCGCGACGATCGCGATGAGCGCGAGGATCAGGGCGTACTCCGCGAGGCCCTGGCCTTCGTCATCGTTGCGGATGGACGAGATGAGTGCGAGGAGCTGCGTCATTTTCGACTGTACCTCCTTTCCTCGATATTCCCCGACGGAGCGTCGAGGGACGAAAGTTCGGGGTCGGGCGGACTTTGTCAAGAAGTCCTCTCGAATAGCGGTGCGTCGACAAAACGAAGACCGCCGGTCGCCCCGACGGGCGTCCGACGGTCCGGGTCCAAGTGGTCGCCTCTAGACCGAGAGGCCCACCGTGTGGAGCATGGTGCTGACCTGTGTCGCCCATGAAGACAAGTCCGATGATGCAGACCATGGCGATAAGAGTCAGGATCAGCGCGTATTCGGCGAGACCCTGGCCACGCTCGTCGGTATGGATGAATGGGAAGAGTGCGAGCAGCTGAGTCATCTGGATTTCCGTGCCTCCTTCCCTCAGGTCTCCTCGGCGGAGCCGAGGGTCCATCCGAAAACGAGGACCGCCGGCACCCGCGTGGGTCCCGGCGGTCCGGATTTCCGAGCGAGTGCCGGCTAGACGGACTTGCCGACCGTGTTCAGGATGCTGCTGACCTGGGTGCCCAGGAAGATCAGGGCGATGATCGCGACGATCGCGATGAGCGCGAGGATCAGGGCGTACTCGGCGAGGCCCTGGCCTTCGTCGTCGCCCCGAAGCGAGGCGAGAACCGTGGTGATGAGCGCCATTGTGGCTCCCCTTCTGAATGATTGCCGTCCCTCTAAAACCGAGGGCTGCTTCACTATAGGGGAGGCGCTGGCAAGCACCACTGGGCTGATGGTACGGGGTGCGGACCTGGACCGATGTGGTCAGCCGCCCGTCGCTGCGTCGATGGCGTTGCCGATCGCGGCGAGGATGTCCGACAGGGTCCCGCCGAAGACGACCAGGATGACCGCGGTGAAGAGCGCGGTCAGGGCCAGGATCAGGCCGTACTCGACGAGGCCCTGACCGGCCGCCCGGATCACCCCTGGCCGGTCCCGGACTGCTTCTCAGCGGGCGGTTCGGCCAAGGGCGGGAGGTCGGCGACGAGGCGAAGCTCCGCGCCGTCGGGGGACAGCTCGGCGGCGATCCCCAGCGTGGCCGCACGACTCGGCGATCTCGCGCCAGGTGGACGGCGGCAGGGCGACGATCGCCTCGCGCGTGGCCGCCTCGATGGCGTCGCGAGCGTCCGCCCGGCGATCCTCCATCATCGCGGCGAGGGCCGGCGGCAGGTCGCCGTCCTCCTCGACCTCGGGCGTCAGGTCCGGCCGCAGCTCCGCGGCACTGCGCGAGGCCGATACGCGCGCCTCGACCTGGTCCGACCAGTCGAGCCGGATCGAGACGCGCTCGGCGCGCGCCGACAGGTAGGCCGCCATCGCCTCGTCGAGGATCCGGAACAGGCCGCTCTCGAGGTCCATCGGCAGGCGGCGCTCCGGGCCGAGCGAATCGAAGTCGACCGGGACACCGGCCCGGCGTCCGCGCTCGCGAGCGGCGCGGCGGAGCGTCGGCACGAGGCCGAGGTCGTCGAGGACCATCGGCCGCACGTCGAAGATGAACGACTTGGTCGCCTCGAGGGTCTGCTGGACCATCGCCACCAGCTGGCGCACCTCGTTGCCGGCCTTGCTCGGGTCCGTCGCCACGAGGCGCTCGACGATCTGGGCCTGGAGCACGATGTTGGTCAGGCTCTGGGCCGGCCCGTCGTGCATCGCCCGGGCGATCTCGCGGCGGAGGTCCTCCTGGGCGCCGAGCAGCAGCCGCGAGACCGCCGGCGGCACGCCCGACGGATCGGCCAGCTGCTTGACCGGGGTCGGCTTGGTCGGCCGCGGCGGCGGTGGCGCTACGTCACCGTACGCGCTGATGGTCTCGTTATAGGCCGCCATGGCATCCCGGTACCGGGCCAGGGCGCGACGCTTGCCCTCGAGGACGTCGACCTGGGATTCCATCAGGGCGGCCCGCTGGGTCAGCGTGACGAGCTGGGCGTTGAGGTCGGCCGCGACGGTCGGCTCGATGGTGGTCCCGGACGAAGTCGCCGCGGTCGTGGCCGACGTCAGCTTGTCTGCCGCGGCGACCCGGCGAGTCTCGTGCCGGCCCGCCTCCGTCCTGGCCTGGGCGATGAGCAGGTCGACCTCGGCGAGCTCGATGTCGAGCTGCAGCACCTCGTCGGCCATGCGCGCCGCGAGGTCGGGCAGGCTCTTGGGCTTGGCGGCAGGAGGCGCAGCGTCAGTCATCGTCTCGTGGTTCGCGTGGGTCGGCGGTGGTCCGGCTCAGTCCTCTGGCATCCGGATCCAGCCCTGGCGCATGGCATAGACCACGGCCTGGGTCCGGTCGTTGACGGACAGCTTGCGCAGGATGGAGCTCATGTGGTTCTTGACCGTCTGCTCGCTGATCGACAACGCGTAGGCGACCTGCTTGTTGGTCATCCCCTGGGCGATGTTGTCGAGGATCTCGACTTCGCGCGGTGACAGTGGCGCGAAGATCGGCGCGGCGTCCTGGCCGTAGACGGCGAGCTCGCGGAATTCCTTGAGGACCCGCGAGGCGACGGCCGGCTTCGAGAAGACCTTGTCGTTGATGAGGTACTCGCCGCCGACGACGCGGCGGATGATCGTGACCAGGTCGTCCGGACCGACGTCCTTGAGGATGAACGCCGCCGCGCCGGCCTTGATGGCGTCGAACAGCGCGTCCTCGTCCTCGGTCTGGGCGAGCACGATGATCCCGCACGACGGCAGCTCGCGCTTGATCCGCTGGGTCGTCTCGATGCCGCCCGGGGCGGGCAGCGAGAGATCCATCAGGATGATGTCCGGCGAGGTCTCGAGGGCACGATCGATGGCGCCGCGCGAATCCTCTGCCTCGGCCACGATCTCGAAATCCGACTCGCGCCCGAGGATGTTGGCGATGCCCATCCGGAACAGCGCGTGATCGTCGACGACGAGGATCCGGGTGATCTCGTCGAGCGCGCGGCGGTCCGGCCCTCCGCGTCGGCGGTCCGGCCCGCTGTAGTCCATTGCACTCATGTGCTCTCCTCTCCTCCCGTGGCGGGTCCGGTCGGTATCGCCAGGCGGACGACTGTGCCGCCGTCCGGCCGCGATCGTACGTCGAATCGTGCGCCGATCAGCTCGGCTCGCTCACGCATGAACTGGAGACCGAAGTTCCGGCGACCCCGGGCCGCGACCGCGCCGATGTCGAATCCTCGCCCATCATCGCGGACCTCGAGGACCCAGCTGTCGTCGGCCAGCCGGGTCACGACCGCGACATGTGTCGCGGCCGCGTGCTTGCGGACATTCTGCAGTGCTTCCTGGGCGACGCGCAGGGCGACCGTGCGCTGACCGTCGCTCAGGAGCGAGGCGGGCGCCTCGAGGTCGGTCGTGATCTCGAGCGCGGTGAGCGTCCGCATGTGCTCGACGGTTTCGTTGATGGCCCCGTCTAGGCCGAGCTGGTCGAGCAGAGGGGGGCGGAGCTGGCTGATGAACGCGCGCACGTCGCCGAGCTCGCGGCGAAGCAGCTCGCGCAGGAAGCGAAGCTCGGTCCGGGCGAGCAGAGGATCGGATTCGATGACGCGTTCGATGTACTCGACCTGGAAGATGGAGTTGCTGAGGGCCTGCGCCGGGCCGTCGTGGATCTCCTGGGCGAGGCGGGAGCGCTCGGCCTCCTGCGCCTCGACGATGCGCATCTGCAGGTCGCCCGCGGTCGTCGGGCCGCCGACCTCGGTCAGCAGGGTCGCGTCGCCGCGTTCGAGGAAGAGCCATGTGCGTTCGAGCGTCCGCTCGGCGACTTCGAGCTTGGCGAGCTCGGCCTGACGCTCGCCGATGTCCTCGGTGAGCGCTTCGACGTCGCCGCGCAGGACACGCCGGCGGGCGTCATCGGCTCCCGCCTCCGCCGCATCGGCGGCGCGGTCCACCGGGGCTGTCCCGGCCTGGGATCTGGCGCCGTCGATCGGACCGCGGTCCTCGGCATCGAGCGCGTCGCGCAGCTCCTGCCAGCGGCCGAGCGCCTCCGAGTACGTCTCGCGATAGCGCTCGCGGACGCTCCGGAGCGTGTTCGCGCTGTATCCGACCGCCGCCTTCGCCTCCGCGTGGAGTCCGTCGAAGCGGCTGTCCCGTGCATCGGTCCCGGCGCGTGATGGCTCCATCGAGTCCTGAGTATAGGGGTCGCTTCTCATCGGCAGACGATCTCGAACGCTCGCGCCGTCCCAAGCGGGTCGGACGAGGCGGTGCTCGGGTCCGTGCCGAGGTCCAGCTCGTGGAGACATGAGGCACCCGCGAGGCCGGCCGCCACGTCTCCGGCGAGGCGCCTGTCGTCGGGCTGGAGGACGACGATGAGTCGCGCATCGAAGGTCTGCGCGAGATCGAGCACGTCGGCCGGCGGCTCCTCGGGCAGGGCGAGCGACGGGATGCGGGCCGTCTCGGCCAGCCAGATCGGGAAGTCGGTGATGACCGGACCCGCGCTCGCGTCGAGCGGGTGGCCGATCGCGGCCATGCGGCTCTTGAGCTCGTCGAACTGGGTCGCGGTCTCGCGTGAGGCGGCGCCGAAGGTCGGCAGGAGCGCGACCGAGAACAGCAGCGAGCCGAAGACGCCGAGCGCCGGGCCGAGCCAGGCGACGGGCCGGGTCCAGCCCCGGCGGGCGCCGAGGCGGGCGATCCCCGCGTCGAGCGCGAGCAGGGCCGACACGATGATCAGCACGTTGACCGGGCCGGATGCGTGCAGGAACGTGCCCCAGGTCGTGGATACCGGGAAGAGCAGTCCGGTCACCAGGAAGGTGATGACCGACAGGAGGAGCACCGGGCGGATGGCCGAGCCGCGTGCCTGCCACGGCAGCGCCAACAGACCGATGAGCGAGATGGGCAGCCCCACGACGAGCAGGACGCTGAGCAGGTTGTGGCCGATGCCGGTCACCCGCAGCTCCAGCAGCCGGGCGGGTCCGATCGCGAGGTAGCGGGCCAGCGTCGGCGGGTCGTTCCAGGCGAAGATGTCGAGGCCGTCGACGCTCAGGGCGTTGGCCGCGGCCTGGCCCGGCAGCGGGCTGCCGAAGACGACCCAGTCGCGGACCATCCACGGCGCGAAGACGAGCAGCGCGACAGCGCCGGCGACGGCGACGAGGCGAAGCTGGCCGGCCCGCCAGCCGATGAACGCCCAGGTGGCGCCCGAGCCAGATGGCCTCGTTGCGGGTCAGGGCGGCCAGGCCGATGAGCACGCCGAGAAGGAGGACGCGCGGGTCGACCAGGCCGACGGCCGCACCGTCGCGGGCGATCCGCGGCATCAGCAGGCAGGCGCCCAGGGCGAGGACGGCGAAGGCCATCGTCGAATCGGGCAGGGCGCTGTGGAGGAGGAGCGGCAGGTAGACGGCCGCGGTCAGGCCCGGCGCCGATGGCCAGCGTGCGAGCCCGGCCCTGGCGGAAGTCCGCGTTCCGCGGCGACGTCCGCGCCGAGGCGCCAGGCGAGGACCGGCACGATCGACCCGACCACGACCGAGGCGACCTGCGCGGCACTGAACGTCGCGCCGAGGACGGCCATCGGGATCGCGGCGAGGAACGTCGGCAGCGGCAGCCAGACCTCGAAGGCCGGTCGCGGGAAGACCAGCGGCGGCGTCCCGAAGCTCCACAGGGCGTCGGACACGAGGCCGCGGCCTTCGAGCAGGTTCCGCGCGACGCCGACGTAGTAGGCGGTGTCCTCGGGTTTCGGGAAGACGATGAGCGAGGCGACGACGGCGCGGGCGACGAGCGCGACGGCGAAGATGACAGCCGCGGTCAGCCAGGCTTCGCGGCGGGTCACGGGGTGGGGACGCATCGGGTATCCGCCGGGTCGAAGCAGACCGGGTAGAGCGCTAGCGCCGGACCGCCGCTCGGCCGGTGGCGGGGACGTCGAAGACCGGTGCGCCGATCCAGGCCGGCCGCTCGTCGCGCTCGAGGACGGGGCGCAGCGCCTCGACCGTCGCATCGCGCTCGAGGATCAGCCAGCGGATGTCGTAGGCGTCGCGCGACGTCGCGGATGGTGTCGATCGGGTCGTCCGGCGAGACGACGCCGCCGCGTCCGGTGAAGTACTTGAAGCCGCCGGCGTCGATCGACATCAGGCGGTCGGTCGCGGGCACGCCGAGCCGGTCGAGCTCGGCGGCGAGTGCAGGCGGGGCGCGGCGGCCGCCTTCCAGCCCGCCTGGACGACCGGCGCGAAGAGGAAGCCCGTGGCGACCACGAAGCCCGACGATGACCCACGAGAAGAGCGGGATCGCGCGGGCCGGATCCCAGGCTGGGCGGCGTCGGGCGATGGCGACGACCAGGGCGGCCACCCCTTCCAACGCCAGGATGTAGGCGTACGGCCCCAGCCCGACCGCGGTATGGATGAACGCGCCGCCCGGGACGTGGAGCGGGAAGACGATCATCGCGCCGGCGAAGAGGATCGCCGTGAACAGGAACCACGGCAGCAGGTCGTCCGAGCGGCGTCGGAGCCAGCCGCCCCAGACGATGAACGGGACGAGCACGAGCGAGCCGACGATGAGCGCGAAGTTGGCGACGGCCGACACGAGCCCGCCGACCCGGCTGCCGATGATCCCGGCCGGCCCCTGGGCGAGGAAGTTCGACAGGGACACGTCGGCGGTGATGCTGTTCCACTGGCGGTAGTCGACCAGCCACAGGGCGGTCCCGGTCGAGGCGGTCGGCGAGATCGAGCCGAAGACCGACAGCTGGCGGTACCACCACGGCACGACGATCAGGAGGTAGAGGGCGAGGCAGCCGACGGCCGCGCGCGACCGGCAGGTGGGCCGGGCGTCCGGCGCCGCCAGGCGCGGACCCGGTCGATGACGAACACCAGCCCGACCGCCGCGCCGAGCAGGAAGGCGTCGTTCCGGGCGATCGAGGCGAGCCCGACGAGCAGGCCCGGCCGCGGCGTAGGCGCGCGTGTCGCCGCGCAGCCCGCGTGCCGCGAACCACAGCGTCGCCGCCACGAGCGGCTGGAAGATCGCGAAGTTCTCCGGCTGGGCCATGAACACGGCCCCGGCCGCCGGGATGGCCGCCATGACGCCGGCACCGAGCCCGACCGTCCGCGACGCGCCGATGTCGCGGGCGATGAACCACGTCAGCGGAGCCGCCAGCGAGCCGATGAGGACCATCGGCAGGGCCGAGGCGATCGCCGTCGCGCCCATCAGCGCGATGAACGGCGCCTGGATGAACGACGCCAGCGGCAGCCAGTGCGCATTCGACGGGATGGGCAGGACGGCGTCGACGGGGAGCTTGCCACCGACCTCGGCGAAGATCCAGACGAAGTCGACGTTGAGCCCGTGGCCACTGGCGAGCGCGCGTGCGACATCCACGTAATAGAAGGAATCGGGGTAGGCCGGATCCGGGAACATGAGCATGAATCCGGCTCGGACGAGGACGGCGAGTCCGTACAGGAGCAAGGGGATTCGCACGGCCGGTGCAGGGTAGCACCGAGGGTGGGTCAGGCCGACTGGTACGAATCGCCTATGTCGGGGGGCGACTCGCGCAACACGTTGCGGAGGCGCGTCGGTGCGAACTTCGATCCGGCGTAGGCGACGGTGACCAAGATCACGCCGGCCCACATCGCCCGAGTCGGAAGACGTGGCGATCAGACAAGCCGCGACGAGGGCGATCTCGAGTCGGATCGCCAGCATCGCCGGGATCGTGAACAACAGACCGAAGGTGTGGAGCGACACGGCGCCGACCGTGGACAGCAGGCCGACCCACGGTCCGCCGTCCCGACGAGGGACGAACCAGACGGAGACGAGGCAGGCCAGCGCCACGGCCACGCCGACCAGGGTCGGCACGAAGCGCGTCATCGCGAACCCGCCGTAGGCCCAGTGGGGGTCGCTCGCGCGCCGCAGCTGGGCGAGCCAGTCGAACCAGATCTGGATGCCGGTGAGGGGGAGGGTCGCGAGGACGAGCACGCCGACCGCGACCGCGCCGATGGCCGCCGCCCGCCAGCGATAGTGCAGCGACGAACAGCCAGGCGTGCGGCTGCGACACCTTGATGGCGCCGATGACCGTCGACAGCGCGTCCGACCTCGACCGCCGATTCATCCGGTCGCGAGACATCCCGCGGGTCCGCGTGCCACGGCGAGCCGGAGGCTCGATAGAACAGCACGACGAAGGCCAGGAAGGTCAGGATGGTCAGGTTCGCATGGACGATGCCCTCGAAGAATGGCGGCCAGGCGATGACCAGCGGGATCCACACCCAGGGGATCCGCAGCCGCCGGGTGGTGGCCACGGCCGCGACGAGCAGGAGTCGCGACCGAGCTCCAGAGCACGAGCGTCCGCGGCAGCCAGGACAGGACGGCGAAGAACGGCAGCATGAACGGCGGATACAGGAACGGCAGGTTCGCGCCGGAGCCTGTCACGAATGCCTGGGCCTGGTATGGCTCGCCACCGGCCAGCCAACGATCCGCCGCTCGCAGCGGGATCTCCATGTCGACCGCGAGGTGAGGATGGACGCTGAACGAGGTGAGGAACGCGCGGACGATCAGGAGCGCGAGCAGGACGATGAGGCTCGCGACGATGAGGCGCCTCGGGCCGTTCATCGGTCCTCGGCCGCGTCTCGCGGGCGACGGCGGAGGACGACGGCGATCGGGGCGAGCAGGACGACGAGCGAGCTCCAGTACATCGCGGGGATGGCCACGAAGGCCGCCAGCGCCCGCGACCACGGCCGGAAGACGAGGAGCAGGACGGTGGCCACAACGGCCCGGATGGCGAACGGGATGGGGATCTGCGGACCGAGCGGCTGGCCGTAGGCGGCGGCCAGATGTTCGACCCAGACCGGCCACAACCCGAGCCACGGGATGGTGATTGCGAACATGATCGCCGCGGTCAGCGCGACCACCCGCAGTCGCGCGGGTGGACCGCGAGGATCGGCGACAGCTTGGCCAACGACATGATCGTGGCCGGGGCCGCGCGCCGCGAGATGGCGGCGACGATCGCCGCCGCGACCAGCATGTTGAAGTTGCCCGACACCAGCTCGAACGCGGCGAACGGGAACAGGCAGGCCCAGCCGAAGGCGAGCCACGACCCGGCGAGGTAGCGCAGCGCCGCGACCTCGAGCGCCACGATCGCAACGTACATGACCTCGATTGGCAGCCACGAGATTGCCGCGAAGATGACGACGAACGGCGGGGCGTACCAGATGGTCTCGTTGCGGAGGGGCTGGATCGCGTAGACCTCGCCGCCGGCCCGGAGCGTGTCGCCCGCCCGGTCCCAGATGTGCGTCTCGCCGCCCGGCAGCCAGAACAGGCCGGTCGAGGTGCCCCACCACAGGGTGGCGACGAGGACGACGTAGCCGCTGATCGACAGACCGACCTTGAGCGGCCGACCTTGAGCGGCTGGACCCAGCGCTGCCTCGACAGCTCCGGCGCCGGCATGCCGGGACCCTGCGGCGCCCGGATGACGGTCGCGTCTCCGTTCGGGAGCGACGGGATTCGCACAGCCGGTGCAGGGTAGCACCGGGGCTCGGCCGTGCCGCCCGTACGAATCGCCTACGTCGCTGGGCGACCTGCCCGCCTCCATCACGTTCATGGACGGGGCGCTACGATGCGGCCCGTGTTGACCCCTGCGTTCCGCTGGTCGGCGGTCGTCGCCGGCGAATCGCTCCTCGTCCTGTTTCTCCTCACATTCGGAAACATCTTCGAGGGGTCCGTGTCGCTTCACCGGGCGCACATGGTCATCCTGGGCGGGCTCGGGCTGGTCGGCTGGCTTGCGGCATTGACGCGACCGTCCCGATTGCCGCGGATTCTCGTCCTCGCCCCGCTGCCGCTGCTCGTCTCGCTCGTGCTCACGACCCTGTCAAGCGCCTACCCGGGATTGAGTTGGTATGCGACGTGGCAATGCGCTGCATACATCGGCATCGCCTGGTTGCTCGCGATCCAGGCTGGCCATCCGGACGGGCGAAGGAGCCTTGTCGCTGCCATGGGGATGGTTGTCGTATTCGTCGTAGGCGTCTATCTCGTCCAGGTGGGAGTCGCTTGGGCCGAGTGGCTTTCTATGGGATTTCCAGTCACGTCTCTACCAGTTAGGCCTCTTGGGACGGGTGGCCTTGTCCTTATCCCGACCTGGGTCGGTGATGTGGTGATTCTTGGTGCACCGATCGCGGTGGTCTCGATGTGGATCCACGGGGCTCGCGTCGCGGCCGTTGCCCTGAGCGTCGCCGCGGTCGCGGCGATCGTTCTGTCGGGGACCCGGTCCACACTCCTTCTCGTCGTCGTCCTCGCCATTCCCGTAGCCGCCATCGCCATTCGTGGCGGTGCGGGTCGCCGCGTGACGCTATTCGCGTCAAGCTCGGCAATGGCCATGATCGTCGTCGGGTTGGGGGTCGTCTTGCTTGCCGGTCGAAGTTTCGATGAGGGCCGGCTCTCGACATATAGCAGCGCGATCGATGGCTTTACTGCCTCGCCGTTGGTCGGGACCGGTCCTGGAACCTACGGTGTGGAACGGATGGCCGCGACGGTCGATGGACTGACCCGCCTGGCTTTCCCAGATGCCAATAACTTCGTCCTCACGGCGGCAGGCGAGACCGGACTAGTCGGTCTCGTCGCATTGGCCCTAACGATCGTCGGATACGGCATCGCGATACGGCGATCGTTGCGACGGCGGCCAGACGACCGGGCCGTGATCCTCGCAGCGGTCTTCGGAATAGTCGTATTCGCCGGTCATGGCTTAGTTGATGCCGTGTTCGCCCTCATCGGCGTCGTCCTGCTCATGCTTGCCGGTCTGTCGGTCGCAGCGCCCGCGTGGGCGCCAAGTCGGCCGCTCGAAGGGCCAAGGTCGCTTCTCCTCGATGTCGTACTCGTCGTCGGACTGGCCGTTCTTATCTCAAGTTCGACATTCCTCATCCGGAACGAGATGACGCTCGACTCGGTCGCCTCGGCCGACGCCGCCCTATCCACGTCTCCGGGTGATGCACTCGCATACGCGCACGAGGCGACCGATCGGTCGCCGGAGTTCGTGCCGGCGTGGTGGCTGACGATGCTCGCTGCTGACGCCGCCGGTGACCACGTCCTCGCGACCGCCGCTGCCATGCGGATGGTCGAACTCGAGGGCTTCGGCCAGCAATGGCTGTCGCTCGCCGTGCTTCGAGGGCGCGCCGGTGACTCGACAGGCGCCATCGAGGCCATCCGCAGTGCCACAGCCCATGCCCCGATCGATCCGACGGTGGAGCTCAACGCTCTGATGCAGTTCGAAACCGTTCGATCGCCGATAGACGCGATCGAAGCCGCGCGACGACTCCTGTCGGTCCAGCCCGACGTCGAGCCGACGATCCTCCCAGGTGCTCCGAATGTGGCCCCGGTCCTCGTGGCCGCGCGCGCCCCGGCGGTGGCCGACAGTCTCGCCGCGCAGGACCCTGACTCCGCCCTTGCGATCGCCCTCTACGGCGAGGACCGTTCGCTCGTGAGCGAGGTCGTCGAATTCGGTCCGCTCATCGGGCGGCAACGCGGAGTCGCTCGAGGCCATCGCGCGCGCCTGGTTTGGCGACGCCACGACGCGCAGGGCGATCGACGCCGACACGTCCACCCATCCGACCCTGGACCGACTCACCTGGTCATGGCGCATCGCAGGACACGCCTGCGATACCGAGGCAACGGCTCGCTGGGAGCGTGCCATCCAATTGTCGGCGGGGGTCACGCCCGTCGTCGCGACCGCCATCGGCGTCGCGCCCCTCTTCCAGGTCCCGTCGCTGCCGCTCCGCTATCCAGGGGTAGTCTGGCGGATGGACTTTCCGAAGCGCCCGTATGTCGACGGGATCTGGACCGTCTCACTCGGTCGCCCGGGCTGCGCGTCCTAGCCGTCCGCTCCGGGGACGTCGAGCGGGACGCCGTCCACAACCTGTTCCAGGACGGTCCGGAATCGCGAGGCCAGACGCTCCCGCGAGAACGTCGACTTCGCGAGTTCGCACGCATGTTGTCCCTGACGCTCCCGCAGTTTTGGATCGTCACGCAGGCGGACGAGGGCATCGGCCAGCTGGTCGGGCCGTTCGGGGTCGACGTAGCACCCGGCATCGTGGCCGACGACGATGTCGCGAGTCCAGCCCGCCGAGTTCACGATCAGCGGTATCCCGGCCGCGAGACCGTCGAAGAACTTGTTGGGAGAGTTGGTTGCCAGCACGGGCACGTTTGCAAATGCCGTGATCGAAGCGTCGCAGCTGGACACGATCGCCCCGACATCGCGGCGCGGGATGCCGCCGCCGAAGACCACATTCTCGAGGCCAAGCTCCGCCACCCGACTCTCGAGCGCCGAGCGCATGCCGCCATCGCCCAGGATGAGGATCGCGATCCGTCGTTCCCCGCGGGCCTTCAGGTCGGCGGCCGCAGCGACGAGATAGTCGAGCCCGTTGGCTCGTCCCATCGTGCCGGCGTGCACCAGGACGAACGAGTCGGCCAGCGTCCATCGCTCAAGGAGCGATCGGTTCCGGTGGGCGGACCCGAAGAGCTCGTTATCGGAGGCGTTCGGAATGACCACGACCCGTTCGGGTGGCACCCCGCCCTCGAGGACCCCGTCGCGCATGCCATCCGACAGCGCGATGACCACGGCCGCGTGCCGATAGGTCCATCGTTCCAGCCAGCGTGCAAGACGGATCGCGAGTCGGTTCTTTAGGACCCCCATCTCGATCGGTGCGCGCGGCCAGAGGTCGCGTACTTCGAAGACGAACGGGACGCGGTAGCGGCGTGCCTGGAGGACCCCGGGGATGCCGATCGTCAGGGGGGTCGATGTTGCGAGGACGACGTCAGGACGAGGCTCGATGCGGCTCAACCGACTCGCACGCCATGTAAAGCGAGCGAATTCCAGCATCCTCGCCCCCGTGCCCAACCGGTTCGAATACGACCGTCCGCCGAGCGAGATGACCTCGATCCCGTCGATCTGCTGCCGTCGGACGTCGGCGATGCCGCTGTCGGCGCGGCGGGCCGTGACGATCGTCACCCGATGGCCGTGGGTCACGAGGTCGCGCGCGAATTCGTAGGATCGGGTGCCGCCGACACCGTCACGAGTGCCGAAATACTGGTGGAGGTAGAGGACGTGCAGGTCACCCTCCGGGTGAAGCGGCGACCGCGTCAACAAGCGCGTCAGCGACGTAGGCGACATCGTCGTCGCTCATCAGGCTCGAGAACGGAAGCGCCAGCGTCGTCGCGGCCACACGCTCGGTGACCGGGAAGTCGCCAGGTCGGAACCCGAAGCGTCGAGCGGTAGAACGGTTGCAGGTGGAGCGGACTGAAGTAGGGACGCGACGCGAACGCCCGGCGCCGGCCCAACGACGCCATGACGTGATCGCGATTGATTCGGCGATCGAGACGGACGACATAGACGAACCAGTCCACGACATCGTCGGCGCCGGCGGCGGGGAGCCGGACCCAGTCGAGCCGCCGAGGCGAGTTCGTAGGCGGCGACGACTTCTGCCGGCCTTGCCGCAGTCGGCCAGTCGCTCGAGCTGCGCGACTCCGACCGCGGCAGACATCTCGTCGAGGCGGTAGTTGTAGCCAAGGCGCACGTGGCGAAGCCATGTGCCATCGGTGTCGCGCCCCTGGTTGCGCAGACTCGCCTCGTGACGTCGGCCAGCGCCGGGTCGTCGGTCACGACCATGCCGCCCTCGCCGGTGGTGATCTGCTTGTTCGGGTAGAAGGCGAAGACGGCACGTCACCGAAGCTGCCGACGGGACGGCCGCCGACCGTCGACCCGAGTGCCTCGCAGGCGTCCTCGATGACCTCCCAGCCATGGCGCCGGGCGACGGCGATGATGTCGACGATCCGGCACGGACGCCCGAACACGTGGACCGGGAGGACGGCGCGTGTGCGCCGGCCTGCGGCAGCCTCGAGCAGACTCCGGGTCGAGTCCCAGGGTCTCGTCCTCGATGTCGATGAACCGCGGCACGGCCCGTTCGTAGAGCAGGCAGTTCGCGGATGCCACGAAGCTGAAGGGCGTGGTGAGGACTTCGTCGCCGTCCTTGATTCCGAGCGCACGGACGCCATGATGCAGCCCGGCGGTCCCGCTCGAGCAGGCGATGCCCTCGCGGCGGCCTGCGACGTCGGCGATCCCGGCCTCGAACCGCGGGTGAACCCGCCCATGGCGAGGGTACGTCGCTTCGGAGGACCTGGGTCACCAACTCGAGTTCGCGCGAGCCGATGTCCGGCCGCGCGAGCGGGATCGAGCGCTGCGACCGCTCGGGAGCGGTCTGGATCGGGTCGGTCATGGCGGTCGACCGTACGGTACACGCACGGCTCGGTCGGAGATGGCCACAATGTCGCACGTGTCGAGGTCGATCGTCTCAGGAGGCGTGGATGGAGTTTCGGGCTGTCACCGTGACCGACGCCGATCTGCTTGCCGACCTCTTCTCCGACCTGGATCCCAAGTTCTTTCGGCCGCACGCGTTCACTCCTGAGGCGGCTGCCGCGATAGCGCATCGCACCGGTCGCGACCTCTACGCGATGCTGCTCGACGATGGTCGGCCGGTCGCCTATGGCATGTTGCGAGGATGGGACGACGGATTCGACACGCCGATGCTCGGCGTCGCGGTTCGCGATGATTCGCGAGGCCGCGGATTGGGACGGCTGATGATGGGATTCCTCCACGCCGAGGCGCAAGCGAGAGGCGCAGCGTTGGTCAAGCTCCGCGTCCATCCGCACAATGCGGCCGCCCGCCGGCTATACGAATCGATGGGCTACGCCTATCACGGTGCGGACCGAGGTGAACTCTTGATGACTCGACAGGTCGACGAGCCACCAGGATGAAGAGATCGACCAAACGCGCTATCGACCTGCTGAGCGCGATCGTGGGCCTGGTCGTCCTCTCGCCGGGCCTTGCATGGATCGCGGTCCTCCTGCTCCTGACCCAGGGTCGGCCGATCCTCTTCCGGCAGGAACGCCCCGGCCTACGTGGACGTCCGTTCACGATGGTGAAGTTCCGGACGATGCGCGCCCTCCGGGTCGGTGAGGATCCGTACCGGACCGATGACGCCAGGATGACCCGGCTCGGGCGCTTCCTGCGCTCGAGCAGTCTCGACGAACTACCCGAGCTGTGGAACGTCCTTCGGGGCGAGATGAGCCTGGTCGGTCCGCGCCCACTCCTAACGGAATACCTTGCCACGTATACACCGTTCGAGGCCCGCCGCCACGAGGTGCGTCCGGGGATCACTGGCTGGGCCGTCGTGAACGGGCGCCACACCCTGCGCTACGAGGATCGTCTCGCTCTCGACGTCTGGTATGTGGACCACTGGAGCCTCGGGCTCGATCTCCGCATCCTGCGGATGACGCTCTCGCAGGTCGTCCAACGAGATGCCGTCGCGGCCACTCAGGACATCGATGAGATCGGCTTTCCGCTTCCGCCCGAGGGCGGCGGAGACGGCGACTGAGCGGGGCCGCGGCGCCTGTCCGGGTCAGTGGACGACCGCGGCGACAGCATCGATGACCCGGTCGACCTCGTCTTCGGACATCCCCGGCCAGATGGGCAGGCTGATCGCCCCCGCGTAGGCCTGCTCCGATGCAGGGAACTGGCCCGGCCGGTAACCCATCCGCCGGTACAGCGGGTGCAGATGGAGCGGGATGAAGTGGACGCTGGTCCCGACGCCGCGTTGTCGGAGCCCGTCGATCGCGCGGGCACGGCGCGAAGCCAGGGGCCGAAGCTCGGGTGGCAATCCGACGACACCGGGGAGTCCTCGTCGACCGATCCGCCTGCCCCGCTGTCGCGCGGCAATCGGATCACGTAGAGATGCCAGGCATGCTCGTCGCCCTGGCCCGGACGGGGCAGTTCGATCTGTCCCGCACGCTCGGCGTCGGCGAGTCCGGCCGTGTACCGCCGTGCGATCGCGGCGCGCATCGCCCGCAGCTCGTCGGCTCGTCCCAGCTGGGCCAGGCCGATCGCGGCCGCGATGTCGGTCATGTTGACCTTGAACCCCGAGGCCTCGATCTCGTAGTACCAGGTGCCGGACGCCGAGTAGCGCTTCCACGCGTCCCGGCCGATCCCATGCAGCCGCATCGAGCGTGCCCGCTCGGCGATCGCGTGGTCATCGGTGACGAGCATCCCGCCCTCGCCGGTCGTGATGGTCTTGGTCGCGTAGAAGCTGAAGGCTCCGACCCGTCCGATCGTGCCCGCCATCCGTCCTCCGAGCGCCGGGATCGGCGAGGGAAACGCGTGCGCCGTATCCTCTACCACCGGGAGCGAGCCGGCGGCCGCGAGGATCGCGATCATGTCGGCCGGCAGCCCGCCCACGTGCACGACTTCGATCGCCCGCGTCGATGGCCCGACCGCGGCCGCGATCGCCCGTGGGTCGACATTCGCCGTGCTCGGGTCGACGTCGACGAGGACCGGCCGAGCCCCCTGATAGAGGATGGTCTCGGCCGACGCGGCAAAGGTATAGGTCGGCACGATGACCTCATCGCCGGCCGCGACACCCAGCGCGTCGAATGCCAGGTGGAGGGCCGCCGTCGCACTGTTGACGGCGACGACCTCGGTCGCGCCGACGAACGCACCGAACGCCGCCTCGAACTCGGCGGTCCTCGCCCCTGTCGTCAACCAACCGGAATCGAGGACGTCGAGGACGGCGCGTCGCTCGCCATCGCCGATGTTGGGTCGATGGAACGGGATCGGAGCGTCCGGGTCGGTCATGCTCGTGAGCCGTCCGATGACGCGAGCGTCGAGGCGAGAGCCGAACGTGCGCGGACGTGGTCTCCCGACGCCCCGATGGCAACGAGTTCGTCGAGACAGGTCAGCAGATCAGGACGCTGACGGATCTGTGGCGTGCGCGTGCGCCAGACCTTCGGGTGGACCGTCGGCTCGATGGTCTCCGCCTCGTAGAACAACGCCTCGTGGAGCTTCTCGCCGGGGCGCATCCCGATGTACTGGATCGGCACGGAGTCCGGGTCGCGCCCGGCGAGTCTTGCCAGGTCCCGGGCCAGGGCGACGATACGGACAGGTTCGCCCATGTCGAGGACGAACAGGTCGGCCGGCTCGCCGATCAGGGACGCCTCGAGAATCAATCGCGTGGCTTCCGGGATGGTCATGAAGAAGCGGGTCATCTCGGGTCCGTGATCGTCAGCGGCACGCCTTCGCGGAGCTGGCGCTGGAACAGCGGGACGACGCTTCCCGACGAGCCGAGCACGTTGCCGAACCTCACAGCGACGTAGCGGCGACCGGATGAGCGGGCGATATCGGCCACGGCAAGCTCGGCGAGTCGCTTGGTCGAACCCATCACGGAACTCGGTTCGACGGCCTTGTCGGTCGAGACCAGGACGAACCGCTCGACGTCGGCCTCGAGCGAGGAGCGCAGCACGGCGAGCGTCCCACCGATGTTGGTGTAGACCGCGTCGGCCGGGTGCTGCTCCATCATCGGCACGTGCTTGTAGGCGGCCGCATGGAGGACCAGGACCGGCCGATCCTCGCGCAGGATCGCACGTATGTTGTCGAGCGACGTGACATCAGCGAGGCGTGTGACCAGCTCCGCCCGCCTGCGCCCGCCCCGCGCCGCCTTCCCGGAGTCCCGCCCGCTCAGGAGAGCGAGCTCGCGTTCGATGTCGTAGAGGGCCCCTTCGGCCCGGTCGAGCAGCACCAGACGGGCCGGATCGAGGTTGAAGACCTGGCGGGACAGCTCGGAGCCGATCGACCCGCCGGCGCCGGTGACGAGGACGGTGCGCCCGGCCACGAGGTCCCGCAGGGACGACTCATCGATCTCGACCGTGTCCCTGCGCAGGAGGTCCTCGACCTGGACCTCGCGGATGGCCGCGGCGCCGAGGCGCCCGGAGACGAGGTCCGACATCGCCGGCAGGGTGCGCGCCTCCATGCCGAGGGCGGTCGCATCCTCGACGGCACGGCGGACGAGATCGCCCGAGGCCGACGGGATCGCGATCAGGAGACGACGCGCTCCCGTCGCGGCGGCGATGTCGGACAACTCGCCCAGACCGCCCAGCACGCGCTGGCCGCGAAGGACCTGGCCTTTGAGCGCAGGGTCGTCGTCGATCATGCCCACGACACGCATCCCGAGCCCGTCTTGGCTCTGGTTGATCGTGCGCAGGGCCATGACGCCCGCGTTGCC
Organism: uncultured Chloroflexia bacterium; assembly: GCA_963782715.1. Lineage (GTDB taxonomy): Bacteria > Chloroflexota > Limnocylindria > Limnocylindrales > CSP1-4 > SPCO01. Next base: position 213,513 of record CAWAKU010000005.1, read on the forward strand.
GGCGCCGTAGACCAGGGTGGGAATCGCCGAGGCCCGTGCCTCGAGACGCGCGCGACGATCGGGATCGCCTGGTCTCCAGCCCTTCCAGTCCGCGGATGCCCGGATCAGGAAGCGCGATCCGCCCATGCCGGCGAGGGACAGCAGCCCCTCAAGGAAGAAGAATGAACGCGGGAACCCGCCCGTCGCCGTCTCGGTCCCCTGTACACCCAGAGGGACGAGGACGCCATAGAAGAGAACCATCCCGAGGATCGTCCCTGCGATCACGGCCAGCGTGATCCTCGTCAGCTCGCCGACGCTGGCGTGGGTCCAGGCCCGTGAGTACAACCCGAACCCGACGTTGACCGGCGGGCGGACGACGAGGGGGAAGAGCGCCGCCGGGAAGTACAGCGTGGCGAGGTTCCACACGTGGATCGTGTCGAATCGCAGGATCATCGCGCCGAGGATCGACAGAAAGATGGTGACCAGGTCGAGGGCGAACAGGGAAGGCCCGCGGATGGACGTGAGGCGCTTCATCGGTTCATGGCATCGTCGCCTGTCGGATGGCAAGGGCTCGGCATGGAGCGAGGCTAGCCAAGGTCACCGCTCCCGCGCATCGGGCGAATCGTCCCATAGGCGTCGATCAACCTGCCGACCTCGTGCTCCCAGGCCGCATCCCTGACCCTGTCCCGGACGGCGTCGGGCTCGTCTGGTCGCTGCGGAAGGCGTTCGATCGCGACCGCCACGTCCTCCGCCGTCGGCGCGAACGGAAGCATGGACCCGACATCGTCATCGACCCACTCCCGATTCGCCGGCAGGTCGTTGACGATCGGACGCGCACCCGCCGCCATCGCCTCGAGCAGCGAGGCGCTCGTCCCGTCGCTTCTGGGGACGGACACGAATGCTGCAGCCTCGAGAAGGAGGGAATGGAGCGCGTCGGTGTCGATCTTGCCGACGAACTCGATGTCCGGCCGTCCCTCTGCCATCGAGCGGAGTCGACCGGCGTCGCGGCCCGAGCCAGCGACGACGAGTCGCCAGTCGGAGAGAGCGAGCGACCGGTCCTTGGCGAGCCGGAATCCCTCGATGATCAGGTCGATCCTGGTGTCGGGATCCAGGCGCCGCGACGAGACGATCGTCGGGGTCGGACGCCGTGCGGCCGTGAGCAACCCTTGCGGCGGTCCGAAGACGAACCGGAGGAACGGTGTGCGCGGGGCCAGGCGACGTACCTCGTCGGCAAGGTCGAGGCTATCGCCGGTCGCCAGTGCCGCGGCCCGCAGGCTTGTCATCCCAAGTGCTCGGTGCAGCCTGGATCGCCGGGCGGTGATGAGCACGTCCGTTCCCCAGACGGTCTGGATGAGAGGGGGACGGTGCCGGACCGGTCTGGCAAGTCGAACGGCGAGGACCGCCATGAGGCCGAAGCTGGTCAGGTAGTGGGCGTGGACGATCTGCGGATCATGCGTCCGGATCAATCGGGCGAGCCCGGGGACCGCCAGCCCGTAGCGTCGGTCGCTCGTCGCCGGTCGTGTGCCGAGCGCGTGCGTCGGGATCCCGTCGATCGGGTCCCCTTCGAATCCTGCGATACGCACGGCCAGCCCAGCGTCCCTGAGTCCCGCGCCGAGCCGGCGCAGATGGCTGCTGGCGAGGTCGCCGATCAACATGACGTCGGTTCCGCCGGTCACGCCAGGTCCCGGCCCGCACCCGACGCGCTCACGATGCGCGCCGGACCACGATCGCGTGATCGGCATAGCCGGGAGCGCCCGCCTTCGGGGGACGTCGGGCGATGTCGGCCATCTCGGCTCGGACGAGGCCCCCGACGACCCACCCGGGCCAGTCCGCGACCGTCGCCATCCGTCGGAACGGCGAGCGCGAGGAGCGCCTGATCGGCACGGCCGAGACCACGTCGAAGCCTGCCCCGGTGAGCGTCTCGACATAATGGTCCAGCGTGAGCCCCCGGCTCGCGTCGACCTGTTCGATGAAGACACCGAGCGCGTCTCGGCTGCAGACCGGAGGCAATGCCTCGGCGGCCCGCCCGAGCACGGTCGTGGTCAGGGTCACGCCGACGCTGATGAAAAGGTCGAAGAAGCCCGGCTCGAACGGAAGCAGGCCGGTTCTCCACAGCCGCAGGTGATCGTCCGGGACAGGCCCGAGCTCGAGTGCCAGCGCGAGCATCTCGGCCGACGGATCGACCCCGTAGGCATCGTCGGCGTAGGCCAGCAGGCTGCCCGTGAGTCGTCCTCCGCCGCAGCCGAAGTCGAGCGCGCGGTGGAACGGGCTGCCGCGCCGGGCCACTTCCCGTGCGAGGACGTCGTCCAGCGCCTGCCGATGGAGCCGATCGATGTACCGGTTCTTGCGCCCGGTCCGATCGGCCGGGTCGAGCGCGGCCCCGAGAGTCCCGAAGCGTTGCGCCCGCTCGTCCCACGTCACGCCCTGGTAGACGTCCCCGACGGGGTCGGCTCCGCTCGCCGAGGATGGCGAGACGGTCCCCGGGTCCGGGGCGTGGGTCACGGCGGTCCTGACTCCTTCGGCGCGGCAATGCCGGTGTGCGTACGCGCGGATTGACAACCCGCGACCTGCCTGTCCAGAGTACCAGTGAGGTTGCTCCTCGATCCGGGTCCCCGGAATCGCGCACGGTCGTTCTCGGCCGTGCGGTCGTCGAGACAGCAGAGGCGAGGGTCCGCTTGGGGTTGACGATCTCCGGTGTGTCGTCCGCGTCGCCAGACGAGTGGGACCGGATCGTCGGCTCCGCTGCCACCGCGACGTTCTATCACTCACGAGCCTGGTCCGGGGTCTGGCACCGGGCAGATCCGGGACGGTACATACCGGACGCCCGCCTTGTCCAGTTCAGCGACGGGTCGCGAGCGGTGATCCCGATGACCACCGAGCGCCGTGGCCCCGGTCTCGTGGTCCACTGGATAGGCCCGGCAGGGACGTACGGCGGCTGGCTGTCCGAAACGCCCCTCTCGGAAGAGCACGCGGCACTCCTGCGGACGCTCATAGGGTCGCTCGGGAGCTCCGTCTGGGTCGCGAACCCGTATGACCCGGCCACGGTTCGCAGCGGCGCGACGCGTCCGGACGACGCGCAGACCCTCTCGGTCGATCTCGAGGGTGGGATGGACATCGTACGGGCGCGCTGGTCCAAGGGGCACCGGGCCGCCGTCGCCCAGTCCCGTCGCTCCGGCGTCGTCGTCCGGGTCGCCTCGTCCGAGGCGGATTGGCGCGGGTACTTCGAGGCGTACCAGGAGTCACTGACCCGCTGGGGATCGACCACGTCGTCGCGCTACGACTGGCCGTTCCTCTCCCAGCTGGCAGCCGAGCCGTCCGACATCGTGCGGCTCTGGGTCGGGACCCACGAAGGTGAGATCGTCGCAGGCGCGCTGTGCCTGTACGACCCGGTGCACGTCTGCTATTGGCACGGTGCCAGCCGCGCATCGGCCTTCGCGCTGCGACCCACCAACCTCATCCTGCACGAGGCGATCGCCGACGCCTGTGGATCCGGGCGCCGCTGGTTCGACCTCGGTTCGAGCGGCGGGCATGCCGGCGTGGAGGCGTTCAAACGGGGATTGGTCCGACGGCGCTGGCGTGCCCGACGACCCTATCGCTCAGCCCGCTCGTCGCCGGCGCCGTCCGCATCCGGCGAGTCGGCCGATGGTTGGTCAGGCGGTAACGTTGTCGTGTCCGGCGCGCGACCCCATTCGGCGAACATGTCTCGAGCCCGTGCCAGCAGGATCCGCGGTCGATTTACCGACGCGACCGCAAGCAGGAACACGACCACCAGCGCGAGGCGCACGACTAGCGGCCACGACAGGGTCGTGAACAGGACGGTCAGGACGGAGGCCGCTCCCATCGTCAGCCCGACCCGGAGCCACGGGACCGGCAGCCGGACCCCCGCTCGACCCAGCGCCACGATCGCACCGAAGGCGGCGGCCTGTCCGGTCGCCATCGCCGCCGCGGTTCCGGCGCTCCCGAACCGTGGAGCCGCGAGCAAGTTCAGGCCGACGCCGACGATCACCCCGAGCCCCATCGCGATCCCGACGCTCCGCGCATCGCGGGCCAGGAGGCTCGGCATCGACGCGACCAGGAACCCTCCCGACGCCAGGACGGCCACGAGCGCGAGCGACGCCGCCGGCCCCGCCACCTCGTAGGGCTGCCCGGCAAGGAGATGGAGGCCCTCGGGCGTCACGGCCCCGATCGCGACCGACAACGCGGACAGCAGCACGAGGATCGCTGTTCCCTCCGAGGCGATCTGCCTCCGCCCGGCGGCCGTCCCGAAGATCGCGTACGCACGGGGTTGCCATGCCAGCTGGAACGCCGCCACGGCCAGGCCCGAGATCGATGCGAACCGCAGCGCCACGCCCAGATAGGCGACGTCTGCGGCACCCGTCGTCTGGAGAAGCACGGTCCGATTGACGAGATCTGCGACGATCGCCGCAAGGGCCGCCGGCAGGAGCGGGAACCCGAACTGGATGAGTGTCGACGTGGTGGCCCTCGACAGGCTCGGGGTCACCTCCGACCGCAGGATGACGAGACCGATCACGGCTGTGACGGCGAACGCGACCGCGTAGGCGATGACGACCGCGACGGAGGTCGCCTGCCAGGCGACCAGCAACACGACGGTCAGGACGCCACTGAGGATGAGACTGCCGCCGCTGAGTCGGGCGTAGTCCGATGCCCTGCCCGTCGTCCGGGAGATCGCCAGGACCGAGGTCCGGTACACACTCCCGACGATGAGGAACGCCGCCCCGACGATCAGAGGGTCGAATGCAGGGTTGCCGAAGAGGACCGAGCTGAATCCATCGCGCAGGACGATGACCGCGACCACGACCGGCGCTGTCGTCGCCGCCAGGAGGATCAGGAAGGTTCCGAGGAGCCGTCGACGCTCGGCTCCGACCGGAAGGTCGAAGTAGATCCGGGTCATCGCGACATCGAGCTGGAAACACGCCAGGACGGTCATCGCCGTCGCGAAGGTCGTTGCGATGTCCACCCGTCCGAGGTCGTCCGGCGACAGCAGTCGAGTCAGGATCGGCAGGAGGACGATCCCGAATGCTTTGCCGGCCACGGCGCCGAGCGAGAAGACCAGCGAGGTCCGCAGGAGACCTCGCACCGGTCCGGAGGTCTGTGGCGCCTTAGAATCGACGGCGTTCACCGCCCGCCATCACTCACGCCGCTTTTCGGCCATGAGCCCGGCGTGTCGCTCAGCCGGGCCCGCACCCGCTCGCTTCGGGTGAACGTGTAGACCCCATAAGCGACCGTCACCAGCACGATCCCCGCCCAGCAGCCCTCGTACGAGTAGGTCGCGATGAAGCACGCGGCGATGATCGCGAGCTCGAGGCGGATGATCAGCATCGCCGGGACGAGGAACAGCAGGCCAAAGATGTGGAGCGACAGGCTCCCGACGGTCGACAGCACGCCGACCCACGGACCGCCGTCTCGCCGCGGGACGAACCAGACGGCGATGGCGCAGACGACCGCGACGACCAGCCCGAGCGCCGGCGTCGGCAGGAAGCGGGGGATCGCGAAGCCACCCAGGTCCCAGGTCGAGGAGCCTGCGCGTCGGACCTGGTCGAGCCAGTGGAACCACAGGTCGATGCCGGTGAACGGCAACGTGGCGAGGACGAGTACGACCATGCCGATCGCCCCGATGACGGCCGCCCGCCAGCGGTAGTGGAGCACGAACAGCCAGGCGTGCGGCTGCGAGATCTTGACCGCCCCGATGACGGTCGCCAGCGCGCCGAGCTCGACGGCGGATTCCTCCGACTTCGACACGTCGCGCGGTTCCGGCCGCCAGGGTGACCCGGCCGAGCGGTAGAACAGCACCACGAACGCGAGGAACATCAGGATCGCGATGTTGCCGTCGACGATCCCCTCGGTGAACGGCGGCCAGGCAAGGACGAGCGGGACCCACAGCCACGGGATGCGCAACCGTCGCACGGTGTAGACCGCCGCCCCAAGCAGGATCGCGATCCACGCCCACAGGACGGCTGTTCGGGGCAGCCCGGTCAGCAGCGACAGGAACGGCAGCACGAAGGGTGGATAGAGGAACGGCTGGGTCGCCCCCGGCCCTGCCTCGAACGCCGAGGCCTGGTAGACCTCGCCGCCTGCCTGCCAGCGCTCAGCTGCGAGGAGCGGGATGCGGAGGTCGACACCGGCGCGCGGTCCCACCCAGATCGTCCCGATCTGAGCCTTGACGATGAGCAGGATCAACAGCAGGAGAAGGCTCGCGACGAGCAGGCGTCTCGGGCCGTTCATGGCGGTGATACTAGTGCCCGTGAACGCCGCCACGCCGGACGTGCCGATCTACGCCCGCCCGTCCATCCGGATCGTCCTCCGCCTCGCCGCCGTCCTCGGCGTCATCCTCGGGATCGAGACGACGATCCTCCACCTGGCGACGGACCCTCTCGCCGACGTCCGGGCCTACTACGACGCAGGCGCCCGCCTCAACGCCGGGCTGCCCCTGTATGTCCAGGCGGCCGGCGTGAACGATCCAGCGTTCTATCGCTACCCACCGCTCCTGGCCATCGCGTTCCGGCCGCTGGCGCTGCTGCCGTATCACGTGGCGGCGATCATCTGGGAGTCGGTCGTCATCGGGGCGACGATCTTGACCTTCAAGCGGCTCGGAATCCGCGAGCCTGTCCTCCTGGTCGGAGCGTGGCTCGCCCTGCCCATCATGTGGACGGTGTCGATCGGCCAGGCCCAGGCGCTCATCACGTTCCTCCTCGCGATCGGCGCCCCGTGGGCGGTCGCCCTGGCGGCCAACATCAAGCTGTTCCCGGCACTCGCCGCCATCTACTGGGTCGGTCGGCGCGAGTGGCGGCCGCTCGGCATCTTCGCCGCGTGGATGGCTGGGCTGATCATCTTCCAGTTCATCCTCGAGCCGACCGCGACGCTCGACTACATCGGCTTCATCGGCCTCGGCCAGGTCGGCGAGGTGAACAGCCTGTCGCCTTATGGCATCTCGCCGGCACTGTGGGCGGTCTCGGTGGTCGTGCTGGTCATCGTCGCACTGCGGCTCGCGCCGACGCGCTGGGGCTGGGCGGCTGCGGTCGTCCTGTCGGTGTTCGCGACGCCACGGTTGCTCAATTACCAGCTGTCGACGCTGCTGGCCGGCATGGGCGGTCCGGGCCGGCGGTGGGGTGGCGGCGGACGCGACGAGTGAGCCGCCCGACGCTCGTCCGGCTCGGTCGCCGTACGGCGACGGTGCTTGCCGTGTTTGGTCTCCTGCTCGGGATCTACGGCGCCATCTACCACCTGACGACGGATCCGCTGGCCGATGCGCGCGCCTACTACGACGCGGGAGCGCGGCTGAACGCCGGTCAGCCGCTGTACGTCGCGCTCGAGAACAGCGAGGTCCCGGGCGCGTACTTCTACCCGCCGCTGCTGGCGATCGTCTTTCGCCCGCTTGCGCTCCTCCCGTACGAGGTCGCCGCCCTGCTCTGGGGCGCCGTGATCGTGGCGGCCACGCTGCTCACCTTCGTGCGCCTGGGCGTGAACCGGACGGTGCTCATCGTCGCGGGCTGGCTGGCGCTGCCGATCCTGTGGACGGTGACCATCGGCCAGGCGCAGGCCGTGGTGACCCTCCTGCTCGCGATCGGGGCGCCGTGGGGCGTGGCGATCGCGGCGAACATCAAGCTGTTCCCGGCGATGGTCGCCGTCTACTGGGTCGGTCGGCGCGAGTGGCGTCGCCTCGGCATCTTCGCGGCCTGGATGGTCGGCCTGCTGCTCTTCCAGTACATCCTGGAACCGACGGCGACGGTCGCCTACGTCGAGTTCCTGCGCTCCCAGCCGGTCGGCGACGTCAACAACCTGTCGCCGTTCGCCGTGTCGCCCGTCCTGTGGGTGGTCATGGTCGTCGCGCTCGGGATCGCCGCGCTCCGGCTCGCCCCGACGAAGTGGGGCTGGGCCGCGGCCGTCGTCCTGTCCGTCCTCGCGGCGCCGCGGCTGCTGAGTTACCAGATCTCGACGCTGCTGGCCGCGCTGGGCGGTCCGGACGTGACCCGAACGTCAGACGGCGCCAGCGACGAACGGCGGACCCGGCCTACCGCCGACGGCCAGTAGACTGCCCGGCATGTCACCAGCCGATTCGCTGACTGTCGTGCTCCCGGCGTACAACGAGGCCGAACGGATCGGCCCCGCGCTGGACGAGCTGTTCGGGTACCTCCGGCGTCGCGGCGAGCGGGCACGCGACGGGGCTCCGGGCTCCGCTGGACTCCCGCCGCAGATCGACATCGTCGTGGTGGACGACGGCAGCACCGACGCGACCGCCGCGATCGTGGCGGCGCGTCCGGAGGCGACACCAGGCACCGATGTCGCTGGCGCCACGCTTCGCGTCTTGACGGTGACGCACGGCGGCAAGGGTGCTGCAGTCCGGGCCGGGATGCTGGCTGCGAGATCCGAGCTGGTCGATCTTCGCTGACGCCGACATGGCAACACCACCGGACCAGCTCCCGCTCCTGGTCGCGGCGCTCGCGGAGCATGACGTCGCGCTGGGCTCACGGATCCAGCCGGATGGGTCGGACATGCGCGCGAGCCAGCCCAGCTATCGACGCCTCCTCGGCCGGGTCTTCCATCTCCTCGCCGCGGTCTGGGTCGTCGGACCGGTCAAGGACACACAGTGCGGGTTCAAGGGATTCACCCGGGAAACGGCACAAGACCTGTTCGCTCGCCAGCGGGTCACCAGCATCGTCTTTGACGTTGAGCTCATCTATCTCGCGCGGCGACGCGGGGACCGGATCGCCATCGTCCCGATTCGCTGGGAGGACCGCCACGGCTCACGGATGCGTGCGAGACCCGGCCTGGCCCTTCGGGTCGCATGGGACCTCTTCCGCATCCCGCTGCTCCACCGCAAGGTGCGCAGGGTCGGGGCCGCGCCTTGACGGCGTCGCCCTGGATGACTCGCTTCGCGACCGTGATCGTCGCCGTCGTGGCGTTCGAGGCGATCGGGCTCGCTGTCGTCGGTCTTGGGGTGAAGAACCTGGGATATGACTACGAGGCCTACCTGCGCGCGGCGTCGCGGATCATGGACGGGTCGCCGTTGTACGACCTGAGCGTCAATATCGCAGGCGGCTTCGCGATCTACCTGTATCCGCCACCATTCGCTCTCGCGTTCATCCCGTTCGCTCTCGTCGCTCACCAGGTCGGCCTGTGGCAGTGGGAGGCGATCGCGGTCGGCGCGCTCGCGGTGGCCATCGCTATCCTGCCGGTCAGCCGGCGCGTCCGTTGGATCGTTCTCGCCATGAGCGTGATCAGCTGGCCTGTCCTCTACTCGATCCTCCTCGGGCAGGTCGGGGCGTTGCTGCTCCTGCTCTTCGCCGTCGGTTGGCGGTGGCGCGACAACCCGGTTGTCCTCGGGCTGAGCATGGCGAGCGGCGCTCTGATCAAAGTGCAACCGGTCATCCTGCTCGGGTGGGCCGGGGCCACCAGGCGGTGGCGTGCGGTGGGTGTCGCCCTCGGCACGTTCGTCGTCGCGGCTCTGGTCGCTACAGTGGCCTTTGGCCCGGGCGTCTGGAGCGATTACTTCGCGCTGCTTGGTCGCGTCAACTCGTCAGTGACGACGCCGAATGGCTTCTCGCTCGGCGCCATCCTCTATCAGGCCGGCGTCGCGGAGAACACCGCGCGGACGATCCAGCTCGCGGGGACGGTCTGCATCGTCGCGGTGGTCGTCGTCGCGATCGCGACCGCCTCGGCGGAGGTGAGCTACCTGACGACGGTCGTCGCGAGTCAGATCATCTCGCCGCTGGTCTGGGACCACTACGCGATCGTGCTGATCCTGCCCACCGCCTGGCTGCTGGACAAGGGCCACTGGTGGGGTGCTGCGATCATGCTGGTCACAGCCTTGCCCGTGATCCTGTTCTTGCCGACAGCCGTCTACCCGGTCCTGTTCGGGGTGGGGCTGGTCGCCCCTCTCCTGTCCGAGGCGGTGGATCGCCGCCGGACACCCACGGGTAACGCGACGTCCGCGATCGCATGACCGGTCGATACACCTGGCGGCGGATCATGCGGGACGGGCTTGTCCTGGTCGGGATCCTTGCGGCCGCGGTCTACTGGTGGTATCTGACGTCGACTGGCGGCCAACCGGTGGATGCGCACGCCTACTGGGTCGCCGACCCATCAGACCTGTATCACCAGGCACTCGCCGGCGAGACGACCAACGCCTACCTCTACTCGCCCGCGTTCGAGTTCATCGTCGGCTGGTGGCGCTGGCTGCCATTCGAGATCTTCGTGGCGATCTGGCGAGGGATCCTGCTCGCGCTGCTGGTGTGGATGGCCGGCCCGTTCACGATCCTTGTCCTGTTCACCGTCCCGGTGGCCTCCGAGATCAATGCCGGCAACATCCAGATCATGCTTGCCGCGGCGATCGTCATCGGCTTCAGATTCCCCGCGTCCTGGTCGTTCGTGCTACTGACCAAGCTGACGCCCGGGATCGGCCTGCTCTGGTTCGCGATCCGCCGACGCTGGCGAGACCTGGTCATCGCATTCGGGGTGACAGGAGCGATCGTCGTCGTCTCGCTGCTCGTCCATCGGGAATTGTGGGCAGACTACCTCTCGCTCCTGACGCGCGGGCCTTCGCCAGGTGTCGCGCCGTACTACCTGCCGCTTTGGGTGCGGATCGGTCCGGCGCTCGCGTTCATCGTGTGGGGCGCCTGGACGGGACACCGCTGGCCGGTCGTCGTCGGATCGACCCTGGCCCTGCCAGTGTTCTACACGATCAGCCCGGCGATGCTGGTCGGGGTCCTGCCGTTCGCCCGCGAGGCGCTCGGTCGACGCCTGGACCGCCGGTTCCCTGAGACCGCGACGGCGGCGACTGCATGACCGAGAACCGAAGGTTCGACCCGGCCATCGTCGTCGGGCTCGCATTGATTGCTATCTCGGCCGTCATCTACTGGCTGGCCGACCGTGGCTTCGACGCCGGGCGGGGCGACTTCTTCTATCTCGCCGACGCCTTCCTCCACGGGCGGACGTGGCTGACCTTCCAGCCCGGGCCGTGGGACGTGATCGTCCAGAACGGTCACTTCTACGTCCCGTTCGCGCCGTTCCCGGCGGTCGCGCTGATGCCGCTCGTGGCGCTCCTGGGGGCGACGACCGCCGACCAGGTCGAGACTGGGGTGAACGCGGTCCTCGCCGCCGGGGGCGTCGGCCTGTGCTGGATGATGCTGGGCCGGACCGGCGTCAAGGGCATCGTTGACAGGGTCTGGCTGGCCGTCCTGTTCGGGTTCTCGACGCAGATCCTGTGGGTCACCACCAGGGGCGGCGTGTGGCACACCGGCCACCTGTTCGCGACGATCCTCACATTCGCCGCGCTGGTCGAGCTGTTCGGCAAGCAGCGGGCGTGGCTCATCGGGCTCCTGGCGGGTGCCGCCTTCCTGACCCGCGCCCCGCTCGCGTTCGCCATCCCGTTCTACGCGCTGATGCTCGATGCGCCGCCCTCGCTCCCGACGACCGACCACATCGGTGGCTACGTCCGGTCCGTGGCGCGTTCGACGCGGTTGCGCGGCTGGGTCCTGCTCGGTCTGGGCGTCCTGCCGTCGATCGTCGCGTTCTTTGCCTACAACCAGATCCGGTTCGGGTCGCCCTGGGAATCAGGCTACGGGCTCGCCAGCCTGCCACCGTTCCTCGAGCTGCAGCGCGCGCTCGGCCTGTTCTCGCTCGCCCATCTGCCGATGAACATCGACTACTTCCTGCTCCACCTGCCGAGACCGATCGCGACCTTCCCGTTCTTCAAGCCCGACGGCCTCGGGATGTCCGTGCTCATCACCAGCCCCGGTCTCCTGTTCGCCAGCCAGGCCGACTGGCGCAGGCCGCGCGCCTGGTGGTTGCTCGGCGCGACGATCACGGTCCTGATCCCGACCCTGCTCTACTACGGCGGCGGCTGGCTGCAGTACGGCTACCGCTACTTCCTCGATTCGGTGCCGTTCGTCATCGCGCTGTGCGGGCTGGCGGCGGTCCACCGCGGCTGGGTCGGCACGGGCTGGAGGGTGCTGATCGCGTTCGGCGTGGTCGTGGGTGCGCTCGGCGTCTACTGGGCCGACAAGATCTGATCTCGCGGCGACCGCGGACACCGACGCGACCGTCGGGCACGCCGCCGAACCCTCACGCACGTGGATCGTCGCCTGCGGGTCGCGATGGATGACCGACCAGCCGTCCGCCTCGTCCAGCCAGCGATCGAGCGGGCCGCCCGTCGGCATCAGGACGAGGTCCACCCGGTGATCGTCGAGCCACGCTCGGACGTCGGTCCGGACCTCCTCGAGCGCCACCTCGGTCTCGACGAGGTCGCTCGGCGACGAGCCGTACGTGGCGACCAGCTCGGTCCAGGCCGCGGTCAGGTAGCCGCCCCAGTCGTAGGCGTTGAGCAGCCGGCCATGGCAGCCGCGGTCGGTCAGGAAGGCGACGCTCGCGACCGGGTCACGGGCGGCGATGCCGGCGTCCTGGCGGGCGGGCGCGATCTGGATGAGCCCGGCCAGGCCGATGACGACCGCGAGGACCAGCGCGGTGCCGGTCGCCAGCCAGGTGACCGTCGGGCTGGTGGCACCGGACCCCGCCGGCTCGACACCCGAGCGTCGGCCGACGCCGAGCCAGACCCGCGCGCTGCCGGCCAGCCCGGGCGCCAGCGCGATGACGATGAGTGGTCCGGCGATGATCCCGAAACGAGCCGCCCCGAGGGCGAGGAACGTCCAGCCAGCCGCGAGCAGCAGGAACAATGGATCGCGGCCGCGCGCCCGTAGCCCGAGGGCGACCAGTGCGGTCCCGGCAAGGACGACCCGGAAGGCCGCGAAACCCGGCTCCGCAAAGTGCGGCGACTGCCATTCGGCGATCGCTCCCAGGAACGGGCTGCCGACCTGTGAGTTGATGGGCAGGGTCAGGATGTCCAGCCCGTTCGGGCCGACCGCGAAGGCGGCGATGGCGACCACGCTGCTGATGACCAGCGGCATGATGGGTCGCCGCGGCCAGGTCCCCCAGCGGACGCCGACGGGGATCGCGACGACGAGCGCGGCGAGGCAGGTCAGGAACGCGAGCGCACCGCTGCCGTGGACGTTGACCCAGACGACCGGGATGAGCGGCACGAGGATGAGCGCGCGGACCGAGCCGCGACGCAGCCACAGGCTCCATGCCAGGACCGTGGCCAGGACCAACACGACATCCCACGCCTGTGCCCGCGGGCTCCAGACCGACAGCCCGAGGACGATGCCAAGCGCCACCAGCAGCGACCGCGGGAAGGGCGGGATCGTCGGAGCGACGAGCCGGAGCAGCCACCAGGTGAGGCCGATCGCCAGCGCCGAGACAGGCAGTGCCACGAGGCTCGTGCCGATCAGGCCGGCTGACCGGTAGGCCGCGGCGAGGACCACGTCCCACGCCCAGCTGTGCGCCAGGAACGGCTGGCCGCCGGTCAGCCAGCTGAAGGTGTCGGTCTTCGGCACGACCCCGGTCGCGAGGATGGCATCGCCGATCCGCAGGTGCCAGCCGAAATCCGGGTCCGACTGCGGTCGCCACGTCGCGACCCACGCGCTGACCAGCACGACGGCCGCGATCGACCGTCCGAACGGCCCATCGTCGCCGAGCAGGACGGCCAGGCGGTGGGCAGCTCCCCGGGATCGATCGGTCGCCATCTGGGCGAGATGGTAGGGCACGCGCGGTCCGATGCTATCCTCCGTCCGGTGACGCCGCGGCGGGTCCTCCTCATCGTGCTTGCCGCCATCGGTGCGACGTTCCTGGTCGTCGCCGCCCTGTACTACTGGTCGATCCCCGCGGACGAGCACGCCTACTGGCTGGCGGGCCAGCGTCTCCTCGCCGGACAGCCCCTCTACGACCCGACTGCGACCTCGATCACGCCCTATGCGTACTGGTACCCGCCGATCGTCGCGCAGGTCCTCGCCCCGATCACGGCCGTCATCCCGTCGGCGATCTTCAGCTGGGGCTGGATCGTGCTCATGCTCGGCTGCCTGTGGTGGCTCTCGGGGAGGAACCTCCTGATCGCCCTCGCGATGTGCGCCTTCCCGCCGATCGCCGTCGAGTTCGTGTCCCGCAACGTCCATCTCATCATCGCCGTCCTGCTCGTCCTCGGGCTGCGGCGCTGGGGCGGCTGGTTCTCGGTCGGGGCGGCGATCAAGCTCGCGCCGGTGCTCGGCATCCCGTACCTCGCGCTCCGGGGTCGCGTCCGCGACGCGGTCGTGGCCAGCCTCTTCGGCGCGGCACTGCTCGTCGTGAGCGTGGCCCTCGCGCCCGACCTGTGGCGCCAGTTCATCGACGTCCTGCGCGCTCGCGGGCCGGGCGACGCGTCCGCGCTCCTGCCGGTGCCGTACGCGGCGCGGTTCATCGTGGGGGCGGCGTTGACCGTCGTCGCCGCGCGCATCGAGCCGCGCATCGGCGAGCCGCTGCTCGTGGTCGCGATCACGATCGCCCTGCCGACGCTGTGGCTGACCGCGATGGCGACCCTGGCCGCCATCGTCCCGCTGGTGCGTGACCCCGCCCCATCGGCCGTCGTCCCGGTACCCGTCCGGGTGCCCGCCACGTGACCGACCGTACCCGGGGCGGCCCGATCATCCTGGCCATCTTCATCCTGTCGGGCGCCGCGGCGCTGATCGACGAGATCGTCTGGTCGCGCCAGCTCGTGCTCGTGTTCGGCAACACGACCCAGGCCGTGTCGGCGATCCTCGCCGGGTTCTTCGGCGGCATCGCCATCGGCAGCTATGCCGGTGGACGGATCGCCGACCGGATCCGCGACCCGCTCCGGATGTACGGCTTCCTCGAGCTCGGACTGGCGGTCGTCGTCGTCGTCACGCCGTTCTCGTTCCGGTTGATCAACGGGCTCTACCGTGACATCTACCCGACGCTCGAAGGGTCGCCCGGGGCGCTCGCGCTGCTGCGGGTCGCGATGGCCGTGCTGGCCCTCGCGCCGGCGACGATCCTCATGGGCGCCACGCTGCCGACGCTGACCCGCTACCTCGCCCGTGGCGTCACGCTGACCGGGGCCTTCAGCCGGCTGTACGCGGCCAATACGATCGGCGCGATCGTCGGGACGACGCTCGCCGGGTTCGTGCTCATCGAGCTGCTCGGGCTGTCGGGGGCGCTGGCGGTCGGTGCCGGTTGCTCGGTCGTGGCCGGGCTCTCGGCGCTCGCGCTCGACCGGTTCGGCGGGCGGACCACGGCCAGCGAACCGCCGCCGCGCGCTCCGGCACCGACGCCCGAACCAGCCGTGCCCACCCGGACCGCGGCCGCCCGCCGACCCGCGCCGCGCCTCGCCCTGACCGTCGCCTTCATCTCCGGGCTGACGTCGCTCGGGTACCAGGTCGCCTGGACGCGTCTGCTGGCGTCCGGGACGGGCAACACGACCTACGTCTTCAGCACGATCCTGGCCACGTTCCTCATCGGCATCGCGCTGGGTGCCGTGCTCTTTGCGGTCCTGCGGACGCGGCTGGGCGACCCGCTCCGGCTGTTGGCGGCGAGCCAGGTGATCGCCGCGGCGCTGGCGCTGACGGGTCTCGTCCTGGTCCTCGTCGCGCCCCACGTCCCGACGCCGGGCAAGCCGATCGATACGCTCATCGCGCTCGTCGGCTCGTCCGTGCTCGTGGTCCTGCCGGTCACGATCGCGCTCGGCGTCGCCTTCCCGGCCTCGTCTGCGCTGCTCGCGGACGACGCGGCTCACGCCGGCGGCGAATCCGGCGGGCTGCTCGCGACGAACACGGTCGGTGCGATCCTGGGCAGCCTGCTCGTGCCGTTCGTGCTCATCCCGATGTTCGGCTCGCCGGTGCTCGTGGCCGGGCTTGCACTGGTCAACGCGAGCCTCGGCATCGCGCTCGGACTCGGGCGCGTCGCCCGTCCGGCCGGGCGCTGGATCGCGGCGGTCGGCACCATCGTCGCGGTCGTCATCGTCACGACGGCCCTCCGGCCGGGCGTCCTTGTCCAGCCCAACGAGGCGTACATCGCATCGGTCGGCGGACGGCTGTTCGAGTCGCGCGAGGACGAGATCGCGTCCGTCCAGGCCGGCCAGATCCACTCGACGCCCGAGCTGTGGGTCGCCGGCACCTCGATGACCCTGCTGACCGTCGACGCCAAGCTCATGCCGGTCCTGCCGATGATCGCCCGGCCGGCCAGCCACGACGCCCTGGTCGTCGCCTTCGGGATGGGCTCGGCCTTCCGCGGTGCGCTCATCAACGGCCTCACCACGGACGCCGTGGAGCTCGTGCCCAGCGTGCCGGACATGTTCGGCCACTACTACCCGGATGCCGCGAAGGTCCTCGCCGACCCGAACGGCCGGGTCATCGTGACCGACGGCCGCAACCACCTCGAGCTCACGGACAAGCGCTACGACATCATCATCACCGACCCGCCACCGCCGATCGAGAGCTCCGGGGCGGCCGTCATCTCGTCGAAGGAGTACTACGAGACCGGGAAGGCGCACCTGACCGACGGCGGGATCATGATGCAGTGGCTGCCATACGGCGGCCCGGCCGAGGACTTCAAGGACCACATCCGGACGTTCACGACGGTCTTCCCCGAGGTGACCCTGGTGAAGGGGGCCGGCGGATACGGCGTCTACATGCTGGGCTCGTCGCGGCCGATCACCTTCGACGAGGCGAGCATCCGCGCCGCGCTCGCCCGGCCCGGTGTGCTGGAGGACATCTCGTCTGCCTACGACTCGCCGGCCAAGACCGTCGACGACTGGGTGAACGTCATCAAGCGTCAGACGTGGGCCAGCGGGGACGCCGCCCGGGCGATCGCGGGCCTCGGCCCGCTCATCACCGACGACCGGCCGCGGACCGAGTACTTCCTGCTCCGGCGGCTGTTCGGAGACTGGTTGCCATGACGGGAGCCCGAGGCAACTTGCCTAGTCGGCTGACTCGGCCCAGGCCGCTGGGCTGACGGAGTTCCTTCCCGACGGCTCGGCGCGAGTGTCAGCCAGCTGGACGTCGGCCAGGAAGCGGAACCGCCGGGCGAGCAGGAACGCGACGACATACAGGCCGGCGACGAGGATCAACAGCGACTGGAAGCCCGTGACCAGGGCGACGTACTCCAGCACGCCGCCGACCATCGCGCCGAGCAGGTTCGAGGCGAACGACATGTCCGCCGAGTCGGTGTCGCGGAACGAGTAGGTGAAGACGAGGTTGGCGAAGAAGACCGGGGCGAAGGCGATCGCCGCCGCCAGCACGTAGCGCAGC
This sequence comes from uncultured Chloroflexia bacterium, assembly GCA_963782715.1. Classification (GTDB taxonomy): domain Bacteria; phylum Chloroflexota; class Limnocylindria; order Limnocylindrales; family CSP1-4; genus SPCO01. Next base: position 230,636 of record CAWAKU010000005.1, read on the forward strand.
TCCGGCGGGTCGATGAGCAGCGCGTCCGCCGGCACGAGGCAGGCGATCGCGATGGCCGACGAACAGGCAGACATAGAAGGGCGCCGGGTTCCGTGGCCGGAGCCGGACGTTGACCACGATCGCCAGCAGGACGCTGGCCAGGATCGCGAAGAACGCCAGCGCGTTGACCACCCAGGTCGTCCCGAACAGCAGGCTGAACGACACGAGGCTCTTGGTCTCGAGCAGGAGGAACGCGATGCCCAGCACGAAGAAGTGCGGGCTGAACCGGCGGATCGGCGTGCGACGTGACGCGCGCCGCACCGAACGACGGCCGCGAACGCGAAGATCAGGATGAATGCGAGCGCGGCCAGGTAGTACGGCGCGACCGTCCCGGTCCGCAGGTAGAGGAACGGCCAGTCGTCGGTCGCGGGCTGGGGCGGCGGCGCCGACGTCGGGGACGGGGTCGACCCGGTCGCCCGGCGGCGGCCCGCCGGCCAGCGCGTCGACCGCCGGACCCGCGGCGAGGATCGCCTCGGCGGGCCCGACCAGCCGGACCAGTCGGTGCCGCCGAACACGTCACCGAGCATCGAGTCGAGCTTGGTGATGAGCCACGGCTCGCGATACAGGTTGTACATCGTGAACATGCCGCCGGGCGCCAGGTGGTCCTTGGCCTCGCGCATCGATTCCTCGGTGAACAGGAACGATTCGAGTCGGACGCCGGCGGTCGAGCTCACGAGCGTCAGCGAGTCGGTCAGGGCGTAGACGATGAGGTCGTACTTCTCCTTGGAGCCGTTGAGGAACGCCCGCCCGTCGTTGACGTGGACGGTCACCCGCGGGTCCTTGTAGACGCCCTCGGGGTGGAAGTCGCGGCCGATCTGGGCGAGCTTCGGGTCGATCTCGACCGCGTCGACATGCTTGGCGCCCTTGGCCAGCGCCAGCGCGGTGTCGGTCCCGGAGCCGGCTCCGATGATCAGGACGCGGTCGAACACCCGGTCCGGGAACCACGCGTAGGCCTGGCGATGGAGGTCGCTCTGGGCGGCCTTGGTCGAATCCCAGATCTGCTGGTGCGGGATGCCGTCGACCGACAGGAAGTACGGCGGTCGGCCGTCGGCCGGGTCGGTCGAGGCGCGCTCGAGGTCGGGCTGGTAGGCGGAGATCCGGTAGTACGGCGACCAGACGTCCTCGCTCGCGTTGGCGACGGCGACGCTGGCGCCGATCACGAGGATCATCGCGACGCCACCGAGCGGCGGACCACGGCGTCGGCCCGGCGCCGAGGGCCAGCAGCAGGAGCAGGGCGCCGGTCAGCGACGAACCAGGCGGTCGGCCCGGTGCCGAGGAACGACAGCAGCGTGAAGGCCGCGATCCCGAGCATCGAGCCGCCGATGTCGATCGCGTACGCGCGCAGCGGCGGCATCGAGCGCAGGAGCGGCCCGAGCGGCAGCGCCAGCGACGCCATGAGCGCCGTGACGAGGATGATCAGCAGCGGCAGGACGAGGAAGTTGACGTCCGCGCTGTTGGAGGCGTCGAGCCCGTAGATGATCTCGCCGGCGTCGCGCGCCTGGATGTTGAGCTGCGCGCCGTAGACCAGGAAGACGGTCACGAGGAGCAGCGGCGCGAAGGGCGACAGCACGAGCCGCGTCGCCGCGCCGGCCGAGCAGGATGCCGAGGCCGATGCCCGAGGAAGCTGGCCATCAGCAGGAAGTTGCTGAAGAACCCGACGTACTTGACGTTGGCCGGGACCCAGCGGATGAGCAGCAGCTCGACGAACAGCAGCGTGGCGCTCGTCAGGAACAGCCGGATCGGCGATCCGGCCAGCGGCCCGACGGCGGCGAGCGGCCGGCGAGGATCGGATAGTCGAGATCCCATGACTCGGCAGCCTATCAGCCGACCTCGACCCACCATCGCCACCTGATGGTCCTCCGATCTGATGCCGCAAGTCGTGCCGGTGGGAAGGGTCGCCGGCTCATTCGCTCCAGAGGTCGCAGTCGCATCGCGAGGTTGCCATCGCAACCATTTCGGGCGCCAGTGCTAGCATTCGAGCGTGATCTCCCCCCTTCTTGACGCGGAGCCTGCCTGTCCGAGTCCCGATCGGACAGCCTTCCGAACGCCCGCCGCGGGGTCCGCGCTCCGCGT
>CAWAKU010000006.1:0-243419 GCA_963782715.1 uncultured Chloroflexia bacterium
TCCGCGCCGCCGCGCCCGACCAGTCCGAGATCGTCCTCGTCCTCGACTTCTCGGCGTCGATCCTCCAGGACAAGGCCAACCGCGACCGGTTCGCCGGTGCGCTCGAGGGGATGGCCGACCGGGTCGACGCGACTCGACCGACCTCGTCGCCGGTGACGCGACGACCAGCATCGTCCAGTTCGCCGGCAAGGCGATCGACTACCCGGGCTGCGCGGACCTGCACCTCCTGAACAGTCCGGCGATGGTCGGCAAGTTCGCGGATTGCCTGCGGACCGTCGCCGCCGCGTACCGCAAGGGCCTCGACCCCACGCTGTCCCAGACGATCGGCGTCGACACGAACTACGTCGCCGCGATGGGGCAGGCCGCCAAGCACTGCGCGGCGGACGCGGTTCGGCCGGCGATGATCCTGTTCACCGACGGGAAGCACGACGTCACGGGCGTGCCCGTCAGCGCGGTCCAGCCGGCCCGCGACAGGCTCTTCGGGAAACGCACGCCGTTCGCGCTGCTGCCGGTCGGCATGGGACTTGATCCTACGGAGCGCGGCGCGCTCGAGGCCGGCCTCGTCGACGTTGCGCACCACCCACGACATGCCCGCCTGCGTCAGCGGCGCCACGTTCGAGTGGCCGCACGTCGTGTTCGACTCGGCCGACGACGCCGGCAACGCCGTGGCCGTCGCGCTGCAGGACGTCACCTGCACGTTCACGGTCGCGGCGCCCGTGCCGACGCCCGCGCCGAGCGTCGCGCCACCGGCGACGATCGCGGTCCCGAACGTCATCGTCACGCCCGGCGATGGGCAGGTGTCCGTCACCTGGACGCCGGCCACGGTCGCCGACGGCGCGCCGAAGGTCACCGACTACAAGGTCCGCTGCCGCGCCGGTGACGGCGAGCCGATCGAATCGACAGAGGGCGTCTCGCTGGACCGGACGGCCGTCGTCAGCGGTCTCGCCAACGGGACCGCGTACACCTGCGAGGTCGCCGCGGTGGTCGGCACGACCGTCGGGCCGTGGGTCTCGGCCGCATCGATCGCCGTGCCGGTCGGCCGCCCGCCTGCCCCCGGCAAACCGTCGGTCACTGTGCAGGGACCAGGCGGTCCAGATCAGCGTCACGCCCGACGCGGCGGCCGGCGTCACCAAGCTCCACTACGAGTGCTCGCGCGACGGCGGAGCGACGTGGACGGCCGTCGCCGACGTCGCGTCCAAGGACAACCCGACCGCCCAGATCCGCAATCTGACCAACGGCATCGACTACGTCTGTCGGGCGTTCGCGGTCAATGCCATCGGCCAGAGCGACGCGTCGCCGCTGTCGGACACCATCCGGCCGTGCGGGTCGTCGTTCGACTGCAATCCGATCCTGGGGCCGGCCGTGGGGGTGCTCGGCGGCGCGCTCGTGGTCGGGCTCATCCTCGTGTTCCTGGCGTTGGCGCGGACGCGTCGTCGTGGCTATGTGCTGGCCGTCGTGGACGTCGTCCACACCGCCAACCTCGGCTACGGCTCGAAGATCGGGATGGGCTTCATCCGCGACCCCGAAACGAAACGGGTGACCGAGGTCGTCGCCGACAAGGACAAGACGGCCGAGATCCGCATCCATCACATGAGCGGCGGCCGCTTCGAGATCCGCGACCGCCACGGCCGCAGCGTTGTCAATGACGGCGATCCGATCGTCGTGACCGATGCGCTGGGGGCGCGGCACGAGGTCGTGCTGCGGGCGTTCAACACGAACGCGGCGTCACCGGTGGCGACACGGCACTGAGGGTCGCAGCGGGTCCTGATGTTTGATCTGGGCCGTCCTGCGTCGGTCTCAGGGTCTGATGCCTGTGGGCAGCATCAAAGGGCGGTCCGGCAAGTGCGCCGATGAGTCGCGCGTGGACTTCGGCGCTCGTCCTGCTGGTCCTCGTCGGTCTGATCGTGGTCGGAATTCGGCTCGGCAGCGGTCCGTCGGCCCTGTCAGCGCCTTCCCCCGCGACGACGACAACTCCAGTTCCGACCGCTCGTCAGACGGTCACCCCGACGCCCATCGCTGGAGTCGGGGCGGTGGTCCGGAACGTCATCGACGGCGACACGATCGTGGCGCGCATCGGCGGCAAGGACGAGACCGTGCGGATCATCGGGATGGACAGCCCCGAGACGCACAAGCCAAACACGCCGGTCGAGTGCTTCGCCACCGAGGCGACCGACGCCGCCCGACGACTCATGCCCAAGGGCGCGCGCGTGACGCTTCGAGTCCGACCCGACGCAGGACACCCGCGATCGGTTCGGGCGGCTGTCTGGCGCACGTCTTCCTGGCCGACGGCGCTCTGTTCGCGGAGCGGATGATCCGTGATGGGTTCGCGGTCCACTACGTGTACGACCGCGTGCCATCGATCTACGCGGACCGGCTTGCCGCGGCACAGGACGCGGCGCAAGCGGCCGGGGCCGGCTATGGTCGCCGCGGACCTGCCGCGGCGATCCGCACGCGCCGTCCGCGGCGCCGGCCTAGTCGTCGAACAGGCCCCGTTGCTGGTAGGGCGCCGGAGCCTCGGCGACCGCCTCGCCGCGAGCCGGGATCCGTGCCAGGAGGACCGCGGCTGACGTTCGGTCGCCGCTGATGGCGTCGGTCGGGAACGGGATCCCGCCTTTCGCGATCAGGTCGAGGTTGCCGTCGGGCACGCCTGCGCCGTCCCGAACGAGGACGGGCACCCAGTCTCCCGCGATCGCCTCGATCGCACCGGTCCAGGTGCCGCCCGAGCCCGATGCGCTGCTGACCACGACCGCGACGTCGGACAGCGCGTAGATGATCTTGTTGCGGCCCATCGCGGCACCGGCGCTGAACGCGGCGGTCGGGTGGTACGGCGAGACGAGGACGGCCTGGCCGGACGCGACGGCAGCCCGCGTATCGCCCTCGCGAAGGCGTCGCTCGACACCCTCCGGCAGGACGCCGACCACGTGCCCACCGGCGTCGAACGCGGCCCGCATCGCGGTGACATCGATCCCTCGCGCGCCCCCCGACACGACGGCGTCCCCGCCACGCGCTGTCGCGGTCGCGAGACGCTCCGTGAAGGCCACGCCGCGGCGTCGGCGTCGCGCGAGCCGACGATCGCGATGCCTCCACGCTCGAGCCGGCCGCGTCGCCGCTGCCGAACAGGACCGGCGGCGCGTCGGGACCGAGGCGGTCGATCAACCGTGCCGGATAGGCCTCGTCGGCGATCGTGACGACCCAGATCCCGCGCGATCGAAGTCGATCGAGTTCGAAGGCGAGCTGTCCGGCACGCGCGAGCAGACTGGCGATCCGCTCCGCTTCGTCGAGGCCGACGGCAAGGGATCGATCGATGGCCTCCGCAGTCAACCCGATGAGCTCGCTCGCGTGCCCGACTCGCGCACTGAGCTTCGCCCAGGTCCGTGGGCCGAGCGGACGGGTCGTGAGCCGCGGCCCGACCCGATGCTCGAACAGAGCAGGATGATCGCCGGCGCGTCGGGCGAGAGCGTCTCGAAGTCGATCATCGGCGCCTCAGTCGTCGCGCCCGGCCGCGTCCGCGAGCACGAACGGGTGGACGGGACCGCTCCCGCGCGATCGCAGCAGCCAGCCCGCGACCGTCAACGTCCAGCCCGAATCCTCGATGTCGTCGACAAGGATGACCGGGCCCGACGGCACCGCCGCGTCGGCGATCCCGATCTTGGCGTGGGCGTTCCGAAGCTGCTGGACGCTGTTCTGCATCTCCCTCTGTGGCGGGGCGCCGTCCAGGACGGACAGGCACTCGACATAGGGTAGGTGGAGCTCCGAGGCGAGCGATCGGGCGAATTCGTCGACGATCCCGCGCTGGGCGGTCGACGGCATCGCGGTCACCCATTCGGGCGCCGGCTGCGGACGCCAGCGGTCCCGGATCGCCCGCGCCGAGGCGACGACGAGCTCGCCCGAGAAGGCGCCGTCGACGTTCTTGCCGCGTTGGACGGCCCTCCCCCACCCCGCATCGCCGTACACGCACAGCGCACAGCCGATCTCGTTCGGTGGGCTGATGCGCCCCGACAGACCCGGCACGGCGTCGGCCGGCCACATCAACCGCGGCTTGATCGTCCGCAGATCCCGCTTGAGGAACGAGATCGCCGCCACGACCCGGTCGGCATCCACCTCTCGCGGCAATCCGTGCCCGACATCGTTCGAGCAGCGGCCACACGGTGCCGCCGCGGGATCGTCCAGCAACCGTGCCAGGAACTCCATGTAGCAGCCGTCGTGGCGCATGTACGCCTGCATCTGGCCGAGCTCCAGCCGGCGCGCCGCGAGGACCCGCTCGATCCGCTCCTCGTCCTGCTGCCACGGGTTCGGCGTGCGCAGGTATCGACTCCCGTCGCGCGCGACCGCGCCATCGAGCTCGAGCAACTTGAGCGCCTGGGCGATCTGGCCCTTCGGGAGGTTGACCTTTCGCTCGATGCCGCGACGCCGACATCGAGTCGACGCCTTCGAGGGCGGTCAGGATCGCCTGCATGTGGACCGTCGGCGGGAAGGCCGTCTTCATGAACCACTCGGCGATGTCGTCGTCCTCGCGTCCCGACAGCAGGACGCCGTAGGCCGATTCGACGGCACGACCGGCGCGCCCGACCTGCTGGTAGTAGGCGATCGCCGACCCCGGCCGCTGGTAGTGGACGACGAAGCCGAGGTCCGGCTTGTCGAAGCCCATCCCGAGCGCGACCGTCGCCACCAGCGCCTTCATCTCGTTGGCGATCAGCGCGTCCTCGAGGGCCTCGCGCTCGTCGGTGGTCAGCGAGGCGTTGTACGCCCGCGCATCGATACCCTGCGTGGCCAGGAAGGTCGCGACTCGCTGCGTGTCGGCGACCGTCAGGCAGTAGACGATGCCGCTCCCCGGAAGCCCGGGCAGCACCTCCGCCAGCCAGGCGAGCCGCTCCGCCTGGTCGCCGAGGGTGATCGCATCGAGCTTGAGCGAGTCGCGCGTCAGCGGGCCGCGGAAGACCCGGACGCCCTCGCCGAGCTGCTCGACGATGTCGGCGACGACCCGGTCGTTGGCCGTGGCCGTGGTCGCCAGGACTGGGACGCGCCGGTCGAGCGTCCTGAGGATCCGGCCGATCCGGCGGTAGTCCGGCCGGAAGTCGTGGCCCCAGTCGGAGATGCAGTGCGCCTCGTCGACGACGAACAGGCCGATCGAGCCACGGATGCTGGGCAGGACGTCGCGGGTGAAGCGCTCGTTGGCGAGGCGCTCCGGGCGAGATGAGCAGGACGTCGATCGCGTCGGCGGCGAGCCCGGCCTGGACGTCGTCCCACTCGGCCTGGTTGCCCGAGTTGATCGTCGCGGCCCGGACGCCGAGCCGTTCCGCCATCGCGATCTGGTTGCGCATCAGGGCGAGCAGCGGGCTGATGATCAGGGTCGGACCGTGGCCCTCGTCGCGGCGGAGACGCGTCCCGATCCAGTAGACGAGGCTCTTGCCCCAGCCTGTCCGCTGGACGACGAGGGCGCGTTCGCCGTCACTCGCGATCGCCTCGATCGCCTCGCGCTGGCCGGCGCGGAACGTCGCGGCCGGGCCGAGCATGGTCTCGAGGTGGCGTTGGGGGAGGTCGTCGGTGTCGATGTCGGGAGTATGCGGTCGTCGGGCGCCAGTTTCTGACATTTGCCCCTCAGGCGAGCGCTCGTCAGCGATCTCGTGACAAACCGGTCACCAGGCGGGCAGATGACGGAATCCGAGCTATTCCGCAGCGCCATCCACGCTCAGGCTGCGGACCTGAGCCGTCGAACTCCTGACGAACGCTCGGGTGATGGGCGTTTGTCACCAACCGGTGCGTCAAACCGGGCGGCGCCGATCACCGGGGCAATGGGTTCGGGCCTGTCGCCGTGACGAGCCGCTGTGGGACCCAGTCATCGACGTGGACGAAGCCGTCGAATGTCATCCCCTCGCGAACGCAGACGTCATACAGCGAGCGGCGGTAGAACTTCACGTGGCTGAAGTCCTCGAAGAGGACGTAGTAGGGCTCGTTGTCGGCGCTCTGGAACTGCTGCCCGGTCAACGCCGCACGGTGCTCCCGCGAGAAGGCATCGACCTCGTCGCCGATGACGACCCCGAGGTGCTCGAGGCCCATCCTGTAGACGCGCTGGTGGACGGGCGGGATGAGCTCGATGAGCGGGATCGACATCCCGTCGAGGACCTCGAGCGGCGTGGCGAGGACGATCTTCGAGATCGGCCGGCCGTTCCAGACGTTCTCGAGGTTCGCGGTCGCGTGGCGCTCGAGGAGCGTCCGCACGTGGACGTACTGGTCCCACTCGCCGATGCGGACGGCCAGGTGGCTCAGCGGGTACGGGCGGATGTCGATGTCCCGGGCGAGGAGGCGGGCGTGCTGCTGCGCGACGAAGCCGCGGTAGTCCCCGATGATGTCGCCGACCGGATCGCTCATCACGTCGCAACCCTCCGAGCCGCCATCCTACGACGAACCTCGCGGGGCCTGCCGCCCTTAGCCGCCGAGGACGCGGACCTCAGCCGCCGGCAGCGTCGCCCACCAGTGGGCGTAGCGGCCGTGGTAGATGAGCGGTTCGCGGTCGGCCAGGAACGCGCGGATGCCGCGGGCCTCCGTTTCGATGCCCGCCCAGGCGTCGTCGGGGAGCGCGTGGAACGCGGTCACCTCGATGCCGTCCGCGACCGGGCGCCAGACGCCGGCCACGTAGCCGTCGACGAGGAGGGTCGGCAGGACGTCGCCGTTCTTGCGGGTGACGTGCTGGCGGTACTCGGGCGGGATGATCCGGCTGCGATCGACGTACGCGAGCAGGGTGCTGTCCCACATCGGCAGCAGGCGCGGCGGCGCGGGCGTGTCCTCGGGTGGCAGGAGGCCGTCGGGGACGTCGAAGAGTTCCGCGCCGCCCAGACCCTGCGAGCGCGATCGGCGTCGCCCCGGTCGACCAGGACGCGCAGTGCCGCGCGAGCCCGCGGTCGATAGACCATCGCGAACTGCGCGAAATCCTGCATCGAAGCCGGACCGAAGCCTTCGAGATAGCGGCGCGCCAGCCAGACGAGCGACGCCTCCGGGTCGCCGGTCCGCGGCGGTTCGCCGGCCTCCTCCGCCGCCACGTACCGCCGCGGCTGTCCGAACGACCACGGTCCGCCCGTCGGCACGTGGTGGAGCGGCGCGAACGTCCGGAAGGCCCACGCCACCGGCTTGCCAGGTCTGGGCGCGAGTCGATCGTCCAGCCAGGCCTCGAGCTCCGCGCCCGTCCGCGGCCGATCGGCGAACGCGAGCAGATCCGGGAGGAGCGCGTCCGTCTCGTCGATCGACACCCCGGCGACCGTGAAGCGCGTGTCGTACAGCCGCGACGCGCGCAGGCTCGGCTGCATCGCCTCGTGGAAGGCCGGATAGTCGCGGGCGTCCACGGCGTGGATCGTGATCCGGACGACCGTGGCCTTGACGATCGTCCGGTCGATGAACGCTCGATCGAGATCGGCCGGGTCGAAGTCGGTGACGCGGTTCCACAGGGCGACGTACATCGACGCCGGTTCCTGGGCCTGGACCGCGACGATCCGATGGACGGCAGCGACGACGTCGAGTGGCTCGCGGCGGAGGAGCAGCTGGCGAGCGAGGGTGGCGCGGTTGAGTCGCCGGGCGGTGAGGGTCACCGAGGCATGCTAGCCCGATGCCGTGGCCCACGACCCAGTCCCGCAGGTGAGCGGCGGTGCAGCGCTGATCGGTACGCTCGGACACCGCCTTGTCACGAACTCGAGGCAGCTGACCATGCCTCCGCGAATCACCGCCTACGCGAGGCGACGGATGCGACAACGCCACATTCCAGAGTTCGTCGTACGCCAGGTCTTCGATGAACCCGATGGCGCGGAGCCGGAGACCGACGGGTTTCGAGCTGACCGGGAGATCCGGTGGCGTGTGTATGATGCCCAGAGGGTCGAGATCGTCGTCGACCTGATCGACGACACGATCGTCAGCGCGTGGGTCACGCGGGTGAACGGATGAAGGTCGAATTCGACAAGCGGCGTGACGTCGCGTACTTCTCCTTCTCGAGCGCCGGCGCGGCTCGGCAGGTCCGACTCGACGCAGCACGGATCATCGATTACGGTGCCGATGGCGCGGTCGTGGGCGTCGAATTCCTGTCACCATCACGCGGCATCGAGTTGCCAGGCTTGCCACGGGCCGTCGAGATCGAACGTGAGGCGCGGCGGGTTGGCCTCGTCATCCGCGTGCCGGCCTCGGCTGCATAGTCGCTCAGAACCATCGACCCGTATCGGTCGTCGAAAAGGCTCTGTTGCTGATACGGCGCTGGAACGTCCGTGACCGCCACGCGTCCCGACGGAATCCGTCCTGTGCTGAATGAGTTGTCGGCGGTGATGATCACGGGATGCCATAGAGGACGCCGCGCTTCCTCGGGCGTGATGCGGTTCTTCCGTGACGCCTTGGCCATACAGGCTCCAAGCCCTTTGTCGTGCGCGACTCAGTCGTAGTGGGCACGTCGGAGCGGTCGGGTCCCAGTCCCACATCTCGGCGGTCGACCGGCAGGTCGGGCAGCGGGCAGGCGCGTCGTAGCGGAACCGACCGCCACACGGACAGGGGTCGAGCGTCGCCTCGGCGGCCGTGTGGTACTCGTCGCGGCTCAGGGGCTCGCCCGGATACTCGGCCTGGATCCGCCGGTCCATCTCCGCACGGGCCATGGCATACGGGTGGCCGAGGCCCTTGACGAACCGCAGGTGGATGTCGCCGAGGTCCTGGTGCGAGACGCTCTTCGTGTCGCCGCAGGCATCGCAATGCAGCAGGTCGAAGAAGAACCCGCCGCCCTGCCGCAGCTGGAATGTGGTGCCGCAGACCTTGCAGATCTGTCCGGTCGAGGCTACCCATGACGCCTCCCTTGAGGTTCGACTCCGGGCCAGGCATCAATCGCTCAGATCGCCGTGTCGGCATCACCGTGGAGGAGGGTGTCAAGAGGGTGGCTCCTTCGGAGCCGCGCGCGATACGCGCACATACGCGAGGAAATCGGGCGGGGCGTGGCTCGAGGTTGTGGGTCGGCTTGATAGTCCGGCCAGGATCACGCCGGGATGACGAGTTCCAGCAACTTGTCCAGCGCCGACGTGTAGCGGCTCCACCCGAGAAGCCGCCCGACCTCCCGTTTGAGGGCGTCACGATCGATCTCCGGCGAGCGGAGGCGAACCTTCGCGGCAAGTTCCGCTAGTTCGGAACCCGGGATGGTCCACGCGTCGCGATCGCCGGATGTCCGCAGGATGACGTCGGCCTGACCGGCCAACCGGAGGACGCGCGAATCGGGCTCGCCTCGACGACCGGCGGCCATTACCAAGTCCCCGCGCCGCACGCCCGACCCGATCCCGGACTCCAGCGCGTCACGGATCGCCTTCGACAGCCGGGGAGCTCCAGAGGCGAGTCGCAGCAACTCGAACACTCGGCCGACAACGACGGGACCCTCCGCCGACACGACGTCCACGATCAGGTCGGCGACGCCGCGCGGCGCAAGTTCGGACAGGGCGGGAACCGCGTGCGGCGTCCAACCGACCCATGGCGCTCGACCCCACTCGTCCCGCTCGGGCAGGACCACCACTGGCGCCGCGACTCCGAGCGCCGGCGGCAGCGCTCGCTCGAGGAGCTCGTCTGTCGATCGACTCAGATGGACCAGGCCGACAAGCGGCAGGATCGCCCGCTTCAGTTCGTCGCGGCTGAGGTTCGGCTGACGCGCAATGACCTTCTGCCCGAGGACCCCGAGCTCACCGGGCGGCAGTTCCTCGAGAGGACGCTCCCCCATCTCGCGAAGGATCACCTCGGGCTGGGCCGGCAGTCGCAGGATCCGGCGATCCGACGCCCCGCCGGCATCCGGGACAGACCCGACCAGCTGCCCCCGACGGATCGCCGACCGAACCCCACTGTCCAGCGCAGCCCGGATGAGCCGACCCTGCTTCCTGGCACCTGAGGCGGCCACGAGCTGGCGGTAGACGCGACCGGCATAGACCGGACCCTCGACAGCCACGACGTCGCAGATGAGCTCCCCGACCGCGGATGGCGGCAGCTCCGTCAGCGACGGCGCCGCACGCGGCGTCCAGCCAACCCACGGTGCCCGTCCCCACTCGTCGACAGCCGCGTCCGACGGCCCCGCCGATGTCCGCGGCGTCGCCACAATCTCGAAATCTCGTGTCAGTTCCGCGATCACCTCGATCTGCGCAGCGGGCACCGACTCCCCCGCCGCCACCCGCAACGATCGGCTCGCTGACAGTAGCTCCGCGGCCTTGGCCGGGTCCCCGGCATCCACGTCCAGCGCGGCAAGCTGCTCCATCGAATCCGCGAGAGCCGCGACGTCCCGCGAGACACCCTCGCCCAGCCGCTCATTCAGGTCGAGATGACTCTCAAGCGCCAGGCGGCGCGTCCGCAGGTCGAGCGCGGGCCATCCCGCCGACGCTTTGAGCCCGAGAATGTGGTCCAGGATGGCCCCGCGGATCGTCGCCTGCGCTTCCTCCGTGAACACCTCGCGCAGGACATCGTCCGCGACATCGAACCGCTGACGTTCCGAGAACTCGTACCGATCCTCGTTCACGGGTCTGAGCCAGCCGTCTACGTCGCGAGCCCGAGCGAACGCCGGGACGAGCTCGTCGTGCATACCCAGACGGATCGCCGCCTCTTCGACGATCCCAGGCAGGAACTCGGGACCCTGGATCGCAACGAGGGCAAGGACCCGTTGCTCTGCACCGTGCAGCTGTCCCCAGAGGTCCTGGTAGAGCGCCCGCAAGTTGCTCGGCAGGCGCTTAAGCGTCCTCGGGTCGGTGTCGATCCGGCCGTCGGCCGCGACGTCTCGTCGGATGACATCGAGGTCCAGGATCAATTCAGGACGAGCGGATTGCCTGACGCGATGGCGGCGATCTCCTTGACCGTTTCCGGCTCCGTCCTGGGCGCGAACCCGGTGACCATCGCCCCCAGGTCGTCGTCGTCCAGCCGGTCGAGGACGATCCGGTCGAAGCGGTCCGACAGGTCCGCTCCGGCGGTTGCCACCCAACCGGCGAATGTCTCAGGTCCGAGCGATTGGCCAGCGAGCGCCTCCGGCCATGCGGTCGTGACGATCAGGACCGGCGCATCTTCGAGGCGGATGAGGTGGCGCAGGAGGCTGACCAGCGCCGGGTCCGCCCACTGAGCGTCATCGACGACCAGGACGATGGGAGTGTGCGCTCGGGCGACGGCAGTCAGACCGTCGGCGATCTGGCCCGCTTCCGCATAGCTTTCGACCTGGGCTTCGACGCGCCGATCCATGGACGCCACGACGGCCTGCCGATTCCGCTCGCGCCGGCGACGAAACACGCCCAGGAACTTCGAGCCCGCGTCGAGCGCCGCCCCTGGATTGACGACGCCGACGAGATCGAACACGCCCGACAGGACCTCGAGCGCGTCGTCCTTGGAGCGGTTCGCGCCCTCGAGCTTGACCAGCAGTGGATCGAGATGGACTCGGAGCTGGTCGCTCGCGTCCTTCATCGCCCGCATCGGATGGCCCGCATGGTTCAGCTGGCAGGGGATCCCCCACCAGAGCCACGGGATCTCGACGCCGCCGGGGACCACCCAGCCGGCCGTGGGTTCGACCTGTTTGCGCGCCTGGAGGACGTCGTCGACCTGCGCATCCTGCCAGTCGAGCTTCGGCGGCCAGTACGGATTGCGACCTTGTCGTGTGGTCGCGAGCCGCGCGAAGAGCTCCTGGGCGATCCGGGTCTTTCCCAGCCCAAGGGATGCCTCGAGGGAGACGGCTCGGGGACCCTGGCCTGAGGCGATGGCGTCGAATTCCGTCACCAGGCGCTGGATTATCGCGAGGCGGTCGTCGCCCACAAGGGGTCGCAATCGGTGACCTCCTACGTGCCTGGCCAAGGAACAAGGTTCGCATCAGCACCCGTGTCAGTCTCGAGACGCCGGCGGAGCGCCTCATTCCAGCGCAGGGACCACCGACCCCTGTTCTGCACGGCTAGTTCCCGGACCACATCGACCGGAAGGGTGACGACGCGCAGAACCCGGTAGTCAGGGTCGAACAGAAACCCGAGGAACTCGTCGAAGTCCGCCGGTGCTTCCCGAAAATCCCACGAGGTCGGCGCATCGACCCCTGGGACGATACGAGCCTTCACCTGGACGTGCTTCCCGTCGCGCATCCCATCGAAGCCCGCGTTGACGAGGTTCCGCACCAAGCTAACGCCGAAGTCGCGTGCGGCGAGGTACTCGGCGAGCTCGGCGGCGAGCGAGCGGTCGGCACGCAGGACGCCCCGGGCCTTCAGCTCTCGGCGGAGTCGCACGTACTGCCTGATCAGCTGGGGAATCCCCGCTTCCCCTGCTTCCTCCAGCGTTGCCAGCCATGTCCCATCAGGATCGGAGTTGACCAAGATCTCCATGGCCCGGAGCCACCGGGCGCCATCTCGGTGGTCGAGGACGTCGCTTGTCCCGCGATTGGGGAAGCTCACCCCGTAGAGGGTCTGTCCCAAGCCAGTCGCCGTGACCTCGCCGTCGAGCCAAAGGTCGAGCGCCCCAACCTCGATCCCGGGGCTATCCGCCGCCTCGATTCGCAGTCGCATCGCCTAGGCCTCCCCGGCAGCAACGGCTAACTCGCCAGCCGAACGGCTCCTATTTTGGCGCCTCGATCGCATGCGGCGAGAGCCGAGCCCGCAGGGTCCGCTCGAGCTCGTCGACGGTGTCGATCCAGCCGGACAGCTCCGAGGTCGTCGGGGCGAGGTCGTAGGCATGTTCGTGGCAGGCCTGGCTTAGGGCCGACCAGGTGTAGGCGGTGCGGCCGGCGAGGTCGGGCTGGACCCACTGGCGGAGGCACAGGATCTTGGTCCGGGCGCTCGCGCGGATCATCGTGGGTGCCTTGACCGCCCAGAGTTCGTCCATGCTGCGTTCGAGGGCCTGGCGCGTCAGCAGCGCGACGGCGCGGGGCCAGCGGCTTGCCCAGGTGTCGGTCGGGGTGGACAGCAACTCGTCGGCGGACGAGAGCACGTAGGGTCCGTCACGCCTCGCTCCTTCGATTGCGTCCGCTGACGAAGACATCGCTCACTTGATAGCGCGACATGAGCCGGTGAGGTCGAGGTAAGACTTCAATTGGTCGCTCGCCACCGATGAATCCGCTCCCCGACAGTACGTGAGGGCGTCCGTCCATTGAGCTGCGATGGCGCCGACTGTTCGGTCGAGCCGTCTCGCGAGCGCGACTGCGTCGGATCCTGATGGGGGACGACGATCGAGAGGAAACCGAGTGAACAGCTCTCGGTATTCGAGGTCGTCCCAGGGTTCACTGTGTCCTGGCATCGCCAACCTCCATCACACCCGCTCCGGGCACATCGCCCGCCAATCGCAGTACCGGCACGCATCGACCGACGGCGTCGCCGCGAACTCCCCGGCCCGCATCCGCGCCACCCGCGCCAGCACGTCCGCCCGCGCGAGGTCCAGCTGCTCGTCCGTCCGCGTCGTGGACAGCCGCAACGCCGACTCTCCGTGAAGTACAGCGTGACCCGCTCCGGCGTCCCCAACCCCAGCGCGTCCCGGCACGCCAGCGCGTAGATCGACAGCTGGAGGCTCTTGTCGACGGCCGCCTGGCCCCAGGCCTTCCCCGTCTTGTAGTCGAGGATCTCGATGCCGCCCGACGGCAACCGGTCGATCCGGTCGATCTGGCCGGTGATGACGACGGGGGCCGAGCCGTCGTCCGGGTCCAGGGTCAGCGAGAAGTCGAGCTCCTCGAACAGCGCCTCGGACAGGCTGCTGACCTCGCCGGTCCAGAAGTTGTCGAGGAGGGTCGCGACGCGCCGCTGATAGCCGTCCTCGGTGGCCTTGTCGGCGAAGCCGGTCGGGGTCCAGGCCGCCCGGAACGCGGCCTCGAGGTCCTCGCGGGTCGGCGGCGGATCCCCGCGCGCGGCACGCTCGCGCCGCTCCCTGCGTGAACGTCTCGAACGCGGCGTGCGCCGTGTGCCCGAACGTGAACGCCGCGACCGGCTCCTCGCGCGGCGGCATCCGGTAGACGTAGTTGAACGCGTACTTGAGCGGGCACTCGTCGTAGGCCCGGAACGACGAATAGCTGTGGGTCGACGGCAGCGGCGCGACCTGGAGCAGGTTCGCCCCGGCGCCGTCGTCGAGCGCGATGGTCCGGAAGGTCAGCGGGTCGAGCCCCTGGGCGCGCGCCTCGTCGGCGGTGGTCGCGGCTGATCGGGCGAGCGTCGCGAGCTCCGCCTCGAACCCGTCGCGCGCCGGCGCCGTCTCGGGGTCGCCGACGTCGGTCGCCTCCATGAGCCCGACGAGTTCGCTCGCCCGCAGGCGCAGCGCGAGCCGGCGTTCGCGGGCGCTCGGCAGCGGCATGACGCGGCGCACGGCCGCGACCTGCGCCTCGATGGCGGGCGCCGCCCACGGATCGGGTTCGAGCGCGAAGACGTTCTCGGGCGTGACCTCCGGCTCCACCTCGGACCCCGTCCGGTCGATCACCCGGACCTCGATCCCCGCCCCGTCCAGGATCTCGCCGACGAACCGCGACTTCTCCTTGGCCGCCGCGCGCCCACCCTGTGTCGTCAGGATCAGGTGGTCCACCGCCCTGGTCATCGCCACGTACAGGAGGCGCCGCTCCTCGTCCGTGTGGATGTCGCCGGCGGGCACGGCCTCGCGCAGGAGCTCGCGCGGGAAGAGGCCGTCGCCGCCCTCGCGCACGGGCCACTCCCCGTCGAGCAGATTCGGGACGAAGACGATCGGGAACTCGAGCCCCTTGGCCTGGTACAGCGTCATCAGCCGCACGCCATCGACGTCCTCGGACAGCTCGACGCTCGTCGGCAGCTCGCCGCCGGCGCCCTGGTAGGCATCGAGATACGCGACGAACCCGGACAGCGTCCCGCGCGGGTTGGCCGCCTGCCAGTCCGCGGCGAAGCGCATGAAGCTCGCGATGTTCGCGACGGTCCGCTTCGATTCGAGCGTGTCGGCCGCGATCAGGTCGAGCACGACGCCGGTCCGCTCGAGGAACCGCTCGAGGATGGTGTGCGGGCCCTCGCGGTACGTCAGCGGGTTGAGCTCGTCGAGCGCGCCCAGGAGCTGGCGCAGCTTGGCTCGTGTGACCGCCGGCGCGTCCACGGCTTCCCGGTCCGGGCCGTCCTCGCGCCGCTCGTTGACGACATCGACCTCGACCTGCCCCGACGCGACGATCGACTGCACCGTCTCCAGCAGGTGCGCGCGATCGAACTTGGCCGTCCGGGTCACCCGCAGGATCTCGAGCGCATCGAGCCGCCACGGACCGGCGGTCATCATCCGGACGAGCGCGGCGTCGTCGTGCGGGTCGGCGATCGCCCGGAGCGCCTGCTCCAGGTCGCGGATCTCGGGCGTCTCGAACAGGCTCAGCCCGCCGACGACGGTGTACGGGATGTCCTCGTCGCGCAGCCGCGCCACGATGGCCTCGCGGTGGCGGTGCTTGCGGTACAGGACGGCGACGTCGGTCCACTTGCCGCCGGTCCCCTCCCCCACCATCGACTTGATGGCGTCGACGATGGCGACGGCCTCGTCCTCCGCGCCGGCGCAGACGACGAGCTCGATCGGGTCGCCGTCGGGTCGGTCGGTGGTGAGTCGCTTGTCGGGCTCGAAGCGGGTGTGGTTGTTGCCGATCAGCCGGTTGGCGGCGGTCAGGACGTTCCGCACGGAGCGGAAGTTCTGCTCGATCCGGAGGCGCGGCGGCGGGCCGGGCGGCGTGGCGTCGGGGTCGTGCGCGGGCGCGCGCCCGAACCGCGCATCGAACTCGGCGAACGCCGCGAAGCTGGCGCCCCGGAACCGATAGATCGACTGGTCGTCGTCGCCGACGACCATGACGTTGTCGGGCCGGTCCGGCGTCCGGCCGAGCAGCTCGATGAGCTCGATCTGGGCGACGTTGGCGTCCTGGAACTCGTCGACCAGGATGTACCGGAACTGGCGCTGCCAGCGGCGCAGGACGTTGGGGCGGGTCTTGAAGAGCTTGGTCACGGCCGCGATCTGCTCCCCGAAGTCGAGGGCACCGCGCTTCGCGAGCTCGTCCTCGTAGGCATGGAACACGGTCGCGAGCTCGGTCAGCCGGACGATCTCGAGGGCGGCCCCATCGGCCTCGTAGGTCGCCGCCAGGCTTGCGATCCGCGGAAGGTCGTCCGGGTCGAAGTATCTGTGCGACTCGGCCGTGCCCGTGGCAGCGATCGTCCGTCGCGCCTCGCGGTCCGCGATCTTCGTGGCGGCATCGGGCTTGTAGTCGGGGGTTTCGCCGCGCGCCTCGGCGCGCTCGTTGACGCGAACGCCGGCGTAAGCGCCACGGACGTCACGCAATGGCTTCAAGTTGCCCTGAGCGGCAAGCCGGACCTCGGCGGCATCGAAGCTCCCGAACCGCTCCTCGAACACGCGGCGTTCCTCAGCGACGAACGCGTCAAAGTCGTCCGGCGTCACGAGCTCGTCCTTCGCCCGGTTGATGAACCCGACGAAGCCGGCCAGCGCCCACGTCCAGCGGTAGTGGTAGATGAGCGGCACGTCCTCGATCGCCTCGCGCAGCAGCAGGACCTGCCCGATACCGTCAAGGACATCAGGCCGCGCCGGCAACCCCGCGTCGCCCGCGTTCTCGGTCAGGATCCGGTGGCAGAAGCTGTGGAAGTTCGAGACGGCGATCCTGGCGCGAGTGGCCGTGCCGACGGTCTTGTCCAGGCGTTCCTGCAGCTCTCGCGCGGCCTTCACGTTGTAGGTCAGGACGAGGATCTGCTCTGGGAGCAGGCCTTGGCGGTTCTCGAGCAGCCACCGCACCCGCTCGACGATGACCCGCGTCTTGCCTGTCCCCGCGCCCGCGATGACCACGACCGGCCCATCTCCCCACTCGACGATCCGGCTCTGTTCCGCAGTCAAGGTCGGTGAGGGCGCGGTGATCACGTGGTGACTCCCAGGTAAGGGATGGTCACTACCGTTCCGCGATGTCGGACTTCGTCTGGGACGACGTCAAGGCGGCGGCCAACCTCCTGAAGCACGGGGTGTCGTTTGAAGAAGCGGAGACGGTCGCCGACGGAGCGTTGTCGACTTGGGTCGCGGACCTCACCCATTCGGACGGTGAGTCGCGCGTCCGGATCGTCGGGTGGTCGGAGGCTGGCCGGTTGCTCGTCGTGATAGTGTCGAGGGCAGGGGCCCGACCCCGGATCATCTCCGCACGGCGCGCCACGAAGCGCGAACGACATGCGTACGAAGCTCGACCCTGACGACGAGTTCTTCATTCCGGAAATCGACTTCTCAAAAGTCGAGTTCAGACCCAATCCTTTTGCTCGCAAGCCAGGCGAAAAGCATGAGATCCGCATAGACGGGGCGGTTGGGTATTCGCTGAGACTGATCCCGTCGAACAAGATCCTCGCCCGCTTCGCTTCCACGCTTGAGGCATGGCCGGTGATCATCGCCACCGTCGAGGGCGGCCGGTCGCCTCGAACCCTATCGCTCGACTGGAACAAGGCGGACGGACGCCACGGAAGCATCTCGGCAGGGCCGCGACTGGAGCGATGGGCCCGCATCAACGACGACGAGCCGCACGCGTACGACAACCTCGTACCGCGAAGCACCGGGCGTCGCGTCGCCGAGGCCTGAATCGCCATCAGTAGCGCAACAGGGTCATGACGCCACCGACCCTGTTCATCATCCACAGGCCGATGGGCAGCCCGATGATGATCACGCACAGGCCCCAGGCGACGGTCAGGTAGAGCGCACCGAGCCACCAGCCGATGAAGACGAACCAGACGGCTCGCAGCCACAGCGGGAGCTGTTCTTCGGTGCCGTCAGCGACGAGGCCGGGCGACCGCGGGCGCAACGTGATGATCAGCGGCAGCTGGTTGAAGATCATGAACGCGAGCGGGATCCCGATGATGATCGCGCACAGGAAGTAGGCGACACCGATCGCGACGGCGCTCAGCCACCAGCCGATGAAGATGAACCAGATCGCGCGAATCAGGAGGCTCGGGCTGCGGTCGGGCGGCGCGGACCAGACGCGCTCGGGCTCGGTGCTCATCGGTCGTCGTCCCATCTGCCGTCGAGCAGGCCGTCACCGATGTCGATGGCGAAGAAGTCACGCTCGCGCGCGCACTCGCCGCATATCGGCATGCCGGCGTCACCCGTCGGGTCCTCGTCGGGATCGCCGTCGAGGACACGGTCGCACGTCGCGCAGTGCAGCATCACGTCCGCCACTGGCGGGATACCCCTCCCAGGGTTCGTCGGCGGTCCCGGTCGACCACCGCTCGTGCACACACTGTGACAGGGTCGTGTCAGCTGTCTGTCACGACGCCGTCAGACTGCGGCCTTTTGATGCTGTCTACAGGCATCAACCCGACCGCCCTCCCCCGACTGCCCGGAATCAAGCATCAACCGCGACTGGTACGCTCCGCAACGAGATGAAGATCGGTCTCCAGATCAACTCCTTCACCTGGCCCGGCGGCCCGGAAGCCATCGGACCGACCCTCGCGGCCATCGCCCGCACGGCCGACGACGTCGGCTTCGATTCGATCTGGGTCATGGACCACTTCTTCCAGATCCGCAGCGTCGGCAAGCAGGAGGAGCCGATGCTCGAAGGCTGGACGACGCTCGGCTTCCTGGCCGCGCACACGACCCATGCGCGCCTTGGCCTGATGGTCGGTGGCGTCCACTACCGCTACCCGGGCCTCTGGGTCAAGGCCGCGACCACCCTCGACGTCCTGTCTGGCGGCCGGGCCTGGCTCGGTATCGGGGCCGCCTGGAACGAGGAGGAGTCGCGCGCGCTTGGCTTCCCGTTCCCGCCCCTCGGCGAGCGTTTCGAGATGCTCGAGGAGACGCTCGAGATCGCCCACGGCATGTGGCAGGGCGAGCACGGGTCGGAGGCGGAGTTCCACGGCCGGAAGTTCCATGCCGCTCGGCTCCTCAACTCCCCGCAGTCGCTGTCACGCCCCAGGGTCCCGATCATGATCGGCGGCGGTGGTGAGAAGAAGACCCTGCGCCTCGTGGCCCGCTACGCCGACGCCACCAATGTCTTCGGCACCCCCGAAGGCGTCGCCCGCAAGTACGCGATCCTGGCCGACCACTGCGCGGATATCGGCCGCGACCCCGACGAGATCGAACGCTCGACCCTCCAGGGCGTCCGCATCTCCCGAGACGGCGACGGCGGCACGGAAACCCCCGCCCAGGTCGTCGACCGCCTGGCCGAGTATTCCGATGCCGGCGCCCAGCACATCATCCTGAGCATGCGCCAGCTGCCCGACCTCGACGCGCTCGAGCTGGTCGGCCGCGACGTGATCCCGCACCTGCACGCCCTGCCGTAGGATTGCCACGTGACCAGTAACCCGTTCGGCGGCTTCTCGATCTCGATGGTCGATGAGTCCGCCACCCAGCAACCCGGTGGCCCATCGACCGTTCGCAGCGGCGAGGGTCGGGTCGATGCCAAGGTCGTCATCGTCGGATCCGGCCCGGCCGGGCTGACCGCCGCGATCTATGCGGCCCGCGCGAATCTCGAGCCGGTGGTCCTCGCCGGGTCCGCCCCGGGCGGCCAGCTGATGCTGACGAGCGACGTCGAGAACTACCCCGGCTTCGAGGACGGCATCCAGGGCCCCGACTTGATGGCCGCGATGCGCGCCCAGGCCGAGCGGTTCGGCTCACGCCTCATCGACGTCGATATCGATCGGGTGGACTTCTCGTCCAGGCCGTTCCGCATCTGGGCCCGCGGCACCGAATACCGCGCCCAGGCCGTCATCATCGCCACCGGCGCGTCGGCGCTGTGGCTCGGGCTCGACAGCGAGACGCGGTTGCGCGGCCGCGGCGTGTCGGCCTGCGCCACGTGCGACGGCTTCTTCTTCAAGGACCGCGAGATCGCCGTCGTCGGCGGTGGCGACACCGCGTTCGAGGAGGCGACCTACCTGACCCGCTTCGCGACCAAGGTGCACCTGCTCCATCGCCGCGATACGTTCCGCGCGTCGAAGATCATGGTCGACCGCGCCCACGAGCACCCGAAGATCGAGATCCACCCGAACACCGCCGTCGAGGAAGTCCTCGGCGAGTCGAAGGTCGATGGGTTGCTCCTGTCCGACACCCGAACCGGCGACGAGAGCCGGCTCGATGTGGACGGCGTGTTCATCGCCATCGGCTACCGACCCAACACCGAGGCCTTCCGCGACTGGCTCGACGTCGACGACAAGGGCTACCTGGTGGTCCACGACGAGACCGGCTCCAAGATCGACGGCGTCTTCATCGCCGGCGACGTCCACGACCACCGCTACCGCCAGGCCGTCACCGCAGCCGCCGACGGCTGCAAGGCCGCCATCGACGCCGAACGCTGGCTCGAATCCGAAGGCATCACCGAAGCGGCGACGACCACCGCCTGGTAAGGCGTGCCGCCGCGGCGGCCGTGCCTCAAGGCTGATGCTTGAATCCGGGCGTTCCGGCGCACCCGATCCCGTTGATGCTTGTAGACGGCATCAAAGGGCGCCTGTGGCCTTTTGCCCAAGCAGGCATCACAGGGCGCAGGTGGCCTGATGCCTAGACAGGCATCAAGGTGTGCCGAGTTCGATCAGTCGTCGTCCAAGTCGTCGTCGGCGCTGATTCCTCCGGAGAGATCGATCCGTGGCGAGCCGATCACCCCGCGCGTGTAGCCCGGCGGTTCGGGCGCTCCGGGGCCGACGTCGAGGCCGCCGAGCGCATCGATCAGCTCGGCCAGCCGCGACCAGCGCAGGCCGTACTGCTTGCCGTTCTCGAGTCGGCAGATGACGGTCTGGTCGATGCCGGAGTACGCCTCCAACTGACGCTGGGTCCACCCCAGCCAGGCACGCCGTCGCTTGAGCATCCGGCCGAACAGCTCGAATCCGTTCTGTTGCTGAGGATCGCGGGGTCGGTGCTCGAACCAGGGCATACGCCGACGCTAGCAAGTCGGCCTCATCTGCCACTTATCCAGCGTCTGATGCCGTCTACAGACATCAAGTGGATGGATCACGGCCGAGACGCCCAAATCAAGCATCAAGCCATCCGGGAACGACCGCGCCGACATTCCGTGGTAGCGTCGGGCGATGGGGTTTCCGCGAGGACAGACACGAACGGCCACGGGGGGTGCGGCGAGCGGCGGCGGCGGGCGCATGGGTGGCGGTGGCGGCCGCGGCGGTGGCGGTGGCGGTGGCGGACCGTTCGGCAGCTCGGCGCGTGACTTCACGCCGGTCCCGAAGGAGCGACGCGCCCGCACGCTTCGACGGATCCTCGTCTTCTTCGAACCCTATCGGCTCCAGGTGGTCGTCGTCCTCTCGGCCATCCTGGCGACCAGCATCATCGGGCTCATCAATCCCCTGCTCCTGGGCCTCCTGCTCGACCAGGTCATCATCGGCGGCGACTACGCGAAGCTGAACCTGTATGTCGGTCTGATGATCGTCCTGCCGATCATCACGGGACTCATCGGCGTCGGCCAGAGCTACCTCAACAACGTCATCGGCCAGAACGTCATGCAAGACCTGCGGGGCGCGCTCTATGCCCACCTGCAGTCGATGCCGCTCCGCTTCTTCACGGAAACGCGCACGGGCGAGATCCAGAGCCGACTCGCCAACGACATCGGCGGGGTCCAGGCGGTCGTCACCGATACGGCCAGCTCCCTCACCAGCAACCTGGCCATCGCGATCAGCACGACGATCGCGATGTTCCTGCTCGACTGGCGCCTGGCCCTCCTGTCGCTTGGCATCACGCCGTTCTTCCTGTACCTGACCTTCCGCGTCGGCAAGGTCCGGCGCCAGGTCTCGACCGAGACGCAGAAATCCCTGGCCGAGATGACCGCCACGACCGAGGAGACGCTCAGCGTCTCGGGCATCCTCCTGTCCAAGACGTTCGGCCAGCAGGCCAACGCGATCGAGAAGTTCCGTGGCCAGAACCGCAAGCTCGCGAAGCTCCAGATCCGCCAGGCGATGGTCGGGCGCTGGTTCTTCATGATCATCGGCACGATCTTCTCGATCATGCCTGCCTTCGTGTACTGGCTGGCCGGGACGCTCGCCGCGAACGGCAGCCCGAACGCCCCGACGGCCGGCACGATCGTGGCGTTCACGACCCTCCAAAGTCGCCTCTTCTTCCCGCTCGGCCAGCTGCTCAACATCCAGGTCGAGATCCAGGGCTCGCTCGCGCTGTTCGACCGGATCTTCGAGTACCTCGAGATGGATCCCGAGATCGTCGACGCGCCCGACGCGGTCGCGATGCATCCGGCCACGACCCGGGGCAAGGTCCGCTTCCGCGACGTCTCGTTCCAGTACCCGACCGCGGCCGTGCCCTCGCAACGGGCGCACGAGGCGGTCGCGCGCGGGCTCGAGAATGAACCGGAGCTGGAGCTTGAATACGAGGAGACGTTCGAGCCGGCGGCCGACCCCGAACCGGTCGTCGGCTTCAACCTCGAACACATCGACTTCGAGGCCCAGCCCGGCCAACTCGTCGCGTTGGTCGGGCCATCCGGTGCCGGCAAGACGACGACCACCTATCTCGTCTCGCGGCTGTACGACGTCGATTCCGGCGCGGTCGAGATCGACGACGTCGATGTCCGCCGGATCAAGCTCGCCTCGCTCGGCGAGATCATCGGGGCGGTCACCCAGGAGACCTACCTGTTCCACGCGTCGGTCCGGGACAACCTGCGCTACGCGAGACCGGACGCCGGCGAGGACGAACTCATCGCCGCGGCGACGGCGGCCTCGATCCATGGCCGGGTCATGGAGCTGCCCGAGGGCTACGACACGATCGTCGGCGAACGCGGCTACAAGCTGTCGGGCGGCGAGAAGCAGCGGCTGGCGATCGCCCGCGTGCTGCTCAAGGATCCGCGGATCCTCATCCTCGACGAGGCGACGTCGGCGCTCGACACTGTCTCCGAGCGGCTCATCCAGCGCGCGTTCGAGCGCCTGATGGAGGGCCGGACGACCATCGCCATCGCCCACCGGCTGTCGACGATCCTGCGGGCCGATCAGATCATCGTGTACGACCGAGGTGTGGTCGCGGAACGTGGCACCCACGCCGAGCTGCTCGCGCTCGACGGCCTGTACGCCCGCCTCTACCAGGAGCAGTTCCTGCCCGAGGCGACGATCGAGCGGACCGGCGACGAACCCGAGCTCATCGCCCTGGCAGGAGTCTGACGCGCATGCCCACCTTGAAGTCGGTCGTGCTGGAACACCAGGGCGGGATGAAGTTCGCGGCGAGTCCCAGTTCCGGGCACCCGTATCAATTCGACGACCGGCAGTCGAACCAGGGCGGCAGCCCGGTCGAGACGATCCTCGCGGCGCTCGGGGCGTGCAGCGCGATGGACGTCGTCTCGATCGCGGCGAAGAAGCGCATCGCCATCGACGAGTACCGGGTCGATGTCCGGGGCAGCCAGCGCGACGAGTACCCGCAGGTCTTCACCGAGATCGTGGTCACCCACGAGGTGGTCGGGCGCGACGTGGCCGAGGCTGCCGTGCGGCGCAGCATCGAGCTGTCGGCCGCGAAGTATTGCCCGGTCAACGCGATGATCTCGGCCGGTGCCACGGTGGTCCACCACCGCTACCGGATCGTGTCGAGCGGGGCAGCGCCCTACGAGGCCGAGGGAGAGGTCCTCGCGACCGGGCCATATGCCCGGCCCGACATCCTCGCGGACCAGACCTAGCCCGCGGCGGTTCAGCGGTAGCGGATCGGTTCCGGGGCGAGCGCCCGGTTGGGGCCGCCGGAGCGGCCGCGGGTCCAGATCCGGGTCACGAAGATCCGGCACCCACCAGCGCAGGAAGTACAGCTTGCAGCCGAGGCAGTAGCCGGTCGTCGCGAGCAGCGTCTGGAGCCCGGCCACCGCCAGCGCGAAGCCCCAGGCCAGGGTGGTCGCCCCGACCGCGAACGCGAGCAGCGACAGGATGAGCGCCACGCTGCCCAGCACCTGCGCGAAGCGCGGCGGGTACTCGTGCTCCGGCTCGACCTTGGGGAGTGCCAGGGTCTTTGCGATCCGCCGCCACGCGACGCCATAGATCGAGTACCTGAGCCCGAACGCCGCGCTGACGCCGATCGACAGCAGCACGAGCGCGACGAGCGGCGGCGTCCCCGTCAGGAAGGCCAGGACGAGCAGGATCGCCGAGACGCCGGCCCCGAACCGATGACCGCGCGGATCGATCATCCGCGCCCTCGGGAGGCGGGCAACGGCATCGGCGGGGACGGCGTTCGGCATCGTGCGAGGCTCCTGTCTGTCGGGTCGTTTTCGGGGGAATTCGGGGATGATACCAGACAATCCCTAGTGGACAAGTAGGATATCGGTCGCCCGGCAGCCCCGCGCCTTCTTGATGCCTATTTCGGTCGGGTCCGGGCACTCCCGAATCCGTGATGCCTGTGGACGGCATCAAGGCGCTGCGATCAGTCCCCGGGCCCAAACCCATTGATGCCGCCTACAGGCATCAGCCACCTGCCAGTCGGTCAACAGCCTCGAAACAAGCATCAGCCGCGAGGCGGGCGCGGTGACAACGGCCCTGCTCGTTCGCCGGATCGCAGACGTCCGGTTCCTAGCCGATCGCCTCGGCCGCGACCGCGCCACCCGATACCGCGGCCCGCGCGGGTCCCTCCGATCCACCGGTCGCGAGCTCGAGGAGGCCGTTGAGACCCGGCATCCGCAGTCGCTCGATCGTCGCGCGAGCCTCGTCCAGCCACGGAGCCACGGCCGGATCCGTCGCTCCGATCGTGCGCGACATGTCGAGCATGGTCAGCACCGCGTCGACGTCGAGCCCCAGGTCGCGCAACGACGTGATCGCCGTACCGAAGCCGACGACCGCTTCGTCGCGACGCCCGTTCGAGGCGGCGAGACCGGCCATCAGCCCGGCGAGCCGGGCATGGGCGCACTGGCCATGCGTCCAATCCCGAGCGAACTCTGCGGTCAACCGTTCCGCGGTGGCCACGTCCCCCGCCCAGATCGCAGCCCGAGCCGCTCGTGGCAGGTCGCTGGGCGCATTGAGTGTCGCCGTCCGGCAAGCCATCTCCCAGTGCGCGGCCGCCTCTGCAAAGTCGCAGGCAAGGAACGATCGGAAACCCTCGGCGCCCTCGTAGTTCGACACCTCCTGGACGTCGACTCCCTCGACGAGGACCTTGGCATGTTCGGCAAACAAGTCATCGACGGGGTCCCCGCGCAGGAGTCGCACCTGGTTGATGCCGCGCAGGAGCGAATTCCGGTCGCTCGGCGTGAAGTCCAGCGCGAGCAACTCGTCACCGATCGCCATCGCCCAATCGAGTTCACCGAGGTCACCCGCGACCTCGAGCGAATTGCCGGCCGCGGTCGCAAGGAACGAGCGGAAGCCGATCCGCCGGGCAAGGGCGATGGCCTCGATCCCGAGCTCGAACGCTTCACGCGGGTTTCGGCTCATCTGGGTCCCGGTCATGTTCAGCAGGGCCCGCGCCACGATCGCATTGAGCCCGCGTTCCTCGGCCAGGGCACGACCCGCCTCCATCGACCCGAATCCCTCATAGGGCCGTCCGTCGACCGTGATGAGAGCACCCTTCGTGACCAGGATGTCGGCTACGTTGGCGATATCGTCGAGCCGTTCCGCGCGTCCGAGGGCGCGGTCCGCGAGCGGCACAGCCCGGGCACGGTCTTCCTCGAACCAGTAGGCGCGGGCCAGTTGGTGCTCGATCTGGACGAGCGCTGGGTCGTCGCCAAGATCCTCGAATGCCGCGAGGGCTGGTTCGAGGATGACGATCGCATCGGGCGCCCGCCAGCCATTCACGACGGCCCTGCCGCGCAGGCCGATCGCCCGAGCTTCACGCTCGCGCACGCCGAGCTCGTGCCAGATCCCGGCAGCCGCCGTGAGCCGTTCCTCAGCGATCTCCGAGTGGGCGGCGGCGTCAGCCGCCAGCCCAGCGCGCTCGAGCAGGTCCGCGCGGTCGGCCTGGTCGCTCGAGACCTCGAGCGCCTCGAGGAAGAAGATGCCGGCCTGGTCGTGGCTGCCGAGCTCGGTGGCACGCTCTGCCGCTCCCCGCAGGGCCAGTCGCGCCTGGACGGCGAGCGCCTGACCCTCCGGATCGTCGGACGAGGCGCGATACGCCGCGAGATAGTGCGAGGCGAGAGCGCCCGCCAGCTCGTCCTCGCCCAGGCCTTCGAAGAAGCGCGCCGCGGCAAGGTGGCGGTTGCGCCGGTCTGGCCGCGAGAGCGTGCCGTAGGCGACTTCGCGAACGAGCGACTGCACGAACGCGTACTGGCCGCGCTCGGGCGATCGCGGGTCGACGTCGTGCACGAGCAACTCGCGCCGGACGAGCGCGCGAACACTGGCATCGAGGCCGTCGGCCTCGAGACCGCTGACCGCTCCCAGACCGGCCAGCGTGAAGCTCTGACCGAGCACGGCCGCGTCGCAGATGAGCGATCGGTCGCCGGGATCGAGCGCATCGAGACGGGCGGCGATGAGCGCCTGGAGCGTGGCCGGCACGGCCAGGTCCGAGAGGTCGACCGGCTGGGCATCGGCGCCGCCGAGCGACCCAGCCGCCGCGAGCATCCGGATCGTCTCGACCGCGTACAGGGGAATGCCGTCGGCCCGGGCGATGATCGTCGCGCGGCCGGCACCCTGGAGCCCCGGCGCGAGGGCCTCGAGGATCTCGCCGATCGCGTCGTCGGGGAGCGGCTCGAGGGCAAGCCCGATGAAGGTCCGCGTGCCGGTGCCCCAGCCCGGCCGACGCTCGAGCAGCTCGGGCCGAGCGAGGGTGACGACGGTCAATGGCACGCCCGAGCTCCAGTCGAGCAGGTGGTCGATGAAGTCGAGCAGGCCGGCGTCGGCCCAATGGAGGTCCTCGAACAGGAGGACGACCGGTCCGGACGCGGCGATCCGCTCGAAGAAGGTGCGCCATGCGCTGAACAGCTCCTCGCGTGCGGCACCGCCGCTGCCTTCGAGCCCGAGCAGGACGAGGAGGGCGTGCTCGATCCAGCGGCGCTCGGTCTCGTCGGCGACCCAGCGCGCGACACCGGCCGTGACCGCGGCCCTCGTCGCTGCCTCGTCGTCGCCCTCGACCAGACCGATGCGCCCGCGGACCATCTCGCCGAGGGCCCAGAACGTGACGCCTTCGCCGTAGGCCGGTGACCGGCCGGCGTGCCAGTAGATGGTGTCGACGAGGCCGTCGATGTACTTGGTCAGCTCGCGCGCCATCCGACTCTTACCGACGCCGGGGACGCCGGTGATCGACACGAGGCGCGGCCGCTTGTCGCGTGCCGTGGCGAGGACCACGTCGCGGAGCAACCGGTACTCATCGTCGCGACCGACGAACGGCGCCTCGAGCTGGTCGGTCCGACCGCGACCACCGCGCTCGGCGACGATCCGGATGGCGCGGAACGCCGGCACCGGCGCGACCTTGCCCTTGAGCACCTGATCGCCCGCCGGCTCGAAGGCGATGGCCGAGTTCGCCGCCTGCTCGGTCTGCTCGCCGACCAGGACCGTCCCCGGCGCCGCCACGCTCTGGAGACGTGACGCGGTGTTGACGATGTCGCCCGCAACGAGGCCCTGGTTGGTGGCACCGACCGTGACGGCCGCCTCCCCGGTCAGGACGCCAGCGCGCGCCTGGATGCCCGGGCCGAGCGCGCGCACGCCGTCGACCAGGTCGAGCGCGGCGCGCACGGCACGTTCCGCGTCGTCGTCGTGGGCGATGGGCGCGCCCCAGATCGCCATGACCGCGTCCCCGATGAACTTCTCGACGGTACCGCCATATCGGCCGATGACCTCCTGACACTGCTCGAAATAGCGCGACAGGAGATCGCGGACGGCCTCGGCGTCGCGGCTCTCGGCGAGTGTCGTGAACCCGACGAGATCGGCGAACAGGACGGTGACGAGACGACGTTCCGAGACGGCGACCGGTGCCCGGGGAATGGTCGGGGTGGTCGGGGGTGTGGCACCGACGGGGCTGTTCGGCGCCGGCGTCCCGCACGTCGCGCAGAAGCGGGCTCCGGTGACGAGCGGGTTCCCGCACCCCGTGCAGGCGGGGGTCATCGACGACCCGCAGTGCGGACAGAACCGGGCGTCGGCAGGGGCAGCCTCGCCGCACGTCGAGCAGATCATCCGGCACAGAGTACTCAATCAGGCCGGTGACGATGGTTGCATGAGTATGCAGTCGCCATGTATAGTCATACGTCCAATGACGACGACCGAGGTTTCCGGGCAGGTTGCCACACGCGACGGGTCGACCCGCATGGTCCGGGTCGGGATCATCGGGGCGACCGGTTACGTCGGCGGCGAGCTCGTCCGCCTGTTGGCGCGGCACCCGAACGTCGAGATCGTCGGGTTGGTCGGGCGCGACCGCGATCACGACCCGATCGACGGGATCCATCGGCACCTCGCCACGCTGGACCTCGATGTCCATTCGGAGATGCCGCCCGCGGACGCGGTCTTCCTCGCCCTCCCGCATGGCGCCGCGGCGGACCTGGTCCCGAACCTGATCGCCGGCGGCACGACGATCATCGACCAGGGCCCCGACTTCCGACTCCGTGACCCGGCCGACTACCCGCGCTGGTACGGCTTCGAGCATCCCCGTCCGGACCTCCTCGACCAGGCGGTCTACGGCTTGCCCGAGCTCCATCGCGACGAGCTCGTGGCGCTGGTCGATGCCCCGGTCGCGATCGTCGGGGCGCCGGGCTGCTACCCGACGGCGACGATCCTTGCGCTGGCGCCGCTGGCGCGTGAAGGCCTCATCGAGGACCTCGTCGTCGATGCCAAGAGCGGCGTGTCCGGCGCCGGGCGCGAGGCCAAGGCGCATCTCATGTTCGGGGCGGTCAACGAGAGCGTCAGCGCGTACGGCATCGGTGGCCACCGTCATGTCGCCGAGATCGAGCAGGAACTTGCGTGGGTCGCCGGCATCGAAGGCCTCGACCTCAGCGCCAACCCGGGCATCGTGGCGGTCGACTTCCTGCCCCACCTGATCCCGATGACGCGCGGCATCCTGTCGTCCAGCCACGTCCGGCCGAGCCGGCCGATCAGCCAGGCCGAGCTCGACGAGCTGTACGCGGCGACCTACGCGGACGAGCCGTTCGTGACCGTCGTCGACAGCCCGCCGGCGACCAAGGACGTGACCGGCTCGAACCAGGTCCGGATCCACGTGACGCTCGATGAGCGGACCGGGCGGATCCTGGTCATCGGCGTCGAAGACAACCTCGTCAAGGGCGCGGCCGGCCAGGCGATCCAGGCCTTCAACCTCGTCCACGGCCTGCCCGAGACGGCCGGCCTGGACCAGCTGCCGCTCGCGCCATGACCACCATGTCGGAACGTTCCCTCCCGGCATCCTCGTCGGACCTCCCACCGGTCGAGCGACGCGCCGCCATCCCGCCCGGCTTCCGGGCCGGAGGACTGGCCGCCGGGATCAAGGCCTCGGGCCGGCCGGATCTTGCCGTCGTGGTCACGACGGTGGGTCCGGCCCCCGCGGCCGCCGTCTTCACCCCGAACACGTTCGCGGCCGCCCCGGTGCGGCTGTCGAAGGCGCATCTCGCCGCGACATCCGGCGACGCGCGCGGCGGGTTCGGCTGGGCCGAGGCGATCATCTCGACGAGTGGCTCGGCGAACGCGGCGACCGGCGCGGCCGGCGATGCCGACCAGGTCGAGGTCGCGGAGATGCTTGCCAGCGCCACGGGTGTCGCGGTCGAGCGGACGCTGCTGCTCTCGACGGGGATCATCGGGACGCGGCTGCCGCTCGAGAAGGTCCGCGCCGGGCTTGCCACCCTGATCCCGACGCTCGGTGACGAGGACAACGGCCTGCTGGCTGCGGCCCAGGCACTGCGGACCACCGATTCGGTCGTCAAGGTCGCCACGACCTCCGTCGAGTTGCCGGACGGTGCCGGGCGCCCGGTCCGGGTCACCGTCAGCGGGATCTGCAAGGGCGTCGGGATGATCCACCCGCGGATGGCCACGATGCTCTCGATCGTGCTGACCGACGCGACCGTGGCGCCGGATCTGCTCTGGGGGATGCTCCGACCGGCGGCGGCGCGGACGTGGGACCAGCTGTCCGTCGACGGCGACACCAGCACCAACGACACGGTCTTCGTCCTGGCGTCCGGGGCGGCGGGGGCCGCGCCGGTCGAGCCGGGCTCGGAGGCGGCCGTCGTCCTGGCGGCAGCCATCGAGGCCATCGCTCGCGACCTGGCACGCCAGCAGGCGGCCGACGGCGAAGGGGCGAGCACGCTCATCACGGCCTCGGTCACCGGGGCACGGGACGATGCCGAGGCACGGGCCGTCGCGCGCGCGATCGTGTCGTCCAGCCTGGTCAAGGCGGCGGCCCACGGCCGCGACCCGAACTGGGGCCGACTCGCTGGTGCGGCCGGGAACGCGCGCCTGGCCGATGCCGCCGTGCTCGAGGCGGGCGGGTTGGCGGCCGAGGAGGCGACGGCCCGTGCCGGCACCCCGGCCGTGCTCGACCCCGACCGGCTGCGGATCTCGATCGCCGGTCACCTCGTGTTCGATGGCACGGCCGGCGGCCCGGTCGCCTTCGATCGTGCCGCGGCGCGCGAGGCGATGAACGAGCCGGAAGTGGTCTTCGCCCTGGACCTCGGTCTTGGCACCGGCCGCGGCGAGGCCTTCGGATGCGATCTCACAGAGGCCTACGTGATCGAGAACTCGGAGTACACGACGTGAGCGAGATCCTGGTCGTCAAGCTGGGCGGCACGACCATCGCGGACCAGTCGCAGGTCTTGACGGAAGTGGCCGCGGTCGCGCGTCGCCGTCCCGTGGTCCTGGTCCACGGTGGCGGCAAGCGCATCACCGAGTGGCTGGAGCGCCTCGGCGTCCCGTCCAAGTTCGAGGGCGGCCTGCGCGTCACCGACGCCCAGTCGCTCGAGGTGGCCGCCGCGGTTCTCCGGGGAGTGGTCAACTCGGAGCTCGTCGCCGGTCTGCGCGACCTCGGCGTCGATGCCGTCGGCCTGTCCGGGGTCGATGGCGGCCTCCTCATCGCCGAGCGGATCCCGCATCTCGGGCTCGTCGCCTCGGTCGTCGGGCTCCGTCGTGACCTGCTCGACGCGATCATGGTCGGCGGCCAGGTGCCGGTCGTGGCGCCGCTGGCCCGTGACGCGGACGGCATCGTCTGCAACGTCAACGCCGACGACGCGGCGGCGGGCATCGCGGCCGGACTGGGTGCCCGCCAGCTCGTGCTGCTGACCGATGTCGACGGTGTCCGCGACGCCGACGGCCACCGGCTCGACGCCCTCACCGCGGGCGAGGCCGAGACCCTCATCGACTCCGGCGTCATCGCCGGCGGCATGGTGCCCAAGGTCCGCGCGGCCCTGAGCGCCCTCGGCTGGGACGGGGCGGAGGCGATCATCGCCGACTCGTCGGCCCCGAACGCCCTCGATCGCGCCCTCACCGACCCGACGTTCGGCACGCGCATCACCGCGGGCCGGGCGGCCCACGCGGGCGCGGCGTGATCATGGCGATGAACGGCAACGGCCACGGCCAGAACGGCCACGACCTCAAGACGCAGCGCCAGCGCGCCATCCGCGACCTGGTCATGACCCGCCCGATCGGCAGCCAGCGCGAGGTCGTCGACGCGCTGAGTGCGCAGGGCTACGACGTCACCCAGGCGACCGTCTCGCGCGACATCACCGAGCTCGGCCTGGTCAAGGCGCCCGGCGCCGACGGCCACGTCTACGTGACACCGGAACGGATGTCGTCGACCGGCAGCGGCGCCCCGTCCGACGCCCGGCTCGAGCGGATCCTCGCCGACATCCCCGTCCGCATCGGCCGGAGCGGTTTGACGGTCGTGCTGACCGGGACGCCCGGCACGGCCAGCGTCATCGCCCAGGCGATCGACGAGTCCAGCCTGCAGGAGCAGGAAGGCACGCTGGCGGGCGACAATACGCTGCTCGTGCTGTTCCGCGACGATATCCGCCTCGAGCGCTGGCTCGAGCGCTTCCAGGCCATCCAGGCACGCTCCGGAGGTTCGAAGGTCCCGTGAACAAGGTCGTCCTCGCGTATTCCGGTGGCCTCGACACCTCGGTCGCGGTCGCCTGGCTCAGGGAGCAGTTCAACGTCGAGGTCGTGACCCTGACCGTCGACCTCGGTGGCGGCTCGCTGCGCCAGGGTGTCGAAGCCCGGGCGATCTCGGCCGGCGCCTCGCGCGCGTACGTCGTGGACGCGCGCGAGCGGTTCGTGACCGACTTCGTCTGGCCGCACCTCCAGGCCAACGCGCTGTACCAGGGGGCGTATCCCCTGGCCACCGCGCTCGCCCGGCCGCTCATCGCGCAGCTCCTGGTCGAGGTCGCCAAGGCCGAAGGCGCCGACGCGGTCGCGCACGGCTGCACCGGCAAGGGCAACGACCAGGTCCGCTTCGACATCGCCACCCACGCGCTCGACCCGGGGCTCGAGGTCGTCGCGCCGATGCGCGTCGGGATGGGCCTGACCCGCGACCAGGAGATCGACTACGCCGCCGAGCGCGGCATCGAGATCCCGATCACCAAGGCCTCGCCGTACTCGATCGACGTCAACCTGTGGGGACGCTCGTGCGAGACGGGCGTGCTCGAGGACCCGTGGGTCACGCCGCCGCCGGACGCCTACGAGTGGACCGTCGCGCCGGCCGATGCGCCCGCGCCGGTCGAGCTCGTCATCGACTTCGAAGGTGGCGTGCCGGTCGCGCTCGACGGCGAGCGGCTGGGCTCGGTGGAGCTGGTCGAGCGCGTCCACGAGCTCGGTGGCGCCCACGGCGTCGGGCGGGTCGACCACGTCGAGGATCGGCTGGTCGGCATCAAGAGCCGCGAGATCTACGAGACCCCGGCGGCGACCATCCTGCACGCGGCTCACCGGGCCTTGGAAGGACTGACGCTGTCGCGCGACACGTTGCGCTTCAACCGGTTCGTGGCCGACGAGCTGGCCCGGCTCATCTACGACGGCCTGTGGTTCAGTGCCCTGTCACGCGACCTGCGGGCGTACGTCGCGTCGTCGCAGCGGGTCGTGTCGGGCGAGGTCCGGCTACGGCTGGATCACGGCTCGGCGGTCGTCGTCGGCCGCCGCTCGCCGATGTCGCTGTACGACAAGAGCCTCGCCACGTACGACGAGGGCGACGCCTTCGACCACGCCTCGGCGGTCGGGTTCATCGAGATCTTCGGGCTGCCGTTGCGGGTCGAGGCGGCACGACACGGGGCGGTCGGCAAGCACCACGGCGCGGCCTGGACCTGGACCGACCCGTTGCTCGCGGACCTGCCGACGCTCATCACGGACCCGGCGGGGGCCGCTGTCTAGGATCGGGCCCCGGAGCCTCGCCACGTACCCTCGAGGCGCATCACCGTCCGTTTCTCACCGACTTTATCGCCATCTGCCCATGACTGGACTCGTAGTCGGAGTAGCTATCGCGCGCCGAGGGTGGGGAGCTGCCACGTAGCCGCGGGGCGGGTGGTTGGCGCGGATTCGGGGGCATCGCTCGCCCAAGAGTCCACCGGCGGGTATCTGGCGAAGATGGCCCGTCGGGGCCCTCGGCCGGGCGGAACGGGCCGCTACCATGGCGCCATGACAGACACGACCGCCCTGCGCGCCGGCCTCATCGACAACCTGCGTGCCTGCCGCGCCGCGGAGCGCGAGATCTTCGGCGCGCTCGACCCGGTGACCCGCGACGCCCTCGGCCCGGACGGTGGCTGGTCCGCCAAGGACCACCTCGCCCATCTCTCGGCATGGCGCAACCGGCAGGCCACGAAGATGGCCGCCGCGCGCGAGGGCCGCGATGACCCGGGCACTCCGACCGAGGAGATCGACTCGACCAACGCGATCTACCACGCCGAGCGGGCCGACTGGACCTGGGACCAGGTCGTGGCCGATGCCGATGCGACGGCCGACGCGCTCATCGCCGAGATCGACGCGGCGAGCGACGAGGCACTGGCCGACCAGAAGGTCCTCGGCCCGATCATGGGCGACGGCCCCGAGCACGACCTGGGTCACCTGGGCGCGATCGCGGCCGGCGTCGGGATGACGGACCGGGTACGCGCCCTTGCCGACCGGACGCAGGCGATGCTCGACAGCGGGCAGTGGCCCGACCGGGCGGCGGCCTTCGCCCGCTACAACCTGGCCTGCTTCCGCGCCCTGAGCGGCGATCTGGACGGGGCACGAGCTCTGCTCCGCCAGGCGCTCCCGGCCGACGAGGAGCTGCGCACCCTGGCCCCGACGGATGACGACCTGATCGCTCTCCGCGACGAGCTCCCGGCACTCGCTGCCGGCGGCTGACGATCGCGTGAGCGACCTCGACGAACTCGCGTTCCTCAACGAGATCGCCCAGCTCGCCACGCAGGCGCGCGACTGGGACGAGCTCATGCGCTCGATCGTCGACGGGACGACCGCGGCGATGGCGGTCGAGGTCTGCTCGTTCTACCTCGCCGATCACGACCGCAAGCGGCTGACGCTGGCCGCCACGAACGGCCTCGACCGCGCCCAGGTGGGCAAGGTCAGCCTCGACTGGGGTCAGGGCATCACCGGTCGGGTCGCCGCCTCGCGCACGCCGATCGCGGTCGAGGACGTCACCCGCGACCATCGCTTCTCGTGGGTGCGCGGCTTCGACATGGAGGGCCTGGCGGGGATGCTGTCGGTGCCGCTGATCTGGCACGACGATGTCGTCGGCGTGCTCAACGTCCAGGCCCGCGGCCCGCGCCGGTTCGAGGCGGACGAGATCGAATTCCTGGGCACCATCGCCGCACTCCTGTCGGGCATCGTCGAGAAGGGCCGGCTGACGGCCGAGGTCGAGGCACGGCTGGCCGAGCTGACCGCCCTCGATGCGGCGCGGTCCGAGCTGATGAGCGTCGTGACCCACGAGCTGCGGACGCCGCTGTCCGTGGTTCGGGTCTACGTGGACCTGCTGGCCGAGGCGGCCGGACCCGAGCCGCCGGAGGCGGCCGACGTGGACGGCTGGCGCCTGGCCGCGACCGAACAGCTCGGGCGGCTCGACCGGCTGGTCGATTCGATCCTGGCGTCCGTCCGCGGCGAGGGTCTGACCGGCCTGTCGCGCGCCCCGTTCGACGCGGTGACCGCGGTCGACGAGACCGTCGAGACGCTGCGCCTCCTCCTCCGACCGCGCCCGATCCGCTGGGAGCGGCCGACCGGATCGCTGATCGCCATCGGCGACGAGACGCGCTTCCGCCAGGTCCTCGAGCAGATCCTCGAGAACGAATCGAAATACGCGCCCTCGGCCGAGGGCGTGAGCATCGGCGTCTGGCGGATCGGCGACGAGATCCAGGTCTACGTCACCGACGACGGCCCGGGCGTGCCGATCGAGGATTGGGACAGCGTGTTCGAGCCGTTCGTCCGGATCGAGGGGCGGGGCCGGTCGCGCGGCTCCGGCATCGGGCTGTTCGCGGCACGGCGGCTGATGACGGCGATGGGCGGCCGGATCTTCCTCGAGCCGAACGGCTTTGCCAGCAGCCGGTTCGTGGTGGCGCTGCCCGCCGGGTTCTGAGGGCGGCCGTCGGGCACAACGTGCATCCACGGACCGTTCTGGCCGATCGTCGCTGGCCAAAGACGGATGCGGCCCCGATCGAGCCCGCTTGCGAGCGTGACCGTTGCTCGGGCTCGGCGCGATCGGCCGCCGAGTGGGCCAGGATCGGCCATTGCGGTCCCCCGGTGCACGCTATGTCGATCCGGCGTCCGGCGACGGTGCGCCGGGCGCCCAGAGCCCGCCCGTCGCGGTCATCCAGTCCGCGACCTGTCGGCACGCCCCGTCCACGTCGCCGTCGCTCAGGTCGATCTCGAGGACGGGCAGGCGTGACCGGGCGCCCAGCTCGCGCAGGACGTCCTGTTCGCGCACGAAGACGTCGAGGTCGTCGTATTGCGAGGGATTGCCCGAGACCGTGAGCCGCTCCAGGCGGGCAGCCGCGAAGGTCTCCGGACGGCGGGTACACAGGACGATGTGGAACCCGAGCGGCGCGAGCCGCTCCTCGAGCCAGCCGAAGTCCTCGTCGTGCCCGCGATGCGCTCGCTGGTAGGCCATCGTCGAGAGGTGGAACCGGTCCACGACCCACGAGTAGAAGCGATGGAGCTCGAACAGTCGCGCCCATGTCGCATAGGTCTCGAGCGCGAGGTCGCGCTCGGACGGGTCGTAGTCGATGATCCCGCGACCCCACGGATACGGCGTGAAGGCGCCCCATTCGGCGCTGACGAGCGGCGCGTGATAGCGGTAGCGGCGCGGCCCGATGAACGGTTCGAAGTCGTTGAGGGCGAAGGCGAGGTCGGTCTTGTGGGTGAGCCGGGTGCCTTCGAGGATGACCTTCGGGGTCAGCTTCGGGCCGGGCGGCCAGCGCTGGATCGTCACCCCGCGACGACCCGCGACTCCTCCGCTCGCAGGTGCGCGTAGCCGGGCTTGACGACCTCGTTGATGAGGCGCAGCCGCTCGTCGAACGGCGCGAACGCGCTCTTCATCGCGTTGATGGTCAGCCACTCCATCTCGCCGAGGCCGATCCCGAACGCCTCGTCGAGCGCCGCGAACTCGCTCGACAGCGAGACGCCGCTCATCAGCCGGTTGTCGGTGTTGACCGTGACCCGATAGCGGAGGCGGCGGAGCAGGTCGATCGGGTGGTCGCGGATGGACGCCGCGGCGCCGGTGTGGACGTTCGAGCTCGGGCACATCTCGAGCGGGACGCGCCGGTCGCGGACGAATGCCGCCAGCCGGCCGAGCTCGATCGAGCCGTCCTCGCGGACGGTGATGTCATCGACGATCCGCACGCCATGGCCCAGCCGCTCCGCACCGGCGAACTGGAGCGCCTCCCAGATCGACGGCAGCCCGAACGACTCGCCGGCATGGATGGTGATGTGGAAATTGGCCCGGCGGATGGTCTCGAACGCATCGAGGTAGCGCGTCGGCGGGTAGCCCTTCTCCGGCCCCGCGACATCGAACCCGACGACGCCCGCATCGCGCCAGCGGATGGCACACTCCGCGACCTCGACCGAACGTGCCGCCTGGCGCATCGCGGTGACGAGCAGCTTCATCGTGATCGGATGGCCCGCCTCGGCCGCCCTGGCCGAGCCGATCCGGAAGCCGTCGAGGATCGCCGCGGTCGCCTCATCGAGGGTCAGGCCCTGCTCCGTGCACAGCTCGGGCGCCATTCGGACCTCGGCGTAGACGACGCCGTCGGCGGCGAGGTCCTCGGCGCATTCGGCCGCGACGCGGCGGATCGCGTCGGGCCACTGCATCACCCCGAAGGTGTGGGCGAACGTCTCGAGATAGAGCTCCAGGCTCTTGCGGTCGGCGCCGCGGCGGAACCAGGCCGCGAGGTCGTCCACATCGGTCGTCGGGAGGTTCGGGTAGCCGTACTCGGCCGCCAGGTCGATGACGGTCGCCGGGCGCAACCCACCGTCGAGATGGTCGTGGAGCATCGCCTTGGGCGCCTTGACGATGGTGGCCAGATCCGGCACGGCGGTCCCCTGAACGGTTCCCGGGACGATCGCGTCGATGGTACGCGCCCTGATGACGGCGGTGCTGCATCATGGGTATCGGAGGTGGGTCCATGCCGCAGGTCTCCAACGACGGCGTCGTCATCCATTACGAGGTGACCGGGCAGGGACGGCCGCTCGTGCTCCTGCACGGCTGGCTGTGCGACGGATCGTGGTGGGCCGAGACGGGCTTCATCGACGACCTTCGTCGGGATCACCGGCTGGTGGCCGTCGACATGCGCGGCCATGGATCGAGCGACAAGCCGCATGAACCGGCCGCATACCACGGCGCGGCCTTCGTGAGCGATGTGCTCGCCGTGGCCGACGCGGAAGGCCTCGATCGCTTCGCGGTGTGGGGCCTGTCCTACGGTGGATGGGTGGCCTGGTTGACGGCGAGCGCCGCGCCCGACCGCGTCCCTGCGATCATCACGACCGGTTCGTGGGATCCCCGACCGATGACGTTCGAGGACTGGCTGGCCGACTACAAACCGGAACTCGATGCGATCCGCGAGTCAGGCATGGCGGCCGTCATCGCCGGGTACGAGGACGAAGGGTTCCGGTTCCCCGACGCGATCCGGTCCGGGATGGTTCGCTCGGACCCTGAGGCGATGATCGCCTCCCAGTCGAGCGAGCTCCTGGCGGATGGCCTCACCGACCTCGCGGGTTTCCAGGTGCCAGCGCTCCTGATCGCGGGCGAACTCGAGGACGAAGACGACGCTGCAGCGGCGGTCGCCGGCCTGATCGGGCACGGCGAGAGCCTGAGGCTGCCGGGTCTCGGGCACGCTGCGACATGCGCCGCCAGCGGCCTCACGATCCCGACAGCCCGAGCGTTCCTCGACCGCTGGTTCGCCTGGCCGACCTCGGCCGGCGGGACCCGGCCGTGACCGTCACCGCCACCTCGCGCGGAGGCGCGTTCGAGCTGAGCCTCAGCGTCGAGAGCGACCGTCTGCTGCCGGGCCGGCTGATCGGTGGCGTCCTGCGCATCGCGACGACCCGCGGCGGCGAGTTCCGCGGCGCGATCGTCGAGATCGCGGGCACCGAAACCTGGCGGTACGACCAGACGACGACGGATGCCGAGGGCCACACCCACACCGAGACGCGGACCGGCACGGAGACGCTGCCGCGCGAACCGGTGATGGTCGCCGGCGCGACGACGCTCGCCGCGGGCGAGACCCGGGATCTGCCGTTCCAGCTGCCGGTGCCGGGTCTCGGGCCGGCGACGTTCGAGGGGACCGAGCTGCGCGTCGACTGGGCGATCGAGGCGCACCTGGACATACCCGGCTTCGACCCGACGGTCGTCCTGCCGGTCGTCATCCTGCAGCCGACCGCGCTGCTCCGGGCCGGTGTCGTGACCGTCGCCGAGTTCGCGCTCTACGCGGCGGCCGATGGCGAGGCCGACGGCATCGCGGGGTCGATCTGGCTGGACCCGTCGCCGCTGTGTGTCGGGGCACCGTTCAAGGGCCGTTTGGACCTCACGGCTGGCGCTGCGCGCAAGGTCCAGGAGGTCCGTCTCGAGCTCCGGGTGCATGCCAAGGCGACCGTCGGCGGCGGCCGGAGCGAGACGATCACGCTGTGGGCCGCCCAGCTCGCCGGTCCCGGCCAGTTCGGTGGCGAGGCGCAGTCGTTCACGTTCGGTGCGGACGTGCCGGAGCGCTGGCTGCCGACGATCGAGACGCACCACGGCCGGGCGGACGCCCAGTTCCACGTGATCATCGCCCAGGCTTGGGCACGCGACCCGCACCTCGTCCGCGACGTCGCCATCTGCTCCACGACGGAGCTGTAGGCGTCAGTCGCCGGGTTCGACCTCGGCCTGGCGATCGAGCCTCACCCTGGCGGCTTCGAGCGCGGCCGCGACACGCGTCGGCGCCGTTCCGCCGATGACGTCGCACGACGCGAGCGCGCCGTCGATGGAGGCGGCGGAACGGAGCGCCTCGCCGATGCCCTGATCGGCCGCGAGGGTGGCCGCCAGCGGGTCGCCGGCTGCACCCAGAGCGAGCCCGATCATCGCGTCGGAGATCTCGTCGAGACGGAGGCCGGCTGCCTCGGCCTCGGCGACCAGTGAACCGACGATGTGGTGGGCGGTCCGGAACGCGACACCGCGCCGGACGAGCGCGTCGGCGACGGCCGTGGCGGTCGTGAAGCCCTCCGCGGCAGCCTCGGCCATGCGGGCTGCGTCCACGCTGATCGTTTCGATCAGGCCGGCCATCACCTCGAGCGACGTCTCGTAGACGGTGACGGCATCGAACAGCGGGGCGACCCCGTCCTGGAGGTCGCGCTGGTAGGCGATGGGCAGGCCCTTGAGCAGGGTCAGCGTCCCGGTCAGCTCCCCGATGACGCGGGCGGCGCGGCCACGGACGAGCTCGGCCGGGTCCGGGTTCTTCTTGTTGGGCATCATCGAGCTGCCGGTCGAGAAGGCATCGGCGACGCGGACGAACCCGAAGCGCGGGTTCGACCACCAGGTGATCTCCTCGGCCAGCCGGCTGAGGTGGACCATCCCGAGCGCGACGGCGGCCATCGTCTCGACCGCGAAGTCGCGGTCCGAGACCGCGTCGAGCGAGTTCGCGGTGACGCCATCGAAGCCGAGCTCGGCCGCCGTCGCCTCGCGATCGAGCGGATAGCCGGCACCGGCAAGGGCCCCCGCCCCGAGCGGCGAGACGTTGAGCCGGACGCGGGCGTCGCGGAGGCGCCCGCGGTCGCGCTCGGCCATCTCGACGTAGGCCAGCAGGTGATGGGCGAACAGGACCGGCTGGGCCGGCTGGATGTGAGTCGTGCCGGGCAGGACAGCGGTGCCGTCGCGCTCGGCCAGGCCGACCAGGGCGCGTTCGAACGCGACGAGCGCCTCGTCGAGCACATCGATCGAGCGCCGCGTCCAGAGCCGCAGGTCCGTGGCGACCTGGTCGTTGCGCGAGCGGCCGGTATGGAGGCGTCCGGCCAGCGGCCCGATCCGCATGGCAAGGGCGGCCTCGACGTTCATGTGGACATCCTCGAGGGCCGGGTCCCAATCGAGGCGGCCGGCGGCGATCTCCCCGGCGAGCCCGACCAGCCCGGCCACCAGCGTCGTGACTTCGTCGTCGGTCAGGATGCCCGCCCGACCGAGTCCGTTGACGTGCGCGATCGAGCCCGCGATGTCGTCGGCGGCGAGGGCGGCATCGACCGCGATCGAGCTCGTGAATGCCGCGACGCGCTCGTCCGTATCGCCGCTGAACCGTCCGCCCCAGGTCCGCATCGAGTCTCCCTCGTGTGGGGCTCATGCTACCCGGCGGCCGAGGCCCGAGCGGGCCGCGCCCGGGTCGTCTCTCTCCTGTCAGATGCTCGCCTGGCGAGCGTTGGTCACGGCCGCGCCGACTTCGGGGAGACGATCCGTGCTCACGGATCGGGTCCGAGGTGGCTCAGGATCGTCATCGGCCCGTGAGGTGAGCGAATGACCAGAAACCGGTGACGAGCGCTCGTGTGGTGAGCATGTGTCAGGAACGGGCTTCGGCCGCCGGCGCCTCGGCGCCTGACTCCCCTGCCCCTGCCCCTGCCCCGGCCCCCGGCAGCACGACGGCACGCAATCGCCCGGCTGCATCCTCCGCGGTCAGGTCGCGCTGCGTCTCGGCGAGCAGCTCGTAGCCGACCATGAACTTGCGCACGTTGGCGCGCAGGAGGGGCGGATAGAAATGCCCGTGGACCTGCCAATGGTCGGTCGATCCGTCACCGAACGGCGCCTGGTGCCAGCCCATCGAGTACGGGAACGGCCGCTTGAACAGGCCGTCGTAGCGGCCGATGAGTTCGTGCAGCACGACCGCCAGATCGTCGCGCGCCGCATCGTCCAGCTCGGTCAGGCGCGCCGCCGGACGCTTCGGGATGACCAGGGTCTCGAACGGCCAGCGCGCCCAGAAGGGCACGACGGTCAGCCACTCATCGGTCTCGACGATGGCCCGCTGGCCGCCCGTCTCGCGATCGACGTAGTCGAGCAGCAGCCGCCGCCCATTCGCCTCGAGGAAGCGCCGTTGCGATGCATCCTCGCGTTCACCGGCGCCCGGCAGAGCCGTCCCGGCCCAGACCTGGCCGTGGGGATGCGGGTTCGAAGCGCCCATCGCCTCGCCCCGGTTCTCGAACACCTGGACCCAGCGGTACTCGGCGCCGAGCTCGGCCGTCTGCTCGGCCCAGACATCGACCACCCGGCGGACGGCCGCCCGTTCCATGCGACCGAGCGTCAGGTCGTGCTGGGGGGAGAAACACACCACCCGGCACGACCCGCGCTCGCCCTCGGCGCGGAGGAGGCCGTCATCGAACGTCGCGATCGACGTGTCGGGACGAAGCGCCGAGAAGTCGTTGGTGAAGACATAGGTCGCCGCGTAGGCGGGATTGACGTTGCCGTTGGCACGGGTATTGCCCGGGCAGAGGTAGCAGTCCGGGTCGTAGGTCAGCGCCGGCGGCTCGGGCGTGGGCTCCTCGGCACCCAGCCACGGCCGTCGTGTCCGGCCCGCTGACACGAGGACCCACTCGTCGGTCAGTGGGTCATACCGTCGATGCGGCTCGCCGGCGAGACGAGCGATGGCTGAACGCGTGGACGCCGGGTCAGTTGGCATCGGCGACCTGTGGAGCGAGCCGGGCCAGCCGGTCGTCCGGCACCTGGTCGTCGACCTCGGGGTCGATGGATCGACCGCCGGTCAGCGGGTCGACAACGATCAGCTCCCGGACGGCGCCGCTCAGGATGACACGCGCTTCGGGGGCGAGACCGTCATCCGTCACCAGCGTGTCGGCCTGGTCGAGGCGGGCGATCGAGCTGATGCCGATGACGCCCCACTTCGAATGGTCGGCCACGACGACGAGACGGCGACCGGCTTCGATCAGCGCCCGGTCGGTGTCGGCCTCGAGCAGGTTGGGACAGGTGAACCCCGACCGCGGGTCCATGCCGTGGACACCGACGAACACCAGGTCCACATGGACCGTCCGCAGAGCGGACACCGCGAACGGCCCGACCAGCGCGTCCGACGGGGTCCGGACGCCGCCGGTCAGGATGATCGTCTGGTCGGCGCGTCCGACCCGGTAGAGCACGTCCGCGACCTGGATCGAGTTGGTCACCACGGTGATGCCCGGGACGTTGGCGAGGCGCTGGGCCAGGGCATACGTCGTCGTCCCGGCCGAGACGGCCACTGCCATGCCGGGCTCGGCCAGCCCGACCGCGGCGTCCGCGATGGCGTCCTTCTCGGCCTGCTGGAGCGAGGACTTGACCGCAAAGCCCGGCTCGAAGACGGCCGACCCGGCGATCGAGGTCGCCCCGCCGTGGACCTTCTCGATCAGCCCGCGCTCGTCGAGGATCTCGAGGTCGCGCCGGACGGTCATGTCCGACACGCCGAGTTCGCGGACGAGGTCGGCCACGCGCACGGCCCCGTCCTCGCGGACGCGATCCAGGATGAAAGCCTGGCGCTGGCGCGCGAGCATCAGGGAACCCTCTTCATACCGGCTC
Source organism: uncultured Chloroflexia bacterium (assembly GCA_963782715.1). Classification (GTDB taxonomy): domain Bacteria; phylum Chloroflexota; class Limnocylindria; order Limnocylindrales; family CSP1-4; genus SPCO01. Next base: position 42,703 of record CAWAKU010000006.1, read on the forward strand.
GATCGGTCGAGATGGACACCCGTCCTCACCCCTTCTGATCGAAAGATTGCAGCCGAAACCGTCGAAAGTCAACGCGTTCGAACAAATGACCCACAAAAGGCATTGCGACACCTTGACATGAACGTTGCGGGTAGGGACAATCCGGTTGATCCTGTCGGATTTTGTCGGGCAGCATCAGAGGAGGAGTCAACGCAATGGCAGATCCCATCCAGACCCCGGTCTCACGTCGGACCATCCTCAAGGGCATGGTCGGCGCCGCCGGCCTGGTGTCCATCCCGGCGATCATCGCTGCGTGCAGCTCGTCGACCGCGTCCAGCGCCCCGAGCGCCGCCGCGAGCGTTGCCGCGCCGAGCACCGCGCCGAGCGCCGCGCCGAGCGCCGCCGCGAGCGTCGCGACCGGCACGATCCACATGGGCAGCAACCACTCCGACCCCGGCGAAGCCGGTGCGATGAAGGCGATCAACGAAGCCTTCACGGCCGCGACCGGGATCACCACGGTCCTCAACACCGTCGACCACGGCACCTTCCAGGACCAGATCACCAACTACCTGGGCGCGACACCGGATACGGCCTACACGTGGTTCTCCGGCTTCCGGCTCAAGTTCTTCGCCGACCAGGGCTTCAACATCCCGATCGACGACGTCTGGGCCAAGGTCAAGGACAACTTCACCGCCGGTTTCGGCCAGAGCGTGGTCGGGAACGACGGCAAGGTCTACGGAATCCCGGTCGACTACTACCCGTGGGCGGTCTTCTACCGCAAGGACGTCTTCGCCGACAAGAAGTACACCGTGCCCACGACGTGGGACGAGTTCATCACGCTCTGCACCAAGATGCAGACCGACGGCCTCACCCCGATCGCCTTCGGCGACAAGGACGGCTGGCCGGCGATGGGCACGTTCGACATCCTCAACCTGCGCCTGAACGGCTACGACTTCCATACCCAGCTGCTGGCCGGCCAGCAGAAGTGGACGGATCCCAAGGTCACGACTGTCTTCCAGCAGTGGGCCAAGATGATCCCGTACCAGGCCAAGGACTACGCCGGCCTCACCTGGCAGCAGGCGGCCGACACCCTGGTCCAGAAGAAGTCCGGGATGTACCTGCTCGGCCTGTTCGTCTCGTCGCAGTTCGCGGCCACGAAGAAGCCCGAGGACATCGCCGCCCTCGACTTCTTCCCGTTCCCGAACCTCGGGACGCAGTACGACGCCGAGAAGGCGCTCGACGCGCCGATCGACACCTGGCAGCTCTCGGCCAAGTCGCCCAACCTGGCGACCGAGACCGACACCGGCAAGGCGTACCTCGAATTCTGGGCCAAGGGCTCTACGCAGCTGCTCATGTTCAAGGGCCAGCCGGGTCTCATCCCGACGGCCAGCGACGCCGACACCAGCTCGTATTCCGACCTGCAGAAGAAGGCCGTCGAGGTCGTCTCGGCTGCCCAGCGGATCACCCAGTTCCTCGACCGCGACACCCGATCCGACTTCGCCGGATCGAACGGCATGCAGAGCTTCCTCCAGAAGTTCCTGGCCGACCCGACGCAGGATCTTGCCAAGTACCAGGCAAGCATCCAGGCGTTCTGGGACGGTCTGCCGCCTCTTTCGTAAAGAAATTCCGACTGGAACCACCAGTCTCAGGGCGCTAGGCTGACGACATGTCAGTAGCTTCGACGCCACAGGACGCAACCGCCCCACCCGGTCCCCCCGCCGGTGGGGCGGTTGCCAATACCCCGCGCGTGAAGCGCAAGAAGTTCTCGATGCTGACCCGGCAGGACCGGGTGATGATGGCCCTGATGGTCGGCGTCCCGACCGTCCTGTTCATCACCTTCGTGTGGGTGCCGGCGATCGCGTCATTCTTCCTGTCGTTCACGAACTGGCGCGGGATCACGCCGATCACCGCCAACAACTTCGTCGGCCTGAAGAATTACGAGCAGCTGTTCACGACCTATCCGTTCTTCTGGCCTGCCGTCTGGCACAACATCCTGTGGCTGGTGACCTTCGTGTTCATCGCCACGCCGATCGGCATCTTCATCGCGGTCCTGCTCGACCGCGAGATGCGCGGCACCCGGATCTACCAGAGCGCGTTCTTCATCCCGGTCGTCCTGTCGCTGGCCATCGTCGGGTTCATCTGGGAGCAGATGTACACGTCCCAGGGATTCATCAACAGCGTGCTGGGCCACACCAGCTCGAGCACGGCGATCGACTTCCTGGGCAATCCGTCGCTCAACATCTGGGCCGTCCTGGTGGCGGCCGGCTGGCGCCAGGTGGGCTACGTCATGGTCCTGTACCTGGCCGGGCTCAAGAGTGTCGACCCCACCCTCCGTGAGGCCGCCTCGATCGACGGTGCGAATGCTCGGCAGACGTTCTTCAAGGTCGTCTTCCCGGTCATGCGGCCGATCAACATCGTGATCATCGTCATCACGGTCATCGAGTCGCTGCGCGCGTTCGATATCGCCTACATCATCAACCGCGGCAAGAACGGCCTCGAGCTGCTGTCGATCCTGATCACCAACAACAGCCTCAGCGAGGCGAGCCTGGTCGGTTTCGGCTCGGCCATCGCGGTCGTCCTCCTGGTCCTCTCGCTCGTGCCGATCATCACCTTCCTGACCCGAACGATGAAGGACGACACGACATGACCGCGGAGACGACGCCCATCGCGACCGCCGCGACGACCAAGCCGCTCAGGCATCACGGCCGTCTGCGCTGGCAGCGGGTCGTGCTCCACGCCTTCTTGATCACGCTGGCGCTGATCTGGCTGTTCCCGATCCTGTGGATCCTGTACACGGCGTTGCGACCGTACGGCGACACGATCTCGGACGGGCCGGTGTCGTTCCCGGCGCACCTCGGCTTCGACAACTTCGTGACCGCCTGGAACGTCGGGGACCTGCCTCGGTACTTCTTCAATACCCTGGTCATCGCCGTGCCCGCGGTCATCGTCACGCTGTGGATCTCATCGATGCTGGGCTTCATCTTCGCGCGGTTCAGCTTCAAGGCGAACCTGCTGCTGCTGATGATGTTCACCGCCGGCAACCTGCTGCCCCCGCAGGTCATCATCGTGCCGCTCTACCGGATGTACCTGTTCCTGCCGTTGCCGTCGCCACTCAGCGATCACGGCCTGCTCTACGACTCGTACGTCGGCGTCGCCTTCATCCACATCGTCTTCCAGACGGGCTTCTGCACGTTCGTGCTGAGCAACTACATGAAGACGATCTCGCGGGAACTGACCGAGGCGGCCCTGGTCGACGGGGCGTCGATCTGGACGATCTACCGGCGGGTCATCCTGCCGCTGTGCCGGCCGGCCCTGGCCGCCCTGGCGGTGCTCGAGTTCACGTTCATCTACAACGACTTCTTCTGGGCGCTGTTCCTGATGTCGACCGGCGCCAAACGTCCGATCACGTCCGCGCTCAACAACTTCCAGGGGTCGTTCTTCACCGATCAGAATGTCCTGGCGGCCATGTCGTTCATGGTGGCCGTGCCGACCATCGTGGTCTACCTGGTCCTCTCGAAGCAGTTCGTCCGGGGCCTCACCCTGGGCTCGACCAAGGGCTAGCGCGCCCGGCGGCTAGAGCCGCTCGAGGACGAACAGCCAGGCCTTGAAGTCGCCCCAACCGGCGGCCTCGTGGCGCTCGCCACCGAGTGACAGCCCGAGACGCATCAGCTCGTCGCCTCCGCGCTCGCCGAGGTTGTCGCGGAACAGCGGATCGGCGACGTCGGGCCAGCCGCTGACCCGGTAGGTTCGCGCGGGGTCGAGGCCGCGCAGCCGCAGGTGGTCGGCCTTCGGCACCGGACGGTTGAGGACCTGGTAGTAGCCGACGACCGCGCGCGAGCCGTCCGGCTCGATGGCCATCCAGGCGGTCCCCTCCCCCGCCTCGAACGGGCTGCGCAGCCGGACGAACCGGCCGCGCTGGAAGGTCTCGCGGTGGGTCTTGTAGAAGGCGATCTGGGCCGCGACGGACGCCCGGTCCGCGTCGTCCAGCTCGGTCGGGTCCAGCTCGTAGCCGAAGACCCCGAAGAAGGCCACCGCGGCCCGCGTGTCGATCGGCGTGATCCGGCCGGTCTGATGGTTCGGGACCGCCGCGACGTGGGCCGCCATCGAGCTCAGCGGGTACGCCATCGACGTCCCCCACTGGATCGCCAGGCGCTCGACCGCGTCGGTGTCGTCGCTTGTCCAGGCCTGCGGCGCGAAGGCGAGCATCCCAGCATCGAACCGGCCGCCGCCGCCGGCGCATGACTCGAACAGGACGTCCGGGAACGCTGCGGTCAGTCGTGCGTAGAGGTCGTAGGTGCCCAGGATGAAGCGGTGGAAGAACTCGCCCTGTCGGTCGGCCGGCAGCGCCGACGCTGTACGGCTCGGTGATGGTCCGGTTGAAGTCCCACTTGATGTACGAGATCGGGGCGCTGGTGAGGACGTCGGACAGGACGTCGAACAGGTGGTCGACGACCTCCGGGCGCGACATGTCCAGGACGAGCTGCTGGCGGCTCTCGGTCCGTGGCCGGCCGGGGACCCCGACCGCCCAGTCCGGGTGCGCCTCGAACAGGCGGCTGCGCCGGCTGATCATCTCGGGCTCGATCCAGAGGCCGAACCTGAGACCGAGGGCCTCGACCTTCGTGGCGACGCCGTCGAGGCCGTTCGGCAGCTTTCGCCGGTCCACGAACCAGTCGCCGAGCGACGAGTCGTCCGAGTCACGCTGGCCGAACCAGCCATCGTCGAGGACGAACAGCTCGACCCCGAGATCGCGGGCGGACGTCGCGATCTCGACCAGCTTCGGTTCGTCGAAGTCGAAGTAGGTCGCCTCCCAGTTGTTGAGGACGACCGGCCGCGGTGCGTCGCGCCACCTCCCGCGCGCCAGCCGCTCGCGGTACAGGCCGTGGAGCGCCTCGCTCATCGCGCCGAGCCCGGAATCCGAGTAGACCAGCACCGCCTCGGGTGTCTGGAAGTCATCCCCGGGTTCGAGTGTCCAGGTGAACGTGTCCGGGCTGATGCCGATGCGAACGCGGGTCGTGTCGTACGGATCCACCTCCGCCTCGGCGATGAAGTTCCCTGAGTACACGAGGCTGAAGCCGTAGACCTCGCCGGCTTCCTCCGTCGTCGTCGCGCGCCGGAGTGCGATGAATGGGTTGTGCTGGTGGCTCGACGCGCCACGGTCGCTGCCGACCGACTGGCGGCCGGGTCGCAGGGTCGTCTCGACGACGTGGTTCTCGCGCGCCCACGCACCGCTCAGCTGGGTGAATTCCCATCGGGCGTCGGGCAGGTCGAGCGTCGCGCTCATCGCACCGGTCAGGCGGACCGTGGTCGCGCCGCCGTTGCGGACGCGGGCGCTCCGGGCGATGACCGGCCGGTCGCGGAAGATCGTATAGGCGAGGTCGACCGCAAGGCCGCTGACCGCGTCGGCGACCACGACGACCAGGGTGTCCGCCTCGTCGTCACCTTCGACATAGGTCGCCCGGAGGCCGCTCCCCTGCCAGGCCGGCTTGCCCGGCACGATGCGGTGCTCGACATAGGCGAGGCTCAGGACCGTCGACCCGTCGGCGTGTTCGACGGTCAGGCCGGGGATCCGATAGTCGCCGCCGCCGGTCGTCGGGTATTCGAGAGCGACAGGGTCGCCGACGCGGTTCGAGAACCCGGCGAACCCGCCCGGCTCGACGTGCGCCAGCGGCCGGCCCTCGGCCAGCGCCGAGCCGAAGTAGAGGTGACCGAGCGAGCCGTCCTCGTGGACGCGCATGACGTAGCTGACGAGGTCGTTGCGGAGGTGCAGCTCGCGCGACGCGGCAGACCAGGTGATCGGCATCGGTCAGGCGGGGTCGATGTCGCGGAGCGTCCAGGCCCAGGTGTAGCGACCCGCCCCGAGCAGGTGGCCCGCGGTCGTGTCCGGCCCGCAGCTCGCGGTGCCGACGCCGCGATGCGCAGCGTCCAGGTGGACCAGGGTGTTCGCGTCCGGGACGAGGTCGACGTCGTGGGTCGCGGCCGCAAGGTCGGCCGCCCGGTGGTGCGTGACCGACACCTGACTGGGCGTCCCGAGGTCGATCCGCAGGCCGCTGCCGGCCGCGTCGCGGAGCTCGAGCCAGCGGACGTCGGCGTGGCCGCCGTTCTCCTGCGGGCGGATGTACGGGACGTACTGATCGGCCACGGTCGACTCCCAGATACCGACGAGTCCCGCCCGTTTCCGGTCCGGATACGTCTCGTGCGGGCCGGCACCGAACCAACGCAACGCTTCCGGCCCGACGGCGACCTCCAGCACGGTCCCGATCCGCGGCAGGTCGGTCAGCGCCTCGGGGATGTCGACGGTCTCGGTGACGTCGATGCCGCCATCGACGCGAGCCGTGTAGGCGGCCTCGTGAGCGATCGGGATCCCCGTCGCCGTGCGGTATTCGTCGCGGACGACCGTCGCGGCACCGATCCGATCGATGCCGACGAGACGTCGCTCGAGGTCGTCGACGCCGAGCGCTTCCCAGCGCTCGGCCATGCCGCCGATGCGGTCGTTGTCGGTCGGGGCACGCCAGAGCGAGAGGGTCGGCGCGGCGGCGAGACCCGGGTGGACCAGGCGACCATCCGCGTCGAGCGGGACCCGACCCTCGAGGACGTTCGCTGCGGGCGAGACTGAGGAAGGAGCACCGGCCGGCAGCTGGATGGTGCAGACCTCGAACCCGGCCGGCGCCCACGACTCCTCCTCGGCGCTGGTCACGACGACGGTCAGGAACGCCTCGCCCGCGGGGTCCGGTCGGACCCAGCCGGGAAGGCCGACCGCGGCGTGCTCGCCCGGACCGAGTGTCGGCAGGCCGAACGCGCCGGCCGCGGTCTCCACGCCATCCACGGTCAGCGAATAGCGCGCCCGCAGCCAGCCGAGGTCGGTGAAATGCTGGTGGTTGGAGATCTCGATGCGGCCGGCTGCGACGTCCTCGGCCGACCCGGCGATGCGCACCGGCGCCGCGAGCCGCTTGTGCTCCCACATCGCGGGCTTCGGCCGGCGGTCCGGCCAGACCATCCCGTCGCACACGAACGTGCCGTCGTGCGGTGTCTCTCCGAAGTCGCCGCCATAGGCCCAGCGGGTCCGCCCGTCGGGGAGCGTCTGGACCAGCCCGTGGTCGCGGTACTCCCAGATGAAGCCACCCTGGAGGCCCGGCGTCGATTCGATGGCGTCCCAGTACTCGTCGAGGGTCCCGTTGCTGTTGCCCATCGCGTGCGAGTACTCGCACATGATCAATGGATGGCGTTGCAGACCCGATCGGGCGTGGCCGACGATCGCCGCGATCGGCGGGTACATCGGACAGGTGACGTCGCTGATGGCCTGGTCGCTGGTCCAGTCGTAGCGGATGGCGCCCTCGTAGTGGAGCGGACGGCTCGGGTCGTAGCCGCGCAGCCAGGCCGCTGCTGCGTCGTGGTTGAGGCCGTGGCCGGACTCGTTGCCGAGCGACCAGAGGATGACCGAGGCGTGGTTCTTGTCGCGCTGGGCCATCCGCGAGACGCGATCGACCCACTGCGCGAGATAGCGGTGGTCATCGCACAGCGTGCTCTGGAAGGCGTGCGATTCGATGTCGGCCTCGTCCACGACGTAGAGGCCGAGCTCGTCGGTCAGCTCGAGGAACGCCGGGTCGTTCGGGTAGTGCGAGGTGCGCACCGCGTTGAACCCGAATTGCTTCATCTGGACGAGGTCGGCGCGCATGTCGTCGCGGCTGATGACGCGCCCCGTGTGCCGGTCGAAGTCGTGGCGGTTGACCCCGCGGATGTAGACACGTGCGCCGTTGACGAGAAGGTCGAGCCCGCGGATCTCGACCCGGCGGAAGCCGACCTCGATGGTCACCGCCTCCGCGACCGAGCCGTCCGGCGCGCGCAGGGTCACCGTCAGTGGGTAGAGGTTCGGCTGCTCCGCGGACCAGCGACGGACGTCCGGCACCTCGACGTGCCACAGGACGAGGCCGTCGAGCGGCGGCGCCATGCCCTGGTGGATCCGGAGCCAGCGGTCTTCCTGCTCGGGCGGCAGGAGACCGGCCGCGTGGGTGTACATGACGTTCTGGATCTCGCGCGTCCAGGCTTCGAGGGTCGTCCGATCGACCATCTGGGCGGGTGCGGTCTGCGCCTCTCCCGTCCCGTCGAGCGCCGTCTCGACCGTCCAGCCAGGCGCCAGCTCGCGGCCCGGGAACCCGACGGTCACGGTCAGCTCGAGCGTGCCCGTCGTCAGGTCGTGGCCGGTCAGGCCCGCATCGGCGCGGACGTCGGCGAGGTACACGTCGCGGGTCGCATACAGGAAGACCGAGCGGGAGATGCCGCCGTGCCACCACTGGTCCTGGTCCTCGACGTAGTTCGCGTCGGACCACTTCACGACCGTCAGCCGGAGGGTGTTGGCGCCGGCATGGACCAGGCCGGTCAGGTCGAACTCCGAGGCGAGGTGGGAGTCCTTGCCGACGCCGATCTCGGCGCCGTCGAGCGCGACGATCAGCACGCTCTCGGCGGCCCCGACGTGCAGGATGACGCGGCGGCCGGGCTCGAGCCACGCCGCCGGGACCTCGAACTCGCGCTCGTAGACGCCGGTCGGGTTCAGGTCCGGTATGTCCGGCGGGAGGCCGGCGAACGGCATCTGGACGTTGGTGTAGTGGGGGTGGTCCCAGGTGTCGGCCATCGTCCAGAGGCCGGGGACGGTCGCCTCGGACCAATCCGTGCCCGGCGCGTCGTCGGGCGACCGAAGGAGCTGGAAGCGCCATCGCCCATCGAGCGGGACGCGCTCGTGATGCTCGACGCTGTGCATGGGAAGTCGTCCGATCCCCGTCACCTCGGGGAGGATCCACGGTCGCGTCACGAGACTCATTGTCCCACGCTCGGTCAGACTGAGCAGGATGACCACGCCCGATCCCGTCATGATCCGCGCCACCGGCCTGGGCCGCTCCTTCGGGCCGCTGTGGGCGGTCCGCGGGCTGGACCTCGAGGTGTTCCGGGGCGAGGTCCTCGGCCTTCTCGGGCCGAACGGCGCGGGCAAGACGACGACCGTCCGGCTGCTGACCGCGCTCATCGAACCGACCGAGGGTCACGCGTCGGTCGACGGCCTCGATGTCACCGTGCACCCGGAGGCGGTCCGCGCCCGGGTCGGCATCCTGACCGAGACGCCCGGGCTGTACGACAAGCTGTCGGCGACCGCGAACCTCGACTTCTTCGGCCGGCTGTACGGCCTGGACGCGCTGACGCGCGCCAAGCGCATCGAGCGCTACCTGCGCCTCTTCTCGCTGTGGGATCGGCGCGACGATATCGCCGGCACGTTCAGCAAGGGCATGAAGCAGAAGCTGGCCATCGCCCGGGCCCTCCTCCACGAACCCGCCGTCGTGTTCCTCGACGAGCCGACCGCGGCGCTCGACCCGGAGGCGGCGTACGTCGTCCGCGAGGCGATCGAATCGATGCGGCGGTCGGGCCGGACGATCGTCCTCGCGACACACAACCTCGACGAGGCGGACCGGCTGTGCGACCGGGTGGCGTTCGTCCGCGGTGGACTGTTGCGCATCGATTCGCCGGCCGGGTTGCGGGGGTCGCTCGGGGCGCGCGGCGTCGAGGTCGGGCTGGCGGGCGTGCCCGGGGAGGCGATCATCGCGGCGGCGCGATCCGTGCCCGGCGTCACCGGCGTGGACGTGTCAGGCGACCGCCTCGTCGTGTCTGCCGAGCATCCGGCCGCGCTCACGCCGTCGCTCGTCCGGGCGCTCGTCGGGGCCGGGGCGGACATCACGACCGTCCACGAACACGCGACGACCCTCGAGCAGGTCTACTTCGAGGTCATGGGCGCCCGGCCCGATCGCGGCGAGGCGACCTGATGCGCATCGCGATCGTGACCACGGTGCTGCGCCGGGAGTGGTCGGAGACCATCCGCAACCGCCTCCTGATGTCGACCATCCTCATCCCGCCGATGGTCCTGACCATCGCGCCGCTGGCCCTCGCCGGCGTCGTCGGTGACCGGGCGCTGCCACCGGCCCTGGCCTCATCGGTCATCTCGCAGCGACCGGAGTGGGCGACGTTCACCGCCGCCGAGCTGGCTGGCGCGTTCGCGGTCCAGCAGTTCCTCGCGTTCTTCCTGCTGATGCCGGCCTACATCCCGCTGTCGATCGCGACGTTCTCGATCATCGGCGAGAAGCAGGCACGAACCCTGGAGCCGGTGCTGGCCACGCCCATCCGGACGGTCGAGCTGCTCAGCGGCAAGTCGATCGCGGCGCTCGTACCGGGAATCCTCGCCGGCTGGGTCACCTACATCCTGTTCGTGACCCTGGCCTCGATCGTGTACGGGCCGGCTCTGTTCGGCGTCGTCACCGATGCGAGCTGGCTGGTCGGCGTGTTCGTGCTCGGGCCGGCAGTGGGCCTGTCGTCGGTCGTGGCCGGGGTCATCGTCAGCTCGCGGGTCAACGACCCGCGCGTCGCCCAGCAGATCGGCGGCATCATCGTCGTGCCGATCATCGCGGTGACCCTGCTCCAGGCCACCGGGACACTGCTCGTCGGTGCGGCGGGCTACTTCATCCTGGCCGTCATCGTGCTGGTCATCAGCCTGTTCGGGCTGCGGGCGGGCGTGGCCATGTTCGACCGCGAGGCGATCCTCACGCGCTGGCGCTGACCCGGCCTGAAACGGTTCGGCCACGGACCGGGTTCTGGGGCATATGACGACGATCCAGCTGCTGACGTTGGCCTATCCGTGTAGGCCAACGGTCGGTATGATGCGCCGATGAGCGTCCGAACCAACCGCATCGACTGGCTGGTCTTCCTCACCCTCGGCATCATCTGGGGCTCGAGCTACCTGTTCATCAAGCTCGCCGTCGACACGTTCGGGACGTTCACCCTGGTCTCGTTCAGGCTGCTGATCGGTGCGGCGCTCCTGTGGGTCGTCATCCGGATCGCCCACCAGCCGCTCCCCCGCGAACGACGGATGTACGGGCACCTGGTCGTGATGGCTGTCGTCAACATCATGATCCCGTTCATCCTCATCACCTGGGCCGAGCAGTCGGTCGATTCGTCGCTGGCGGCCATCCTGACCTCGCCGGTCCCGTTGTTCGCCATCGTCCTGTCGGCACTGTTCCTGCCCGACGAGCCGATGCGGGTCAACGGCGTCGCCGGGCTCATCGTCGGGTTCATCGGGGTCATCATCATCACCAGCCCGGGTCTGACCGGCACGGGCGGGTCGATCACCGGTGAGCTCGCCCTGCTCGGCGCGGCCTGCAGCTACGGCGTCGGGGCCGTGTATGCACGGCGCAACGTGCGCGGCCTGCCGCCGATGGTCCCGGCCGTGTTCCAGGTGTCGTTCGCGGCGATCATGGCAACGACCCTGGCGGTCCTGTTCGAGCATCCCTGGACGGTCAGTCTCGATGCCGAGTCGGTCTTCTCGATCCTGTGGCTCGGCCTGCTCGGGTCGGGCGTCGCCTACCTGCTCGTCTTCCGGCTGTTCGCCCACTGGGGCGCCACGCGCACGACGCTCATCGCCTACGTCATCCCGGTCGTCGGGATCACCCTCGGCTTCCTCGTCCTGGCCGAGCCCATCGACGCCCGGATCCTGTTCGGGACCGCGCTCGTCGTGGCCGGCGTCGGGCTGGTCAACAGCCGGTTCGGGCGGCGTCGCCTGTTCGGGCGGGTCCCGCCGATCGAGGCGGTCTAGGGCAGACGCGGGCCCCTCTAGTCGCCGATGGCCAGCAACAGCGCCCCGCCGACGATCAGCACCGACGCCCCGATCCGGCGGACGGCCTCGGACCGGTCGGTCGCTTCGCCCAGGCGGTAGGAGCCCCAGGCCGCCGCGAAGACCGTCGCGGATTCACGCAAGGGCGCGACCCCGGACAGTGGCGCCACGCTCAAGGCCACCAGGATGCACAGGTATGCGGCCAGGGTCAGGAACCCGCCGACCGCGGCCCGACGCGCGTCCTCCGATCCTTCCCGGAACAGCCCGCCGCCGGCCGCGAACCTGATCCACACGATCAGCACGACGGCGCCCGTCACCCACAGGATCGCGGCGTACGAGAACGGATCGATCAGCCGCGTCCCGACCCGGTCGATGGCGGTGTACGTGGCGATCATCACGCCCGTCGCGAGAGCGAACAGGATGGCGCTGTCGGCGGCTGCCCGGCGCGCCTCCGCGCCGCCGTGACGCGCGGCCGCGATCGCTCGCCACGGGCGCTGGAGCCACAGGAACCCGATCAGCAGCATCAGGACCCCGATCGAGCCGGCGACCCCGAGCCGCTCGCCGAGCAGACCGACCCCGATGAGGACCGCCAGGAGCGGCGCCGTCCCGCGCGCGACCGGGTAGACCACCGACAGGTCGCCGCGCCGGTAGGCCGCCGCCAGCAGGATGAAATAGGCCGCTTCGACGAACCCGGACGCCACGCCCAGCGCGACCCCCTCGACCGGGAGCGTGCCGGCGCCCTGCGCCCACCAGACGCCGACACCGACCGGCACGATGACGAACGAGGCCGCGAGCAGACCGATCGTCGCGGTCCGGAGCGGGTCGCCGGCCGTCTTGAGCCGGACGTTCCAGGCGAGGTGCAGGACCGCCGAGACGGCGACGAGGGCGATGACCCAGGGTTCCACCCTCGGACGTTACCTGCCGATATCCCGCCGCGTCAGGCCCCACGTGCAGACCGCCAGCCCGCCGATCGCCATGATCGCCGCGACGATGAGCCCGACGGGGTCGAAGATGCCGGCCATCGGCTGGCCCAGGTGCTTGTAGATCGACAGATCGAGGACCCACTGGGGCAGCTTGAGCGCCGCCCCGAGGGTGTCGATGAGCAGGGTCGCGATGATCAGCACGCCGGTGACGCCCGCCGCCAGGGACGACCGCACGAGACCGCCGACCGCGAGTCCGACCCCGGCGAACGCGGCTGCGGCAAGCCCCAGGATGCCGACCCCGACCACCGGGTCGACGACGTCACCACCCTGGAACATCACCGCGCCGCCGATGAGCAGCGCGATGACGAGCGTGACGACGCCGATCGCGCCCATCACCCCGAGCCCGCTGCGCATCGCCCACGAGGCGCGCGTCCGTGGCGTCGACAGGACGACCTCGAGCCGCCGCCGCCCTTCGTCGCTCGCCCAGCCCGCCAGGAACGTGGCGCCGGACAGGCCGATGATGAACGAACCGAAGCCGAAGAACGTCAGCTGCAGCACAGCCGATGGCTGGGTCAGGTCGAGGCCCGGGTAGATCGTCTCGATGAGGGCCGCGATCTGCGGCAGCTTGGTGATCATGTCGCTGAAGGCGTTCGCGGACGCGACGATGAGGATCCCGTACAGCCCGATGCCGAGGCCCCAGGCGATGGCGATCCCGGTCCGGTCGGCGAGCTGTCGGGTGAACGGTCCGGCGATCCCCGCCGGGAGCGACGGCAGCCGCAGCCAGCCGACATTCGCCACGCCACCGAGATCGCGCCGGACGAAGCCGACGACGCCGACCGCGAACAGCCCGACCGTGATCGCCGCGAGGGCCGCCACGGACGGCCAGTCGCTGACCCCCGCCATGGGCCGGTGGCCCTCGGTCCAGCGGTAGAACGACAGCGGCTTCAGCGCGTCGATGACCGGCGACAGGCTCGCGTAGCTGTAGATGAGGTAGCTCGCGAACAGCACGATGAGCCCGAACGCCATCGCGCGCGTCCGTCCGACCCACGGCGCAGTGGCGAAGGCCACGCCACCGACCGACAGCATCATCACGCCGTACAGCGCCACCTGGCCGAGTGCCGCCGAGGCGGGGATCTCGTCGCCGGGAAGCGACCCGAACGCGGCTCCGACGAACCAGATGGTGGCCGCCAGGAGCAGCATCGCGAAGGTGACCGCGGTGACATGTCCGGCAAGCTTCTCGAGGGCGATCGTCCGTCGGCCCTGCGGCGTGGATGCGAGCAGGTCGAGGCTGCCCTTGGCGGCTTCGCCGGCCAGCGTCCCCGACAACGCGATGACCGGCCACAGCCCGAGCAGGACCGGGAGGGTGTTGCCGACGCGCCAGGACAGGAAGCCGCCCATCGTCTCGAGGTTGATCGGCACGCCCAGGAGTCCGCGCAGGGCCGGCGGCAGCGACGTCAATCCGGCGATGAAGAGGCGCCGGAGCTCGATCGTCGAGAACTCCGGCGCGAAGCCATACGGGGCCCCGGTCCCGATCATGAACAGCGACGCGATCCCGCCGACGAGGAGCGCGGCTCGCCAGCTGTCGCGGACGGTCTTGCCGTAGATGGTGCCGAGACCGAAGACGCGCGACCACGGACCGGGACGACTGAGGACCCGCGTGTCGGCCGTCATCGGGCGGCGTCCACCGTCCCGGCGGCGGCGTGATCGCCGTATTGGGCGAGGAAGACGTCCTCGAGGTTCGGCTCGCGGCTGACGACGTCGACGATGCCGTGCTGGGCCGCCGCGGTGATGACCGGGCCCATCGGGCCGCTGACCCGCATCCGGACCAGATGGCCGTCGACGTCGACGTCGCTCACCCCTGCCAGGCCGTCGAAGACGGCGGCGGCGACCGGCGCTGCGAAGGTCAGCTCGACGTGATGGAAGGCAAGCTCGCGGATCGCCTCGATGCGGTCGACCTGGACGAGGCGACCCTCGCGGATGATGGCGACCCGGTCGCAGGTGCGGTCGACCTCGTCGATGACGTGCGACGACAAGAAGATCGTCCGGCCGTCATCGCGCGCCTCGCGGACGAGCCCGTAGAAGGTCTGCTGGACGAGCGGGTCGAGACCCGACGTCGGCTCGTCGAGGATCAGCAGGTCCGGCCGATGCTGGAGCGCGACGATGAGCCCGACCTTCTGCTTGTTGCCCTTCGAGTACTCCTTGAAGCGCCGGCTCGGGTCGAGGTCGAGTGCCTCGACGAGCTTGGCCACGTACGCCTTGTCCACGCCGCCGCGCAGGTTCCCGAAGTAGGCGATCGTCTGCGCGCCGGTCAGCCGGTCGTACAGGTCGAACTCGCCCGGCAGGTAGCCCACCCGCTGGTGGATCGCACTCGGGTCGGCGGTCGTCTCGATGCCGAAGACCTCCGCCCGCCCCGAGGTCGGCCGGATCAGGTCGAGCAGGACGCGCATCGTCGTCGTCTTGCCGGCCCCGTTGGGCCCGAGGAACCCGAAGATCTCGCCCTCGGCGACCTCGAGGTCCAGGTCGACGATGCCGCGATGCTCGCCGTAGGACTTGGTCAGGCGCTCGGTCTTGATGACAGCGGTCATGTGGCTCCCTTCAGGACGGAGGGTATCGGAATGAGATCAGTGCCACCCGTGCGCCCGGCGCGCCTCGTCCTCCGAGCCGCGGAAGAACGGCACGGACCGGTCGGTCAAGGCGACGGCGATGGCCGTGGTGATCGGCACCGCCGCGACGATCCCGATGCTGCCGACGATGGCGCGCACGACCTCCACCGCGACGACCTCGGACGAGGCCAGCAGCAGCGGGTCCTGTCGTCCGGCGGCGAACAGCACGATGAGCGGCAACGAAGCGCCGACGTACGCCAGCACGAGCGTGTTGACCGTTGCCGCGATGTGCGAGCGGCCGACGTTCATCGAGCGCTTCAACAGGCCGACCCGGCCCAGGAGCGGATCCGCTTCGTGGAGCTCGGTCACGGTCGCCGCCTGGGTCACCGTCACGTCGTCGAGGATGCCCAACGCCCCGAAGATGATGGCCGCGAGGATGAGCCCGCCCACGTCGATGTGGCCCAGCCCGACCGCCTGGAGGTAGGTGACGTCCTCCGAGCCGGCCTGGGTCGTGAACCGGGCGAGGTCATCGAAGACGACCGCAAGGACGCCGACCAGCGCGAGCGCCACGAATGTCCCGATCGCCGCCGCCACGGTCGAGCGCCGGGCGCCCTCGGTCAGCAGGAAGGTCACGATGGTCACGCCGGTCGCGGCGACGATGGCGACGACCGCCGGATCCCGGCCGGCGAGGATGAGCGGCACCACGATCTTGACGATGACCGCGAGGGTCAGGGCGAGCGCGATGAGCGAGCGAACGCCGCGCCAGCCACCGACGACGGTCACCGCGACCGCGAACAGCGCCAGCAGGAGCCCGAGCGCCGGGATCCGGTACAGGTCGCCGACCGAGATGTCCTGCGAGCCCGGGTCGGTCGAGACGTCGACCACGACCTCGTCGCCGATCCCGTAGCGCGGGAGGTCCGCGCCGGACGGCCCCTGCAGGTGGCCGTCCACGGTCTGGCCCTTGAGGTCGCCGCTCAAGACCTCGATCCGGACGTCGGGGGAGGTCGGATCGCCGGTCGCCGGCAGCAGCGCGACGATGCGGCCGCGCAGCAGCTCGACGGGCGGAGGCTGGCTCAGCGGTGGCGTCAGGTCGGGGACCAGGAAGGCGATGACGATGAGCAGGACGAGCCCACCGACGAGCGCGCGGGCATTGCGACGCAACCCTTCGAACGGGACGTCCGGGGTGACAGGAGGGTCGCCGATCCGGGCCGGATCGACCGTCACGTCGTCTGGCTGGCCGAACGCCGGGCCGCCTCGGCCCGCTCCTTGAGCACACGCAGGTGCGCCTCCACCCGGCTGGCCAGCGAGGCCCGACCCAGGCGCACGAGGATGCCGGTCCACCGATCGAACGGCTCGAAGGTGGCCGCGTGGATGACCCGTGTCCCGCCGGCGACGGGTTCCAGCCGCCAGCTCCATTCACTGTCGAAGCCCGAGCCGGTCACCCGGACGCGGAAACGCGACTCCGGGCGAGCTTCGAGGCTCTCGACACGGGCCGCGTCGCGCAGCAGTCCCAGGCGGGCGTTGGCCGTCCGCGTCGTCGCGGCGGCGGGCCACGGGGGCGCCGCCGGCCCGAGCCGCAGCTCCGGGAAGAGCACGCCGGTCAAGGCCGGATCGTGCAGCGTCGCCCAGACCTCGCGCGGAGTCGCGTGGACGAAGACGCGACGCTCGACCGCGCCATGCTCCGATGGGCTGTCCGTTCCCCTGCCCGACGCTCCACCGCCGGTCCCGACCGCCATCGTCAGCCGCCGATCGGGTGCCAGACCGTCTTCATCTCGAGGAAGGCGGCGATCCATTCGGGGCGTTCGGCGGCAGCGTCGTCGAGCCAGTCGAAGCGCGCCTCGGCGACCTTGGTCGAGCGGCGCGAGAGGCGCTTGATGTCGTCGGCGGCGAGGAGCTCGGTCTCGGTCCGGAGGTCGTCCGGGACACCCCAGGTGTCAAGGGCGTCGACGTCGGCGTGGCCGGCCAGGACCGGCACGAGCTCCTTGCGATAGCCGGTCAGGACGTTGACGACGCCACCGGGAACGTCGGACGTGGCGAGGACCTCGGTCAGCGTCACGGCGGGCAGCGGCCGGCGTTCGCTGGCGAGCAGGACGACCGCGTTGCCGGTGACGAGCGGCGGCGCGAGCCGGCTGACGAGCCCGAGCAGCGACGAGGTCTCCGGTGCGACGACACCCACGACACCGGTCGGCTCGGGGATCGTGAAGTTGAAGTACGGTGCCGCGACCGGGTTGGACGAGCCGAGCACCTGGCCGATCTTGTCGGCCCAGCCGGCGTACCAGACCCAGCGGTCGATGGCGCGGTCCACGACCGCGCGTGCGGCGGCCGGCGTGAGCCCTTCGGCCGCCTCGACCTCGGCGGCGAACTGCTCGCGCCTGCCCTCCATGAGCTCCGCGACGCGATAGAGGACCTGGCCGCGGTTCATCGCCGTCTTGTCGGCCCAGCCCTGGAACGCCTTGCGGGCCGCCCGGACGGCATCCCGGACGTCCTTGCGCGAGGCGCGACAGGCGTTCGCGAGGGCCGTCCCGTCAGCGGCGGAGACCAGGTAGGAGCGACCGGATTCGGTCCGCGGAAAGGCCCCGCCGATGTACAGCTTGTAGGTCTTGCGCACGTCGATCCGGTCCGCCATCAGCGGTCCTCCAGCCGGACGTAGGCGTGCAGCCCGTGCATCCCGCCCTCGCGTCCGAAACCGGATTCCTTGTAGCCACCGAACGGCGAGGTCGGGTCGAACCGGTTGAACGTGTTGGCCCAGACGACACCGGCCTTCATCCGCTGGACCATCTCGAGGATGCGCGATCCCTTGTCGGTCCAGATCCCGGCCGACAGGCCGTAGACCGTGTTGTTGGCCTTCTCGACGGCCTCGTCCGGGGTCCGGAACGTCAGCACGGACAGGACCGGGCCGAAGATCTCCTCGCGGGCGATCCGATGGCTCTGGGCGACGTTGGTGAACAGCGTCGGGCGGAAGAAGTAGCCGCGGTCGGGCAGGTCGCAGGCGGGCTGGTACAGCTCGGCGCCCTCGGCCACGCCGGACGCGACCAGTTCGGTGATCTTCTCGAGCTGGCTCTTCGAATTGATCGCTCCGACGTCGGTGTTCTTGTCGAGTGGGTCGCCGACCCGGATGGTCGACAGGCGGTCCTTGAGCTTGTCGATGAGCGGCTCCACGATCGATTCCTGGGCCAGCAGGCGCGAGCCCGCGCAGCACACCTCGCCCTGGTTGAAATAGATGCCGTTGACGATGCCTTCGACCGCCTGGTCGAGCGGCGCGTCGTCGAAGACGATGTTCGCCGCCTTGCCACCGAGCTCGAGGGTCAGCGCCTTGTCGGTGCCGGCGACGCCCTTGGCGATGCGCTTGCCGATCTCGGTCGACCCGGTGAAGGCGACCTTGTCGACGCCCTTGTGGGTGACCAGGGCCATCCCGGTCTCGCCCGGCCCGGTGACGATGTTGACGACGCCGGGTGGCAGGTCGGCCTGCTGGCAGACGTCCGCGAAGAGGAGGGCGGAGAGCGGTGTCGTGGAGGCAGGCTTGAGGACGACCGTGTTGCCTGCCGCCAGTGCCGGGGCGATCTTCCAGGCGAGCATCAGCAGCGGGAAGTTCCACGGGATGATCTGCGCCGCGACGCCGAGCGGGCGCGCGACCCGCCCCGGGAACGCGTATTCGAGCTTGTCCGCCCAGCCGGCGTAGTACCAGAAGTGGGCCGCCGCGAGCGGCACGTCGACGTCGCGGCTCTCCTTGATCGGCTTGCCCGAGTCCATCGATTCGAGGACGGCGAACTCGCGCGAGCGCTCCTGCAGGATGCGCGCGATCCGGAACAGGTACTTGGCCCGCTCCTTGCCGGGCAGCGTGCCCCACGACCGGGTCTGCGCGCGGCGCGCAGCGCGCACGGCGCGGTCAGCATCGGCAGGGGTGCCCCTGGCGACGAGGGCCATCGTCTCTTCCGTGGCCGGGTTGACCGTGGCGAACGTGCCACCCCCCTCGGCCGGCACGAAACGACCGCCGATGAACAGGCCGTAGCGTTCCTTGATCGTGACGATGTCGCGGGCTTCAGGGGCCGGCGCGTATTCCCACGGGATCGCCTGCCCGTCGCCCATCCCCCAGCTCGAGGGCGCCCGGTCGGAGGCCGGGACGATGCTCGACGTCGTGTCGGTGGCCATGCTCGCCATTATGGCACCGAGGCCGCTGCAGCCCGCTCGATGGCGGGCCTCCTAGCAGCGATACATCGCGATCGGGTAGGACGGCTCGCAGTAGCGGATGTGCAGGTGGTCGTCGTGCCCGGCGAACCAGGTCGTCCGGTGCTCGCGGATGAGCACGGGGTCATTGAAGTAGATGAGCTTGACATGCCCCGGCGCCGCGGCCCGGATCATGTCGATGAGCGCCCGTGTCGCCGCCCGGTCGTACGACGAGAAGCGCCAGTTGGTGCCCCAGGTGCACTGATTCCCGGCGTCGCGGATCGGCCGGATGTCGATGTCGAGGCCGCGTTCGTGGGTCTGGTGCAGGGGGATGTTGCCGCCGTGCTCGAAGCTGGCGTCGCCGACCGAGACCCGGCCCTGGTGGCGGGCCGCGAAGGCCATCGCGGCGGCCTCCAGCTGGCCGATCGCGGCGCCCGTCGCCCAGTTGGCCCTGCCGTTGCCGACGCTGTAGTCGCACAGGTTCCTGGCGGCAGTGAACGACGGGTAGTCGTAGTGCCAGATCAGGTTCCGCCAGGTGACTTCGCCGACGTTGCCGTGGGGCGTCATCCCCATGTGCTTCTGGAAGGCGATCACGGCAGTGCGAGTCGGGGTGTCATAGATCCCGGTGATGCTGAGCCCGGCGTGGCGCTTGTCATCGAGCTGACGCTGGACGGCCTTGACCGCATCGCCGGTGCTCCCCGGCCGCAGCGGGACGATCAGCTTGAGCCAGGTGCTCGCCCGGACCACGCCATCGGCGGTCAGGCCGCTGGCGGTCTGGAACGTCTGGACTGCCGCCTTCGTGGTCGCCCCGAAGATCCCGTCCAGGGGGATCAGCTCTCCGTGGGCGCGGAGGAGGGCCTGGATCGCGTTCACGTCGGAGCCGCGGTTGCCAAGGCTCTGGTTCGGGAACGGGTGGGTCGAAGCCGCGGCGGCGCCGGGGGCGCTGGCCATGAGGACGAGCACCGCGAAGACGACCGGAACGAGGCGGCGAAGGGCAGTCGGCATCCGGGAAGCCTACCGAATCCAGTGACGTGGGATTTCTCGGACGCGAACCGGTCCATCGTGCGCGGCGTACCCTCAACGGCGATGGACCGCCGCACCGACGCCACCGAATCGCTCGATGGCCGGCTGGACGATCCACGGATGTTGGCCGACAACCTGCGCGACCTGCGGCGGATCAATCGATGGCTGGGCGGGGTGGCGATATCCGCCGACGCGATCGACGCGCTGGCCGCGCATCGATCCGGACCTGGCGCTGCTCGACGTCGGGACCGGCGGCGCCGACATCCCCGTCGCTCTCCTCGAGCGCGCCGCGAAGCGCCGTCGGCGATGGTCGGTGGTGGCGCTCGACAGCCGGCCGGAGGTCCTGGCGGCGGCCGTCCTCGCGCGGCCCGG
Source organism: uncultured Chloroflexia bacterium (assembly GCA_963782715.1). Classification (GTDB taxonomy): domain Bacteria; phylum Chloroflexota; class Limnocylindria; order Limnocylindrales; family CSP1-4; genus SPCO01. The sequence goes on from CAWAKU010000006.1 coordinate 63,405, forward strand.
GCTGGCGACGACGGACGGCCTCGAGCTCCACGTCGGCGACGGCCTGTCGCTGCCCTACCCCGACCGATCCTTCGACGTCGCCCATTGCTCGCTGGTCGTCCACCACTGCACGCCCGACGAGGCGGTCGTGCTGTTCCGCGAGATGGCCCGCGTCGCACGGTCGGGCGTCGTCGTGAACGACCTCGACCGCAGCCGGCTCGGCTGGATCGGGGCGTGGCTGCTCGGGCATCTCCTGACACGCAACCGATACACCCGCCACGACGCACCCCTGTCCGTCCGCCGTGCCTACCGACCACACGAGATGGCCGGCATGCTCCGGGCGGCCGGCCTGACCCCGGTCCGGACCGTCCGCGGCTCGTTCGGCCAGCGCTACGCGATCGCCGCCCTCCCGACACCGGACGCGCCCGCTCCGGGGTCGCAGCCGGACCCGCATGGTGCAGGCGAATGAGCGAGGAGCGGATCGGCATCGCGGTCGTCGGCGGCGGGCCGGCGGGTGCGGTGCTGGCGGCCCGGCTTGCCCGGGCCGGCATCGCGGTCACGCTCTTCGAGCGATCGCCCGCGTGGCATTGGCGAGCGGGCGGCGTCTTCGCGTCGCCGGCCGCGGTCACGGCCCTCGAGCGGGCCGGCCTGGACGTTCAGACGCTCGCGACGGTCGCACGACCGATACCGGCGATGCGCGTCGAGACCCCTGGCGGGACGGCCTTCCGGCTGACCTACGGCACCGAGACCGGCCGACGTCCGGCCGTCGGGTTCGACCGGTCGCGACTCGACCCGGCCCTGCTCGACCTGGCCGCGCGGGCAGGTGCGGACATCCGCCTCGGCTGGCAGGTCGCGGCGGTGGACCTGGCTGCGCGACGGCTCGAGGTCCGCGAACCGGGAGGTGCGCTGCGGTCCGTCCGGGCAACGGTCGTCGTCGGGGCCGACGGTCCGCGTTCGGTGGTCGCACGGACGGCCGGCGTCGCTCGTCCGGCCCGGCTCCCCGCGCGGATCGGGCTGACCTATCACCTCACCGACCCCGACCCGACCGTGACCCGCGACGCGAGGATGCGCGTGCTGCGCGATGGCTACGTCGGGATCGCTCCGGTGGCTGGCGGCCGGGTCAATATCGGCATCGTCCTCGGCCGGTCGTGGCAGGACGGACTCGCGCGCGACGGGGCACGCGCCGTGGCGTCCGCCATCGTCCGGGCCATCCCGCCGACCGATGGGGATCCCGCGGGGTGGCGCGACGGCGACCCGCTCGACACCGTCGCCGGGGCCTGGCCGCTCGGCCATCGGGTGACCCGCCGTGCCGGCGCCGGCTGGCTGCTGGTCGGCGATGCCGCCGGCTTCCTCGATCCATTCACCGGCGAGGGCCTGCACCGGGCGCTCGCCTCGGCCGAGCTGGCCGCCGCGGCCATCGTGGCCGACGCCCGCGGTCGCCACGATGCGTTTTCCGCGTACGACCGGACGATGCAGCGACGCTTCCTGGCCAAGGACGCCGTCTCGTGGCTCGTCCAGGGCTTCCTCGGTCAGCCCGCCCTGTTCGAGTATGCCGCCCGCCGGGTCGCCGCCCGGCCGGCCGTTCGTGCGACCATGGGCCTCGTGATGGGCGACCTCGTCCCTGCCGGTCGCGCGCTGGATCCGCGCTTCCTGACCGCACTCCTGGCACCGTGAACGGCAACGACCGGACGCGGGTCGGCGCCTATGCCCTGTGCCTCGATGACGCCGGCCGGATCCTCCTCTGCCGCATCGCACCGTCGGTCCTGCCCGGGCAGGTCTGGACCCTGCCCGGCGGCGGGCTGGAGTTCGGGGAGTCGCCCGCGAGCGCGGTCCTGCGCGAGCTGGCCGAGGAGAGCGGGTACACCGGCGAGGTCACCGGGCTGCTGGACGTGTCCGACCATCTCTTCAGCGACGCCGGCGACGACAGCCGGATGCACGCCATCCGGGTCGTCTACCGGGTCACGATCACCGGTGGCGAGCTGCGCGACGAGATCGATGGCTCGACCGATACCTGCGCCTGGTTCAGCCTCGAGGAGACCGCCTCGATGCATCTGGGCGAGCTCGCCCGGCGGGCCGTCCGTGGATCGCGCGGCTGACGGCCGATGCACAGCACCATCGCCGTGGACGTCGCGGCCCCGGCCGACCTCGTGTTCGCATTGGCCCGTGACGTCGTGCGCTGGGAGCGGCTGCTCCCGCACTACGCCCGGTCGCGTGAGATCGAGCGTCGGGCCGACAGCCAGGTCGTCGTGGAGTTCGTGGCACGTCGGCCGTTCCCGCTTGTCGGCGTGCTCGGCCTCGGCATCCCGGTCGCCTGGCGGGCACGGACATGGAACGAACCATCCGCTCGGCGGCTCCGATTCGTCCACGTCGCCGGGGCGACGAAGGGCATGGACGTGACCTGGCGGATCGAACCGACCGCCGACGGCTGCCAGGTCGCCATCGACCACGACTTCCGTCCGCGGTTCGCGCCGTTCGCGGACTTCGTCGACCGGGCCTTCACCCGACCGATCGCGGGCCGGACGCTGGCCACGTTCAAGGCCCTCGCCGAAGCGATCGCGGATGCGTCCCCGGAGGATCCGACCCCATGACCGAGCGACGGCGCATCTGGATCACCGGGATCGGCCTGATCACGGCCATCGGCACCGGACGAGACGCATTCCGCGCCGGCCTGCGGGCCGCCCGCTCGCCGATCCGGCGGATCGACCGGTTCGACCCCTCGCCGTTCCGCTCGCAGGTGGCCGCCCAGGTGGACGACTTCGACCCGCTCGCCTGGATGCCGCCGAAGACGGCCCGCCAGCTCGACCGGTTCAGCCAGTTCGGACTGGTCGCGGGCCGCCTCGCGCTCGATGACGCGGGACTCACGCCGGGCGTGGCCGGCGCAGCACATCCACAGCGGATCGGCATCTACCTCGGCTCGGCGCTCGGCGGCATCGCCTACGCGGAAGAGCAGCACGAGCGCTACCTCGAGAAGGGCATCCGCCAGGTCGCACCCAACCTGGCCCTGGCCGTGTTCGGCGGCGCCGCGCCGGCCAACCTCGGCATCGCCCTCGATGTGCGCGGGCCGATCCTGTCGACCGCGAATTCGTGCGCGTCGGGGGCCGTCGCGCTCGGCGAGGCGATGGGCGACCTGCGCGAAGGCCGGATCGACGCCGCCATCGCCGGCGGCTGCGAGATCCCGCTGAGCCCGCTCGCGTTCGGCGCGTTCGACATCATCCGGGCGCTGTCGGCCGGCCACAACGACGAGCCGGGACGCGCCGAGCGACCGTTCGACGCCGGGCGCGACGGGTTCGTCATGGGCGAGGGCGCCGCGCTGCTCGTGCTGGAGGCGGCCGAGGTCGCGGAGGCCCGCGGGGCCATCCCGTACGCGGAGCTGCTGGGCTACGGCGCGACGTCTGACGCGCACCACATGGTCCAGCCCCGCGCCGACGGCACCGAGGCGGCCCGCGCGGCGACCATCGCCCTGGCCGACGCGGGTGTCGAGCCGGACGAGATCGACTACGTCAGCGCCCACGCGTCATCGACCCCGATCGGCGATGTCGCCGAGGCCCGGGCGATCGCCCGGGCGCTGGGTCCGCGGGCCGCGACCGTCCCCGTCAGCGGCACGAAGGCGCTGTACGGGCACCCGCTCGGCGCATCGGGCGCGATCGAGGCCGCGATCTGTGCCCTGACCATCCGTGACGGCTGGGCTCCGGCCTCGGTCAATCTGTTCGACCCCGATCCCGAAGCGACGGCCCTCCTGCCGGGTCTGTTGCGCGAGGGTCGGGACGGTCGCTACCGGCGCGTGCTGTCGACCTCATTCGGGTTCGGTGGCCTCAACGCGGCGCTCGTGTTCGGGGCCGTCGAGGGCTGAACGAGCCCGGTGCCAGGGTGAAGGTCAGCGCCGGCGTGACCGCTCCCGACGAAGGATCGACAGACTGGCAAGGGCGACCCAGACCGGCAGCACCAGGACGATCCAGTCAACGATCGCCACCACCAGGAACAGGACGACACCGGACAGGTACCCGGCCACGGCCAACCAGCGGGGAAGCACGCGGCTGCGAAGGCCGATGGTCGCCGTGGCGATGAGAAAGACCGCCGCAGCACGCGTGGCGAACGCGAACATGAGCGCGTAGGACATGGCGCGGATGAAGGCGCCCGTCTCCGCGGTCGGAGGCGCCTGCTCGAGATAGCGAACCCCGACCGAGGGCGTCACCGCGACCGCCACCGAGACGAACATGAGGGCGACGAAGATCACCCCGCTGCCGAAGAAGACCGTCGCGAAGAAGCGGTCCTCGCTCTCCCCGATCTGGTCGCGGATCACGGCGATGAACCAGAGGAACATGATCCCCGAGAACGGCGCCAGGTACAGCCCGCCGATCACTGCAGGAAAGTCCTGCCCGGTCGCATACAGCCGGACCATCTCGGAGTCACTTGCCGCCAGGATCGGCTGGGTGCGCAGCAGGACGAGCGCGATGGTGAAGAGCAGGGCGAAGAGCAGGCCCGCGACGCTCGCCGCCCATGGCGCCCGAAGTTGTCGGCCCGCTTCGTCGATGACCGGCAGCGGTTCCCCACCCGCCACGGGAGTGCTCTCGACGTTCACGTTGATGACGTGTCCGGCTGAGCCGGCGCGACTGCGTCGACCGGCTCGGTATCCAGCACCCGCAGGACCGTCCGCCAGACGGCCGCGATCACGCCGAGGAACGGGACCACGAGGAACATCCCGACGATCCCTGCGATCGCGTTGCCGGCGGGGATGGCCACCAGGATGACCGCCGGATGAAGGCTCACGACCCGGCCGTACACGAGCGGTGCCACCACGTTGCCCTGGACGATGTTGAACACGATCGTGAAGACGGCCATGATCGCGACGTCCTGCGGGGTGCCGGTCGCGACGGTCACGAGGAACGCGAGTCCCGTCGTGACGAGAGAGCCGAAGTACGGGATGAACCCTCCGAACAGGGCGAGGATCGCCAGCGGCAGGGCCAGCGGGATGCCGAGGATCGTCATGATCAGGAACTGGGTCGCCGCCCCGAAGAGCGAGATGGCGCCGGTTCCGATCATGTACCCACCGAGGACGCCGAACGCCCGGTGGCCTGCCGCCTTGACCTGGGAGCGCCGTCCCGGCTCGACACGGTCGAGGAAGGTGCGCCAGAACGCGTCCCCGTCGCGCATGAAGTAGTACGTCAACAACACGGACAGCAGGAGCACGACCACCAAGCCGGACAGGCTCGACAGCACGTTGGCGATGGTCACGATGATCCCCGCCCCGTACGACTCGACCAGGCCGACCAGGACACCGGCGTTCCCGCCGGTGCTCGCGTCCGCTGAACTGGCACCCGTGGTCGCCTGTCCGGTCACCTCGCTGGCGGAGCCGGCCAACGACACGACCGTCAGGGCGATGATGAAGACGGTGGCGGCGAGCGCTCCGAGGGTGGCCCCGAGGGCCGCCCGACTCCGACTCCAGCCTCGGCGTTCGAGCCGGGCGCCAAGTGGAGCGAGCGTCGCTGCGAGGACCGTGCCCAGCACGATCGGCAGGACGACGATGGGAATCGTGGTCGCCACGGCGATGGCCACTGCGAGCAGCCCGATCGCGACGAGGAGGCGCCAACTCCACTGCCCGAGACGGTCGAGCCAGATCGGCACCAGCGGTGCCTCGGTCGGCTCAACGGTCGGGTCGACACCGAGGACCGAGACGATGGCCCCGGTGATCGCCAGGCCGAAGGCGACGACCGGGATCGCCACGAACAGCCCCACGATCCCGGCGAGCGCCGCGCCTGCAGGGAGCGCGATCAGCACGAGCGCCGGATGGATATGGACGGTCTTCTGGTAGATGACCGGTGCCAGGAACTTGCCCTGGATGACGTTCAGGATGCCGATGAGCACGAGCAGGACCAGCGCAGCGGTCTCGCCCACCGAGGCGAGCGTCGCGAGCAGCAGGACGATGGTCGTGACCAGGCCCCCGATATACGGGATGAACCGCCCGAGGAAGACCAGGACCGCCAGCGCCAGGGCGTTCGGCACGCCGAGCACAACGAGGAACAGGCCTTCGGCGATGCCGTCGAAGGCGGCGATGATGGCGGTGCCGCGGAGATAGCCGCCGACACGATCGAGGGCATCGTCGCCGCTGGTGCGGATCGCATCACGCCGCCACAGGCTGGCCGATGACATCGCCCAGACCCAGGCCTTGTCGCCGTCCATCAGGAAGAAGAACGTCAGGAAGGTCGCCAGGAGCGCGACCGTCGCAGCAGAGGCGATGTTCCCGGCCACTCCGGACACCCCATCGGACAGCCAGGTCTGGAAACCCTGGGTCGCCCGGTCGATGGCGAACCCGATCTCCGGCGGGATGTCGAGGGCGGCGAGGTCGGCCTGGAGCGCCGTGATCCCGGCGCGGATCCCTCCGAGGGTGGCCGCGATGGACGGCAGGAAGGCGATCGCGATGACGGCCAGGATCGCGAGGATGACGGCCCCGGCACCCAGGAAGACTGCTGCCGCGGCTCGCACCCTCGACCATCCGCGATCGCGGAGGGCGAGGACGAATGGCGCGAACGTCGCGGAGACGATCGCCGCGACGAGGATGGACGCCGCCACGGTCGACAGGAGGGCGACGATCCAGAGGAGGACGATCACCAGGGCGACCGCCGCCAGTATCCGCCAGCCGACCGCCGCGAGGCGTTGGAGCCAGCCTGGGACCAGGTCCGCCCCAGTCGGGGTCAGCGGCAGCATGTCCGTCACGGACCGGAGCCTACCGGCCTCACGAGGTGGCTGTCGAGACTCAGCGCGTGCGGGCGCCTCCGGGGACCGTGCCACCCGACGACACCGGCAGCGTGTTCTGGACCAGCTCGAACGCACCGCGACGTCCCCAGATGAACGCCCCGAGCCCGATGACAAGGGTCAGCACGCCACCCAGCGCGATCGCGACCGTGACGCCGAACGCCGACGCGACCGCCCCCATCGCCAGCCCGCCGATCGGGACGGACGCGCTGAAGACCGTCGTGTAGACGCTCATCACGCGGCCGCGAAGATGGTCCGGGACAGCCAGCTGGATCGTCGTGTTGCCGGTCGCCGCCATCAGGATCGAACCGAACCCGACCAGCACCATCAGGACGAGCGCGACCGGGAACACGCGGGTGACAGCGAGCGCGACAGACGCCGCGCCAAGCAGCAGCGCCCCTGTCGCCAGGCGTACCGGTCGCGGCCGCCCGCCGAACACGAGCCGCATCGCGGCAAGCAGCGAACCGACCCCCGATGCGGCCATCAGGAACCCGTAGCCGGCGGCCCCGGCGGCCAGATCGTCCTGGGCAAAGGCGGGGATCAGGACGTTGAAGTTCATGCCCACCGTGGCCACGCTGCCGACCACGACGACCGCGAGCAGGACGACCTGGGTCTGGCGCACGTAGCGCAGCCCCTCGGCCAGGTTCTGGACGACCGCGCGTGCCGTCTCGGGTCGGGCGATGCGGTTGCCGAGGTGCAGTTCGCGCTCGTCCATCATCCGCAGGCCGACGATCACGGCGAGGAAGCTCAGGGCATTGATGGCGAAGGCCGGCCCGACGCCGAATGCCGCGATGGCCAGTCCCGCCGCCGCCGGTCCGATGACCCGGGCGCCGTTGAACATCGCCGAGTTGAGCGCGACCGCACTGCCGACCTCTTCGCGCCCGACGAGCTCGACCGCGAACGACTGCCGGACGGGCATGTCCACCGCATTCGCGATGCCCAGCAGGAATGCCAGCACGAGGATCATCCAGACCTGGACGACGCCGCTGATGACGAGGACCGACAGGATGGCCGCCAGGATCATCATCGTGACCTGGGTCCAGAGGAGGACCCGGCGCTTGGGCAGCGCATCGGCGGCGACGCCGGCGAACAGCCCGAGGACCATGACCGGGATGAACTGGGCGGCAGCGACGATGCCGAGCCAGATCGGGTCGTGGGTCAGCTCGAGGACGAGCCAGGCCTGGGCCACCTGCTGCATCCAGGTGCCGACCAGCGAGATCGCCTGGCCACTGAAGAAGAGCCGGTAGTTCCGGTGGCGGAACGGGCTCATGCCGTCGGACGCGGCGAGGCGGCCGGGATCGAGCAGGACGCGTCCGATCATGTCGACCGCCCTGGATGCGGCGGCAGGCCGCCATCGAGCTCGGCCAGGTGGTCGTCGAGGTGGCGCCGGCGCGCCCGCGCCTCTTCGATCATCGTCGCCAATCGGGCGGCCTTTGCCTCGAGGATCTCGATCTGGTGGTCGACCCGCGCCCGCGCGTCGAGCACCAGCGAGCGTCGTTCGTCGGGATCGTTCGTCTGGTGCATCCGCGCCCGGTTGCGTTCGCGCGCCGCGTCGTCCTCGAGCAGCTGGCCGATCTGGGCGAGCGAGAAGCCGGCATCGTCGCGCAGGCTGCGGATGAACTGGAGGCGCTCGAGATCGGACGCGTCATAGAGGCGGTAATCGCCGTCGGACCGGGCGGCCGGCTCGAGCAGGCCCATCTCTTCGTAGTAGCGGATCGCGCGAGTGGTCAGGCCGGTCTCGGCTGCGACCTCGTTGATCCGGAGGAGGCGCGGGGTGGTGGGCAGGGACATCTTCCCCCCAACCGTACCACAACCTTCACGTTCACGTAAAGGTCAGCCCTTGAGGAGGCGGTAGACGAGGACCCCGGCGATCGCCCCGACCGGCGGCGCAACGAGGTAGATCCACAGATGCGCCAGGTCGGCACTGACCAACGCCGGTCCGATCGAGCGAGCCGGGTTCATCGAGGCACCGCTGACCGGCCCGCCGACGAGCGAACCGAGCGCCACTGCGCCGCCGATGGCGATGGCGGCCGCCTGGCCGACGGCCCGGGTGTCGGTCGTGACCCCGACGATCACGAGCATCAGGAAGAACGTCAGGACGCATTCCCAGACGAATGCCTGCCCGTCACCGCTCGCAGGCTGGGTGACGCCGATGGGCACGTCGCCGAGGCTGATCCGAAGAAGTGTCGCGGCGGCGATCGATCCAGCGACCTGGGCCGCCCAGTACGGCACGACCCGGGTCGCCGGGAAGTGGCGACCCACGGCGAATCCGGCCGTCACGGCCGGATTGAAATGCGCGCCCGAGACGTGGCCGAGGGCATAGACCATGGTCATGATCGCCAGGCCGAAGGCCGCCGCGACACCAGCGTCGCCGATGGTGTGGACGGCGATCGCGCCACAGCCGGCGAAGACGAGGGCGAACGTCCCGATCGCCTCAGCGACGAGCGCCGGCCCGAGCGGGAGTGGCTTCAACCCGCGATCGACGCGCCACGCTCGCGACCGGCGGCGCGCAAGGCGACCTCGATGAACGGCCTGATCCGCTGATGAAGCTCGAGATAGGTCTTCTGGAACGCAGCCAGGCGCTCGGCGTCCGAACCCTCGACCTCAGCCGGGTCCTCGAGGCCCCAATGCAACGTGTTGTGCTGCCCGGGGAAGATCGGGCATGACTGACGCGCCCGGTCGCAGACGGTGATCACGTAGTCGAAGGGTTGGCCGAGGAACTCCTCGACCGACTTGCTGCGCGCGCCGGACCAGTCGATGCCCGCGTCCGCGAGGACGCGCACCGAGAACGGGTTGACGCCCTTCGGTTCGGTCCCGGCGGAGAAGACCTCGAAGTCCGATCCGCCCAGACGGGTCAGCACCGCCTCCGCGATCTGGCTGCGAGCGCTGTTGCCGGTGCACACGAACAGGACTCGGATGGGAGCGTCGGACATGGGTCGTTCCTTCCGGCTGCCGCGAGCGCGGCTCGCCGCTGCGATGGTCGATTCGAGGTCGACGAGCTCGCCGTCGAGACGATCGAGATCGTCGCGCTGGCGGGCGATGGCCGCCCGTTGACCGACGATCAGCGGGACCAGGTCACGGTCGACCTCGCCGTGCTCGAGGCACAGGCGGGCCATCCGGCCGGCGTCTTCCGGCCCGAGGCCGAGCCGGCGCAGGCTGACCACGAGGCGCAGCCGGGCCAGATCCTCGTCGGCGTACTCGCGATAGCCGTTCGGTTGCCTATCGGCCGGCGGCAGGATGCCGACCGACTCGTACCAGCGCACCGCTGACGCTGCGATCCCCGCTCGTTCGGCCAGCTCCGAGACCTTCATGCGTTCACCGTACACCTTCGAGTCACTTGAAGGTCAAGCCATAGCCCGGCAAGTTTGGAACGATTCCACCAGCGTTTCCGCCAATAGACTCTAGACGCGACCAAAGCGGCCGCGCGAGAACCGAGGGCAGACGTGCAGCGAGACCTCGTGGAGCGGGCGCGGAAGGGCGATCATGACGCCTTCGCCGTGCTGGCAGGCGCCACGAGCGGCCGGCTGGACGCTGCGGCTCGGCTCATCCTCAGGGATCCCTATCGTGCGCAGGACGCCGTCCAGGAGACGCTCGTCCGGTGCTGGCGGGACCTGCCCAGACTGCGCGATCCCGATCGCTTCGAGGCCTGGCTCCATGCGCTCTTCCTCAACGCCTGCCGCGATGAGCTGCGCAAGGTCAAGCGCCGGAGCATCGAGGTCGAGCTTCCCGAGATCCATCCCCTCTCGGTGTCGGATACGCAGTCGGCCTCGGCCGACCGCGACCAGATCGAGCGTGGCGTTCGCCATCTCGACCCGGACCAGCGCACCGTGATCGTCCTTCACTACTACCTTGGCCTGCCGCTTCCGGACGCCGCCGCCGCTATGGGCATCCCGCTGGGGACCGCGAAGTCGCGCCTCCACCGGGCCACCCAGGCGCTGCGGGCGGCACTCGATTCGGACGCTCGCGTCCAGCCTGGGCTGACGGAGGGTCGTTCCTGATGACGCATCACGACGATCTCGACCGGATGCTCACGCGGTGGACGGACGACCCGGGCTTCGTGCCCGCGCCGCCGTACCTCGGTGCGGTCCTGGAGCGGACACGGAACACCCGACAGCGGACGGCCTGGGCCAACCTGGAAAGGTGGCTTCCCATGGCGACCAAGATCTCCGGCCAGACCACGATGCCGCCTCTGCGGATGGCCTGGCTGCTCATCATCGGGCTGCTGGTCGTGGCCCTCGTCGCGACGCTCGTGATCGCCGGCTCACGCTTCCTGCGGAAGCCGGTCGAGATCCCGACGGGCGGCAGCGCCGTCTACGCCTTCGCATCGTACGTCGGCGGTCTGGGGAGCCAGACCGACGGTGAGATCTTCACCGTCCGTGCCGACGGGACCGACCTGCGCCAGCTGACGTCCGGAGCTGGAACCAAGAGGGGGCCGGCATTCTCACCAGATGGCACGCACATCGCCTACCGCTCCTGGCTGCCCGGGAACAATTCGATCGTGATCGCCGATGCCGGCGGCGGCCACCCCGTGACCGTGGCGACCATCCCGGCCACCAATTCCGCCTGCGCGTTGGGGGATATGGCCTGGTCGCCCGACGGGCGCAGCGTCATCTTCCCGGCCAACGCCGACTGCACTACGGCGAACGACCTGTATATCGTGCCCAGTGATGGTTCGGCTCCCGCCGTGAAGCTCATCGCCGGGCAGATGTTCGGCCTTGGCGCGAGCTGGTCTCCCGACGGGAAACGGATCGCGTTCCTGGGGAGCGGCAACGGGGTCGACACCGGGACCTATGTCGCGGACGTCGGGACGGACGGCGGCAGGTCGGGCTCGCTGACATCCCGGCGTATCGGGCCAGGTCCGCGTGGCGACATGTCGCAGGTCAGGAGTGGACCGCGTTGGTCGCCTGACTCGAACGAGCTCCTGACGACGAACGACAAGGGCAATGTCGTCATCCTCAAGGCTGACGGCTCGGGGCAGCGGGTCGTCGGGACCCAGTCGACCGCCACGGAGATCGAGAACTCGCCGCCGTGGGGACCTGCGTGGGCGCCGGCATGGTCCCCGGATGGGCGACGCGTCGCCTACGTCCGCGTCGTGGACCCCGCGGAGCGCTTCCAGGACCGTGGATGTTCGGTCCGCGCCTGGGTCGTCAACGCGGATGGGACCGACGAGAAGCGTCTCGAGCCCTTGGCCGATCAATGCGACTGGCCTCTCAGGTGGTCGCCCGATGGGACACGGCTCGCCATGCTCCTGGTTGACCCGAAGCTTCCGGACCCGGATCACGCGTTCCACCTGTCGATGGTCACCATCGATGGCAGCCAGCCGGACGTGACGCTCAGTGACTCGACCGATGGCTCGTGGCAGCCGGTCGTCGCGGCGCTGCCGCCCGCCCCGTCGTTCCCGACGGCTTCATCGGCCCCCTGAACCACCCAGCGAACGTCGTTCGCGCATCGACACTCGTCCATCCCGACACTCGACGGCGGGCGATGGCTCACCGTGGGGTGTCGGGCCGACGATGGCTCCAGTCACGCAGCCACGCCGGCAACCTGTTCCTCGGCCCTCGCCTGCCTGACCGCCCCCGAGCGTCCAGGAACAGGACCTGCCGTCGTTCGTGTTCCACAGCGAGGGGCCAGCCATTCGCCCCTAGTCGAGCGTGAAGTCGTCCGGGTCCTGGTAGCGGCCGCTGCGCTGGAACTCGATCTGCATCAGCAGGTCGTTCAGCAGCGACGACGCGCCGAAGCGGAACCAGTCTGGCGACATCCAGCGCGGACCGAGGGTCTCGTACAGGATCACCAGGTACTGGATCGCCTCCTTGGCGGTCCGGATCCCACCGGCCGGCTTCATCCCGACCTGCCGTCCGGTGGAGCGCTCGAAGTCGCGGATGGCCTCGAGCATCACCAGGCTGACCGGCATCGTGGCCGCCGGCGTCACCTTGCCGGTCGAGGTCTTGATGAAGTCGGCACCGGCGGCCATGGCCAGGACGCTGGCCCGTCGGACGTTGTCCAGCGTCTCGAGCTCACCGGTCTCCAGGATCACCTTGAGGTGCGCGTCGCCGGCTGCCTCCTTGACCTCGACGATCTCTTCGAAGACGGTCAGGTAATCGCCCGACAAGGAAGGCACCCCGGTCGATGACCATGTCGACCTCGTCGGCGCCCGCCTCGACCGCGGCACGGACCTCGGCGACCTTGATGTCACCGAAGGTCTGACCCGACGGGAAGCCGGTCGCGACGCTGGCGACCTTGACGAACGAGCCGCGCAGGACATCCTTCGCCTCGGCGACGAACGTCGGGTAGACGCACACCGCGGCAACGGACGGGATGGTCGGGTCGCCCGGCATCGGGCGCATCGCCTTGACGCACATCGCCCGGATCTTGCCCGGCGTGTCCTTCCCCTCGAGGGTGGTCAGGTCGATCATCGAGATGGCCAGGTTCAGCGCCCAGACCTTCGACGCCTTCTTGATCGAGCGCTTCCGGAGGGCGTCGACGCGCTGCTCGACGCCGACCTGGTCGACCGCGGTGACCCGGCCGAGCAGGCTGCCGAGCGGTCCCGGGCGCCCATCCCAGGCGCGGATCAGCTCGTCGGCACGCTCGCGGGTCGCTGAATCGGGGCGTCGGGTGGCGGTCATGGGACGGTGAGGATACACCTCGATCCGGCCGCGTCCACGAGGGAGGTGCTGCGCCTAACGGCCCCCGCGAACCTTGGGCAGCGGCGGCAGCCCGCGCTTGCCGTCCACCAGGAAGTGGCGGAACCACGACTCGACGACGCGCAGGTTCTCGATCCGCCGGTATGGCGTCCCGGAGCGGGTGAGCTCGTGCGTCTCCTCCGGCACGCGGAGGAGACGGACCGGCCGGCGGAGCGTGCGCAGGATGGTGAACAGTGCCTCGGCCTGGGCGATGGTCGTGCGGATGTCGCGCTCCGAGTGCTGGATGAGCAGCGGCGTCCGGATCCTGTCGGCGTAGGTCAGTGGCGAGATCTCGCGGAAGTAGTCCGGGTCGTCCCAGGGCGTGGTCTCGAACTCGAGTCGCGCCCAGTCCCCGCCCGAGATGTCGCCGGTGGTGAACAGCACGCTCATCTCGTTGACCGAGCGACAGGTCATCGCCGCTCGGAACCGATCGTCGTGACCGACGATCCAGCTGGTCAGATAGCCGCCGTACGAGCCGCCGGTGACGCCGAGCCGATCTGGGTCCGCGAGGCCGTCGGCGACGAGCGCATCGACCCCTGCCAGGACGTCGCGCGTCGGGCCGGGGCCCCAATCCCGGTGGTTCGCGTCGTTGAACGCCTCGCCGTACCCCTCCGAGCCGCGCGGGTTGCAGTAGAAGACGCCGATCCCCGATGCGGCGAGGATCTGGAACTCCCACACGAGCGACCAGCCGTACAGCGTGTGCGGGCCGCCGTGGATCTCGACGACGAGCGGCCGGGCGCCCTCGCCCGCCGGGATGAACCAGCCCTGGATGTCCCAGCCGTCGACGGTCGCGTGGCGCTCGACCGGGGTGCGAAGGTCGAGCTCGCCGAGGACGTCCGCGTTGAACTCGGTCAGGCGGCGTGGCCGCGACGCTTTCGAGCCTTTGCTCGTGCCGCCCGCGTCGAGCACCCACAGATCGGGCGTCTCGGTCGCGCTCGAACGGAGGTAGGCGATCCGGACCCCACCGCCGTCGTCGTGCGGCACCGCGTGCCAGCCCGAGACATAGTGCTGGCCGTCGGTCAGCCGCTCGACCCGGCCGTCGGCGACGGCGATCCGCCAGAGCTCGTAGGCACCCGCGATCGGAGCCGCGAAGTGGAGCCAGCGGCCGCCTTTCGAGGCGACCAGGATCGGGCTCTCACCCTTGGTCACGTCGCTGTTCATGCCCGATCCCGGCATCAGGTCGTGCTGGGCGGACAGGTTGCGGCCGCCGGTCGGGATGGCGTCGCGGCCGTTCGCCGCGAACAGCCAGATGTCATTGCGGCTCCCCGCCCCGCCCTCCAGCCGGTGGCCGAGCGCGACGATCGTCTCGCCGTCGGGCAGCCACGTCGGCGCCGCGAAGACCGAGCGCGGGCCGCGCGTGATGGCACTGACCGCTCGCGTCGCGACGTCGACGACGTGGATGTCCCGGTGCTCCGCGATGAGGTCGGCATCGCGTCGGCGGTTCGAGGTGAAGGCGATCCGGCGGCCGTCCGGCGACCAGGCGGGCTGTCCGTCGGCGGCGCGCCCATCGGTCAGCCGGCTGGTCGCGCCGGTCGCGACGTCGACCAGCCAGAGGTGGCCGATCTTGTCGTACGTGAATCCGGCCCCGTTGAGCATGTAGTCGAGCCGGTCGATGAAGCGGTAGTCGGACTCGGGCGGCAGCCCGGCGTCGTGCCGGCGTTCGATACCGCGCCGGCGATCGTCTTCGACGCGGGTCGCGCCGTGGGATGTGCTGACGACGACGAGCTGCGATCCGTCCGGCGACCAGGCAAGATCGGTCACCCCGCGCGGCAGGTCGGTCAGGCGCCGCGCTTCACCGCCATCGAGCGGCAGCAGGTAGACCTGATCGGCATCCTCTCGCTCGCGCATCACGGTCGCGGACGCCTCGCGCCCGTACTCGGGCGGGTCGTCGTCGAGGGCGACCCGTCGATCGGAGATGAACGCGAGCGTCCGCCCATCGGGCGAGTAGCGGGGGTGCCCGTCGTGCTTCGCCCCGAGGGTCAGCTGCCTGGGCGGCGCCGCGCCATCGGTGCCGACCAGCCACAGCGCATGACGGTAGCCATCGAACCCGGGCGCCACGGTCTGCACGACCACGACCGCGTGGCGACCATCGGGCGACAGGCGCGGTTCGGCGGCGATGCGCAAGCGGTACAGGTCATCGGGGCGAGGCGCGCGCGGCACGGCATATCTCCATCGGTCGGGACGCCCCGAAGTCTAGCGGTCTACCATCGACCGACGATGGCCGATCAGCTCTCGCTGCGCCTCGAGGCCGACGGGCTGCCCGATCTCCCGGACCTGCGGCCGATGCTTCCACGCCCGTTGCCGGAGCCGTTCGATTCGGACGAGCACCTGTTCGAGCCGTGGTGGGGCGGCGAGCGCGCGTTGGTCGCGGTCGGCCCGGCGGAGATCGCCGGCGGCGGCGGGGTGGTCGTCCGCGATGCCAACGGCCGGGACGTGACCGCCGCGTTGCCGGAACTGGCCGGGCTGGCGGTCCGGGTCGCTGCCCGGTCGGCCATCCTCGACGGCGAGCTGGTGGTCGTGGACGCGGCCGGACGGGCCGATCATGCCGAGCTCGCGCGACGTCTCGCGGGCGAGCCAGGACGGCCCGTCGCCTACCTCGCTTTCGACCTGCTCCACCTCGACGGTCGGTCGCTCCTGTCGCACCCGCTGGTTCGCCGCCGCGAGGCGCTTCGTCGCGTGCTGCGTCCGGGCGACGAGGTGGTCGCCGTGCCGGCCATCGCCACCGAGGGCGTCGCGCTGTTCGACGCGGCCGTTGCCCAGGGCATCGCGGGGATCCTCGCCCGCCAGCGGGCGAGCCCCTACCTTCCCGGGGTCCGCAGCCGGCTATGGCGGTTCGTTGCGGCGACGCCCGGGCACGGAGCGGGAGCCGTGGGAGCCGCGGAGGGCGAGATCGAGATCGAGCCGCCGACCGCGGCCGCCGCGCCCGTCCTGGCGCTCATCAGTCGGTTGCCCCTCGACGAGGACTGACCGGTCAGCCTCGGCGCGCCGCCGCGACGAACGCGCGCAGACCCGGACGCTGGCCGTACAGCAGCACGCCCGCCGCGTACATCCGGGTCGCCGCCACGGCGACCGCCGCGATGGCCGCCACGAGCAGGCCGACCGACAGCAGGACCTCCCATGGCTGGACGGCCGAGACCATCAGCCGGGCGAGCATCACGAACGGGCTGAACGGCGGCAGGAACGAGCCGACCGTGACCATGATCCCGGTCCCCCCGCCCAGCGCCACGATCGCCATGAGGTAGCCGGCCATCGCCAGCAGGCTCAGCGGGAGTGACAGCGTCTGGAGGTCGTCCGGCCGGCTGACGAACGAGCCCATCGCCGCGTAGATGAGCGCGAACAGCACGAACCCGAGCAGGAAGAAGACGCCGTAGCCGACGAGCAGGGCTGGGGTCAGGCCACCGAGCGGCGCACCGCTGACCCAGTCCGGCCCCAGCATGGCCGTGGCGATGCGATCCTGGAGCACCAGCAAGACCAGCGCCGGACCGGCGATCGCGACGTACTGGGTCAGTCCAGCGGAGCCGATGCCGACGACCTTGCCGGTCAGCATCTGGCGTGGCGACGCGGCGCTGATCATCAGCTCCATCACCCGGCTGCTCTTCTCCGCCGCCACTCCGGTGGCGACCCACATGCCGTAGATGACGATCGAGATGAGAAGCAGGATCACGAACAAGATCCCGAGCACGTAGCGGCTGGCCGCCTGGCGCGTGTCGAGCGGCGTTCCGCCGTCCGAGGCCGTATTGACCGATTCGATGCGGTAGGTCGGGGTGAGGAACGGGGCTCGCTCGGCGCCGGGTGGCAGCCGGGCGCTCCAGTCGAGGACACCGACGCCGAACGCGGCCACGCTCAGGATCTGGCTCCGAGCGCTGGTCGGGCCTTCCCTGGTCCTGAGGGCGACGTCGATCTGGCCGGTGGACGATCGCCGGGCGATCATCACCCCACCCACGCGTCCGTCCTGGAGCATCTCCTCGGCGACGGCGGCATCCGCCATCGTCTCGACCTGGTAGGGCTTGTTCCAGTGCGTGAGATCGGCGCCGGTCGGCGGGATGTTGAGGAGCGTGTCGGCGACGGACACCGCGCGCTCGGCGAGGTCTGCCTCGTCGGACACGACGGCGATCCGGGTCACGGTCTGGCGGTCGACATAGCGGATCGCGATCGGCGCGATGGCCACCATCATGGCGATGGCAGCCAGCACGATGGTCGAGCCCAGGAACAGCGGGCTGCGGGTCCGGTCCCGGTATTCGCGCCGGGCGACGATGGCCGCGTTCGGCAGCAGGGGATCGCGCCGCGACATCAGGCCGGGCTCCCGGCCCGGACCGATGAAGCCACGACCTCGGTCGAAAGCGTCGCGTCGTCATCCGCCGGACGCCCGACATGCTCGATGAACAGCGCCTCGAGACTCGGCTCGGCAAGGTCGAACCGCGTCACCGCAGCACCCCGACCGACGATCGCGGCGAGGATGGCGCTCGGGTCGGCCGATGGTGCGAGCTCGAGCTCGGCGCCGATGGCGTCCTGGCGGACGGCTTCCACGCCGGGCAGCGTCGCCAGCCAAGCCGCCGGCGCACCCTCATCGGCGACGATCCGGAGCGTTCGCCGGCCGCTCGCCCGCTTGAGATCGCGCACGCGTCCGCCCGCGACCAGCCGACCGTGGTCGACGATCGCGACCGACTCGCAGAGCGCCTCGGCGGCCTCCATCTGGTGGGTGGAGAAGACGAGCGTCCGGCCGCGATCGCGCAGCTCGATGAACGCCTCGCGCAGCAGGATCAGGTTGACCGGATCGAGACCGGTGAATGGCTCGTCCATCAGCAGGACCTCTGGATCGTGGAGGACGGCCGCGATGAACTGGACCTTCTGCTGGTTGCCCTTCGACAGCTCCTCGGCCCGGCGGCCCGCGTAGTCGGTGATGCGGAAGCGGCGCAGCCAGGCCAGCGCCTCGCGCTTCGCCCGCTCGGGCGGCTCGCCGTACAGCGACCCGAAGTAGACGAGCTGGTCGAGGACGGTCATCCGGGGATGGAGCCCGCGCTCCTCCGGCAGGTAGCCCCAGGTCCGGCGTGGCACGTCGGCGGTCGGTGTGCCGGCCCAGCGGATCTCGCCCGAATCGGCCCGGATGATGCCGAGGCAGATCCGCATGGTCGTCGTCTTGCCGGCACCGTTGGCGCCGAGGAAGCCGAAGACCTCGCCCCGCCCGACCTCGAACGTCAGCCCGTCGAGGGCCGTCGTCGCGCCGAACCGCTTGGTGACGTGGTCGATATCGAGGCTCACCCGCGGAGGATAGCCGGGATTCCCGGCGATCCCCGCCCCAACGGTGACCCTCCGCACCACTTCCGCGGTCCGCCGCTCACGCGTCCTCGGATGGTCCGACGCGGTACGATCGACGGGATGAACGGCACCACCCCCGTCTCGATCCACGCCGATCGCGGGGCCGGCCGTCTCGGGATCGTCTGGGACGACGGCCACGAGACCGCCTACGACACCACGACGCTGCGCTGGCTGTGTCCATGCGCCTTCTGCCGCGGCGAAGCCGGCATGCCCGGCTGGCTCGACAGCGGCCCGACGCTCACGGACGACCAGACGCGCCTGACCGATGTCTCGATGGTCGGCGGCTATGCCATCGCGCCGACCTGGGCCGACGGCCACCACACCGGTTTCTACACCTTCACGATGCTGCGCGATCGCTGTCCGTGCGAAGCCTGCTCGTCCCGCGGCGCGAGCGGGCCGGGTGCGCTGGCCACACCGATCGCCGACCGCCATGAGGAGCACGCATGATCGTCGTCACGACGCCCTATCTCCCAGGTCACCGGATCGTCGACAGCAAGGGCATGGTCTTCGGCCTCGTCGTCCGCAGCCGCGGGCTGGGAGGCAACCTGATGGCCGGGCTGCGGTCGCTCGGTGGTGGCGAGATCCACGAGTACACCAGCCTGCTCGAGGATACCCGTCGCCAGGCGCTCGACCGACTGGTCGCCAACGCCACCGTTCTCGGCGCGAACGCCATCCTGTCGATGCGCTTCGACAGCTCCGAGCTGTCGGGCACGATGAGCGAGATCGTCGCCTATGGGACGGCCGTCATCGTCACACCGGATGCCACGGCGGGGACACCGACGGCCGAATGAGCGACCGATGAGCTACGGACTCGGGGCGGCCCGCATCGTCGTCCTGCTGCTCGGGATCACGATGCTGGTCGGTGGCCTCCTCCTGATCGGGCTGGCCGGCGGGGCCGGCACCGTCGGCGGCTTCTGGCTGGGAGCGACCGGGATGGCGTTCATCGTGGCCGCGCTCATCGAGCGTGTCCGCTATCGCTCGGAGGCGACGGATCGGGCCGGCCTGCCGACCGGCCCGGCCGGTGGCGAACCTCCCGGCACGCAGCTGGACCCGCGGTTCCGGCGCAGCGACGAGGTCTTCGTCGACCCGACCTCGGGCGAACGGATGCGCGTCTGGCTCGATCCCAGGTCGGGCGAACGGCGGTACGTCCCGGAGGATCCAGCCTGAGCGCATGCTATCCTCGCCGGCCGGGGCGCACGCGCATGGCGAGCCGTCCCGACCCGACATAGAGGACACCCTCACCCATGGCCGCGATCGAACCCGGCGCACCCGCTCGACCGACGGTCGCGCCACGCCAGCGCCGCGCGACGCGTGCGAAGGCGACCTTCCCGTACCTCAACCGGGAATTGTCCTGGCTCGAGTTCAACGCCCGCGTCCTGCATGAGGCTCGCGACGAGCGCAACCCCCTCCTCGAGCGGGTCAAGTTCCTGGCCATCTTCGCCGGCAACCTCGACGAGTTCTTCCAGGTCCGGGTGGCCGGCCTGCGGCAGCAGGTCGACGCGGGCAAGGTCCATCGCTCACCCGACGGACGGACGGCGGAGGAGCAGCTGGCGGCTGCCCGGCGACGCGTCCTCGACCTCGTCGCCGACCACTCGCAGATCTTCGTGTCGGTCCGGCGAGCCCTCGCCGCCGAGGGCATCGAGATCGTCGACTATGCCGCCATCCCGGAGCATCACGAGGCGCTCCGCCAGCGCTTCCTCGACGAGATCTTCCCGGTCCTGACCCCGCTGGCGGTCGACCCGGGTCATCCGTTCCCGTACATCTCGACCCTGTCGCTGTCGATCGCCGTCGGTCTGCGCGATCCGGAGACCGGCGAGCGCGGCTTCGCGCGGGTCAAGGTGCCGCAGATCCTGCCGCGCCTGCTCGAGGTCGAGCCGTGGCGTTACGTGCTGATCGACCAGGTCATCGAGGAGAACCTCGACACGCTCTTCTCGGGGATGGAGATCGACGAGCACCATCTCTTCCGGGTCACCCGCAACGCCGACTTCGAGATCGAGGAGGATGAGGCGGACGACCTCCTGCTCGCCATCGAGGAGGAGCTCCGGCGTCGTCGGTTCGGGGCCGCTGTCCGGCTCGAGGTCGAACGGTCGATGCCAGCCGAGACCCGCGCGCTGCTCCTCCGCGGCCTCGGCCTGAGCGAAAGCGACAGCTACGAGGTCAGCGGCATGCTCGACCTGACCGGGCTGTGGTCGATCGCCGACGTGGACCGGCCCGACCTGAAGCCCGTTCCCTGGTCGCCGGTCACGCCACCTCGTCTCATCCCGCCCGATGAAGACGAACCGGCCGATGTGTTCGCCGCGATCCGCGCCGGCGACATCCTGGTCCACCACCCGTACGAGTCGTTCGCGGCTTCGACCGAGCGGTTCATCACCCAGGCCGCCGATGACCCCGAGGTCCTGACCATCAAGCAGACCCTGTACCGGACATCGGGCGACTCGCCCATCGTCCAGTCGCTCATCCGGGCAGCCGAGCGGGGCAAGCAGGTCGTCGTCCTGGTCGAGATCAAGGCCCGCTTCGATGAGGAGGCGAACATCGTCTGGGCGCGCAAGCTTGAGCGCGCCGGCGCTCACGTCGTCTACGGGCTGGTCGGGCTCAAGACGCACTCCAAGACCGCACTCGTGGTCCGGCGCGAAGGCTCCGGCCTGCGCCGCTACGTCCACATCGGGACGGGCAACTACAACCCGAAGACCGCCCGACTGTACGTGGACATCGGCCTGCTCACCTGCCGCCCGGAGCTCGGCGCGGACGTGACCGACCTGTTCAACAACCTGACCGGCCTGTCGCGCCAGCGGTCCTTCCGCCGGCTGCTCGTGGCGCCGCACAGCCTGCGCTCACGTTTCCTCGACCTGGTCGAGCGCGAGATGGGCCACGCCGCGGCCGGCCGGCCGGCGCGCATCGTCCTGAAGCTCAACGCGATCGTCGACGTCGCGGTCATCGAGGCGCTCTACCGCGCGTCGAATGCCGGCGTCACCATCGATTGCATCATCCGGGGGGCATGCTCGCTGCAGCCCGGCCTGCCCGACGTCTCGGAGCGCATCCGGGTCCGCTCGATCATCGGCGAGTTCCTCGAGCACTCGCGGATCTGGAGCTTCGAGAACGGCGGCGACCGCGAGTGGTACATCGGCTCGGCCGACCTGATGGATCGCAATCTCGATCGGCGGGTGGAGGCGGTCGCACCGGTCGAGGACCACGAGGCGCAGGGCCGGCTCGCCCAGATCATCGATGTCATGCTCGCGGACGACCGCCGCTCATGGCAGCTCCAGCCGGATGCGACCTGGATCCGGACCGAACAGCTCGAGGGCCGGGAGGGCACCATCGACACCTTCGAAACGATGAAGGAAGACGCGCTCGCGCATGGTGGCGTCGTGGCCGCTCCGCGTCGACCGGGCTCCGGTGCCGGCTCGCTGGACCCGCGGGCATGACCGACGAGGCGCGTCCGACCGAGGTCGAGCTCAAGTACCGGGTCGTCGACCTCGCCGCCGCAGAGCGGTATCTCGTGGCCGACGAGATCGGCTCGTTCAGCGGTTCGGCTGCCGCGCGTTCTTCGCAATTCGAAGATCACTACGTGGACACCGCCGACGGCGCGATCGCCCGTGCGGGCTACGCCTGTCGCATCCGCCAGACCGGCCGCGGCACGGTCGTCTCGGTCAAGTCGCTGGCCCGGACGGAGGGTGCCGGCGGATCGGTCCGCCGTGAGGAGCTCGAAGGTCCCGCGGATCGCACCGTCGGTCCGCTCGAGTGGCCGGCCTCGGACGCGCGGTCGCTCGTGCTCGAAGTGGCCGGCGACGCGCCGCTGGTCGAGCTCGTGACCATCCGCCAGCTCCGGCGCAAGCGCATCGTGCGGGACGGCGATACCCGGGTCGAGCTGAGCCTGGACGAGGTCGACGTCGTGTCGCGCTCGCGCGTCGTCGATCGGTTCGTCGAGCTCGAGGCCGAGCTCGTCAAGGGCGCCGAGGAGCGACTGACCGGGCTCGCCGAGGTGTTCTCGGCCGACCCGTCGCTGGCGCCGGCGACCGGCAGCAAGCTGGAGGCCGCCCTCGAGTCGGTCCGGCTCGGGCCACGCCGACGACGAGCCGGTCAGGTCGTGGCCAGCGGTCCGACAGCGATGGATGCCCAGGACGCCGACATGCCGACCGAGTCGCATCCGGACTATCCGCCTGTCACGCCATCGACGTCCGACGTGGTCAGCGAGGCCGTCGAGGAGTCACCGGTCGCCGACACGCGCCTGGTCGTGGGCAAGACCCCGGGGGTGACCCAGGACGACCACATCGCCGAAGCCGGCCGCAAGGTCATGAAGTTCCACCTCGCACGGATGCTCGCGCGCGAGGCCGGCACCCGCCTCGGGCACGAGGCCGAGGAACTCCATGCGATGCGCGTGGCGACCCGGCGACAACGGGCGGCGTGGCGCGTCTTCGGCACGTCCTTCCGGGCGGGCCGGACGAAGCGCTATCGCAACGGCCTGCGCGAGATCGCGTCGCGGCTCGGCGCGGTGCGCGACCTGGACGTCCTGCTCGAGGCGGCCGACCTCTATCGCGCCGACCTGCCGGTCACCGAGCAGCGCGCCATCGAACCGCTGCTGAACGAGTGGCGCCAGCATCGCGACGACGCGCGGATCCTGCTCATCCGTGAGCTCGATTCCGACGGCTACCGGCGCTGGGTCGACGACTACCGAGACTTCGTCCGGACCGAGGGCGCGATGGTGGTTCCGGTCGGGCCGACGCAGCCCCATCGCGTCCGCGACACCACCGCGTCGCGGATCTGGGCCGCTTACGAGCAGGTCCGCGGCTACGAACCCGTCCTGCGCTGGGCGGATGTCGAGACGCTCCACGAACTGCGCATCGCCGGCAAGTGGCTGCGCTACTCGCTCGAATTCGTGCGCGAGGCGCTCGGTGACGATGCGGCGCCGCTCATCGCCCGGGTGACCGCGCTCCAGGACCACCTCGGCCTGATGAACGACGCGGACGTCGCCGCGTCGATGGCACGGACATTCCTCGTCGAGCACTCCGGTGAGCTGTCCGGCCTGGAGAGCGCGGCGATCGGGCGCTACCTCGTCAGCCGCGAGCGCGAGGTCGCGCGGCTGCGCCGGACGATCGGGGCGCCATGGCGCGGCGTCGCGGGTGTCACCTTCCGACGGACGCTCGGACGGGTCGTCGCCGGGTTGTGATGAGAGGCGGCCGGATGGCCGCCTAGGTTCGCCAGCCGTGGGCGAGGGCCGGCAGGCGGTCGCGCCAGGTCGCCCCGCCGTGTTCGGTGGCGAGGATCGCGCCCTCGCGCAGGCCGGCCTCGGAGACGCGGATCGCGGCGGCCCCGTAGCGCTCGAGGATCGCGTCCATGATCGTCGCGCCGGCGGGCAGGATCCGCGCCCTGATCGGATTGACGAGGTGTCGCTCGGACGCACGCGCTGCCGGATCCTCGGCCAGGATCGCCTGGATCGTCGCGATCCGCTCGCGCGTCAGCATCCGGTCGACCGCGGCGTCGGGCAGGACCTTGATGAGGTTCGACGCCGTGCCGCCGACCGCGATGAGCTCGGCTCGGAGCGGCTGCCGGGGCGTCCGTGACGGCCTCCGCTGCAGACGCGCGCATCGCGGCCACTTCCGCGCGGTCGGCGGGTCGTGCGTCACGAACCGGTCGGTCAGGCGGGCCGACCCGATCCGGACGCCGGCCGCTCGGGGCCGATGGACCGGGTCGACGACGCAGAACTCCGAGCTGCCGCCGCCGATGTCGACGACGAGCGTCTCGTGCGTCACCGGCCGGCCCTCGGTCACGCCGATGATCGTGAGGTAGGCCTCCTCCTCGTGCGACAGCACATGCAGCCGGGCGCCGTCGATGGCATCCGCGTCCGCGACGATGCACGCCGCGTCGGCCGCGCGCCGGATGGGTTCCGTGCCGAGGAACGTGATCCCGCGGGCACCCGCCGACCGGGCGATCGCCGCGAACCGGATGAGCGTCGCCGTCAGTTCGGCGCGGGCGGCGCGACCGAGGTAGCCGCGGTCGGCGACGGCCGAGCCCAGCCCCAGGAAGGCGGACTCGTCGGCCAGCGTCTCGAGACGATGGCCATCCGCGCGGGCGACCAGGAGATGGACCGAATTGGAGCCGAGGTCCGCCGAGGCCCCGACGAACGTGGCGCTCGACCGACGGCGTCTCCGGCAGCCTGGGGGTCGAACCGTCAGGGCTGCGGATCGGTCGATCCGGTCGTCGTTCGGCGGGTGGTCGTCCGGGGTTTCGCAGGTGTCCGGGGCTTGGCCGCGGTCCGGGGTTTCGCGGGCGCGCGCTTCGTTGCCGGCGTGGCCGCGGCGGCGGGCGTCGGGGCGGCTGTCGGCGCGGTGGCCGCGGGCGTGGTCTTGGCAGCCGGCTTCGTCGTGCGCCTCGGCGTGGTGGGCTTCGTCGTGCTTGCGGGCTTGGCTGCGGCGGTCGGCTCGGCCGTCGCCGCGGCCGCCGCCGGCTTCGCCCGGGAGGTCCGGGTCGCGGGTTTCGCGGCGGCCGGCTTTGCCCGGGTGGACCGCCGCGCGGCGGGCTTGCGGGTCGTCGCGGGCTTGGCCGCCGCGGCCGGAGCGACGGCCGCGGTTGCAGGAGCCGCAGCGGAGGCGACCGGCTCGGCTGGTCGCGCCTGGACCGGGGTCAGGACGGTGGCCGCCTTGAGCGCCGCCGATCCGATGCTCTTGCCGGCGTCGCCGACCGTCTCGCCCGCGTCGCTCGCCGCGCCACTGACGGCATGTGCCGCCATCCCGACGGCCTCGGTGGCGAGCTCGGTCAGGCGGACGGCCAGCGCCGCCACTTCGGTCGCCGCCTCGGCCGCCTGGTGGGTCCGCTTGGCCACCTGGCTGCGGCTCTTCGACGCTTCGGCCGCGGCGAGCTGTCGAAGCCGCTTCGATTCGGTCTTGCGCGCGGCGACGAGCCGCTTCTCGAGCTTGCGGATCTGACGGGCCACGCGACCCGAGACCGGCGTCACGACGCCCTTGGCATCGACGATGACACCGGCCACGGTGTCCACGATCATGCCCGCCGCCGCTTTCGTCCCTGCGCCTCGCTTGGCCATCGGTCGCCTCCATCGCGTCGGGAACACGGTCCCGTGGGGGAAGTCTGCCACGTTCCGACGCCGTCACCACGCACAACAGGTGTGCGCCGGTGCGCGTGCGCCACACCGACGCCACGTCTATCCTCGGGCGATGCCGCTCCTGCTCATCGGTCTCGGCGGGTTCGCGGGCGCGATCTCGCGCTATCTGGTTGACGGGTTCGTGGCCGACCGGACCGCCGGCGCCTTCCCGTGGGGGACGCTCGCGGTCAACCTGAGCGGGTCGTTCGCGCTCGGCCTGCTGTTCGCGATGACCGCCGAACGGGCGATCCTGCCGGCCGACATCCGCGGCCCGGTGATGATCGGGTTCATCGGCGCCTACACCACCTTCTCCACGTTCATGCTCGAGTCGTGGGTCCTGATCGAGAACGGCTCGTACGTCCCGGCCATCGCGAACCTCGGCGGTTCGGTGCTGCTCGGCCTTGCCGCGGTCCTCGCCGGTCTCACCATCGGGAGGGCGATCTGATGCGCATCGACGGACCGGCCCTGCTCGTCAGGATCTACATCGGTGAGGCCGACCACCACGACGGCAAGCCGTTGTACCAGGCGGTCGTCTCGTTCCTGCGCGAGCGTCGCATCGCCGGCGCGACCGTCTTCCGTGGTATCGAAGGGTTCGGGGCGAACGCCCACCTCCACACGACGCGCCTGCTCCGCCTGTCGGAAGACCTGCCGATCCTGATCGAGGTCGTGGACCAGGAAGACCGGATCCGGGCCATCCTGCCCGACCTCGACGCGATGGTCGGCGACGGCCTGATCACGCTCGAGAAGGTCGAGGTCCTGGCCTATCGCGGTACGGGGCCGACGACCAGCGGCTGACCGCACGCGGGCCGACGGAGGCACACGCGACTTACGACTCGTTAATGGGCCCCGAACGCGAGGTTAAGGAAACCGGGCGACCATCGCTGCCATGGACGTCCTCGACACGCCCGAGAGGACCTTCCGCGCGTCGCACGCCGGCCCCGAAGAAGACCCGGAGACGCGCCTGAGTGTCGCGCCCGGGTTCGAGCTTGACGTCATGTCCCGAGAGCTCCGACACGGCAACGGCCGTATCCACCTGCGTCCACGCGAGTACTCGCTGCTGGCGGTCCTCGCTTCCCAACCGGGCCGCGCCTTCACTCGACGTCAGCTCATGGAGCTGGCATGGGAACCTCACCCGGCCATCCTGCCGCGAGCCGTCGACGTCCATGTCCACTGGCTGCGCGCGAAGATCGAGCCATTGCCGCACCGACCCGTCCACCTCGTGTCCGTCCGCGGCATCGGCTACCGCCTCGATCCTTGGCGTTAACAATCCCTTAACCCGCGACGAAACCAGCGTTCACGAGCGGGCTCGACGGTGGAGCAGTCAAACCGGACGTGAATGCCCCGAAACCAGACCGCGTCGCCCAGAGGCGCGGCCGACAGGAGGAAAGACCATCGTGACAGCATCCATCGCCCGACGGATCGGAGCGCTCTCCGTCGTCGCCACGATCGCGCTCGCGGCGTGCTCATCGGGCGGCGCCAGCAGTGCGCCATCGAGCGCCGCCTCGACTGCTCCATCGACTGCCCCGGCTAGCACGGCCCCGTCGGCCGCAGGATCCGCGGCTGCCATGGCCTGCGTCGCCGGCAGCATCTCCGCCTCAGGTTCCACCGCGATGCAGCCGGTGGTCGACGCAGCGGGCAAGGCATACGTCAAGGAGTGCCCCGGCGCCACGATCAACGTCCAGGGCGGCGGGTCCGGCACCGGCCTCACCCAGGTCGCCACGGGTGCCGTCGACATCGGTAACTCGGACGTCACGGCCGAAGAGAAGCTCAAGCCCGACCAGTCCTCACTGCTCGTCAATCACATCGTCCTGAAGCAGGGCTGGGTCATGGTCGTCAATTCGAGTGTCACCGGCATCACGAACCTGACGACGCAGCAGGCCAGCGACATCTGGACCGGCAAGACCACCAACTGGAAGGACGTCGGCGGACCGGACCAGGCCATCGTGCTGATCCTCCGGCCGGCCAGCTCGGGAACGCGCGCCGTATTCAAGAAGGTCGTGCTCAACGGCGCCGACGAGGCGACCTCGGCGACCCTGACCGAGGACTCGAACGGCACCGTCGCCAAGGCCGTCGGCACGACCCCTGGCGCGACCAGCTACATCGGTCTTGCCTACTATCAGGCCAACAAGGCCGGCGTCACGCCGCTCCAGCTCGATGGCGTCGACGCGACGCCGGCGAACATCACCAATGGCACCTACAAGCTGAGCGCCAACGGGAACATGTACACCAAGGGCGCAGCGAGTGGGCTGACCCAGGCGTTCATCGACTTCATGCTCGGCCCGGAAGTCCAGGGGACCTTGATCCCGTCCCTCTACTACGCACCCGTCCAGTAGGCAGGGCTCTTGCCAGCGACCCCGGTCCCATCGGACCGAGGGTCGCTGGTCCATTTCGACACACCCAACGGGAGGACCGATAGTCCGATGGCGAGCACCGCCGTCATCCGCAACGACCTGCGCAGCCTGCGCACGACCCGGTCCTTCCGGGAGCGACTCGACGTCCAGCGCCGGATCGTCCTGGTCGCCGCTGTGTCGATGGTGATCATGGTCGCGGTCCTGCTTCTCTTCATCTTCTGGCAGGGAATCCAGCTCTTCCTCGTCAACGGCCTGACCCTGGGGGATATCCTCAACACCAGGTGGGCTCCCGATTCATCGAACCCGAGCTACGGCATCCTGCCCTTCATCGCCGGGACGATCGGGGTCACAGCGGTCGCCGTCCTCATCGCCGCGCCGTTGTCGATCGGGCTGGCGATCTTCCTGTCCGAGATCGCGCCGCCCTGGGCCAAGGCGATCGTCCAGCCGGCCCTGGAGGTCTTCGTCGGCATCCCGAGCGTCGTCTGGGGCTGGCTCGGCATCGTCATCCTGGTGCCGTTCCTGCGGGGAAATTTCGCGTGGGCCGGTTTCACGCTCGGGTTCAGCTGGCTTGCCGGCTCGCTGGTAGTCGCGATCATGATCTTGCCCACCGTGACCGCTGTCACATATGACTCGTACGTCGCCATCCCGCAGGATCAGCGCACGGCGTCGCTGGCCCTCGGGACGACCCGCTGGCAGACCATCCGGCACATCCTCATCCCGGGTGCGAAAGCCGGCACGCTGACCGCCATCGTGCTCGGCACGACCCGCGCCGCCGGCGAGGCCCTTGCCGTCCAGATGGTCATCGGCAACCGCCCGGTGATGCCCACGGCGCTCACACAGCCACTCACGACGCTGACGAGCCAGATCACCCTCGACATGGGCAACACGGTGTTCGGTGAGACGTGGAACAACGTCCTGTGGACGATGGGCCTCGTCCTGCTGCTGATCTCGATGCTGTTCGTCACGATCGTCCGCCGCTTGAACCGGCGCCAGGCATGACCAGTCCGGCGCGCCCGCTGGGACGGGTCAGCAGATCATCGCGTCGAAGCCAACGAGCCGACCGACTCGCCACCGGCGTCCTGTGGGCGACGGCGATCCTGGCGCTTGCCCTGCTCGGCGGGATCATCCTGTACCTGCTGGTCGCCTCGATCGGCGTCGTGTCGCCGGCCTTCCTGTTCGGCGACCCGAGCGATACCGAGCTCGGTGGGATCTTCCCGCTCTTCTGGAACTCGTTGTACATCCTCGGTCTGACGATGCTGATCTCGGTCCCGATCGGGATCCTGGCCGGCATCTACATGTCGGAATACGCCGGCGACAATCGCCTGACGAATTCGATCCGGTTCGCCGAGGAGGCGATCAGCTCGGTCCCGTCCATCGTGGTCGGGCTGTTCGGACTCATCGCCTTCGTGAACCTGACCGGCTGGGGCTACACGGCGCTGTCGGGGGCGATGGCCCTGACCCTGTTCAACCTGCCGCTTCTCGCCCGGCTGACCGAGCAGGCTCTCCGCGCGGTCCCCCCGGACGAACGCGCCGGCAGCCTGGCCCTGGGCGCGACGAAGTGGCAGACGGTGCGGCACGTCGTCCTGCCGTTGGCCATCCCGGGCATCATCACCGGCATCATCCTGACCGCCGGCCGGGTCTTCGGCGAGGCCGCTGTCCTGCTGTTCACGGCCGGGCAATCGACGCCGACCCACTACGACTTCACCAACTTCGACCTGTCCGACCCGAGCTCGCCGTGGAGCCCGTTTCGACCGGCCACGACGCTGGCGGTGTTCATCTGGAAGAACAACGCCGAGGGCCTCGGCAACTTCGTGACCGAGGTCGCCAACGGATCATCCGCCATCCTGCTTGGGACGGTCATGGTCTTCAATCTTTCAGCCCGGGCGTTCGGGCGCTTCCTGAGCCGGCGCCTGACCGCCGCATGAACGAGGACGACGCCATGACCGCGCCTTCGACGACGGCCCCGACGGCCCCCATCTCCGTCCATATCGACACGGCCATGACCGCTTCCGCGGCGGCTGAAGGTGAAAGCCTGTCGACCGCGATGAAGATGGCTGCGGACGGATTGACGGTGACCTACGGCGGTCGGGTGGCGGTCAAGGACGTGACGATCGCCGTCCCGGAACGATCGATCATGGCCCTGATCGGGCCATCCGGCAGCGGCAAGAGCACCGTTCTGCGCTGCTTCAACCGGATGAACGACCTCATCCTGGGTGCTGCCGTGTCGGGCACGCTCACCCTCGACGGCGAGGACATCATGCCCGAGGATATCGACGTGGTGGAGCTGCGGCGCCGGGTCGGCATGGTCTTCCAGCGACCGAACCCGTTCCCGATGACGATCTACGAGAATGTCGCGTACGGGCCCAGGCGGCGCGGCCTCAAGGATCGGACGACGCTGGACGAATTGGTGGTCACCAGCCTCCAGCGGGCCGCCCTGTGGGACGAGGTCAAGGACGACTACCGGAAGAAGTCCGGGCTCGCCCTGTCCGGTGGTCAGCAGCAGCGCCTGTGCATCGCTCGCGTCCTGGCCACCGAGCCGGAGGTCATCCTGATGGACGAGCCGGCCTCGGCTCTCGATCCCATCTCGACCCTGCGGATCGAGGAGCTCATGCGCGAGCTGCGCAAGACATACGCGATCATCATCGTGACCCACAACATGCAGCAGGCAGCCCGGGTCAGCGACCTGACCGCGTTCTTCACGATGGCCGAGGATCGGGCCGGCTACCTGGTCGAGCTCGGACCGACCAACCAGGTCTTCACCGATCCGTCCGAGCAGCTGACCGAGGACTACATCTCCGGTCGCTTCGGATGACGGAGGCAAGGCTGCGATGACCGACGAGCAGGTGGACGGCGATCCCCTCGAGGGATCGGGAACCAACGACCGACAGCGCAGGCCCGGGGAGGTCGCCGTGGAAAGCCAGATCGACGAGATCCTGAACGAGGCGAATCCGGACGCGCGGCGAGCACTCACGTCACCGCCGCGGGAGGCCCTCGACCGCGAGGAGCAACTGATCCGCGACTCGGTCCTTCGGATGGGCTCGCTGGTCGAGGCCGCGATCCGCGAGGCGGCACGCTCACTCGTCGCCCATGACGCAGCGCTCGCACTCGACGTGGTCACCGGTGACGCGATCATCAATGAGGCACAGCGCGGGGTTTCGCGCCTCATCGCGGTGACGATCGCGACGCAGTCGCCGGTCGCCCGGGACCTCCGGTACCTGCTGACCCTCGACCACGTCACCTACGAGCTCGAGCGGATGGGCGACCACGCCGCGTCTGTCGCCAAGGCGGTCCTGAAGCTCGCTCCCGAGCCGCCGCTCGCGCGATATGTCAATCTGCCGGAGATGGCCGAGCGCGCCGCGGTGCTCGTCCACGGGGTCCTGCGCGCACTCGTCGAGTCCGACGCGATCAAGGCCCGCCAGGTCGCGGTCGAGGATGACGAGATCGACCGCCTCTACCACGCGACCTTCGACGAGGTCGTCGAGCTGATGCGCCAGGATCCGGCCAACGTCGAGCGCGGGACGCGGATCATCATCGCCTCGCACTACCTCGAGCGGATCGGCGACCGGGCGACGAACATCGCCGAGGACGTCGTCTACCTCGTGACCGGCGACGTCGAGGACCTCAACCCGTGACGGCGGCCTGACCGACGGGTACCCTGTCGGGGACGTGACCGAACTCCACTTCCTCCGCCACGCCCACGCCGGCGACCCGATGGCCTGGGACGGACCCGACGAGGCCCGCCCGCTGTCGCCCAAGGGCGAACGACAGGCCGATCGCCTCGGTCTGTTCCTGGTCAGCGTCCGGTTCACGCCCGACGTGTTCATCACCTCGCCGAAGCTGCGCGCCTCGCAGACCGCCGACATCGTCGCCGGGCACCTCGGTGTGAGCGTCGAGATCGACGATCGCCTCGCCGTCGGCTTCGGTGCCGACACGCTCGAGGCGATCCTGCGCGACAACGGCGACCCGCTCCGGCCGGTCGTGGTCGGCCACGACCCGGACTTCTCGAGCATGGTCGCGGCGCTGTGCGGCGCGCCGGACATCCCGATGAAGAAGGGCGCGCTGGCGCGGGTCGATCTCGAGCGGCCGCTCCGGGCCGGGTCGGGCACCCTCCGCTGGCTGGTCCCACCCGACCTCCTCACGTCCGGGCGCTGACCGCGCGGCCTCAGTCCGCGATCGTCATCGCGAGGTCCGGCCGCAGCAGGAACGGCGGCAGGTGGGCGGCCAGGTTCGAGAATGGCAGGACGTCCGGATGGAGGTCGATGCCGAGCGCTTCGGCCATGAACCGACGGCGCGCCTGGATCCGCGCCCAGGCCGCCGGGTAGCCGGCCGCGAACGCGTCGCGCAAGGCCTCGTCGGCGATGGCGATACCGTCCTCGATGTTGGTCGTGAAGTAGTCCGTGCCGGTCGCCGGGATGATGTCGACCTGGAAGGCCATCCCGGACCGGAGCTCGATGGTCGAGTCACGCGAGATCGGCGAGTTGACCCACTCGTCGAGATGGATCTGGTGACCCGGGTTGAGGAAGATCCCGAAGAACGGGTCGCCGAGATGGCGGTCGACGATCTCGAACAGCGCGCCGCCGGTCTGCCCGATCCGGAGCGCTCCGTACCACTCGGCGACCGCCGCGAAATAGGGCGCAACGAGGCGTTCGACGTAGTCCTCGATGCCGGCCGGCAGCTCCGACGCGTCGGCCACGACGAAGCCGGCCCGGCAGGTCAGCGAGCCCCAGATCCCGAACGCGGTCGTGAACCGGTCACCGCGCTCGATGGGACGGTCACCCGGGCTGAGCAACCCGAGGGTCGCCCGCGACCCGGCGGTCAGCATCAGATGACAGGACAGCGGCGCGCCGTCCCACTCGAGCAGCCGCACGGCCTCGCGCTCGGTCATCCCCGGGCGCAGGCCGCGGAGCAGCCGGCGGACCCCGTTCGAGGTCTGGCAGGCGGTGTACTCGAGCAGGGCGAGCTGCTCGACCTCGTTGATGACCCGCAGCCCGTCGGCCGCGTCGATGAACAGGTCGACCGCGTTCTCGACCAGCCCGGTCGCGCCGGCCAGCGCGCGCAGCTCGTCGACGAGGTACGAGGGCGCATCCATCAGCTCGCGCCGGGCGTACGGCTTCCAGCCGACGACGCCGACCCGGCTACCCGGTCCGATGCCCTCGCCGGCCAGGATCTCGGCGAGCGGCAGCGAGCGGTCGCGCGGCTGGCCGGGCAGGCTCAGGTCCTGGAACCGATGTCGGCGCATCGGCAGGGGTGCCGCGCCGGCCATCCCGAAGCACTCATTGCCGACAAGGACGGCCGGGTCGCCGTCGGGTCCGACGACGAGGATCGCCTCCTCGAAGCGCGGATCGAACCCGGTCAGGTAGGACAGGTTCGCGCTGTGCTCGCGGTCCGCATAGATCACCAGCCGGTCGTAGCCCCGATCGGCGGCACGCGCACGCAGGGCGGCCAGCCGACGCGGATAGAGCGACGCCGGCAGGTCGGGGCTGGCGTCGGGCATCCCGAAATCGGGCAGCTCGATGCGGGCGAGGCGGGCGTGAGCGGTCGGCATGGTCCTCAGTCCTTCGGTGGATCCCATGGCTGGATGGCGGTCGCGCCGCGCTCGACGATCCCGAACGTGTCGGCCGACGCATCGAGCCATGGGCCGGCTTCGCCGTCGGGCCACAGGACGCGGACCTGCGCCCGGTCGGCCGGCCCGAGGCCGACGTGCGTCCAGCCGAGCTGACCGCTCGCGTGGCCGCCGCCGACCGTCAGCTCGCGGCGCTGGGTGGTGTCGCCCGTCTTGACCTCGATCCAGGCACCGATCGCATCGCGATTCGGGCCGGGCTGGCCGGCCTTGAGCTCGAGCCAGTGACCCATCGGCGCCGGCTTGGCGGCATCGCCCGACCCGACATTCCGCCACAGCGCCACCTTGTCAAGATAGTTGACCTCGACGAGGTCGGGCAGGCCATCGAGGTTGAAGTCGGTCAAGGCTGCGCCGCGACCGCGCGCGAAGTTGAGCACGCCGGCCGCCTCGGCGCCCTCGACGAAGGTCCCGTCGGCCCGGCCGATGAACAGGTTGCTCGGGTCCTTCACCGCGTGGTCGGGCTGTTCGCTGATGTTGCCCTTCGAGACGAACAGGTCGATGAAGCCGTCGTTGTTGACGTCCTGGAACTCGGCATGCCAGGCGGTGGACGGCAGGGCGTCGCCGCCGGTGAACGGCTGTGCCGCGTTGACCCCTCGCTTCAGGCCGATGTCCCGGTACATCGGCTGGGTCGGCCCGCTGAGTAGGGTCTGCAGCCGGTTGTCGCCCTGGCTGGTGAGGTAGACCTCCGGGTAGCCGTCGCCGGTGAGGTCGTACGAGCCGATGCCCATGCCCTCCACCTGGACCTGGACCCAGCCGTCCGCGGCGGTGTACAGGCGGGGCGGCTCGCCGGCGGCGATGCGCCAGAGCTGCTCCTCGCCGTCGGTCTGGTCGTAGTAGTGACGGTCGTTGCTGATGCGCAGGTCACGCCGGCCCGACCGGTCCCAGTCGCTGAACAGCATCGACAGCGCGCAGTAGCCGGGTGCCAGGGCGATCGGGACGCCGTAGCCGGCGCTCGCGCCCGTCGGCCGGTACAGCCGGTTCTCGCCGCAGTCCTGGGTCGGCTTGCCCGATGCGTCGAGAGTCAGGTAATCGCCGACGGCCAGCGTCGGGCGGCCGGCCGTGCCCTCCCAGGTCGCGCTGAACGCGGTCGCCATCCCGGGAGCGCC
Source organism: uncultured Chloroflexia bacterium (assembly GCA_963782715.1). Lineage (GTDB taxonomy): Bacteria > Chloroflexota > Limnocylindria > Limnocylindrales > CSP1-4 > SPCO01. The sequence goes on from CAWAKU010000006.1 coordinate 98,300, forward strand.
ATCGAACGACCAGGCCTCGTTCGCGCGCTCGAAGCGGCAGCCTCCGAGTCCCCGCAACAGGACGCTCTCGCCCGCCCGCAGGACGGCCAGGTCGACCTTGCCGTCGCCGTCGACGTCGAGCGGATAGGCGCCTTCGACATCGGACATGTCCGTCGCCGGATCGTGGATCGGCGTGAACCGCAGCGCGCCGCCGGTTGCACTGTCGTTGTGATACAGGGCGGCCGGGCCGCTCCCGCCGGCGAGGTACATCTCGGGCTTGCCATCGCCGTCGCAGTCGAAGGTCGCGACGCCGCCGCCGACCGAGAACGCGAAGTCCCCGGCGTAGGTGTGATCGATGCCGGCCGCAGCCGCTTCTTCCACGAAGTGCGGTGCCCCGGCTGCCGACGGCGCGCCTCCGCCGAGCCGGCTCGCGACGAATGCGCCGGTCGCGACCAGCACCAGCACGACCACGACGATGGCGAGGATGGCGGCCGTCCGGCGCTTCACCGGGTCAACCGTGGCCGGGAGCCGCCGGTGACGGGCGAGGCGACATCACGACGGGGCATGTCCCGCGTAGTACTGCTGCGCGACGGCCCAGGCGCCCTTGCCACAGGCAGACCCGATGGTCCGTCCGTTGAGGTCGTCGGCAGCGATATGGATACCACCGTTGAGGCGCGACTGGCCGGCCATGTCGGCGGCATCGTAGTAGGTCGCCCACTGCAGGGTGACCGGGGCGGTCGGTCCGGCCTCGAACTTGAGATCGCCCGGCTTGGTCGTCCACTGGTCGATGCCGCCCGGCACGAACTCGCTGCCGGTGAGGCCAGTCATGACCTCGGCAGCGGCACGACTGAACGAGCTGTGACCGGACGCATATCCCTGGAACGCAGGAGTCACGAAGGTCGGCAGCTGGTACGGGATCCAGTCGACCGCGAGGATCCAGCCGACACCGCCGGTCTCGGTCTTCGGGTCGGCCGGCGTTCCCGTCCATGCACGGATGGCGATCTCGCCGACGTGACCAGCCAGGGCCGCGTGGCGCCCGCCCGCGGCCGATGAGTCCGGGGTGATGAGCTCGACCAGCCCGGGGACGAGCGGCAGCCCTTCCTTGTCATAGGCTGGCAGCGACGGATCGCTCGACTGGCCCAGGCCGCCCATGTACCGGATCATCGAGATCGGCCGGGCCGTGTCGTAGTGGCCCTTGAGGCCCCAGGCCGCGATCGCCGCGTCATGGACCGCGCCGTTGAGCGCCAGGTACATCTTGACGTCCCATTGCAGGCGATCCACCCGCTCCCCCGTCCCGCCGATCCGGAGGTTCGGGTCGAGCTCGTCCGAGACCGTGTTGGCGATGACGTTCCAGTGGCCGGGCGGTGTCTCGGACTTGGGTCCGTCCGCCCAGAACTCGGCCATGACCCGGGCGAAGTCGCCCTGGTTGACCACGTCCGGGGCATACGGCTGGCCGGTCGCGGGATTGACCGGGTGACCGGTCCCGTCGTTGGTCCCGAGCGAGTTGTTGCCTCGGACACCGGGCGAGATGTCGATCATCACGCCGGAGGCCGGGTCGAGCTCGGAGCTGTCGCGGATGACTTCGACCGCCTGGTCCTTGAACGCCTGGTCGGTGGCCGGATCGCCGAGCCTGGGCGGCGTCCCCGGATCGATCGGGACACCCGAGGCATCGGCGGCCGGCAGGGCGAAGCCGCTGACGTGGCCCCAGTGCGGCCCGACCGCCTGCTGGACGCCGTTGACGACGGGGATCCCATTCTGCGAGACCATGTGCTCGATCTGGAGCGGCTGCCAGCGGTTGGGGTCGACCATCGTCGTGCCCGACTGCGCGACGACGAGCGGCGGATTGACCGGCTTGTAGTCGGGCGAGGCGTAGCCATCGGCCTGGTTGGAGCCGTCGGCCAGGCCGTATGCGATGACTGCCGCCGAGATCCGATTGCCGAGGGCGGCCGGCGTGTCGCCATCGGTCGTCTTGACATCGAGCGGGTAGCACAGGGTGTCCATCACGTCGGCGAACTCGGACACCGATTCGGCGCCGCCGACGGCCTTGATGAACCGCGACGTCAGGACGCCGTAGGCCGCATAGCTCATCGCTTCCCTGCGGGCCGCCTCCGTGTCGGACGCGGTCTGCTTCTCCTTGACGATGTAGCCGCTGGCGGTCGGGTCATAGGCCGCCCAGGCATCCCACATCGCGACCGACGTGTGGAACAGGTTGCGGGCATGGACCGGCGGGTTCGGGAGGGCGCGACGGATCGCGTCGAGCAGCGCCTCGTCCCAGCGACGGGCGACCGACCAGTCCGGGTGGGCGTCGGCGACCGTGGCGGCGCAGGTCGGGTGGGCGGCCCACGGCCGGGTGACCGACAGGCCGATCGTCGCGACCGCGACGAGGGCGATCCCGGCGACGGCCGCGATCAGCGTCCGACGGCGCGGTCGGCGCGGTCCGGCCGGTGTCGTCTCGGGGACCGACGAGTCCGTCGGACGATCCATGTCGGACGTCGTGGAGTCGAGCGACAGGGAGCCTTCAGGGGCGGTCCCGGACTCGGGATCCATCTCGGATGACCTCGAGGTGTGAGGAGCATGACGGGTCGGCGTGTCGCCGAAGCGAAGCCGTGGGGAGGATAGCGAACAACCTCAGGAAGCGCCTCCGGCAGCAGCCGCCGCGAAGATCCGCTCGATGACCCGGATCGTGGCGATGGCATCCTCAGGCGGTGTCGGTGTCGGCAGACCGTCGAGGATGGCCGCGGCGAAACGAGCGCCTTCGACCGCGTAGGGGTCGGCCGTCTCGAAGGTCAGGACCTCCGTCGCGGGCGCGACCGGTGCGTCGCCGCCGGCCGTGACGAAGACCTGGGTCGGGCGATCGGGCGGGATGTTGAACGGGATGCCGATCGAGATCCGGCCGGCCGAGCCGTAGATGTGGACGCGCTGGTCCGTCTCGACCCTGGTCGAGACCGTGAACGTCGCGGCGCCGTCGCCGAAGCCCAGGATGGCGCTGGTCAGGATGTCGACCCCGGTCGCCGGGTCACGGACGATCGATGCACTGACCGTGTCCGGCTCGTCATCGAACAGGAGACGCGACAGGTTCACGGTGTAGCAGCCGATGTCCCACAGCGCGCCGCCGCCGGCAGCGGACTGGTTCCGGATGTTGGCCGGATCGTCGTTGTGGTACGAGAACCAGCTCTGGACCGCGCGCAGCCGGCCGATCCGACCGGAGGCGACGATGTCGCGGACGGCGTCCCACGACGGATGGAGCCGGTACATGAACGCCTCCATCAGGCGGACGCCCTCGTTCGCGCAGGTCTCGACGACCCGTTCCGCGTCGGCCGCGGTCAGGGTCAGCGGCTTCTCGCACAGGATGTGCTTGCCCGCCCGGGCGGCCGCGATCGTCCACTCAGCGTGCAGGTGATTGGGCAGCGGGATGTAGACCGCGTCGACCGTCGGGTCGGCGAGCAGCGCCTCGTATGACCCGTGCGCGGTCGCGATGTCGAGCTCGTCGGCGACCGACCGGGCCAGCGCCGCATCGCGCGAGGCGATGGCCACGACCTGGCAGCGATCCGCCTTCTGGAGCCCGGGGATCACCTTCTTGCGGGCGATGTCGGCGGTGGACAGGATCCCCCAGCGCAGCTCGGTCATCGCTCGGTCACCTCTATGAGATCTCGGTCACCGGCCTGAACGCGACGTCCAGGATGCGGTGCGTGCGCGGCCGGGTCAGGACGAACAGGACCGTCTCGGCCACATCGGTCGGGTCCATCATCCCAGCCAGCTGGGGCATCTCGGGCGTCCGGCCGTGACCCATCGCGAAGTCCGTGGCGACCCCGCCCGGACAGACATTCGTACAGCGGACGCCTCGCTCGCGCAGTTCATGATCGAGCGCGCGGGTCAAGCCGACCTGGGCGAACTTGGACGCACAGTAGGTCGCCTCGTACGGGAGTCCGTGCAGGCCGGCCACGCTGGCGATCATCACGATGTCCGCGGCGTCGCTCACGAGCAGGGCCGGGAGCGCCGCGCGGACCGCGTAGAGCGCCCCCTTCACGTTGACGTCGATCATCGCCTCGAGGTCCTCGGCGGGCAGGTCGAGGAACGGCCCGTAAGCCCCGACGCCGGCATTGACGACGAGGATGTCGAGCCTGCCGAAGCGCTCCACGGTCGCCCCGACGATCGATGCCAGGGCCGCCGGATCTCGGACATCGCACGGCTGGGCGACGGCACCGGAGATGCCGAGGTCATCGCCGGAACGCGAGGCGAGCCCGAGACGGACGCCCTCCCCATCGAGAGCGCGGGCGACAGCCGCCCCGATGCCTCGACTGGCCCCGGTCACCAGGGCGACCTTGCCGGCAAGACGCTCCATCGTGTCGATCCTCCTGCTTCGGGCGGTCCGCCGAATCGGGCTTGACGTCGCCGGGGCGTGTGGTCCAGCATGGCACAGTTTGGAAGAGAGGAACACAAATCCAGTGACGATCGGTCGCGATGAGCCTGGCCAGCGCAGCGAGACAGTCCGGCGAGCCAACCTGAGCTCCATCCTCCGCGCGCTGCACGGGCGCGGTCCCCTCTCGCGGTCGGACCTCGTCGTCGAGACGGGCCTGACCCGCAGCGCCATCCGCGGCCTCATCGGTGAACTGGTCGCCGCGGGTCTCGTGACCGAAGCCGCGCCGATCTCGCTCGGGACACCGGGTCGGCCGTCGCCGGTCGCCCAGGTCAAGCCCGACGGCGCCGTCGTGCTGGCCATCGACATCGAGGTCGACTCCCTCGCCGTCGCGATCGTCGGGCTCGGCGGGCTCGTCCTCGACCAGATCCGGGTCGACCGGCCGCGCCGCCATTCGTCGGTCGAGGAGGTGGTGGCAGGCCTCGCCGCGCTGGCGACGACCATCCTCGGCAGGCGCCCCGCGACGGACCGCCTGATCGGGGTCGGGGTGGCGGTCGTCGGCGTCGTCCGCCGGAGCGACGGACTCGTCTCGATGGCCCCGAACCTCGGCTGGCGCGACGTCCCGCTGGGCGAACGGCTGGAGCGCACGCTGGGGGTACCGGTCCCGATCTCCATCGCCAACGAGGCCGACCTCGGCGCCCTCGCCGAGCACCGCCGCGGGGCCGCGATCGGCTGTGACGACGTCCTGTTCATCTCGGGTGAGGTCGGCGTCGGAGGCGGACTGATCATCGATGGCCGGCCGTTGACCGGGGCCGCCGGCTACGGCGGCGAGATCGGCCACATCCCGGTCAACCCGGCCGGGGCGACCTGTCGCTGTGGTGCCGTCGGTTGCTGGGAGACGGAGATCGGCGAGGACGTGCTGTTGGCACTGGCTGGTCATCCCGTGGGTGGTGGCCCCGACGAGGTGGACGCGGTCGTGCGCGAGGCACTCGACGGCGAGGAGGCGGCGCTGGCCGCCCTCGATCATGTCGGACGCGGGCTGGGGCGCGGCCTGGCCGGGCTGGTGAACATCTTCAACCCCCGACTCATCGTCCTGGGTGGCCGCTTCGGCCGGATCCATCCGTTCATCATCCGAAGCCTGGAGGAGGAGCTCGGCCGTCGGGCCCTGCCGGCGCCACGGGCCATGGTCCGCGTGGTCCCGACCGACCTTGCCGACGACGCGCCACTCCTGGGCGCCGCTGAGTTCGCGTTCGATCCGATCCTGGCCGACCCGGCGGGGTGGATGGGTCCACGCGAAGTCACGAATCAGTTGCGGAGCGCCTGATCGTGCGCACCCGAACGCAACGCTTTGCGCATCCGAGGATAGGAGGGTGGTAGCCTAGCGCGGGAGGATTCCAGACGGCACCGTCATCGTGGATCCAATTGGAGGAGAACTAGAGTGCACATGAACCGCAAGTTGGCAGGACTCTTGGCGACTGCCGCGATCGTCCTGACCGCATGTTCGAGCAGTGGCAGCAGCGCCGCCCCGAGCAAGGCAGCCGCGGCCAGTGGCGCCACGGCAGCCGGCTGCAAGGTCGGCGTCTCGTGGAACAACTACACCGAAGAGCGGTGGGCCAAGTGGGATGAGCCCGCCATCAAGGCGGCTCTTGCGGCCGCCGGCGCCGAGTACATCTCGAACGACGCGAAGTCGAGCGCGGCCACCCAGGCCACCAATATCGACCAGCTCATCTCGCAAGGCGCCAAGGTCCTGATCATCCTGGCCCAGGACGGGACCGCCATCAAGACGTCCGTCGCCAGCGCGACCGGGCAGAACATCCCGGTCATCGGCTACGACCGACTGATCGAGGATCCGAAGGCCCTCTACATCACGTTCGACAACAAGGGTGTCGGCAAGATGCAGGCCGAGGCGGTCATGAAGGCCGTCCCGAAGGGCAACTACGTGATCATCAAGGGCAACAAGGCCGACGCCAATGCCGACTTCCTTCGCTCCGGCATGACCGAAGCGGGGATCCCGGCTGACGCAGCCTCCGCCACCGGCGACATCAAGATCGTCGGCGAGACCTACACGAACGACTGGAAGCCGGCCCTGGCGCAGACCGAGATGGAGCAGTTCCTGACGGCCAACCAGAACAAGGTCGACGCGGTCCTGTCCGAGAACGACGGCATGGCCGGTGGCGTCATCGCCGCCCTCAAGGCCCAGGGTCTCAATGGCAAGGTCGCGGTGTCCGGCCAGGACGGCGACAAGGCCGCCCTCAACAACGTCGCGCTGGGCAACCAGACCGTCGACGTCTGGAAGGACGCCCGTGAGCTCGGCAAGGCTGCCGGCGAAGCCGCAGTCCAGCTGTGCAACGGCACCGCCAACGACAAGGTCACCGGCACCGCGCCGTTCACGACCCCCGGCGGCAACAACGTCAGCTCGATCATCATCGCCCCGCACCCGATCACGAAGGACACCCTGCAGACCGTCATCGATGCCGGGTGGATCACCAAGGCCGACCTCTGCAAGGACGTCCCCGCCGCCACGGCGCCGGCCGCCTGCAAGTAGCGAGCCTTCGAACCTCGAAGCTCATGCGCCCTGCGCCGCGGTCCGCCGCGACGCAGGGCGCTTTCCATTCACCTTGTTCAGCAGTGAGGCGCAACGATGGCTGAGGCGTCCACGGTCCCGAAGAACGTCGCCACAGAACCGCGTCCCTCGATCCGGTCGCTCCTGTCCTCCGCGGAGGTCGACGCACGACTGCTCGGCCTGATCGGCGCACTGGTCGTCATCTGGATCGGCTTCAACATCATGTCGGGTGGCCTGTTCCTGACGCCTCGGAACCTCTGGAACCTGTCGGTCCAGAGCGCGTCGGTCGGGATCATGGCGACCGGCATGGTCCTCATCATCGTGTCGCGCAACATCGACCTGTCGGTCGGGTCCGTGCTCACCTTCACCGGCATGACGATGGCCATGCTGCAGACCCAGTGGCTCCCCGAGGGGCTCCTCGGCCAGCCCTACACGTGGATCATCGTTCTCGCGATGGGCCTCGCCCTGGGCGCGGTCATCGGGTCGATCCAAGGCTTCATCATCGCCTACCTCGGCGTGCCGTCCTTCATCGTCACCCTCGGCGGGCTGCTCATCTGGGCCGGCCTGGCGTTCGAGGAGGCGTCGGGCCAGACGATCTCGCCGCTGGACAGCACCTTCCAGCTCCTCGGCGGCGGCCCGACCGGGTCGCTCGGTGAGATCGCCAGCTGGGCCGTCGGCATCCTCGCCTGCGTCGGCATCGTGTACAGCCTCGTCGCGAGTCGCCGGCGACGCCGGCGTTACGGGTTCCCGGTCCGGCCACGGTGGGCAGAAGCCACGCTGATGATCGTCAGCATCGTGGTCGTGCTCGGCGCGGTCTGGGTCGCGAACAGCTACGACTGGCCGGAGGCGCTCGCGGCGCAGTACGGCAAGGGCCCGAACACGCCGGTCGGGATCGCCAACCCCGTCCTGATCGCCATCGGGGTCGCCATCATCATGACCATCGTCGCGACGCGACGCCGCTTCGGGCGGTACGTGTTCGCGATCGGCGGCAACCCGGAGGCAGCCGAACTCGGCGGCATCAACACCCGGCGAACGATCATGTTCACGTTCATGATCATGAGCACGCTGGCGGCCCTCAGCGCCGCGATCCTGAGCGCGAGACTGAATGCCGGGGTGACCGGTCTCGGCGCACAGGCCGAGCTCTACGTGATCGCCGCGGCGGTCATCGGCGGCACCTCTTTCGCCGGTGGCATCGGGACCATCCCGGGGGCCATCCTCGGCGCCGTGGTCATGCAGTCGCTCCAGTCGGGCATGGTCCTGCTGCGGGTCGACTCGCCGATCCAGGACATCGTCGTGGGCATCGTGCTCGTCGCCGCGGTCGGCACGGATACGGCCCTTCGCCGTCGGGCGAGCTGAGCGGACGGGAGGGGATCCGATGAGCATGAGTGAACCCACGATGCCAGCCGACACTGCCGCCCCGCCTCCTCCGGCGCCGGACGCCACGCCCACGCGCGCCCCGTCACGAACCGGCGTCCCGTTGGTGGAGATGAAGAACATCAAGATCGCGTTCGGTGGCGTCCACGCCGTCGACAACGTGTCGGTGGACCTCTATCCGGGAGAGGTCATCGGGCTCGTCGGCGGGAACGGCGCCGGCAAGTCGACCCTGATCCGCGCGCTGTCCGGCGCGCATCCCGCGGATTCCGGCGAGATCCGGATCAACGGCCAGCAGGTGACGATCAACAACCCGCGCGACGCGAAGACCTACGGCATCGAGACCATCTACCAGCAGCTGGCGCTCGCCGACAACGTCGATGCGGCTGCCAACATGTTCCTCGGCCGGGAGCTGACGACCCGGTTCGGGTCGCTCGACGACTCCGCGATGGAGGCCGCGACCCGCCAGGTCATGGGCCGGCTGAACCCGAAGTTCAAGAACTTCAAGACACCGGTCAAGTCACTGTCGGGTGGCCAGCGCCAGTCGGTGGCGATCGCCCGGGCGGTCCACTTCAACGCCAAGATCCTGATCATGGACGAACCGACCGCGGCGCTCGGCCCGGCTGAGACCGCGCAGGTGCGTGACCTTGTGAGCCAGCTCAAGAACGAGGGCATCGGCATCTTCCTGATCAGTCACGACATCCACGACGTGTTCGACCTGGCAGACCGGATCAGCGTGATGCTGCAGGGCAAGCTCGTCGGCACCGTGGACAAGACCAAGGTGACCAAGGACGAGGTCCTGGCGATGATCATCATCGGCAAGCTGCCGAGCGAGGTCAGCCAGTCGGAGATGGCCGAGCTCGTCGGCTGATCGCGGGCCGCACGCCGGCGGCCGCCTCACTCAGCCGCTCAGCCGCCGGAACGACGGGGAGAGGGCCGGATACAGGTCGCGATAGGTCGCGTGCGCCTCGTCCAGGGCGGCCGCCGCCGGTCCCGGCGTCGCGACCGGGCTGGCGTGGACGAACTCGCTGACGATGTCGTCGACCGTCTGGAACCAGCCCGTCCCGACCGCGGCGAGCAGGGCGGCGCCGTAGGCCGCACCTTCGGTCGTGTCCACGGTGGCGATCTCGGCGCCCAGGATATCGGCCAGGATCTGGCACCACAGCGCGCTCGCGGTCCCGCCGCCGGATGCCCGGATCTGCGTCGGGGCGGGCATCCCGGCCGCGGTCATCAGGTCGAGGCCGTCACGCAGCCCGAACACCACTCCCTCGAGCACGGCCCGGGTCATGTGCCGGCGATCGTGGGCCAGGGTCAATCCGACGAACGCGCCGCGGGCCAGCGGGTCCGGGTACGGGCTGCGCTCACCCGACAGGTACGGCAGGAACAGGAGCCCATCGCTGCCGGGCGGCACCTCGGCCGCCGACGCGACGAGGTCGCCGAACTCGACGCCCGGCGCAAGGGCGTCGCGGAACCAGCGCAGGCTGCCTGCTGCGGACAGCATCACCGACATCATGTGCCAGCGCCCCGGCACCGCGTGGCAGAAGGCATGGACGCGGCCGAGCGGGTCGTACAGGGCCCGGTCCGTCGCCGCGAAGACGACCCCGGATGTCCCGAGCGAGAGCGCCATCGTCCCGGGCGACACGACGCCGACCCCGACCGCGTTGGCCGCCTGGTCGCCGCCGCCGGCCACGACCGGCGTCCCGGCACGCAGCCCGGTGGCGGCGGCGGCCTCGGCCGTGATCGTGCCGGTGATGGCCGGTCCCTCGCCTGTCGGCGGCAGCCACGCCGGGTCGATCCCGAGACTCCCGAGCATCACCGGCGACCAGTCGCGGGCGGCCAGGTCGAACAGGAGCGTGCCCGCGCCGTCGGCCTTGTCCATGGCGTGATCGCCGGTCAGGTGCAGGCGGACGTAGTCCTTGGGCAGCAGGACGTGGGCCACCTGCCGCCAGACCTCGGGCTCATGGTCGCGGACCCAGACCAGCTTGGGCGCCGTCAGCCCGGTCACGGCATCGTTACCGGTGATCGCGATCAGCCGGTCCGGGCCGACCACGTCCCGGATGGCATCGCATTCGGCGGCGGTCCGTTGGTCGTTCCACAGGATGGCCGGTCGCAGGACGCGGTCGGCCGCATCGAGCAGGACCAGCCCGTGCATCTGACCGGTCAGGCCGATCGCCTCGACATCGGCGCCAGTGACGCCGCTGGTGGCCAGGACGGACCCGATGGCCTCGCACGCACCGGTCCACCACAACCCCGGATCCTGCTCGCTCCAGAGCGGCCGGGGAACGTTGAAGCCGTATTCCGAGACGCCGACGCCGGTGACCACGCCCGACTCGTCGACCAGGACGGCCTTGGTCGCCGTCGTCGAGACGTCGATCCCGATGACGTGACCCACGGTCAGCGGGCGGCCCAGATGTGTCGGTTGACCAGGTTCTCGAGCCGCTCCTGCTCGCCCGACACCGGGCGCGGGTCGATGTCGCCGGCGAAGACCCGGGTGGCCAGGATCTCGAGCGGGAGATCCTCGGTCATGATCGACCGGCCGAGCTTGTCGTCCCAGCCGGCGTAGCGCGCCGCCCGAAGCCGCTCCAGCTCGCCGTCCTCGATCATCGACGCCGCCACGAGCAGCGACCGGGCGAGGGTGTCGATGCCGCCGATGTGGCCCTGGAACAGGTCGGACCGGGCCATGCTCTGGCGCCGCAGCTTGGTGTCGAAATTGAAGCCGCCGGTCGTGAACCCGCCGGCGCGGATGATCTCGTAGACCGCCAGCGACAGCTCGTCGACCGAATTCGGGAACTGGTCGGTGTCCCAGCCGTTCTGGTAGTCGCCCCGGTTCGCGTCGATGCTGCCGAAGACGCCGTGGCCGACGGCGTAGGCGACCTCGTGATGGAAGCTGTGACCGGCCAGGGTCGCGTGGTTCACCTCGAGATTGAGGCGGTACTCGTCGATCAGGCCATAGCGCTCGAGGAAGCCCGTGATCGACGCGCCGTCGTAGTCGTACTGATGCTTGGTCGGCTCCTGGGGCTTGGGCTCGATGAGCAGCGTGCCCTTGAAGCCGATCCTGTGCTTGTGCTCGGCGACCATCGTCAGGAAGCGCGCGAGCTGGGCCTCCTCGCGGGCCATGTCCGTGTTGAGCAGCGTCTCGTAGCCTTCCCGGCCGCCCCACAGGACGTAGTTCTCGCCACCCAGCCGGTGGGTCGCCTCGAGCATGGACTTGACCTGCGTCGCGGCGAACGCGAACACCTCGGGGTCCGGGTTGGTCGCGGCGCCGGCCGCGTAGCGCGGATGGCTGAACAGGTTGGCGGTGCCCCACAGCAGGCGAAGACCGGTCCGGGCCATCCGTTCCTCGATCATCCCGACGACGGTGTCGAGGTAGGCCTGCGTCTGGGTGTAGGTGTGCCCTTCGGGCGAGACATCGCGGTCATGGAAGCAGAAGAACGGGACCCCGAGCTTCTCGAGGAACTCGAAGGCGGCGTCGAGCCTGGCTTCGGCGGCCAGCATCGGCTCGAGGCGGGTGTCGTTCCACGGCCGGTCGAACGTCCCTGAACCGAAGACGTCCGAGCCGGGCCAGGCGAACGAATGCCACAGGCAGACGGCGATCCGGAGATGGTCCTCCATCCGCTTGCCGAGGACCACACGATCGGGCTCGTAGACCTTGTAGCTGAGTGGGTCGTGCGAGTCCAGTCCGCCGAACGGGATCGGCTTCGCAACGTTGGAGAAGAACCCGTCGGCCATCGCCCGAACCTCCCATCGCCGGCTCGGTCGGGTCCCATCAGACCACCCGCGGCTCGTCCCCAGAGAGTACCACTGCGGATTTGTTCGAGAGAAGCACAAATGTCGTGCGAACGGTCACATCTCGTCGTCGGCATCGGTCGCGGCCGGGAACGGCAGGGCGATCGGATCGCTCGCCAGCCGGCTGCGTCCCTGGGCGTCGAACCGGTCCAGTCCGAGGTCGGACACGTCGGTCAGGTCGGTCGTGCCGTGGGTCACGAGATCCGCGGCGACCCGGGCGACGCCCGGGCCCCACATCATCCCGTGGCCGCCCGGCGAGGCGACCGTCAGCCCCGCGATCGGGTGGCCGTCGGCGTCGAGGCCCGGCCCGAGGATCGGCAGATGGTCGGGCGTGTAGTCGATGGTCGCCACCCAGATCTTGCGCAGGCCGAGATCGGTCGTGATCGGGACGAACCCGCTGAGCCGGGCGCGCATCGCGTCGTAGAACGACCAGTCGACCTCGCGCGCCTCGCCGGGGACCTCGTCCGGGTCGCTCCAGCCGAACAGCAGGCCGCGCTCCTCGAGCCGCCAGTAGAGTCCGGCACCGATATCGAAGACCATCGGCATCCGTGCCACGTCGAAGGCCGGGTGCGGCTCGAGGACGGCCACGGTATGGCGCGCCGCCCCGACCGGGATCCGGACCCCGGCTCGCCGTCCGACGGCGCGCAGGCTCGGGCCGCCGGTCAGCAGGACGCGCTCGGTCGCGATGGCCCCGGCGTCCGTCTCGACGGCGACCACGCGCCGTCCGCCGTCCGGCGTGGCGATCGTCTGGAGGCCGCTGAACGTGGTCCGCTCGCGAAGCTCGACGCCGCCCGCCTGCATCGCCAGCGAATACGCCCGGACGTTGCGTGGCGGGTCGATGGCCCCGTCGGTGGCGATGAAGCTGCCGCCGCGGTGTCCATGCGGGGCAAGGGTGACGGCCGTCGCCGCGGCCGCGTCCGCCTCGAGCCATTCGACGTCGAGCCCCTCGGCGCGCTGCATCGCGACCCGCTCTCGACCGGACCGCTCGTCGTCCTCGGTGACGGCGAGGATGAGGTAGCCGAGCTCGCGGAACCCCGAATCCGTCCCGTAGGCGGCCAGCTGGCCGTTGTAGAAGTCGATCGACCAGCGGCCAAGGGCGACCGTCGCCGGCGTCCCGCCCTGGGCGCGGACGATGCCCGCCGCGCGCGACGAGGCGCCACCGCCGACCAGGCCGCGCTCGACGACCACGACCCGGCCGACGCCGGCGGCGCGGGCGAAGACCGACGCCCAGCCACCGACTGTCCCGGCACCGACGATGACGAGGTCCGCCCGATCAGCCGTCATCAGGAACGGGACCGGTCGGGCAGCACAGCGCGGAGGAACTCGTCCATCCCCTCCCCCGAACCGATCAGCCGTAAGGCCCGGGCAGCGCTGGTGTCGAGGCTTCGGTCGTAGTCATCGCCGAACGTGGACGCCGGGACGCTCAGGTGTGCCTGGATCGCGGCACGGGCCGCGGCGGCGTCCCGCGCCTGGATCGCCTCGTACGCGATGCGGTGGTATGGCGCGCCCTTCTGGAGGATCCCCGGGGCACCCGCGCTGCGCACCATCAACTCGACGCTCAGACCCTGGATCGACGCGAACATGGTCTCGATCAGCGGGTTGTGCGAGGCGGCCACGATGGCCGCATGGAATGCGAGGTCATTGCGGATCTGGTCGAGCGGCGTCGGACTGGCCTCGAGTCGCCCGAGCGCATCCTCGAGTGCTGCCAGGTCGTCAGTATCGGCGTGGACCGTGGCCAGTGCCGCCGCCTCCGTCTCGAGCATCAGGCGCGCTTCGGACAGCTGGCGCGCCGTCGTCCCGCGGCGACGATACTCGAGGTCGAGCGGCTGGAAGCGCCGCGCGCCCCGATCGCTCCGGACGAACGCCCCTCGGCCGGCCTCGACTTCGATCAGGCCACGCTCGATCAGCGATCGGAGAGCCTCACGGACCATCGGCCGACTCGCTCCGAACTCGAGCGCCAGTTGACGCTCCGACGGCAGTCGATCGCCGGCTACGAGCTCGCCCGAGAGGATCCGCTCCTCCAAGGTCAGCGCGATCGAGTGGCTGGAATGCCGGGTCGGCTCCGCGGCATGGGCCTCATGGCGATCCGCCTGGACCGAGTGCGATGCCTGACCGTCCTGGTCGCTCACGGTGTCCTGATCTCCCCGAACTGCTGATTGACTCAACGTTAGCGGACGTGGCACCATCCGACTACTGGTCAAACTGGTCTAACTGGTATGACCACACGCATCGGCGTCGACAGGTGAGGAAGGAGAGCCCGGTGAAGGTGGGCGTCATCGTCCCGCAGGGCTGGACGGGCGAATACGACGGCTGGGATCCTCGTGCCGCCTGGCGCCGGACGGTGCACGTCGCGCGCGAGGCCGAGGCGCTCGGCTTCGAATCGATCTGGCTCTTCGACCACTTCCAGACGTTCCCCGATCCGACCGACGAGATCACCTTCGAATCGTTCACGGCGCTGACCGCGCTGGCCACGACGACGACCCGGGTCCGCCTCGGACACATGGTCGTCTGCGCCGGGTTCCGGAACCCCGCCCTCGTCGCGAAGATGCTGTCGACGATGGACGTCCTGAGCGGCGGGCGGATGGAGCTCGGGATCGGTGCCGGCTGGAAGCGCGATGAATTCGTTGCCTACGGCTACGGCTTTCCGGAAACCACGGAACGGCTCGGGCGGTTGGCTGACAGCCTCGAGGTGATCAGCCGGATGCTGGCACCCGGACGGAGCGTCCGGGCCTCCTTCCAGGGCGCGTACGCCAGCGTCGACGACGCGATCAATGTCCCGAAGCCGCTCCAGCGACGGTTGCCGATCGTGGTCGGCGGCAATGGACCGAACGTGACCTGGCGACTCGCGGCGCGCTACGCCGACGAAGTCAATCTCGACAAGATGCTGCCCGACGCCGTGGCGCAGGCGCTCCCGGTCATCGGCGCGCGCTGCGAAGAGATCGGACGTGACCCCGGGTCGCTGCGTGTCTCGGTGCATATCTCGCGTCACGACAAGGTGGCACCCGGCGCCGAGAGGATCGATCGCCTGGCTCGCTATCGCGAGCTCGGGGTGGCGAGGACGATGGAATTCCTGCCGGCCGCGGCGCGGGACGACGAAGCGCTCGCCTCCTACGCCGACGACATGGCCCGGGCCGGCTGCGATCGCGACCCATCACCGGGTCCGTCGTCCGGCGCAGCCGGACTCGAGGGTGCCACTGCCTGAGACCGACCGTTCGAAAGGAGGATCCACCACACCCAGGCCCAAGCGAGCCACGCCGGTTCGGCAAGACACAAGAGGAGGAAGCGTCACGATGTCCATTCGAAGGATGGCCGCGTCCCTGGCGGTCGCAGCCATGGCATTCGCCGCCTGCAGCAGCGGCGGCGGGGCGTCCAGCAAACCGAGCTCGGCGGCCAGCGTCGCGGCACCCAGCTCCGCGGCCAGCGCGGCCGCCAGCCAGGCGTCCGAAGGCTGCAAGGTCGGGATGTCCTGGTTCACCTTCCAGGAGGAGCGCTACAAGAACCGCGACGAACCCGCGCTCAAGGCCGCCATCGAGAAGGGCGGCGGCACGTACAGCTCAGCCGACGGGAAGAACTCCGCCGCGACTCAGGCCTCGGACGTCGAGACGCTCATCAATTCTGGCGTCGATGTCCTGCTGATCGACGCGTTCGATGACAAGGCGATCGTGCCGTCGGTCGAGGCCGCTCTGGCGGCCGGGATCCCGGTCATCGCCTACGACCGCCTGATCGAGAACCCCAAGGTCCTGTACCTCACCCACGACAATGTCGAGGTCGGGCGGATCATCGCGCGCGAAGTCCTCAAGGCGACGCCGAAGGGCAACGTCGCGATCATGAAGGGGGACAAGGCCAACCCCAACGTGCGGTTCCTCTATGACGGCTTCCAGGAGATCCTCAAGCCCGCCCTGGATTCGAAGGCGATCACCGTCCCGGCCGGCGCCGACGTGTTCACCGACGGCTGGAAGCCGGCCATCGCGCAGACCCAGATGGAGCAGATCCTGACGGCGAACGCCAACAAGATCGACGCCGTCCTGTCGGAGAATGACGGCATGGCCGGGGGCGTCATCGCGGCGCTCAAAGGCCAGGGTCTGGCCGGCAAGGTGAGCGTCGGCGGCCAGGACGGCGATCTCGCCGCCCTGAACAACGTCGCCCTCGGCAACCAGACGGTCAGCGTCTGGAAGAACACCTCCGAGCTCGGCACGGCCGCCGGTGAGGCGGCCCTCGCGTTGTGCAAGGACAAGGACGTCACCAAGGTCCCGAACACTGCGCCGTTCACGACGCCCGGTGGCAACACGGTGACGGCGAACCTGCTCAAGCCGGTCGGCATCACCAAGGACAACCTCAACGTCGTCCTCGACGCGAACTGGATCACCAAGGACAAGCTCTGCGCCGGAGTCGCCGCCGCATCGGCACCGGCCGCCTGCAAGTAGCGGGTCGTCGACCCTCGAAGCTCCCGGGCGCCCTGCGCCGCGGTGCCGCGGTGCAGGGCGCTTCCGATTCAGCCGTCGAGCGCGGCGGCCTCCGCACAGATCGCGATGACCCCGAGACGGGCCAGCCGGTCGAACGTCGTCCGCCGGCGGACGGTGTAGGAGGCGACCTCGAGACCGGCCGCTTGCGCGGTCTCGACCGCTCGCTCGTCGATCGCCCGCCAGTCCAGCGCGACGGCGCGGCAGCCGAGGTCCCTGGCCGTGGCGAGCGTCGCGCCGTCGAGCCATGAGGCGTTGAGCCAACGCGGCCAGGCCGGGGCGAGCCGGGCCACACGTTCCAGCGCGGCCCGCTCGAACGACGAGACGACCGCGTGCTCCAGCGCCGGACCGCGACCGGCCGCGAGCACCCCGACGACCGCCGCGCCCGGGTCGCCCTTCAATTCGATGTCGAGGAAGACCCGACGCCCGACCGTCGCCAGGACCTCGGCCAGCGTCGGCACGCCAAGGCCCCCCAGCGCCGCTGCGGTCATCGAATCGACGCGCTCCGGTCGGCCGTGGACCCGGGCCAGCGTGGCGTCGTGGTTGATGACCGGCACGCCATCGGATGACGCGCGCACATCGAACTCGAGCCCGTCGCAGGCTGGGATCGCCAGCGCGGCCGTGAACGCTGCCACTGAGTTCTCCGGGGCGCCCCGCCAGTCGCCGCGGTGGGCCAGCCGGAGCGTCTTGTGCTCGGCCATCTCCCCTACCCGATCTCGAGCCGGGCCGAGACCCCGAGGTGGTCACTCGGGTAGAGGGTCGGGTCCTCGGGATCGGGCCGGTCGAAGGCGAGCCGGGCCGACTCGACGCGCGCGGCGCCGCGCACCCAGATGTAGTCGAGGCATTCCGGCGGACCGTCCGTGTCCATCGCCGGTGCCTGGAGGCCCGACGGCCAGGTGATCGCGGGCTCGGTGCCGTTGGCGGTCTCGTAGGCGGACCAGAACCCTGCCGCCTTGAGGCGTGCGGGCGCGGGTTCGGCCGGGTCGGCGTTGAAGTCGCCCATCACGATGGTCGCATCGGCGGCCGGCGCATCCGCCGCGTCGAGCCAGGCCAGGATCGCGGCGGTCTGCTCGTCGCGCAGCGTCTCGTCGGGCGTCAGGTGGTGCAGGTGGGTCACGACGACGAGCACGGACGACCCGTTCGGCAGCGCGACGGCGGATCGCTGGGCGGAGCGGTTGAGGTCGAGGTCGAGACGCTCCATCCCGGCCGCTCGCAGGGGCTCACGCACGAGCAGGCTGTTGCCGTATTCGGGACGCCCGGCCCAGCCGCGGAGGGCAGCGTAGCGACCCTCGCCGGCCGCCCCGATCACGCGGTCCTGCTGCATGACGTAGACGACCTCCTGGAGACCGAGCAGGTCGGGCTGGAGCGTCGCCATGTCGGCCAGCAGGAGCGGCAGGCGCTCGAACCAGCGGTCGGCGAGGTTCCGGATGTTCAGTGTCGCGACGTGGAGTCGATCCATCGGGTCCCCTTGGTCTGTCGGACGGCGGTCAGGGCGCGGGCGGTACGACGGGCAGCGAGAACGAGAACGTGCTGCCGATACCCTCCGTCGATTCGACCCAGATCCGCCCCCCATGCTGCTCGATGACGTGACGCGAGATGGCCAGGCCGAGTCCCGTCCCGCCCGTGTCGCCGCGGAACCTCGCCCGGTCCACCTTGTAGAACCGCTCGAAGATGCGGGCCTGGGCGGCCCGCGGGATCCCGACGCCATGGTCTGCCACGGACACGATGACATCCGTGGCCACCGCATGGACCGCGACAGCGACCTCACCGCCGTCCGGGCTGAACTTCACCGCGTTATGGAGCAGGTTGACCAGGACCTGGCCGAGCCGGTCGCCGTCGCCCCGGACGTGTGGGATCGGCTCCCTGACGTCCACCCGCAGGAAGACGCCCTGACGTTCGGCGAAGAGCCGGAGTCGCTCGGTCGACTCGGTCGCGACGCGGCCCATGTCGAGCAGGTCCATCACGCCGAGGGTCGCGCCGCTCTCGATGCGCGACAGGTCGAGCAGCTCGGTGACCATCTGGACGAGGTGGCCGGTCTCGACCTCGATCTTGTCGATGCGGTCGCGCATCCGGGGCGGGATGGCGTCGCCGGCCGCCTCGGCCTCGCGGGTCAGCGTCTCGGCCAGCAGGCTGACCGTCGTCAGTGGCGTGCGCAGCTCATGCGAGAGGTTGTCGATGAACTCGGTGCGGATCTGCTGCAGCCGGCGCAGCTCGGAGACGTCCTCGATGACGAGCCACAGGCCGCCGGACGGCACCCGCCGGGCCCGAAGCACCAGGCGAGGCCCATCCACGCCGGCCACGGAGATCTCCTCGGTGGCCGACCCGACCGCGAGCGCCGCCCGCGCCAGGGCCTCGGCGTGCACGGTGATGAACGCGCCGATCAGCGACCGCCCGACGAGACTCTCGGCCCGGACGCCGAGCAGCCGATGGGCGGCGGGGTTGGCGGCGGCGATCCGCAGGTCCTCGTCGATGATCAGGACGCCCTGGTCGAGGACGCGGACGAAATCCGTCTGGTCGTACCGGATCAACGCCGACTCGAGCTCCGCCTTGACCGCCCGATCGCGCAGCGCGACGACCGCGGCAGCGGGATCGCTGCCGGGCGCCGCCTCGGCCACGCGCTCCAGCCGCACCCGCCCGCGCCACTCGCGGATGGCCACGAACGACACGACGACGAGCGCGATGACCGCCAGGACCGCGACGAGTCTCGCCTCCACGCGGCGAGCATCGCACAGCCGGGTCAGCCGCGAGGCGACCTCTCGCGGACCCGCGACGCCGGACGATCGTCGGGCACGAAGCGCGGGCGCCACGGTCGGGTCAGCGACGCGAACGCTGAGGGTGCGAAGGCGTGCCGCAGCACGAGCAGGTGGGCGAGATGTTCGGCCGCCCGCCGGGCCGCGGCGAGGGTGGGCGGATCGACCGCCCCGGCCGGGATCGCCGCGGCCGCGTCGCGTGCGGCCAGGACGGACGAGACCCGCAGCGCCTCGTCGTCGTCGGGCGAGGTACCGGGTGGCCAGGGCTCGTCGGATGGGCCGTGGAGCCCGGCCTTGCGGGCCGACGACGCGAGCGCCGCGACCCCGGCCGGGTCGAGCTGCCCGAGCCGTTCCAGCAGGGCGCGCACCGCGACGCCGTTCGGCCCATAGCGCGGCTGGCCGACGGCGGCCTCCCAGCCGCGGGTCAGGCGCTCCATGGCGCGTTCGCGGAACGGCTCGCTCAGGAGCTCATCGAGGAACTCCCCGAGGACGAGTTCCGTGGCGTAGCTCTCGACGGCGTCGCGCACGCCCGGGATCGCCGCCGCGACGGGGTCCAGCCGCGCATCCACCGCGGTCTCCATCGCGGTCAGGGCCGCCAGCTGGTCGGGCGGCAGGAACCGGGCGATGGTCGCCCCGAAGGCGATCGGGGGTGGCTCCGCGCAGGCGAGGCGATCGACCTCGTCGGGCGTGAGCGCTGCGATGCGGTCGAGGAAGCGTGCCAGCGTCTCGGCCGGATCGACCGGTCGATGCCGGTTCGGCGCTCGCGTCGCGGGCGGACCGTATCGCTCCTCGCCACGGACGTCGCGTCCGGCCGTGTCGCGGACGGATCGGCGAAGCCCGCGAGCATGGTCGTAGTGGGCGCGCAGCTCCGGATCGCTCAGCCAGTCGTGGGCGACGTTGATCCGCTTCGACCGTTCGAGCCCCGCGTCGCCCGCCACGTCCGGGTGGTGCTGGCGCAGGAGGGAGCGCCAGGCGACCTCGATGACCTCCGGACCGGCGTCCACGGGGATCTCGAGGCGGGCGTACAAGTCGTCGGCGGGGAGCGTCGGGCGTGGCGGCACGACCGAATCCTAGTGGTCAGCGAGGGGGCGGCCGAGTAGACTCCGCGCGTGAGCTTCCTCAACCGTGCCAAGGAGGCCGCTCAGGCGGCCGCGGAACAGGCTCAGCAGGCGGCCTCGGCGGCCCATCGGACGGCGGCGGACCCGGCGACGCAGGAGAAGCTGAGCCAGCAGACCCGGACCGCCCTTGGCGCGGCGCGGCGGGGTGTCTCGACGGTCGTCGAACGAATCGACCCGGGTGTCCTGGCCGATCTCATCATCAAGTCCACCGCGCTCCAGGAGATGACAAACGCGTCGCTCCGCCAGAAGAAGTCGCCGTACCGGATCGCCGAGGTGAGCATCACCGCGTCGATCCCGCCCGGTATCTCGTTCGCCATCAGCCGCCTCGAGACCGAGGAGGAGACGCTGACCGGCGCCGAAGTATCGTCCGAGGAGCTCGTCGAAGAATTGCCCGCGACGGGTGAGGCGGTCATCGCCCTCGACGGCACGAGCCTCAGCCAGGACCAGCTCGCGGAGGTCCGCGCGGCGCTGGCGAACGACGTGCCCGAGGACCTCAACCGCCTCTGAGCAGCGCTTCGGTCGCCTCGATCGTGCGCGTCGCCCGCTCACCCGTCGCCCGCTCCGTGACCTCGACACCGCCCGCGGCGAGCGAGCGCGGGCTGACGGTCAGGATCCAGGGCATGCCGAGCAGCTCCGCGTCGGTGAACTTCACGCCCGGCAATTCATCGCGGTCGTCCCACAGGATCTCGCGGCCGGCATCGATCGCCAGCTGGTGGAGCGCCTCGGCGACCTCGAGGACGCGAGGCTCCTTGTTCGCGCCGATCGACACCAGGTGGGCCGCGTATGGCGCGACCTCGGCCGGCCAGACGATGCCCTTGTCGTCGTGGTGCGCCTCGACGATGCAGGCGGTGCTCCGTCCGACGCCGATCCCGTAGGAGCCCATGACGATCTTGTGGGCGAGGCCGTCCTCGCCGAGATAGGTCGCATCGGCCGCATCGGTGAACTTCGTCCCGAGCTTGAAGATGTTGCCGACCTCGATGCCGTTGCGCAGGATGACCGGCTCGCCGCAGACCGGGCAGGCGTCGCCTTCCTGCGCGTTGGTGATATCGGTCACGACATCGGCGCTGAAGTCCCGGCCGAGGTTGACGTTGCGAAAGTGGAAACCGACCTTGTTCGCCCCGGCGACGAGATTGGGCGAGCGCTCGACGAGGTCGTCGACGACCACGACCGTCCCGGTCGCGCCGATCGGCGAGCCGTAGCCCGGCTCCATCCCGGCCGCCTTGATCTCCTCGACCTGGGCCGGGCGCATGCCACCGACGGCCTTGACGGCGTTGGCGAGCTTTGTCTCGTTGACCTCGTAGTCACCGCGGACGATGGCGGTCACCAGGCGACCGTCGCCGGTCACGAAGAATGCCGCCTTGGCGGTCCGCTCCGGGCCGACGCCGAGGAACGCGGCAAGCGACGCGATCGTCGTCGTGCCGGGCGTCGCCACCTCCTCGAGGGCCAACGGCGACTCGGTGGCGGCGCCATCGGCGCCGGGCTTGGGCATGACCGCGACCTGGCGGTTGGCCGCGTAGTGGCCACTCTCGCACAGGACGAGGACGTCCTCGCCGGCCGGGTTCAGGACCATGAATTCGTGGGCCTGGCTGCCGCCCATGATCCCGACATCGGACGCCACCACGACGACGTCGAGGCCGAGCCGCTCGAACGTGCGGACGTACGCGCCGTACTGGGCCTCGTAGCTGGCGTCCAGCCCGGCCTGATCGCGGTCCGCGCTGTAGGCGTCCTTCATCACGAACTCGCGGACACGGATGAGCCCGCCACGTGCCCGCGGCTCGTCGCGCCACTTGGTCTGGAAGTGATAGACCTGCATCGGCAGCTGGCGGTAGGACTTGACGATGTCGGCGAGGAGCAGCCCGACGACCTCCTCGTGGGTCATGGCCAGGACCATGTCGCGCCCGTTGCGGTCCTTGAACCGGGTCAGCTCCGGCCCGATGGCGTCGTACCGGCCGCTCGCCCGCCAGATGTCCGCCGGGTGGACGACCGGCATCTCCATCTCCTGGCCGCCGATCGCGTTCTGCTCCTCGCGGATGACCTGCTCGACGCGGTCGTTGACGCGTTTGCCGAGCGGCAGGAGCGAGTAGATGCCGGAGCCGAGCTGGCGGACATAGCCCGCCCGGACGAGCAGGCGATGCGACGCCATCTCGGCATCGGCCGGATCGTCGCGCAGGGTCGTGAAGAACATCTGGGAGAGGCGCATCCGCGAAGGATAGCGGGCGCGGCGCCTCGGCCGCGTCAGACCGGGTCGGCGACGAATGCGGACCACGCGGGTCGGCGGATCCCATCCCCGAGTTCGAGCCAACGGACGGCGTAGGCGGCTCGACCGGCGCGCGGCCGGCCGGACGCGTCGGATCGGTCGGGGCCATGGGCCCGGAACGCCTCCCGGCCGTACGACGCGGCAAGTCCCCGGCGATCGCGGATCGGAGCGAGCTGGGCGCGGATGCGGTCGACCTCCCGCGCGAACGCCGGCTCACCCCAGGAGCCGGCGTCGCGGGGACGGTCGCGGAGACCGCGCAGGAGGAGGAGAGCATCCCGCGGCAGGTCTCTCTGTGGTGCCCGGGATGTCGTCCACGGGACTGGCTCACCCTCGCGAATGTCGATGGCCATGGGCGCCACTGTGGCGAGCCAACATCAACGCGGGCTTTGCGCGCAGTCAACACTTGCGTGCTCCCCGTTCGCGCCAGGGTCGTCTGCCGCGTACCATGGCGTCGCTCGTGTCGGTCACCGCCCCGTGACTGATCGAAACCCAAACACCTTGATCTTGTCAGGAGTCCGCGTCGGTGGATGGCGTGACCGCCATGCTTGTGTTCATCGTGCTGCTGGCCGTGGCCTTCGACTACACGAATGGATTCCACGACACGGCGAATTCGATCGCCACGTCGGTCGCGACCCGGGCGCTGTCGCCGGGTTGGGCCATCCTGATGGCGACCGCGTTCAACTTCATCGGCGCGTTCGCCGGAACCGCCGTCGCCAAGACCATCGGCAGCGGACTCGTCGACGACCAGACGACGACCCAGACCATCGTGGCGGCTGCGCTCATCGGCGCCATCGCCTGGAACCTCATCACCTGGCAGCAGGGTCTGCCGAGTTCGAGCAGCCACGCGCTGATCGGTGGGCTCCTCGGGGCGACCATCATCGGAGTCGGGACCAGTGCCCTGAACGTGAACGGCATCGTCAACAAGGTGCTGATCCCGATGTTCACCTCGCCGGTGCTCGGGTTCACCATCGCGTTCGCGTTCATCCTCGCCATCTACTGGATCTTCCACCGGTCGAAGCGCAAGCCGATGGCGCTTCGGTTCCGGAGGCTGCAGGTCTTCTCGGCAGCATTCATGGCCTTCGCCCACGGATCCAACGACGCCCAGAAGACGATGGGCATCATCACCCTCGCCCTGTTCTCCGCCGGCGTCATCCCCGAAGTCGTCGTGCCGCCGTGGGTCATCGTCATCTCGGCGACCGCGCTGTCGGCCGGGACCGCGGTCGGTGGCTGGCGGATCATGAAGACGATGGGTCAGCGGGTCGCCAAGCTCGAGCCGGTCCACGGCTTCGCGGCCGAGACGACCGCCGCGTCCATCCTGTTCACGACGGCCCATTTCGGGATGCCGGTGTCGACGACCCAAGTCATCTCGAGCGCCATCATGGGCGTCGGCTCAAGCCAGGGCGCCCGGGCCGTCCGCTGGGGTGTCGCCCGCCGGATCCTGTATGCCTGGATCCTGACCATCCCGATGGCCGGCCTCCTCGCCGCGTTGGCGTGGGTCGTGCTCGATGCGATCGGACTCCACTGATGTCATCCACCAACACCACCACCCCTGGCCGGCACCGCCTGCGACACTTGCCCCTGGAGGGATCGCGATGAGCTTCCACATCTTGCCGAAGGACCCGAAGTTCTTCGAGCTGTTCATCCTCGACGGTGACAACCTGGCGGCGGCCGCGACCGCCCTCCACGAGATGGTCGAGCAGTACGACAAGCTCGAGTCGCGGGTCGCGAACATCCAGGGCCTCGAGAAGCGCGGCGACGAGATCGACGATGAGGTGACCCGCCGGCTCGAGGACGCTTTCGTCACGCCGTTCGACCGCGAGGACATCCACGAGCTCGTTTCGCGGCTCGACGACGTCGTCGACGGCATCCAGTCGATCGCCGAGGCCTTCGTCATCTACGGGGTCCAAGAGCCGACCGCGGAGGCGCGGCGCCTGGCCGCCATCCTCGACGCCCAGGGTGGCGAGCTGGCCGCGGCATTGCGCAAGTTCGACCGGATGAAGGACCTCGAGCGTCACTTCGCGGCCGTGCACCAGCTCGAGAAGGAAGCCGACGGCCTGTCCCGTGCGGCGATGGCCCGGCTCTTCCACGACGAGCTGGCCGTCATCGAGGTCATCAAATGGCGTGACCTCTACACGTACCTCGAGGACACCATCGACGCGGCCGAGGACGCGGCCGAGGCCATGGAGCGGATGTACCACAAGGCAAACTGAGGGCGGGGTCCTCAGGTCGGGCGGCGGAACACGTAACCGACGCCGCGGACCGTGTGGAGGAATGCCGGGTTGGCCGGATCGGTCTCGATCCGGCTGCGAAGCCAGTGGACGTGGACGTCGACCGTGCGCGTCTCGCCGGCGTAGTCGTAGCCCCACACCTTTTCCAGCAGCTGGTCCCGGGTGAAGACCTGGCCCGGGTGGCGGATGAGGAACGCCAGCAGCTCGAACGCCTTGGGCTTGATCGGGACGGCCACCCCGTCACGCAGCAGCCGACGGCCGCCGAGGTCGGCCTGGACCGACCCGAGATCGACCACCGCCGGCGCCTCCTCGACCGCGACCGCCTGGTCGGATCGGCGAAAGAGCGCCCGGATGCGGGCGGTCAATTCGCGCAAGCTGAACGGCTTGGTCACGTAGTCGTCGGCTCCGAGCTCCAGCCCGACGACCTTGTCGAGCTCCGAATCCTTGGCCGTCAGCATCACGATGGGCACGCCGGATTCGGCCCGGATGATCCGGCAGACCTCGATGCCGGACAGCTCGGGGAGCATCAGGTCGAGCAGCACGAGGTCCGGACGCTCGCCCCGGAACCGAACCAGCGCCTCGCGCCCGTCGGCCGCCGCGACGACCCGGAATCCCTCCGTTTCGAGCGCCTCGACCAGCGTCTCGCGCAGGGTCGGCTCGTCTTCGACGACGAGGATCGTGCGTGCCATCGACTGAGCATAGCCGCCCGTGTTAACGGGTCGTTTTCGACCCGTCGAACGACCCTGCGATCAGTGTCCCGCGCGCAGCTTCTCGGGCAGTTCCATGAAGGACTCGACGAACTCGACGCACATGCCGTGGCCGTCGAACCGGAGCAGCCAGTGGTTGTAGTAGAGCGTCCGGAACGAGCCGTCCGGGTTCGTGTAGCGGCTCTCCCCGAAGGCCGAGGCTCGCTCGCCATCGAACGCCCAGACGTCGTAATGGGCGGTCCATGACCCCGGCTCGTCGCGGTGCGCCAGCCAATCCGCGACGATCGCGGCGCGCCCGACGACCGGGTCGGCCCATGGCTGGTAGCGGTATTCGCAGGCCTCCGCGAACAGCGCGCCGATGGCCGTCTCGTCATACGAGTTCCAGGCCGCCACGTAGCGGTCGAGCCAGACTTGGACGTCCTCGCGTCGCATCAGGGATCCTCCGAGCGGATGACTGTCACAGGTTGGCCCTCAGCGTATCCAACCACAGGAACGAGATGTAGCCGACGGCACCGAGCGCCAGCGCCGGCAGGACCGCGACATAGGCCCGCCACCGATCGCCCATCGTCCGCCCGAAGACCAACGGGACGACCAACCCGACGATGACGAACCCGAGCCCGACCGCCGCCTCGGGCAGGATCCTGGTCAGGTACAGGCCTTCGGCGATCGCGACCGCGGCGAGCAGTCCGATCGCGCCGGCTCGCCGCCATCCGTCGCCGAACCGCCACGTCCAGCCGGCGATGCCGAACACGGGACCGCCGACCAGCGCGCCGAGGCCCCAGAACACGAGCGACCCGGTCGAAGCGCCGTAGCCATAGCGCAGCTCGATCATGGCGTAGTAGCCGACGAGCGCGAACACGAGCGCCCCGAACCCCGACGCCGCCGCCCAGCGTCGGTCCGGCATCCGCGAGCCGAGCAGGAACGCGGCCAGCAGCCATGGCGAGATCGAGTTGGCGGCGTGCGAGACGCCGTCTGGCAGAGCGCTCTGGCCGATCTGCGTGGCCACTCCCACGAGCAGCCCGACGGCGACGACGAGGCCGACTCGTCCGCCCGGACTCATGGCGCCGGAAGGATCTCGATGGCCCGGTCGAGCCGCTCGAGGGTCCGATCGAGCCCGAGCGCGACGATGGTGTCGAACAGGGGCGGCGTGGCGGTCCGACCGGTGATCGCGACACGGATGGCCATGAACAGGTCACCGACCTTCCAGCCATGCGCCTCGGCCAGGGCACGCAGCGGCGGCTCGAGCTCGTCAGCCTCGAACGACACCCCGTCGGCGTCCGCGATCGTCGCCCGCGCCGCGAGGAGGCCCCGGTAGGTCGTCGCCGCGTCCCAGCGCTTGGGCACGAGCAGGGCCGGGTCGTAGCTCAGCTCGCGGACCCACAGGAACCCGACCAGGTCGCCGATCGCGCCGAGTCTCGGCAGGCGCTCGGTGATGATCGGCAGCAGCGCAGTCAGCTCCTCGTCCGAGGGCATCGTGTCGATCCGGCCGGCGGCATAGTCGGCCTCGACGAACGGCCGCAGGCGATCGATCAGGTCGTCCGGGTCGAGCCGGCGGATCCATTGGCCGTTGAGCCACTCGAGCCGCTCGCGGTCGAACACGGCGCCGCCCTTGTGGACGTGGTCGAGCTCGAAGCGCTCGACGATCTCGTCGATCGACAGGACCTCCTCCTCCGTCCCGGTCGCCCAGCCGAGGAGAGCGAGGTAGTTGACGAGCGCCTCGCGGATGAACCCTTCGGCGATGTAGTCGGACACCGCGGTCTGGCTCTTGCGCTTGCTCATCTTGGTCCGGTCGGGATTGAGGATGAGCGGCAGGTGGGCGAAGGCCGGCTCCGGGTAGCCGAGTGCGCGGAACAGCAGGATGTGCTTGGGCGTGTTCGACAGGTGGTCCTCGCCGCGGATGACGTGGCTGATCTCCATCGCGGCATCGTCGACGACGACGGTGAAGTGGTACAGCGGCGTCCCGTCGCCACGGACGATGACGAAGTCACCACCGAGGTTGGCGACGTCGATCTCGACCCGGCCGCGGACGATGTCGTCGAAGCCCACCACGCCGGTGCCGACCCGGAACCGGATCGCGGCAGGCCGTCCCTCAGCTTTACGCGTGGCACGTTCCGCCGGCGTCAGCGTGGCACAGCGGCCGACGTACCGCGGCGGCTCCTTGGCCGCCTCCTGGGCCTTGCGGTCCGCGTCGAGCTCCTCGGCAGTGCAGTAGCAGGGGTAGGCCTGGTCCGCTGCGAGGAGACGGTCGGCAGCCTCCGCGTACAGCGGCAGGCGGAGCATCTGGCGATACGGGGCGAACGGACCGCGGGCGGCCTCACCGGCGACCTCGGGTCCCTCATCCCAGTGCAGGCCCAGCCAGTGCAGCCCATCGAGGATGTCCTTCTCGTAGGCGATCGAGCTGCGGGCCTGGTCGGTGTCCTCGAGGCGGAGGATGAACGTGCCGCCGACGTGCCGCGCGAAGAGATAGTTGAAGAGCGCCGTCCGCGCGGTCCCGATGTGGAGCGGCCCGGTCGGACTCGGGGCGATGCGGGCGCGCGGGGTCGTCATCCGCGGGTCGGGACGTGGTGGAACAGGGCCGGGTCCGCCTCGCCCGGCAGGACCCGGACGAGCGCTGCCGGCCGCAGACCCAGGGTAGCCCGCCCGCGTGGACCGTCGAGGGTGAGCGAGTCGAGCGATTCGCTCCGCGCCAGGATCGTGATCGAGGCGCCCGGGGTGAGCGCGCGCGCCTCGAGGTAGGACAGCAGCCCGGCATCCTCCTCGGCCTCTTCGGTGATCCGGTAGACGGTCGCGAGCGAGCCCGCCTCCATCTCGGACAGGCGGATGCCCGGCGGTCGGCGGCGGGCGGTCTCCGCATCGATGGGGTTCCCGTGGGGACAGGTCTCGGGATGGCCCAGGAGTTCGTCGAGTCGCGCTTCGACCCGCGGCGAGATGGCACCCTGCAGGCGCATCGCCTCGTCGTCCGATTCGGCCCAGCCGAGCCCGATGACCGACGTCAGCAGCCACTCGAGAAGGGCGTGCCGCCGGAAGATCCCGTCGGCGGTCGCCCGGCCCGCCGGCGTCAGGTGGAGGTCGCGACCCTCGGCGTGCGCGACCAGCCCGTCGGCGACGAGACGGCGGAACATCTCGCTGGCGGCCTGGGTGGTGACGCCCAGGTGACGGGCGATCTGCGCGGCCGTCGCCCGGCCGGCGTCGTCCGAACCGACCATGACGCGCAGCGCCAGCAGGTATTCCTGGGCAGCGTTGGACAGGTCCCGCGGATCGCGTCGTCGAGGAGGCATGATCTCAGGATACGGGACCCGTCCTTGACGAGGGCGAGCGGACGCGTTGCGCGACCGCGATGCCGATGCCGACCAACCAGGCGACGAGCAGCACGGCGCCGAGCGCGGTCCGCCGCGAATCGCCATCGGCCGCGGATCCGGTGGCCGACAGGACGAGCGCGGCCGCGGCCGCCGCACCAAGCAGGACGAGGGCGCCCATCACCGCGATCGACGCGACCGTGGGCTGGAGCAGGAGGAGGGCCAGCACGGCGACCTCGAGGGCCATCGCGATCGGGTCCGCCGCGCCGTCGCAGGTCGCCGCGAACCGACCGCAGCCGGTGATCTCGCCGACCAGCCACGAGACCCCGAAGGCGATCGGCAGCCAGCCGAGGACCGCGCGAACGACGCGACCGCGGTGACCGCCGAACGACGGATCGGTGAGGGCACGGCCGATGTCGGTCATCGCCCGACCGATGTCGGGCGGGGGCGGGACGGGCTCCCGGGGCGTGACCGGTCGCGCGGGGTCTGCCGCTGCTGCTGTGCCTGTCGGATCGGGTGCCGGGCCGCTGGCGCCGGCCGTGGATTGCCACCAGGACGTGGTCGTGTGGGTCGGGCGGGTCGATCCGCCCGCAGCCGGCGGAGGGCTTGTCTCGGCCGGTCCATCCGAGTCGGCGGTGTCGGGCGGTTCGGGCGGGTCGAGGGTGCCGGATCGGTCGGCCGGGCCGCCCGGGCCGCCCGGGCCGCTCGTGCCGCTCGTGCGGGGCCGCGTCGCGCGGCGGGCGCGCGCCTGGTATTCGGGGCCGTGCTTGCGTGGGTCCGCGTACTCCTTGGGGTTCAGCGTCCAGTACGTGCCACTCGTCGTGCCGTACCAGCTCGCCCCGCGCCAGTCCGGCTCGAAGGGCCCTTCAACGCCGTCGTACGACGTGGATCCCAGGGTCGCCTTGTTCTTCTTGCGCTCGCGCGGGCCGCGCGGCGGCGCATCGGACGCACCCGCGCGCGAGCCACCGGCCGAGCCCGTGGAGCTTCTCGACCCGGTCCGGGCGCTCCCGGTCGATCCCGTCGTGCGGCGGCTCGACCGTGACGTTCCCGGGTCTGATCGCGGTCCGTCGGTCTTCGCACGCGCCCCAGGAGCCGGCCCAGGCCCCGTCGCCTGCCCCGGATCGTTGGCCGCGGAACCACCCGGCGCCGCGCCACCCGGCGGCTCCGCGGTCCCAGGCCTCGGCCCGCGAGCTCGCCCGCCGTACGCCCGTCGCGTCGCGTCGCTCCTGTCAGGATCGGCCTCCCACGGCTGCCGCGGCGCCGGCCCGGGTCGTCGCGTTGCTCCCCTACCCTCGATCCCGCCGGCAAGCTGCTCGTAGGCAGCCTGGATGGCCAGGAACCGCGGCACGTTCTTCTCGCCGGCGGCGTCGGGGTGGTGGATCTTGGCCAGCCGTCGATAGGCGCGCTTGATCTCGTCGATCGAGGCGCCGCGGGACAGGCCGAGCGTGCGGTACGGATCCTGGTCGATGGCCATCGTGTCCGCCTGATGGTCGCACGGCGGCGTCGGTCCGGCTGCGGCCGGTCCCGATCAGCCGATGAGCTCGCCGACGGGCGCCAGCTCGAACTCGGCGATGGTCTCGGCGCCGACCCGCCCGTGCGGATCGAGGACCGTCGGGCGATGGTAGCGGGCGAGCTCCCGCAAGGCCGCACTGTCGAGGACGCCGGCCTGGCGCAGCGCCTCGACGGAGGCGGCCCACGTGCCCGCGGTCGTGGCCGTCGCCGTCCTCGATGGTGACCGCCATGCCCGTCGCGGTGGCCACGCTCGTCCCGCTGCGGACGCCGGGTAGGATCGCGAGCCCACGCAGCGCCTCCGCGCCGCCCTTCGCGACGAGCCGGCCCTGGGCAGCCTTCATCAGCGAGGTGTCGATCCGGTCGTGACGACCGCCGACGAGGTCGGGGTTGGCCAGCATCGCGTCACGCACGATGGTCAATGAGCCCGCCAGGTCGGCGCGCGCGTCGCCGGCGGGGATCGCCTTCGGGTCGGCCAGCATCGCGTAGGCGCGGGCGACCTCGCGCAGGTGGAACGCGAAGGTCTCGATCCCGCAGCCGTCGATGGCGGTCTTGAGCTTCCCGGTCGTCGTGCCGAACATCCGCGCCACCGCATCACGGAACATGACCTGCGACGGATGGCTTGGCTTCCAGTAGTCGGTCGGATCCCAGCCGTTCATCCGCGACAGCAGCAGAAAGACCGTGTGGGCACCCGAGCACATGTGCCGGATCGGACCGGCCTTCTCGCCGTCGCGGGCAAGGCGGGCGGCCGTCAACGCGTCGAGCGGCGCCCCGTCGGAGCCGTTCTGCAGGTGCGCCTGGCTCACGCCCGACCGGCGATAGAGCCCCTGCAGCGTGCGGACGTGCAGATCCTCGCCCGAGTGCGAGCTGGCCATCACCGCGATCTCCGCCGGTTCGAGGTCGAAGGCGGCGATGCCACCGGCCTCGATCAGCGCCAGCAGGGCGAACGGCTTGACCGACGAGCGAAGCGTCACGACGCGATCCGGGTCGCCGAGCTGACGGATGACCCGGCCGGCGATGTCGACCTCGACGATGTCGCCCCGATGGACGCTCTCTTCGATGCCGTTGCGGACGTGCCGGGCGAGGATCGGCGGGGCGATCCGGGCGCGGGTGGTGGCGCGCGCGGACGCTCGGCCCGGGCGCGGGCTGGCGGAGGCGGCGGGTGCGGGCACGATCGATCGGTCTCCGGGTCTGGCGGGCACCGCGGTGGGCGCCGTGGAGGGCGAGGATACCCCTCCGATTGCTAGGATGGGACCCAGACTTCCCGCCCCCTGTTGCCAGGACGTCCCAGAGGTGAGCATGCCTTCCCTGAACCTGCACGTCTCGCAGCATCCGGCCGTCCTCCACAAGCTCGCCATCCTGCGTGACGAGAAGACCGAGCCGAAGAAGTTCCGCGAGGTCGTCCGCGAACTGTCGTGGCTCCTGGGCTACGAGGCGCTGGCCGACGTCGCGGTGCGCCCGCTCGAGATCCGGACGCCCCTGGAGACGATGACCGCCGCGGAACTGGACGCCCGGGTCGGTTTCGTGCCGATCCTCCGGGCCGGGCTCGGGATGGTCGACGCGATGCTCGAGCTGATGCCGACCGCGCAGGTCTGGCACCTGGGGCTCTTCCGCGACGAGCGGACCCTGCGACCGGTCGAGTACTACAACAAGCTGCCCGACTCCGCGTCGGTGGACCTGTGCCTGATCCTCGACCCGATGCTCGCGACCGGCGGCTCAGCGACGGCCGCCATCGAGGTCCTCAAGAAGTGGGGTGCGGTCCGGATCAAGCTGGTCAACCTGATCGCGGCGCCGGAGGGCGTCGCGGCGGTGACCGAGGCGCATCCCGACGTGGACATCTACTGCGCGGCGCTGGATCGCTCGCTCAACGACAAGGGCTACATCCAGCCGGGCCTCGGCGACGCGGGCGACCGGCAGTTCGGGACGGGCCGTTCGGACTGATCGCATCGGGCGCGGCGGCGCGCATCATTCGCGTCAGCAGGAGGTATGAAACGCGTCACGATCAGTGGATGACCATGACCTTGAGGATGACGATGGCGACGCCGAGGGCGCAGTCGACGGTGGCGACGCCCACCGCGAACGCCCAGCTCGAGTGGGCGGACCTGCCGACGGCCAAACCCCAGACGAAGAGCTGCGCCAGGCTGGCCAGCAGGGCAAGGGCGACCGCCGTGTCGACGGAGACGAACCCGAGATAGGCGAGACCGAGGATGAGCGTCGGGATGACGGCTGCCGTCAACATCGGCGCCTCGTCGCCGGCGATCGCGATCGCCTCGGACTGATCGATCGACCCGTGGATGCGCCGATTGACGATGCCGGCCCACACATGGGTGAGCCAGAAGACCACGACCGAGATGATCAATGACAGCCCGAGGAACGTGACCGAAAGGTCGTGATACCACTGGACCGCGATCAGGGTCGTGACGAGCAGCGATCCGTACACCGCGGCTGTGTAGTCGCGCTGGTTCGATCGAGGGTCCACCCCGACAAGGTAAGGCTCGCCCGCCGATGGCGAAAGGAGGCCACGTTGGGGCTGGCTGGTGCGACGTCGTTCGGCGCGACTAGCGCTCCGGGAGCCGGGTCCGGCAGGGTCCTCTCACCCGAGCGCGGCGCGCAGAGCCTCGTCGAGGTCGGCCCAGAGATCCTCGACGTTCTCGATGCCGACTGACAGACGACACAGGGTCGGACCGACGATCGACGCGTCGCCGGCGTACCGGGCGCGACGCTCGATCAGCGATTCGACGCCGCCGAGACTGGTCGCGTGGGTCACCAGCCGCAGTCGGGCCAGGAACGCCTCGGTCTGCTCGACCGTGCCGGCGACCTCGAAGGACAGCATCGACCCCGACCCGTTCGGCAGGACCCGCACGGCGCGCTCGTGCTGCGGGTCGCCGGCCAGGCCGGGATAGTTGACCGTCGACACGTGCGGGTGTGAGGCGAGACGGACGGCGAGCTCTTCCGCGGACGCCTCGGCCCGATCGAGCCGCACGGCGAGGGTTCGCAGGCCACGCAGGGTCAGGAACGCCTCGAGCCCGCCGGGAACGGAGCCGTGATCGTGTCGGTATGTGACCAGGAAGTCGGCATGCGCATCGTCGCGGCAGACGACCGCGCCGAGCAGCAGGTCCGAGTGACCGGCGATCAGCTTCGTCGCCGAATGCATGACGATATCGGCCCCAAGGTCCAGCGGGCGCTGGCGCAAGGGCGTCGCGAACGTCGCGTCCACGACGGTGATGGCGCCCAGCTCGCGGGCGCCGGCGGCGATGATCGGGATGTCGGCGACCACCATGAGCGGGTTGGCGATCGACTCCACCCAGACCATGTCCGCGCCCACGGCCGCGGCCAGGACGGCGCCAGTGTCATCGGCTGCGGCCATGCGGACGTGCAGGCGGCCACTCTCCACCATCCGCTCGAAGATGTTGCGAACGCCGAAGTAGGTCACCGTCGACAGCACCACGGTCCCGCCGACCGGCACCAGATCGGCGATCGCGGTGGTCGCGGCAAGGCCCGATGCGAAGGTCACGGCCCGGCCGCCATCGAGCGCGCCGAGCGCCGTTTCGAGCGCGCCCCAGCCGGCGTTGCCGTCCCTGCCGTACTCGATGGTGGCGTCCTGGACGTACGTCGAGCTCAGCGTGATCGGCTCGTTCATGGGAGCGCCCGGGACGCGGGCGGGTCGGCCGGCCTGGACGGCGACGGTGTCGACATCCCAAGCCGGATCCAGGGCCACGGACGTGGGCTTCAGCGAGTCGGTCACGGAGTCGGCCTCCTCGAGGCGTTCGGTGTTGCGTTGACGTCCAACAGAGTGCACTACGCGCCGGGGCCGCGGGGCGGGGATCGATCGCCGGCGTCCACTGCCTCTGGTCCTTCGGGCCATTCGGCAGGTGCAGGCTCCTCGAGCGCTCGGCACCATGCGATGCGATCGATCCGCGAGGAGCCTGGAATCGTGCCCGTCGTCACCGTGCCGAAGAACCAGCTGATGCTGATCGCCGGCCTGGTCTGGTGTGCAGCCGGCGCCATGGTCTGCGTGGTCGGGCTGCCGCTGGAGTTCAGGCTGGCGCCCTCGGACCTGGTCCTTGTCCCGCTCGCCGGAGTGGTCTTCCTCGCCTTCTACGTCTTCGTCTTCTCACGGCTCGTTCGGAAGCACACCGGCCGGGTCCGCGCCCGACCGGAGGATCGGCTTCCCTTCTGGCACTTCTTCAACGCCTCGTCGTGGGTCGTGATGGCGGTGATGATGGGTGGGGGCATGGCCCTCCGCCTGTCCCATCTCATCCCGGACCCGACGATCGCCTTCTTCTACAGCGGGCTCGGCGTCGCCCTGTTCCTATGTGGCGTTCGCTTCCTGGGCGTCTTCGCGCGCAAGGACGTTTTGGTCCCCGTCCCCCCCGACTGATCAAGGCCCTATTCCGGCTCCCACGTCGCGTCGCCCGTGTCGTCCGCCGGCGGGTCCGCCTCCGGCGGCACAGGCTCGTCCTCCCAGTCATGCCACTCGACCTCGGGGTAGGCCGCCAGGTACGCCTTGACGACGCTGCCGACCGTCGGATGGAACGACTCGGGACCCAGCCGGTCGTAGATGCCATAGACCCGTAGCCGGTCCTTGACCCGGCCCTTCAATTCCGCGAAGTGCAGTGCCACGCCGCGCGCGCCGAGCTCGCCGATCAGCTCGTCGAGCATGTCCGCCGCGGTCGTGTCGACATCGACGACCGGTTCCGACGCGACCGCGATCCAGCGTGGCGGCGGCTGGGTCCGGCGCACGACGTCGAACACGTGCTCGCGGAAGAGCTCGGCATTGGCGAAGAACAGCGGAGCGTCCCAGCGGTACAGGATCAGGCCGGGAACGGCCTTGCCCTCGGGATGCCGCTCGAGGTCGTGATAGCCCTTGTAGTTGGCGACCCGCCCGAGGACCGCGTCGTAGGGCCGCCAGGCGTTGCGCACGAAGATGATCAAGGACAGGGCGATGGCCGCCCCGATGCCGGGCAGGGCGCCGAACAGGGTGACCGCAAAGAACGCGACCGCCGCCGGCATGAGCTCGGTCCGCCGGACGACCCAGAGGTGCCGGAGTCCCTTGACGTCGAACAAGGTGATGGCAGCCGACACGACGACGGCGGCCAGGGCGGCCGTCGGCACGGGCGCCAGCAGGCCGGGTACGAAGACCAGGAGCGCCAGGATCGCGAACGCACCGATGAGACCGGTGACCTGGGTGCGCGAACCGGCCTGCTCCGCGACCGGTGTCCGGGTGGCGCTCCCGCTGGCAGCGAACCCTCCGATCAGGGCGGAGCCCAGATCGGTGATGCCGAGAGCCGCCAGTTCATGGTCGGGGTCGACGCGCTCGCCGCGACGGGCAGCGAACGAGTGCGAGATGACCGACGTGTCGGCGAAGGAGATGAGCGCGACCGCGACGGCCGTCGGGAAGAGGTCGACCACGTCCGACCATGACACGGCCGGGATCCCGAGGGCGGGTAGCCCGCGGGGGACCTGGCCGACGACGGGGACCACTCCAGACAGGTCCAGCGCGGCCACGATGGCCCCGGCCGCCGCGACGGCGATGAGCGGGGTCGGCAGACCGCGAACGAGTCGGCGGAGGACGAGGATCGCCGTCAGGCTGCCGAGGCCGAGAGCGGCCGCCGCCGGGACCACCTTGCCGTCCATGATCCCCTGGACGAGGCCCTGGAGCTCGCCGATGACGTCGTTCGACGCGACGGTGAAGCCCAGCAGTTTCGGCAGCTGGCCGGCCAGGATGATCACGGCGATCCCGTTCATGTAGCCGACCCGGATCGGGCCGGACAGGAGGTCTGTCAGGAACCCGAGCCGGGCGACGGCTGCGGCCAGGCACAGGACCCCGGCCATGATCGTGATGGCCGAGGCGAGGTCGATGGCGCGGGCCGAATCTCCGGCGGCAAGCGGGACGACAGCGGCCGCGAACAAGGGCAGCAGCGCCGAATCCGGACCGAACACCAGGATGCGTGACGGGCCGACCAGGAAGTACCCGATGAGGGCGCCGATCGAGGCGTACAGGCCGGCGATCGCGGGAAGCCCGGCGGCCTGTGCGTAGCCCATCCCCACCGGGACAAGGACCGCGGTGAGGGCGAGGCCGGCGGACAGGTCCGCCTGGACATCGGCGCGGGAGTACCCGGTGCGGATGCGCGCGATCGTCGGGAGGATGCGCAGGACTTCGTCACCCGTCGGCCGCCGGAGACGAGGGATCCGCGGGACCGGTCTGCGATCGGACGAGGCGCTCACGGCTTCCTGAGCCTCTGGGCGTAATGGGGCGCGTCGCCGGCATCATGCCAGAGCGATGTGCCCCGCCGTGGCGTCGCCGCGCCCTGCGGCGATCACGCGCCTCAGTGGCTGAGGAGAAGCAGGATCGCTTCCTCGGTCAGGACCGTCCGGCGTGAGATGAGGCGGGCGATCTTGCGAGGATCGCCATGGGTCCGGATCAGTCGACTCCGGTCGAGGCGCGGCCAGAGGTCATTGGCCCGCTCGTAGATGGCTTCGACCCGGGAGTCGCGCGGATGGCTCCGAACAGATGGACCGACGTCGGACAGCATGCTCATCTCCGATCCCCTCTGGGCTCGACCCCGCGAGCCGATCTGGAGTGACCATGCGCCCGGATCGTGTGGGCTTCCTGAATCAAGAGTGAGAAGTCTCCAATCTTCGAACACGGCTTGACATCTCAGTCGCCGCATGTACAGTACCGTTAGGTTATATAACCAAATAGTGATGGACATGCCGCAGACGGACCCTCTGAGCACCACGTTCGCCGCCCTTGCCGACCCGACCCGTCGGGCCATCCTCGCCCGGCTCGCCCAGGGCGAGGCATCGGTCAAGGACCTGGCCGAGCCCTTCGACATGAGCCAGCCCGCGATCTCGAAGCACCTGCGGGTGCTCGAGCGAGCCGGCCTCATCGAGCAGGGACGCCAGGCGCAGTGGCGACCGCGACGGCTTCGGGCGGGACCGCTCCGCGATGTCGCCGACTGGGTCGGCCTCTACCGACGGCATTGGGAGGAGAGCTTCGAACGTCTCGACGCCTACTTCCGTGACCTCCAGGACACGCAGGTGCAAGGAGAAGGAGATGACGATGACCGCGACTCGGATCGACCGAGGCAGCAACGAGTCGACCCTCATCTACTCTGATGGCGGCGACCTCGTCTTCGAGCGGACATTCGATGCGACGGTCGAGCAGGTCTGGGCGGCGTTCACGGATCCCGCCGTCATCCCCCGCTGGTGGGGCCCTCACGGCACGACGACGACCGTGGCCGAGATGGACGTCCGGCCCGGCGGCAAGTGGCGCTACATCAGTTCAGCCCCGGACCGCGAGGACGTGGCCTTCTATGGCGAGTACCTCGAGGTCGAGCCGCCGACGCGCATCCGCTGGACGTTCATGTTCGATGTCGAGGGTGTCGGCCCGATGGGCGGACCCGAGACGCATCTCTTCGAGGACGTCGGTGGTCGCACGAGGATCATCTCGACCAGCCATCTCGGCTCGCCCGAGATGATCGAGG
The DNA here is from genome assembly GCA_963782715.1 of uncultured Chloroflexia bacterium. Taxonomy (GTDB): domain Bacteria; phylum Chloroflexota; class Limnocylindria; order Limnocylindrales; family CSP1-4; genus SPCO01. The sequence goes on from CAWAKU010000006.1 coordinate 136,171, forward strand.
GTGCGCTCGCGACCGGGATGGCCAAGGGCGCCATCGAGACCTGGGACCGCCTCGCGACCCTGCTTGCCGAGGGCTGATCCATCCCCCGGGCCGGACGACCCGCACGCGCGGGTCGTCCGGCTTCTTCGTGTTCGCGAGCGTCCCGGCTCACGCGTGCCCTTCGGCCCTGTCCCCCGCCCGGTCGGCGGCTCAGGATTCGTCCCATCGGACCGAACCTGACGAAGGGGCGCGTCCCAGCACGACCCCGCCAGGGAGGCTCGAACGTGGAGCAGCATTTCGAGTGCGTCGACGGCAACGAGGCCGCGGCGCGCGTCGCCTACGCCGTCAGTGAAGTGATCTCGATCTACCCGATCACCCCGGCCTCGCCGATGGCCGAGCATTGCGACGACTGGTCGGCCGCCGGCCGGCCCAACCTGTGGGGCAAGGTCCCCGACGTCGTCGAGATGCAGTCCGAGGCCGGTGCGGCGGGCGCACTCCACGGCGCGCTCCAGAAGGGCGCCCTCGCGACCACGTTCACCGCCTCCCAGGGCCTGCTCCTGATGGTCCCGAACATGTTCAAGATCGCCGGCGAGCTGACGCCGGCCGTCATCCACGTCGCCGCGCGGACGATCGCGACCCACGCCCTGTCGATCTTCGGCGACCACAGCGACGTGATGCACGCCCGGACGACCGGTTGGGCGATGCTCGCCGCCGGGTCCGTCCAGGAGGCACACGACTTCGCTCTCGTGGCCCACGCTGCCACCCTCCGCGCGCGGGTCCCGTTCCTGCACTTCTTCGACGGCTTCCGGACCTCCCACGAGGTCGACAAGATCGCCGTCCTCGCCGAGGACGACATCCGGGCGCTGGTCCGCGATGCCGACGTCCTCGCCTTCCGCGGACGGGGTATGACCTCGGATGCGCCCGTCGTGCGCGGCACGGCCCAGAACCCCGACGTCTTCTTCCAGGCCCGAGAGGCCTGCAACCCGTACCACCTGGCCGTCCCGGGAATCGTCCAGGAGGTCATGGACGAGCTCGCCGAGCGGACCGGTCGCCGGTACGGGCTGGTGGACTACCACGGCGCCCCGGACGCCGACCGGGTCATCGTCGTCATGGGCTCCGCGGCCGGCGCCGTCACCGAGACCGTCGACGCGCTGGTCGCCGCCGGCGAGCGGGTCGGGATGCTCCAGATCCGGCTGTTCCAGCCGTTCCCGGCAGCCGAGCTCATCGCCGCCCTGCCGCCCACCACGCGCGCGATCGCGGTCCTCGACCGAACCAAGGAGCCGGGCGCGGTCGGCGAGCCGCTCTACCTCGCGACCATCGGCGCGCTGGCCGAGGCGTCCGACGCGGACGAGCCGCGTTTCGCGACGTCACCCCGGGTGATCGGCGGCCGCTACGGCCTGTCATCGAAGGAGATGACACCGTCGATGATCAAGCCGATCTTCGACGAGCTCGCGGCCGCTCGGCCGCGGCGCCACTTCACGGTCGGGATCTACGACGACGTGACCAACCTCAGCCTTCCGATCGACGTCGACTTCCGCACGCCCCGTCCGGCCGGCGAGGTCCAGGCCATGTTCTTCGGGCTCGGCTCGGACGGCACGGTCGGGGCAAACAAGGCATCGGTCAAGATCATCGGCGAGGGCACCGACCTGTACACCCAGGGCTACTTCGTGTACGACTCGAAGAAGTCGGGGTCGATCACGGTGTCGCACCTGCGGTTCGGGCCGGAGCCGATCCGCTCGACGTACCTCATCGATGGCGCGGACTTCGTCGCCTGCCATCAATTCGGGATGCTCGGCAAGACCAAGATCCTCGAGTACGCGAAGCATGGCGCGACGTTCCTGCTCAACTCCCCGTATGGTCCGGACGAGGTCTGGGATCACCTGCCGGGCGGCGTCCAGCGGCTGCTGGTCGACAAGGCCATCGACTTCTGGGTCATCGACGCGTTCTCCGTGGCCGACGACGCGGGCATGGGCAGCCGGATCAACACCGTCATGCAGCCGTGCTTCTTCCAGCTGGCCGGGATCCTGCCCGCCGAGGAGGCCATCGCCCGGATCAAGGACTGGGTCACGGCCACCTATGCCAAGCGCGGAGAGGCAACCGTCGCCCGCAACTTCGACGCGATCGATCGGTCGCTGGCCCGGCTCGGCCACGTGACTCCAGGCACGGTCACCAACGACAAGACGGCCACGGCGCTGGTCCCGGTGGGCGCGCCGGACTTCGTCACGCGGGTCACCGCCCGGCTGATGGCCGGCGACGGCGATCTCCTGCCGGTCAGCGCGATGCCGGTCGATGGGACGTTCCCGAGCGGGACGACCCGCTACGAGAAGCGGGCGATCGCCCACGAGATCCCGATCTGGGATCCGTCCATCTGCATCGACTGCGGCAAGTGCGCGATGGTCTGCCCGCACGCGACGATCCGGATGAAGGTCTTCCCGACCGCGGACGTCGCCGCCGCGCCCGATGGGTTCCTGCACAAGGAATTCAAGTCGCGCGACCTGCTCGACCATCGGCTGACGATCCAGGTCGCGCCCGACGATTGCACCGGCTGCGGGGTGTGCGTGGACGTCTGCCCCGCCAAGAGCAAGACCGACACCAGCCACAAGGCGATCAACATGGAGCCGGTCGCCGACCACCGCGACACGGAACGCGTGCGCTGGGACTTCTTCCAGTCCATCGCTCCGCTGGACCGGGGCCTGATCCCGCACGACACGGTCAAGGGCAGCCAGGTCCTCGAGCCCCTGTTCGAGTTCTCGGGCGCCTGCGGCGGCTGCGGCGAGACGCCATACATCCGCCTGGTCAGTCAGCTGTTCGGTGACCGGATGATCGTCGCCAACGCGACGGGCTGCTCATCGATCTACGGCGCCAACCTGCCGACCACCCCGTGGACCGTCAATGCGGCGGGTCGCGGCCCGGCCTGGAACAATTCGCTGTTCGAGGACAACGCCGAGTTCGGGCTCGGGATGCGGCTCGCCCTCGACGCGCAGACCGACCACGCCCGCCGGCTGGTCGAGCGCCTGGCGCCCGAGATCGGCGAGGATCTCGCCCGAGGGATCCTTGATGGCGCACAGGAGACCGAGGCCGAGATCGTCGCCCAGCGCGACCGGGTCGGCCTGCTGCGAGACGCGCTCACGCGGATCGACGGTCCGGCGGCCGGCGACGCGCGACACCTGCTCACCCTCGCCTCCGACCTCGTCCGCCAGGGCGTCTGGATCATCGGCGGTGACGGCTGGGCCTACGACATCGGGTTCGGTGGCGTGGACCAGGTCCTGTCGTCCGGTCGCAACGTGAACATCCTGGTCCTCGATACGGAGGTCTACTCGAACACCGGTGGCCAATCGTCGAAGGCGACGCCGCGGGGCGCGGTGGCCAAGTTCGCCGCCGCCGGCAAGGGCACGGCCAAGAAGGACCTCGGCGCGATCGCCCGGTCGTACGGCAACGTCTACGTCGCGCAGGTATCGATGGGCGCGAACGACCTCCAGACGACCAAGGCGCTGCTCGAGGCGGACGCCTGGCCGGGACCGTCGCTGGTCATCGCCTACAGCACCTGCATCGCTCATGGGATCGACATGTCGAAGTCGATGAGCCACCAGAAGGACGCGGTCAAGAGCGGCTACTGGCCGCTCTATCGCTTCCATCCGTCGGAGATCGAGGGCGGCAAGCCGTTCAAGCTCGACTCCTCCACGCCGTCCATCCCGATCGCCGACTTCGTGGCGACCGAGACCCGCTTCGCGGTCCTCAAGCGGACCGATCCCGAGCGAGCCGCCGAGCTGGCCGGGCTGGCCCAATCCGATGCCGACGAGCGTTGGCATTACTACGAGCAGCTGGCCGGCATCGAGCGGACCGTCCCGCACATCCACCGACCCGACCCGGACATCGTGCCCGAGGTCGAAAGCGATGCGGGCTACCGCTACGAGCGAGAAGGAGGCACGGAGGCATGACCGTCGACCTGCGCACGCGCTACCTCGGCCTGGACCTGCGCTCGCCGATCGTCGCCTCCGCGGCGCCCGGCAACGGGGATCCCGAGATGGCCCGACGACTCGAACGGGCTGGGGTCGGCGCGATCGTCCTGCCATCGCTGTTCGAGGAGGAGATCCTCGGCGAGGAGATCGAGCTCAATCGCTCGCTCGATCAGGGCACCGAGCAGTTCGCCGAGGCGCTCGACTACTTCCCCGCGGTCGATCGCTTCATCGGCGCGGCCGATCGGTACCTCGCCTCGCTCGAGCGGGTCAAGGCGGCGGTCGACGTGCCGGTCATCGCCAGCCTCAACGCGAGCACACCCGGTGGCTGGGTCCAGTACGCCCGCCAGCTCGAGGCGGCCGGCGCCGACGCGCTCGAGCTCAACCTCTACCACCTGGCAGCCGACCCGCACCGAACCGCCGACGAGATGGACGCGGTCGATCTCGCGCTGATCGCGGCGGTCCGGACGGCGGTGGCCATCCCCCTCGCGGTCAAGCTGAGCCCGTTCTACTCCGCCTTCGCGAACTTCGCGGCCCGGGCCGTTGCCGCCGGCGCAGACGGCCTCGTGCTGTTCAACCGCTTCTACCAGCCCGACCTGGACCTCGATGCGCTCGAGGTCGTACCGCGACTCGAGCTGAGCCACCCCTGGGAGATGCGCCTGCCCGTGCGCTGGATCGCCATCCTCCGACCGCAGCTCGGGCCGACCGTCTCGCTGGCGGTGACCTCCGGTGCCGCAAGCGGGACTGACGTGGTCAAGGGCCTGATGGTCGGCGCCGATGTCGTGATGATGACCTCGGCCCTGCTGCGCCAGGGCCCCGAGCACGTCGCGACCGTGGTCGCCGGTCTTCGCGGCTGGCTCACGGAGCGTGAATACGAGTCGGTCGCGCAGCTCAGGGGCAGTGCCAGCCAGGCCACCGTCGGCGACCCGGCCGCCTTCGAGCGCGCGAACTACATGCACACGCTCCGTTCCTGGGCGACGTCAGAGGGGTAGCCCCTCATTTCTGGCGCAGGGCCTCACTTCCGCCATTCGAAGATCCGTTCGTTCGACTCGTCTGCCCAGACGAGCCCTGGTTCAGCCGGGGGCGGTGCGTCGGACGTGAGTGCACGTACCCAATCGCGCGACGACCCGCAGAACGTGCTTGCGAAGACTTCCGGGTAGCGGCGGACCACAGCCCGGTTGGCGGCCGTGTCACGCACGACCCAGACGGTCGCGACGCGGTAGGCCGGCCCGTCGTCGAGTGTTGCCGCTAGGTCGGCCGCTTCCGCTTGCTTGCGATGGGTCGATCGGATGGCAGCGCCGATGTCGCCGAACGTGTTCCAGGCCTCTTCGATGATCAGGACGCGTTGACGGGCATCCCGGACGCAGACGTCGATCGAGTGGGACGGGTCCAGTGGCCGGGTCGGGAGCTCAACGGTGGCGGACCGACCCGTCCGCCGCGCGAGCCCAAGCAGCAGTTCCTGGATCGCGAGGTGGCCGGCGTCGATCGGGCCCCGAGTCGCTCCAAGCGGCCTCGAGAACGAGATGGCGAGCGGCTGGTCAAGAGCCTGGCCGAGGGCGACCCAGATGCTGAGGGGCGCCCCATCGCCATGACCGAGCTCGATCTGGCTGATCCGTGTCTGGTCGACATCGACCAGGGCGGCGAGTTCGTCCTGCGTCAAGTGCTTTCGCGTGCGGCCGGACCGCACAGCCCGCCCGAGTGTGGACACGATCGAGGCGGTCAGTCGGTCAGCTTCGCGAGCGCGTTCGGTCGGGCGGTGTCGGGTCGTACCGAGATGGCTCACGAATCAGAGTCTTACATCTGCCGCTTCACTGGCCGTTAGCTGCGTTTACCCGATGATCGCGATCCGATTCGGTGCGATCGAGCGTGGGAGGCAGCCCCATCAGCCGCGGATCGCGCCGCTCCGGGCGCTTCCCGTGCTGGTTCCCGGCAGGTTAGGAGCCTGGTTCGTGCGGACGGCGTTTCGGGCCTCGCCCCTTCCGCCTGCGCTCGGAATCGAAGGGCCGGCCCTGGCGGACCGGCCCTCCCCTATCGCGGCGTGTCGACGACCGTCTAGTTGCCGCCCTCCTTGAGGGTGACCGTGCCCTTGGTGAAGTTCGCTCCCTTGGTGTCCACTGACGAGCCGAGCGCGTCGAGGGCCTTCTGGGCGAGGTCGGTACGGGTCGCGTCGGCCGACGGAGCCGCCTTCAGGACCTTGTAGGTCGTCGCGATGGAGACCGTCTGGTCATACAGGGTCTTGTCGAGGAGGCCGATGCCGGCCGGCGACGGCCAGATCAACGCGTTGATCTCGTTCATCTGCCAGGCCTGGTGGCTGGCGCCGAGCTGCGAGCCCTTGGCCAGGACGATGTCGACGCACTTCTGGGCGTTGTCGCGGCAGTAGATCCAGCCCTTGAAGGTGGCCTGCAGGAACTTGGTGGCGATGTCCGCGTGGTTGCCTTCCTTGAGCCACTTGTCGCTGGCGAAGATCTGGTCCTGGAGCATCGCGGTCCCGACGGCCGGGTCGTTGAAGTCGACCACGTTGAGGTCGCTCGGCTGATAGAGGTTGCCGGTCGCCGGGTTCTTGGCCTCGAGGACCTGGGCGTACTCGTTGTAGATCATCGCCTGCGCCACATCGAGGTCGCCCTTCAGCAGCCCCGACATGTCGAAGTTCTGCTTGATCACGTTCTCCTTGGTCGGATCGAGCCCGGCCTTGGTCAGGCCCGCGAAGAGCTCGGGCTCGTTGCCGCCGAGCCAGCTGCCGATCTTCTTGCCGGCCATGCTCTTGGGATCGGTGATGTTGGCGGCCTTGAACGACGCCATCCGGGTGCCCGAGCGCTGGAAGATCTGGGCGATCGAGACGAGGTCCGTCCCGCCTTCACGCGACTGGAGCATGTTCGGCAGCCAGGCGGTCCCGATGTCGGCGCCGCCGGTCGCGACGACCTGGACGTTGTTGATGTTCGGGCCGCCGAGGAGCAGCGAAACGTCGAGCCCGGCGTCCCTGTAGTAGCCCTGGTCGATGGCGGCGTAGTAGCCCGCGAACTGCGACTGGGCGACCCACTGGAGCTGGAACTTGACCGGCGTCAAGACGGCCAGCGAGGCACCGCCTGACGCACCGCCACCGCTCGAGCTGCATGCCGCGACGAGCACGACCGTCGCGATGACGAGTGCCCCGATCTTCCGCGAGAGTCTCATTCGATCGCTCCTCCTCACTTCCTCGAGGCCGGCCGCCGTCCGGCTGACGACCCCATCCCACTCCCTGACGCGGGATACTAGGTCACCCGGGCGTTGCTCATCGGGCCGTTTCGCGAGCTGTGTACCAGGGGATCGTGAACCGCTCGAGAGCCACGGCCGCGAGGTACAGCACGATCCCCAGGACGCACGCGAGGATGATCGCCGCCCATGCTGCGGGGTACCGGCTGGCACCGGTCTGCAGCGTGATGTAGATCCCGAGCGCGTACAGCGGCCCGCCGAAGAACTCGCCCACGACCGCGCCGATGACGCTCAGCGTCGTCGCGATCTTGAGCGCGGTGAACCAGTACGGCAGGGCGTTCGGGCCACGCAGCTTGGTCATGGTGTGCCGATCGCTCGCCGCGTACGACGACATCAGCTCCAGCGCACCCGGGTCCACATTGGTCAGGCCGCGGATGGTGTTGACCATGACCGGGAACATCACCATCAGCGCGACGATGGTGATCCGGGGCATCAGGCTCTCCGGCCCGAACCAGTTGAGGGTGATCGGCGCGAAGGCGATGATCGGGATGGTGCTGGCACCGATCGCGACCGGCAGCAGGACCTCGCGCGCGCTGGCCCAGCGCGAGGTGGCCAGTCCGGCCGCGGTCCCGAGCACCACGCCGACGATGAGACCGAGGACGGCCTCCGTGCCGGTGAACAGGAGACCACGCGCGAGGGTCGACCAGTCGGCGCCCAGCTGCTCGCCGATGACGGTCGGCCGCGGGATCAGGAACGACTGGACGTCGAGGATGCGGAAGCCGACCTCCCACACGACGATGACGATGACGAAGACGGCGATGGCCGGCAGCCAGTCTCGGGCGGCCGAAGCCTTCACGAGAGCCCCTCGTTGCGGACGCGCTCGGCTTCGGTCACCGACGGGCCCTCTTCGGCGATGTCGTACTGACGGAGCCCCTCGCGCACGCGGGTCACGAGTCGGAAGTACGGCTCGGTCTCGCGCGTCTCGACCGACCGCTCGGCGGGCAGGTCCACGTCGACGATCTGGGCGATCCGACCGGGCCGGGCGGACATGATCACGACCCGGCTGGACAGGAAGACCGCCTCCGGGATGCTGTGGGTCACGAATACGATGGTGATCCCGGTCCGCCGCCAGATGCTCATGAGCTCGGTGTTCATCCGTTCCCGGGTCATCTCGTCGAGCGCCCCGAACGGCTCGTCCATCAGCAGCAGCTTCGGGTCGAACGAGAGGGCGCGCGCGATGGCGGCGCGCTGCTGCATGCCGCCCGACAGCTGCCAGGGATGCCGGTCGGCGAAGTCCTCCAGCTCGACCAGCTTCAACAGCTCGGCCGCCCGGCGCCGTCGATCGTCGGCCGAGTAGCCCATGATCTCGAGCGGGAGCTCGATGTTCTTGGCGATGGTTCGCCAGTCCATCAGGACCGGCGCCTGGAAGACCATCCCGTAATCGCGGTCGAGCCGCGCCCTGCCGGCCGGCTTGCCGTTGACCGTCAGGCTGCCGCTCGTCGGATGGGTCAGGTCGCCGATCAGGCGCAGCAGCGTGGACTTGCCGCAGCCCGACGGCCCGATGAGCGAGACGAACTCGCCCTGCCGGATGGTCAGGTCGACCGATTCGAGCGCCGTCACCGGGCCGTCGCTCGTCGGGAAGACCTTGCCGACGCCTGTGGCCTCGACGACGGCCGGCGCGGTGGCTCGCGCGCCCACAGCGGTCGTTTCGGTCGTCACAGCATTCCCTCCACTGGCCGATAGCGCCCGCGGGTGAGGAGCCGCTCCGCGAGATTGACGATGCCGACGAAGATGAAGCCGACGATCGTGCACATGACGATCGTGGCCCACAGCCGCTCCGGTCCGGACGTGTAGTACTGGTTGTAGTTGATGATCGCGCTGCCGAGCCCCGACGCGACGCCGGCCGTCTGCTCGCCGATGATCGCGCCGATGACCGATGCGGCGGCCGCCACCCGGAAGCCCGAGAAGAGATACGGAACCGACGTCGGCAGCCGGAGCTGCCAGAGGACCTGCCGGCGCGTCGCTGCGTAGGACCGGAACAGCTCGAGCGCGCGCGGGTCGAAGGCCCGCAGACCGCGCATCGAGGCGATCGTCACCGGGAAGAACGTCAGGTACATGGCGACCGCCATGACCGACAGCCAGTCGGCCTTGAGGGCCACGACCACGAGCGGGGCGATAGCCAGGATCGGCACCGTCTGGGACGCCACGACGTACGGGACGAACGCGCGCTCGGCGAGCCGGGAGTGGACGAAGGCCACTCCGAGCGCGAGCCCGAGGATGCCGCCCAGGGCGAAACCGGCGAGCGCCTCCCCGAACGTGAAGGCGGCCTGGCCGGCGAGCACGACACCGAGTGGCGCACCACCACGCTGGGCCGGGTCGATGAACGCCCGGACGATGTCCCAGACGTGCGGCAGCGAGAGGTCGTCGGCGATCCGCCACTTGAGCGGCGGAAGATGCTCGTAGTCGATCTGGACGCCGGCGATCGTGCCGTGCAGCCGCCACGGGTCGCCGCCAAGCCACTTGGCGGCCTCCCAGATGAGCACCAGAACGACCAGGACGATGGCGATGCCGGCCCAGCGCCGCCTGCGTGAGTGACCGACGGTCGGAGCGACGGCGGTGGCCCGGGGTGCACCGCGGCGCATGAACCCGCTGGCCGTCGTCATCGATCGATGGTCGTCGGACGACTCAGGCGACCGCGGCGTCGGCGATGTCGAGGGCGCGATCGATGATCTCGAACCCTTCGGCCAATTGGTCTTCGGTGATGCACAACGGCGGGTTGGTGTGGATCGAGTTGTTGGCGATCATCGTGTACAGGCCCGCCTCGCGGAGCGCCTTGCCGATCGCCTTCATCTCGTCCGAGGTGCCGTTGAACGGGGTCAGCGGCGTCCACGGATCGTGGCTGCGGACCAGGTCGATGATCCCGAACAGCCCGAGGTTCCGGGTCGCCCCGACGCTCGGGTGGCGGGCCGCCAGGCGCCCGTGGTGTTCGCGCATGACGCCGTCGAGGCGGGCGGCGTTGGCGATCAGGTCGTCCTCCTCGTAGACGGAGATGGTCGCGAGGGCGGCGGCCAGGCTGACCGGGTGGCTGCTGTAGGTCAGGCCGCCGTAGAACATCTGGGTCTCGAACTGCTCGGCGATGCCGTGGCGCATGGCCACCGCACCCAGCGGCAGGTACGACGACGTCAGGCCCTTGGCCATCGTCATCAGGTCGGGGGTCACGTCCCAGTGGTCGACCGCGAACCAGCGCCCCGTCCGCCCGAAGCCGGCCATGACCTCGTCGGCGACCATCAGGATGTCGTGACGGGTGCAGATCTCGCGGACGCCGGCGATGTAGCCGTCAGGCGGGATCAGGATGCCGTTGGTCCCGACGATGGTCTCGAGGAAGACCGCCGCGATGCTCTTCGCGCCCTCGTAGCGGATGACGTCCTCCAGGCCCTGGAGGCTCTCAGCCACGGGACGCGGTTCCGCCTCTCCCCAGCGGTGGGTGTCCGGGTAGCGGACGACACCGACGATGCCCGGCTCATTGGCCCAGCGGCGCGGATCGCCGGTCAGCGTCATCGCCCCGAGCGTCGCACCGTGATAGGCGCGATAGCGGGCGAGGATCTTATGCCGGCCGGTCGCGTGACGGGCGAGCTTGATGGCGTTCTCGATCGCCTCCGCTCCACCGAGCGTGAAGAAGACCTTGTCCATGTCGCCGGGTAGGATCTCGGCAAGCTTCGCGCCCAGACGCGCCCGGACCTCCGTCGCGAAGGCAGGCTGCACGTACTGGAGCTTCAGCGCCTGCGCCGTGATCGCATCGATGACCCGGCGGTCGCCGTGGCCGATGTTGACCGACATCAGCTGGCTGTTGAAGTCGAGGATCCGCTGGCCTTCGGGCGTGTACAGGTAGACGCCCTCGGCGTGGTCGATGGCGATGGGGTCGAGCGCGCCCTGGACGGACCAGGAGAAGAAGGTGTGCTTCCGCGACAGCGCGACGATCTCGTCGCTGGTCATGCTGCCGGAAGCGGTCGTGATGCCCATGGATCACCTCGGGGCGGACGGACGGGTCGTCGTCGTTTGGGGGGCCATTACAGCATACCGGGGCAGCGGACCGTCGCCGCGGCGCTCAGCGCAGGCGGCGCCGGATCTCGCCGATGTTGTCGGCGATGAGCAGGATCCCGAGCCCGAGCAAGCCGAGCAGGAACAGCTCGCGCAGATAGGTCACCGCCAGGATCAGCGACGACAGGATCGCCAGGATCACCGTGATCTTGAGGACCAGCTCGACGATGTTGCGATCGAAGAACGACTCGATCGCGAGATAGGAACCGAGCAGGACGACGATGGCCAGCGGCGCGGGCAGGATCTTGAACCAGACGATGACGGCGAGGGCCGCGATCAACAGGCCGACGCTGAGGGCGGCCCAGGCTTCGCCGAAGGCGCGTCGCCGGGCGACCGCCGGCGGTTCCGGCTCGGCCGCGTGGTGGAGGTGGCTGCGTGGGTCGTCGAGGCCGCCGGTCGTCAGGAAGGCCAGTCGCTCACGCCCGGAGTCGATGACCGCGTCGAGTTCGACCTCCTGCGTGCGCAGGGCGTTGAGCCGCGCCTCGCCGTCGTGCAGCGCGATCGCCCGTTCGTCCCGGTAGTGCCCGATGCCCGCCGTGTTCCGGATGGCGGCCACCTCCGCGTCCAACTTCGGCAGCTCGACGGCCAGCGACGTGGCCTCTGCGTTCACCTCTGCCCGGGTGGCGGTCAACTCGCGGATGCGGGCCTGGAGGACGGGGATCGCCTGCGACGGCGGCGCGACCTTGTCGAGCCCGGCGAAACCGAGGGGGTCGTGCCACGACTGGCGGACCGAGCCGGTGCGGGTGAACTTCGGGCCGGCCGGCGCACGCTCGCCGGCGAACCGGTCGCCAGTGTCGAGTCCCCACAGGCCCTGGTAGCGCGAGACCCAGCCGTCGTCGTCGCCGATGACGATCGGCGTCCAGTCGACGTCACCGCCAGGTCCGACCGACAAACCGTCGCCCCGAGCGTAATCCACGAACGGGACGCTCAACGCGCGCTTGGCGCGGGCCGCCAGGTCGCCTGGGTCCGGCTGGGAGAGCGTGTCACGCCAGGTTCGCCGGATGAGGTCGAGCGGTCCCCGGATGTTCTTCTCGCCGGGGAACGGCAGCAGCATGATGTACTCGCCGCGCTCGATGTAGGTCGCGTGCGAGCCGGCGCCCGGGTAGACGACCGGATGGTCGTCGATGGTCTCGAGGCGTGGGTCATCCCAGCGGCGACGCAGGTCGTCGCCCTTCTCGTCGTGGGCGGCCGCGCAGAACCAGGCGGGCAGCATCGTCCCGTCCTCGAACTGCTCGAGCACGACGAAGCACTGCTCGAGATCCGCCTCGTGGTCGTTGGCGCCATCGAAGGTCGAGCGCCAGTCGTTCATCGCGTAGAAGAACATGTAGTGCAGGATCACCCAGCGACCTTCGCGGATGACCCGACCGTGGTAGACGATCCGCGGGTCGCGCTCTCGGATCTCCTCGTACTTGACCGAGGCCGCGGCGGCCGTGCCACCCGGGACCCGGCCACGAGCCAGCAGCGAGGCGACCATGCCGGCGTCCACCAGGCGGGCCGCCAGGCCGACCCGGGCGAGACGGCCGGGAGCCGAGAAGCGCTGATGCTCAGGACGTGAGCGCCAGCGGCGCAGCTCGATGGCGTTGAGTGGCTCCTGGACGAAGCGGAGGAACTGTGCCTCGCCGGGAGCCGGTTCACCGACCGTGGCGAGCCTGTCGAGGGTCAGTTCGCCGGCCGGCACGACCACGCGCGCCTCGCGCAGCGTCGGGCCGGCCAGAAGGTCGGCCGCCTCGACATAGGGCGCCGTCGCCATCGGGAAGAAGAGCTCACCGTCGGTGAACCGGAGGATCGGCTCGAGGCGGCGGAGGAGTTCGAGATCGGTCGGTTCCTTCATCACTCGGCCGCCCCGCCGCGCAGTGCCAGTCGGACGTCGCGTTGATTGAGGTAGAAGACCGCGATCGAGTTGAGCAACATCGAGGCATACCGGGCGTCGCCGCTGAACCACCAGCCGAGGTCGACGGCGAGGATGACGCCTGACGTGATGATCGCCAGGACCCACGCCCAGCGCTTCGCGAACGTGAGACCGACGACGACGAGGACGCTGGCGACGAACAAGCCCACCAGGAGGACGGTCGCGACCAGCTGGACGTCCGTGCCCGGCGGCATCTCCGGCAGCGGCCCGCTCGACGCCAGCCAGCGGAGGATGCCCTCTTCCCGGAACTGGGCCACCTCGGCGACGATCGACGCGGCGCGGAAGAGCGCGATCCCGGCGACGATGAGGACCCCCAGCGGGTATCGAGACCGGATGCTGCTGACCGCCGACATGGGTACAGGCTAGCAGTGGTGCGCCGCGAGAATCTGACCTTGTCAGCGCGGCGGGACGAGGACGGTCAGGGCGCCCGGGATGACGGACGCCTCGAGACGGCCGGGTGGATGCGCATCCCCGTCGGTCTCGATCGGTTGCGCCGGCTCAGCGGCGATCCGGACCTCGGACACGGCTCGCCGGATCACCCCGCCGCCGAGGTCCCCCGAGCGGACCAGGAGCTCGACCGCGCCGATCAGGCCAGCAGCCGCATTCGCCCCGCCGAGGACGATGAGGTCGAGCCTGCCGTCCGACGGATCGATCGGCCGGCGCGGCCCGATGCGGCCCGGGACGAGCTCCCCGGCATTGGCGACGAGCGCGAGATAGCCCTCGAGCTCGAGGGTCTCGCCGTCGGCGTCGATGTGGAAGCGAGCGGTCTCGAGCCGGAACGCCTCGCGCACGGCCGCACCGACGTATGCCCCGAAGCGCATCCGCCGCTTCCATTCGTGCTCGGCCGCGGCCATGATCCGGGCGTCGAGGCCCATCCCGCAGGCGACGGCGAAGATGCGCTCGTGTGTCGTGGCCTCGTCGGCGGACGGCGTCCAGCGCGCGCGCCCAAGGTCGATGACCTTGGGGCCGCCGTGCCGCAGGGCGTCCAGACCGGAACGGACGCCGCGGATGCCGATCGCGCCCGCCAGGACGTTGCCGGTCCCGGCCGGGATGATCGCCAGTGGCGTCCCGCGACCGATGAGCGCCTCGGCGGCCTCGCGGACCGTGCCATCGCCACCGATGGTGACGATGATCGGTGCGTCGATCGCCTCGGCGAGCGCGGTTCGGGTGGCCGCCAGCGAGCCGTCCTCGACCCGCGGCTCGCGCCCGTACCGGTTGCGGACCGCGCCGATGACGGCGGTCGAGATCCGTTCACGCTCGGCGGCATCGACGATCCGCGACGCCCGCGGGTTGACCAGGATCAGTGGCGCGGCAGGGTCGGTCATCACCGGGTCGATGCTAACGCCCCGGAGGTCGTCGTCGGACGGATTCGCGGATCACGGGTAGACTGCGCTCGCTGATCGACCCCCAGGTCTTATGGGAACCCGGAAAACTCGAACATCGCCCCGATCGCGCGGCTCGCCCCGAGCCCCTTTTCCGGCTACGTCCCATCGTGTCGGCACCTCCTGAACCAGGCCAAGGCCGGTTCACCCTGTCCTTCCGTGCGAATCCGCGGGCGTCATCGCCCGTCGCGCCCCCAGCGCGACGTCCCGGCAGGAAGGAATTCCATTGCGAACGCAGCTCATGGGCGCACGAGCGTTCATCCTCCCCATGGCCCTCGCGGGGGCCGTCCTCTTCAGCCTCGCCCCGTCCACCCCGGTCGCCGCAACGACGACCACGACAGAGGCCCAGCAGATCATCAGGATCGCCAAGGCGCAGCTCGGTGACCCGTGGCGTTACGCCGCAGCCGGGCCCGCTTCGTTCGATTGCTCCGGTCTCGTGCGCTACGCCTTCCGGCGAGCGGGCGACGCGGCAGCCATCCACACCGGATACCTGCGGTCCGCGCGATCGCTGTACATCTGGTTCAAGGCACACGGCCGGGCGAGCCGCAGCAACCCCAAGGTGGGCGACCTCGTCATCTGGGGCTACGGCACCCACGTCGGCATCTACATCGGCAACGGCAAGGCGATCAGCACGCTGCGCAACGGCGTCCGGGTCCACGGGATCCACGCGGTGACAGCGCGCTTCACCGCCTACCTGCACACCGGGATGTCGAGCAGGCCCGTCAGCTGACCGCAGCGAGACAGCGCAGGATGGCGTCGGCCGAACGGTCGATGTCGTCCGGCGTCGTCTGCCAGCCACTGACCGAGAAGCGCATGGCGGCTCGGCCCGCCCAGGTCGTGCCGCCCAGCCAACAGGTGCCGTCGCGCTGGACCGCGTCGATGACGGCGCGCGTCAGGTCATCGCTCTCGAACCCGACCAGGACCTGGTTGAGCACGACCTCGTTGAGGATCGTGACACCGGGTTGCGCCGACAGTCGCTCGGCCATCCGGCGGGCAAGCGCGCAGTCGCGCTCGATCAGGTCGATCAGGCCGGAACGACCCAGCGAGCGGAGCGCGGCGAGCACCGCGAACCCACGGGCGCGCCGTGATGATTCGGGCACCCAGTTGTAGGAGTCCCGCTCACCACCCTCCGTCTCCACGTAGTACGACGCGCTGTAGGTCATCGCGGCGTGGTGCGCCGCGGAATCCCGGACGAACACGAGCCCCGAGTCATAGGGCACGTTCAGCCATTTGTGCGAGTCGGTCGACCAGGAGTCCGCCTCCGCGTGGCCACGCATCCTGTCCCGCAACGACGGCACCGCCGCCGCCCAGATGCCGAATGCGCCATCGATGTGCAGCCAGCCACCGCGCTCACGGACGACCGGCGTGATCTCGGTGAACGGATCGAAGGCGCCGGTGTTCACGTTGCCGGCCTGGGCGCAGACGATGACCGGGCCGTCGATCGTCGCGAGCTCGGCGCGCAAGGCGTCGGGACGCATCCGGCCCTGGTCATCGGCGTCGACCGCACGGACGCGCTCTCCTTCACGACCGAGGCCCAGCATCTGGAGCGACGCATAGATCGTCGCGTGCGAGCCCCTGTGCGTGACGACGGTCAGCGCCGGCGCGCCCTGCAGGCCGTGTCGCTCCACGTCCCAGCCGGCCCTGGCCAGGACCGCATGCCGGGCCGCGGCAAGAGCGGTGAAATTCGCCATCGTCGCGCCGCTGGTGAACCCGACGCTGGTGCCAGCCGGGAGTCCGAGCAGCTCGACCAGCCAGTCCGCGGCGATCTCCTCGGCCACGGCGGCGGCCGGCGACATGACATGGACCATGGAGTTCTGGTCCCACGCGCTCGCGAGCCACTCGGCCCCGATGGCCGCCGGCAGGCTGCCCCCGATGACGAAGCCGAAGTAACGCGGGCCGGCGGTCGCGACGAGGCCGGGGTCGGCGGCCGCGGCCAGCGCCTCGATGACGTCAGTCGGGTCGGACGGACCGTCGGGTAGCGGCCCGCCCATCGCCGCCCGCAATGCCGCAAGATCGACCGGCGCAGCCACCGGTCGCGATCCGACGGTGTCGAGATAGTCGGTGGCAAGCGCGGCGGCTCGGGCCAGGACTCGTCGGTCGTTCGTCATCCGTGTCACCTCGCGCGGTTCCGAGCGGCCCCGGGACGCGACCGTTCGACCCGCGGATGCTACCGTGATGACGCGCCCGCGTTGAGGAGGCCCCCATGGACCACGCAGCATTCCAGTCCTGGCTCGACCGCTACATCGACGCCTGGCGGCTGCTCGATCCGGTGGCCATCGGCGACCTGTTCAGCCCGGACGTCCGCTACGCGTTCGACCCGTTCAGCGAGGCCGTCGTCGGACGCGCTGCGGTCGTCGCGGCCTGGCTGGCCGATCCCGACGTGCCCGGTTCGTGGGAGGCCGACTACGAGGTCCTGGCCATCGACGGCGAAGCATGCGTGGCTCACGGCCGGACCCGCTACCTGACCGACGACCGGACCGCTGTCGACCGCGAGTTCGCGAACGTCTTCGTGGTCCGCTTCGACTTCGACGGCCGCTGCCGCGAATTCACCGAGTGGTATATGCGGCGACGCCCGGAGGCCCTCCCCGACTAGGTGCTGCTTTGCGCCGCGCCGGACGGTGCCGGCAAAGGCGGCGGAGAGCACCGGAGCGAGCGCACCCGAAGGTGCGTGAGTGAGGAGCGGAGGCGCCAACGCATGTCCGCGCCGTCCGGTGGGGCGCCGTAGTACGCTCATGCTCTGCCAAGCGATCGAGTGGACCCTAGGGAGGGACAGATGCCCCGAACCGTCCGCGGCGCGCTCGTCCAGGCGACCTGGACCGGCGACAAGGAATCGATGATCCAGAAGCACGAGGAACGGGCCCACGACGCGGCCAAGGCAGGCGCCCAGTTCATCCTCTTCCAGGAGCTGTTCTACGGGCCGTATTTCTGCCAGGTCCAGGACGCCCAGTACTACAGCTACACGGAGCTGATCCCGGACGGGCCGACGACCAAGCGTATGCAGGACCTCGCCAAGTCGACCGGGATGGTCGTGGTCGCGCCGATGTACGAGGAGGACGAGAAGGCCTCGGGCATCTACTACAACACCGCCGCGGTCATCGACGCCGACGGGACCTATCTGGGCAAGTACCGCAAGACGCACATCCCGCACGTGAAAGGGTTCTGGGAGAAGTTCTACTTCCGGCCCGGCAACCTCGGCTATCCGGTCTTCGAGACGGCCGTCGGCAAGATCGGCGTCTACATCTGCTACGACCGCCACTTTCCCGAAGGTGCCCGCGCGCTCGGCCTCAACGGCGCCGAGATCGTGCTCATCCCGAGCGCGACCTCGCGCGGCCTGTCGGAATACCTGTGGCGGATCGAGCAGGTCAGCCACGCGGTCGCCAACGGCTACTACGTCGGGACGATCAACCGGGTCGGCATCGAAGCCGACTATGGCGATGACGACTTCTACGGCCAGAGCTACTTCGTCAACCCGCGCGGACAGTTCGTCGGTGACGTCGGCTCGGCCCACGACGAGGAGCTCATCGTCCGCGACCTCGACCTCGACCTGATCGGCGAGGTCCGCAACACCTGGCAGTTCTACCGGGACCGGCGACCCGACGCCTACGCCGACTTGACGCGCCCCTAGTTCGCGCTACCATCCCTCCGGCTCGACCGTCTGGAGGAGGACGGTCGAGCCGCTCAGTTCCCAGCGCGGGGAGGCGGCGGTCATGCAGTTCGGCTTCACGCTCAAGCCCGAGCACACTCCCGAGCGGACCCTGGCGCTCACCCGTCAGGCGGAGGCCGCGGGGTTCGCGTACGGCTGGCTCTTCGACAGCCATGTCCTGTGGCGTGATCCCTATCCCTTGCTGACGCTGATGGCCGGCGCCACCGAGCGGATGCGCCTGGGTACCTGTGTCACGAACCCGGGCACGCGCGAGCCCACGGTCACCGCATCCGTCCTCGCGACGCTGGACGAGCTGTCCGGCGGACGAATGGACCTCGGCATCGGACGTGGCGACTCCGCCCGGCGGGTCCTCGGCAAGGCACCGATCACGATGGCCGGCACCGAGGAGGCGATCCGGGTCATCCGGGCGCTCGTCGGCGGCGAGCAGATCGAATACGAGGGGACCGAGCTCCGCTTCACCTGGACGGGTGGCTGGACGCTCCCCGTGTGGGTCGCCGGCTATGGGCCGATGGCCCTGGCCATGACCGGGCGGGTCGCCGACGGGCTGATCCTCCAGCTGGCCGACCCGGACCTCATCCGCTGGTTCGTCGCCCAGGTCCGTGAGGCGGCCGCGGCGGCCGGCCGCGACCCTGCCTCGATCCGGATCCAGGCCGCCGCGCCGGCCCACGTCGGCGATCTCGGGCTGGGTCGGGAGCGGACGCGCTGGTTCCCGGCGCTCGTGTCCAACCACGTCGTCGACCTGGTCAACAAATACCCGCGCGAGGAGCTGCCCGAATCGCTGACCGGCTATATCCAGGACCGGACCGGTTATGACTATCAGCATCACGCCGAGGTCGGGTCGTCGAATGCCGCCTTCGTCGGCGACGAGGTGACCGACCGGTTCTGCGTCCTGGGCTCCGTGTCCGATCACATCGCCAAGCTCCACGAGCTCGAGGCCGCAGGCGTCGATCAGTTCAATCTGTACCTCATGAACGGCGACGAAGAGGACCAGTTGGCGGCCTACGGATCCGAGGTCATCCCGGCCTTCGCCTGACCGATCGCGACCGTCCTAGCCACATGGTCCGGGTGGTCACACAAGGGCCGCGGCGGGACAATGCGAGCACACGGAGCCGCGACGCCCACGACGGACGGGCGGGCTCCGCTGTTGCCCCGGGGGACCCGATGTTCGGACGACTTCGAAGGCGCCGCGATCCGTTCTGGGATGACGGGGTCGGCGCGCGCGACCGCAATCATCGCTACTGGATCGAGAGCACCCTGGCCTTCAGCCTGGCCGTGCTGGCCTGCGGGCTCGCCGCGGCGATGTGGTTCCGGCCGCTCCTCGGCCTGGTGGAGCGACTGGCGTCCAACTGACCCGCGCGGCGACCCGAGGCTCGCCGCCCCGCGCTACCATCGAGCGACACCCCAGGGTCCGCCCGCACGCCTCGGAGGGATCGGATGCGCACGCTCATCAGCAACGGGACCATCGTCACCGCGGATGGCTCGACCGCGGCCGACGTCCTCATCGACGGCGAGACCATCGTCCAGATCGGGCGCGACCTGACGGCGGCCGGCGTGACCGCGGACGAGACGATCGACGCGACCGGCAAGTACGTCATCCCGGGCGGCATCGACGCCCACACCCACATGGAGCTGCCGTTCGGCGGCACCTTCGCCAAGGACACCTTCGAGACGGGGACGCGGGCGGCGGCGTTCGGTGGGACGACCTCGATCATCGACTTCGCCGTGCAGTCGAAGGGTGGGACGCTCCGCGACGGCCTCGACACCTGGCTGGCCAAGGCGGACGGCAACGCCGTCACCGACTACGGCATGCACATGATCATGAGCGACGTCAACGACGCCACGCTCGCCGAGATGGACGAGATGGTCGCCGCGGGCGTGCCCGACTTCAAGCTGTTCACCGCCTACCCGGGCGTCTTCTTCAGCGACGACGGGGCGATCCTGCGGGCGATGCAGCAGACCGCGAAGAACGGCGGGCTGATCATGATGCATGCCGAGAACGGCATGGCCATCGATGTCGTGGCGGCGCAGACCGTGGCCGCCGGTACGACCGACCCGATCGGCCACGGCCTCGCCCGCAAGGCGGTCTTCGAGGGCGAGGCGACCAACCGGGTCATCCGCCTGGCGGAGGCGGCCGGCGTGCCGGTCTACATCGTCCACCTGTCCGCCAGTGACGCGCTGGCCGAGGTCAGGGCCGCTCGCGATCGCGGCACGAAGGCGTTCGCCGAGACCTGCCCGCAGTACCTGTTCCTGTCGATCGACGACATGGGCAACGGGTTCGAGGGTGCCAAGTTCGTGTGCTCCCCTCCCCTGCGCCCGAAGGAGACCTGGGACGACCTGTGGACCGGGCTGGTCAAGGACGATCTGCAGCTGGTCGCGACCGACCACTGCCCGTTCGACTTCCACGGCCAGAAGGAGCTCGGGCGGGGCGACTTCCGCAAGGTCCCCAACGGCCTGCCCGGGCGTCGAGGACCGTGTGGACCTGCTCCACGACGGCGGCGTCGTTGGTGGCCGGATCAGCCGCGAGCGCTGGGTCGAGATCATCTCGACCGCGCCCGCCAAGATGTTCGGGATGTACCCGCAGAAGGGCGCCGTCGCGGTCGGCTCCGACGCCGACCTCGTGATCTACGACCCGAACCGGCGGCACGTCATCTCGGCGAAGACCCACCACATGGACGTGGACTACTCGTGCTACGAGGGACGGTCCGTCCAGGGCGGCAGCGACATCGTCCTGTCGCGCGGCACGGTCATCGTCCGGGACGGCGCAGTTCACCGGTCGCAAGGGTCACGGCAGGTTCATCAAGCGGGCGCCGGCCGACCACGCCCGCATGAGCTGACCGACCGGGAGGATCCCATGGGCATCATCGACGCCCGGTTCGGGCACGTGAACGTCACCGCCCACGATTGGCGCCGGCTGGCGGCGTTCTACACCGACGTCTTCGGCTGCGAGTTCGTCCCGCCGGAGCGCGATATCCGCGGCCCAGACCTGGACGCAGCGACCGGCCTGCGTGATGCCCACCTGACCGGCGCCCACCTTCGCCTGCCGGGGCACGGCGACAGCGGTCCGACGATCGAGATCTTCGAGTACGACGCGCTCGAGGGACATCCGGGCGGGCGGGTCGATCGACCCGGCTGGGCACACGTCGCGTTCCAGGTGCCGGACGTCCCGGCCGCTGTGGACGCCGTGGTCGCCGCCGGCGGCGCCCGGTTCGGGGAGATCGTCGTCATGCGGACCAGGGACGGCCGGACGATCACCTGGGTCTACACCACGGATCCGGACGGCAACATCGTCGAGTTGCAGGCCTGGTCCTGAAGGCGCTCCTCGGCTGGGCGGCAGGGCGATGACACCGATCGGGTCCGAGGTCGTCGTGCTCGACGGGGGGCTCGCGACCGAGCTCGAAGCACGCGGCTTCGACCTGTCCGATCGGCTCTGGTCGGCTCGCCTGCTGGTGACGGACCCCGATGCGATCGAGGCGGTCCATCTCGACTATTACCGTGCGGGCGCCCGCGTGGCGACGACGGCCAGCTACCAGGCATCGATCGAGGGCTTCGAGGCCGCCGGGCTGGGCCGCGCGGCCGCGCTGGCCGCCATCGGCACCAGCGTGGCCCTCGCCCGAGGCGCGCGCGATCGGTATGCGGCCGAGGCCGGCGTGCCCGCTGGCGACCTGCTCGTGGCGGGCTCCGTCGGCCCGTACGGCGCGATGCTCGCCGACGGCTCCGAGTACCGAGGCGATCACGACCCCGGACCCGCAGCCCTGACTGACTTCCACCGGCCGCGGATCGAGGCGCTGGTGTCGGCCGGCGTCGACCTCCTTGCCATCGAGACGATCCCGACCATCCGCGAGGCCGAGGTGCTGGTCCGACTCCTCGACGACGTCGAGATCCCGGCCTGGCTCAGCTACTCGTGCCGGGATGGGCGTTCGACGTCCGCCGGCGAGCCGATCGAAGCCGCGATGTCGCTCGGGTCGCACCCTCGTCTCGTTGCGATCGGCGTCAACTGCACGGCGCCCCGATACGTGCCGAGTCTGCTCGCTGCGGCTCGCCTCGCGACGGACCGACCACTCATCGCCTATCCCAACGCCGGCGATCTCTGGGATGCCCGTGCGCGGCACTGGGTCGCTGACCCGGCCGGCGCCTACGAACCTGCGGCGGTCGCATCCTGGGCGGCCCTCGGCGCGACCTGGCTCGGTGGCTGCTGCGGGACCGGCCCGACCGACATCACGGCGCTTGCCGTCGCGATCGGATCGCCCGCCGCCTGACGAAGGGACCGGGATGCACGAACGGCCGGCTGCCTAGCGCGTGCGCGGGAACCCCAGGTCGATCTTTGAGGTCCCGGGGTCCGGCCAGCGCGACGTCACGATCTTGGCCCGCGTGTAGAACTGGACGCCCTCGGGGCCGTACATGTGCAGGTCGCCGAACAGCGAGTTCTTCCAGCCGCCGAAGCTGTAATACGCGACCGGCACGGGGATGGGCACGTTGATGCCGACCATGCCCGCGTTCACCTCGAACTGGAACTGGCGCGCCGCGCCGCCGTCGCGGGTGAAGATCGCCGTGCCGTTGCCGTACGGGTTGGAGTTGATCAGGTTCAGCGCCTCTTCGTATGTCTTCACGCGCATGACCGTCAGGACGGGGCCGAAGATCTCGTCCTTGTAGGCGTCCATGGCCGGCGTCACGTTGTCGATGAGCGAGACACCGAGGAAGAAGCCGTCCGACTCGTCATAGAGGGGGTGGTCGCGGCCGTCGGTGACGACCGTGGCGCCCTGGGCCGGCCCGGAGTCGAGGTACGAGGCGACCTTGTCACGGTGCTGCTTCGTGACCAGCGGACCCATCTCCGAGGCAGGGTCGCTACCTGGTCCGACGGTGATCTTGGGCAGGCGCGCCTTGATCGCCTCGACCAGCGGGTCCGCGACGTCGCCGACGGCGACGATCGTGGCGATCGCCATGCAGCGCTCGCCGGCGGAGCCGTAGCCGGCCGAGACGGCGGCGTCGGCGGCCATCTCGATGTCGGCATCGGGCAGGACGATCATGTGGTTCTTGGCGCCGCCGAGAGCCTGGACCCGCTTGCCCGCCTTGGTGCCGGCTTCGTAGATGTAGCGCGCGATCGGCGTCGAGCCGACGAACGACACGGCCGCGATGTCCGGGTGGTCGAGGATCGCGTCGACCGCGACCTTGTCGCCGTGGATGACGTTGAAGACGCCGGCCGGCACACCCGCCTCGGCCAGCAGCTCGGCCATGAAGTTCGCCGCCGACGGGTCCTTCTCCGACGGCTTGAGGATGAACGTGTTGCCGGTCGCGATGGCCGTCGCGAACATCCACATCGGGACCATCGCCGGGAAGTTGAACGGGGTGATGCCGGCGACCACGCCGAGCGGCTGGCGGATCTGGTACACGTCCACGCCGCCAGACACCTGCTCCGAGAAGCCGCCCTTGAGCAACGATGCGATGCCGCACGCGAACTCGAGGTTCTCGATTCCGCGAGCGATCTCGCCCAGTGCGTCGGACGGGACCTTGCCGTGCTCGGCCGTCAACAGGGCCGCAAGGTCCTTGCGGTGTGTCTCGACCAGGTTCCGGATGCGGAACATGACATCGGTCCGCTTGGACAGCGAGGTCGCGCGCCAGGCAGGGAAGGCAGCCTTGGCCTCAGCCACGACGGCCCCGACCTCGGCGATCGACGCGAAGTCCACGTACCTGGTGATCAGCCCGGTCGCAGGGTCATAGACGGGGCCTTCACGACCGGACGTCCCGGCGACGGTGGCGCCGCCGATCCAATGGCTGACCCGTCCGGGTGACGGGGCGTCGGCGTGCTGGCTGCCCGGTTCTGCGACCTGTGTCATGGCGAATGGACCTCGTGGATGCGGTCCCCTCACGATACTCCCCCGGGTCGTCGGCGCGTCGCCGTGTCCCCGGTCGAGGACCGCTAGGAGCGCCAGGGCGCCTTCGGGTCGAGCCAGGCGATGTCCGGGCGGCCGGGCACCTCGAGCGCTGGGCTCGGCTCGGGCGCCGCCGGCGGGTCCGGGACGAGAGGGGCCGGCGTTTCCTCGATCGGGTCTGGTCGCGCGACCGCAACGGCCGCGGCCGCTACCGCGACGGGAGCCGCGGGAAGCTCCGCGAGCGGCGGCGCGGGAGCCTCCGCCACGGATGCTGCGGGCACGTCCTCAGCCAACTCCGAGGCCGCCTCCGGGTCGGCGTCCTCGGCGACCAGCCGGCCCCGCACGACCAGGACCACCAGGGCCACCAGGCATCCGGACGCGATCGCGATCGCGACCAGCCCGCCGGCGTTGACGCCGCTGGTGACCGTCGGATCCCGCCACGTCGTCGAGACGATGGCTCGCGCGATCGCCCACAGGCCGACCCCGAGGAAGAAGACCTTGCCGTCCCGTCGGCGGAACGTGCCGAGCATGAGGACGACCGTCAGCACCGTCAGGATCGCGAGGGTGGCGATGCCCTCGTACGCCTGCGACGGATCCGACGGGAGTGCCGGCAGGAGGGATCCCCACGGTCCCGGGCCGAGGTACGCCGTGGCCCAGTCGCCGGAGCTCGGTTGCCCCTGTCCGGTGCCGGTGAGGACCATCGACAATTTGCCGACACCGAGCACGAACAGGGTCGGCGCCATCGCCACATGCAGCCACCGGCCCAGCGGTGAACCGAGCAGGCTCGCGACATAGCTTCCCGTGATGAACCCGCCGACGACGGCAAGCCCGAGCTCGAGGCCGCCGACCGACGGGTCGAGCAGGGCGTCCGGTGCAGCGCCATACGTGCCCGCATGCAGGATCAGGTAGCCGAGCCGCCCGCCGATGACCGCGCCGGGCACGACTCCGATGGCCACGAAGATCACGTCGTCCGGCCGCAGACCGCCGCCCCGCGCCAGGACGCCGGCCAGGACAAGGGCGGCCACGATCGCCGCCACGAGGGCGATGGTCCCCCAGCGGACGACCAGGTCGCCGACTTGGGCGGATGGATCGAACTGGAACGTCACGACGGCGATCGGCACGGTGGCCCTGAGTGTATCGAAGGCGGACCTGTCGGCTCGCCGACACGTACGATGTCAACGCGAGCCTCGCCCCGCTCCGAGCCCGCGGACATCATCGCGACCAACGCGGACGGAACCGGGGCCGCTCGTCCATTTGACAGGGCGTCTGGGGCGCTTCTGCCGAGACCCGCGCGTCCGGCCTCGTCGAGGGGCTGGGCCGGACGTCGCGACCGACAGATCGGGAGTGACGATGGCGAGCACGACCCCCGTCCCGCGGTTGCGGCTCAAGGTCGACCTCCTCGGCCGCCTGGATGCCCGAACCCTCGACGACCAACACATCCGCCTGCAGGGCCGCCATGCCCAGGCCCTGTTCGCGCTGCTGGTCCTGACCCATCGGCCACGATCGCGCGAAGCCATCGCGGCCGATCTCTGGCCGGACGCCGACGGGGCATCGGCCGGATCGCTGCGGCAGGCGCTGTGGCTCGTCCGGCAGGGCCTGTCGGAGGCCGGGTTCGGGCCGGGCGATGTGCTCGACATCGACACCGACACGGTCGGGCTGCGGATGGACGCCCGCATCGACCTCGACGTGACCGCCTTCGAGGACTGCCTGTCGAATGATGTGTGCAGCGCCGAGTCGGCCATCGAGCTCTACCACGGCGACCTGCTCGAGGGGCTCGGCCACGAATGCTTCGCCGCCGAGCGCGAACGCCTGTCGGACCGCT
Organism: uncultured Chloroflexia bacterium; assembly: GCA_963782715.1. Classification (GTDB taxonomy): domain Bacteria; phylum Chloroflexota; class Limnocylindria; order Limnocylindrales; family CSP1-4; genus SPCO01. The sequence continues at coordinate 162,037 of CAWAKU010000006.1, forward strand.
ACGAGGACGCGCTCGCGATGGTCGCCGAGCGACGCTTGGCCGTCGGCGATCCCGTCGGTGCACGAGCGGCGGCGGACCGCCTGCTCGAACGGGACCCGTTGCGCGAGGAGGCCCACGCGGTCCTGATCGCCGTGCACGGACAGATCGGCTCGCGGTCGCAGGTCATCCGGCAATACCGCCGGCTCGCGGACGTGCTGTCCCGGGAGCTCGACGAGCGACCCCTGCCCGATACCGAGGCGATCTACCGGCTGGCCATCGACCGGACCCTGCGTCGGTCGATCGAGCGCGCCGCACTGCTCGACGCGGATCGCGCGCCGGTCCTGCGGGCCGTCGGGGACTGACGCAGGGGTCAGCCCAGCTTGCCCACCAGGTCGCGGACCGCGTCGGCCGACGCGTCGAAGGCCGCCTGCTCGTCGGCCGTCAGCTCGATCTCGAAGATCCGCTCCATCCCGCTCGCACCGAGGACGACCGGGACGCCGACGAACAGGCCGTCGGTCCCGAACTCACCCTGGAGGAGCACCGCGCACGGCAGGACTCGCTTTCGGTCAAGCAGGATCGATTCGACCATCTCGAACGTCGACGCAGCCGGGGCATAGAACGCCGAGCCCGTCTTCAGCAGGGCCACGACCTCGGCGCCGCCGCTGGCCGTCCGCTCCTCGAGCGCCTTGACCCTCTCGGGCGACAGGAGCTCGGTGATCGGCACGCCGGCGACGGTCGAATAGCGCGACAGCGGGACCATCGTGTCGCCGTGCCCGCCGAGCACGAACGCATGGGTGTCCTCGACCGAGACGCCGAGCTCCTGGGCGATGAACGTGCGGAAGCGTGCCGAGTCGAGCACGCCGGCCATCCCGAGCACGCGCTCGCGCGGGAAGCCCGACGCCGTCATGGCCACGTGACACATGGCATCGAGCGGGTTGGTGACGATGATCAGGATCGCGTCCGGCGAGTGCCGGGCTGCCTGCTCGACCACAGCCCGGACGATCCCGGCGTTCTTGGCCAGCAGGTCGTCGCGGCTCATGCCCGGCTGGCGTGCCAGGCCGGATGTGACGACGACGATGTCGGAGCCGGCCGTGTCGGCGTAGTCGTTGGTGCCGGTGATCCGGGCATCGTGGCCGACGACCGGCGCGGCCTCGGCCAGGTCGAGCCCCTTGCCCTGCGGCAGGCCCTCGACGATGTCGACCAGGACGACGTCGGCAAGACCCGCCTCGGCGATGCGCTGCGCGGTCGTCGCACCGACATTGCCGGCACCGACGACGGTGACCTTGTTTCGGGACATGGGGTCTGGGTCTCCTTTCAGGTCGGCGAGGCGACCCATTCTGACATCCGTCCATGGTGCGAGCCGACATCCGTCGATGGTCCGGCTGCGGATCTGACTCGACTGTGGGAACGACAACGCCCTCGACTGGAGTCCCTGCCATGTCCACCTTCGTCCCCGCCACCGCCCTCGTCTTCCTCGGCACCGCGCTGGCCGTCCTGGGCCTTCTGGCCGCCGGGAGCATCCCGCTCATCGTGGTCGGCATCGCCGCGATCTTCGGCGCGGGGATCCTGACGGTCGCGTCCGACCGGCATCGAGCCGCACGCCGGGGGCTGCCCGGCGCGCCCTCGCGCTGGCCATGATCGATGGTCAGTCGGCTCCCGGACCGGCCGCAGTGATGGCAGCGTCAACGCCGTCGGCGTAGGCCGCGAAGTTGTCACGGAACATCGCGGTCAATCGCTGGGCCGCCGCGTCGTAGGCCGCCGGGTCTGCCCAGGTCGCCCGCGGGTCCAGGAACGATGGCGGCACGTCCGGGCAGCTGAGCGGCACCGCGACCCCGAAATTCGGGTCCAGCCTTGTCGGAACCGCAGCGAGCGCGCCATCGAGCGCGGCCCGGACCATCGAGCGGGTGTGGGCGATGTTCATCCGCTGGCCCACGCCGTACGGTCCGCCGGTCCAGCCGGTGTTGACCAGCCAGACCGGGACGTCGTCCCGCTCCAGGCGCTCGATGAGCATCGCCGCGTATTCGCCCGGATGGCGAGGCATGAACGGAGCCCCGAAGCAGGCCGAGAAGGTTGCCTTCGGCTCGACGATGCCGACCTCCGTGCCGGCCAGCTTGGCCGTGTAGCCACTGATGAAGTGGTAGGCGGCCTGCTGGTGCGTCAGCCGCGAGATCGGCGGCAGGACGCCGAACGCATCGGCCGTCAGGAAGATGACCGCCCGGGGCGTCCCGGCGACGCCGGTCTCATCGGCGTTGCCGATGAACTCGAGCGGGTAGGCGCCCCGGGTGTTCTCGGTGAACCGCTCGGAGTCGAGGTCGAGCTCGCGCGTCCGCGGGTCGAGATCCACGTTCTCGAGGACGGTCCCGAAGCGGCGGGTCGTCTGGAAGATGTCCGGCTCGTACATCGGCGAGAGGCGGATCGTCTTGGCGTAGCAGCCGCCCTCGAAGTTGAAGCTGACACCGTCACCCCAGCCGTGCTCGTCGTCGCCGATGAGGCTGCGCAGCGGATCGGCCGACAGCGTCGTCTTGCCCGTCCCTGACAGGCCGAAGAAGACCGCCGCGTCGCCATCCTGGCCGATGTTGATGGCCGAATGCATCGGCAGGACGCCCTCGTCGGGCATCAGGTAGTTCATCACCGTGAACGCGCTCTTCTTGATCTCGCCCGCGTACTCGGTGCCGACGATGATGATCTCCATCCGGCGCAGGTGGACGAGGATGGCGGTGCCGCTGCGGGTGCCCTCCGTCTCCGGGTCGGCCTGGAACGACGGAACGCAGATGATCGTGAAGTTCGGGACGAACCTGTGCAACTGGTCGGCGGTCGGCCGACGGAACAGGTTGCGGGCGAAGATGCTCGCCCAGGCGGTCTCGGTGTAGACGCGCAGCGCCCGGCGGTGCGCCGTCGCCGCCCCGATGAAGCAGTCCTGGCTGTACAGGTCCTTCGACGCGGCGTAGGCGACCAGGCGGGCGCGCAGGCGGTCGTAGTTCGCCTCGGAGATCGGGCGGTTGACGGCGCCCCACCAGATCTTGCCGTGGCTCGTCGGCTCGTCGACGATGAACTTGTCCTGTGGCGAGCGGCCGGTGTGCTTGCCCGTCCGGACGACGAGCGGTCCGTCGGCCGCCACGAGGCCCTCGCCATGTCGGATGGCGTCCTCGTACAGCTCCGCGGTCGGCAGGTTGGCTCGGACGGAACGGCCCACGACGGGGCGGGTGGTCGGCGCGGTGGTGGCCATCGGCGGTGGACTCCCGGTGCACAGGCGATCCTATGGATCGACCGGCCGCGCGTGATGCGTGCCCGAGGGCCCGCAGGAGTCGGCTTCCGCAGTCGTACTTGTGGCGATGCTACCACGTTGCGGAAGGGTTGCGGCCAGGACGTTCGGTCGCAACCTTCGCTGGTCGGATCAGCCCGGCCCGAGGGCCTCAAGCACGCGCTCGCAGACCTTGCGCTTCATCTCGACCAGCGATTCCTCGCTGTAGAAGGCCGCGTGCGGGGTCAGGATCACGTTCGACATCCCGATCAGCGGATCGTCCGGCGCGATCGGTTCGCGCTCGAGGACGTCGAGCGCGGCACCGGCGATCAGACCATCCCTGAGAGCCGCCACCAGGGCAGGCCCATCGACAAGCCCACCCCGGCTGGTGTTCACAAGAACGGCGGTCGGGCGCATCCGGCCCAGCGCGTCGGCGTCGATCAGGTGCCGGGTCGACTCATCGAGTGGCGCGTGGACCGACACGATGTCGCTGGTCGCGAGCAGGGTCGGCAGATCGATCATCGTCAGACCGGTCGGGCCCGGGCCTCGTGGATCGCAGCCCACGACGTCGTAGCCGATGGCGAGCGCCCGCTGTGCCAGGGCCCTGCCGATCCTTCCCAGTCCGACGATCCCGAGTCGCTGGCTCGACGCTCGCCGGACACGCCCCGCCAGCCGGAAGTCCCAGGTTCCTTGCTGGACGCCGCGATCGAGGGCGACGATGCCGCGGGTCAGTGCCAGGATGAGACCAAGAGCATGATCTGCGACCTCGTCGACGCAATAGTCCGGCACGTTCCGGACCGCCACACCGAGTTCTGCTGCGGCCACCGTGTCGACGGTGTCGAGCCCGACGCCGTATCGACCCACTGCCCGGACTCCCGGCAGGGCACGGAGGACGCCGCCCGTGATCGGGGCGTACTGCACGATGAGGGCCGTCGCGTCCTCGCCTGCCGCGACCACGTCGGCGGCGGTCTGGCATCGAGCGAGCGTCACGCGTCCAACCCGCCGCCGAGAGGATGTCGCGCTCCACATCGATCGAGGGGTGGTCGCAGTCGGTGATCAGGATCGTCCCGCGGGTGGTCATGGGCCGACCGGATCGAGCAGCGCCTTGATCACGGTCCGGGCCGCAACGGCATCGAAGGCCGCCGACCAGTCCGCGAGCGGGAAGACAGTGACCATCGGCTCGAGAGCGATCCCGGTGCCCGCAAGGATCCCGATGGCGGGCTCCCATGCGCTGGACGAGGAACTCATCGAGAACGTCAGGTCGATCGCCCTACTCACCGCGACATCCCATGGGATATCGAGATCGGGCACGCCGCTGAGCCCGATCGCAGCCATCCGGCCGCGTCGCTTGACCGCCTCGAAGGCGAGGGCGATGCCGTCGGCCGTTCCCGAGGCATCGATCACGAGATCGGCGCCACGTCCGTCCGTGGCTGCGCCGATCGCCTCCCCGATGGTGGCACCGTCCGCCACACCGAAGCCGAGCGTGGCCGCGAACGCAAGTCGGTTTGAACCCGATCGGCCGGTCACGAGGACCCGTCCCGCACCCATCGCCCTCGCGGCGACGGCGACGAGGATCCCCACCGGGCCTGCGCCGACCACGAGCACCGTGTCGCCGGGATCGACCCGGGCACGGAGCAGCGCTGTCACCGCGATGGCCATCGGCTCGGTCAGCGCGGCGACGATATCGGGCACGCCGTCGGGGACGCGGTGGATGAGGTGGACGGGCATGGTCAGCGAGGCGCTGAAGGCGCCGTCGATCCCCCACCCGGGCGAGCGCTTCGAGGCGCACAGCTCGGCGATGCCGCGGCGACACAGCTGACATGTCCCGCATGCCAGGGAGTGCGGTTCGGACACGACGCGGGTGCCGATCCAGGCGGGATCCACAAGCCCTCCGACCGCGTCGACTCGGCCGACGAACTCGTGACCGAGGGTCACCGGCGGCCAGTATGGGAAGCGGTCATGGACGATATGCAGATCAGTGCCGCAGATGCCGGCATAGATGACTGCGATCCGGACCCAGCCCGGGGCGGGCTCCGGGGTCGGGCGAGCGACCAGAGCGAGATGGCCTTCGCCACGTTCGGTCTTGACGAGGGCGAGCATCACGCCGCCTCGAACGTGACGACGACCTTCACGCCCTGTCCGCTCCGGAAGACGGTCGAACGCCGCGGCGGCCTCCGTCAGGGGCACGATGTCACTGATCAGCGATCTGAATGATTCGCCGTCGTCAGCCAGCAGCGCAAGCGCCCGGTCGATGTCATGGGGCGTGTAGACACGGTTGCCCAGGATGGTCTGCTCGCGGAAGACGACGGCCTGGAGGTCCACCTCGGCAGGGCGGCCGTACACACCGACGAGCGCGATCCGACCGGCGGGTCGGACGAGGTGCGGCAGGATGCCGGCAACGGCGGGCGCCGCGGCCGCATCGAGGGCGACGTCCGCCATCCGGCCATCGGTGCGTCGGGCGAGATCACCGACCGGGTCGCCCGGGTCGAGCAGCTCGAGCCCGAGAGTCGCTGCGTATGCCCGGCGTGTCTCCGTCGGTTCGCTCACGAGGATTCGTCGAGCTCCCGCACGGCGCGCGACGAGCCGCCAGCAGGAGCCCGATCGGCCCGGCGCCCGCGATCACCACGACCTCGCCCTGCCCGACCGCTGCGCGGCGGACGGCGTGGACCGCGACGGCGAGCGGCTCGGCGAGCACTGCCAGATCGGCGTCGACCCCGGCCGGGACCCGGTGGATCCGGTGCGGATCGACCGCAACGCTGCCCGCGAGCCCGCCGTCGACATCGATGCCGATGAGCCGGAGCTCCGAGCACACGTGTGCCTCCCCCATGCGGCAGGCGACGCATGACCCGCAGGCGATCAACGGGTCGACGACGACGAGCCCGCGCTCGCTGTCATCACCATCGAGGGTGCCGACGATCTCGTGGCCGAGCGCGAGCGGGAATCGCGCTCGAGGGTGCGACCCCTCGAGGATATGAAGGTCCGTTCCACACAGGCCCACCCGGGCGACGCGGACGAGCACCTGGTCAGGCCGCGGTCGAGGCAGCGCGCGATCCTCGAGAACGAAGCGCTCCGGCGCAACGGCAACGAGCGCTGTCGGCATCAGACCGCCCGGAGGGCGGTCCAGACGGGACCGTCGGGGAAGGCGTACTCCGCCAGCGATGCGGGCTTCATCTCGATCGAATATCCGGCGGCCTCGGGCACGCGGTATCGACCGCCCTCGACGACCACCGGATCGACGAAATGCTCGTGCAGGTGGTCGATATATTCGACCACCCGGCCCTCGAGCGAGCCGCTCACCGCGATGTAGTCGAACAGGGCAAGGTGCTGGACGTATTCACACAGGCCGACGCCGCCGGCATGGGGACAGACAGGGATGCCCGCCTTGGCAGCCAGGAGGAGCACCGCGATCGCCTCGTTGACCCCGCCCAAGCGGCAGGCGTCGAGCTGCCAGACGGTCACCGCCCCGGCCTGCAGGAACTGCTTGACCATGACCCGGTTGTGGGCGTGCTCACCGGTGGCCACCCCGATCCCGAGGGGCTTGAGGGCCTGGAGGATCCGGGCATGACCGAGGATGTCGTCCGGGCTGGTCGGCTCCTCGATGAAGCGCGGTCTCGCGAAGGCGAGGTCGGTCATCCAATCGATCGCCTGGTCGACGTCCCAGACCTGGTTGGCGTCCACCATCAGGACCCGGTCGGGTCCGATCTCTTCGCGGACGATGGCCAGGCGCCGGATGTCGTCCACACGGTCGCGACCGACCTTGAGCTTGAATTGGGTCCAGCCCGCGGCCACGCCTTCCCGACACAGGCGGCGGATCTTCGCATCGTCATAGCCGAGCCAGCCTGATGAGGTCGTGTAGGCGGGATAGCCCGAGGCGCGGAGCTCGGCGGTTCGTGCGGCTCGCGTCGGCTCCTGACGGCGAAGGATCGCAAGGGCCTCGTCGGGGGTCAGTTCGTCCGTGAGATAGCGGAACGGCACGCAGCGGACGATCTCCTCGGGACTCATCTCCGCAAGGAGACGCCACAGGGGCTTGCCCTCGACCTTGGCGTACAGGTCCCACACGGCGTTGACCAGCGCACCGGTCGCGAGGTGGAGGACTCCCTTCTCGGGACCGACCCAGCGGAGCTGCTGGGCATCAGTGAGCGACGACCAGAAGGCGCCGAGATCGGCCGTCAGCGATTCGAGGGTCCGACCGATGAGGAGGGGCGCCAGGGATTCGATCGCCGCCACGCATAGTTCGTTGCCGCGGCCGCTGGTGAAGGTCAGGCCGTGGCCGGCGATGCCGTCCGGGTGGTCCGTCCGCACGATGGCATACGCGGCCGAATAGTCGGGCCCCTCGTTCATCGCGTCCGACCCGTCGAGGTCCATGGAGGTCGGGAACCGGATGTCGAGCGCGGTGACGTCGGTGATCGTGATGGGCACGGAGGTCCTCTGACTTTGGGATGGCCGACAAGGTCGGCCGCGTCGGATGCGGAAAGCGGCGGCGGGCGCCTGAGAGGAGGAGATCCAGGCGTCCGCCGCCGTCGAGTGGTGAGATCGGTGTCTTGGTCGCCTACTTGAATTTGGCGGGAGCACGTGGCCCGGCACTCACCGGTCGTGCCGGGCCCTTCGGATGCCCTTTGAGCCGGCGTCCGAAGCGTGCTCCCATGCGGAAGGAGTTACTGCCAGGCTGACGTGAAGTTTGCCGCGTTGTCCTTCGTCACGAGCGTGGTGCCTGTGTCGATGGCCTTCACGTAGTTCTCGCCCTTGAGCGACTTGACTGCCGCCTCGACGCCGAGGTTCGTCATCTTGAACGGCGACTGCGCCATCGTGGCTGTGGTCTTGCCTGCCGCGATGAGCTTGGCCATTTCCGGGTCACCGTCGTAGCCGAAGATCAGCAGCGGGTGCTGCTTGGACTCCGCGACCGCCACGGCACCGATCGCCGGGGAGTCGCACGCCGAGTAGATCGCTGTGAGGTTCGGGTACTTGGTGAGCAGGTCCTGCGTCACCGAGGCGCCGGTCTTGGTGTCACACAGGGTCTGCTGAGCCCCGATCACGACGTTGACGCCAGTACCGTCGAGCGCTGCCTTGACACCGTCGATGCGCTGGTCGAGGTTCGGCACGCCACGCACGGCTTCGAGCAGACCGATGGTGTCGCCCGACTTCAGCTGGCTCTTGATGTACGCGCCGGCAGCCTCGCCGCCCTTGACGTTGTTCGTAGCCGCAACCGCATCCGGCACGACACCGGGGATCGTGTTGTCGACGAAGACGATCCGGACGCCTGCCTTCTGAGCCTCATTGAGGGCATCGGTGACGCCAACGCCCATCGGGGAGACCACGATCGCCTGGGCGCCCTTGGTGACAGCGTCCTGGATCTCCGCGATCTGGCAGGGCGTGTCGTCGTTGGTCTTGCACGCGTTGGTCGTGAGCTCGATGTCGTTCGGGTGATCGGTCTGCATACTGCTTGGCGCCCGCGATCATGGCATCCCAGAAACCGCCCGTGGCCTTGGTGAGAAGAGTGACCTTGATCTTCTCGTTCGCGGCGCTGCGGACGGCGCCGCGGATGGCGCTCGCGGGCGGCGCCGCGGTAATCGCGGGCGGCGCGGCGGCGCCGCGGACGGCGCCGCGGTCCCCCCGCCGCTGCTGCTGCACGCGGTGATGAGCATCGCCGCCGCTCCGAGCACGACGAACGCCTTCAGTCGAGTCGACATGTGTGTTGCTCCTTCTTGTCGGCTTCCTTGTCGGATCTGCCGCACGTGCCGTGCGTCCAGGTGGTGAAGCTTCAAACGGTGGTGCTCCCTCGGGCCCCGACGATCCAGGACACGAGTTGCTCTTGGTTGTCCGCGGTCGCCGGCGCCTCGCCGATCTTGCGGCCGCGGCGCATGACCATCGCCCGGTCCGCGACCGCCATCACGTGATCCATGCTGTGAGAGATCAAGATGACCGCGACGCCGGAGGTTCGGAGCCGATCGATCAGCTCCAGGACCCGCGCCGACTCCCGAAGCCCGAGGGCGGCAGTCGGCTCGTCGAGGATGACGAGCTTCGAGGAGAACGCCACGGCTCGCGCGACCGCCACCGCCTGGCGTTGGCCCCCCGACATCAGCGCCACGTCAGCATCGAAGTCAGGGAGCCGGATCTGCAAACGGTCGAGAAGGTCCTTGGTGCGGGTGGACATCTCCTTCTGCTTCATCCACTGGAGACCGCGTGGCAGCCAGGACGGCCCCGCCACTTCGCGGCCGGCGAAGAAGTTCGCCGTCGGGTTGAGGTTGTCGAACAGGGCCAGGTCTTGGTAGACGGTCTCGATCCCATTTGATCGGGCATCGGCCGCCGAGGTGATCTGCACGGGGGCCCCGTCGATCTGGATCTCGCCTCGGTCGAGTTTGTGGACGCCGCTGATGCACTTGATGAGGGTCGACTTGCCGGCGCCGTTGTCGCCGAGCAGGGCGAGAACCTCACCGGCGCGGACCTCGAGGTCGACGCCCTCGAGTGCAACCACGGCCCCGAAGGTCTTGGTGGCACCACGAACGCTCAGGACGGGTTCCACGTCGGAGGGCACCACGACGTGAACGGCGTCAGTCATGCGAGCCTCGCCTGCATGCTTCGGAACCGGTTCTCGACGAGGGCCCGCAAGACGTCGAGCTCGACCGCGACGAGGACGACCACTCCCACCGCGATGTACTGGAAGTTCGGGTCGAGACCGAGCAGGTTGAGGCCGTTGTGCATGACCCCGAGGATCAACGCACCTGTCAGGGCGTTCAAGACACCGCCACGGCCGCCCAGGAAGCTGCCGCCGCCGATGATCACCGCGGCGATGGCGCTGAGCTCCAGGCCCTGCCCGGTGAACGGCGAGCCGGCGTCAGCGGTTCCGACGAAGAGCATGCCGCCGATGGCCCCCGACAGCCCGCTCATGACGTAGACCGAGATCAACGTCCCGTTCATCGGCACGCCCGTGCGGACCGCGGCTTCGGGGCTGCCACCGACGGCGTAGATCCATCGTCCCCAGACCAGCTTGTGCAAGATGACGGCACAGACGACCGCGAAGACGATCACCACGAGCGTGGCGTAGGGGAACCATCCGATGTTGCCCGCGCCCGGGATCCCAGGGATACGTCCGCCGCCGAGCAGGTGCACGATCTCCGGGGAGCCCAGGACGGTGGAGCCACCGGCGATGTAGAGGGCGAGGCCGGCGCAGATGCTCAAGGTGGCGAGGGTGGCGATGAAGGGATGCGGCAGACGCCCCCACACCAGCAGCAGCCCGTTGACCAGACCGACGGACAACCCCGTCAGCAAGGTGACCCCGATGGCCAGCCACGCCGAGTGGGTGTCGCGGTAGACGACAGTCACCATGACGCAGCACAACGAGACGTTCGAGCCGATCGACAGGTCGATGCCCCGGGTCAGGATCACGAGGAGCTGGCCCAAGGCGATGATGCAGACACCGGCGGACTGCTCGAGGACGTTGCCGACGTTCCCGAACGTCATGAAGACGTGGCCCTCGGTGGCCGCCCAGAGGAACAGCATCATCAGCGCCAGGATGAAGAGCGGCCCCGCCTTCAGCGCCAGCAGGACTCCCTTGATCGCGCGCGACGATCGGTCGTTGGCCGTATCCGGACCCCTCCCGATCTCAGGCTCTGGTGCGACGTCGGCGACGTCGGCAGCAGTGCGAGTCACCGACTCGTCGTCGAGCACGTCGCGCCTTCCTTTGTCCTTCATCGTCGGGGACTATGCCAGCACTGCTATCCTAAAGTCTATAGGATAGAGACGATTTGGATAGATTGGGATGCTGTAACGTAGCCGTCCAGTAACTCGACACGCGAAGGCCGAGATGGACCGTTCATCAGATCGAAGCAATCCATGAGTCCGCCGCAGGACAGCGCCTGGCCCAACGGCAACCGCTGCCCGGCTCGGTCTACGAGATCGTCACCGACATGCTCATGACCCACGCGTTCGAACCCGGCGCCAGGCTCAACATCGAAGAGCTCGCCCGCACCCTCGGCGTGTCGCCGACACCGGTGCGCGAGGCCTTGGCACGCGTCGAGGCCGACGGTTTGATCGTGAAGCAGCCAGGGCGCAGCTACACGGTGGCGCCCCTCATGGGGATCGAGCAGGTGCGCGAGCTCATCGAGCTGCGGCTGCTCGTGGAACCCGCATTGGCCGCCAAGGCCGCTGCCCAGGCGGAGCCGAACGAGATCAAGGAGCTGCGCCGCGCTGCCCGGGCCGGTGGAGCCGGCGCCGAGATCACGGCTGCGGCGAACCGGTTGGACATGGTCTATGACGCGACCTTCCACGCGATGGTCGCCGACCTCGCGGGCAACCAGATGATCAGCGACATGCTGACCCGACTGCGCAGCCACCTGCACACCTTCCGGCTCTACTACCACGCGCGCCTTCATGCGGTGACGAAGAACGAGCACCTGGCGGTGGTCGATGCGGTCGCCAAGCACGACCCGGATGGCGCCGAGGAAGCGATGCGCGCCCACCTGGTGTCAGCGCTGGAGCGGCTCGAGACCTTTGTCGACGGTGGGAGCGCGAACGCAGAAGCCAGGCAGATCCCGAAGTTCACCGCTGGGAGCGTCAAGGAGTGACCCGGGCAGTGAACGACGACAGGAGTGGGGCGATGTCGGCCGGTTCCGACCGCGTGTTGTTCGGTGCGGCTTACTACCACGAGTACCAACCGTATGACCGGCTGGATGTCGATCTCGATCTCATGCAGGAGGCGCACTTCTCGGTCATCCGAGTCGGTGAGTCGGTCTGGTCGACCTGGGAACCGGAGAACGGCCAGTTCGATGTGGACTGGCTCGAGCCGGTTCTCGACGGTGCCGCGCGGCGGGGCATCTCCGTCATCCTTGGCACGCCCACGTATGCCGTGCCGCCGTGGTTGGCCCGGCTGTATCCGGAAATCGCCGGCGAACGATCCACGGGCGAACGGATCCCTTGGGGGGCTCGGCAGGAAGTCGATTTCACGCACCCAGCCTTCCTCTTCCATGCCGACCGGGTGATCCGCAAGATCCTTCGTCGCTATGCGGGGCATCCCGCCGTCGTCGGCTTCCAAGTCGACAACGAACCCGGCCTTCATCTCCTTCACAACCGCGGCGTCTTCCAACGCTTCGTGGACGACCTGCGTCATCGTTACGGCGACGTAGACAGCCTCAACCGTGAGTGGGGCCTCGTCTACTGGTCGCACCGACTCTCGACCTGGGACGATCTTTGGGCACCCGATGGCAACACGCAGCCCCAGTACGACGTCGCCTGGCGTCGCTTCCAGGCCGCGCAGACCACCCGGTTCATCAGCTGGCAGGCCGACATCGTCCGGGAGTACTCCTCCCCCGGACAGTTCGTCACGACCTGCATCGCCTACGAGCGGCCCGCCGTCGACGACGATCTGGTCACTGATGCCCTCGACACCACTGGGGGGAACCTCTACTACGCCATGCAGGACGGGCTACAGCTCCCGGACGACGGCTCCGGACCGCAGCGCCCAGAACTGGGCCACCACCGGAACTTGGGCGCTGTACTTCTCCGCGGACCGGATGTACTCCTCACGCCAAGAGGGCTTCCTCGTCACCGAAACCAATGCCATGCACATCGGTCCTCCCTGGGACAACCGCCCTGCCTTTGACGGCCAGTGGCGTCAGGTCGCGTGGGCGCTGGTCGCCCGTGGAGCGCGGATGGTCGAGTACTGGCACTGGCACACGCTGCACTTCGGTACCGAAACCTCCTGGGGTGGGATCCTTCCCCACGCGGGTCAGCCGGGCCGAACCTTCAACGAGCTCCGCCAGGTCGGTGACGAGTTCCGGCGCGCAGGACGGCTGGTGGCGGGATGTCGACCCGACGCAGAAGTCGCCTTCCTGTATTCGCTCCCGAACCGCTGGCTCATGCAGAAATACCCGCCGTTGGCGGCAGCGGGAGGCGGACCCGATGCCCGAGCGTACGACGGGATCTTCGCCCCCTTCTACCGCGGCGCTTTCGACGCCGGACTCTCGGCCCGGATCCTGCATTCCCGGAAGGCGACCACCACCCATCCGGCCGAGTTCGCCGCCAGTCATCCGCTCCTCGTCGTGCCCGGCCACTACATGAGCCCGGACCACCTACTCGACTGGCTGGCGGACTACGCGGCCGCGGGAGGGCATCTCGTCATCGGCCCACGGACCGGATACGCGGATGACGAGGCGCGCGCTCGGACCGAGACGGTTCCCGGCCGCCTGGCACAGGCTTCAGGCGTCCACTATGACGAGTTCAGCAACCTGAACGAGCATGATCCCTGTTCTTCCTGCCGACGGGGCCACGATCAAGCTCGACGCGGCTACGGCCACGCGATGGTGTGACGGACTGCTCGTAGACGACGCGCAGGTCGTCGCGACATACGAACACCCGCACTTCAGTCAATGGCCAGCGATGACCACGCGTGACCACGAGAGGGGTCGCATCACATGCGTCGGCACCATCCCCGACTCGAGCTTTGCCAAGTCGCTCTTCCAGTGGCTAGCCACCGACGTCGTTCAACCCTGGTGCGAGCTGCCGGCCACGATGACCTCGACCGGCGCAGCGGCCGTCGACGGAACCAGGCTCCGATTCCTGCACAACTGGTCCTGGGATCCCGCCTCAGTATCCGTGCCCACCGAGGTGCACGACATTCTGACTGGGGAAACGTTCCACGCCCAGGATCACGTCCAACTCGGGCCCTGGGATGTTCGGGTGCTTGCAGTGAGACAACCGTGACCGCCGACGGTCGGGCCGCCGCGGTCGGCGTCGGCACCGTGCGCGAACGGGACTGGCTGTTTGACGGCCATGCGCGGATCGGGGAGGCTCTCGATGACTGACCCGTTGCCCACGGATTGGATCCGCAGACTGGGCAAGACGTCAGTTTCGACCTCGGCGATCATCGCGGGTGCTTCCCCCCTTGGGACCATGCTGTCGCTGTACGGCTACGCGGTCGCGGAGGCCGATGCCATCGATCTCGTCCAACAGGTACTGAAGAGTCCGATTCGGGCCTTCGATACCTCCAACGCTTACAGCGAAGGCGAGAGCGAGCGCTGGATCGGCGCGGCATTGCTGCCGCGGGGGGACTGCCAGAGGACTTTACGGTGATCACCAAAGTGGACGCACGACACGGTGACTACTCCGGTGATCGGGTGCGACGCTCGCTTGATGAGAGTCAGGAGCGGCTCGGGCTTGGTGTCCTTCCGTTGCTCTTCTTGCACGATCCGGAATACCACGACTTCGCCACGATCACGCAGGCAGGAGGAGCGGTTGACACGCTGGTTGCTCTAAAGGACGAAGGCCGGGTGCAACACATCGGCATCGCCGCAGGCAATGTTCACGTTGTTTCACGCTACCTCGACCTGGGCGTCTTCGAGGTTCTGCTCACACACAATCGTTGGACCCTTGTCGATCGAAGCGCGGACGAGCTGATCGACCAGGCAACCGCGGCCGGCATGGGGGTGCTGAACGCCGCGATCTACGGCGGAGGTGTCCTCGCCAACCCGACTGGGTCGTCCAGGTACGGCTACACCGAGGCACCCAAGCTCGTCCTCGATGCCGTCGCTGCCATGAACGACGCCTGCTTGAGACACGGCACTGATCTAGCCACGGCAGCCCTGCAATTCTCGATGCGTGATCCCCGCGTGCACTCAACCGTCATCGGTTTCACGAAACCTAGCCGGATCTCGACGCTCATGGCATCAGCCGCCGTCGAGCTGCCGCCTGACCTGTGGATCGAGCTCGAGACCTTGGTACCACCCAAGTCATGCTGGCTCGACTTCCAAGCGAAAGGCTAAGCCACTTCCCGTGGGCGCGGATCCGGCCCGCGACGAGACGGGCCGTCGTAGCGTGACCGCCGAGCCCGGCTAGTGGTAGGTCGGGATCTCCGCGTCCGAGCTCGGCAGCGACTGGAGCGGCACCGGCGCCGGCCGCGGGCAGCGGCTCGCGACGTCGACCCGGCGACCGGTCCGGGCCGACTCCAGGAGCGATTCCATGACGTCCAGCACGTGGAACGCGAGGGTGCCACCGGCGCGCGGCTCCTCTCCGGCGGGGGTCGCCGCCAGGTCCGCGATCCCGTAGCCGCGCGAGCTGCGCTCGTACCCGGCGCTGATCGGGAGCGTGACCCAGCCGGTCCCGTCGAGCTCGCGCAGCTCGACGTCGCCGCGGAACAGGTTCGGGTCCGGCGCGATGAGCGACCCCAGCTCCCCGTGGATCTCGATCCGCGACGCCCTGGAGGCGACCGCGTCGAAGCTCATGACGAGCGTCGAGATCGCGCCCGACTCGTGGATCAGGGCGCCCGTCACGTGGCTGTCGACGGCGACCGGGATCGTCTCGCCGGCGCGCGCGCCCGAGCGGATCGTCCGCGTCCCGCGCGTGCGGCTCGCGGCGCCGATGGCGGCGACGACCGGGCCGAGGATCGTGACGAGGGCGGTCACGTAGTACGGCCCCATGTCCAGAAGCGGGCCGCCGCCGGGCTGGTAGTAGAGGTCGGGATCGGGGTGCCAGCGCTCATGACCGGGCGTGACCATGGTCGCGGTCGCCGCGATCGGGGCCCCGATCCGTCCGTCGTCG
Source organism: uncultured Chloroflexia bacterium (assembly GCA_963782715.1). Lineage (GTDB taxonomy): Bacteria > Chloroflexota > Limnocylindria > Limnocylindrales > CSP1-4 > SPCO01. Next base: position 177,785 of record CAWAKU010000006.1, read on the forward strand.
ACGGCCTTCCGCGCCGTCTGGATCCCCGTTCCCAGGACCGTGTCGGGCGCGCAGCCGACCTGCACGCCGGCCGCCCCGGCAGCCTCGAGGATCAAGCGCGCCTCCGCTGTCGTCGCTGCCAGCGGCTTCTCGCCGTAGACCGCCTTGCCCGCGGCGATCGCCTGGAGGGCGATGGCGGCGTGGGCGGCCGGGATCGTGAGGTTCAGGACGACATCCACCTCGGCATTCGCGAGGAGGTCGGCGACCGGCATCGCGGGGATGCCCTCGGCCGCCTCGACCGCGGTGGCGCGGGCCGGGACGCGATCCGCCGCCGCCACGATCTCGATCGCGTCGAGCCGGCGGGCGGTGTCGAGGTACTGCCGGGCGACAGCGCCGCAACCGATCATCCCGATCCTCACCGGCCGGCCCACAGCAGCCCCCGCTCGATGACGGTGTGGACGGTCGGATGGGCGAGGACGTCGAGGCTGTGGCCGGGGGTGCAGACGAAGATCCGGCCCTTGCCCCAGCGCCGCGTCCAGATGGCGGGCGAGGTGATCTCGCGGTGCCACTCATCCCACGGCCGGACCTTCTGGGTCGTCGTCGCGAGGACGTCGAGATAGCGGTCCCAGAGCACCCAGTACTGCTCGGTGACCAGGTCGAAGTCCGCGAGGCCCCGGGTGATGGGGTGGTCGGCCGCGGCCGGCAGCAGGTTGACCGTGTACGGCACGTAGTTGTTCTCGGGTCCGTCGCCGGTGATCGTCGCCGGGTCCTTGCCCGGATGGCACGCGAACTGGGCGCCGATGAGCTGGAAGTAGTCGGACGAGTTGCGATACGAATCGGCGATCCCGCCATGCCAGCCCGCCATGCCGGTCCCGTTGGCGATCGCCGCTCGCAGGCCAGCAAGCTCGTCGCGGGCGATCGTCGCCATGGTGTTGCACTGCATGATCAGGTCGGTCCGCGCCATCAGGTCCGGATCGGCGTACGGCGCCGGCGAGTCGAAGATCCGGACCTCGTAGCCGTTCGCCTCGAGGTGCGGGATGAACAGGTCCGTCGCCTCGATGGGCGCGTGGCCGTCCCAGCCCCCGCGGACGACGATGGCGAGCTTCGATGGGGCAGTCGGCATGCGCGACGCGGTCTCCGTTCTAACGGTGGGATGGGCAGGCGACGCGATCCGCGAGTCCGAGCCGGGCGGCGACCACGTAGGCAGCCGAATAGTCGGGCGCCTCGTTCATCGCGTCGGAGCCATCGAGCGCCAGCGACGTCGGGAAGCGGATGTCGAGCGCGGTGGCGGAGACGATCCTCATGGTCGCGAGGGTAGCGCGCGAACCCTGCGCCGACAGGACGACTCAGCCGTGGAACGGCGTCAGATGCGTGTTGCTGATCGTTCCCACGATGCCGGCGCCGATCCCGACCACGAGGACGATGCGCGCAAGGAGCGGTCGCTGGAGGTGGATCGACCCGGACCACGGCCAGCACGAAGCAAGACCAGGATGACTTTCAAGGCGATCGCAACGACCGGCGGGGCCGCGCCGATGATCGGGTTCAGCTCGCGCGACACGACGAGGGCGGTGATCGCATCGGCGGCCTGGGCGACGACGAAGAGCCGCGGCGAGCAGCAGGGGGAAGTCGCGCGACACGGGCGTCATGTCAGTAGGCAAAGAGCCTCCAGTGCCCCTCGGAGACGACGTCGACGGTGCGTCGCCGGTCACCCTGATGGCGGTCTGGTCGTCGATCGCGTAGGCGGGCACCGACAGCCCGGCGGCCCATCGTTCTGCGCGGCCATCGACTCGTCGGGCATCGCGTCGTCGATCGAGGTGCCGATGATCGAGAAGTCGACCAGTCCCGATCCTCTCATCGCCGCCGGTGGCCGGCGTCCAGCGGACGAAGTCGTGGCCGATGCGCGGAGTCATCACCATGCTGCCTGCGCGCAGTCCCGACGTAGACCGTGTCGCGCAGCGACGGCAGGAGATCGGCAGTCCGGACTGGCGCATCCAGCGGCACAGGTACATGGGCGTCGACCGTCGTTCACGACGAGGACGTCGGTGCGCTGACCAGGGGGACCGAGCTCGCGCGATCGATGCTGCGGCAACGCGCTGAGCTCGAGTACCGCCATCGACTTCCGACCGAGCTCGGTCATCGGCGTCGTGGGCTCTTGCCCGCTGATGAAGTTCCAGGCTCGGAGCGGACCAGCATCGGCTGGGGGTACGCGGCAGTCGAGGATGCCGGGCGCTGGACTCGGAGATCGGCGCCCAGGACGTCGACCAGCGCATCGTGGAGGCTCGCGTTCAGACGCATCGTCACCGGCGGCCCGGGCCCCTCCATGTGACGTCCCCGAGGCGGGGTGCTGGAGGTTCACGTTGAGCTGGGCAGACCGGACTGACAGTCTCGACCTAGAGTACGCGGCTCGTTGACAGGTCGAGCCGGTCGCCCGTAGCATCCGCACACAACCGAAGAGCTCTTATCAAGAGTGGCAGAGGGACCGGCCCGTTGAAGCCACGACAACCTACCGACGCATCGGCAAGGTGCCAAGTCCGGGCAGGTCCTCCTGCACGATAAGGGATCCTCCCTTCGGAGCCCCCTATCCGTCCAAGACGGTCGCCCGTACCCCGGTCCTGAGCGCTCACCAGCCTCCCGGAGAACGACCATGGCGATCGAGACCCCAGCCGCCCCCACCTCCGACACCGGCCAGCGGATCCTCGGCATGCGCTGTCGCAACTGCGGCGCTGACCAGCCGATCGGGCTGAACTACGTCTGTCCGGCCTGTTTCGGGCCGCTCGAGGTCGCCTACGACTACGCCGTCATCGGAGCGTCACTGACGCGCGAGACGATCGCGGCACGCGCGCCCGGCATCTGGCGATACGCCGAGCTCCTCCCGGTCGATGCGCCGCCGGCGCGCGGTCTCCCCGTCGGGTCCACGCCGCTGCTCCTGGCCGACCGCCTGGCCCCGACGCTCGGCCTCGACCGGCTGTGGATCAAGGACGACACCCGCAACCCGTCGCTGTCGTTCAAGGATCGGGCGGTCGCGGTCGCCGCGGCCCGGGCGCTCGAATTCGGGGTCGAGGCGCTGGCCTGCGCGTCCACCGGCAATCTCGCCGGCGCGACGGCGGCCGCCGCGGCGGCGATCGGCCTGCCGGCCTACGTGTTCATCCCGGCGGACCTCGAACCGGCCAAGGTCGACCACGCCCTGGCCTACGGCGCGACGGTCGTGCCGATCGAGGGCACCTACGACGACGTCAACCGGCTCTGCCTCGAGGTCGCCGACGAGACCGGCTGGGGCTTCGTCAACATCAACCTCCGCCCGTTCTACGCCGAGGGGTCCAAGACGCTCGCCTACGAGATCGCCGAGTCGCTCGGCTGGCGGTCGCCCGACGTCGTCGTCGCGCCGGTCGCGTCCGGGGCGATGTTCACCCGGGTCGCGCGCGGGTTCGAGGAGCTGGCCGACCTGGGCCTGATCGAGCGCCGGCCGATCCGGTTCGTCGGCGGCCAGGCCGCCGGCTGCGCGCCGGTCGCGACGGCCTGGGCGGCCGGGACCGACGTCATCGAGCCGGTCCGGACGCCCGACACGATCGTCCGCTCGCTGGCCATCGGCAACCCGGCCGACGGCCGCTACGTGGTCGAGCTCGTGAACGAGACGGACGGCTCGGTCGAGGCGATCGAGGACGAGGTCACCGCGGCGGCGATCCGCGACGTCGCGCGGCTCGAGGGGATCTACCCGGAGACGGCCGGCGGCGTGACCCTGGCCGCAGCGGCCGCCGCGCGGCGCCGCGGCGTCATCCGGCCCGGCGACGAGGTCGTCGCGCTGCTGACCGGGAACGGCCTCAAGACGCCCGACGCCCGGACGCTCGGCCATGGCGACGGCATCGCCCGACCCGGCCAGCCCGGCCTCGCGCCGGCCATCCGCCCGAGCCTGACCGCTTTCGAGCGCTGGCTGGACGGGAGCGCCTCGTGAGCACGGTCCGCATCCCGCCGACCCTGCGGACGGCGACCGGCGGCGAGAAGCGGGTGGACGTGTCGGGCGACACGGTCCGCGAGGTCGTGACCGCGCTCGTCGTCGCGCATCCGGGCCTCGAGTCGCAGCTCCTCGGCCAGGACGGCGACCTCAACTCGTTCGTCAACGCGTTCCTCAACGACACCGACATCCGCCACCTGCAAGGGCTGGACACGCCGGTCACCGACCGCGACACGCTCTCGCTGCTGCCGGCGATGGCGGGCGGCTAAGCTCCGTCGAGCGCGCGCTCCAGGTCGGCGATCAGGTCGTCGATGCCCTCGATGCCGACCGACAGGCGGACGAGCGCCGGATCCACTTCGAGCGGCGAGCCGGCGACGGACAGGTGGGTCATCGCGGCCGGGATCTCGATGAGCGATTCGACGCCGCCGAGCGATTCGGCCAGCGTGAACAGGCGCGTGCCTTCGGCGATCGCGATCGCCCGGTCCACCGCGGTCCGGCCGGCCGCGCCGCCGGCGGCCGGGATGAACGACACCATCCCGCCGAACCCCGGGTAGCGGACGTCCGCGACATCGGGCCGGGCGCGCAGCCAGTCCGCGACCGCGACGGCGTTGGCCCCGTGCCGCTCCATCCGGAGGTGGAGCGTGCGCAGGCCGCGCAGGACGAGGAAGCAGTCGAGCGGCCCGGGCACCGCGCCCATCGCGTTCTGGAGGAAGCGCAGACGCTCGGCGACCGCCGCGTCCGAGGTGACCGCCACGCCCAGGATCGTGTCGGAGTGGCCGGCCAGGTACTTCGTGGCCGAGTGGAAGACGATGTCCGCCCCGTGCTGGAGCGGTCGCTGGAGGGCCGGCGAGGCGAACGTGTTGTCGACCACGATCAGCGGCCGGCGGCCACCCTCCTCGGCCCGGCGCGCGACCGTCGCCGCCACCGCGTCGATGTCGGTGACCTTGAGCAGCGGGTTCGATGGCGTCTCGAACCAGACCAGGCGCGTCCGCTCGGTGAGGGCCTCCCACAGGACATCCGGTCCGGCCGCGAGGTCGACGTAGATCGAATCGACCCCGGCCCCGCGGCGCACGCGCTCGAGGTAGCGGAAGGTGCCGCCGTAGACGTCGTTGCCGACGACGATCTCGTCGCCGGGGGCCGCCAGTTCGGCGATGGCCGCGGTCGCCGCCGAGCCCGACGCGAAGGCGATCCCGTGCGCCCCGCCCTCGAGCGCCGCGACGGCGCGCTCGAGACGTTCGCGGGTCGGGTTCTGCGACCGGGCGTACTCGTAGCCACGGCGCGGACGTCCGACGCCGTCCTGGGCGAAGGTCGAGGTCTGGAAGATGGGCGGCGAGACCGCGCCCGTCAGCTCGTCGGGTTCGGCGCCGGCATGGACGGCCAGCGTGTCGAAGCTGGGTTCGCGGTCGTGGTGGGTCATGCGACCGTCACCGGTGGCCAGCCGTCGAGCTCGAAGACGAGCTCGACCCCGTCGATGTCGTCGATCTGGACGCCGGTCTGGCGGAACCCGAGGCCCTGGACGATCGCCAGCGAGGGGACGTTGTCGGGCGAGACCGAGGCGCGGAAGCGGTCGACACCCTGCGCGTGCGCCCAGTCGAACAGCGCGCGCACGACCTCGGACGCGACGCCCTGACGGCGCCACGATGGCTCGACCCGGTAGCCGACCTCGACCCGCCCATCGGGCTCCGGCGGCGAGTGGAACCCGCACGACCCGATCGATCCGGTCCGTGCCGTCGGGCTCGGTCAGGACGATCGCCCGGCCGAGCCACGGCTGTGCGTCGGGGTCCACTGACAGGTCGGCGATCCGGAACTGGAGGAAATGGTCGAGGGTGTCAGGCAGGTCGGCCGGGACGATCGCGCCGATCTCAGCCTCCGCGGCGGCCAGGTCGCGCGCCACCAGCGACTGCATGAACGCGAGGGACATCGACCGGAGTTCGAATCGCGCGGTCGGGATCGGTGCGACGGTCACCGGCACATCTTCGCACCCGGGCAGCACTCACGACTACGCGGCAGCCCGCCGACGGTCGCGCCTGCCAGCACGCTCATGCGATCGTCGAGTCACGCCACGGCCAGCGCTTGTATCACGCGCGTCAATCCGTGACCATGCACCGAATGACCGACCGCCATGCCGGCCGTCAGAGGGAGGGGTCACCATGCGGAGAAACCGGCTCGGGCTTTCGGCGGCCCTCGTCATCCTGCTCGCGGCATGCGGCTCGTCTGCGGCCGTCAGTCCGGCGACGTTGACCGCACCAGGTGGCGGGGCAGGATCCGGGACGACCAGTGCTGCCCCCGCTGGGTCGCAGGCGGGTGGCGCGACGGCGACGCCGTCTAAGGGCGGGGCGGTCGACGGCGCTCACAGGCGGCGGGAGGTGGCGGCTCGTCGACGGGGCTGGCGGCGAAGCCGTGCAGCCTCCTGACCGAGGCCGAGGTCGAGGGCATCCTCCACGGCGCCATGGTGGCCACACCGAAGACCTCCGCCTGACGGGGTCGACTGGGACGTGCGACTACAAGAGCGAGGCATCCGGAAATGAGGTCACCGTCTCGGTCGCCGAGGGTGACGCGGCCAAGGCGCAATTCGACGGGTTCGCGTCGGCCGGCAACCTCGGATCCAAGGTCGACGGAGTCGGCGACGCCGCCTTCTACACGGACGGAGAGATCTCGATCTGGAAGGGCTACCACGCGGGACCGGTATCAGCATCGACCAGTCGGACGCGACCGATGACGCCGCGCTGAAGGCGCTCGCCGTCGCGCTCGGCAAGATCGCCGCCGGCCGGCTGTAGGGACGCGGTCCCGGCTCAGCCGCGCGACGCCGGGCGGTGGGTCAGGTACTCGAGGACGTCGAGCTTGGTCACGACACCGACCGGCCGCTCGCCGCGGGTCGCGATGACGGCCGACGAGCCGCCGGACAGCAGCGCGAACGCCTGGTCGAGGCTCGTCTCGACGTCGATGAACGGGAGCGGCCGGTCCATCACCTCGCCGACCGTCCGCTCGACGATCGACGGGTCGCGGAAGACCCGGTCGAGCAGGCCCTTCTCGGAGATCGACCCGACGAAGCCCTCGATCGCATCGCCGTCCGGCTGCTCGGACACCGGCAGCTGGCTGATGCCGTACTCCTGCAGGACCTCGATGGCCTGCGCCGACACGCTGGGTCGTCCGGGCGATGACGAGGTCCGGCAGCGGTCCGGCGTGATGGCGATCGTGGAGCAGGTCCTCCACCCGGACGACCGCACCGGTCGTCGCCAGCAGGCCGTTCACCCGCATCCACTCGTCGTTGTAGATCTTGGAGAGGTAGCTCCGGCCGCTGTCGGGCAGGAGGACGACGACGACCGCCTCGTGGCCGTCCGGCGGTCGCGGTCAGGTCGCGGACGACCTCGCGCGCGGCGACCATCGCCGTGCCGCACGAGCCGCCGGACAGGATCCCCTCCTCGCGGGTGAGCCGGCGGGCCATCGCGAACGCGTCGCGGTCGCTGACGCGGACCCAGCGATCGATGATGGCCGGGTCGTAGGTGCCCGGGAAGAAGTCCTCCCCCACGCCCTCGGTCAGGTACGGCCGTGCCGTGTCGCCCGACAGGACGCTGCCCTCCGGGTCCGCGCCGATGACCTGGATCGCCGGGTTGCGCGCCTTGAGCACGTGCGCCGCGCCGCGAGATCGTGCCGCCGGTCCCGACGCTGGCGACGAAATGGGTGATCCGCCCGTCGGTCTGGTCCCACAGCTCGGGGCCGGTCGTCCGCTCGTGGGCGGCCGGGTTCTCGGCGTTCCAGTACTGGTCGGGCTTGAACGCGCCCGGGATGTCGCGGGCGAGCCGCGCGGCGACCGAGTAGTAGCTCTCCGGCGATTCGGGGGCGACGTTGGTCGGGCAGAGGACGACCTCGGCGCCGTACGCGCGCAGGAGCTGCTGCTTCTCGGACGACTGCTTGTCGGCCATCACGAAGATGCAGCGATAGCCCTTGAGCGCGGCGGCGATGGCGAGGCCGTGACCGGTGTTGCCCGAGGTCGGCTCGATGATCGTGCCGCCGGGCTGCAGCAGGCCGTCCCGCTCGGCCGCCTCGATCATCGGCAGGCCGATGCGGTCCTTGACGGAGCCGCCCGGATTGAGCATCTCGAGCTTGGCCAGCAGGAGCGGCTGGCGTTCGCGCGGGCCGAGGTCGCCGGTCAGTCGCGAGATCCGGACGAGCGGCGTGTGCCCGACCAGATCGAGGATGGACTCGGCGTACTGCATCGCGGCGAGGATAGCGTGCGGATGTGGCGAGGACGCACGTGAGGCGCGAACCGGTCGCTGGCGTCGTCACACGAGCGCTCGTCAACGGCGGGGGGACGCAGTCGGGCGTCGCGCGTGAGCCGCGGCCTGCCATACCGACCTGGGGTCTGCCAACTGCGTGCGATCTGGCGGGCATCCGACATCGATCTGGTGACCGACGCATCGCTGAGTGGCTGGTCGTCGGTCACGAGCCCGGCAGCGGCGCCGCTGGGCGCGAGCGCCGTGCCAGGCGGTCGTCAGCCAGCGCCCAGCGCTTCCGGGTGCCGGCGAGGCACCGTCGCGAGGTGCGCTCGCTCGACGGCCCCCGCCGTCCGATCGTGCAGGGCCTGGGTCACCCGATGCGCGACGCGCCGTTCCCCGGACGACCACGGCTCCGGCGGCGGCGACCCGGGCGGCACGTCCGCGAGATCCTGCCACGTCACCGGCACCAGGACGTCCAGCCGGAGGCGTCGGCCACGGTACAGCTCTTCGGTCCCTCCGAGGACGAGCGGCACGATCGGAGCGCCGGTCCGGAGCGCGAAGTAGGCCAGCCCGGCCCCGAAGGGCCGCGCCGTTCCGGGCGGCGTCGCCGGGCCGGTCTCGGGGAAGAGACAGAGCACCGCACCAGCCTCGAGGGCCGATGTCGCCGCGGCGATGTACGCATCGATCGACGCCCTCTCGCCGCCCGGCCAGATCGGGATGACCCCGCCGACCCGTCCGACGAGCCAGCGCCGCCACCACGAGCGGTAGATCGCCCGGCCGTCACCGAAGAACACGAGCCGCGGCTCGACAGGCAGGCTGTCGGCCACGACGAACGGGTCGACCCACGTCCGGTGTGGCAATCCGGCTGCGATCCAGCCGCCGACGGGACGACCCGCTTCGTCACGCGGCAGGTGCTCCCGGCCGCGAACCTCGATCCGGAACCCGAAGAGGCCGCGACCGATCGTGTGGGTCGTCGCGAGGATGATGCGATAGCCCCGCGACGACCGGGCGGTCGCCGTCCCGATCAGCCCGGCCGGTCTCTCCCCGTCAGCCATCCCGGTCGACGCGGCCCGGCCTCAACAGCAGCCAGGTGAGTCGCTTCCGGCCGCGCCGTGGGTGGTCGGGTGGATCGATCGTCCAGGCGTGGATCTCCTCGACGACCGGGCCGAGCATCGCCGCCAGCGCGTCGCTCATGTGATGGGCGAGGTCGAGCTCCTCGCGCGATCCCTCCGTCGGGAAGCGCGGCATCCGGCTCCAGCCCGGCGAGCGCCCGGGCCGAGGTGACCGGCAGGACCCGCGACGCGATCCGCCGGCCGAGGTACAGCTCCTCGGTCCCGGCGATCGCGAGCGGCACGATCGGCGCGTCGACCCGCAGGGCGATGACCGCCCAGCCGGTCCGGAACTGGCCGACGCGGCCGGGCGGACCGCTCACGGTGCCCTCCGGCATCTGGGCGAAGACGGCCCCGTTGGCGATGACCGCTCGCGCCGAGGCGACGTGCTGATCGATGCCGATGCCGCCGCGCCAGACGGGCAGCAGTCCGCCGAGCCGATGGATGAGGCGCTCGCGCCAGCGCGACGTGAACGTCGACGGAGCGCTGCCGAGGAACCAGGCCCGCGGCTGCATCGGGATCGCGTGCATGACCACGAACGGATCCATCCAGCCGCGATGGGCGGCGGCGACCAGGAAATAGCCGCCCGACGGGAGGTGCTCCTGGCCGGAGGTCCGGATGTGGAACCGGAAGACCCCGAAGAGGACGAACCGGGCGACGAGCCGCAGGAAGCGGTAGAGGAGCGACGCCTTCGCCTCCGGTGCTCGGCCGAGCCAGGCCAGACCCTCGACCGCGCCGCCCCGTTGTGCAGCAAGCGCCTCCGGCGAGATGCGTCCGGGCGGCGGCCGACGCCGTGCGGGCCCGCGGGGCTCGTCCGGCGCCGTCACGTCACGTCGTGGCCGGGTCGGGCCGATCGCCGACGTCGGCAGGGACATCGGCGGGAGCAGCCATGTCCTGGCGATCGTCGTCGCCGTCCTTCGTCGTCATCGTCTTCTTCGTCGTCTTCGTCGTCGTCATCGTCTTCGTCGTCGTCGTCGTCGTCGTCGGAGTCGAGTTCCGTCGGGGTCGGGCGGACGTCCGATCGCACCCCAGGTCGCGCCCTTCGGGTGCGTGGGCGGATCGTCCGTCGCGTGCCCGGATCGGTGACGCCAGCCGAGGATGACCAGCGACGTGACGATGAACAGCGCCGACACGATCTGCGCGGTCGGCACTCCGAAGAACGTCCAGTTGCCCTCGCGGAAGCGTCTCGAGGACGAACCGGACGATGCCGTACCAGACGAAGAAGACCAGCAGCAGGTCGCCCGGCCGAAGTCGCTTGCGCATGTGATAGCCGAGCCAGATCAGGACGGCCGCGCCGATCGCCCCCGAGATCGATTCGTACAGGAAGAGCGGATGGAAGCGGGTCGACTCGGGCAGCACCGCGCACGAGTAGTCGAACGTCGTGCCGACGATCCGGTGCGCGCAGTCGATCGGGATCCCCCACGGCAGCGTCGTCGGCGAGCCGTACAGCTCCTGGTTGAAGAAGTTCCCCCAGCGGGCGATGGCCTGCATCACGAACAGGCCGGGGGCGATGATGTCCGCCCAGCGCAGGAACGGGACACGCTTGTAGCGCGCGTAGGCGAACGCCGCGATCGTCCCGGTCACGATCCCGCCGTAGACGCCGAGCCCGGAATACGGCGGCAGGAAGATCTTGATCAGGTCGTCCTGGTACAGCACCCACTGGTCGATGACGTGATACGCCCGCCCGCCGATGAGCGCAGCGACCGCCACGATGATCATCCCGTTGCCGAGGATGTCGGCGTCCTCGCCGGCCCGTCGGGCGAGGCGGACCATCACCAGATAGGCGGCCGCAAGTCCCAGCGCGTAGCCGATGCCGTACCAGTAGACGGGCAATGGGCCGAGCTGGATGGCGATCGGGTTCGGCAGGAAATCGAGCATCCGCGGAGTGTAACGGCGCGGCTCCCTATACTTCGCCGCGGGTGAATGCTGAGTTCAACGTCTGGCTGCTCATCGTCGGGCTCGTCATCGGAGCCGGGCTGGTCTGGCTCGTCATCATGGATTCGCGCCGGCGCGAATCCGAGGTCGACGCGGTCGAGCGCCCGCGCGAGGCCGCCTGGCTGTCGGCGGTCCTGGCCGAGGACGGCTTCGACGTCAGTCCCGAGGCCGCCGAGCGCCTGCTCGTCCTCCACCGCGCCTATCTCGAGGCCCCGCCGCCGGACGGCGCGATGGGCGACGGATCACTGGCTGCTGACGAGGACCGGCTCGGCGTCGAGCGAGGTGGCTGACACCGCCACCAGCGAGATCCCGAAGGTCGTCGCGCTCGACGCGCCCGCGACGGCCGGGACAGGACCGCCCCAGTAGGCCAGGTCGTCGCCGAAGAACATCCGGCCGATCCGCTGGCGCGTTGCCGCCGATCTCGACCCAGCAGCGGTACTCGAAGCCGGCGGCCGGCTTCGGCAGGTCGGTCGTCGTGATGACGAGCTCGGTCGTGGACGGGGAGTAGACCAGTGACGCGTCGAGGGTCGGGTCGCTCACGCCGGCGAGCTGCACGTGCTCGGCGTCCGGCTCGGCGGACACCTCCATGGACATCGTGGTGACGTCCTCGAGCGCGGCGATCGTCTGTTTCTGCTGCGGCGAGCTGGTCGTCCACGCGCGAGCCGACGATCGAGCGAGGTCGTGACCACGGACAGGACGATGGCCGCGGCGATCGTGACGATCATCGGGAGCGCCGAGCGGCCGCGACCGCGGACCGCCGGCTTGGCGGGCGCGGCGGTCCCCTCCCCAGCCGATGACGCCGCGGCCAGCGGCATGACCGCGATCGGTGCGGCGGCCGCCGCGAGCGGTCGCTGGACGCCCTCGGCCCGGATCGTGGCGAGCGTGCGCTCCTTGAGGTCCGGCGGCGGCATCTCGCTCAGGCCGGACCGGATGACCGCGGACGACCGACGCAGCCGGACGAGCTCGTCCGTGCAGGCGTCGCAGCCCGCCAGGTGCCCCGCCACGGCCTGGGCGGCGGGGGTGTCGCCGGCCATCAGCCGATCGAGCCCGCCGGGCTCGAGCGCGGCGAGTTCGAGCTGTTCGCGCGTCTCGTCGTGGTCCATCGTGTCCTTATCGATCCTCGCCGGCGGGGACCGGCATCACGGCGTCATCCGGCACCGGGCCGAACTCCCCGCCCAGGACCTCGCGCAGGCGCTGGAGCGCCCGGCGCGTCCGGGTCTTGACGGTGCCGAGCGGCCAGCCGAGACGCTCGGCGATCTCGGTCTGCGACAGGTCTTCCTGGTACGCCAGCAGGATGACCGTCCGCTCGTCGTCCGGCATCGCCGCGACGGCGACCCGCAGCGCATCGCGCACGCCGGCCGCCGCCACGGCCTCCTCCGGATCGGCGGACGGCGACGGAGCCCGCCACGACCGACCCGCGCGAGGCGAGCCGTTCGAGGGTCCCGGACGAGTCCTCGTCCGGTGCCGCCATCGCCGCGAGGTCGACGAGCGCGGGCCGGCGGCCCGCGGCGCGCAGCCGGTCGATCGCCCTGTTCCGCGCGATCGCGTGCAGCCAGGACGCCAGCGAGCCGGTCGTCGGGTCGAATGTCTCGGCGCGGTTCCACAAGGTGAGGAATGTCTCCTGCACGACCTCCTCGGCGGTCCCCCGGTCGGACGTCAGTCGATAGACGGCGGCGAAGATCGCCGTCGCGTATCGGTCATAGAGCGTCTCGAGTGCCGCCTCGGATCCCGCCGCCATCTCGAGGACGACGCCGGCATCGTCGGTCGGATCACGCCGACCGCTCGTCATGGGATACGCCAGCTCGGACCCATCGGTTTCCCTCCGACAGGCCGATAGCCTACCCCGGCCACGATCGGTGGCCGTCACCACGTCCCGGCCGGCCGGCGCAGCGACGGCGCTGAGCGAGCCCGACGGGCAGGTGCGCCTCCAGGCAGGTGACACCGCTCGGCCCGACGAGCGCGTCGTGGCGGTGCCGGCCGGCAGCTCGAGGCGGTCGCCCTCGGCCAGCGTCGACGGCGGCCGCCGTCGCCGAGCCCGAACCGGATCGAGCCGCGCTCGACGACGATGACCTTGTCGTAGCCGTGGTCGTGGACGGCGTACCGGTCGCCCGGACCGTTCGACCAGCGGCCGGGTCGAGACCCTCGGCGCGCAGCCGCCCATCGAGGTCGGAGGCCATCGAGTCGCCGCCTCAGGCCGCCGCGACGCCGATGAGCGAGCCGATGGCGTACGTCACGAGCGCCGCGGCCAGGCCGATGAGCATCTGCCGGAAGCCCGAGAAGATCAGGCCGCGACCGGTCAGCAGGCTGACCGCCGCACCGACCGCGAACAGCGCGATGAGGCTCAGGCCGAGACTGACGAACAGGACGGCCTGGCCGCCGCCGAACAGGTACGGGATGACCGGGATGACGGCGCCGAGCGCGAACGCGACGAACGAGCCGGCGGCGGCGCCCCACGGCGAGCCGAGCTCGTCGGGGTCGAGCCCGAGCTCCTCGCGGACGAGCATGTCGAGCGCGGCGGCCGGGTCCTGGAAGATGCGATGGGCGATGCGTCGCGGCCTCGTCCGCGGTGAATCCCTTGGCCCGATAGGAGGCGGCGAGCTCGGCCTCCTCCTCCTCGGGCATCGCCTCCATCTCGGCCCGCTCGAGGGCGATCTGGCGCTCGAACAGCTCGCGCTGGCTCTGCATCGAGATGTACTCGCCGGCGGCCATGCTGAACGCGCCGGCCAGCAGCCCGGCGATGCCGGCCAGCAGGATGAAGCTCGGGTTGCCGGACGCGGCCCCGGCGACGCCCATGACCAGCGACAGGTTGCTGACGAGCCCGTCGCTGACGCCGAAGATGACCGCCCGCAGCGTGCCCGGAGCGACCGCCGGCGCGGTGCCACGTCTCGCGACGGCCGACGTCGGCGGCACTCGTCGCGCCGCGGGCGATGGCCACGCCGTCGCGGCCCGGCTGGCTGACCTCGGGGATCTGCTCGCCGGTCTTCAGGCGGTCCCAGATGACGGCGTGCTCGCGTTCGTCGGCGGCGATGGCGGCGACCTCCGGCGAGACGCCCTGGCCCTCGTACAGGGCCTCCTCGTCGCCCTCGAGCGCCTTGACCAGCTCGGCCACGGCCGCCGTCCCGACCACGCGGGCGGCGAGGATGATGAACCGGACGCGCATCCGCGGTCCGGCGGGCGGCGGGACGTCGGCGCCGAGTTCGCGGAGCTTCGACGCCCAGATGTCCGGCGTGGCGCCGCTCGTTGCCGGCGATCCGCCGGAACGCGTCGGCGCGGCGCGGATCCTTCTCGATGGTCGCGAGCGCGTCGTACAGGACGATCGCGTCGCGCTCCAGCTTGAGGTTGTCGAGGCTCTGCTCGACGTCGATCGGGGGCACGTGGCCATCGTAGGTCATCGTCGGCCGCGTAGACTCGGGTCGATGTCCACCGCCGATCGACCGGCCCTGCGCTACCTCGCGGCCGCGGACGTGCTCGCGGCGATGCCCGACCTCGACGAGCGGCTGCGCGCTGGCCGAGCGGACGATGATCGCGCTCGTCGCCGACGCGGAGCTGCCGCCCAAGATCGGCGTCCACCCGCGCCCGACCGGCTCGTTCGCCCACGCGATGCCGGCCTACCTGCGCGGCCGCGATCCGTCCGGCGCGGACGACCTGCTCGGCATGAAGTGGGTCGCCGGGTTCGGCACGAACAACGCCGCTCGGCCTGCCGGCGATCAACGCCGTCGTCGTCCTCAACGACGCCGGCACCGGGCTGCCGACCGCGATCCTCGACGGCGGGCCGATCACCGCGCTGCGGACGGCGGCCGTGTCGGGCGTGGCGATCGCGCCACTTCGCCCCGGTCGTGTCGGGCCGGGCGCCGCGCGCCGCGCTCATCGGCGCCGGGATCCAGGGACGGAGCCACCTCGCCGTCCTCGGGCGCGTCCTGCCGGGCGTCGCGTCTGACCGTGTTCGATCGCCATCCCGAGCGCGCGGCCGCGCTCGCCGCCGAGGCCGAGGCGACCGAGGGGATCGCCGCGGCGACGGCCGCCCCGGACGCCCGGTCCGCGGTCCGCGACGCGGACGTCGTCGTCACGGCCGCGTCGTTCGGGCCGATCCGCCAGGTGATGACCTACGGACTGGCTGGCCGACGACGCGCTGGTCGTGGCGGTCGACTACGCGACGTACTGCGCCGCCGAGGTCGCGCGGGAGGCCGCGCTGTTCCTCGTCGACGAGCGCGGCCAGTTCCTCGCCAATCGCGACGCGGGGCTGTTCGACGACTATCCGGACCCGACCGCGACGCTCGGCGAGGCGCTGCTCGCGGGGACGCCACGCCCGGCCGAGGGACGCGTCGTCGTGACCCACCTGGGCGTCGGGCTGGCGGACGTCGTGTTCGGTGCGGCGATCGTCCGGCGGGCCGAGGCGCTCGGGCTCGGGACGCTCGCTGCCGTCCTGACCGGGTGTCAGGCGCCGCGGCCGCGCTCCTGGTGGAGCCGGGACGCGAACGGCGAGCGGACGGGGACGTCCGGGAAGAGCGTGGCGGTCTCGGTGGTCGGCGAGATCCAGTCCACCAGCAGCCGGTTGACGATGATCGTCGACACGTCGCGCGCGACGATCGAGCCGGCGACCTCGTAGGCGATCGTCGCGTTCGTGAACGGGATCATCGCGTCGCGGCGTGAGGACGCTCGCCATCGGCGTCCGCGCCGGGCTTCGTGTGCAGGCGGCCGAGGATCAGGTACGGCCCGACGCAGACCTGGAGCCGGGCCGTCTGGAGCGAGACGCGCTGCTTCTCCGAGCCGCGCGGCCCGGTCGCCATCACCGCGCAGCAGGTCGTTGCGCTCGACCGAGATGCTGTCGACCTCCACCCGGTGGCCGTCGGTCAGGCTCTCGCATTCGACGTGGTGGACGCGGAAGCGCTCCTGGCCGTTCAGGAAATCGGTCAGGCGCTCACCGAACATCGTGACCTTGCCGGAGATCGTGCAGTCGGCGGCGAAGCCCAGGAACTCGACGGGTTGCATGACCCGGTCACGCTAGCGTCGCGGGGACGCCGTCTCGATACCGGACATTGGTACCGGTGGTCCCCGTGTCAGTCGTTGACCTCGAGCGGCCCGTCCGGGACCTCGATGAGGATCCGGTCGCCGTCGATGACGACGTGGTAGACGGCCAGCGGCAGCTCGGCCGGCGGATCGAGCGGCTCGCCGGTCTCGACGTCGAAGCGCGACAGGTGGAGCGCGCAGGTGAGCGTGCCGGCCGTCAGGAATCCCTTGTCGAGCTCGAAGTACTCGTGGCTGCAGATGCCCTGCACGGCGGTCAGGTCGCCGTTCGCGTTGATCACGAGGACCTGGTCCGTGCCGTCCACCCAGGCCATCTTCATCGTGCCCTGGGGGACCTCGTCGACGCCGAGGAGGTCGATTCGTCTCACGCGGCGGCGACGGTGCCCGTGCCGCTGCCGACCTGCCACTTGTCCTCGAGCAACGCGCGCAGGCGGTCCTGCGCGTCGGCCACGGGCACGCGGGCGACGACCGGCTCGAGGAAGCCCATGACGATGAACTTGCGCGCCTCGTCGGGCGGGATGCCGCGGCTCTCGAGGTAGAACAGCTGGGTCTCGTCGATCGGGCCGACCGAGCTCGCGTGGGCCGCGCGCCGGCAGTCCGGCTGGTCGATCTCGAGGCTCGGGATGGCGACCGACCGGGTGGACTTCGACAGGTTCATCCCGAACTCGCCGAGGAAGCTGTCGGTCCCGACCGCGGACTTCTCGATGACGATCATGCCCTTCATGTACGACCGGGCCTTGTCCATCAGGGCGCCCTTGGACAGCAGGTTGCCCGTCGTGTCGCGCCCGAGGTGGTGCGTGTACGAGGTCAGGTCGAACACCTGGTCGGCGCCGCCGAAGACGATCTCGACCTGCTCGACCGAGCTGCGGTCGCCTTCGAGGCGGTTGTCCACACGGCTGCGCACGAGTCGCGATCCGAGCTGGGCGAGCGCCCAGTGGAGCGTCGCGCCCTCGCCGATGATCGCGTTGCGGTGCTGGAAGGCGACGACCGAGGTCGGGAGCTCCTGGAGGCTCGACACGGCCAGCTTGCGCGCCGGCGCCGAGGGTGACCTCCATGGTGCCCGTGAACAGGCTCGGCCGGCCATCGACCTCCGCGCCCGACGGGACGAGTTCCTCGAGGATGGTCGCCTCGGCACCGTCGCCGAGCTCGACGATCGTCCGGGTGATGAGCGCCCGATCCGGCGTGCCGACGGCCCAGCGGATGACGATCGGCTGCGGGACCGTGACGCCGGCCGGGACGCGCAGGACGACCCCGTGACTCCAGCCGGCGCGGGTCAGCTGGGCGAGGCGGTCGTCCTCGGGCAGCGACCCGGGTCGTGCGACCGTGGACTCGGCCGCCTCGTCTGCGACGAAGTCGCCGAGCGTCCCGAGCGTGACGCCGGCAGCGCTGACGGCCGGGTCCAGGGCGAGCGTCTCGACGCGATCGTCCCGGAAGGCCGCGAGACCGGCCGTCCCCGCGTCGGGCTCGGTCGCCCCGCGCGGGATCAGGTCGACCTCGCGTGACCGCGGGTACGGCACGACGTCATCGAGGACCGCGGTGCGCAGGTCGACATAGGTCGTGTACAGCTGGTTCGACTCGATCGGCAGGGCCTCGAACCGTGCGTAGGCGGCCTGTCGGTCGGCGCCCAGCCAGGCCGGCTCGCCGTCGGTCAGCCCGTCGACGCGACGCCGCGTCGAATGCGAAGGTGAGATCCGAGGGAGACCGACGAGCGGGTCGGATCCGTGACGCCGTGGCGTCGGTCATCCGAGCGACCCCTCCATCTCGAGCTTGACGAGGCGGTTGAACTCGATGGCGTACTCCATCGGCAGTTCCTTGGTGAAGACCTCGAGGAAGCCCTGGACGATGAGGTTGGTCGCCTCGTTCTCGGTCAGGCCGCGGCTCATCAGGTAGAAGACCTGGTCCGCGCTGACCTTGCCGACCGTCGCCTCGTGGGTCATCGACGTGTCGTCTTCCTGGATGTCGATGTACGGGTAGGTGTCGCTGCGGCTGATGTCGTCCATCATCAGCGCGTCGCAGCGGACGCTCGCGACGACGTTGGTCGCACCCGGCGAGACCTTGAGCTGGCCGCGGTAGGTCGCCCGGCCGCCGTCCTTGGAGACGGACTTGCTGACGATCCGCGAGCGTGTGTTCGGCGCCAGGTGGACGGCCTTGGCGCCGGTGTCCTGGTGCTGGCCCTTGCCGGCGACCGCGACGCTGATGATGTCGGCCGTGGCGCCCTCGCCGCGCAGGTAGATGGCCGGGAACTTGACCGTCTTGCGCGAGCCGGTGTTGGCGTCGATCCACTCGACCGTCGAGTTCTCGTAGGCGTGGGCGCGCTTGGTCACGAGGTTGTAGACGTCGTTCGACCAGTTCTGGATGGTCGTGTAGCGGACCTTGGAGCCCGGCAGCGCGACGACTTCGACGACCGCGACGTGGAGCGATTCGGTGGCGTAGATGGGCGCCGTGCAGCCCTCGATGTAGTGGACCTTGGCGCCCTCGTCGACGACGATCAGCGTCCGCTCGAACTGGCCGGTGTTCTCGCCGTTGATCCGGAAGTAGGCCTGCAGCGGCAGCGGCACCTCGACGCCCTTCGGGACGTACACGAACGAGCCGCCCGACCAGACCGCCGCGTTGAGCGCGGAGAACTTGTTGTCCTCGGCCGGGACGACCGTCCCGAAGTGCTTGCGGAAGAGGTCTCGGGTACTCGATCAGCGCCTGGTCGGTGCCCATGAACACGACGCCGAGCTTGGACAGCTCTTCCTTGACCGAGTGGTAGACGACCTCGGAGTCGTACTGGGCGCCGACTCCGGCAAGGAACTTGCGCTCCGCCTCGGGGATGCCGAGCCGCTCGAACGTCGCCTTGATCTGGTCCGGGACGTCGTCCCACGACTTCTCCTCGCGCTCGGACGGCTTGCGGTAGTAGACGATGTTGTCGAAGTTGATCCGGTCGAGTCCGTCGGTCCAGGTCGGCAGCGGCCGCTTCAGGAAGTGCTCGTAGGCGCGCAGCCGGTACTGGAGCATCCAGTCGGGCTCGTTCTTGAAGGCGCTGATCTCCTCGACCGTGGCGCGCGTCAGCCCTCGCTTCGTCTCGGCGAGGTAGGCGATGTCGTCGTGGAAGGCGAACTGCTCTCGCTGGTCGGTGACGATCTCGCGTGCTGCGGTCATCGGGTCTCCGGTCGTCGCTGGTGGCGGCGCTCGCGCACCGCGGGTGGGCCTTCTCAGCCTCGTGTCTAATTCCGAGTCAGATTATCGGGATTACCGGCCGAAGCGTCAACGATGGGCGCGGGCGAGGCGTCGAGTGTGCGACGATCGGGTCATGAAATTCGACCAGGTCCTCGATGCAGCCGAGCACGCGTTCGAGATCGCGGGCGTCATCATCCTGCTGCTGGGTGGCCTTATCAGCCTGGTGGTCTATGTTCACGACCTCCTCGAGGGCGACCGGCGGGCCGCTTACACCGCCCTGCGCCACAACCTGGGGCGGACGATCCTGCTTGGGCTCGAGGTCCTGATCATCGCCGACATCATCCTGACGGTCGCCATCGACCAGACTCTCGAGAGCGCGGCGACGCTCGGGTTGATCGTGCTGGTCCGGACGTTCCTGAGCTTCTCGCTCGACATCGAGATGGACGGCGTCGCGCCCTGGCGAAGGCGTGCAACGGAGCAGGCGGCGGGGCCACCGACCGCGAACGACTGAGCGTCGCGAAAGAGCCCGGACCGATCTCGGTCCGGGCTCTCGCCGTGATTTCGGGCGCGATGCGCCCAGGGGGTGGCTAGCTGGCGGACGGCGTCGTGGCCTCGACGGTCGCGGCGGCTTCCTTGACGGCAGCGGCGGTCTCGTCATCGACAGGGACGACCTTGACCTCCTGTGCGCTGGCGGCCTTCGCCTCGACCGCGGGGGCGTCCTGGCGGTCACCAGGGCCAGGATCCCGGACGTGCCCGGGGTGATGACGTCGGCGAGGTCCTTCTCGACATCGAGCCGATGGGCGAGGTTGCGGGCCTTGCCGGCAGCCGCGCCGGCGACACCCAGGGTGACCGCGCCGGCGACGATGGTCGCGGGCAGGAAGACCGCCGCGACGACGCCGCCGACGATGCCCCACTTGAGGCCCGTGCGTGTGCTGTGATCGGTCATCTTCTCGACATGGAGCTTGCCGTTGTCGTCGGCCTTGACGACCAGGACGCTGTCGATGTGGAGCGAGCCGTCGATCTCGGCCGCCAGGAGGTCGTCGTAGACGGCCCGGGCAGATGTCGTGTCGGCGAACCGGGCGACGACCAGGGCGTGATCGCCCTGGATCGCGACGGCTCCCTCGGCGACGACGCCGTACTCGTCGACGACGGTTCCGCCGACCACGACGACGTCGTCGTTCGCGGCCGCAGGCGTGGTCTTCGTTTCGTCGGACATGTCAGATCCTCCTGTCCTGCCTCTGCCGGCAGGCTTCCCCGTGTTCGCGCGACATCGATCGGTCGAGCCTACGGGGCTCAGGGCGGCGATCGAGCGGCAGCGGACGACCATCCTAGCGCGCGGCGGAACGCCTTGCCGACTGCCTGCGTTGGGGACCCGGCTCGCGGCCTATGCTGTCAGGCGACACCGACCGACGAACGATGACCGGCGCGATGGACCGACGGAGGGCGATCGATGATGGGCCTGCGGGACTTCTATGCGACCCAGATTCGCGTCCTGTGGGAGTGGCGCGGCGGTCCAGTCGCACTTCTTAAGCGGCTCATCCTCACGCTGGTCGTCGCGACCATCTCGTTCCTCGCGACCGCCTGGCTGATGCCACGGCTGACGGTGGATCGCGCGATCGATGCCGCGGTCGCGGTCATCTTCATCGCCCTGTTCAACGCGGCCATCCGGCCGGTCGTCCTGGCCTTCGCCGCGCGCGATCTCGCTCGTGCTCGTGGCGGTCCTCGTCCTGGTCCTCCAGATCGTCTCCTTCGTCGTCGTGGCCCAGTGGGCGCCGGGCGTCCACGTCGACGGCTTCGGGACGGCGCTCATCGCGTCCTTCGTCTACGCGATCATCAACACGATCCTGACGGCCGTCCTCGGCGTGGACAGCGGCGGGTCCTACTACGGCCTGCTCGTCCAGCGGCTGCTCGTCAAGCGGTCGCAGGGGCACTCGGACAAGCCCGGGCTGGTCATCATCCAGATCGACGGGCTGGCCCACCCGATCCTGGCCGGCCGGATGCGCGCGGGCTCCGTGAACACGATGGCTGGCCTCGTCCGCGACGGGAGTCACAAGCTGTCGCGCTGGGAGGCGATCCTGCCGTCGATGACATCGGCCAGTCAGGCCGGCATCCTGCACGGCAACAACGACGGTATCCCCGCCTTCCGCTGGTACGAACGTGACCGCGCGCACCTCATGGCATCCAGCAACCCGGCCGACGCCGAGCTGATCTGGTCCCGCATCACGAACGGCGAGGGCCTGCTCTCGAACAACGGCGCGAGCATCTGCAACCTGATGACGGGCGACGCCACGCGCTCGTACCTGACGACGGCAGCCATCAAGGCCGAGGGCGGCGGCATCGGCGACAGTCAGGCGTTCATGTCGTTCTTCTTCAGCCCGACGGGCTATCTCCACTCGTTCACGCTGTTCCTCGGCGAGTTCGCCAAGGAACGGATCCAGGCGCGCCGAACGAAGCGATCCGGGATCCGGCCGCAGATGCACCGCGGTCTCAAGTACGCCGGCATGCGTGCCGCCAGCAACGTCCTCCTGCGCGACGTCAACACGTCCCTGATCATCGAGGAGATGTACCGCGGCACCAACGTCATCTACGCCGACTTCACCGACTACGACGAGCTGGCCCACCACTGCGGCCCCGAGCGGGTCGAATCGTTCGAGGCCCTCGACGGCGTGGACGCCGCGATCGCGACGCTGATCAAGGCCACCGACGAGGCCCCACGGCCGTACAAGGTCATCGTCCTGTCCGACCACGGCCAAAGCCTCGGCGAAACGTTCCTGCAGCGCTATGGGGTCAGCCTCGGCGAGTTCGTCCGCAGCCTGATGAGTGGCCGCGCGACGATCATCCAATCGAAGACCAAGGCCGAGGGGTCCGTCTTCGTCAACTCATTCCTGTCGGAGATCACCCAGAGCAAGGGCGTCGGGCCGACGGTGGCACGTGCCGCCCTGAAGAGCCGGACGACCGACGGGGTCGTCGACCTCGATGCCGCCGAGAACGACGAAGCTGTGGCGGAAACGGTCGCGGACGCCTCGTCGATCGCGGTGGTCGGGTCCGGGAACCTCGGGCTCGTCTGGTTCACCGGACACGATCATCGGCTGACCGTCGAGGAGCTGGAGGAGCTCCATCCGGGGCTGGTCGCCTCGGTCGCCGCACACCCCGGGCGTCGGGCTGCTGCTGGTGAGGTCGAAGGAGTTCGGCGCGGTCGTCTTCGGTCCCAACGGCACGCGTTTCCTCGACGAGGATCGCGTGGAGGGCGAGGATCCGACGACCCTGTTCGGGCCGCACACGATCATGAGCCTCAAGCGCGAGGACGCGATGGTCCACGCGCCCGACCTTCTGCTCCTCAGTCAGTACGATCCCGAGCTCGGTGAGGTCGCCGCATTCGAAGAACTCATCGGCTCGCACGGCGGCCTTGGTGGCGTCCAGACCGAGCCGTTCATCCTCCACCCCGTCGAGTGGACGCTCGATGAGGAGATCCCGCTTGGCGCACCGGCCATCTACCGGAACATCCGGCGCTGGCTGAGCTCGATCGGCATCGAATTGGGCAAGCAGCCCGCGCCTGCCCCGGCAACGGCACCCGATATCGCGGCTCCGGAGCCGGCACCGACGGCGGGCTGACCGTGGCGAAGATCCACTACGAAGCGGACGGCCGGGTCTCCCCGGATCGGTTCATCGCGGCACTGACCGACTTCGGCCCGCGACGGCCGGAGCTCTGGCCGGGCCTCGACACCAAGTACTACGAGCTCCACGAACTCGGTGACACATGGGCCGATGTGACCGAGGGGACCGATATCTTCGGTGGTGTCTGGGCTCGCGAGCGCTACGACTGGTCCGAGCCCGGCGTCGTCCGGCTGACCCTGCAGGAGGCGGTGGATTTCACGCCGGGGACCGTCACCGTCTACCGCGTCACGCCCGGGCCGGATGGCGGTTGCCACGTCGCGGTCGACTTCCGACGCATCGCGAAGAGCCCGCGGGGCAGGCTGGTCGGCGTCCTCGTCTCGCTCGCCGGTCGCCGCCGGTTTGCCGGGGAGTTGCGTGAGGCGCTCGACCGCCTGGGTCGCCTGCCGGCCTAGGAAAGCTCGACGTCAGTGACGCGGAGCGCTCAGATCGGGGTCGCGACCTCGTCGACCGATGCCTCGACCGTGTGAGCCACGTCCGCCGTCGCCTCGACGACGTCCTCGGCGACGGTCTCGACATCGATTCTGGGTCTCGGCGAGATCGGCCTCGACCTCGAGCTGATCGCGCGACCCGGCACCGTCCATCCGGGCCCGGACGTCGCGGACCGTGCGTCCGGCACGCTCGCGAACGGCCGGTGTCGCGATCAGTGCCGCCGTGGCCACGCCGGCGATGATGACCACGCCGGCGGCGACGGCCCAGCGGGTCCGGACGAGCGGGCGTGCCCGCGACCCGAGCCGGCCGAGCGCGGCCACCCCCGCGACCGCGGGTCCCAGGTCGATGGCCCGCCAGTCGATCGCCGGCAGCCCGAACCGCCGGGTCCGAGCCTGGCGGCCGAACCGCGGGCGCTCGATCGCGCTGATGTCCACCGCCGGGAGTCGAAGACCCGACAGCGAACTGATGATCTGGTCCCGGTCGATCTCGGGCAGGTGGAGTTCCGGCAAGCGGACCTCCTTGACGGGGAGCTCAGGCATCTGACGTCCTCCTCCGTACGCGCGTGGATGGTGCGTCAAGGATACGCCTGAGCGCGGTACAGTATCGGTGCCGATGCCCGCCCGGGGCCGTCAACCACCACCGATCGGTGGCAACCCGGAGGCATTCGACGGGGGTCATCACATGCGACTGCTGAACGTCGGCCGATGAGCCGACGTCGGACCATCGCCATCGGGGCCGGAATCGCCGCGGCCGGTGCCGCGTTCGGTCGTCGGCGCACGATCGCGCGTCCCGACCGACCCATTCGACCCGGACGCGATCCGGGCCGAGACGGCGGCCGCGCAGGACGGCCGAGGTCATCGGTCGCGAGAAGGTCACCCGAGCCGACGTGGCCAACACCTACGCGTCCGCGATCGCCACCTCGGTCGATCCCCTCCTCCACGGGCGACGCTACTTCCCGCGGATGCTCGACGATATCGCGGCGGCCACCGACCACGTCCATCTGCTGATCTATGGCTACAAGCCTGGCGACATCGGGGAGACCTTCCTGACGGCGCTCGCCGACAGGGTCGCTGCCGGCGTCGAGGTCCGCCTGGCGGTCGACGCCATCGGCAGCGAGGTCGATTTCGGCAGCAAGGACCTCTACCGTCGCCTGCGTGAGGCGGGCGTCCAGGTCGTCGCCCACGACGGGATCATGGTCATGCGCTCCGAGGCGATGGGCTCGCGCTCATTCCAGCTGCACGGCCAGGATCTGCTCCACTTCGACCACCGCAAGATGATGGTCGTGGACGGCAAGGTCGGGTACGTCGGCGGCAGCGGCATCGAGGACCACTTCAACGACGAGCGGTTCTACGACGTCATGGTCCGGGTCGAGGGACCGATCGTCGCCCAGCTCGCGGCGCTCTTCCTGATGAGCTGGCGCTACAACGACGGAGCGTCGCCGGACGACCCCGAGCTCGCCCGCTACTTCCCGGTCGAGACGCTCAGGGTCGCCCCGGACGCCCCGCTCCGGGCGCCGGCGACGGTCCTCTGGAACGTCCCGGGAACGGGCCACCATCCGATCAGCGACACCATCGAGCGGGCGCTCGAGGACGCCGCCGAGGTGATCCACATCGTCAACCCGTACATCTCGAACCGGGCGATCCTGAAAGGCATCCACGCGGCGGCCCTGCGCGGCGTGAAGGTCCGGACTCATCGCACCCGGGAAGCCCACGCCGCCCTATCCGGCGGCGGCCTTCCGGCATTGGTACGGCACGCTGATGGACGCCGGCGTCGAGATCGTGCTGCACCCGGACATGGCCCACGCCAAGGTCCTGCGCATCGATGACCAGGTCCTCATCGGCAGCTGCAACCTGGACGACCTGTCGCTCTTCCGGAACGACGAGCTCAGCCTGCAGTTCGCGGACCCGGACGTCGCCGAGCTGACCGAGCGGAACATCTTCGATCCGCTCCTCGCGATGTCCACGCCCGCCGTGGCCCCGACCGCACCACAGGATCGCGCCTGGAACGCCGCGATGGACCGCGTGTCGCGTTTCCTCTAGTCGCGGGAAATGCCCGCGGCGCATACTTGTCGACCCACATGAGCAAGGAGCCCAGCATGAGCATCGGACCCGTCGAGTACATCGCCATCGCGTTCCCGGGGAACAAGTTCTCCGGCGAGATCATCCCGGCCATCAAGGAGCTCCAGGACTCCGGCACGATCCGGGTCCTCGACCTGGTGATCATCTCCAAGGACGGCGACGGCAACGTGACCGCGGTCGAGTTGTCCGAGGCGAGCCCCGAGGAGCAGGCGACGCTCGCCGCCCTCGGCGTCGCAGACCCGCAACCTCCTCGGCCAGGAGGACATCGAGGACATCGGCGAGGCGCTCGATCCGAACAGCACCGCCGGCCTGATGATCTGGGAGAACGTCTGGGCGGCCCGCTTCGCCACGTCGCTCCGGGACGCCGACGGCGTCCTGATCGCCAACGGCCGCATCCCGGCCGTCCTCGTCGAAGAGATCATGGCCGAGTCGGTCTCCTGACCGTTCGCGCCCGCACCGACACAGGAAAGGAGCAACCCCCGATGATGCGACGCCGAGGCGGCATCGTTCGAATGGCCGCCACCACCGCCGTCGTGGCCGGGACGGCCGGAGCCGTCAGCCACCATCAGCAGCAGAAGTACTCACAGCAGGACGCCCAGCAGCAGGCGGCCGCGGCACCGCCCCCGGAGGCCTACGCACCGGCCCCCGAGCCCGCGGCTCCGGCCGAGGATCCGCAGATGGCCCAGCTGCAGAATCTCGCGCAGCTCCACTCGCAGGGGATCCTGTCCGACGAGGAGTTCGCCGCCGCCAAGGCGAAGGCGCTCGGGATCTGAGCTCGGCCCACCAGGACTGACTCGCGACGGCGCGGGTCCGGCCTCGCTTCGGCGGGTACCCGGCCCGCGCCGATCCATGTCCGCCGGCTGGCGGTCAGCCGCTCGCGGCGGCAGCCTCGAGGTTCGGGATCCGGCTGGCTCGGGTCCGATTCCGGCGGGTCCGTTGAGTCGCTGTCCGTCGCGACGCTGGGCGTCGGCGGTCGGTCACCGAGGACCTGGAGGACGGACCGCCAGCTCGCCGCGATGAGGCCGAGGACCGGCACGGCCAGGAACATCCCGACGACGCCCGCCAGTTGCCCGCCGGCCGGGATCGCCAGCAGGACGATGGCCGGATGGAGGCTGACGGCCTTGCCGTAGACCAGCGGCGCGATGATGCTGCCCTGGACGATATTGAACACGACCGTCCAGACCGACCATGATCACGATGTCCGTGGTGCTTCCGACCGCGATGGTGATGAGCAGGGCGACGCCCGTCGCCAGGAAGCTCCCGATGTACGGGATGAACCCGAGGAAGAACGACAGGACCGCCACCGGCGCCGCGAGCGGCAGCCCGAGCACGACCATGATCACGAACTGGGTGGCGGCCCCGAAGGCCGACAGGACGCCCGTGCTGATCATGTAGCCGCCCAGGATCTCGACGGCGCGCGTCCCGGCCCGGTCGACGATGTCGTGACGCCAGCCGGGCAGGCCGCGGGTGAGCGCCGCCCAGCCGCGTGAGCCGTCGCGCAGGACGAAGAACGACAGGACCGCGGACAGCACGAGCCCGACGAACAGTGCCGTCAACCCGGTCAGCACGTCCTGGATCGTCGTCGAGGATGCCGCCTCCGAACCCGCTGGCGATCGCGGACGGCCAATCGACGCCGGCCAGGACCGACGAGCCCTTGGTGCTCGTGGTGACGATGTCCGCGCCCTGCTTCGCGAGGACGATCACCGACAGGACGGTGAAGACGACCACGACGGCCCAGGCGACGACCGCCACCACGATCGACGCCCGTCCCCGCGTCCAGCCGCGGCGCATGAGGATGCCGACGGCCGGCAGCAGGGTCGCCGCCAGGATGATGGCGATCGTCATCGGACCGACGACCAGGGGGACCGTGGCCGCGGCCTCGATCGCGAGCCAGGCCAGTCCGAGCACGATGAGCAGCCGCCAGCTCCACTGGGCGAGGCGGTCGAGCCAGGCGGGGACCTCCTGCACGCCTGGCACTCGCTCGCTCCCCTGCTCGGGCGCCTTCGTTGAGGACCGATGCCGCGGCGCCCCAGACCGCCGGCAGGAACGCCGCGACCGGGCACCGCGAGGAACAGGCCCACGATGCCGCCGAGGGCCAGGCCGGTCGGCAGGGCGATCAGGATGACCGCGGGATGGAGGTTGACCGTCTTGCCGAAGATGAGCGGCGAGAGGCGTCGGCGCTTGATCACGTTCGTGACGCCGATCAGGCCCAGCAGGATGAGGACCGACGACGGGCCCGCCACTGGCGAAGGCCAGCAGGACGAGGGTGAGCGTCGCCAGGAAGTTGCCGACGTACGGAACGAAGCCGGCAAAGAAGACGAGGACCGCGAGCGGGCCTGCCAGCGGCACGCCCAGGACGAGCAGGAAGACGAAGTCGGTCAGGCCATCCACGGCGGCGTTGACCGACGACCCCCGGAGGTAGCCGCCGACCTGGAGGAGCGTGTCGTGCCCGGCCTGTTCGAGCGTCGTCCGACGCCACTCGCTGGCCGGCTGGAGGAGCCACGCCCAGGCCTTGTCACCGTCCTGGAGCAGGAAGAAGAGGGTGAACAGCGACAGCACGCCGATCGTCCCGAGCGTCGCGAGGGAGCCCGTGATGGCTGACGTCTCGGTCGACAGCCACGTCTGGAGCCCGGTCGCGATCGTCGGCGACGATGCCCGCGATCTCGGGCGGGAGTGCGGAATCGGTCAGGACCGTCTGGAGATGCGCGATCGCAGCCTGGACCGCCTGCGCGACCTGGACCATGTATGGGACGACCGCGAGCGCGATGAGGATCAGGGCACCGAGGATGACCCCGACGGCGCCGAGCGTCCCGACCGCGGCCGCCTTCGACCGCGACCAGCCGCGCGCCCGCATGTGCTGGATGTACGGCGAGCACGCCGCCGCGACGAGGATGGACACGATGACCGAGACCGTCGTCGTCGAGAGGGCGACGGCGATCGCGACGAGGAAGGCGCCGAGCGCGAGGCTGACCAGGATGCGCCAGCCGATCGCCCCGAGCCAGCGCAGCCAATCCGGAGCCAGAGGCGTCATGCCGGCCAGCTTCCGGATCGAGGCGGGTCGCGTCCACCCGCGCATCTTAGGTCATGGCCGGAGCTCGGACCGGGGTCAGGCCACGGCCCGTCCTCGGCGGATGCCGCGCGTCCCGACGCGATGAGTGAGGAGTCTCTCGCGGGAGCCCGGATCAGCGTTAGGCTCACGCCTACGTCGTCCGACCACCGTCCGCTCGTCGAAGATCTGCGGACCATCCGCGCCGCAGGCGTGGCCGGCCTCCTGTTCGCGGGGCTGCTGACGACCGCGCTCGTGCTGATGCGCCTCGACCCGCTCGGAGAGCTGGGGGAGCCGACCACCGGCATCGTCGACGTCGCCGACACCTGGCTGGTCGCGCTCTACCTCGTCCCGTTCTCGGGCATCGCGTTCCTGTGGTTCCTCGCGGTCCTGCGCCGGCGCATCGGGCGCGGCGAGGACCAGTTCTTCGCGACGGTCTTCCTCGGCAGCGGGCTCCTGTTCATCGCGATGCTGTTCGCGGCCGACGCTGCCGCCACGGCCGCCGTCACGGCGGCGAGGGCCGGCACCGAGCGGGCGACCGACCCGACGTTCGTGTTCGGCCGGGCGCTGGCCGACACCCTGTTCTACGTGTTCGCGGTCAAGATGAGCGCGGTCTTCATGCTCGTGTCGTCGAACATCGGCCGGCGGCGGGGGTTCCTGCCGCGCTGGCTCATCGCGTTCGGGGTCGTCGGGGCACTGGCTGATGCTGTTGAGCGTCGGCTTCCTCGAGCCGCTCGCGCTGATCTTCCCGCTGTGGGTCGTGTTCGTGTCGCTCCTGCTGCTCCGGGCGCACCCCGATTCCTGGGACGCCGACTGAGGTCCATGCGGCCTCGCCGGCGCCACGGCATCAGGCCCCGGCGGCCGCCTCGGTCGGCGCATCCGCCGACGGCTCGCGCCCGAACCGTCGCCCGACCCGGACCTTGAGCCCGTCCACCAGCGAGTAGACGACCGGGATCACGAGCAGGGTCAGGAACGTCGAGCTGAACAGGCCACCGATGACGACCGTGCCGAGCTCGGCCGCGATGATCGAGCCCTGGTTGAAGCCCGCGGCGAGCGGGATCAGCGCGAGGATCGTCGCGATGGCGGTCATCAGGATCGGCCGCACACGGGTCCGGCCACCCTCGACGAGCGCGTCGTGCGTCGAGTGGCCCTCGCGAGCGCAACCGTTCGACGAGGTCGAGTAAGACGATCGCGTTCGTGACCACGATGCCGATGAGCATCAGGAAGCCGATGAGCGCGCTGACCCCGATCGGACGACCGGTCAGATACAGCGCCGGGAACGCCCCGATGGTCGCCAGCGGCAGGGTGAACAGGATGATGAACGGCGTGACCAGCGAGTTGAAGGTCAGGACCATCATCACGTAGACGAGCAGGATGGCGACGCCCATCGAGGCGAACAGGCCGCCGAACGCCTCGCTCTGCTGCTGGCTGACGCCGGCCAGCTCGGCGGTCGTGCCGGCCGGGAACGCGCCGGCCGCCTCGAGCGCGTCGAGGTCGGCCTGGACGGACTTGGAGACGGCGCCCGTGTCGTCGCCGGCGATCTCGGCGGTGATCGAGGCGGCGGGCCGCTGGTCGATCCGGGTGATGCTGCCCTGGACCTCGACCTGCTCGACCGTGGCGATGGTCTGCGAGCGGCACGGTCGCGACCGTGCCGACGGGCAGGACCTTGAGGTCGTCGACCGAGGCGACGGCCGCCGGGTCGAGCTGGACGATGACCTGGACCGTCTGGCCGTCGGCCGACTGGATCGAGGTGGCCGGCTGGGCGACGAGCGCCGCGCGGACCTGGCCGGCGACCTGCGCCGCGGTCATCCCGACCGTGATGGCCTTGTTGGGATCGACCGTGACCTGGACCTCGGGCGTGGCCTTGACGAGGTTGCTCTTGAGGTTGACGAGGTCGGGCTGGTCGGCGAGCGACGCCAGGATGGCCGTCGTCGCCGTGTCCACGTCCGCCTTGCGTCTGGCCGGTCACGACGACGTTGAGCCCGCCGGCGCTGAACCCGCCGGTCGACACCGTGGCGTCGTAGCCGTCGGTCCGGACCGGTTCGAGGGCGGTCGCGATGCGCGCCGACGCCGCGTCGACGTCGGTGCCGTGCTTGAGCTGGACGGTCATCGTGGCGCTGTTGGCCGCGCGGCCCTGGAGGGCGGACTGGAAGACCTGCGAGCTCGTGTCGCCCTCGGCCGGGATGCTCGTCTGGACGAGCTCGACGTCGGGATCGGCGAGCAGGATCGTCTCGGCCTGGATGGTCCGCTCGAGGACGGCCGCCGAGGTCGCGCCGGTCGGCGGCGAGACCGTGACGATGAGCGTCGCCTCGGAGCCGGCGTTGATGAACTGGGTCGGCAGGAGCGGCGCCAGGGCGGCCGAGGCGAAGAACAGGAGGGCCGCGACGGCCACCACGCCGAGCTTGGTGGCCCGGCCGCGCAGGGCGAACTTGATGGTCGGCGTGTAGATCCGGACCCAGATCGAGCGGGTCGGCTCGCCGGTCTCGTCGACCGCAGCGCGTGACGTCGCGGATGAGGAAGTAGGCCAGGACCGGGACGACGGTCAGGGCGCACACGAGCGACGCGAGCAGGGCGAACGTCACGGTCAGCGCGAACGGCAGGAAGAACTGCGAGACGAGGCCGCCGACGAAGCCGAGCGGCAGGAAGACGGCGACCGTCGTCAGGGTGCTCGCGGTGATCGCGCCGGCGACCTCGCGCGGCCCGTTGATGGACGCGGTCATCCGGTCCTCGCCGAGCGAGCGGTGCCGGTAGATGTTCTCGAGGACGACGATCGCGTCGTCCACCACCCGTCCGACGGCGACCGCCAGGCCGCCCAGGGTCATGATGTTGATGGTCACGCCGGTCAGCTGCATGATCACCAGCGCGGTCAGGATCGACAGCGGGATGCTGATCGCGGCGACGACCGTGGCCCGGATGCTGAACAGGAACAGGAAGATCGTCAGGATCGCGAAGATCGCGCCGAGGCCGCCTTCGCGGACGAGCCCGTTGGCCGATTCCTTGATGAACACGGACAGGTCGGCGACGGTCGTGATCGTCAGCTGATCCGTGTGCCGCGCGCCGATCTCGGCCAGCTTGGCCTGGACCGCGTCGGCCACTTCGACCGTGTTGGCGTTGGACTGCTTGGAGACCGTGACGGTCAGGGCCTGGTCGCCGTTGGTCCGCCCGAAGCCGGTCGTGGCCACGAGCTCGGTCCCGACCGTGCCGAGGTCGCCGATGGTGATCGGCTTCGGCGCGACGGGCACGGCGAGACTCGGGCCGGGCGACGGCGCGAAGCTGCCGGCCGGAGCGGTCGACGGCAGGACGACCGGAGCCGGCTTGCGTGAACCCGACGACGAGGCCCTTGATCTGCGCCTCGGAGGCGAGCGTGCCGATGGTCGACACCGGCACCTTCGCGCCGTCGGTCGGGATCTGGCCCGACGGGACGGTCAGGTTGTTCGCCTGGAGGATCCCGACGACCTGCTGGCTGGTGATGCTCGCCGCGGCCATCTTCTTCGGGTCGAGCGTCACGAACAGGCGCTGCTCGAGGCCGCCGGTCAGGTCGACCCGCGCGACGCCGTCGATGGCCTCGAGCTCCGGGACGATCTCGACCCGGGCGATCTCGCCGACCGCGGCCAGATCGCCGGTCCCGGTCGACGCGATCGACGAGACGACGACCGGCGAGGCGTTGATGTTGAGCGCCTGGACCGTCGGCGTGGCGGTCGCCGGCAGGTTCGCCTTGGCGATGGCCTCGGTGATCGCGGCGGTCGTGTCCTTGACGTTCGTGCCGTACGAGAACTGGGCGATGACCAGCGAGATCGAGTTCGACGACGTCGACTGGACGACCTCGAGCCGCGCGACGCCGCTGATGGCGTTCTCGATCGGCTTGGTCACCTGCTCGGTGACGTCGGACGACCCGGCGCCCGGGAACGGCGTGACGACCGTGATGATCGGGAAGTCGATGTCCGGCAGCAGTTCCTGCTTGAGGCTGCCCCAGGCCGACAGGCCGGCGAAGAACAGGGCGCCGGCGAAGAGGAGCGTGACGCTCCGCTTGCTGAGGGCGATTCGGCTGAGGCGACTCACGTTCGGTGCTCCCCCTGACGGTCGGTGGTGGTCGCGCCCCGGTCGATGGCGCGATGGAAGATCTCGAGTGACTGGTCGACGATCGCGAGCTCGTCGGCGTCGAGCCGACCGAGCAGTTCGCGCAGCTGGCGCTGGTTGAGTTCGCGGAACCGCTCGAGCAGCGCCACGGCGCCGGGCGTGACGGTGATCACGACCTGGCGGCGGTTCTCCGGGTCATCGGCCCGATGCAGCAGGTCGAGTTCGACCAGGCGCTCCACGATCTCGCTCGCCGACGACGTGCCGATCCCGAGACGGCCCGCGAGCTCGGTCATCCGGAGGTGACCGGCGGCCATGACGACGTACAGGACCTTGGCCTGGGCCATCGTGACCCCGACCTCGGTGAACTCGGGCGCGTGCCCACCGATGAGCCGCTGCATCATCTGGTCGTAGCGCTCGAGGACGGCCTCGACGGCGGCCGGCCGACGGTCGTCGGTTCGTCTTGGGTGGAATGTTCGGTAACTCCGTACTATTCGGTCTGCCCATATTACATCGGTCGCCGAGCCGCCGCGGATCGCGTCCCTCGTACCATCGACTGCATGACCCCCCGACTCGACATCGACCGGGCGACCGCGCGTCGCTTCCTCGTCGCCCGCCACCTGCTGGCGCCGCCGCGTGCACTGCCGGCCGATCCTGCGTCCGTCCTGCGGGTCATGGACCGGCTCGGGTCGCTCCAGTTCGACCCGCTCGAGGTCACCGGGCGCAATCACGACCTGGTCCTCGCGGCGCGCATCGACGGCTACCGGCGCGCCTGGACCGACGACCACCTGTACGGATCGCGCGACCTGTACGAGACCTACAACAAGGGCCTGTCGATCGTGCCGACCGCCGAGCTGCCGTGGTATCGGATCGCCTGGGACCGGGCGGCGGCCCGGCATGACGGCGACGGCGCGGCGTTCGACGAGCACGGTCCGCTCGCCGAGGAACTCCTCGGCCGGATCCGCGACGAGGGACCGCTGGCCTCGACCGACGTCGAGCCGCGGGCCGCGATCGACTGGTACTGGCGCCCGACGAACCAGGTCCGGGCGCTCCTCGAGGCGCTGGCCGAGGCCGGCATCCTGGGCCTCGCCCGGCGCGACGGGAACCGGCGCGTGTACGACCTGGCCGAGCGGCTCTTCCCGGCGGAACTGCTCGCGACAGCGGCGGCCCGAGCCCGAGCAGCGGCGGCACAAGCTGCTGTCGCGCTACCGGGCCCACGGTCTCCTCGGGCGCTCGGGGAGTGGCGAGCTGTGGTTCGGCACGGAGCCGGCACGGGACGGCGGCACGTCGGCGGTCCGACTCGCCGCGATCTGCTCGAGGGCCTGATCGAGGACGGGACGCTGATCCCGGTCGTCGTCGAGGGCGTCCGGGGCGACCGGTTCGTGCTCGCCGACGAAGCGGCCGATCCTGGCCGCCGCGGCCGCGGCGCCCACCGATCGCCGGAGAGGGCGTCGCGTTCCTCGCGCCGCTCGACCCCTTCGTCTGGGACCGCGACCTGCTGCGCTCGCTGTTCGACTTCGACTACGTCTGGGAGGTCTACGTCCCGGCCGCGAAGCGACGCTGGGGCTACTACGTCCTGCCGATCCTGTTCGGCGACCGCCTCGTCGGGCCGGATCGAGCCGCGCATCGACCGGCGGACCAGGACGCTCCGGGTCCTCGACCTCTGGT
This sequence comes from uncultured Chloroflexia bacterium, assembly GCA_963782715.1. GTDB lineage: Bacteria > Chloroflexota > Limnocylindria > Limnocylindrales > CSP1-4 > SPCO01. Next base: position 212,131 of record CAWAKU010000006.1, read on the forward strand.
GGGAGGCCGGGTTCGAGCCGATGACGCGCCGACTGGTTTCGCCGCCGCATTCGCGGACGCCGCTCGAGGCGCACGCACGCTTCCTCGATGGCGGATCGGATCGCGCTGCCGCGGACGGCCCGCCATCGGGAGCTCACGGCGGCGGTGCGGACCCGACTGGGACCGGGCGGCCGCCTGCGCCGGAGCGGCCCTAGAGGTTGATCCGGATCACCTTCCAGGCGCCCCAGTTGCCGGCCTTGTCGCGGGCCCGGACGCGGACCTCGCGGTCGTAGGCCTTCGACCAGGTGACGGTCCTGTGGGTCGACGGTGGTGACCCTCCACGAGTGCCACGTCCCGCCGACGCGTCGCCGCTGGACCTGGTAGTAGCGCAGACCGGACGTCAGGACCTGGAGCCGGCTGTCGCCGCCGGACCAGCGGATGGTCACCCGCGTGCGGGTGCGACTCACGGAGTGCTTGGAGATGGTCCCGAACTTCGCCCACGCCCCGGTCTCGTCGGGCTCGCGGACGAACAGGCCGGCGTAGTAGCGCTTGCCGGTCGCCGATACGGCGGCCCCGAAGCCGACGTAGTTGTAGCCGGTCGAGACCATGATGTCGTGGTGCCCGGGCGAGGCCATCCAGGCACTGATCGCTTCGGCCGTCGTGTATTCGGTCGGGTAGTTGTTCCAGGCGATGATCTCGCCGGCGCTGTACCAGGTGAGGCCGGCAGCGTTGAGTCGGTCGAAGACATTGCGCCCGTCGGGCTCGACGTGACTCATCTCGTCGTTGGCGGCCATGACCTCGGCGCGCGCGTGGGCGATCGCCATGAGGTCCGGATCGGACCGGAGCGCGACGAGCCCGTACTTCGCCCGCTGGCGATTGGTCAGGGTGACGAGGTCGAGCTCGGCCTGGGCAAGGACCTCGGGCGCGACCGGGTCGACGACCGGAGTCGGGACGGGGTCTGTCGTCGGATCGCCCGAACCGCGCTCGATGGCACCGACCGGCGCGGCGAGCGGCAGGACGAGGGCGCCGGCAAGAAGGACGGCGGCGAGGCGGCGGCTGGAGGTGAGCACGGACCGATCGTCGCCATCGGCCCTCGCTCGCGGTATGGCCAGGGCGTCACGGTCGGCCGTCGCGTTGGTACGGGCACCGGACCGCCCGTGAACGACCTGCACCGCCCCCATCCGGGACGGACCACCCGGTACGTCCGAACGATGCCTGTGGGACGATGCGTCCAGCCCATCCCTCGCAGCCTGCAGGAGTCCCCGATGTCCGCCATCCGTCGCGCCGAAGCCACCTGGTCGGGCAACCTCGCCACCGGCTCCGGCGCCGTCTCCGCGATGTCGTCCGGTGCGTTCACTTCGCTGCCCGTGAGCTGGTCGGCGAGGACCGAGACGTCGGACGGACTGACCAGCCCGGAAGAACTCGTCGCAGCAGCCCATGCCGCGTGCTTCTCGATGGCACTGTCCGGGGCGCTCGGCCGCGCCGGGACGCCGCCCGAGCGGCTCGACGTCGCCGCCGAGGTCACCTTCGACAAGCTCGAGGCGGGCTGGCGCGTGGTGTCGAGCGCCCTGACGGTCCGCGGTCGCGTGCCGGGCATGAGCGCCGCGGACTTCGTGGCTGCCGCCGAGGGCGCGAAGGACGGTTGCCCGATCAGCAGGCTCTGAAGGGCAACGTGGCACTCAGCGTCGTGGCGACCCTCGAGGAGTGATCCGAACCGGGAATGGACCCGGAGTTCGCCCGTGATTGAACGCGCACGACCCTTCCCGACTCAGTAGAGTCGGACGGCGTCCCCGATGGGCGCCAAGGAGGGCCGATCGATTGGATCGAGACCTCGTCGAGCAGGCGCAGCGCGGGGACCGGGAGGCGTTCGCCGTCCTGGTCCGGACGCGTGGCGACCGGCTCATGGGGATCGCCCGACGGATCCTGCGGGACGTCGGACGGGCCGAGGATGCCGTGCAGCAGACGCTGGTGATCGCCTGGCGTGAGCTGCCGAGCCTCCGCGATCCGGACCGGTTCGACGCCTGGCTGCAGCGGCTCCTCGTCAATGCGAGCTACTCGGAAGCGCGTCGCACGCGCGCCTGGAACGCGAATGTCCGCGTCCTGCCGATCGATGGACCGGCAGGTCCGGACGAGACGCTCTCGCTCGACGATCGCGATCGACTCGACCGCGCGTTCCGGCGGCTGCCGCCCGAGCAACGAGCGATCCTCGTCTTCACGCACTACCTGGGCCTGACCCCGACCGAGATCGCCGAGCGACTCGAGATCCCGGTCGGGACCGCCCGATCACGACTCCACTACGCCCACCGGGCGATGCGCGCGGCCATCGAGGCCGACGAGCGCCCCGTCGCGGTGGCCGGAGGGCGACCCCGATGACCAGCCAGCGTGAACTCGACCGTCTCCTCGCCGCCTACTTCGACGACGGACGGGACGAGTTGGCCGACCGGGTCTTCGATGCCGCCCTCGACCAGATCGACCACACCAGTCAGCGGCACGCGTTGCGCATGCCGTGGAGGTTCCGAACCATGTCTCTACCTGTCCGCGCCGCAGTGCTCGCCGTGATCGGTGCGCTCGTGCTTGGCGGCGTCTTCCTGTTCGCTGGGGGCTCTAGACCGAATGCCGTCGTGCCGACGCCGAGCGCGACCGCCACGGCCGCACCCGTCTGGAGCGTCACCGGAAGCCCAGCATTCGATGGCGGCACTGATTCGGTGGCCATCCCGCTCAAGGACGGCCGCATCCTGCGCGTCGGCGGTGGAGGCTCGCCGAAGACGACGGAGTTGTACGACCCTGCGACTGGCACGTGGTCGGCGACCGGCTCGATGGACTTCGGCCGGAGCTATCCGATTGCCGTCCGGCTTGCAGATGGCAGAGTCCTGGTCGCCGGTGGGTCCGAGGGCAACTCGGATTCGACAGAGCTGTTCGATCCGGCGACCGGGGCTTGGACGCCGACCGGTTCGCTGGGCGATGGACGCAACCAGGGCTTCGGGATCCTGCTATCCGACGGCAGGGTCCTGGCGGCCGGCGGCGGCAACGACGGCGGGAAATCAAGCGCGGAGCTGTTCGACCCTGCCTCGGGATCATGGTCACCGACAGGGGATATGACGGCCGTGCGCGCCGGACCGTTGGGCATCGCCCGGCTGCCCGACGGACGGGTCCTCGTGACCGGTGGCTTCACCGCCAATGGCAATTCGGCTGAGATCTACGACCCGACGACCGGCCGATGGACCGCGACCGGGCGGATGTCGATCCCTCGCGCTGACGAGCAGTCGGCGATCTCCCTCCAGAATGGCCGGGTGCTCGTCTGCGGCGGCCATCCGAGCTCGTGTGACGTGTTCGACCCGACCACCGGGACGTTCACGGCGACCGGGCCGCTGAAGGAGGCCTACACCGACCTGATCGCGCTCAACCGGTTGGCGAACGGCACGGTCCTGCTCGTCGCCGGCGGCAGCAGCCGGACCCCCGCGACCGCGTTTGCGACGGGCGAGCTGTTCGATGTGACGTCGGGTACCTGGACGTCGATCGACCTGCCGATGGGCCAGACCAAGTACGTGCGCTCGGCGAACGTGTTGCCGGATGGATCGGTCCTTGTCGCCGGCAGCGACACGACCGCCGCCGGCGGCAAGCCAAGCGCGGAGGTGTACGGCCGCCCCTAGTCGATGGTCAGTAGCCGTCGGGGGTTGGACACGGTGATCGTCTCGATCTCCGCATCGGATACCCCGGCGGCTCGCAGCCGCGGCAGGAACGACTCGGTCAGGTATGAGTAGCCGTTGCCACCGAACGCCTTCAGCTGCGAGTCGTTGCAGACGTCCTGGCTGAGGAAGATGCGATCGGCGTGTCCACGTCCGAGGAGCTCGCAGACCAGCTCGATCGTCCGGGCCTCGCCGATGCGTTCGCGCTCCCAAGGCATGCCGATGAAGTCGAATTCGAGGCTGGCGCCGCGCTCGAGGATCGCCAGGTAGTGGGCGAGGACCTGGTAGGAATCCGCGTGGCCGATGACCACGCGGCTCAGGTCCGCGCCTTCCTCCTCGAAGATCCGGAGCTGCGCCAGCCCGACATCGGACAGCACCGCGTGGGTCGTGATGGCGAGCCCCGTTCGCCGCGCAGCACGCGCGACCGCGCGGTGGACACGCTCCTCCGCGGGCGACAGCCACGGCTTGTCGGTGCCGATCTCGCCGATGATCCCGGGTCGCACCCCGGTGTCCCCCACCCCGTCCTCGACCTCCGCCACGAGCTCGTCGGCGAGGTCGTCCACGGACCGCCGGTCGATCAGCGCCTCGGGCGGGTAGTAGGCGGTCCGATACCAGCCGCAACCCATGACGACGTGCAGGCCGCTCTTCTCGGCGATGTCGCGCAGCCAGACCGGGTCGCGCCCGACGCCAGGCAGCGTCAGGTCCACCAGACCGCTCCCACCGGCTGCGCGGAACGGCTCGAGTTCGCCGAGGATGACCGGCCGGTCACGGGTCAGCTGCCAGTAGTCCCAGCGTGACTGGATGTGCCACAGGGCGATCTGGGTATGCTCGTGCGGCAGCGTGAAGCCGAGCTCATCGGGACCGATCGGGCCGAGGACGGTCTGGACGTGCGCCATGCCCGCGATGCTACGCGGTCGCGGCAGGCTCCGGGACACGCGCGCCGAGCAGCAGCTCGACGATGGCCGCCGCACGACGTTCGAGATCGGCCGGCCGGTACGCATCGCCGGCCTCGATCCGCTGGAGCATCAGCCCGTCGAGCAGGGCCAGGAGGCCCCGAGTCACGGCGTCGACGTCGAGCGACGCCGGCAATTCGCCGTTGACGACCCCCTGGCGCAACAGCATCTGACCCGCGCCGGCCAGTCGCTCACGGCGGCCGGCCAGCATCTCGCGGACCCCGGGCTCCCGATCGGCCTCCGCCCACGCCTGGACGAGCGTGACCTGGCCCGGCGCGCCGTCGTATTCGTCGATCGTCTCGACGTAGAGGCGGATGGCGATGGCCAGGCGTTCCGCGGTCGTCGTCGCGGGCGCGAGGCGGGCCGCCAGTTCATCGAGACCGCGCGCGGCGATCTGGTCGCAGGTCAGCCGGATGAGCTCGTCCTTGCCCGAGAAGTACGAGTAGATCGCGCCGACCGACAGGCCACTCTCGCGCACGACGTCGGCGATGGTCGAGCTGTGGTAGCCCTTCTCGGCGAAGACCCGGCTGGCGGCGACAAGGATCCGATCCCGGATCTCCTGCTCGTGGGCGGCACTGACGCGCGGCACGTCGACTCCTAAAACGAATGTTCCCTCTTCGCAATCTATCGCAGTCTTCGTGCGTGATGCAACCCCAGACGCTTGACAAAACGAATGACCATTCTCTATCGTGCGTCGCACTGCCGCCGTCCCGTGAGGTATCTCGATGTTCAGCCGCTGGGGAGCGTTCGTCTACCGCTTCCGCCGTCCCATCGCCCTGATCGCCGTCGTCATCGCACTCGCGAGTTCCGTGCTCGCGACCCAGACGTCGTCCGCGCTGTCGGCCGGTGGCTGGCTCGATGCGGATTCCGAATCGGCGGCGGTGTCCGCCCGGCTCGACACCGAATTCGGGGCGGGCAAGAGCTCGGTCATCGCGCTCTTCCGATCGGCGACACCCGGCGCCGACGCGACGTCGGCCGAATTCCAGGGTGCCATCAAGACCTCGATCGCCGGACTCGTCGGCCGTGCCCGAGGTGACCGGCGTCGTGGGTTACGCCGAGACCGGCGACAAGCGCTTCATCAGCACCGCGGGCGACGCGGCCTACATCGTCATCGAGCTCGACGTGACCGACGAGGCGTCTGTCGACGTCGTCGATCCCATCCGCGCGGCCATCGTGCCGCCGGCCGGGTTCACCTACCAGCTGACCGGCTACGGCCCGATCACGAAGGACTCCGCCGAACAGTCCGAGAAGGACCTCCAGAAGGCCGAGCTCGTCTCGCTGCCGGTCGTCGCGGTCGTGCTGATCCTCGTCTTCGCCTCGCTCGTCGCCGCCGGGATGCCGCTCCTGGTCGCCGGCCTGGCGATCCCGAGCAGCCTCGCTCTCGTCTACGTCGTGGCCCAGCAGGTCGAGATGAGCATCTTCGTGCTCAACATCGCGACGATGCTCGGACTCGCCCTCGCCATCGACTACTCGCTGTTCATCGTCAGCCGGTTCCGCGAGGAACTCCGTCGCGGCCGAACGGTCGCCGAGGCGGTCGAGCGGTCGGTCGGGACCGCCGGCAAGGCCGTCGCCTTCAGCGGTGTCGCGGTGGCCATCGGCCTGTCCGGGTTGCTCCTGTTCAAGGCGCCGGCCATCCGCTCGATCGGGATCGCCGGTTCGATCGTCGTGCTGTGCTCGGTCGTCTTCGCGCTGACCTTCCTGCCGGCCATCCTCGGGATGCTCGGCCATCGGGTCAACGCCCTGTCGATCCGCGGCCTTCGCCACCGATTCCGCCCGATCGCCGACGGGGTCGAGGTCGAACGGACATCGCGCTGGGAGCGCGTCGCGCATGCCGTCATGCGCCGCCCGATCGCCGTCCTCGTCCCGACGCTGGCCTTCCTGCTGCTCCTCGGCGCCCCGTTCCTGCGTCTCGAACAGGGCGTCCCCGGCGCCGAGATCTACCCACCCGGCGTCGAGAGCCGCGACGCGTATGTCGCGCTCCAGACCGAGTTCGCTCCCGGCGAGACGACCCCGATCATCATCCTCGCCGACGTCACCGGCTCGCCGACCGACCTCGCCAACATCAAGGCGCTCGACGCCTACGCCGCGCCAGGTCGACGCGGTGGGCGGCGTCGATCGGGTCGAGAGCCCGTTCGTCATCCACGATCCGACGACCGGTGCGCTCCTGACCCCGGAACAGGTCGCGACGCTGTACGCGCTGCCCGCGGGACAACGCCCAGCCGGGCTCGACGCCCTGCTCGCCCAGTACGTCCGGGGGTCGACCGTCCGCCTCGACGCCATCAGCCCGCTGGCTCCGTCGCAAGCCCGAAGCGACGAGCATGATCCCCGAGATCCGGGGCATCGCTCCGGGGACCGGGATCACCGACCCAGGTCGGCGGCAGCGCGGCGATCGGCCACGACTTCCTCGTGTCGCAGGCCGAGCGGGCGCCGTACGCGGTCGGCCTGACCCTGCTCGCGAGCGGATTCATCCTGTTCCTGCTGTTCGGCTCGGTGGTCCTGCCGCTCAAGGCCGTGATCATGACCCTGCTGTCGATCATGGCGAGCTTCGGGGCGATGGTCTGGATCTTCCAGGAGGGCAACCTGTCCGGGATCCTGAACTTCACGCCGCTCGGGTACACCATCGCCGGCAACCCGATCATCATGTTCTCGGTCATCTTCGGGCTGTCGATGGACTACGAGGTCCTGCTGCTGTCGCGCATCCAGGAGGCCTATCGGCGGACCGGCGACAACACCGCCTCGGTCGCGGAGGGACTGGCCAGGACGGCCGGCGTCATCACCGGAGCGGCGCTGATCATGGTCTCGGTCTTCGCGGCGTTCGCGCTCGCCGAGGTCATCACCATCAAGAGCATCGGCGTCGGGATGGCCATCGCGGTGGCCGTGGACGCGACCATCGTCCGGGTCCTGCTCGTGCCGGCCACGATGCGCCTGATGGGCAAGTGGAACTGGTGGGCGCCAGGGATCCTCGGCACGGTTCGTCGACCGGCTCGGCTTCAGCCACGTCGAGGACGACGAGGTCGACACGGAGACCACGACCCCGGCCGCGCCGGCGCCGGGACTCGCCGGGTCCTGACCGGGACCCGCGCGCTATCGTTGCGCCGATGCGCCTGATCCTCGACGCCGAGATCCGCCCCGAGACGGTCGACCGCCTGCGGGCGCTCTCGCCCGACCTCGAGGTCGTCGACGTGACACGTGACGCGACGTTCGACGCGCGGACGCTGGTCGACCCCGACGTCGAGGTGATCATCGGCTCGCGACCTCCGGACGACCTCGCCGGCGTGCCGTCATTGCGCTGGCTCCAGGCTCGATCGGCCGGGGTCGATCACCTCGCGGCCGACCCGCCGTGGCGCCATGGCCTGCTGGTCACCAACGCCAAGGGCGTCTATGCCGTGCCGATCGGCGAGTACGTCAGCGGCATGGTCCTGCGCATCCACCAGCCGGCCGCGGTCTGGGCCGCGACCAGGCCGCGCACCGCTGGCCGTCGGACGATCCGCCGCTCATCTCGATCGTGCGCGGGCAAGACCGCGGTCATCGCCGGGCTACGGGTCGATCGGCCGCGAGGTGGCACGCCAGCTGGCCGGCCTCGGGATGCGGATCATCGCGGTCAAGCCGCGCCCGGACGTCCGCCTCGACGCCTCGTTCCGGGTCCCGGGCACGGGCGACCCGGACGGCTCGATCCCGGAGCGGATCGTCGGCGACGCCGAGCTCGCCGAGGTCGTGCGCGAGGCCGATGTCCTGGTCCTGACGATGCCCCTGACCGACACGACGCGCGGGCATCGTCAGTCGCGAGGTCATCGCCGCCCTGCCCGAGCGGGCGTGGCTCATCAACGTGGCGCGTGGCGCGCTCGTCGACGAGCCCGCCCTGCTCGAGGCGTTGCGCGCCGGGCGGCTGGCCGGTGCCGTCCTCGATGTCTTCGGCGCAGGAGCCGTTGCCCGCCGACAGCCCGTGGTGGGATGCCCCGAACGTCATCGTCACCCCGCACGCATCGGGCCACACGCTCCGGTTCTTCGACGAGCTGGTCGTCGAGAACGTCCGGCGCTACCTGGCCGGCGAGCCGCTCCTCAACCTCGTCGATCCCGAGCGCGGATACTAGGGACCAGGGAGGCGACGATGAGCGACGACCAGAGCGAACCGGTGACCCGGCTCGGGCCCGACAGCGGCGGGCGGATGCCCGGCGAACCGAGCGCGCGGGTCTATCACTGGGAATGGGGTCCGGCGGACGCCGGCCGGCCCGGGCTGCCCTGGATCGGGATCTTCCTGCTCGTCTTCGGCGGCCTGCTGCTCCTCCAGCAGGCGTTCCCGCAGTTCGAGGCGCTCGGGTCCATCGTGGTCCTCGCGGTCGGGATCGCATTCCTCGTCAAGTGGGCGATCGACCGAGGAACCGGCTCGTTGTATGCCGGGGCGATCATCACCGCGCTCGCGGTCCCGGGCCTGCTCAACGCGGCCGGCATCGAGCGGAGCGGCCTGAGCACGTTCAGCTTCGGGGTCGCGTTCCTGTTCATCGGCACGGTCCGCGCCTTCTCCGGCGGCGGCTGGGGCTGGCAGCTCTGGCTCGGCGGCCTGCTCGCGCTGGTCGGCGCCGTCAACATCGCGGGTGCGTCGTTCGCCGGCTACCTGCTGCCGATCACGCTCGTCGCCCTGGGCCTGGTCCTCATCCTCCGCGGCGGGATGGGCCGGTCGCGCTGAGACGCATCAGTCGATCGATCCGGCGACCGCCTCCAGGCGAAGCCGCTTGAGCGTCTTCAGGGCCGGGTCGCACGCCCCGTCCGAACAGGTCGTGGAGCCGGACGTACTCGCGATACAGCTCGTCGTAGACCGCGTCGGTTCGCCTCGATCGGATCGTAGGTCTCGTCGCGCAGGTGGGCCATCGTCTCGCGCCGCGTCCTCGATCGTGGCGTAGCCGCCCGCCTCGGGTCCGGCGGCGACCGCCGCGAACATCGCCGATCCGAGGGCCGGCGTCTGCGACGACGCGGCGACCCGCCACGATCGCCCGGTCACGTCGGCGTAGATCTGCATCAGCAGTGGGTTCCGGTCGGGCAGCCCACCGCAGGCGACGACCCGGTCGATCGGCGATCGCCGCCGGCCTCGAAGGCGTCGATGATCACCCGTGTCCCGAACGCGGTCGCCTCGATGAGCGCGCGATAGATCTCGGGGGCCTCGGTGGCGAGCGTCATGCCCGACGAGCACGCCCGACAGGTCCGCATCGACCAGGACCGACCGATTGCCGTTCCACCAGTCGAGCGCCAGGAGCCCGGACTCGCCCGGCCGGAGGCGCGCGGCGGCCTCGGCCAGGACCTCGTGGACGCTGATGCCGCGGTCGCGGCGCCGTCTCGTGATACGTCGGCCGGGACGGCGTTGTCGACGAACCAGCCGAACAGGTCGCCGACCGCCGCCTGGCCCGGCCTCGTAGCCATACAGGCCGGGGATGACGCCGTCTCGACGACGCCGCACATCCCGGCGATGGCCGGCGCCGAATCGGCCAGCACGACGTGGCAGATGCTCGTCCCCATGATCGCGACCAGCGTCCCCGGCCGGGTGACCGTCGACGCCGGGACCGAGACGTGGGCGTCGACATTGGCGACGGCGACGGCGGTGCCCGGGCGCAGGCCGGTCCAGCCGGCGGCGCGCTCGGTCAGGCCGCCCGCCCGCGTCGCCGATCGGCACGATCGTGCGCGACAGCTTGTCGTCGACGACCGTCCCGAAGCCGGGCTCGAGCGCCTCGAAGAACGACGCGCTGCCGGGAACCCGTCCTCGGCCGACCAGAGCGCCTTGTAGCCGGCCGTGCAGTTGTTCCGTGTCTCGACCCCGGTCAGCTGCCAGACCACCCAGTCGGCTGCTTCGATGAGCCGGTCCGCGGCGTGATAGACCCCTGGCGCCTCGCGCAGGATCTGGAGCGCCTTCGGGAAGAACCACTCCGACGAGATCTTGCCGCCGTAGCGATCGAGCCACGCCTGGCCCAGCTCGCGCGGCGACGCCGGTTGATGTCGTCGGCCTCGGGCTGCGCGGCGTGGTGCTTCCAGAGCTTGACCCACGCATGCGGGTCGCGACGGCACGCGTCGAGGAAGCACAGCGGCGTCCCGTCGGCGGTCGTCGGGCAGCATCGTGCAGGCGGTGAAGTCGATGCCGATGCCGATGACCTGCGCCGGATCGACCTCGGCCCGATCGACGAGCCGGCGGACGGCGTAGCGGAAGGTGTCGAGGTAGTCGGTCGGGATCCTGGAGCGCCCAGTCGGGACCGAGCACGACATCGCGTCGGGGCCGGGCAGCCGCTCGGATCGATCACGCCGTTGCGGTACGGGTGGACCTCCACGCCGAGCTCGCGTCCGTCCGCGACGTCGACGAGGACGGCGCGTGCGGACTCGGTCCCGAAGTCGACGCCGATGGTGTAGCGACGAGGCGCTCATCGTCGCGCCCCCGCCGGGACGCCGGGCGTCGGGTTGACGACGACCTTGAGATCCGTGCCGCGAGGCCAGCGTCGCGAAGGCGCCCGTCACCTGATCCGAGCGGGTAGCGGTGGGTGATGAGGGCTCGACAGCTCGATCCGGCCCGCCTGCGCCGAGGGCGATCGCCCGAGTCAGGTCGGCGGCGCACCATCCGGCGGCACGAGCTGGAGGGTCAGCTCCTTGCGTCGCGCGGTCGCGGCCGCGAACGTGCTCCGATCGCCGTCGGGGATGCCCGACGAGCACGACCCGACCGCCCGGTCGAATGGCGGCGATCGCGTCCGACAGCGCATCGTCGTCGCCGGCGACCTCGAACGCGACGTCGACCGGCTCGTCACGCGCGTAGACGTCGACCGACGGGCATCGGTGCGGCGCCGCCGTCGCCGACCACGAAGCCGTGCGTCGCGCCCATCACCCGGGCCATCTCGACGCGATGCGGCCAGGCGATCGGTCGCCACGATGACGGAGGCGCCGGCGATCCGCAGCAGCTGGACGAGCAGCAGCCCGAGCGGCCCGCAGCCGTAGACGCCGGCCCGACCGCCGACCGCCGACCGGGCCGAGGTCGAGCGCATGGAGCGCGACGCCGAGCGGCTCGAGCAGGGTCGCCTCGTCGTCGCCCATCGCGTCGGGCAGCCGGTGGAGCAGGCGCTTCGGCCAGGGCATCACGGTCCGCAGCGCGCCGTCGGTCGTGCCGAACCCGGCGAACCGGGCCGCGAGGCACAGACGTTCGGCGCGGCCGCCAAGGCACGCCTCGCAGCGACCGCACGGATCGGCCGGGTCGGCCACCACCCGCTCGCCCGCTCCGCGGACCCTCGAGGATGACCCCGACGAACTCGTGCCCGAGGACGAGCGGCTTCGCGAGGCGTCGCGTCGCCGATGCCCGCCTTCGCGGTACCAGTGCAGGTCGGAGCCGCACAAGCCGACCGCGGTGACTCGCACGAGGACCTCGCCCGGGCCCGGCTGTTGCGACGAGCTCGCGCGCCACCCGGAGTCGACCGGCGGCGTGGAGACGGGCGACTTCCGTCGACGGCGACGTCGATCATGTCTCGGGGCTGACCGTAGTAGGCGCTCGCGCCGTGCTTGCGGCGGTAGTGGCGCTCGAGCAGGTACGGCGACATCGGCTGGGCGTCGGGATCGAGGGCCAGCGTCCTGCTCGCCATCGCCGCCACGGCCTCCAGGGCGATCGCGTTGTCGACGGCGGCGTCCGCATCGCGCCCCACGTGAACGGGCCGTGCGAGGCGACGAGGACGGCCGGCATCTCGGTCGCGTCGAGCCCGAGCGCGCCTCAGCGTCTCGATGATGACCGCCCCGGTCTCCGCCTCGTAGTGCGCCGTCGACCTCGTCCTCGCGCAGGGCGGCGGGTGACCGGGACGGGACCGTGGAAATGGTCGGCGTGGGTCGTCCCGAACGGCGGGATCGGTCGACCGGCCTGCGCCCAGCGCGGTCGCCGCCGACGAATGGGTGTGGACGACGCCACCGATCGCGGGAAGTGTCGGTACAGGGCCAGGTGGGTCGGCGTGTCGGACGACGGCCGGAGATCACCCTCGACGATGCGACCGTCGTCGAGGGCGACCGCGACGAGGTGCTCCGGCCGGAGGTCGTCGTAGGGCACCCCGCTCGGCTTGATCAGCAGGATGCCCGCCTCGCGGTCGAGGCCGCTGGCGTTCCCGAACGAGAGGGTCACGAGGCCGGCCCGCACGAGCGCCAGGTTCGCGCGCCAGCACGGCCTCCCGCAGGGCCGGGTCGGCACCGGGCCGGTCGTCGACATGCCTAGAGGCCGCGGGCCAGGTGGTAGTAGGCCTGGTTCCAGCGGAGCTCGTTGCGGAAGGCCGGCACGCTTGGTGTCCTCGTCGATCAGGAGGAGCTCCACGCCGGCCATCTCGGCGAAGTCGGCCAGCGGCTCGGCGTCGAGGGCCGTGACTCAGGACCGTGTGGTGGGCCGCCCCGGCGCTCAGCCACGCCTCCACGGCGGTCCGCATGTCGGGGCGGGGCTGCCAGACGGCGCGGGCGACGGGCAGTCGCGGCAGCGCCTCGGCGGCCTCGACGATGTCGATCACGTTGGCGACGATCCGGAACCGGTCGCCGAGGTCGGTCATCGCCGCCACGATCGCCGGGCCCGGAGGCCGCGTCGAAGACGAGCCGGACCGGGTCCGCCCGGCCGCCGATCGACAACGGGTGGATCTCGCAGCGTCGGCCGGCCGGCGGCCAGCGATGGGCAGACTTCGAGCATGTGCGCACCGAGCACGCGCGGGCCGGCTGGATCGAGGTCGTAGGTGTAGTCCTCCATGAACGACGTGCCACCGGGCAGACCCGTCGCCATCACCTTGAGCAGCCGGACGAGGACAGCGCTCTTCCAGTCGCCCTCGGCGCCGAAGCCGAACCCGTCGGCCATCAGGCGCTGGACGGCGATCCCGGGCAGCTGCCGTAGGGCCGCCGAGGTCTTCGAAGGTGTCGGTGAAGGCGCCGAACCCGCCGCCCGTCAGGAATGTCCGGAGTCCGATCTCGATGCGGGCCGCCTCGCGCAGTTCCGCGCGTCGGGCGCCGCCGGGCCCGAGCTCGGGCGCGACGGTCGTACTCCGTCGTCGTAGGTCGCCACGAGGTCGTCCACGGCCGCCTCCGGGGCGCAGCCGACCGCCTCGGACAGGTCGCTCATCGGGTAGCCGTTGACCGCGACGCCGAACCGGATCTGGGCCTCGACCTTGTCGCCCTCGGTGTCGGCGACGTGGCGCATGTTGTCGCCGAAGCGGGCGACCCGCAGCTGGCGCGCCTCGCGCCAGGCGCAGGCGGCACGCGATCCAGGCGGCGATCCGGCGGGGACGCTGCGGGTCCTGCCAGTGCCCGACCACCGTCTTGCGGGCGACCCGCAGGCGTGTCTCGATGAACCCGAACTCGCGGTCGCCGTGGGCCGCCTGGTGCAGGTTCATGAAGTCCATGTCGATCTCGCGCCCACGGCAGGTCGCGATTGAACTGCGTGTGCAGGTGGAGCAACGGCTTGCTGCAAGGACAGGAGGCCGGCGATCCACATCCGCGCCGGCGAGAAGGTGTGCATCCAGGCGATGACGCCAACGCAGGCATCCGCGGCGTTCGCCTCGAGACAGGCCGCGGCGATGCCCTCGGGCGACTTCAGGACCGGCCGGATACACGATCCGGACCGGGATGTCTGACGTCTCGTTGAAGGCTGCGACGATCCGCTCGGCGTTGACCGCGACCTGGCGCAGGGTCTCGTCGCCGTACAGGTCCTGGCTGCCGGTGAAGAACCAGACTTCGAACTGCGTCCAAGGGCTTCACGAGTCACTCCAGGGGGTACGTGGACCGACCATGTTATCGGTCCCGTTAGCGGTAACGGTAACGATAACGGGAACGGTACCATCGGCGGCTGAGGGTGGTCAAGATGATGCCTCACTTGTCCGTGATATCGAGCGCATGGCTCACGAAGTTCTTCTGTTGCTTGCTCTCGACGCTGACCAGGAGGTACAGCCCGGTGTCCTCCTTCGGGACCGCGACCGAAGTCGTCCACGTGGCTGACTGGCCCGCCGGGGTGATCGGGGTGTCGGCCAGGTGCGGACTCTCGTAGAAGCCGTGGATCACCCCGTCGACACCGACGACGGGCGGGTTCCCGATGTGGACGTAGGTCTGGTACTCGGTGGGGTTGTCGGTCTTCCATCCGAACTTCATCCCGTCGGCGGTCCGATCTGCACTCACAAGGATGAGCGTGCAGTGGTTGATCGCGTCGATCTTGGTGTCGGCAGGCTCGACGACGCCGTCGATCTTGGTGGCGATGGGATACGTGAGGTCGGTCGCGACCTTGTCGAGGTCGACCTCGAGGGTCGCGCTCGTCGGCGTCGTCGGCGCGTAGTAGTTGAAGTCACCGGTCACGTACGAGTACGGGATCGACAGCTTCTGGCCGGCGGCCGGCGCCGCCCCGGCGCACTCGACCGACAGGAGCTGGGTGGTCGGCTTCTCCGCACTGCCACCGGTATACCCGCGGACCTGGAAGCCCGGCGCGAGCGATGTCCCGCCGGTTCCGACGGACGACCGTGGCGCAATCGCTCGGCGAGCCGCCGCCGGTCAGCTTGGCTGCCTGGCCGTCCACGGCCTGCATGCTGCTCCACGCCCCGGTGTCGTTCGGATCGTGATGTCGACGTGGAGAGCGCCGGCGGCCGCCTCGACCTTGGTCGCGACGCGCCGTCCATGATCCAGTCCCGGTCGCCGGCGACGGCGACGTCTCGTCCGCCGGGGTCACGATGTAGCCACAGCCGGCGAGGAGGAGCGAGCAGGCCAGGCCGACGCCGAGCAGCCGCCTCGGCGAGTCCCCGATGGTCGTGCGCCGGGTCATGACGGGCCCGGACCGAAGGCCGGCAGAAGGCCGGACAGCTTCGCGGTCATGAGCCAGTAGCCGGCAGGGGCATCGGTCCCTCCGTCGACCGCGCCGATGGTCTTGTCCTGACCCTTGTAGGCCACGGTGGTGAAGTAGGCGAAGCACTGCGCGCACGGTGTGTGCGACGTCGTGTACATGTCGTCGGTGAACCAGCGCAGGTCGTTGATGCCGCCGAGCAGCGCCTCGACATCCGCCGCGGACACCGTCTTGTGAACGGTCTGCGTGCCGTTGTCCCCGTCGATCCGACCGTCGGCGTAGATGGTGTACAGCTCGTCGACGCAGGTGCCTCCACCGTTGCGTTCATAGGCCAGGACAGCCCCGGCCTTGATCAGGGCGGCGGCCTGATCCGCCCGGAAGGGCTTCCGCTGGCACGCCGTCGTCGTGCCGCCCTGTCCCTGCGCCGGGTTCAAGACGCCGGTGACCTGCATCGTGGCGACGATCGCGATGACGCCGGCGGCACCGATCAGCACCTGCCGACGCCGGCGCGACCGACGGCGCGCGCGGGCGGTCCCGGATCCCGCACCGGGGCCCGTGAATCGACCAGCGGTCAGCTGCCGCGCATTCCACGATGCGAGGAGGCTCTGGACACCGATGAAGACCAGCATCAGGGCACCCATCACGATGCTGGTCCACCACGAGCTGAGCTGCCCATTGAACTGGATGAGGCTCTGGATCAGGGCCGTGATGAGGACCCCGAAGAGCCCTCCGATCAGGTATCCCTCGCCACCAGTCAACGCCATCCCGCCGATGACGACAGCCGCGATCACCGTCAGCTCCATGCCCGTGGCATGTGTCCCGTGGCCGGAGCCGACGTAGATGCTGTAGGCGATGCCCGCCAGCGCGGAGCAGAACCCGCACAGGGTGTAGACCAGCACCTTCGTTCGATCCACCCGGAGTCCCATGAGGCGGGCGGACTGCTCGTTCAGCCCGTTGTTGCCGCCCATCGCATAGATGGTCCGGCCGAATCGCGTGAAATGCGCGATGAACAGGCCGGCCAGCAGGACCACGATCGCGACGACGACAAGGACCGAGACGTAGTCACCCGTCTTCGTGACCGGATCGGCGAGGCCCGGGATCAGGATGCGCGTCCCGGACAGGAGCTTGTACAGCGGGTGGTAGATGCGGATCTCGCTGTCGCTGATCAGGTAGCACAACCCTCGCGCCAGCCACAGGCCGGCGAGGGTCGCGATGAACGGCTGCACCTTGAGATAGGTGATGAACAGGCCCATGACGGCCCCGAACGTGATGCCCATCAGGAGTACGAGCGGGAAGACCAGCCACGGATCCCAGCCCGCCCCCAGCAGGGCCGCGGAGACGACGGTCGTCAGGGCGACCACGCCGCCGATCGACAGGTCGATGCCGCCCGAGATGATGACCAGGCCCTCGCCGACCACGAGGATCAGCAGGAACGGCGTGGTGATGAACAGGTTGAAGAACGACTGCCCGTCGCGCATGGCCGGGAACAGGTAGCATCCCGGCCAGGAACATCAGCGACGAAGAGGGTGATCGTCGCGGCCAGCGGGAGGAACTTCCGGTTGTTCGAGACCCGCAGGCTCAGGGTCTGCATCATGCCGGTGCCTGCGTCCGCCCGAGGCGACCGAGTCGAGCCATGACCTTGCCGCCCAGCCCCTGGACCTGCTGCGAGTACAGGACGATGACGGTGATGACCATGACCGCCTTGACCGCCGTGATGGCGCTGGCGGGTACACCGATCGCATACATCGACGTCTGGGTGGCCTGGATGACGAGAGCCCCGAGGACGCTGCCGAGGAGGGAGAACCTGCCCCCCGCACCGAGGACCGTCCCACCGATGACGACCGCGAGGATCGCGTCGAGTTCCGTGTAGAGGCCGATCTGATTGGCGTCCGATGTCCGGATGCTCGAGACGGCGATCAGCCCAGCGACGCCCGCGCAGAAGCCGCAGAACACGTAGACGAACAGCTTGATCATCTTCTCGTTGATGCCGCTGTAGAGGCTTGCCCGGAAGCTGATCCCGACGGACTCGACGAACAGGCCGATCGCGGTCCGGCGCGACAGCAGCCAGGCACCCGTGAACAGGCCGAGGACGATGAACAGCGAGAACGGCAGCACGATGAAGCCGTTCCCGATGTAGGCGAACCCGTCGTTGAAGATGATGATCTTGGTGGAGTTGGTGATGAGCTGGGCGATCCCACGACCGGCGATCATCAGGATCAAGCGTGGCCACCATCGGCTGGATCCGCCCGAATGCGACCAGCACCCCGTTCCACAGGCCGCAGGCCACCGCGGCCAGCAGCGAGCCGAAGATGACGACGGGCAAAGGCACGAAGCTGTACGTCGGGTCGCCCACGACCGCGGTGATGTTGCCCTGGAGATTGAGCCCGATGATCCTCGGGTCGATGAGGATGCAGGCAACGGACGCCGAGATCGCCATGACCGCCCCGACCGACAGGTCGACCCCGCCGGTCGCGATGACCAGGGTCATCCCGATCGCCAGCACCACCGTCGGGGCACTGTTGCGCAGGATGTCGACCAGGCTTCCGTACAGATGGCCATCCTTGACCTCGAGGCCGAAGAACCCCGGCACGAAGATCAGATCGAACAGCAGGATGACACCCAGGGCGATGATCGGGACCAGCAGCCGGCTGCCCCGCAGCCCTCCCACATCGACCGCGGGACGACGCGCGGTCACGCTTGCGTCCCCGCGATCTCGCGCATGATCTCGTGCTCGTCCACGTCGCCGGCGAACTCGGTCACCTTGGCGCGGTCACGCATGACGACGATGCGGTGGCTGGTGCGCAGGACCTCTTCAAGCTCAGACGAGATGAACACGCACGACATGCCGTCCGCCGCCAGCGTGAGGACCAGCTTCTGGATGTCCGCCTTCGTACCGACGTCGATGCCTCGGGTCGGTTCGTCGAGGATCAGGAGACGCGGGTTCGTCGCCAGCCAGCGCGCGAGGATGACCTTCTGCTGGTTCCCGCCGCTCAGGTTCTTGACCGGCTGGTCGGGTGACGGGGTCGCGATCGCGAGGAGCTCGATGTACTTGTCGGCGATCTCGTACTGATCGCTCGTGGCAAGGTGGCGGAACCAGCCACGGCTCGCCTGCATGGCCATGATGATGTTCTCGCGGACCGACAGCTCGGCCACGATCCCCTCGGCCTTCCGGTCCTCCGGACACAGCGCGACGCCGCGCTCGATGGAGCCGATCGGGGAGAACTTCTCGATGGCTGCGCCGTCCATCGACAGCGCGCCGGTCGTCGGCTGATCGACCCCGAACAGCAACTGCGCGACCTCGGTCCGGCCCGAGCCGAGCAGGCCGGCCAGCCCGACCACCTCACCGCTGTGAAGGACGAGGTCGAACGGGGCGAGCGATCCGACGAGTCCGACGCCTTCGGCCTCGAGGAGCGGCTCGCTCCCGATGTGCTGGCTGCTTTCGAGCTTGTGCCGGGCGATGTCATCGGTCGCCGCCAGGCTCCGGCCGAGCATCAGGGTGATGAGCGTGAGTCGCGAGAGGTTCGGCCGTCTGGTAGACGCCGACGAGCTTGCCGTTGCGCAACACCGTCACCCGATCGCTCACCTCGTAGACCTGATCGAGGAAGTGGGTGATGAACAGGACGGCGATGCCTTCGGCTCTTCAGCTTGCGCATCACGCGGAACAGCTGCTCGGTCTCGTGGGTGGTCAGACTCGATGTCGGCTCGTCCAGCACGAGGACCTTGACCGATGAGCTCGCAAGTGCTCGCCCGATGGCCGCCATCTGCTGGATCGCGATCGAATACGAGCCCAGCGGCCTGGTCACGTCGATGTCGATGTCGAGACCGTGAAGGACCTCACGGGCCTGGGCATTCGTCGTCAGACCAGTCGATGTGACCGCGCTTTTTCGGCTGACGGCCGATCATCACGTTCTCCGCGACCGTCAGGTTCGGGCAGAGGTTGACTTCCTGGTAGACCGTGCTGATGCCAAGCGACTGCCCGTGGAGGGGTGAACGGATGACGACCTCCGAGCCGTCCAGGACGACAGTGCCGCTGTCTGGGCGCTCGACGCCGGTCAGGATCTTGATCAGGGTCGACTTGCCGGCACCGTTCTCGCCGACCAGCGCGTGGATCTCGCCACGGGCCAGGTTCAGGGTCACGTGGTCGAGGGCATGGACGCCCAGGAATGACTTGTCGATGTCGTTGCATGACGACGATGTCGGCTGAGGGGTCGGTCATGACGAGCCTCGATGCCAATTCACGGATGGATCGTGGTCGAAGGGTAGATGGGAGGAGAGGCGGCGGGGGAACCGCCTCTCCTCCCTGGTGCCATACCGATGGAGGAACCGGATGTCACCGATGGGTTGGGATGATCAGTACTTGCGCGTCGCCAGGATCGAGTTCAGCTCCGTGGCGCCCTGGGCGGCGAAGAACTGGCCTTCCTGCGAGGGCACCCACTTCGGCAGCGAGGTGTCGCCGTTGAGGGCCTTCAGAGCGGCTTCGTAGACCTGCGGGGCGAGCAGCGGGTTGCACTCGATGTCGGCACCCAGCTCACCGGAGATCAGGTACTTGAACCCGTCGGCGGTCGCGTCGACGCCGATGACCTGGATGTCCTTGCCCGGGACGAGTCCGGCTTCCTTGATCGCCTGGATGGCGCCGATGGCTTCCTCGTCGTTATGGGCGAAGACGCCCTGGATGTCCTTGCTCTTCTTGAGGAAGGCTTCCATGACGGCCTTGGACTCCGGGACGCCCCAGTTTCCGGTCTGGGTCATGCCGTCGGGGATGACGATGCCGCAGGCGCCCATCTTCTCGCGGAAACCCTTGGCTCGGTCGATCGCCGCCGAGGCGCCGACCGCTCCGGAGATCTCGACGACGTTCTTCTTGGCACTGCCCTTGAGCAGGTCGCACATCGCAGCGGCGGACTTCTGACCCTCGAGGTCGAAGTCCGAGCCGATGTATGTGAAGTAGTTGGACGGGTCCGCATCGATGCGGCGGTCTTCGAGGACGAAGACCTTGCCGGCCGCCTTGGCTTCCTCCAGGCAGTCGTCGTAGCCCGTGACGTCGAGCGCCGCGAGGATGATGACGTTGACGGCCGGGTCCTGGTTGAACGTCTTGCACGCCGTGACACCTGGTTCTCGAGCTTGTTCTGGGCGTCGTAGAACTTGAGGTTGATGCCGTTCTGTGTCGCCGTCTCCTTGAATGAGGCGGTGTTGGCGGCCCGCCACCCGCTCTCGGAGCCCGTCTGGATGAACCCGACGGTCATGTCCTTGTATGTCTTGGTGCCGGCCGCGGCGGCGCTCGGCGCGGAGCTCGCGGCCTTGCTCGGCGCGGCGCTCCCGCCACTCGACGAGCAGGCGGCCAGCATCGTGGCCATGACGACCGTCGCGACGGCCAAGGATCGGATCGTTCTCGTTCGCGTCACTGTCTCTCCTCCAGTGTCCTGGACGTCCGGGTAGCGATGGGCAAGATGGCGCGAGGACCGGAACCCGGGTCCGCACCTCACGTCGACTCAGGCGCCGCGCGCCACCATGGGCACCTCCTCGAGACATGGCTGCTCGTCGAAGGTGCCGCGAGGAACGGCGGGTGGCCGCGCGAATGGAGGTGGGTCGGACCCGACCCGCGTTCAGGCCATCGGCCCGGGTAGCATGTGGGCCTGATGTCACGCCGCCGGTCTGGGTGCCATGGCCTGTCTCCGTAACGACTGAGACGTGCGCTTGCGGTCGGTACCGCCGCCTGTTATCGTTCCCGTTATCGATAACGGGACCGATAACGGTGACGTTAGCATCGTCGGCCGTCGAACGTCAAGCTACAAGATTCAGGTCAGGTCGTGACAGAGCAGGAGCCCAATGCCTCCCCGCAGACCGTGGACGATCAAGCATGTCGCTGAGCTCGCGGGCGTCTCCACCCAGACCGTCTCGCGCGTCATCAACAATCGGCCAGACGTCGCCCCCGAGACGTTCGAGCGTGTCCAGGCGATCATCAAGGAGACGGGCTACTCGCCCAACGTCTTCGCCCGCAGCCTGACCCAGGGTCGCAGCCACACCCTGGGTGTCGTCGCCTCCGGCCTCGAGTACTTCGGCCCGTCGAGGGTCCTGACCGGGATCGAGGAACAGGCGACCGAGATGGGCTACACGATCACCTCAAGCCTGATCCACCGTGCCCGAGATCGACGCACGTCGACGAACTGCTCAGCGGCCTGATCGCCCGCCAGGTCGACGGCATCATCTGGGCCATCCCGGAGGTCGGCGGCAACCGTGGCTGGGCGCATGTGGTGAGCGACGACATGCCGGTCCCGGTGACCCTGGTCGGCGGGATGACTGGCCAGTCGCTCCTGCGCTCGATCGGCATCGACAACCACGCGATCGGCCGCCTCGCGACGGAGCACCTGCTCGCCGGCGGGGCACGCACCATCGGGATCATCACCGGTCCGTTGACCTGGTGGGAAGCCCGGCAGCGAGCCGATGGCTGGCGCGAGATCCTCGAATCGCATGGTGTCGCCGTCGAGCGATGACCTCGTGGTCGAGGGCGACTGGAGCCCGAACAGCGGCGAGCAGGCGCTGTACCGCCTGCTCGATCAGCGACCCGACATCGACGCCGTCTTCGCAGGCAACGATCAGATGGCCCTCGGTGTCCTTCACGGCGCCCACCGACTCGGACGTCGCGTGCCCGACGATCTCGCCGTCGTCGGCGTCGACAACATCGCCGAGGCGTCCCACTTCTGGCCGGCCCTGACGACCGTGCATCAGCCCCTGCGGGAAGCCGGCGCGGTCGCGGTCGAGGATGTCGTCGGGTCGATCCGGCGGTCGCGCCAGACGCGGCGGACTGCGGAGGCCGCGACGTCGTCGGTCACCCTCCTCCGACCGGAACTCATCGTTCGCGACAGCAGCCGGGCTGCCCTCAAGGCCTGACGACGAGTCAGGCCATCGGCGTGGCGATCACCTCGATGGACTCGGCCAGCACGGCCGCGATCCGCCCGAGTTCCTCGTCCGTCACCACGAATGGCGGGCCGAGCAGGATCGTGTCGCCGTCCATGCCGTTCGCCTGGCCCGTCCCCGAGTAGAGTAGGACGCCGCGCTCGCGCGCCTCACGGACGACGGCCTCCACGACGTGGTCCGCGCGCGCGAACGGTGCCCGCGTCTCGCGATCGGCGACCAGCTCGATGCCGACCAGCAGGCCGCGGCCGCGCACCTCGCCGACGGCCGGATGGCCGTCCAGGGCCGCCGATACCAGCCCGCGCAGCCGCTCGCCCTTGACCGCACTCGCCGCGACGAGATCCTCGGCGACGAGGATGCGCAGCACTTCGCGCGCGACGGCGGCGCCGACCGGGGCGTGCGAATAGGTGAACCCGTGGATGAACCCGCCGGGGCCTGAAACGGCTGAATACACCTCGTCGGAGGCGGCCACGAACCCGAACGGCCAGTAGCCCGACGACGCCCCCTTCGCTGCGACCAGGATGTCCGCCTTCACGCCCCAATGGTCGAGCGCGAACCAGCGGCCCGTCCGCCCGAAGCCGGTCATGACCTCATCGGCGATGAGCAGGACGCCATGGCGTCGACAGACGTCGGCGATGGCCGGCCAGTAGCCCTCGGGCGGGACGACGGCCGCCAGCGTCGCGCCGACGATCGGTTCGGCGACGAACGCGGCGACGGTGCCCGGACCGGCGGCCTCGAATGCGCGATCGAGCTCCCCGGCGAGGTCCTCGGCCGAACCGAGCGCGTTCGCGCCGGGCTCGTCTGCGCGGTACGGATAGGCCGCCGACACATGCCGGAACCGCCCGAGCCAACCCTCATACGGCCGGCGCAACGGCTTCCTGCCCGACAGGTCCAGGGCGCCCAGGGTGTTGCCGTGGTAGCTCCCCCACCGGGCGTAGACGATGAGCCGGTCGGGCTCGCCACGCGCCATGTGGTACGCCCGGGCGAGCTTCAACGCGGTCTCGATGGCCTCCGAGCCGCCGGAGACGGGATAGATGGCCGGATCGTCCACCGGCAGGTAGGGCGCCACCTCGCGCGCGTAGGCTTCGAGCGGTTCGGTGGTGAAGGCACTGCCGTGGGCGTACGCAAGCCGGCCGGCCTGGTGGGCCATCGCCTCCGCGATCTCGCGCCGGCCGTGCCCGACGTTGACGACGATCGCGCCGCCGGCGGCATCGAGATACTCTCGCCCGTCGGCATCGCGGATGGTCGATCCGAAACCCTCGACGGCGACAGGGGGTTCCGCGACGCTCGAACGACGAAAGACGCGGCCGGTGCTCACGCCGGCATCGTAGCCGACGAGGCCCCCGGCCCGGGGAGGAGAAGCCGGACCGGGGACTCGCCTTCGGTGGGGTCAGGTCCGGGCCGTCGCGTCTTCGACCAGCGGTTTCACGACCGTGATGAGAGTCTCCATCGTCTCGGCGTCGTACGGCGCCGGCGTCTCGACAAGGAACGTGTCGAACCCGATCCGGCGATAGCCGATCATCGTCTCGGCGATCTGCTCAGGTGTTCCCGTCCAGAACGTGTGGTCGCCCTCGACCTCGATCAGTGGCGTCCGGTTGTGCTCGAGGATCGCCCGTCGTGCGCGTTCGGCCTCCGCCTTCCGTCCGCCGGATGGTGATCTTGCAGCCGACCGTCCGTTCGATGGTGGCCTGATCGCGTCCAACGGCCAGGCAGTGCTCGCGCAGGATCCGGTCCTTGTGGGCGAGCGTCTCGGGCGTTCCGAAGGCGTTCCAGATGTCGGCGTACTCGGCGACGATGCGCAGTGTCTTTCGCTCGCCGCTTCCGCCGACCATGATCGGCAGGTGGATCTGGACCGGCGGCGGCAGCACGCGGAGGTGATCGAACGCGTAGCGGCCCCCCGGCGGACTGGTGACCGCGCCACCGTCGAGCAGCGAGCGCGTCGCGGCCGCGGCCTCGGCGAGCCAGTCGAGCCGCTGACCGAAGCCGGTCCCGAAGTCGATCCCGAAGGCGCGGTGCTCGCCCTCGAACCAGGCCCCGCCGATGCCCATGATCGCCCGACCGCCGCTGATGTGGTCGATCGTCGTCACGCACTTCACGGCCAGGGCGGGATTGCGGAACGTGTTCGCCCCGACGAATAGGCCGAGACGGATCCGCTCGGTGGCCTGGGCGACGGCGGCCAGCGCCGTATAGCCTTCGAAGATCGGCTGGTCCGGGTCACCGAAGATGGCCTGGAGGTGATCCCAGGTCCACACATGGTCGTACCCGAGGCGCTCGGCGCGCTCGGCCGCGGCCAGGAAGCCGGGCCAGTCACTGGCCTGGCTCCACAATGCGATGCCGAGCCTCAGGTCAGTCATCGAGCCCGTCCTCCCGAGTCATGAAATCGAATGTATGAAATCGATTGCACTCATGATAGAGTGCCGGCAGCCCAGCGTGTTCGAGCGTCGGTCGGAGGGGCCGGTCGCCGATGATCTGGACGATTGGAGGAGACTGGATGAGAACCCACCTCAGGCTGCCTGCCCTCGCGATCGTGTCCCTGCTGCTGGTCACTGCTTGCAGTTCGGGGACGGCATCCACTGCACCGAGCGCCGCTGGCGGCGCGTCGGTTGCGCCCGCCTCGGCGGCTCCGCCATCGGCCGCGCCCGCCTCCGCGCCCGCCAGCGCCGCCGCGGCGAACCCGACGCCAGAACCCGCCAAGGCCTGTGCCCAGAGCTCCGATGCGAACGCGATGCAGATGTGGGAGCGCTCCGGTGGCAACAAGGGCATGGTCGACATCCTCGTCTGTGCCTGGAACGCGGCCAACCCGACCAAGCCGATCAACCTGAGCTACATCGTCCACACCGAGATGGTTGCGAAGATCGCCCAGGGCGTGGCATCGGGCGACGTCCCGGACCTGATGGGCATGGACCTGATCTACGCGCCGCAGTTCGAGAATGCCGGTCAGCTGGTCGACATCACAGACCAGTCCAAGGACTGGACTGAGCTTGCGGACGTCAGCCCGGGCCACAAGACCGTCGCCACGTTCAACAACCGACTGTATGGCGTGCCGCTGTACGCTGACGTCTCGGCACTGTTCTACAACAAGGACCTGTTCAAGAAGGCCGGGCTGGATCCGACCAAGCCGCCAACCAGCCTCGCCGAGATCAAGACGTACGCCGACAAGATCACCGCGCTCGGCGGCGGCGTCACCGGCTACTACCTGCCCGGCAACTGCGCCGGCTGCAACATCTTCACCGTCGGCCCGCTGATGTGGGCGTCGGGTGCGACGATCGAGGCCAACAAGTGCGGTGACGAGCCGCTCGTCGGCGACGGCGTCAAGGCAGTCGATCAGTGGGCGCGCGACATGGTCGCGGCCAAGAACGTCCCCGAGAGCGCACGGGCCGAGACAGGCGCGACGTTCGCCGAGCAATTCGGGACCGGCAAGCTCGGCATGATGGGGACAGGCAACTTCAACATCGTGCTCGCGCGCGACCAGATGAAGGATCATCCCTTCGAGTTCGGCATCAGCCTCCTGCCGGGCACGGAAGCGGGCAAGTACGCCTCCTTCATCGGCGGCGACCTCGTCGTCATCCCGAAGGGCAGCAAGCGCGTCGATGACTCGCTGGCGTTCATGCACTACCTGTTGAACGACACGCAGCAGGTCGAGCTGTACGCCAAGGCCCTCAACCTCCCGACCCGGACCGACCCGAAGCTCACCGACAACCAGTACTACAAGGCCGAGCCGCTCATGGGCGACGTGGCCAAGGCGTTGGCCGTCGGCAAGACGCCGTATTCCCTGACATTCTTCGAGCAGATCAACGATCCAGCCGGTCCGTGGCTCCAGCAGCTCCAGAAGGCCTACTACACGACCGACAGCCTGGACACGGTGATCACCGATGCCAAGACGGCGATGAAGGCGATCTCCTGCAAGTAGGCTGACCGAGGTTCGTCGAACCGAGGTAGCGATGGGCCGCGGCGCTTCCACAGCGCCGCGGCCGATTTTCCGCCTGGAGACCGAATGACCGCGACCCGACGCCGCAAGCTCACCGGACTGCTCTACGTCATGCCCGCGGTCGTCTTCGTGCTCGTCTTCACGGCCTATCCGGTGGCCCAGATGGTGCGGATCTCGTTCACCAACTGGTCGCTCATCACGCCGCCGAGGGACGTCGGTCTCGGCAACTTCACGGCGGCCCTCAACGACGCCAAGTTCTGGCGCGCACTCGGCTACACCCTGAAGTACACGATCTTCATCACGCCGATCCTGATGGTCGGCGGCTACCTGCTCGCGTTGCTCGTCGCGCCGAATTCACGACTGCGTCGAACGACGCGAGCGTTCATCTTCATCCCGGTGGTCATCGGCCTCGGCGTGTCGAGCCTGCTCTGGGTCTGGCTGTTCGACCCGACCTTCGGCCTCATCAACAGGGCCCTGATCGATCTCGGACTCATCGACAAGCCGATCCTGTGGCTGGGCGTGGACACGGACCTCTCGACCTGGTCGATCATCGCGTCGGTCGTCTGGAAGGTCCTCGGCTTCGGGATGATCCTGTTCGTCGCCGCGATCCAGGCCATCCCGAGCGAGATCAACGAGGCGACGATGGTCGACGGCGCGAGCTTCTGGCAGCGGACCCGCCGGGTGACGGTGCCGCTGACCCGGCGGACGATCCTGCTCGTGACCCTGGTCAGCGTGATCGGCTCGCTCCTGGCCTTCGACCAGTTCTACATCATGACCGCCGGCCAGCCGTTCAACCAGACCTCGACGGCCGTCTTCTACATCTACCTGAACTCGTTCCCGTACCTGCATCTCGGCTACGGCGCCGCCCTGTCGTTGATCCTGGCGGCGATCATCCTGGTCTTCACGGTCGTCCAGATGGTCGCTGACCCGACGGAGCGAGATATGACCGCGGTCACGATGCGGACGCCCGCTGGCGCGCGCCTGGTCGCGCGTCTGGGGCGGGCGGAACCGCTACCTCGCCGGCGGCGGTCTGCCTGACCATCTGCGTGTTCATGCTCGACGCCGATCGTCCTGTCCGTGCTCGCGTCGGTGAAGTCGACCGCCGAAGCGGCAGCGGTCCCGCCTACCTACTTCCCGCACGAGACTCAGCCTGGACAACTATCAGCGACTGTGGTCGTACCAGGCCGGCCTGCCGACCTACCTGTTCAACAGCTTCGCGACGGCGTTCATGACCATCGCCTTCACGCTCGCCTTGACGATCCCGGCCGGCTACGCCCTGGCGCGCTTCCCGGTCCCGGGCAAGGAGCTGCATCTTCGTCTTCCTGCTGCTGGCCCTGATCATCCCGTACCAGGCGCTGCTGACGCCGATCTTCCTGATGTTCGCCCAGCTCAAGCTGACCAACACGCTGGTCGGGCTGGCCATCCTGCACACCGCCATCCAGCTGCCGTTCAGCCTGTACATCATGCGCAACAGCTTCGAGTCGGTGCCTCGCGAGCTCGAGGAGGCCGCCCTGACCGACGGCGGCAACTCGTGGCAGATCCTGCGTCTCCATCTTCATCCCGGCCGTCGTGCCGGCCATCGTGACGGTCGCGCTGTTCGCGTTCGTGACGTCGTGGAACGAGTTCCTCGGCGCCCTCGTCCTGTTGAGCCGGGCGTCCACCTTCACGCTGCCCGCTGATCCTGGCCACGGCACGCGCCGAGACCAGCCTGGGCGGCACCGATTGGGGCATGCTCCAGGCCGGCATCACGATCGCGATGATCCCGTGCATCGGCATCTACCTGCTGCTGCAGAAGTACTACGTGTCCGGGTTCACGAGCGGGGCCGTCAAGTGACCACCGTTCGACGGCCGGGAGTGCGACAGTCGGCCGGCGTCGTGCGGCCCACGCGCTCGGCGATCGCGGCGCTCGCGCCGATCGGTCGAGACGCGATGACCGTCACCGGCGGCTTCTGGGCGGAGCGGCTGCGGACGAACCGTGAGCGGTCGATCCCGCACGGGTTCGAGCAGCTTGAGCGCGCGGGAAACCTGTCGAACCTCCGCCTGGCCGCCGGTGCCCATGGCCGGTACCGCGCCCTCGGCGAGGACGTGGGCGTGATCTTTCCGTTCCTCGATACGGACGTCTACAAGTGGCTCGAGGCCGCCGGCTGGGAACTCGGGCGGCAACCGGTCCGACAGCCTGGCGCACCAGGCGGACGAGGCGATCGCCCTCGTCGAGCGAGCGCCAGCGCGACGACGGCTACCTCAACAGCTATGTCCAGGTCGTCGCGCCCGGGCAGCGAGTACCGGGACCTGGCCTGGGGTCACGAGCTGTATTCCTTCGGCCACCTCATCCAGGCCGCCATCGCCTGGCAGCGCGCGCTCGGTGACGACCGGCTCCTCGGCGTCGCGGACGCGGGCTGTCGGATTCGGTCGAGCGCGAGCTGGGTCCGGCGGGCACGGCTCGCGATCGACGGTCACCCCGAGATCGAGATGGCGCTCGTCGAGCTCTTCCGCGCGACCGAGGAACGACGCTACCTCGAGCTCGCGGCACGGTTCGTCGAGGCGCGCGGGGAGGGTCTTCTCGGGATCGGCCGGTTCGGGTCCGGCATACTGGCAGGATCACGCCCGAGTTCGCGACGCGCCGACGGTCGCCGGCCATGCCGTTCGCCAGCTCTACCTCGACTGCGGCGCGGTCGACGTCGCCACCGAGCTCGGTGATCGACAGCTGCTCGATGCGGTCGATGCGACGCTGGCGTGACATGGTCGCGACCCGCATGTACCTGACCGGCGGTCTCGGCAGCCGCCATCGCGACGAGGCGTTCGGCGACCCCTTCGAGCTGCCGCCCGACCGTGCGTACGCGGAGACGTGCGCGTCGATCGCCAGCGTCATGCTCGCCTGGCGCCTGTTCCTCGCGACAGGCGACCCCGACTATGCCGACGTCCTCGAACGGACAGCCTTCAACGGGGTCCTGCCGGGCGTCTCGTCCGATGGCACGCGGTTCTTCTATGTGAACGCGCTCCAGCGCCGGACGACCCGCGTCGCGGGGGACGAGGGTGACGGCGACTCGCGCGCCATGGTTCGCGTGTGCCTGCTGCCCGCCGAACGTGATGCGCTTCCTGAGCTCGTGGCCGCAGTACGTGGCGACGCGCGACGAGGGCGGCGTCCAGATCCACCAGTTCGCAACCGGCGAGGTCCGGAGCAGCGTCGCCGGTGGGACGGTTCGACTCGCGACCGAGACCGGCTACCCATGGGATGGCCGCGTCCGGGTGACCATCCTCGAAGCACCGGAGACACCGTGGACCCTGTCCTTGCGGGTGCCAGGCTGGAGTCGAACGGCCAGCGTCCGGATCCGGCAGGCGAAACCGTGCCCATCGCGCCCGGCCTCCGCCGGGTCGACGACACGCGCGTGTGGCGCAGCGGTGACACGGTCACGCTGATGCTCGACATGCCAGTCCGGATGACGTCGCCAGATCCGCGCGTCGACGCCGCGCGCGGGTGCGTCGCCCTGGAACGCGGACCCCTCGTGTACTGCGTCGAGACGGCCGACCTGCCGGGCGGCGTCACGCTCGAGGAGCTCGAGCTCGACCCAGCCGCCAAGCGGGGCCCCGTCGATCGACCGGACCTCGGCCGCGAGGTCGTCGGCCTGGCGGCTTCGCGTCGCGGCGAGGCGGCGGCCCCGTCGAGGTCGGGGCCGTCCCGTATCTTCGGCCTGGGCCCATCGGACGGTCCAGGCGATGCGTGTCTGGATCCCGCGCTCGTCGTCGGTCATCCTCGATGAGGACCACGACGGCATCGACCCGGCCCGAGCTGCCGCTCCAGGGTCAGACGATGACGGCTGGGGGGATCGTCACCCGGACTGGTGGCGCGGTCGATTGGCGTACGACGAGCGTCGGCTCGAAGACCGTTCGCCGGGGCTCGCGCGAGGCGCCCGGATCCCGCGCCAGCGCGATCGCGAGCTCGACGCTCTCGCCGACGATCTCCGCGATGGGCATCCGCAGCGTCGTCAGCGCGGGGACCGTGTGGGCCGCCAGGAGAAGATCATCAAAGCCCACGACCGAGAGCTCGTCGGGGACGACGCACTGCAGGTTGTAGGCGGCATGCAGCACGCCGACAGCGACCAGATCCGTCGAGGTCAGGACGGCGGTCGGCTGATCCTCCAGCTCGAGAACGGCGCGCAGGGCGGCCTCGCCCCCGGCCAGGCTGTTGTCGACGACCTGGACGTAGCCGTCGCGGATCCGGTCGAAGCGAGCGGTCATGAACTCCATGAACGCTTCCTGGCGCTGCCAGTTGTCACCAGGCAACCGGCCGCTGACGAAGGCGATCCGTTCATGGCCGAGCTCGATCAGATGCTCGAGGCCGGCGATGATCCCGGCCCGTTCATCCACGTCGACGGTCGGGAACTCGAGCGGGCTCGTCCCTTGCCAGGTGGCCACGACCGGGACGGCCGAGTTACGGAGGTCTTCGAGGAGGCGAGGCTGGTCCTGCATGTCGCCGAGCATCACGATGGCATCGGTGTGGCGCGTCTCGAGGACGGTCGTCAGGGCGATCCCCTCGTCGACGCGACCATGCGCATGGCCGAGCACGACGTTGTAGCCGCGGGCCATCGCCTCGACCGCGAGCGCCTCGATGACGCCGGCGAAGAACGGGTCACTGAAGTCCCGGACGACGGCGCCGATGAGCATGGTCGACGCTCCGCGCAGACTTCGCGCGTGCGGGTTCGGACGATACCCGAGCTCCCGGGCCGCGGCCATGACCCGCTCGCGCGTGTCGGCGGCGATCTGCACCTGCGTCGGCGCGTCGTTCAACACCCGCGACACGGTGCTCTGCGAGACCCCGGCGACTCTCGCGATGTCGCGCATCGTCGTGACCGATCGCGACCGCGTCTCGGTCGGATCACGCCGGATGACGACTCATCTCCCGTCCCGGCGCGCGGCTCGCTTCCCATCCCCGCAAGATTATCACTGCGATGCGCTCAATCGATTTCATCGGACGAGACCCCCGGCCCGGGGAAGGGACCGGACCGGGGGCCCGAGACGGGACGCCTGCCGCGTCAGACGCGGCC
>CAWAKU010000007.1:0-45410 GCA_963782715.1 uncultured Chloroflexia bacterium
TGCCATGGGGGCAGTTGCCGAGACGTGTCCCTCGCGGTCGGCCTGGAGGCGACCGCTCCGAACGGCTATCGTGGAGCCGCGGCCCGCCATCGTGCAGGGAGGTCCAAGGTGTTCGTCCCGCTGTCCGTCCTCGAGTTCCGCGATCGCGCGGCGATGTTCTTCGCGACAAGGTCGGCGTCATCGACGGCGGTTCCAGTTCACCTATCGCGAGTTCGCGAACAGTACCCACCGCCTGGCCAACGCGCTCGTGGAGCTGGGCGTCGCGCCCGGCGATCGCGTGTCGTTCATCACCTTCAACACGCACCATCTGCTCGAGGCGTTCTACGGCGTCATCGAGGCAGGGGCCGTCCTCAACCCGATCAACATCCGGCTGGCTCCGCACGAGATCGAATACATCCTCGGCCACGCGAAGTCGAAGGTCGTCTTCGTCCACCGCGACTTCGAACCGCTCCTCGCTGGAGATCCGGCCACGCCTCTCGCCGCGACCGGTCATCGTCGTCCTCGACGGCGAGCCGGGCGGCATCGCCGACCACGAGTACGAGGCCCTCCTCGCCTCGGGCGCCGCCGATCCGCGTCACCCCGACATCGACGAGAACGCGATGGCCGAGCTGTTCTACACGAGCGGCACGACCGGCCTGCCCAAGGGCGTGGCGATGACCCATCGCGAGCTGTACCTGCACAGCCTCGCCGCCGAGATCGGCCTGGGCTTCACCGAGGACGATGTCGTCCTCCACGTGGTGCCGCTGTTCCACGTCAACGGCTGGGGGACGCCGCACTTCCTGACCATGGTCGGCGGTCGCCACGTGATCCTGCGCAAGTTCGACCCGGGCGCGCTGATGGCCCTGGTCGAACGGCACAAGGTCACCCGCCTGCTCGCGGTCCCGACGATCTTCAACGCCGTGCTCCACAGTCGGGAGCGGTCCCGCTACGACCTGTCGAGCCTCGAGCAGCTGATCATCGGCGGGTCACCGGCGTCGCCGGACCTTGTCCGCGCTCTCGAAACAGAGCTCGGCACCCAGGCCATCGTCGGCTACGGGCTGACCGAGACGTCCCCGATCGTCACGCTCGCCCAGCCACGACAGGTCCTCACGGACGCCGAGCCCGCCGAGCGCCGGCAGGAACGCCAGTCGATGACCGGCTGGGCGATCCCCGGTGTCCGGATCCGGGTCGTCGACGCGGAGGGCAGCGACGTCCGACCCGACGGGGAGCAGATCGGCGAGATCGTCGTCCGCGGCAACACCGTGATGGACGGCTACTACCTCGACCCGGAGGCGACCGAGGCCACGATCCGCAACGGCTGGCTCCACACCGGCGACATGGCCACCATCGACGAGGCTGGCTACATCCTCATCAAGGATCGGTCGAAGGACATCATCATCAGCTCAGGCGAGAACATGTCGTCGGTCGAGATCGAGATCGCGCTCGGCTCGCACCCGAGCGTCCTGGAGTGCGCGGTCGTCGCGGCACCCGACGAGAAACGCGGTGAGGTCCCGGTCGCCGTCGTGGTCCTCAAGCCGGACATGGCCGCCACCGCGAAGGACCTGCGGGCCTGGTGTCGCGAGCGACTCGCCGCCAACAAGGTCCCTCGCGAGATCCACTTCCGGGATGCCCTGCCGAAGGGCGGGACGGGCAAGATCCTCAAGGCTGAGCTGCGCGAGCCGTTCTGGGTCGGACTGGACTCGCGCGTCAACTAGAGGGTTCGAGCGAGTCGCGGCTCAGCTCGAGCGCGGGCGGCGGGTCGCAACGTCGACGGCACCGGTGAGGACGGCCAGCACGTTGGTCACGAGGACGGTCAGACGCGTGGGCGGGGGACTGGCTGTCGTCGGTGGACGCCTGATCGCCCTCGCTCGCGGAGCGAGCCAGCCGGTCGGCCGCGACCTCGGCGTACAGTTCGGCCTGGCGATGAGCTGCCGTTGCCGGTGACTGGTAGAGGTCGAACATCGGGGTGCCCTCCGGACTCCTGCGACCCGGTTCGGACCTCTGGGGGTCTCTTCCGGTTCGATGGATGGAGATTAGGTCGGACGGTCGGCGACATCGAAGTCCGCGCCGGACTCCGGCGATGTTCTTTGTCGGACAGACCGCCTGTCCGCTACCCGACCCGCGTTCCTGTCAGTCAGTCCCGCGCAGCCGTCAGGTGGCCGACGGTGCCGTCTCCAGAGGCGATGCCGTCGATGGAGTGGGAAGGCCGGGATCGATCGACTGAGCGTGCCATCGCCGCATCGAGTCGGGCGATGAACGGCGCGGCCTCGAGGCGGACCAGGATCTCGCGAGCGGACTCGGCGGCGGCGCGGACCTCCGGCTCGGTGGGGTCGAGCAGCATGGCCATGTCGAGCCCGCACAGCGCCTCGTCCCAGACCAGGCCGAGGTCGCGCCACGCGCGCAGGGCTTCACCGGTAGAGGGACGAGGGCATCGGCCGGGCGGCCCTCGAGGGCCGCGATGCCGGCGCGGATCGTCCGTCGGTCGGCCTCGATCGCCGGGCCATGGAACCCGGACGCGTCGAGGGTGTCGAGATCGCCTCGCGCGGCTCCGACGTCGTCGCGCCCACAGCGCCGCGCGGGACGCCCGCGGCACGAGACAGTACTGCTCGTGCGTCAGGAGCGCTCCCGCCTCAAGCCACGCGGACCGGCCTCGCCGAGGTCTCCAGTCGCGAAGGCCGCGAACCCGACGGCCACCGGCCGGCCGGAATGGGACCGGACGTCGCCGCTACGTGCCGAGAGTCGGTCGATCTCGCGCAAGCTCCCGTCAACCACTTCGCCGCGACAGGCGCGGATCGCCGACCTCGGCGATCAGGAGCACGCCTCGTCCTCGGCCTCGTATCCTTCGGCGAAGGCGGCCGTGAGTTCGGTCAGCGCCGCTGACCAGTCGCCGGTTCGGAGGGCGAACTCGCCGATGTTCGGCGACGAATCCGGCGACCCACGCACGTGCACCGAGCCTCCGGGCCAGGACGGCGCCGGATCGCGAGGTGTCGCAGGGCCGCCCGGGGATCTCGATAGCTCTCTGCAAAGGCGTAGTTGTTGTTCGCACGCAGCACGGTTGTGCTGAAGCCGTGGGCGTCGGCGAGCTCACGGCCCGCCAGAATCGCCCCGACTCCCTCGATCGGTCGACCGAGAGTCGGCCAGGGCAGGTGCCCCTGGTCACGAGGGTGTCAGCGACGATCGCCGGCAGATCGGCATGCTCGGCCGCCTCGAGCACCCGATCCGCGACCTCGATCGCCCGGCGGTTGTCGTCGGAAAGGAAGGCGGCTCGAGCCAGTTGACCAAGCAGCGCGATGCCGGCCGGATGGCTGGCAAGATCGGCGAACTCCGCAGCCGCAGACTCGAGGACCGCGATCGCCTCCGGCGCGCGACAGCCTCCGAGGAGCGCGCGGCGCCAGCGCCGCGGTCGCGCCGGCGATCGCTGGACGATCTTCGAGCGCACGTTGTCCGGCGATCGCCTGTCGATAGTGGGCGTCCGCGGCCTCCCAGCGGCCGGCCGACGCGGCGGCGTCTCCGGCTCGCTCGAGGAGCTCAGCGGTCTCGGCGGGATCGGTCGTGACCTCGAGAGCCTGGTCGAGGAAGGTCAGCGCCTGGTCGTGCGCGCCAAGGACGGTGGCCCGCTGGGCGGCAGCCTTGAGGGCGAGTCGCGCCTGGGCGCCGACGGCATCGGCTTCCGCGCCGTCGGCTGCATTCCGGTACGCCGACAGGTAGTGACCAGCCAATCCGCCGGCGACCTCGTCGGTTTCGAGACTCTCGAAGAAGCGGGCGGCTGCGAGATGTCGGATCTTTCGGTCGCGCTTCGCAAGAGAGTTGTAGGCGACCTCCCTGATCAGGGCCTGCACGAACGCGTACTGACCGCGCTCGGGGCTGCGGGGATCAGTCTCGAGGGTCAGGATCTCGCGTCGGACGAGCGAGCGGAGTCGCGCCGTCAGATCATCCTCATCGAGCCCGCTGACGGAGGTGATCCCGGCCATCGTGAAGCTCTGGCCGAGGACGGCGGCATCGGACGCCAGCGCCCGCTCGTCGGGAGGCAGCGCGTCCAGGCGCGAGGCGATGAGGGCGGTCAGCGATTCCGGAACGGCGAGGTTGGTGAGGTCCCCGGTCGGGCGGTAGATGCCGCCGTCGAGCGAGAGCTTGCCTTCCGAAAGCAGCATCCGGACGGTCTCGACCGCATAGAGCGGGATCCCGTCCGCGCGGGCGACGATCGCCTGCTCGGCGCTCGCCGGAAGACCAGGGACGAGTCCGGCGAGGAGCTCGTGCATCGCCTCGTCCGGCAGCGGCTCGAGGAAGATCGAGGTGAAGCTCCGCTTTCCGGCTCCCCATTCGGGCCTGCGCTCGATGAGGTCGGGGCGGGCGAGGGTCACGACGTAGATCGGGAAGCTGCGCGACCACTCGAGAAGGTGGTCGACGAAATCGATGAGTCCCGAGTCGGCGTGATGGAAGTCCTCGAAGACGAGGACCACCGGCGCCGTCGCTGCCATCCGTTCGAAGAACGTCCGCCACGCCGCGAACAGCTCATCCGAGGCGACCGAGCCCGCGTCGAGGCCGAGGAGCGCGAGGAGGGCGGGTTCGATCCAGCGCCGCTCGGTCTCGTCGGGGACGATCTCGATGACCTTCGCAGCGATCTTCGCCCGGGTCGTGGGTTCGTCGTCGGTCTCGATGAGCCCGGCCCGCCGGCGGACCATCTCGCCGAGGGCCCAGAAGCTGATCCCGTCGCCGTAGGCGGGTGACCGCCCGTCGTGGAACCAGACCTCTTCGACGAGGCCGTCCTCGTATTTCCTGAACTCCCAGGCGAGGCGCGTCTTGCCGATGCCGGCCGGCCCGATGACCGAGACGAGCCGCGCGCGCCGCTCACGCACCGTCGCGTGGTACAGGTCCTTGATCAGGCGGAGCTCGTCGTCGCGGCCGACGAAGGGTGCCTCCAGCGACTCGGCTCGGTTGCGTCCGCCGACCTGGGCGATGACGCGGAGAGCACGCCAGGCAGCGACCGGTGCCTCCTTTCCCTTGAGGGTCTGTTCGCCCGCGGGCTCGAAGGCGATCGCTCGGTTCGCGGCCCGCTCGGTTGCCTCGCCCACCAGGACCGTGCCGGGCGCCGCGACCGACTGGAGCCGGCTGGCCGTGTTCACGATGTCGCCAGCGACCATCCCCTGGTTCGTGGCACCGATCGTGACGGCTGCTTCGCCGGTGAGGACGCCGGCTCGAGCCGAGATGCCCGGCCCGAGCGTCTTGACCACGTCGACGAGGTCCATCCCGGCGCGAACGGCGCGTTCGGCATCGTCCTCGTGCGCGATGGGCGCGCCCCAGACGGCCATGACCGCGTCGCCGATGAACTTCTCGACGGTGCCGCCGTAGCGGCCGATCACGTCGCGGGAGAGGTCGAAATAGCGCGACAGGAGCTCGCGGGTGTCTTCGGCGTCGCGGCCGTCGGCCAGCGTCGTGAAGCCGACGAGGTCGGCGAACAGGACCGAGACGAGACGCCGTTCGGCGACAGGGCCGCGCCGGGCGGCGAAAGGTCGGGGCGTGTCGCCGTCGCAGCGGCCGGCGCGGTTCCGCTGACGAGCGCAGTGCCGCAGTCACCGCAGAAGCGCTGTCCCGGCTGGTTCGCCGCACCGCACTTCGGGCAACCCGAGGCGAGTGGCGAGCCGCAGTCTCCGCAAAATCGCTTGCCGGGCGGGTTCTCTGTCCCGCAACTCGAGCAGACCACTCAGGCGCTCTCCAGACGATGGACGGGTCATGAGGGTACAGGAGCAGAGGTGCGCTTAGCGCCAGTCGACGTTCACCACCTCGATCGGCTCGGAGATGCCCTTGAGCGTGGCGCTCCGGGGATCGGATGTCCGGTGCGCCTCGCCGACCGTCGCCACGCTGGCGACGATATCGCCGCCGCCGCCGAGCGCCGCGATGCGGGCCGCCTCATGGACTCCCCGGCCGTGGAAGTCGCCATCGACCTGCGTCGCGTCCGAGGCGTGGAGTCCGATCCTGACCTGGGGCGCGAAACCCTGTGTCGATCGATGCTCCGCGAGTCTGCGCTGGATCGCGATCGCCGCCGCCACGGCGAGATCCGGCGAGTCGAAGCTGACGAAGAAGCCGTCGCCGGTCGTCGAGATCTCCTCGCCGGTGTGGGCCACGAAGACCTCCCGGAGCGCCGTGTTGTGCCAGCGCAGGATCGCCTCCCAGGCCTCGTCGCCGAGCGCCTCCACGAGGGTCGTCGAGCCGACGATGTCGGTGAACATGAACGTCTTCATGACCCGTCGTGCGGGACCCGCCTTGCCGCGCAGCTGCCACGGCAGGAGCTCCGCGACATCCTCGAGGATGATGGCCGCGGTCGGGCAGGCGAACGCGGCCGCGCGGAGGACCTCCTCGTCGACCGTGTCGGGCCCGACGACGTCGGTCTTGCCGTAATCGCCCGCGAGCCAGTCGAACGCCGTCGGGGCAAGGGTGATGCAGTTGCCCGCGCCGACGCACTTGTGACGATCGACCCGCGCCCGGACGACCATCAGCGGGACCCGACCGCGGCGAGCCCGCGGAAGGCGAGCGAGGTCGCCTCGGCACGACTCGATGTGCCGAGGCGAGCGAACAGACGGGCGAGGCGCATGACCACGTCCTCCTCGGTGCAGTCGATCTCGGCGGCGATCTCGGCGTTGGTCCGACCCTCGGTCAGCAGCTGGAGCAGTCGGCGCTCCGACTCGTCGAGGCGGGGCTGGTCCGTGTCGGCGTCGGCGGCCATGGCCGCTGGAGCGTCGAGTCGGGCCGGCCAGCTCGACCAGCTCGCGACCGACCGGCCCGGTCAGCCAGGCGACACGGACCTTCTCGTCCGCAGTGCCCTGGGCGATCCGCGCCAGCGTCTGCTGGAGGTAGCCGCGAACGAACCCCTGCATCTCGGGCGGGCCGCCGGCGAGCACCGCCCGGGCGGCTGGGATCACGATCTCGAGGCTGACGTCCTCGTGGAGCCCCGCCTGCAGGGCTTGGAACGCCGCCCCGCCGGCCAGCGACCGCGGACTTCGATGTCGCCGCGCGCGAGGGCGACGGCGGACAGGGCGGCATCGGCCTGCGCACCCCACGGCGCGTGCCCGGGCAGGAGCGGGAGCAGCTCCTTCACCTGCGCCGCGGATCGCTCCGTCGAGCTCGACCAGGATCGGCTCCGGAGGGCTGTCCGGCCGCGACCAGCCGCGCGCTCTCGATGGCGAGGCGGGCCAGGGCCTCGCAGCGCGCGGATGCCCGGCCACCATCGGTCGCCATCGACACGGCCTTCTCGAGGTGCTCGCGCATGCCCGTCGGCATCGCCGGCACCCGCCGCGACCATGCCGCGCCAGGTCTCGAGCTGGATGGAGCGGCTGCGCGACGGTGCCATCGACGCGGCGGCGGCGGCCATGCCGAGCCAGCTGCTCGGCCGCCGCGACGTCGCCGAGCTCGAGCCGGCTGAGCGCCATCCCGCCGGCCGCCAGGAACTCGATGCCGCGGTCGCCCTGCAGCTTCGCCGCCCGATAGGCCTCCTCACCACGCGACAGCGCCGAGTCCGGGACCACCTTCGCGCGTGACCAGACGTGGACGCCGAACAGCATCTGGAGGTCGAGACGGGCCCGCTCGCTCTCGGTGACGTATTCGGACAGCCGGTTCGTCACACGCCGGATCTCCTCGAGGTGCCGTGCCGACGCCGACAGGTGCATCACCGCCGCGTACCGGGCGTAGGCCATCGCGATGACCGTCGACATCACGCCGGTCCGGTCGCCGACGCCGTTCGAAGATGCCAAGCGCTCGCTCGAGGAGCTGCGTCGATTCGATCAGCAGCGGACCGACCGGTGTCGCGAGGATGATCGTCTCGAAGTCGGCGCCGGCCGCGATCGCGGCGAGCATCTCGGTCGCGCGGCCGGCCCTGATCTCGCCGGTGAACCACGCCGCGTCCCCTCGCGTAGTCGATCATCCCGACTTCACGGAGGGCGGCCGCGAGGTTGCGCTTCGTCTGACCCAGTCCCTCGGCGAGCTCGATCGCGCGGCGATAGGCCTCCTCGGCAGTCGTCGAGGTCGAGCTCGAGCGCGGCGCCACCGAACGACTCGCCCATCGGACTGCGCATGAGTGCCTGACCGAGTTCGAGGGTCGCTCGAAGCTCCAAGGCCGCGTCGCCCCGCTCGGTCGCCCGGGTGCGGACGCGACGAGCCAGCTCCGCGGCGGCGTCCTCGTCGTGGCTCATCCGCAGCGCCGAGGCGCGCCGGAGCTGCACATCGAGTTCGATGGACGGATCGCGCATCGCCTCGGCCAGGGCGGCCAGCTCGGTCAGGCCATCGAGCCGGTCGTCGGTCCGGCGCAGGACCGCGTACGCGTCGTCGCGGGTCGCGAGCAGGACCCGACGGTCGGCGGGCGATGAGACGACCGGCAGCGCCTGCTCCACGAGCCGCAGCGCCTCCTCGGGGGCGTTCGAGGCGAGGGCGGCCGTCGCCGCATCGATCGAGAAGCGTGCCGCCCGGGCCGTGTCGCCTGCCGCGAGCGCGTGCTGGGCGAGCATCGGCAGGCCGGCCGGAGCCGGGTCGCCACCGTCCAGCAGCAGATCGACCACGGCGGCGTGGACCTGTCGGCGACGGCCGGCCGACAGGAGGTTCGACGCGAACTGGCGGACCTGCTCGTGGGTGAATGTGTAGTCGGCAGGCTCGCCCTGGGCTTGCGGGAGCAGGAGGCCCGCGTGGACCGCGGGCTGGAGATCGTCGGCCAGCGGGTCAGCGCCCTCGTTCCCGCCGATCGTCTGCGCCGGCTCCGAAGGGATCTCTCCGTCGCCGATGCGCGCCCGGATGGCCCGAAGGTCGCGCAGGCTGAAGCTGCGGCCGAGGATCGCGGCGTCGCCCATCGCGGCCCGCGTCCGCGGCGGGAGTCGCGCCGCGCGACGGTCGATGAGCGTCCGGACCGCGGAGGGCACGAGCCGGGCTGCGTTGCGGCCGAGCCGCCACTCACCATCGATCTGCTGCAGCGTCCCGGCCTCGCGGTGGGCCCTGGCGATCTCCTCGACGATGAACGGAACGCCCTCGGCCTGGACATGCATCGCGGCCGCCGATGCGGCCTCGACGGGACCGCCGAGGACGCGTTTCAGCAGCTCCGCCGATTCGAACGAGCCGAAGCGTGCCGGTCGCAGCCGCCGGACCAGGCCCATCCGCTCCATGTCGGCGACGAAGTTCACGGCCTCTGTGACCGCAGCGAACTCGTCCGGCCGGATCGTCAGGAACAGGAAGATCGGCTGGTCGGCGTCGCTCCGGACGACGTATCGAAGGAGTCGGAGGGTGTCGTCGTCCGCCCACTGGACGTCGTCGATGAACAGCGCGATCGGTCGGATCTGGGACAGTTCGGAGACCGCGACGCCCGCCAGGTCGAACGCCCGCAGGAGCTTGGCGTCCGGCGAGAGGTTCTCGTATCCGGGCTCGTCACGACCGGAGATGGCCTCGACCACCCGCCTGACCGCGGCCTCGGCCGAGGTCCCGGCAGCCGTTTCGCGGATCGCGATCGACGCGAACAGGCTGCGCGCGAGGAGGAAGGGCCCGCGGATCTCCTCGTCGGCCGTGATCGCGACGCAGGTGAAGCCGCTGGCCGACGCGAGTTCGACCGCGGCAAGCAGCAGCCGTGTCTTGCCGATGCCCGGCTCGCCCTCGAGGGTCACCGCGGCCAGTCGGCCGGACGCCTCGCGGAGCTCCTGCGAGATCGCCTCGAGTTCGGCGCCTCGACCGATGACGGCACCCGTCGCCCGGCGCAGCTGCACGGCGAGCGAACACTGGGGTCCGACGAGGGGTCGAGCGCGCCGCCATCGGCCACCCGTAGCGGCGAGGCATCCACGAGCGACCGAACCTCGCCCAGCATGTCGCGGATTATGCCCCTCTCCCGTCAGCTCGCACGCCCGGAGCTGGTCGGCGTACTTCTCGAGCGACCGAGCGACCTTGGCGAGCGGCTCCATCAGGGCGGGCGTGCACAGGTCGCCGCAGCGCACCGCGAAGGCGGCCGCATCCCGGAGCCGCTCCTCCATCAGGACCCAGGCCGCCTCTCGGTGGGGGAGCAGGTAGTCGACCTGGTAGAAGAGCTCGAACCCCGGGCCGGCCGTGACGCCCGGCATCTCCGGACCGATCGGCAGCGTCGTGGCGACGGTCCCGAGCGGCATGATCGCCGTGTACATCAGGCCGACCGAGACGTCGGCCAGGACCTCGAGCTGCGCCGGCGTCTCGTCCGTGTGGGCGAAGTACCGGGACAGGAGCTGCAGGAGGACCTCGTACGTCACGTTGAGCAGGTCCATGCAGCGGGTCGTGCCCGGATCGGTGATGAGCGGGACGACGACGCCGGTCGCCTGCTGCCGGACGTTGGCCGCGACGACAGGTCTCGCGGGCTCGAAGCTCGGGTCCGCCCGCTTGATCTCGAGGTACTCGTCCAGGATGCCGAGCAGGCGGCCGAAGTGGGCGTCGCGCCACTCGCCGCGGGCCCCTTCGCCCTGCTCGACGATCGTGTCGATCGCGCGCCGCGCGGACTCGACATCGGTGACCGCGACGAGCTCCGGCCACCGGAAGTGCTCCTCGGTCGCCTGCGCGTTCGCTGGCCCGATGAACAGGCGGTCCGGGCCGAGGCGCTCGGCCAGGTACTCGAGGCCGGCCTGGACGGACCGGTAGAGCTGGCCGATCGTGTCGAACTCCTGCAGCTGCGGGACGATCTCGTCCGCGGCGTCGTGCGGCAGGGCGACGGCCTGGGCGATCGCCTCGAACCCTTCCGCGTCGTCGACGGCCATGCCTTCCGGTCGTTCGAGGAAGGCGAAGTGTCGGAGCGCGGCTTCACCGAACGGCAGCAACTCGATCCGGACGCCGGCCGGGTAGCTGTACGCCGGCATCGGGAAGTTCGGGCGGGCGAGGCGTGGCGCGGCACCGACGGCCGTCAGGAGGTTCTGGGCCAGTGCCAGGTGGAGCATCTCCTGCTCGGCGATCTCCAGCAGCGTCTTCCGCCAGCGCCCGACCGCGGCCAGCGACTCGGTGGTCAGCCCCTCGTTGACGTTCCGCTTGAGCGAGAACGCCGCGAAGAGGTACTGGAGCATGATCAGGTGCTCCAGCTCGGCGGCCTTCCCGAGCGTGTAGATCAGCGCCTCGCGGTGCTGGAGTCCGGACCCAGCGGCGTCACCTCGTCCCCTGCGAACGGCGAGGACGTTGGCCAGCGGGCCGTGCGGGCCAGGGACGATCTCGATCATGTCAGTCCTCCGCGGATTCGTAGCCGATCGCACCGGGGGAATAGAGACGGTCGTCTACGTAGCACCAGCGCCAGTCCTCACCGGGTTCGGCGGACCGGATCATCGGATGGCCCGTCTCCTGGAAATGAGCCGTGGCGTGCCGGTTCGGGCTGAGGTTGCAGCAGCCGGTCCGTCCGCACGTCAGGCATTGGCGGAGGTGCTCCCAGCTGGCGCCGATCTCCACGCACGAGGAACAGACGTCGAGCGGGGGCTCGAGCTGACGGTCAGCCTCGAAATGCTCGCAGAGCCGCGTCACGTGGCAACTTCTCCGTTGCGCGCACGGTCGGGGGGACGCCCCTTGGCAGGGTCCCGAGCGGTGACGACACTAGCACCGAATGGGCGAGCGGCCATGCCGGCGCGTCGGTCAGTCGGGACGCGACGCCACGTGGAGCCGCATCGCGCCGGACACTCCCTTGAGCTCGACCGGGCCGATCTCCCGGAACGCGAGGTCCGACTCGCTCGAGGCGTCGACGACCTCCTGGCTGACGAGGACCTCGCCCGGCCGGGCGTAGTCCGCGATCCGTGCGGCGATGTTCACGGTCTGGCCGTAGTAGTCACCCTCCTGGAAGACGACCGGACCCGCATGCAGACCGACGTGTGCCGGCGGCAGCCCGGCATCGGCGACGCCCGCCACCATCTCCAGGGCGGCGACCACTCCCGGGCCGGACTGCGGGAAGAAGAACATGACCCCGTCGCCCAGCCATTTCACCGGCCGTCCGCCGTACCGGACCGACGTCCGCTCGACGAGTCGCGCCAACGACGTCGCGAGGTCGGCGGCGGCCGCGTCGCCGAGCTCCTGGGTCAGGCGGGTGTAGCCGGTGATGTCGAGGAAGCACATCGCCGACGCATGCTCGAGCGGCTTCGTGCAGGCCCCTCTGCGCAAGGATGCTCTGTGCTCCGATGATGATGTTGGCCGTCCAGACGTGGACCTGCTGGGCACGATAGATGGTCAGGAGCGCCTGTTCGTCGAGGGCGGTCGAGCCTTGCGACACCTCGTTCGTACGCAGCTCCCGACGTCGCTCGCCGAGTAGCCGGCCGCGAGCAGCGGCTCCATGACCTCCGAACGCCACGTATCGCCTGACGTCTCGGCGATCCGCCGCAGGCTGTCGCCCATCACCCGCAGGTAGCGCTCCACCATGATCGGCCGGAATCCGTGAGACAGCTGGAACTCCAGGAGGGCAGGATCCTCATCTCGTCCTCCCGGACCTGGTTCGTCGGATCCGGGACCGCCGCGCCGGTCGCCTCGCGCATCGCGACCAGCAGATTGGCGGGGAGCCGGTCCTCGCGCTCAGCTCCTCGAACGTCTCGCCGGCATACGCGGCAAAATGGCTGTACGAGGGGTCGTCCACGAAGTCGAGCGAGAGGTCGCCGCTGCGCATCGCGCTCGACAGGAGGTCGAGCGGCATCGACGCGGCCACCAGGCTGTGGACGATCCCGACCCGCCGGACGTCGCCCTCGGAGAATCGGTCATCGGCGTCCGGCTGGAGGATGCCGAGCTCGACGAGCTGACGCAGTTCCTCGACGCTGGTCGCGGCTCGCTCGGCGGCCTCAGCGATGCCGTACCT
This sequence comes from uncultured Chloroflexia bacterium, assembly GCA_963782715.1. Classification (GTDB taxonomy): domain Bacteria; phylum Chloroflexota; class Limnocylindria; order Limnocylindrales; family CSP1-4; genus SPCO01. The sequence goes on from CAWAKU010000007.1 coordinate 12,773, forward strand.
CTCCATGGGTCGTACTCTACCGGCCGAGCGCCGGCCGGTGACACTGGCCGTGGGTCGGTTGGCGCGTCGTCAGCTGGACACCGGCGAGGCCGATGCAGCTTGGACGTGCGTGTCGCCCGACGCGTTCGTCGACCGGGTCAGCGTCGCGTCCAGGCGAGCGATGAACGGTCCGGCACCGAGCCGAACGAGGATCTCGCGGGCCGAGTCTGCGGCGGTGCGAACTTCGGGGTCGGTCGGGTCGAGAAGGGTCGCCATGTCGATCCCGCACAGGGCTTCGTCCCAGACCAGACCGAGATCGCGCCACGCCTTGAGGGCTTCGCGGTAGAAGGCGAGAGCATCGGTCGGACGGCCTTCGAGCGCGGTGATCCCTGCCCGGATCGTCACTCGGTCCGCCTCGATCGCCTGGCCATGGAAGCCGGACCCGTCAAGGGCCACGAGTTCGGCGCGGGCGCCGGCCTCATCGCCCATCCACAGCGATGCGCGGGCTGCAAGAGGCCTCACTACCGGGACCGAGCCACCGTAGCCGGCTGCCGCTTGATGCCAGCAGCGTACAGCGCGAGCTCGGCTTCCGAGCGCACGCGGTGCTCGGTGTGGGGTCCAGAGACCTTGACCTCGTTCATGCCTCGACGCATCATCCTCGCGTCGCTCGAGCCTCGTCCCATGGTCCGACATCCGGGGCCTTGTCGAGCGACGAGGAAGGGTCGTCCTGATGATCACGTTCGGCCAGCGGCTCGCGGCGGTCGTCGCCGGGTCTCTCCTGCTCCTGTCCGTCATCGGGGCAGCTCCGGTGGCCGCGAAGGCCTCGAGTTGGAGTCATCGGGACGCGCACGTGTGCGGCAAGCCGGGTGCCGCGCAGGCGCGGTGCACCGCCGTGGCGCGTGCGTTCTATCGCGACGGGCAGCAGGTCCAGGCGCGGACCAAGTCAGCCCTGCACGATGCGGCCGCGGCGGCCCAGGCCACCTACTACAGCGGGACGAGCATCAGGACCGCCTACGGCATCACCGCCCAGGGCGACCCGTCGCTGGTGGTCGCCATCGTCGACGCCTACGACGACCCGAACGCGTTCGCCAACCTCACCAGGTTCCGGGCCGACTCGGGGCTGCCGGCGATCCAGAGCTGCACGTTGGCCACTCTCACGACCCTCACGAGCTCCGCCGAGCAGCCCCTGCTTCACCAAGACCAACCAGACCGGCGGCACGTCGCTGCCGGCCGCCGACGCCGGCTGGTCGAACGAGATCGACCTGGACCTGCAGGCCGCATCGGCCGTCTGCCCGATGTGCAGCATCCTCCTGCTGGAAGCGACCTCGTCCTCGGTCGGGAATCTCGGGACGGCCGTGACGACCGCGTCGAACACCGCGCATGTCCGGTCGATCTCGAACAGCTACGGCGTCTCCGGCGACTACCCGGCGGTCCTCGCTCCCGCCTACGACAACGCCGCCAAGAAGGGCATCGCGGTCACCGCCTCGGCAGGTGACGGTGGCTTCGGCGTCCTGTTCCCGGCGTCGGCGACGAATGTCATCGGTGTCGGTGGCACGACGCTGTCGGTCGATGCCTCAGGCGCCCGGACCACGGAGACGGTCTGGGCGGGCACGGGCAGCGGCTGTTCCGTCTACAACGCCGCGCCCGCCTGGCAGAGCATCCCCGGCAACCCGTGCGCGGGCAAGAAGGCCATCTCGGACCTCTCGGCCGATGCTGACCCGAACTCCGGACTCGCGACCTACACGACCTACAGCGGAGTGACGGGGTATTGGGTCTTCGGCGGCACGAGCCTGTCCTCCCCGCTCATCGCGGCCCGCTACGCGATGCAGGGTGGCTACGATGCGACGACTCTCGCAGGCAAGTACGCGTGGGCGGCAGCGACACCGTACTTCGACGTCACCTCCGGCTCGAACGGGACGTGCAGCCCGACGGTGCTGTGCACCGCCGGGGTCGGCTGGGACGGCCCGACCGGTCGCGGCAGCATCGCCGGACCGAGCGCGCCGCCCGTCCTGACGACGATCAGCGTCTCTCCGGCGAGCGCGTCCGTCCAGACCGGCGGGACGAAGCAGTTCACGGCCACCGGCAAGGACCAGTTCGGTCAGCCGATGAGCCCGCAGCCGACGTTCACCTGGTCGGTGACCGGCGACGGCACGATCGACTCGTCCGGGTTGGTCACCGCCGGCGCGACGACCGGGACGTTCACGGTGACCGCGGCGAGCGGCGGCGTGAGCGGCACAGCGAGTCTCACGGTGACGGCCGTTCCCGTGCTGACGACCATCACGGTCTCGCCGGCGAGCGCGTCCGTCCAGACCGGCGGGACGAGACAGTTCACCGCCACCGGCAACGACCAGTTCGGCCAGCCGATGAGCCCACCGCCGGCGTTCAGCTGGTCCGTGGCTGGCGGCGGCACGGTCAGCTCGTCCGGGCTGTTCACGGCTGGCTCGACCGCCGGTGGGCCGTTCACGGTGACCGCATCGAGCGGGGCCGTCAACGGGACGGCGAGCGTGACGGTGACGAGCACGCCAGCCGACTTCTCACTCTCGGTCAGCCCGACCTCGCAGTCGGTCAAGCGCGGCGGAACGGCGACCTACACGGTGACGATCACGCCGTCGAACGGCTTCACCGGGGCCGTCACGTTGAGCCTCACCGGCCAGCCATCGGGCGCCACCGTGACGTTCACCCCCAACCCGACGACCGGCACCTCGACGCTCAAGATCAAGACCCAAGCGACGACGGCGCGACAGACGTACACCCTGACCATCAAGGGCGTCAGCGGGAGCCTGAATCACAGCAAGAGCGTGTCGTTGACCGTGACCAGGTAGTCCGTTCGACTTCGCGGCGTCAGTTCCGACGTCGGCGCGCTGCCGCGAACCAACCTGCGGCGGCGATCACAGCGAGCCCCAGCAAGACGACAGACGCAAGAGGCAGCAGGCCAGGGATCTGGAGGTCGCCGGAGCCCGCCGCGGCGAACGCTGTCCCATCGGCATTCTTCACCTCGACCGGGGTGGGGCTGTCGCTGGTCGTCCCGTTCCCGAGCTGGCCGGAGTCGTTACCGCCCCAGCACTTGACGCGGCCCTCGTTCGTGATGGCGCAGGCGTGGTAGTAACCGGCGACGATGTCCGTGACGCCGCTCGCCAGCCCGACGACATCGATCGGTATGGAGCTGTCAGGAGTCGTGTCGTCGGCTGATGGGACTGCGAGGTCGACGCCCCAGCACGTGACGGTGCCTCCGATCCTGAGCGCACATGTGAAGTTGCCACCTGCCGTGATCGCGGCGACGCCGCTCGTCAGACCCGCGACGTCGACCGGGATGGCTTTGTCGGTGGTCGCGCCATCGCCGAGTTGGCCGAATTGATCAAAGCCCCAGCACCTGACCCCGCCTGCGGTCATGAGCGCGCACGTGTGCCGGCCTCCGGCTGCGATCGCTCGGACACCGCCTGTCAGGCCGACGACGTCCACCGGGGTGCTGCTGTCGGTCGTCGAGCCGATCCCAAGCTGGCCGGCGCCGTTCCAACCCCAACACTTGACGCCTCCACCAGTCACGAGTGCGCAGGTGTGCTCGCCTCCTGCCGCGATCGCGATGACCGGGCTCGTGAGGCCGGCGACATCGACCGGATGGTCACTGTCGGTCGTCGTTCCATCGCCAAGCTGGCCGTTGAGATCGGCGCCCCAGCATTTGACTTTGTCCGCGATGAGCGCACAGGTGTGTTCGCCACGGGCGGTGATCGCGCTGACTCCGCTCGCGAGGCCTTGGACATCCACCGGCGATGTGCGATCGGTGGTCGTGCCGTCCCCGAGCTGACCGAATTCGTTGTAGCCCCAGCATTTCACTCCGCCGCCGGTCAAGACGGCGCAGGAAAAGCGATCACCGTTCGCGATCGCGCTGACTCCGTTCGTCAGGCCCGTGACATCGACCGGGGTCGTGCTGGCGGTGGTGGTGCCGTCGCCGAGCCCACCGGCACTGTTGTCGCCCCAGCACTTCACCCCGCCTTGGCTCGTGATCGCGCAGGTGTGGTCGCTCGCGGCGAGGACACGAGTCGCCGTCGGATCGAGTGCAGCCGACGTGGCAGGAAAGGCGAAGAGGACGACAGCGACGACTGCGAGCGCAGCCATCGGCATGCGGTGGTCCGTGGGATCCACCCTTCGTGTTCTGCCGTTGACCGGCACGGACGTGCTCTGGCGAGCCGACCACCACACGGCCAGGGAACTGGTCGCCACCGGCCGCAACCTCGTCAGGTGATCCGCTCGACGATGATTGCCGGAAGCATCCGGTCGGCATCGGCCGGGTCCAGCTCGCCCTGGCCGGGAGTCAGGGCGTTCGCCGCGCCGACCGCGCCGCCGCGCCGCGCCGCCTCGACGAGCGGGAACCCCGCGGCGAGGGCGACGACCAGTCCGGCCAGAAGCGAATCGCCGCTGCCGACGGGATACCGGCCGCGTTCCGGAGGGGCGCCCATCCGCCAGGCGGAGCCATCGTCGCAGACGAGCACAGCGCCGTCCGCGCCGCGGGTGACGAGGACGGACCCGCCCGTCCGCACCCCGATCCGGCGCGCCGCTTCGACGGCGGCATCGACCGCGACCGTTCCGCCTGCCCCGGGGGCCGCTGCTCCCGCGAGGCCCGCCGCAGTCATCGCTTCCCGAGCGTTGACCTTCACGAGCCACGGGCTCGCCGCCAGCGCATCGATTAGGGCGGTCCGATCGGCATCGACCACGGCGCGTCCCCCGGCATCGCTCGCGATCGTCGCCAGACGCGCGTAGCCGCGATCTGGCGCGCCGCGGGGCAGGCTCCCGGCGAGCACGACCAGGCTCCCGGATGGGTCGTCGGCGAGCTCTGAGCGCAGCGCGGTCTCCACAGCGGCCCAGACGGCCGGGTCGAGGGTCAGGCCAGGCTCGTAGAACTCCGTGAGCGTCCCGGCGGCGCGGTCCAGCACGGACAGGCAGGTCCGTGTCTCACCGGCGACACGCACGACGGACGTGGCGATCCCTCGCTCGCGCAGCGCAGCATCCATCCAATCGCCGGCGTGACCGCCCAGCACGGCGATCGCTCGGACGGGCATGCCGAGGCCTGCGGCCGCCCGGGCGACGTTCAGTGCCTTGCCGCCGGGAACGATGGACAGCACCTCGGGGCGGTGGACGTCGCCCGGAACGAGCGTTCTCGACCGCGGCGATCTTGTCGATCGCGGGGTTGACCGAGACGCAGATGAGGCGGCGCGGCCAGGCATCGGGACCCGGTGGGGCGCCGAGGGCTACCCCGGGCGTCATCGGAGCCGCTTCATGAGAGCAGTCCTGCCGCCCTGCGCTGCGACCTCCGCGTCACGGAGCGTCGGCTGCGATGCCGTCCCGCCGATCCCGAGCGTCGAGAGCGAGCCCGCTGCGACACCGAGCGCGAGACAGTCCCGGACCGGGCGCGCCGCGAGGAAACCGGCGATGAAACCCGCGTCGAACGAGTCGCCGGCACCGGTCGTGTCAACAGCGTCGACGACGAGCGACGGAACGCGCGTCAGGGTCCCGTCTCGCTCGACGGCGATCGCGCCATCCGCCCCGCACTTCACCGCCACGATGCTTGGCCCGGCCGCGACGAGCGCCCGCGCCGCGGCCTCGACATCGTCGATGCCGGTGATCCGGGCCGCCTCGGCGGCATTCGGCAGGAATACGTCCGTCTCACGGAGGACCTCCCACAGCCCGCCATCCCAGGTCTCGCGTGGGTCCCAGTTGCAGTCCGCGGACGTTGTCAGCCCCGCCCGGCGAGCGGCCGCCAACCGTGCGGCAAGCCGTGGCCGGAGGGCCTCGAGCAGGAAGACGCTGCCGATGTGGAGGTGACGGGCACGGCCCACGAGCGCCTCGGGGATGTCGTCATCGCGGAGGAGAGGCACGGTCCCGGGCGCGGTGAGGATCGCCCGATCCGCACCTGAGGTGAGGATGACTGAAGCGCCGGTCGGCACCGCCGGCTCCACTCGGCAGCCGGCGACGTCCACCTCGCGGGCGCGCATCGCGTCGAGCATGAAGCGGCCCATCGCGTCGTCGCCCACGACCCCGACGAACGCCGTTCGCAGCCCCAGTCTGGCCGCACCGCAGGCGAAGATCGCGGAGGAACTGCCGATCACGAGGTCGATCGAGTCGACGAGTCGCTCGACCTGGCCGAACCGCGGCGTCGGATCCGCCGACCGAACGATGACGTCGGGGTTGATCTCGCCCAGGACCAGGACATCGAAGTCGCGCCCGGCGTCCCGCCCTTCGCGCGTCCGATCGGTCATCGTCGTTCAGTATTCCCGGTACCAGCCCTCAGCGGGCGACGTCGCCGCACGGAGCGGGTTGGGCCGGGCGTGCCACGGCACCGCGAGCTCGTCGACGAGACGGGCGAGCGCATCCAGCCGTGTCCGACCCTCGCTCGCCAGCCAGGTGTCGCGGTCGTGCGGGAGCATCGTCGCGGCCGGCGCCCACACGGATCGTCCGACAAGGACGCCAGACGCGCCGGCCCGGCAGGCGACCGCGACCTGGCGCTCGAACGTCGCGTCTTCGACGCCCCCCGACAGCAGGACCCATGGCACGGCAGACGCCTCGTCGAGCTCGGCGCAGGCGTCCGCCCAGGCCGCCTGATCCGTGACCGTCGCGTCGTACGGGAACTCCGCCTTCAGGACCGTGCCCCCGATGCGCGTGAGGCGCCGGGCGGTCTCGATGACGCAGGCCCGGCGTTCCTCGCCCGTGAGCTTGCCGCCCGACACCGGGTCATAGCCGAGCGGTTCCACGAACAGCGGCAGGTCGAGCCGCACGCAGCTCGCGGCGACATCGGCGACCAGCTGGTCCTGCTCAGCCGCGTTGGCCGCGGCCGGGTGGTAGTAGACGAGCAGTTTCGCTGCCGAGGCCCCCATTCGCTTCGCCTGCTCGACCGACCACCCCGGCAGGATCCGCGACACCCGGGCGCTCGGGGTTCCCTCATACCCGGTCGCCTCGACGGCGACGAGCAGGCCAGAACGACCGGGCAGCGATCCGTCGGCGATCGCCTGCGCCGCGCCGATCTCCGGATCGAGCAGCGTGCCGGTCGCTGACGGCGCGAGGGCCCGGACGACAGCGCGCTTGAAGGCGACCATCTCGTCGTACGTGGTCGCATCCGGTGCCTCCGGGTGCAGCTCGCGACGCAGGTTCTGGCGGTGGTCGAGCGCGAGAACGGCGAACGTCCCGCGCGCCGAGGCGCAGGCGTCGAGCCCACGACGCGTGCCGGGCAGGAAGGCCATCGGGTACCTCGGGTTGACTGACGACGCGATGCTAGCGCGCGGTCTGCGCGACTGCAAGCAAGATACTACGCACATCACGCACCAAACTTGACAATCTGAGCAGATTTCGCGCAGCATCTGCGCATGTTGAGCAGCGAACGCCGCGCGCTGCTGCTTGCCCGTCTCACCGAGGAGGGGCGGGGGAGCGTGTTCATGCTGGCTCGCGACCTGGGCGTGACGCCGTCCACGATCCGTCGCGATCTCGCCCGACTCGCGGCCGACGGGGCCCTCGTGCGGACCTACGGTGGCGCGGTCGCGGGAGTGGCGTCAGCAGGGCATGACACGGTCGACTCCAGGTTTGCCGCCAAGCGGGCGATCGCCGCGGCTGCCGCCGCGACCCTCGTCGAAGATGGCCAGACGATCGCGATCTCCAGCGGGACGACGGCTCTCGAGCTTGCGCGGCGCCTGATCGACCGGCGACTGACCGTCATCACCAATGCGATCGACGTGGTGAGTGTCCTGATCGACCGGCCGGGGATCGAGCTCGTGGTCCTGGGCGGCGTCGTCCGGCCCGGCATGCACTCGACGCTCGGCCACATCGCCGAACTCGCGCTCGGCGAACTGCGCGCGGACGCACTGTTCATGGGCATCGGGGCGCTGACTGCCGAGCACGGCCTCATGAACGACTCGATCCCCGAGATCCTCACCGATCGTGCGCTTCGTCGCGCGGCCCGGGCCTGCGTCGTCCTCGCCGACAGCTCGAAGCTCGGGGCGGTCGCCCCCGCCTACGTCTTCGGGATCGACCAGGTCGACACCCTCGTGACCGACGCGGAAGCCGACCCCAGGGAAGTGGCTGCGCTCGAGGCGCAGGGCGTTCGCGTGATCCTCGCTCATGTCGCGTCCCCGGAAAGGAGCCTCGTCTCGGCATGATCCAGGGCATCATCCCCGCCGAGATCGCCGCCGAGCCGGCGGCGATCCGGAGCACCCTCGACGAGAGCCAGGAGGCGGCTCGTGCGGCGGCCTCGGCCCTGCGCCGGGGAGGCGTTCGACGGGTCTACCTCATCGGCAACGGGACCTCGTACCACTCGTCGCTCGCCGCCGCGACCCTCTATCGCCGGCACGCCGGTCCTGATGACCCCGTCGTCGTCCCGCTGACCGCCGGCGAGTTCCGGACGTACCAGCCGGCCCTCGGACCTCACGATGCCGTGCTGGGCATCTCGGCGTCGGGCGAGTTCCGCGACGTCGTCGCCGTCGTCGAGGCGCTGCGCGGCCGGATCCCCACCGTGGCGGTCGTCCACGTGCCGGGCAGCACGCTGGACGGGATCGCCGACCACGTCGTCCGCTCCGCCGGTGGACCGAGCCACGTCCCGGTCATGACGAAGACGTTCGCGCGCGACCCTCGTCGCGACCGAGCTGGTGCTGGCCGAGGTGCTCGGCGGTCAGCGTGCGGACGACATCCGGCGCGCGATCCTCCTCGCCGCGGACCACGCGGAATCCGCGATCGAGGCGGCGGGACCCCGGGTCGCGGCCCTCGCCGATGCGCTGGCCGGGACCAGCCACATCTTCGTCGTCGGCAGCGGCGGCGCCCACCCGGCGGCGCTCGAGGCGGCCCTCAAGCTCAAGGAGATGGCCATCGTCCACGCGGAAGGGACGGAGTCCTGGGAGATGGCGTCGGGCGCCGCGACCATCGTCGACGCGGATACGGCGGTGATCGCGCTCGCGCCGGACGGACCCGGACACGCGGCGACGGTCGAGATCGCCTCCCACGCTGCCACGTGGGGCGCTCGGATCATCGAGGTCGCGCCGCGGTCCTCCGTGGACGGCGCCGATCTGCTCCCGATCCCGACGGGTGCGGAGGAGGATCACGCGCCGCTGACCGCCGTCCCGCCCGTCGCGCTGCTTGCCTATGCGCTTGCCCACCGCCGGGGTCACGATCCGGACCACCCGGACTGGGTCGAGCGCTATCACAGCCAGGGACTCCGTCACATCGTCGGAGTCGAGGAGGGCGCCTGATGCCTCGGATCGTGCTCGTCGGCGCCGGCAGTGTCGAGTTCACCCGCAACCTGCTCGGCGACATCCTGTCGTACCCGGAGCTGCGCGACGCCGAGATCGTTCTCCACGACATCGATCAGGACCGGCTCGTCACGGCCGAGCGGATGGCGCGCTGGACCGCCGAGGCCCTCGGCGCCGCGCCCGTCGTGCGCGGTTCGCGAGACCGTCGCGACGCGCTCCAGGGCGCCGACTTCGTGATCAACACCATCCAGGTCGGCGGGGCGGGCGCCACGCGGCTCGACTTCGACATCCCCGGCCGCTACGGGCTCCGCTACACGATCAACGACACGATCAACGTGGGCGGCGTCCTCCGCGGGCTGCGCACGATCCCGGTCGTCCTTGGGATCGCGGCCGACATGACCGAGGTCTGCCCGGACGCGCTGTTCCTCAACTACACAAACCCGATGGGCATGCTGGTCCGTGCTGTGGACGAGGCCGTCGGGACGCCGACCGTCGGTCTCTGCCATTCGGTCTACTGGACGGTCGACACGCTCGCCGGGTACCTCGACCTGCCTGCCGCCGAGATCGCGGCCGAGTCGGCGGGCGTCAACCACCTGGCCTGGATCACCCGCCTGGAACACCGCGGCGTCGATCTCTATCCGGCACTCCACGCCTTCGTCGACGCTGGACGGGCCCCGGCCGACGATCTCGTCCGGCCGGACCTGTTCCGTCGCTTCGGCCTGTACCCGACGGAGTCGTCAGAGCACCACGCCGAGTACAACCCGTGGTACATCCCGAAGGGCGACCTCGTCGAGCGACTGCACGTCCCGATCGGCGAGTACCTCGACCGCGTCGCCCACAACCTCGACGAGTACGCCGAGACGAAGCGCCGGCTCGACGCCGGAGAACCGTTCGAGATCGAGCGGAGCGGCGAGTACGCCGCGGTGATCATCCACTCGATGCTCACCGGCGAGCCGGCGCGGATCGTGGCCAACGTCCCGAATGACGGCGGCCGGCTGATCCCGAACCTGGCCGGCGACGCCTGCGTCGAGGTGCCGGCCCTCGTCGACGGGCTGGGGGTGCACCCGACGGCCGTCGCCCCGTTGCCGCCCCAGTGTGCGGTCTACACGCGCCCTGCCGTCGACACGCAGGAGCTCACGGTCCGCGCGGCGCTCGACCGCGATCGCGACCTCATCTACCACGCGGTGCTCACCGACCCGCAGGTCCAGGCCCGGCTCACGCTCGACGAGGCCTGGCGGATGACGGACGAACTGATCGACGCCGAGGCGCAGTGGTTGCCGGCATGGCTCGGCGGCAGCGCCCCGGACTGGCTAGGTTGAGGCAAGGAGGTACGGTCATGCGCATCATCCGGACGGCCCGCCGCCCACGGCTCGTGGCCGCGGTCGCCGTGGCCCTTCTCGTCGCGGCGTGCGGCGGATCCACTGCTTCTCAGGGCACGAGCCCGACGGCCTCGAGTGCCGCCCAGCCGTCGACCGCACCGAGCGCATCCGCGACCGCCGTCGCATCTGCCGCCGCGTCTTCGGCCGTGGCCGCCTGCGGCTCCTACAGCGGGCCGGCGACCACCCTCTCCTATGCGATGTGGGGCGACACCACCGAACTTGCCAACCAGCAGAAGATCGTCGACGAATTCGAGGCCCTCAACCCGAACATCAAGGTCAAGGTCACCGTCGCCGACTGGGACTCCTACTGGCCCAAGCTGCAGACGGACCTGGCCGGCGGCAACGCCCCCGACGTCTTCCTCATGGATGGACCGCTCTTCGCCGACTACCAGACGCGCGACCAGCTGCTGGACCTGACCCCGCTCATCGCTCGTGACGGCTTCGACACGACCCAGCTGGCCGCCCAGGCGGTGCAGGACTTCACCGGGGCGGACGGACACCAGTACGGACTGCCGCGCGACCTCAACACGATCGCGCTCTTCTACAACAAGACCATGTTCGACGCGGCGGGCATCCCGTACCCGGACGCCACCTGGGACTGGGCCAAGCTCAGCGAGGTCGCGAAGCAGCTGACCAAGCGGTCTGGCGCCAACACGACCCAGTGGGGCTTCTATACCGAGACCTCGGACATGGAGAACTACTGGTCGTCGCTGGTTTGGCAGGCCGGTGGCGACATCCTGAGTCCCGACAAGAAGACCGTGGTCATCGATACGGACCAGGCAGCACAGGGCATCCAGTTCCTCCAGGACCTCATCTACAAGGACAAGGTGATGCCGCAGCCGGTCGCCGGTGGGGCCGGTGATTCCTTTGAGAACGGCCAGGCGGCCATGGAAGCGAACGGCTCGTGGCTCGTCCCGACCCACGAGGCAGCGAAACTCGACTTCGGCGTGGCTCCGTTGCCGAAGGGACCGGCCGGCCAGGCCACCTCGGTCAACCCGAGCGGCGTGGTGGTCCACAAGGGGACGGGATCGGCCGATGCGGCCTGGGAGTTCGTGAAGTGCTACACGGGTCCCGCGATGCAGTCCAAGATCGCCGGCCTGAAGGCGTCGATGCCGGTCAACATGCAGGTCCTCAACGACCAGTACGCGACCTCGTTCGATGGCGGCAAGACGTTCGCGGATTCACTCGCCTACGCGCACCTCAAGCCGTCGTTCAAGGGGTACGACGAGTTCAACAGCGCCCTCCAGGACGAGCTGGACACCAAGGTCTTCAACGACAACAAGCTGTCGGCGAAGGCCGCCCTCGACGAGATCACGCCGAAGCTCCAGCAGATCCTCGGGCAGTGAGGCCCGTCCTGCCCGACATTCGTCGCGGCTCGGTGCGGTGACCTCGTTCGCTCGTCTCCGCGGTCGCGCGGGCGCCACCCGGCCGGCCGGTCGGACGCGCTCGCGCGGTCCCCGCGCTGCCGAGTCGCGATGGGCGTGGCTGTTCCTCGCGCCGACCCTGATCGGCCTCGCGGTCCTGTCCGCCGGACCGATCCTGGCCGCTCTGGGGATCAGCCTGACCAAGTGGGACATGCTGACCCCGCCGCGGTTCGTGGGGTTGGACAACTACGTCGCGCTCCTCGGTGACGAACGGTTCCAGAAGGCGCTTCGGAACACGACCTTCTTCACCCTCGTGTCCGTGCCGGTCGGCCTGGTCCTGGCCCTTGGCCTCGCCTCGGCGCTGAACCAGGCGATCCGCGGCATCGCCTGGATCCGGACGGCGTACTTCCTGCCGTTGGTGACCTCTGCGACGGCGATCGCCCTCGTCTGGCTCTGGATCTACAGTCCGACCGGTCTCCTCAACAGCGTCCTCGGGACCTTCGGGATCCCGCCGCAGCGATGGGTCGCCGACCCGACGCTGGCGATGCCCTCGATCATCGCGATGAGCATCTGGCAGACGCTCCCGGCCAACGTGATCATCTTCCTCGCTGGCCTGCAGGCGATCCCGACGGAGTACTACGACGCGGCCAGCGTCGACGGTGCCGGACGCCGAAACCGCTTCAGAAGCATCACCCTGCCGTTGCTCACCCCATCGATCTTCTTCACCGGGGTGCTCGCCCTGATCGGGGCATTCCAGGTGTTCGACCAGGTCTACGTGATGGCGAACCCGGGCAAGCCAGGCGAGGCCACCATCACCCTCGTCTACTTCATCTACGAGGCCGGCTTCCGCAACTTCAAGATGGGCTACGCGAGCGCGGCGTCGTGGATCATGTTCCTCATCGTCGCCGTCGCCACGATCCTCTACTTCCGGACCCAGGATCGCTGGGTGCACTACCAATGACGACCCCGATCTCGACAGCCGCGGCAGCGCCGCGGAGCGCTCGTCGCTCGACGCGGAAGCTGGCCCGCCGGGTCGCGCTCTACGTCGCCCTGATCCTCGGTGGCCTCGTGATGATGGTCCCCTTCATCTGGATGCTGACGACGTCGCTCAAGACCCGGGCGGAGGTCTTCTCGAGCGCGCCGTTCTCCTTCCCGACGGGGCTTCACTGGGAGAACTACACGAGGATGTGGTTCGCCCTGCCGGACGTGACGTTCGGGACGTTCTTCACGAACTCGATCGTGATCGCGTCGCTGGCGACGATCGGCCAGCTCATCACCTGCTCCATGGCCGGGTTCGCGTTCGCAGTGCTGGACTTCCGCTTCAAGCGGATCCTCTTCGCGCTGATCCTGGCCACCCTCATCATCCCGCTCCAGGTCGTCCTGGTCCCGAACTTCATCCTCTATCGATATCTTCCGCTGCCCTTCAGCGAGAGCGGCAACTGGATCGGGACCAATCTTCCGCTGTGGGTGTGGGCGTTCTTCGGCGGGGCCTTCGGAACGTTCCTCCTGCGCCAGTTCTTCCTGGCCATCCCGACCGAGCTGGCCGACGCGGCGCGCGTCGATGGGGCCGACCCGTGGCAGATCTTCGTCCGCATCTACCTCCCGCTCGCGCGGCCGGCCCTGGCGACCCTCGCGATCTTCCAGTTCATGTGGAGCTGGAACGACCTGCTCGACCCCTTGATCTACCTGCGCGACCTGCCCAGCTACACGACCACGGTGGGCCTGGCGTTCTTCCAGGGTCAGTTCGTTGGCAAATGGCCGGAGATGATGGCCGGCGCGCTCGTCAGCCTGCTCCCGATGGTGATCCTGTTCGTGATCGCCCAGAAATACTTCGTGCGCGGCATCACCCTGTCTGGGCTCAAAGGGTAGGGAACCCGATGGATCCGGTGGACGCGTCCGGGGGGCCGTCGGACGATCTCCGCCTGGCCGACTATCGGCCCCGTTCGCAGCTGCGATCCCGGGACGCGGGCCTCGTTGCCCGCCCGTCGCAGCCGGCGATCGACGCCCACAACCACCTCGGCCCGACCCCGTTCTCGGACGGCTGGGACCGGCGCACGGCCGCCGAGCTCGCGGCGACGCTCGACGCCTCGAACATCGCGGCGATCGTGGACCTCGACGGCGGCTGGGGCGACGCGCTCCGCCGAGAGCTCGATCATTGGTCGCCGCTCGGCGACCGGGTGGCGGTGTTCGCCGGCCTCGACTACGCGATGTGGGCGGAGCGGTCCGACTTCGGGGAGGTGGAGGCGGGCCGGCTCCGCGAAGCGGCCGCAGCGGGAGCGCGCGGCCTCAAGGTCTGGAAGCTGCTCGGGTTGCGAGCGCGGGACGTGGCCGGACGGCTGGTGCCCGTGGACGACGCGCGGCTCGACCCGCTGTGGGCCGAGGCGGGAGCGCTCCGACTGCCGGTCACGATCCACGTCGCCGACCCGATCGCGTTCTTCGAGCCGCTCGACGCGACGAACGAGCGGTACGAGGAGCTGCAGGAGCACCCGGACTGGCACTTCTGGCCGACGCGACCGCGCGGCCGGCCCGAGATGGACGGGTTCCCGCCCTTTGACGAGATCCTCGACGGCCTCGAGGCGGTCATCGCCCGACACCCCGGCACGACATTCATCGGGGCGCACGTCGGTTGCGCGCCCGAGGATCTGGCCCGAGTGGACCGGATGCTCGCCGCCTACCCGAACTGGAACGTGGACATCGCGGCGCGGATCGCCGAGCTCGGGCGGCAGCCATACTCGGCGCGGGATCTCATCCTTCGCTGGCCCGACCGTGTCCTGTTCGGGACCGACGCCGCGCCCGATGCGGCCGCCTGGGCCGTGTACGCCCGTTTCCTTGAGACGCGCGACGAGTCGTTCGCGTACGACCCGGACGGTGGACCAGGCAGTCAGGGTCGGTGGCAGATCCACGGCCTGGGTCTGCCTGATGACGTGCTTCGCGCCGTCTACGCGGAAAACGCCCGGCGGCTGATCTTCGGCTCAGGCTGAGCCGAGCACGTCCGTTCTCCGAGTCAGGACGCGGACATCCGCACCACGTTCCATGAGGAGGGAGGCAGCTCGACTTCCAGCCGCCGCCCTTCCGCCACTGCCCGACGACCGTCGAACGGCACGACGCGGTCGGGATGGGACGCCGTGTTCGACACGCCGAGTTCGGTGCCACCGAGGACGCGGTGCTCCTCGACCACGAGCCGGTCGAACCCCAGGCAGTCGACCTCGAGGACGATAGGCCGCTCGACACGGTTGACGGCGAAGAGCGTCAGCTGGGCAGACTCGGCATCGTGGACGGCAACGGCCTCGATGGCCGGCACGTGGTCGCCGCTCGTCGATCGTGTAGGTCGGCCCGTCGATGGCCACGTCGAGGACCATCCCGTGCCCGAGCCGGCTGACGTCGGCGAACGGGTACGCGGTGGTCTGCAGCCAAGCCGGCCCACCGTTCGATGGTCCGGATCGGAGCGATCACGTTGACGAGCTGGGCGAGGCAGGCGATCCGGACGCGATCGGCATGCCGCAGCAGTGTCACGAGGAGGCAACCGACGACGAGAGCGTCGGCGAGATCCTGCTCGTCCTCGGCCAGCGCGGGGGCGCTGCGGAATGAACCGACGGGAACCTCGCGGGCCTCGCGCGCCAGGTGATCCGAGACCCGCCAGACGTTCCACTCGTCGACGCTCAGCCCGATCCGTTTCGTGCTGCCCCTCCGCTCGGCCACGGAGTCGGCGATGCCGGCGACGGTGACGAGCATCTCGTCGAGCTCACGCGAGCAGGCCAGGAACGCCGCCACCGAGTCGTACGCGGCGGGATCGTAGTAGCCGTGGACGGACACGTGATCGGTGACATCCCACGCCAGGTCGAGCACGGTCCGCTCCCATGCCCCGAACGTCGGCATCCCCGACCCGGAGCTGCCGCAGGTCACCAGCTCGATCGTCGGGTCGACCAGCCGCATGGCCGCGCCGGATGCAGCGGCCAGCCGGCCATATTCGACCGCGGTCTTGTGGCCGATCTGCCATGGACCGTCCATCTCGTTGCCGAGGCACCACGTCCGGATGCCATAGGGCTCCGGATGACCGTTGGCCGCGCGCCGGTCCGCATACGTCGTCCCGGTGGGCGCGTTGACGTACTCGACGAGGTCCCGGGCAGCGTCGGCGCCGCGGGTGCCGAGGTTGACGACGAGCATCGGCTCGGCGCCAGCCCGCCGAGCCCACGTGATGAAGTCGTCCGTTCCGACCAGGTTGGGCTCGATGGAGCGCCAGGCCAGGTCCTGTCGGACCGGGCGCTGTGCGCGTGGCCCGACCCCGTCCTCCCAGTCGTAGCCCGACACGAAGTTGCCGCCCGGATAGCGGATCAGGGAGACGCCGAGGCGGCGAACGAGGTCGAGCACGTCGCCCCGCCAGCCGTCGGCATCGGCGGTTCGATGGCCTGGCTCGTAGATCCCGCCGTAGATCGCCCGTCCCATGTGCTCGACGAGCGACCCGAACAGTCGCCGGTCGATGGCGCCGATCGTTGCCGCCGGATCGATCGTGGCGCGCGCGTCAGCCAATCGTGCACCCCGAAGCGAACCTACGGCACCCGGCGATCCGCCGGATATGGCCCGACCGGCGTCGAATCCCCTCGCGCCGTAGAGATGGAGCGGGAGACGAGGTTCGAACTCGCGACCTTCTGCTTGGGAAGCAGACGCTCTGCCGACTGAGCTACTCCCGCTCGGGAGGGCCCAAGTCTAGCGTAGCCCTCCCAGGCACTCAACGGCCGCAGGGGAAACCGTCGGGACGAGATCGCCCTGCTACGAGAGGACCTTCGGCCGCCCTCGTAGCGCGCAGTCGACGTCGGCGGCAGGCCGTGGCCCGAGTCGTGGTCGAGGCGGGTCGGTACCCGTGGCTACGGCGTTACGGTGACTTCGGAAAACATCCCTGCCTTGAAGTGGCCTGGGATGTTGCACACGAAGAGATAGGTGCCCGGCGTCGTGAGATCGACGGTTCGCGCTTGCGTCTGCCCGGGGTCGATGTTGTCGCCGTCGCTGACGAGGCTGATGCCCGGGCCATCCTCGATGATGTTGCCTTTGCCATCGACCGGGAAGGCGGATGGGGAAAGGTCGCTCTTGAAGACTAGTAGCTCGTGCTGGATGGTCCCGAAGTTCGCGGTCTCGAGGTTGACCGTGCCGGCCTTGATCGAGCTAGGCACGGCGACGTGCCACTCGCTCAACGCCGCCGGGACATACGCCTGTTCCGCGGAAGACGGCGTCACGGTCACGACCCTGAACATGCCCGTCTTGAAATGGCCTGGGATGTTGCAGACGAAGAGATAGGTGCCGGGCTGGGTCAGATCGACGGTTCGCGCTTGCGTCTTCCCCGGGTCGATCTTGTCGCCTCGGCTGACGAGGCTGATACCGGGGCCGTCCTCGATGATGTTGCCCTTGCCATCGACCGGATAGGCGGCAGGGGGGAGGTCGCTCTTGAAGATCAGGAGCTCGTGCTGGATGGTCCCGATATTCGTGATCGAGAAGTTCGCCTACCAGGAGCTCTACAACGTGGGCCTCGGCTACTACAGCGCCTGGACGCACTCGGGGTCGCAGTCACTGATGCCCACGCCCGGGGCCCAAGCAGACCGCCTCCTCTCGGCGAGCGTCGTGGCCGGCGCGTTGGCCTCGGCGAGCCGGCAGCGGGGGCTCGCGTTTGGCGAAGAGCTCGACGTGATCCGCCACATCGTCGTCTACGCGCAGGGTGACGCCAACGCCTAGATACCTGGCGGCGAGCCGACGCAGCGCGCCATCGATGACGAGATTCAGTCGGAGATTCTGCCGGCGCAGCAGAAGGTCAGCTCGAGACACGGCTGACTCGCCGGCACCGCGGCAGTCAAGTTCTTAGGTGACGTCGCATCGCGGGGCCGTCGTATACAAAGAGTGAATGACCGACCGGCCGCCACGAGGAGCCCGACACTATGGCGGCATAGTGTTGCTTCTGGTCGAGAACGGAGGCTAGCCGGGCTGGCTCAGCAGCTCCCGGATCACCTGCTCGGAACCGTCATAGTCGCCCTCGCCGATGTGCACATGCCGGATCCGCCCCGAACGGTCGACCAGGTAGAGCGCCGGCCAATAGCCGTTCCGATACGCGTTCCAGGTGGCGAACGTCGGATCGAACGCGACCGGGTAATGGATGTCCGCCTTCGCGACGGCGTCGCGGACGTTACCGAAATCGCGCTCGAAGGACAGTTCCGGCGTGTGGACTCCGATGACGACCAGACCGGCCGAGGCGTAGCGCTCGAACCACGCATTGATGTATGGCTGGACGTGCTGGCAGTTGATGCAGCCGAAGGTCCAGAACTCGACGAGGACGACCTTGCCGCGCAGTGAGGTCATCGTCAGCGGCTCGGTATTGATCCAGGCCGTGATGCCCGTGAGGCCTGGCGCGGGTCCCAGGTCCTCGAGATCGACGCTCACCGGCAGAGTTGTTCCGACCGCGGCCGGGAGACCGCCGTGGCTCGGCGCGGAGGCGACCGGGTTCCCGCCATGGGGTGTCGGCGAGGTCGTTCCGATCTGTTCGCAGCCTGTCGAGCTCCCGTTGGATGTCGGGTTGCTGTTCGACGGCGAGGAGAGCCCCTCCCCAGCCAGCGGGCAGGACGCTCGCGATCCCGTCTTCGACCGAGAAGTCGAGTCCGGTGACGACGAGCGCCGCAGTCACGAGCATCGCCACGCCGAGCCCGCTCCGGAGTCGTCCGCGGCGCGCGACGCCACCGAGTGCGTGACCCGCGCGACGACCCCAGATGGCGATGATGGCCATCGGCACGATGGCACCAGCCACGTAGGCGAGCGCGATGGCCGCGGTCTCGAGGCTCGGGCCGTGGCTGATCGCGGTCGCGATGACGGCAGCCATGATCGGCCCGACGCACGGCGCCCAGACGAGACCGATCGCTCCGCCGAGGACGAGCCCACCGGCCAGGCCGTCGCCCGGACGATCGCGGGCGACGGCCTGGCCGAACCCCGCGACCGGCGCCAACCGTTGCTGCGCCCAGATCTCGACCCGGCTCGAGATGAGGGTGAGACCGACCAGACCGAGCACGACCGCACTTGCCACGCGCAGGCGATCCGTGGTCAGGCCGGCGGTCGCGAAGACCGATGCAAGCACGACGGCGGTGAGCACGAACGTCACGCCGAACCCTACGAGGATGCCAGACGTCCGTCGTCGACCGCCGGTCGCCGCCGCGCCGAACACGAGAGGGACGACCGGCAGCGTGCACGGTGCCAGGATGGTCAGGAGCCCGGCCACGAAGGCGAAGCCAAGGACAATCAGCATGTCGACGGCTCGCGCTCATCGCTCGTACGCACGACCCAGCCGTGGTTACTGGAGCGGCGCTGCGGCGATCGGGTGGGTCATTTCCGTGTCCCACAGGACGACGGTGTGGTAGGTCATCGCATCGGCCGACGACGGGACGGCGAAGTCCTGCATGCCACTGGTGCCCGTAAGGGGACCCAGGTCCACGATCGCGGTCTTGTCGATGTCGCCGTCCTTGGTCACGTCCTTGTTCGTGACAAGGATCACGTTCGTATGTGCATTGCTCGCGATCGAGAAGTCCTCGAACGTGATCGCGAACGTGCCGTCAGGCTTGTGGAACAGGGCGACGGTGCCCGTCGCAGTGCCGTCGACGGCGTGGAAGGTGCCGGTGCTGACGGGTCCGGCGGCACTCGGCGCGGCGCTGTGCTCCATCATCGCGGACGCGGACGGTGTTGCGCTGTGCTCCATCATCGCCGACGCAGACGGCATCACGCTGTGCTCGGCCATCGCCGATGAGGCCGGGGAAGCGCTCGACCCGACGGCGCTAC
Source organism: uncultured Chloroflexia bacterium (assembly GCA_963782715.1). GTDB lineage: Bacteria > Chloroflexota > Limnocylindria > Limnocylindrales > CSP1-4 > SPCO01. Next base: position 32,516 of record CAWAKU010000007.1, read on the forward strand.
ACGCGCCAGCGGTGAACAGAAGCAGGCCGACGGCACCGACTCTGAGCGCCCCGTTGTGCGGTCGATCCATATCGCTTCCTCCAGCTTGCTGATGTGGTCACCCAACCTGGAGGCTGCGCATGACGGCGAGATGACGGTCCGATGACGGCGTCCGTGGCGCTGCCATCTCCAGACGACTGCGATCGGGTCGACCGGCGTCATCGGGTGACGACCGATAGCCCAACGTACCCGGCTCGCAAAACCCACGAATCCTGGCCATTGAATCGATAGGGTTTCGGGTGAACAAGGGGAGTGGGCGGCGGGTGATGACTGCTTGGGAAGCAGACGCTCTGCCGACTGAGCTACTCCCGCTCGGGAGGGCCCAATGATACGGCGCTCCAGCAGTCGCCTCAACCGCCAACCACCGGCCCCCCGCGGGTGACGCCGGCGAGCTCCACCCCTGATCGCGGGTGCCTCGGCGCGGGCGGAGCCCTCGCGATCGGGAAGCCGGGACCGAGCCTAGCCGCTGCCGCTGAGGCGAGCGTCCGTGAGTTCGGCCCTGAGCGTCGCCTCGACCTCCGCCGGCGTCTCGCCGCCGAGCAGGCGGTCCAGCCCGATCAGCGCGGCCCCCGTGACGGGCGGCGTCGCCAATCGGGAAACCCTCGCCCTGGGAGCCGCGGCCCGGACGCCCGCCTCGATCCGCGCGTAGAACGCCGGATCCTCGGCCCGGAAGACGCCACCGGCCAGGACCACATCCGGGTCGAGCCGGCCCAGCCTCGTCCGCCGGATGGCCGCGACGGCCCAGGCGACGACCTCGTCGGCCTGCCGGTCGATGATCTCGCGCGCCACGGGGTCGTGGGCCGCCGCCGCGAACACGAGCGGGGCGATCTCGCGATGGCGACTCCAGGCGATGCGGCCCCGGTGGAAGGCAACGGTCAGCGACCCCGGCGTCGCGACGCCGAAGTGCGCCGGCACGGTCTGCCGCAGGAGCGTGGCCGGCCCGCGGCCGTCCCAGGCCCGTACCGCGGCAGCCAGCCCGGCCTGGCCGATCGCACCGCCGCCGCCCCAGTCACCGGAGACGTCGCCCAGCGCCATGAACCGCGCCTCGCGCCCGCGGGGATCTCGGCCGAGACAGTTCATGCCGCTGCCGCAGATGACGACGACGCCCCAGGATCGGGTGGTGCCTGCCCGCAGGCCAGCGTCGCAGTCGTTGGTCACGATGTGGTTCGGGGCCACGCCAAGTCCCCGAATCCCGCGTGCGATCAGTCGTACGTCTGCCGGGAAGTCGGCCCCGGCCGCACTGCAGGCCACGAGCTCGGCAACCGGTCGCCGGTCCCGGGCCAGCCCTGACGACACGAGGGTCTCCTCCACAAGGCGCCCGAGCCCCTCCGCCGCGTCCTGCGCGCCGACTTGCTGGTGCGACACCGTCGGCCCCCGCCGGGCGGCCACGACCGTGCCGTCGCGCGCGACGATGGCCACGTCGGTCTTGGAGTTGCCGACGTCCACGGCGAGGACCGCCCCCACGGGATCTGCCGCCCCGGGGTCACCTATCAGCGTCATCGTCGGACTCCTGCTCGATCGGCTCGACGAGCCTGACCCGGTTGCCCGTCGGCTCCACGTAGTAGCGGGCCCGCTCCGGCGAGACCACGGTCCGGCTGTGCTCGATCGGGACGTCGTCCGTCGTGAAGGCGATGCCCTCGAACTGGACCGCCGGCCGACGCGATCGCAGCCCCAGCAGCTCCGCCTCCCTGGCGCTCGGCACGATCGCGGACAGGTGCTCCCGATAGCGTTCCACCGGGCGGCCGAAGTCGTCGCGCAGGACGTCCCACAAGGACGCCTCGCGGCTGAAGTCGTGGTCGAGCAGGCCCGGCACCAGGGCAGCGGGCAGGCGAACCTGTTCCAGCAGCAGCGGCAGCCCGTCCGCGCCACGGACACGCTCGAGATAGAACACGGGCGTTCGGGGCGGGATCGCGAGCGCGTTCGCGACCACGGGGGTCGCGTCCTCCGACCTGGCCGTCACGACCTCGGAATAGGGCTGGTAGCCGAGCGAGCGGAGCTCGTCCGCGAAGCCCGCGGGACCGATGATGTTGCGCGCGATCGGCGGCTCGGTGACGAACGTGCCACGGCCACGGGTGCGCTCGAGTCGCCCCTCGCGGGCCAGTTCGTCCAGGGCCCGGCGGATGGTGATGAGGCTGCAGCCGAAGCTCGCCGCGAGCTCTCGCTCCGTTGGGATCTGATCACCGCGCTTCCAGGCCCCGTGCGCGAGCGCGTCCACCAGGTGGAGGTAGACCTGGTGGTAGAGCGGGACCGGGCCCCGCTCGAGGGCGTAGCCGCTGAACCTGTTCTCCATCGGCTTGAAGCGTCCGTCTGGGGGGCTTGCCACCACTTGCTCATAATGTTACAAATACGCCGATCGCTGGTCAACGTTGCCGGTGGGTTGCGAGGAGCCGGACACCGTCCGGTGCCCGCCTGCGGGCCAGCGCTTGGGAGCCCGGAACGATGGGACTCCGGATCGCAGTGGTCGGCGCGGGCAGCACCTATACGCCGGAACTCGTCGAGGGCTTCGCGCGCCGCGTGGACCGCCTGCCCGTTGACGAGCTCGTCCTGATGGACCCTGACCTCGACCGGCTCGAGCCCGTGGCCGGCCTGACCCGGCGGATGCTCGCCCGCGCGAGCGTGCCCACGCGCTTGACCGTCACGGACAGCCGGCCGGCCGCGCTCGACGGGGCAGACTTCGTGATCGTCCAGCTGCGGATCGGCGGCCAGGCGGCTCGCCACGTGGACGAGACCCTGCCTCACCGTTTCGGCGTGCTGGGCCAGGAGACGACCGGACCGGGCGGGTTCGCCAAGGCGCTGCGCACCGTGCCCGTCGTGCTGGACGTGGCCGAGGAGACGGCACGCCGGGCAGCGCCCGGGGCGTGGATCGTGGACTTCACGAACCCGGTCGGGATCGTCACGCAGGCCCTCCTGGACGCGGGCGCGCGCGCCATCGGTCTGTGTAACGTGGCGATCGGCCTGCAGCGGCGGCTGGCCGCCCACTTCGAGGTGGCACCCGATCGAGTCGCGCTCGAGCACGTCGGCCTCAACCACCTGACTTGGGAGCGCGCCGTCCGCGTGGACGGCGTTGACCGACTGCCGGATCTGCTGGAGCGCGAGGGCGACTGGCTGGCCGAGGAGATGAACCTGTCGGCTGACCTCATGCGCCAGCTGGGCGCGATCCCGTCCTACTACCTGCGGTACTTCTACAACCGGGACGAGGTCCTCGCGAAGCAGCGCTCGGGCCGCTCCAGGGCGGAGGAGGTCGCCGACATCGAGCAGGGGCTGCTGGAGCTCTACCGGGACCCGTCGCTGGACCACAAGCCCGAGCTCCTCGAGCATCGGGGCGGGGCCTTCTACAGCGAGGCGGCCGCCCAGCTCATCGAGTCGCTCCATCTGGGTACGGGCGACGTCCAGGTGGTCAACGTCAGGAACGACGGCGCGCTGCCGGACCTCCCAGCGTCGGCGGTCGTGGAGATCCCCGCGCGCATCGATGCGACCGGGGCCACCCCGCTGCCGCTGGCGCCCCTCGCGCCCGAGCTGCGTGGCCTTGTCCAGGCCGTGAAGGCCTACGAGGAGCTGGCGGGGGAAGCGGCCCTCACCGGCGACCGCACCGTCGCCGTCAAGGCGCTGCTCGCGCACCCGCTGGTCGGGCGCTACGAGCTCGCGCGTGACCTCGTGGCGGCCCTGCTGGACGCCAACCGGTCCTACCTGCCGCGCTTCGGGAGCGCGGCATGAACGCATGGCACGGCCACCCCGTCCGCCCCGGTCGCGGACGCCGTCACGGCCGGACTTCGCCGCACTGGGTCGCGGACCGGAGGCGCCCGACCCATCCGAGCAACTGGAGGAGCTAGCGATGAGTCAAGGACGAAGACTGCTGGCGCTCGGGGTTGCCGCCAGCCTGGCCCTGGTGGCCTGCGGCAGCAGCTCGAACACGGCCAGCCCGGCCGCGTCCGGCGCGCCGACCGCCGCGGCATCCGCCGCCGCCAGCACCGCGGCGTCCGCCACGACCAGCAGCGCGCCGGCCGTGGCCAAGAAGATGATCCCCAAGCTCACGATCATCAACGAGTCCGGCGCGCCCTGGAACTGCCAGTTCAACCCGCTGAACACGTCCGACAACTGGTACACGGACGGCTACCTGTACGAGCCGCTGTACTACATCAACCCGCTGCAGTCCAACCCGGACGGCTCGCCCAAGACGACCCCGTGGCTCGCCACGGCCTACACGTGGAACACGGACCAGACCCAGGTCACGTTCACGCTCCGGCAGGGCGTCAAGTGGAGCGACGGGCAGGACGTGACCGCCGACGACGTCGTCTACACGTTCAACGCCCTGAAGAACGACGCCGGCGCCGACATCCAGGGCCTCTGGACGAGCGCGAGCGCCAAGCTGACGACCGTGGCCAAGGACAGCACCGACCCCACCAAGGTGGTGTTCACCTTCGACAAGCCAGCGGGCACGATCTTCTACTACCTGGCCGTCCAGCAGCCCATCGTCCCGCAGCACATCTTCGGCGCAACGGGCGTGGACCAGACCAAGCTCGAGACGCTGCCGAACGCGAACCCGGTCGGCACCGGCCCGGTCGTCATGAGCCAGTGCGAAGGAACCAACATCAAGTTCCTGCGCAACAAGACCTACTGGCAGAGCACGCCGGACAACATCGTCCCGAAGGTCGAGGAGATCGACTACCCGGCCTTCCTCAGCAATGACTCCGCCAACCAGCAGCTCCACGACGGCCAGGACCACTGGGGCGGCCAGTTCATCCAGAACATCCAGTCCTACTACATCGACACCAGCCCCAACCACCACATCTGGCAGCCGGCCACCGCCAACGTGACGATGTACCTCAACATCGCCAAGGACCCGCTCCTGGCCCAGGTGCCGGTCCGCCAGGCCATCTCCTTCGCGATCAACCGGAACGACGCGTCCCAGCTCGGCGAGGGCGGCCAGGAGCTGCCGTCGAACCAGACCGGCATCGTCCTGCCGACGTTCCAGGGCTGGTACGACCAGTCCATCGACACCACCGTGCCCGGCGGCGATCCCGCGAAGGCCGCCCAGGTGCTCGAGGCCGCCGGCTTCACCAAGGGCTCGGACGGCATCTACGCCGACGCGAAGGGCAACAAGCTCTCGTTCACGATCAAGAGCGTCCAGGGCTTCAGCGACTGGGACGCCGCCATCCAGACGATCATCGCGTCGCTCAAGAAGGCCGGCATCGAGCTCAAGCAGCAGGACGAGGACAACGGCACGCTGGTGGCGGACCTCGCCGCCGGCAACTTCCAGATCGGCTACAACGCCGCCCAGGGCGGCCCCACGCCGTTCTACGAGCTCCGCAACGACATGGACAGCGGCAGCTTCTCGAACTACGGCAAGTACAAGAACCCGACGGCCGACAGCCTGATCGCCCAGTACCTCAAGTCCACGTCCATCGACGAGCAGAAGTCGATCGTCAAGCAGCTCGGCAAGATCATGAATGACGAGGTCCCGGTCATCCCGGTCACCGAGGCAGCCAACTGGTTCCAGTACGACACCACCACCATCGACGGCTGGCCCAATGCGGACAACCCGTACTGCCAGCCCGCGCCGTGGAACATCCCCGACAACATGGTCCTGCTCACCACCATCTGGGGCAAGTAGGCCAGCACGGCTATCGTTCAGGGCGCACAGGAGGACTCGACCAGGGATGCGCTTCATCGGCCGCAGGCTGGCGCTGTTCCTCCTGACGCTCTGGGCGGCCCTGACGCTCAACTTCATCATCCCCCGGCTCATGCCGGGGGATGCCGCCCTCGCGATGTGGTCGCACATCCACAACGCCACGCCGGCGCAGCTGGCGGCGCTGGAGGCGGAGTTCGGGACGGCCAACCAGAACCCGGTGCTCGCCTACATCGCCTACCTCGGCAACTGCCTCACGCTGAACTTCGGCGTGACGACCGACCAGGTGCCGGTCATGACCAAGATCATGCAGGGGCTGCCCTGGACGATCGGCCTCGTGGGCGTGGCCACGGTCATCGCCTTCGGCCTGGGAACGCTGCTCGGCATGCTCGGGGCCTGGCGTCGGGGCGGCTGGACGGACAACCTCCTCTCACCGCTCCTGTTCATCGTGACCACGTTCCCGATCTTCTTCCTGGGCCTCGTCCTCCTGCTGATCTTCGGCGTCGCCCTGCACTGGTTCCCGGAGAACCACCCCTACTCGAGCCCGCCGACGCTGACCTTCCAGTCGGCAGCGGACATCGGGTACCACGCCTTCCTGCCGGCGGTCACGCTGGTGCTGGCCGCCGCCGGCGGCTGGATCTACACGATGCGCAACAACATGATCGCCACGCTGTCCGAGGACTACGTGCGAATGGCGCGGGCCAAGGGCCTGTCGTCGTGGCGGATCATGATCAGCTACTCGGCCCGCAACGCGATCCTGCCCAACCTCACCGGCTTCGCGATGCAGATGGGGTTCATCCTCGGCGGGTCGATCCTGGTCGAGTACATCTACTCGTACCAGGGCCTCGGCTACCTGTTCTACCAGGGGACCGCGAGCCGGGACCTGCCGCTGCAGCAGGCGCTCTTCCTGCTCTACACCATGGCGGTCCTCATCTTCGTGCTCCTGGCGGACGTCCTGACGGCGTGGCTCGACCCGCGCACGCGGACCGCATAGGCGAGCGCCGTGACAGCGATCGACGCGTCCCTCACGCGGCCACCGACCACCCCCACCTCGTCGAGGGAGGCCATCTCCAGGGTCTCGAAGGCGATCCTGCGGAACCGCAAGGCCACCCTCGGACTGGTGATGTTCCTGATCCTGCTCTTCGTGGCGCTCTTCCCGGACGTGATCACCAGCCAGCCGTGGAACGAGAGCGTGGTCCCCAAGGACGTGATCGCCCAGTGCCGGCAGGAGGCCATCGCCGCGGGGAAGGTGCCCAACTGCTCGCAGTTCCCGCCGTCATGGCCGGACTACCCGCTGGGCACGACCCAGCTCAACTACGACGTGCTCTCGCAGCTGGTCCACGCGACGGGGGTCACCCTCTTCGCCACGGTCCTCATCTCCCTCCTCGTGACCGCCATCTCCGTCGTCATCGGCGTCACGGCGGCCTACGCCGGCGGGAGGACCGACATGGGGCTGTCGTTGACCACGGATGTGTTCCTGGTCATCCCGGCGCTGCCGCTGCTCATCGTCCTGTCCACCTACCTGGCCAGCGGCGGCCTTGCGGCCATCGTCTTCGTCATGACCATCACCAGCTGGGCCTTCGGCGCCCGGCAGCTCCGCGCCCAGGGCCTGTCCATCCGGTCCAAGGAGTTCCTCGAGGCGGCACGCGTCCGAGGCGAGCGACGCTCGTACGTGATCTTCGTCGAGATCCTGCCCAACATGCTCCCGCTCATCGTCGCGACCTTCCTCGGGACGTCGGTGTACGTCGTGGCCACGATGGCCGGTCTGCAGTTCCTGGGCTTCGGCAACGTCGGCGACACGCTCACCTGGGGCACGATGATCTACCAGTCCCAGCAGGCGAGTGCCCTCGAGTCCGGCAACGCCTGGTGGCTGCTGTCGCCCATCATCGCGGTCGCCTTCATGGGCACCTCGTTCGCGCTCCTCAACTACGCGTTCGACGAGATCGCGAACCCTGCCCTGCGCAAGACGAACCGGAGGCGCCGTGGCGACCCCGCTGCTTGAGGTCCGCGGCCTCTGCGTGGACTACGTGACCGAGACGGTCGATGTCCGGGCGGTCGACCATGTCGACCTGACGCTCGAGGCGGGCGAGTTCCTGGCCATCGTCGGCGAGTCCGGCTGCGGCAAGTCGACGCTCCTGTTCGCGATCGCGCGCCTGCTCTCGCCGCCTGCCGAGATCTCGGAGGGCAGCGTGATGTTCGGGGGCCAGAACCTCGTGACGCTGCAGGACGAGCAGCTGCGGGCGCTCCGCTGGCGCGACTACTCGGTGGTCATGCAGAGCGCCATGAACGCGCTCAACCCGACGCTGAGCATCGCGGCGCAGTTCCGCGACGTCATGCAGGCGCACGGCACGATGTCCGACGCGGAGATCCGAGACCGGTCGATCGAGGCCCTGCGCCTGGTGGGCATCGACGAGGTCCACCTGGCCAGCTACGCGCACCAGCTCTCCGGCGGCATGCGGCAGCGGGCGATGATCGCGATGGCCCTGCTGTTCACGCCGGACCTGGTGATCATGGACGAGCCGACGTCCGCCCTCGACGTCGTGGGGCAGCGCTCCCTGATGACCCAGATCAAGGAGCTCCAGCAGCGCCTCGGGTTCGCCGTGATCTTCGTCACCCACGACATGTCGCTGGTGAGCCACTACTCGGACCGCCTGACGGTGATGTACGCGGGCCAGCTGGTGGAGGTGTCCAGCACGGAGGCCCTCTTCGCCAACCCGCTCCACCCCTACAGCAAGGGCCTGCTGGACGCCTTCCCGTCGATCCGCGGGCCGAGACGGGCCCTGACCGGGATCCCGGGCAGCCCGCCGGACCTGGGCCACCCGCCCGCCGGCTGCCGGTTCCAGCCCAGGTGCCCGTCCGCCATGGAGCGGTGCGCGACGGAGCTCCCGGCTCTCGGCTGGGTCGGGCAGTCGCAGGTCCGGTGCTTCCTGTACTCGGCCGACCGGGCGGAGGCCGTCTGACCATGGCCGGGACCGCCGCCCCCGAGACGACGCCCACGCCCGCCGACGAGCCGGTGCTGCGGACCGTCGACCTGACCAAGCACTTCCGCCTGGGCGGCCTCTTCTCGAAGCAGATGCTGCACGCGGTCGACGGCGCCAACATCGCCATCCGGGAACGGGAGATCCTCGCGCTCGTGGGCGAGAGCGGCAGCGGCAAGAGCACCGTCGCCAGGCTGCTCGCGATGATCCACCGGCCCACGAGCGGAGAGATCTACTTCCGGGGCCGCAGGGTGCAGGACCTCCGGTCGCGCCGCGACCTGCTCTGGTACCGGCGGCAGGTGCCGATGGTGTTCCAGGATCCGTACAGCTCCATCAACCCCGTGTTCCGGGTCTCCCACGGCGTGGTCCGAAGCCTCGAGCTCCACCGGCCCGAGCTGAACCAGGCCCAGCGCAGCGAGGAGTTGGAGCGGCTGTTCGAGACCGTGGGCCTGACCCCGGCCCGGGAGATGCTCGACAAGTTCCCCTACGAGATGAGCGGCGGCCAGCGGCAGCGCGTCGGCTTCGCGGCCGCGCTGGCCGTCCAGCCCCGGCTGATCGTGGCCGACGAGCCAGTCTCGATGCTCGACGTGTCGATCCGGGCCGGCATCCTCAACCTGATGATGGACCTGCGCGAGCGGCTGGGCGTCTCGATGCTCTACATCACCCACGACATCGCCAGCGCCCGCTACGTGGCCGACCGGATCATGGTCATGTACGCCGGTCATGTGGTCGAGACGGGTCCGGCCGAGGGGGTCCTGGCCGACCCGAGGCATCCGTACACGCAGCTGCTGCTCGCCGCCGTGCCCGACCCGAGGGAGCGGACGAGCTTCACCACGTCCGCGACGATCGGCGAGCCGCCCAAGGTGGTGAACCCCACGCCGGGCTGCCGGTTCCGCATGCGCTGCCAGTACGCGGTCGAGGAGTGCTCGCGCGTGACGCCCGTCCTCCGGCCGATGGCGCCCGGTCACATGGTGGCCTGCCATGTCGCTCAGCCGGACCCGGCTGCGCAGGTCACGGCAGCGGCTTTGGCGAGCTAGCCCATGCGCACCTCACGCGTCGGATGGCGGTGCAGGAGCACGGCGCCCTGAACCGGGCGAGAATCCGCTGGGTCAGCGATGACCGACGGTTCCGAGCTCGGGTTCGATGTCGTCGTGGGCGGCACCTGGTACGCCGACCTCATCTTCACGGGGCTCGCCGATGCACCACGGCTTGGCGCCGAGATCATGGCCAGCGGCTTCGCGATGACGCCAGGCGGGACGTTCAACGTCGTGGCGGCGATGCACCGGCTGGGCCTGCACGTCGGCTGGTCGACGGTCTTCGGCAACGACGTGTTCTCCTCCTTCGTGCTCGCCGAGGCCGCCGCCGAGGGACTGGACGACCGGCTGTTCCGGGTCGTCGACCGACCCCGGCGCCTCGTGACCGCCTCGTTCTCCATGCCGCACGAGCGCGGGTTCGTGTCCTTCGAGGAGTGGGCTGACGAGTTCGATGATGTCGAGCTGATCCGTCGCCACGACGCGCGGTGCTACCTCGTCAGCGGCGGCTTCCCGCACCGTCGCCCCGACGACGTCCGGCAGGCACTCGACAGCCGGCACGCGCTGTACGTCCTCGACCCGCAGTTCACGACGGCGACCCTGGCCACGCCTGGCGTCGTCCAGACGCTCGAGCTGGCCGACGTCTTCGTGCCCAACGAGTCGGAGGCGCTCCAGGTGACCGGCGCCGCCGACGCGGAGGACGCCCTCGAGATCCTCGGTCGGCGCACGGAGCTCGTGGTCATCAAACGGGGTCCGCTCGGGGCGATCGCCATGCATCGGGGCGTCCGGTCGGAGGCCCCGGCGCTTGTGTGCGACGCGGTCGACACGACCGGTGCCGGCGACTGCTTCAACGCGGGGTTGATCGCGGGCCTATTGGCCGGCGACTCGCTCGACGACTCGCTGCGCCAGGCGAACGTGTGCGCCGGCCTGTCGACGACCGCTCCCGGCGTCACCGTGGCGCCCGACCTTGCGCAGGTGCGGCGACTCCACGCCCGAGCCGGCGACCCGCGTCAGCCGACGGCCCGGAACAGCGGTTGAGGGACCGGTCATGAAACTCACGTTCATCGGCGGAGCGGGCGTTCGGATCCCGATGTTCGTGGAGGCCTGCATCCGCCGCAGCGGGCGGATCGGGCTCGACGAGGTCTGCCTGATGGATATCGATGAGCAGAAGCTCGCCACGATCGGGGCGATCTGCCAGCTCATCGCCCGCGAGGCGGGGAGTCCGTTCAAGGTCACGCTCACGACCGACGCGCGGCGGGCGCTGACCGAGGCCAGCCACGTCGTGACCACGATCCGGGCAGGGTTCGACGAGGGTCGGGTGAGCGATGAGCGGATCGCCCTGTCCCATGGCGTGCTGGGCCAGGAGACGACCGGTCCGGCAGCCTTCGGGATGGCCTTGCGGAACCTGCCGGCCATCCTCGGCTACGCCGAGCTGCTCGATGCCGTCAGTCCTGGGGCGTGGCTGTTCAACTTCACGAACCCCGCCGGCCTGGTCGTCCAGGCGCTCAGGGATGCGGGGTTCGAGCGGGCGGTCGGCATCTGCGACAGCGCCAACACCGTCCATCGCGGCGTGGCCGCGTGGCTCGGCGTCCCGGTCAACACCCTGCGACCCGAGGTGTTCGGCCTCAACCACCTGTCATGGACGCGCTCCGTCAGCCAGGACGGGACCGACCGGCTGGCGAAGCTGCTGCGCGATCCGGCCTTCATCGCGACCACGTACCTGCGCATGTACGAGCCCGACCTGCTCGCCCAGGTCGGGATGGCCCCCAACGAGTACCTCTACTACTACTACTACGCCGAGCGTGCGCTCGCCGAGATCGCGGGGGAGGAGCGGACGCGGGGCGAGGAGGTGACGTCCATCAACCGGGCGATGCTGGCGAAGCTGGCCGCCATCGACGCCTCGACCGACCCGGAGGGCGCGTTGCGCGCATGGCGGCACGCGATCTCGCGGCGCGAGGCGACGTACATGCATTACGCCTTTGCGGATGCCCCGTCGATGGAGGTCGCAGATGCCATGGCGGCGACGCCCGACCTCCCAGAGCCGCCTGAGCACGATGAGGGCTACGCCGGCGTGGCGCTCGACCTGATGGAGGCGTTCGCCCGCGGCACGCCGCTCCATACCGCGGTGAACGTGCCCAACGGAACCGCGATCACCGGGATGGGCGCCGATGACGTCGTCGAGGTGAGCTGCGTCGCGGACGGGTCGGGCGTGACGCCGGTCGCGATCGGCGCGATCCCCGAGTCGCAGTTGCTGCTCATGCGGGCCGTGAAGCTGTACGAGCGGCTGACGGTGGAGGCCATCGCCCGGCGGTCGCGGCACGTGGCGACGGAGGCCCTCATGGCGCATCCGCTGGTGCTGTCCTACTCACGCGCCCGGGCGCTCGTCGACGAGTACCTCGAGGCGAACCGCGCGTTCGCGGGCGACTGGGACTAGCGGGCCAGGCCCGCGCGGGCCTACGAGGACGGCCGGCGCAGGTCGCCTCACGTCGGGTCCATCTGGCTCCAGACGTCGCCCGTCAACTGCAGGCCGCCCGTCCACCGCGCATCGCGGAGATCGCGGATCACGGCGTCCTCGCCCGACATGCGGGCGCCCAGCCCGACGCGGACCACCCACCGGACGCCGGCTGCGCGCGCGGCCAAGATGCCTGGCACGGCGTCCTCGAGGACCACGGCCCGCCCGGGGTCGACGCCGAGGAGCTGGAGGGCGCGGGCGTAGCCCGCGGGATCCGGCTTCGAGCGGGCGACGTCGTCGGCGGTCACTGCGATCGTCGGTAGCGGCAGGCCCGACGCGGCCATGCGTGCCGAGAACAGCGGCCGAGTCCCGGACGTGACGACGGCCCACCGGTCCGCCGGCACCGATGCCAGCAGCACCTGTGCACCGGGCACTGCCCGGACGGACGCTGCGTCGTCGATCTCGATCAGCTCCATCAGCGCCGCCGCGGACGCAACCGCCTCGGGCGGCAGCAGCGCCTCGGCGGTCGCACGGGAGGTTCGGCCGTGGATCTCGGCGGGTACCGCGTCGAAGCTGAGCCCGACCTGCTCTGCCCACCGGCGCCAGCTCCGCTCGACGCTCTCTGCCGAGTCCACAAGCACGCCGTCGCAGTCGAAGACGACAGCGTCGGCGGCGAGCGTGATCGGCTTGCGGCTTTGGTCGCGGCCGTTCGGCTGCAGGCTACCCACGCGGTCCCATCCCATCGAGCGCCCTCAGCACGTCGACGGCC
>CAWAKU010000008.1:0-818652 GCA_963782715.1 uncultured Chloroflexia bacterium
CATTGACCTCCCGTGACGACCCTCGCCCCGAACGATTTCACGCACCTCCACGTCCACTCCGAATTCAGCCTGCTCGACGGCCTCGGCCGGATCACCGAGCTGGTCGATACGGCGGCACAGCTGGGCATGGATTCGATGGCGATCACTGACCACGGCGCGCTGTACGGCGCGGTCGCCTTCTACCAGGCGGCCCGGACCAAGGGCATCAAGCCGATCATCGGGGTCGAGACGTACGTCGCCCGCCGATCGATGACCGACAAGGAAGGCAAGGCCGACGCCCAGCCGTTCCACCTCATCCTCCTCGCCCAGGACCTCGTCGGCTACCGGAACCTCTGCCGGCTCGTCACGGACGCTCACATCGACGGCTACTACTACAAGCCACGGATCGACCGCGAGCACCTCGCGAAGTACAGCGAGGGCCTCATCGGGCTGTCGTCATGCCTGTCGGGCGAGATCCCCAAGGCGCTCGAGGTCGAGGACTGGGAGCTTGCCCGGAACCTCGCCGGCGAATACGGCGACATCTTCGGCAAGGACCGCTTCTATCTCGAGCTGCAGGACCACGGCATGCCGGACCAACACCGGCTGACCGAGCAGCTCCTGCGGCTCGCCCCGGAGGTCGGCCTCCCCCTCGTCGTGACGAACGACCTCCACTACGTCCGCGAGGACCAGGCCGAGGCGCACGACGTCCTGCTCTGCGTGGGGACGGGCAATAACCTCGACACGCCGAACCGGATGCGCTTCGACACGCACGACTTCTACGTGAAGTCCGCCGCCCAGATGGCCGCTCTCTTCCCGGACCATCCCGACGCGATCCGGAACACCCGCCGGATCGCCGAGATGACCGACCTGTCGCTGCCGCTCGGCCAGCTGCGCATCCCGCATTTCCCGGTGCCGGACGGCTACACCACCGAAACCTGGCTCCGGGCGGAATGCCAGCGCGGTCTGGAGCGCCGCTACGGGACAGTCACGCCGGAGCTCCAGGCGCGGCTCGACTACGAGCTCGGCGTCATCCTGACGATGGGCTACGCCGGCTACTTCCTCATCGTCGCCGACTTCATCGCGTTCGCCCGCGAGCAGGGCATCCAGACGACCTGCCGGGGGTCCGCGCCGGGTTCGATCGTGACCTACACGCTCGGCATCACGCCGGTCGACCCGATCCTCTACCAGCTGCCGTTCGAGCGCTTCCTCAACCCGGACCGGGTGACGATGCCCGACATCGACGTCGACTTCGAGGACGGCCGGCGCGAGGAGGTCATCGCCTACGTCGGGCGCAAGTACGGCCAGGATCACGTCGCCCAGATCATCACCTTCGGCACGATGCTGGCACGGGCAGCCATCCGCGACGTGGGTCGCGTGCTGGGTCACTCGTACGGCGAAGTGGACCGCATCGCCAAGGCCGTCCCGAACCAGCTCGGCATCCGGCTCGACGAGGCGATCGAGACGTCCGCCGAGCTGCGCGGGATGGTCGAGGGCGATCCTGCGGTCAAGCGCATCACCGACTTCGCCCGCCACCTCGAGGGCGTCGCGCGCAACGCGTCGACCCACGCCGCGGGCGTCGTCATCAGCCGCGAGCCGCTGACCGAGCTGATGCCGCTCCAGAAGGCGACCAACTCGGACGGCCTGATGAGCCAGTACGAGATGCACGCCATCGAGGCGCTGGGGCTGCTCAAGTTCGACTTCCTGGGGCTGTCGAACCTGACCATCCTGCGCCAGGCGGTCGACCTCGTCCGGGCCAACCGCGGCATCGAGATCGACCTCGACGACATCCCGCTCGACGACGTCACGACCTTCGACCTGCTCGCTTCGGGCGAGACGACCGGCGTCTTCCAGCTGGAGTCGGCGGGCATGCGCCGCTACGTCCGGGACCTCCGCCCGACCTCGGTCTACGACCTCGCCGCGATGGTCGCGCTGTACCGGCCCGGGCCGATGGACAACATCCCCGCCTACATCCGGCGCAAGCACGGCCAGGAGCCGGTGACCTATCTCCACCCGCTGCTCGAGCCGTACCTGGAGAAGACCTACGGGATCTTCGTCTACCAGGAGGACATCATGTCCGCGGCCATCGCCCTCGGCGGGTTCACGGGGCCGGAGGCGGACACCCTCGGTTACGCCATCCGCAAGAAGAAGTCAGCGGTGCTGCGGGCGCAGAAGGAGAAGTTCGTCACCCAGGCCGCGGAACGCGGTGTGGCCGCCAACGTCATCGACGCCGTGTTCAAGGCGTTCGAGCCGTTCGAGCGCTACGGCTTCAACAAGGCCCACGCCACCTGCTACGGCCTGATCGCCTACCAGACGGCGTACATGAAGGCGAACCACACGGTCGAATACATGACCGCCGTGCTGACCGCCTTCCGATCGAACGAGGAGAAGGTCGCGGCCGCCGTCGCAGAGTGCCGCCGGATGGGCATCGAGGTCCTGCCGCCCGACGTCCACCAGAGCCATCTCGAGTTCACCGTCGAGGGCGAGGCGATCCGGTTCGGTCTGCTGGCCGTCAAGAACGTCGGCCAGGGCGCCATCGAATCGATCATCGCCGCGCGCGAGGAGGGCGGCGACTTCCGCTCGCTGACCGACTTCTGCACCCGGATCGACCTGCGCCTCGCCAATCGCAAGGTGCTCGAGGCGCTGGCGAAGGTCGGGGCGCTCAGCCCGTTCGGACATCCCTCGCAGATCCTGCTCGGGCTCGACGACGCGGTCGCCGCGGCCCAGGCCACCCAGCGCGACCGGATCAGCGGCCAGACCTCGCTGTTCGACATGGGCGCCGACGACCCGGCCGCCTTCGAGCGGCCGCTCCCGACCGCGACCGAAGTCCCTGTCCGTGAGCGTCTGCGCTGGGAGAAGGAGCTGCTCGGGCTGTATCTCTCGGAGCACCCGATGGGCGAGGTCGCCGAGCGGGTCGGCCGGTTCGTGACCGCCTATTCGAGCGACCTGCGCGACGAGTCGCTCGACGGCCAGCGCGTCGTCGTCGGCGGGATCGTGACCGGCGTGCGGACGGTCATCACCAAGGCCAAGGCGACCATGGCGATCGTCACCCTGGAGGACCTGCAGGGGACCATCGAGGTCGTCGTCTTCCCGCGGCTGTACGAGCAGACGATGGGCACCTGGCGCGATGGCGAGATCCTGCTGGTCGCCGGGCGGGTCGATCACAAGAGCGAGGACGTGTCACTCCTCGCCGACCTCGCGGTCGAGTGGGACGGTGCGGCGGCGGCGGGCGAGGAGGCCTTCGCACGGCAGGTCGCGGCGGGCGACCGTGGCGGCGGGCGTCGCGGGTCCGGTGGCTACAACGGCAACGGGAACGGGCACGGCTCGTCCGATCGCGGCCGGTCGATGGTGGCGGTCGGACCTGGGCAGCCCGCGCCGGTCCCGGTGCCGGTCGGTCCGGGCGTCCCGCCGTCCGTGCCGTTCGTCTCGCCGAAGCGCGGCGGCGTGGCCACCGATGCAGTGCCGGCCGCGACCCTGCCGCAGATCGCTCCGGCCGAACCCGTCTCGACCTATCCGGCCACGCCCGGAGCTGCCATCGGCTCGGACGCCGACGACGAGCCGCCGGTCCCCGATGAGATGCGCTCGCGGATCGTGGCCGACGCCAGCAACGACGCCCCGACCGACGCCGGACCTGGCACGATCCTCCACGTGCGCTTCGCGGGCAACGCGCCGACCGACCGCGTCGTCGGGGCGATGGAAGCGTTCAAGTCCGTCATGCGGGAACGGCCGGGCGGGACGCGCGTCGTCATCCACATCCCCGGGCCGGGCGGCGGCGAGATGGAGCTGCGGCGCGGCGTCGCCTACGACGCCGAGATGCTGGCCGAGGTCCGGCGTCGGCTCGGCGACGGCCTGGTGGACCTCCGGCTCAGCTGAGCCGGAGCGGCCTCATGCGCCGCCGGAGACCCGCCGGACCTGCTGGACCGCCGAGAACTGCTCGTGGTAGTCGGCCCGGATGGCGTTGAGGGCCGCGTCGTCGATGTCGAGTTCCTCCGCGATCTCGTTGATGACCGCGGTCTCCTCGGCCGAGATCGTGCCGTTCGCAGCCATGACCGCGAAGCAGGCGCGCATGACCACCAGGCGCTGGCCGTCGTCCGACAGCGCCTTGAACTCGCGGGTCACCACGTAGTCCTCGGTGGCGCCGACCGTCTTTGCCTGGAGCTTGGCCATCTCGGTGACCATGACGGCGGTGGCCTCGTCGATCGACTCGTGCCCCTGGAGCTCCTTCTCGATGGCGGCGGTCTCTTCGTCGCTGATGTCCATGTCAGCGTTCGCGGCACGGGCCAGGGTGTACGCGGCGGCCGCCAGGAACCGAGCCTGCTCGGGCGGCATCGCCTCGAGCTTGGCGACGATCCGCCGGACGGTCGCCGTATCGCCTTCGCCGTCCGAGACCGGCGCCGGAGCAGGTCGCTCGACGATCCCGTCGTCGGCCTTGTCGTTGTGTCCGAAGAAACGGTGGAACATGGGGCTCCTCTTACCAGCGTTCGTACGCGGGGTGGTCGGGACCGACGGCGACGAACGTGCCGCGGCATGTGGCGGTGATGATGCCACCGGAGGCCAGTTCTGCGTCGACGACGACCCGGTCGCCCTCGACCGACACAGGCCAGGCCCGGAGCTGGACGGGCCGATCGACCGGTGTCGGACGGCGCAGGCGGATCGCATAGTCGGCCGTGACGCAGCCGGGTGGACCGGCCAGGCCGCGATCGCGCATCAACCGCATGGCCGCTGTCCAGTTGGCGTGACAGTCGAGCAGGGTCCCGATGATCCCGCCGTTGAGGACGTTGTCGAACGCGGCGTGATGGGGGAGTGGCTGCCACTCGGCCCGCAGCTCCCCGGGCGTGCCGGTCACCTCGTGGCTCTCGATCCGGAGGCCGTCGGGGTTGGCCGGGCCGCACCCGAAGCAGCGCGATTCGGGGCTGTAGCGGCGCTGGAGGCTGACGGCTGACACGAGCGGGAGTCTAGCCGCGGCCGGTCCGACGGGTCGGTAGCATGGCGTGATGCGCACGATCTTCGAGGCGGTCCGGCTCATCGACGGGATGTCCGACGATGCCCGGACCGATGTCGACGTCATCGTTGACGGCGAGCTGATCGCGGCCATCGTCGACCACGGCGGGCCGGTGCCTCCGCCCCCTGGCGACGACGACCGGCCGACGATCATCGACGGTCGCGGTCGGACGCTGCTGCCCGGTCTGATCGACGCCCACGCGCACTACACCTTCGACCCGTCCGAGGGCTCGATCGCGACGATCGCCCGTCGCTCCGACGCCGAGATCGTGCTGGCCGCGGCCGGTCACGCGGCCCTTGCCCTCCACGCCGGCGTGACGACCGCCCGAGGTGCCGGATCGATCCGCAACCTCGAGGTGATCCTGCGCGATGCGATCGCGGCAGGCCACGTGCCGGGGCCACGGCTCGTCGTGGCCGGAACGGCCGTCGGGATCACCGGCGGGCACGGCTTCGCGTTCGGGATCGAGGCCGACGGTCCGGAGGCGCTCGTCAGCGCGACGCGACGCGTCGTCCGCGACGGGGCGGACGTGGTCAAGGTCGTCGCCTCGGAGGCGGCCATGCTGACGACGACCGGTCTGGCTCCGGGTCGGATGGTCCACGGCGCGCCCGAATTGACCGAGGATGAGCTGCGCGCCATCGTCCGGACCGCCGCCGAGCTCGGCGTCCGGGTCATGAGTCACGCCCAGGACGGCGAATCGGTCCGACGGTCGGCCGCGGCGGGGGTCGACAGCATCGAGCATGCCTGGCTCGCCGACCAGGCTGCCATCGAGGCCCTCGCCGCGTCCGGTGCGTTCCTGGTCCCGACCCTGGTCGTGACCGATGTCAACCGGACGCTGCCTGGCCTGACGCCCGTCCAGCGCGAGCGTCAGGACCTCATCGAACGACGCCATCGCGCCTCGACCGAAGCCGCCATCGCGCTCGGGATCCCGGTCGCGACGGGCACGGACACGGGCGAGGTCGGAGTGACCGCCGACATGGTCTGGCGCGAGATCGCCCTGCTCCACGAGCACGGCGCGTCGCCGATGGCGGCGATCAAGGCTGCGACGAGCGCCGCCGCACGGATGCTCGGGGTCGATGACCTGGTCGGCTCCGTGCTGCCCGGCCGGCAGGCAGACCTGGTGCTCGTCGAGGGCGACCCGTTGGACGACCTCCGCCGGCTGGCCACACCGCTGGTCGTGCTGCAGGCCGGTCAGCGGCGGAGATAGCCCGGGATGTCGGGCTCGGGCCCGCGCCACGTGTCCAGCTCCTCGGTCGCGAACCGCCCGTAGTAGTTGATGAAGTGCCCGCGGTGGCGCTTCAGGATCTCGCGGGCCGCCGCCTTCGGAACGTCACCGTGGACGTGGACCATCACGACCGCCCGGCCGTCGCGCAGAGCGCGCTCGTAGGCGGCGAAGTCAACCAGCTGGTCCATCAGCGTGAAATCGAACGCGCGCCGCAGCCGCCCGAGCCAGCCGGACACCTCGCCGGTACCGTCCATCCGGTCGGCCCCCTCCTCGCCGCGCAGGATCTCGAGGTCGCGCGTTGCGATCCCGGTCGCTTGCAGCTTGGCCATCGCCGCGGCCGCCTCGGTCGGATCGTCGATGACGGCCAGCAGTCGGTTCGTCGGGTAGCCGATGGCGGGGTGGTGAGACGGCATCGAGTGCGGATCCTCCGAGGCGTGGCGGCGGGAGTCTACGCTCGTATCCGCGGCCGGGTCAGTGGCAGCTCGCCGAGCCGGTATCGGTCCACGTGTTGCCCGACACGGGAACGAACCGCCACGAGTAGCTCGTCGGCTTGAGCTCGAGCTTGAGGACTCCGAACACGCCGGTCCTGCGCACCTCCGAGTTGGCGCGTACGGTCGAGAACGAGCGCAACCCTGTCCCGCCCGTCCCGACCACGAACTCGCGGATGCCGGCGCCGGCATCCGCGCTTCCAGTCGGAGCTTGCGGAGCGAAGCGCTCGTAGTCGTGATCGTGGCCGTTGATCACGACGTCGGCGCCGGCTTCGTACAGGGCGTCCCAGAGCGGCCGCGTCTCGCCGGTGCCGCCATGCTGGCCCGAGCTGAACAGGGGGTGATGCCAGATGGCCGCCACGCACGCCCGCGGGTTCGCTGTGAGGTCCGCCCGCAGCCACGTCTCCTGGGGCGATCCCGGCCCGCATCCGCCGACGCTGGAGCAATTCGAGTTCAGACTGTAGACCCGCCACGTCCCGACGTCGTAGGCGTACCAGCCCTGACCTGCCGTGCCGGCGCGTGTCCCGAAGTAGGCGAAGTACGGCGCTGCGCCAGACGACACGTAGTCGTGGTTGCCCGGCACCGGGCGTGTCCGCCCTTTGAACCGGCCCCAGGCCGGGCCGTAGCACTTCGCGAATTGGGAAGCGGTACCCGACTGGTAGGCGATGTCGCCGGCCGCGAAGACCGTGCCCGGGATCCGATCGAGCAGCCTCCCCGTCGCCGAATCCGCCGAGCTGGTACACGACCCGATGTCGCCGGCGCCGACGAGGACGGGATAGGCGCTGGCCGAATCGGCCACGGCGAACCCGTCGACGTCCACGCTCGGATGGCCGGACGTGCCGGCGACACGGATGGTGATCCGATGCTTGCCGACGCTGCTCCACGCGTAGGTGAAGGCGACCCTGCTCGGCAGGGTGGTCGCGCTGTGGAGGCTGACCGTCGTCACGGTCCGGCCGTCGACGGAGATGCGCGCCGAGCCGCGAGTCGGACCGCGCGCGGCGATCCAGGCGACCTGGTTGCCCGTGAACGAGTAGGTAGCGGTCGCTCCCCGGGTGTGCGATGACTTGATGACGCCGCCGAGGGCGGTCGACGAGGCACGACGGACCCACGTCCCCGCGTAGTGGACCGCGGACGACGATTCCGACGCGAGGCGCAGGTGGAACGCGGATCCCGTCCGCCAGGCGCCGACGTTGCCGGCCCTGTCGGTCGCGCGGACCTCGTATTGGACCGCCCTGCTGGTCGGCAGGAGCTGCGAGATGCTCGTGGACGCGGGGCTCGGCAGGCTGACATCGGCCCACGCCCCACCATCCAGCCGCCGCCGAAGCTCATAGCCGGCCACGCCGGTGCCGATGTCGACCGCCGCCGGCCAGCTGACTGCCACGGGCACGGCGTTCGCCGCGACGGTCGCACCGCGCTGCAGGCGCGTGATGGGTGGCAGCGCCAGCGGCGCGACCATGTCGGGATCGACTGTCAGCGCCGCCGACGCCGCGCGTTGTCCAATGGTTGCCGTGACGGTCGCCTCGCCCGGAGCGAGAGCCCGGAACGTGCCGGCGCTGCCGAGCGTGCCCGCGCTTCCGGTCATCGACCACGCGACGGGTGCGCCCGAGACGCTCACGCCGTTCAGCGCCGCGTCGACCCCTCTCGCCTGGAAGGCGACGGTCTCGCCGACGAGCACGTGCGCGTCACCCGGCCGGACGACGATGTCAGCCAGCGGCCCGGTGCGAGTCGACGAGACCACGAACAGTGTGTCGCTCACCGGGCGATCGGTCCCGTCCGACGGGCGGTTGACGAGGGTCGCTTCGACATCGCCCGGGCGGCGGACGAGGGCCGTCGTGGAGCCGCCGCCGTCGAGCATGATGGCCTGGACGGCTCCCCGGGCGAGGAGCATCCCCGCGAGCTCCGACGCGGTGACGCCGATGCTGTACCCGTCCCGCCGGCCGTCGACGGTGGCCAGGACGAGGGTCCCGTCGGCCCGGCTCGCGATGGCCGTCCTCGGGTGCGTCTCGGCGGTCAGTGTCGACACTGGATGGACGCTCTCGCGGGCATCCTCGACCAGCCACTCGCGACCGCTGATCGCCTCGACGACGTCCTCCCAGCCGGGTGTGACGGTGGTCGTGACCGAGACGACGGCTCCCTTCACGAGATGCGCGAGTGCAGCCGCGTCCGTGCCCTGTGCGGACAGGACGAGCGATCCGGCCGGGATCGCGGTGTTGCTGCCAATCGCCAGGACGGAGGCCACCGTGGCGGTCCAGGTGCCCTTCGTCCGAAGCGGCACCGCCGCCCCGGTGAGCACGACCTCGGCGCCACCCGAACTCGTATGGGTCGAGGGACCCCAGCGCCGGGTGTACAGCACGAGGTCGCCGGTTCGACGCGACTTGTTGATGCGATCGATGCCAAGCGTCGTCACGCCGTCGGGCAGCGTGACGGTGGCGCGCACGGCGACGTCGCCCAGCCGAGGGTGCTCGTCGGCGTCGAACCCGAGCGTGGGCTTCGACGTGATAGACGCGCTGATCAACTCACCGGCGTGGACTTGGAGACCCGCCGGCGCGTGTGTGACCGCGTCGATCGCGCCGAACGTGTCTCCGTTGATGGCTGCGACCACTCGGTGGCCGTCGGCTGAGACCCTGCTGGCCTGACTTCGGACGGTCTCGATGGCATTCACGCCGGCAGCGGGGCCTGAGGTCTCGAGGCTGATCCCGGGAGCCGCCGGGTCGACGTCGATGAGTTCGACGACCTGCGGCCCCGCGGACGTCGTCCACCGCCCGTGATTCCGGACGACACCTCCGGCGATGGGATCGATCATCGTCGCGGCAAAGGGGACGGTCGTCGAGGACAGCGCGATCGATCCGGTGGCCGCGATCGGCGCCGACGCCGCGAGCGCCGGGCTGTACGTACCGAGCGAGGCTGTGAGTGCGACGACGAACGCCGTGGCATGCAGCCGATGGCTGATCATGCGGCGCCCAGAAGGTCGTTCCTGGAGCGGCGGAGGGCGCGGGGCGCGTTCGAGGATGTGACGACTCGCATGAGCGCTCCTGGACCACAGGTGGCCGGAACCCCAATGAGCGGACTCGGCATCGCCATGGGCGCGGACATGGTACAGCCGGTCGATGGGCGATCGACCAGTATTTGCGGGTAGTCGATGGTGCCGGAGACGAGACTTGAACTCGTACGGGGTTGCCCCCAACGGTGTTTGAGACCGCAGCGTCTGCCAATTCCGCCACTCCGGCCACGGTGACGCGCGACATCGTAGCCCCTGCCGTAACGTGGCGCCGTGACCGACCTGCTGCTCGCGCTGTTCATCGTGGGATACGTCGCCGGTGGTTGGCGGACCGGCCTCCTTCGTCGCCTCGCCGGCCTCGCGTTCATCGTCGTCGGGCTCATCGCGGGCGCCTATCTGCGCGTCCCGGTCGGGACGCTCGTGGCCGGGTTCTTCAAGGAGGTCCCGCCCGAATACGCCGACATGGTCGGCTACGCGGTCACGTTCATCGTCATCGTTACCGCACTGAACCTCGTCAGCGGGCCGATCCTGTCGCACGCGACCCTCGGCGGATTCTCGCGGGCGACCGACAGGACGCTCGGGGCAGTCCTCGGTGGGGTCGAGGCCATCTTCATCATCTCGGCCGCCATCGTCATCCTGGACACCTACTTCGGGACGGCCGGGTCGATCGGCCAGGTGCCCGGCCTCGGCATCCTCACGACCGTCAGCGAGTCGCTCGATCAGTCGACGATCGGGCAGTTCCTGATCAAGACCACCGTCCCGCTCGTCCTCACGATCGTCGGTCCGTTGCTGCCGAAGGACATCAGGTCGGTCGTGCCGGGCGGCATCCCGAGGATCCCATAGGGAACCCGCACGCGGGAGTCGGCGTCTCCGCCGAGACCGATGCTAGACTCGCCCAGCCTCAGAATCGCCGTCCGGAGGGATCCCCCGACCGTGGAGGACCTTCGCTCGACGACGGTCGCCGAAGACCCCGTCCAGCGCCGCGATCTCATCCTGCTCGAGCGAGCCCGCGATGGCGACCTCGACGCGTTCAACGACCTCGTCACGCTCTACCAGGACCAGTTGTTCGCGCTGGTCGTCCGGATGGTCCCCGATCGCGACCAGGCGTCCGATGCCGTCCAGGAGGCGTTCTTCTCCGCGTTCCGCAACCTGACCTCGTTCCGTGGTGGCAGCGTGAAGTCGTGGCTCAACCGGATCTGCGTCAACGCCGCGATGGACCAGCAGCGAGCGAAGAAGCGCCGGCCAGTCCAACCGTATCCGGAGCTCGATGACGAGAGCTGGCAGCCGCCGGCCGGCATCGAAGCCGACCCCGAACGGACTGCTCTCGACACCGAGCGCACCCGCGCTCTTGGGCGCGCCCTGGCCGAGATCACCGACGACCAGCGCGCCGCCATCGTCCTGTATGACGTCGAGGGCTACGACTACGCCGAGATCGCCGAGATGACCGGGGTGTCGCTCGGGACCGTCAAGTCCCGGATCCACCGCGGCCGCCTGGCGCTGCGGGCGCTGCTCGTGGACCGGATGGAGCTGTTCCGTGGTTGACGCCGGCGGGAGCCACGGCGGACACGACCCGAACCTGATCGCGAGCCTGCTGGACGGCGACCTGGCTGAGCCCGAGCGCGCGGCCGCGCAGGCGAGGATCGACGGCTGCACGGAGTGCGCCACGCTGTCTGCGGACCTCATCGCGTTGTCGCTCGCGACCCGGGCACAGCCGGCGCCGGCTCGCCCACGCGACTTCCGGCTCACCGCCGCCGATGCGGCGCGCTTGCGGGCGGAACCCACCGCCTCGAGCGCCCGTCTGACGGGCGTGATGACCGAACGTTCCGCCGCCGCCGCGCACAGCACCCACGACCTGACCCTCATCGCGTCCCTCACAGACCATTCGCTCGCTCCGAGCGAGCGTGCGGCTGCCGAGTCGCTCGTGGCCTCCTGCAGCGGGTGCGCCGACCTCCACGCCGACCTCGTCACGCTCGTCGCGGCCACGCGGGCGATGCCCACCCCGCCGCGTCCGGCGGACTACAGCCTGACCCCGGCCGATGCCGCACGACTGCGCGGGACGTGGTGGCGTCGCATGGTCCGGGCGATCGGGTCGTCCCGCGACAGTCTCAGCCGGCCGCTCGCGATCGGCCTGAGCACGCTCGGTCTGGTCGGGATCCTGGTCGCCTCCGGGCCGAGCGTCATCCGCGACATGCCGGGTGGCCTCGGCGGCAGTGCGGCCTCGAGTCAGGCCGGCGGCCAGGCGGCACAGCCGGTCGCCGACCCCCAGAGCACGGCCAACGACACGAGCGTCGAAGCCGCCCCTGGCGCTGCGCTCGCCCCGACCTCCGCCGGCGCCGCGACGGCCGCATCGGGCGCGCCCGATCGGGCAGCCGGCAGCGCGGCCCCGGTCTTCGGGGTGAGCGTCCAGCCGAACCCGGCCGCGACCCGCGGACCGCTGACCGACGCAAGCGGCAAGGGCGCAGGGACCGTGGCCAGCGCGCCGTCGCCCGAGGATCTCGGATCGGCCCCCGCGTCGACCCAGGTCAGCCCGGCGTCGGGTCCGGATCCGATGCTGCTGATCTCAGTCGCGTTCCTGTTCGCCGGGCTGGGTCTGTTCTTCCTCCGCTGGAGTGCCCGCCGGCTCGGCGACGCCTGACGCATCCCCGGCTCCGGAGGGATCCTCGCGGGTACACTTGATCCGTGCCCAGTGAACGCCTGATGCTGCTCGACGGCAATGGGCTCATCTATCGCGGATACTTCGCGCTCCCGCCCCTCACGACCTCGAAGGGCGAGTTGGTCAACGCGGTCTTCGGCTTCTGCAGCATCGTCCTGCGCGGGATCCAGGATCTCCATCCGGACTACGTCGCGGTCGCCTTCGACCTCCAGGGCCCGACCTTCAGGCACGAGCAGTACGCCGAGTACAAGGCGACGCGGCAGCGGATGCCGGACGACCTGCGCGACCAGTTCCCCAAAGTCCGCGAGGTCGTCAAGGCGCTGCGCATCCCCGTCTACGAGCTCGCCGGTTTCGAGGCGGACGATGTCATCGGGACCATCACCGTCGACGCGGAGCGGCGCGGACTCGATACGACCATCGTGACCGGCGACCTCGACATGCTCCAGCTCGTGACCGACCACACCAGGCTCATGACGACTCGGTCCGGCGTCGAGAACACGATCCTGTACGACCCGGCGCGGATCGCCGAGCGGTTCGACCTCGTGCCCGGCCAGATGATCGACTACAAGGCGCTCAAGGGCGACCCGACCGACAACATCCCGGGCGTGCCCGGGGTGGGCGAGAAGACGGCGGCCAAGCTCATCCGCGAGTTCGGGACGCTCGAGGCGCTGTACGAGCGGATCGACGAGGTCAAGCCGGACAAGCTGCGCGACAAGCTGGTCGAGCACCGCGAGTCCGTGTTCATGGGCAAGGACCTCTCGACGATCGTGCGCGATCTTCCGGTCGATTTCGACCTTGAGGCGGCGCGGCTCGGCGACTACGACCGCGAGACCGTCATCCGGCTCTTCCGCGAATACGAGTTCCGCTCGCTCATCGAGCGCCTGCCGGCGATGACCGGCGAGACGGCCGGGGACGCCGCCGAGGCTCTTCGCGGCGTCGCGACCGACGGCTCGGTGCCGGCCGCCCGGGTCGCCGGCTCGGCCCGGCCGAGCGGCTGGGGGTCGCCGCGCCCCGATCGGCCGGTCGTCGAGGGTGGCGGGCTCCAGCTCTCGCTTGATTTCGATACGGTCTCGGGGCCTGTCTCGGACATCGAGGTGCCGGCGGGTGAAGAAGGGACCCAGCCCGTCGCCGTGGACCTCGCGCCCGGCGACCTGCCGACCGCCCTGGCGGCCGCGATCAACGACCCATCACGGGTGGAGGTCCACGCCGGCGACCGGATCGCCGCGCTCGAGCCGTGGCTCGCCGCACAACCCGCGGTCGGGATCGGGCTGCTCCTCGATGACCCGCGGCCGCGCCGTGGGTCCCCGCTTGCCCTCGCCATCGCCGGTGCCGACGGACGCACTGTCGCAGTCCAGGGGGACGAGGATTCGGGGACGCTCCGGCGGCTGCTCGATCGGCTCGCCGTCCCCGTCGTCGGGCACGAGGTCAAGCCCCTGCTCGTCCGCCGGATCGCGGACGACCAGGACGCACCGGCCACCCCGGTCGCCTTCGATACGCAGATCGCGGCGTACATCCTCAACGCCGCGTTGCGCAGCCAGACCATCGCCGATGTCGTCGCCGAGCAGCTCGACCTCATCCTCCCCGACGCCGCCGCGCTCGATGCGCCGGCCCGCGCGGGCCTTGAGGCACTGTCGGCGCTGGCCGTTCGCGAACCGCTCGAGCGCCGCCTCATCGACGAGGGCCTCGACCGCCTGTTCCGCGAGATCGAGCTGCCGCTCATCGCGGTCCTGGCGCGCATGGAGGCGACCGGCGTCGCTCTCGATCGGGACGCGCTCGGTCTGCTGGCCAGGGAGTTCGCCGCCGAGATCTCGCGGCTCGAGGCGGAGATCTATGCCGACGTGGGACACGAGTTCAATCTCGGCAGCCCCAAGCAGCTCGAGCAGGTCCTGTTCTTCGAGCTCAGCCTGCCCAAGGGCAAGCGGACGAAGACGGGCTACTCGACCGACGCGTCAGTGCTCGAGGACCTGCGCGCCGCGCATCCGATGGTCGACAAGCTGCTCGAGTGGCGCATCTACACCAAGCTCCGCTCGACCTATGTGGACGCCCTGCCGACCCTGATCGCCGACGACGGGCGCCTCCACACGACGTTCCACCAGGCGGTCGCCGCGACCGGGCGGCTGTCGTCGTCCGACCCGAATCTCCAGAACATCCCCATCCGGACCCCGCTCGGCCGCCGGATCCGCCGGGCGTTCGTGGCCGGCGCGCCCGAGCTGACCCTCGTCGCCGCCGACTACAGCCAGATCGAGCTGCGCATCCTCGCCCACGTCTCGGGCGACGAGCATCTGCGCGATGCCTTCGCCCGCGGCGCCGACCTGCATCGTGAGACGGCGGCGCTGGTGCTCCACAAGGACCCGGCCGACGTGACCCTCGGCGAGCGGTCGATGGCCAAGATGGTCAACTTCGGGATCGCCTACGGGCTGTCGGACTTCGGGTTGTCGGAACGGGCGAACATCCCGCGCGCCGAGGCGCAGGCGTTCATCAACACCTATTTCGCGACCTATTCGGGCATCAGCTACTACATGCTCGCGATCAAGGAGCAGGCCCGCACACAGGGCTACGTGACGACGCTGCTCGGCCGGAAGCGCCAGATCCCCGAGCTTGCAGCGCGCAACCCCACGCTTCGGGCGGCGGGTGAGCGGATGGCCATCAACATGCCGATCCAGGGGACCGCCGCCGACATCGTCAAGATCGCCATGATCCGGCTCGACGAGCGGCTCGCCGCCGGCGGGTTCCGGGCGCGGCCGCTGCTCCAGGTCCACGACGAGCTGCTCCTCGAGGTGCCGCGTGACGAGGTCGATCGCCTCGTGCCGCTCCTGCGCGAGACGATGGAGGGCGCCCTCCCGCTGGACGTCCCCCTGACGGTCGACATCAAGGTCGGCGACGACTGGGAGTCGATGACGCCGCTGACCCGCGCCGATGCCGTCGCCGCGGAAGCGGACGAGGCCCCGGACCTCGAGGCGCCGGTCGCCACGACGCTCGGCTAGGCTTCGGCGATGCCCGAGCTTCCCGAGGTCGAGACCGTCGCGCGCGACCTGCGCCCGCGGATCCTGGGCGCCACCATCACCGGAGCCCGGTGTTCGTGGGCCCGGACCCTGCGCACCCACACGCCCGAGGCGTTCGATGCAGCCATCGCCGGCCGCCGCGTCGAGGCCGTCGGCCGACGCGCGAAGCTCGTCGTCATCGAGCTGTCGGGCGAGGCCGCACTGACCATCCATCTCAAGATGACCGGCCAGCTGTTCGTCGTGCCGGCGGAGACGCCCGAGGACCCGTACGTTCGGGTCGTGCTCGAGCTCGCCGACGGCCGCGAGCTGCGCTTCCGCGACATCCGCAAGTTCGGGCGGATCGGGCTGTACGGGCGGGATCCGGTGACCGGAGATCTCGTGACCGAGGTCGGCGGATCCGGCGTGTTCGCCGGATTCGGACCCGAGCCACTCGATCCGGCCTTCGACATCCGGGCCTTTCGCAAGCTGCTTCGGCGGCGCAAGGGCCGTCTGAAGCCGCTCCTGCTCGACCAGTCGTTCCTGGCCGGGGTCGGCAACATCTACGCTGACGAGGCGCTGTGGGCCGCCCGGCTCCATCCGCTTCGAACGGTCGGGACGCTCCATCCGCCGGACGAGCGGCACCTGTACGAGTCGCTCCGGCGGATCCTCGCCGAAGCCGTCCAGCGCCGAGGCAGCTCGATCGATGACTACACCGCGCCCGATGGCGACGGTTCGATGCAGGATCACCTGCAGGTCTACCAGCGGACCGGTGAGCCGTGTCCGCGCTGCGGCCGGCCGATCAAGCGGATCGTCATCGGCGCCCGCTCGACGCACTTCTGTTCGTGGGATCAGAGGCTGGGCGCGGCCGACCGGAAGGGTGCCGCGGCGATCCTGCGGACGATGACCGGTGGTCCGCGCCGGGTCGGTCGCCGTTGGACGGAGCTGGCCGGGGAGGGGACTCTCGGGCTGACGCCGGATGAGGCCGCCCGGGCCTCGACGCAGGCCCGCACCGAACGGACGAAGCGGGCGGCCGCGACCCGGCGCGCGGCGGCTCGCGCGTCGGTCGGCCGAGAGACGGACCCGTGAGCATCCTCCGGCTGACC
Organism: uncultured Chloroflexia bacterium; assembly: GCA_963782715.1. Lineage (GTDB taxonomy): Bacteria > Chloroflexota > Limnocylindria > Limnocylindrales > CSP1-4 > SPCO01. The sequence goes on from CAWAKU010000008.1 coordinate 16,424, forward strand.
GGCGTGACCCGCGAGGTCGGCACGTTCGTGATCCTCGATACGATCGACGCCGCCATCGCCCTGGGCGACCGGATCGGGCTGGTCGGGCCGAATGGCGCGGGCAAGACGACGCTGCTGCGGCTGGCCGCGGGTCGCGACGAGCCCGACCGCGGCGAGGTCCATCGCAAGCGTGGCCTGACCCTCGGACTGCTCGCCCAGGAGGCCCATTTCGACGAGGCGTTCATGGCCTCGGCGGACCTTCGGCTGGCGGTCCGGACCGGCGCCGCGCACCTCGACCGGATGGCCGAGCGCCTCGCCTCGATGGAGCGGGCGGGCACCGTCACCGACCACGCCTATGCCGAGCTCCTGCACCAGTACGAGATCCTCGGCGGGTACACCCTCGACCAGCGCGTCGAGAGCGCGCTGACCGGGCTCGGGTTCACCCGCGACGAATGGACCAAGCCGCCGGCGGCGCTGTCGGGCGGCGAGCAGACCCGGGCATCGCTGGCGCGGCTGGTCATCGCCGACCCCGACCTGCTGCTGCTCGACGAGCCCACGAACCATCTCGACCTGGACGCCCTCGAATGGCTCGAGGAGCACCTCCGGCGCCGGAACGGCTCGCTCCTGGTGGCATCGCACGACCGGGCGTTCCTGGACGCCACGGTGAACCGCATCTGGGAGCTCCGCGACCGCCGGCTGACGACGTTCCGTGGCGACTACAGCGCCTACCACCGCCAGCGGACCGAGCGCGATCTGCGCACGGTCAAGGACGTCGAGACGCAGGCCGAGCAGATCGCCCGCGAGAAGGAGCTCGTCCAGCGCTACCGGAGCCACCGCAAGTTCAGCAAGATGCACGAGCACGAGGCGCGGCTCGAGCGACTGGAGGCCGAGCGGCGCGACGCTCCGAAGTCCGGCAAGAGGATGGCCATCCCGACCGCTGCCCTGCTCGGTGGGGCCGGCCCGTCGCGCAGCGGCGAGATCGTCGTCCGAGTCGAGGGGCTGGCGGTCGGCTACCTGCCGGGGCGTGGAGCCGTGGCGCCCGACGGGTCCGTCGTCACCGAGCCGAAACGTGTCGCCGCGGTGCCCTTCCTGGCGGCCCAGCGGGGCGAGCGGATCGGCATCGTCGGGCCGAACGGTGCCGGCAAGACCACACTCCTCCGCACGATCGCGGGCGACCTGCCGCCGCTCGACGGGGCGGTCACGTTCGGGAACGCGGTTCAGATCGGGTACCTGGCGCAGCTCCGCAGCGCGGGCATCGCCGGCGCGACGGTGCTGGACGCCTTGCTAGAAGCCGCCCCGGTGACGGCGGGGGAGGCCCGCGGGTACCTCGCCCGGTTCCTGTTCCGTGGCGACGACGCGTTCAAGGAGGTCCGGATGCTGTCCGGCGGCGAGCGCTCGCGCCTCGAGCTCGCCCTGCTCGGCATCCAGGCGTCGAACCTGCTGCTCCTTGACGAACCGACCAACCACCTCGACATCCCGGCCCGGGAGGCGATCGAGGCGTTCATGGCAGGGTCGCCCGCGACGTTGCTGGTCGTGTCGCACGACCGGCGGTTGCTCGAGACGGTCTGCGAGAAGCTGTGGGTCGTCGGTGACGGGTCGGCGGTTGCCTTCGAAGGTGGATATCGGGAGTGGCGAACGGCAGTCGCGAGTGGCTGGACGATCGCGAGTGCATTGGAGCAGGAAGCAGCACGCCTTCATGCCGGGAGTCGCCGACCCGCCGGTCGCACGCTCCCCGGTCCCTCCGGCGCTGCGCCTAACGGGACCGGTGCGCGCGCGGCCGCCGGGCCGGCTCGGTCTGGCCCAACACCACCACCCCCAACGGTGAAGAAGAGTGGGAAGAAGGAAAAGCTCTCCAAGGAGGCGTATCGGCGGCAGAAGGCTGCTGCTGAGGGGGAGTTGACGCGGTTGGGGTTGAGGAAGAATCACCTGGAGCTGGCGATGGGGGATCCTGCGGTGCAGGGGAATTTCGTCGAGATGAGACGGGTCACGAGCGAGCTGGCGGATATCGATGTGGCGTTGGCGGCTGCGGAGGATGCGTGGCTGGAGTTGGAGGAACGGCGGCCGTGACGGTGCGGATCGGGTTGACCGGGCCGATCGGCTGCGGGAAGTCGACGGTGGCCGGTTGGCTCGGGGAGCGGCCGGGGGTCGTCGTCATCGATGCCGACCAGGTCGCGCGCGAGGTGGTCGAGCCTGGCGAGCCGGCGCTCGAGGCGATCGTCGCGCGGTTCGGCCCGGACATGCGGCGGGCGGACGGGACCCTGGATCGCGCCGCGCTCGGGCGCATCGTCTTCGCCGACCCGGCCGCGCTGCGCGACCTCGAGGCGATCACGCATCCGGCGGTCCGGCCGCGGATCCGGGCCCTCATCGCGGCCGCCGAGGAGGCCGAAGCCGATGCCGTCGTCATCGAGGCCATCCGGCTCGTGGAGGGCGGGCTGGCCGAGATCTGTGACGAGGTCTGGCTGGTGACCTGTGAGCCGTCGGTCCAGCGCACTCGCCTGATCGACCGTGGCGAATCGGCGGAGACGGCGGACCAGCGGATGGCCGCGCAGGCCGGCTTCGCGGACCGGGTCGGACCGATCGCAACGACCGTCGTCGACACGTCCACCACACCGACGGAGACGAGATCGCGCGTGGACGGCATGCTTGCCGCGGCACTGGGGCGATAGGCAGAACGCCTGTTCTGTTCGTGCGGCGGCTGATAGACTTGGGGGACGATGCCTGACTTCAAGTTCGTCGCCCCGTTCGAGCCGACGGGTGACCAGCCCGCGGCGATCGAGCGACTGTCGGAGGGCCTGGCCAAGGGCCTGACCGACCAGGTGCTGATCGGTGCGACGGGGACCGGCAAGACCGCGACCCTGGCCTGGACCATCGCGGCGCACAACAAGCCGACGCTGGTCCTGGCCCACAACAAGACGCTGGCCGCCCAGCTCTACGCCGAGTTCCGCGAGTTCTTCCCGGACAACAAGGTCGAGTACTTCGTCAGCTACTTCGACTACTACCAGCCCGAGGCATACCTGCCCCGGAGCGACACGTACATCGAGAAGGACTCGTCGCGCAACGACGAGATCGACCGGCTCCGCCACGCCGCGACGCACGCCCTGTTCGAGCGACGTGACGTCATCATCGTGGCCTCGGTGTCGTGCATCTACGGCCTCGGCGCGCCGGTCGACTACGGTGCGACCGTCCTGAAGTTGCGAGTCGGCGGCCGATATCGTCGCGACGCGGTCCTCCGCCACCTCGTCGATCTCCAGTACCAGCGCAACGACCAGGCGATGAGCCGTGCCCGGTTCCGCGTCCGCGGCGACACGCTCGAGCTCCAGCCGGCGTCGGAGGAGACGCTCATCCGGGTCGAGTTCTTCGGCGACGTGGTCGAGCGCATCACCGAGCTCGATCCGCTGACCGGCGAGCTGCTGGCCGAGCGCAAGGAGACGAACGTCTACCCGGCGACCCACTACGTCACGCCGCAGGACAAGCTCAAGGAAGCGATCGTCGACATCGAGGCCGAGATGGAGGAGCGGGTCACCGGCCTCGAGTCCGAGGGGCGTGCCCTCGAGGGCGCCCGGCTCCGACAGCGGACGACCTTCGACCTCGAGATGATGCGCGAGCTCGGCTACTGCACGGGCATCGAGAACTACTCGCGGCACCTGTCGCGCCGTGAGCCGGGTTCCCGGCCGTGGACGCTGCTCGACTACTTCCCGCCGGATTGGCTGCTCGTCGTCGACGAGTCGCACATGACCATCCCGCAGGTCGTCGGCATGTACAAGAACGACCGGACGCGCAAGGAGATCCTGGTCGACTTCGGCTTCCGCCTGCCGTCGGCGCTGGACAACCGGCCGCTGACGTTCGAGGAGTTCCAGTCGACCGTCCACCAGGCGATCTACATGAGCGCGACGCCGGGACCCTATGAGCTGGAACGGAGCCAGCGCAACGTCCAGCAGCTCATCCGGCCGACCGGCGTCGTCGACCCGCAGATCAGCGTCCGCCCGACCGAGAGCCAGATCGACGACCTGCTCGAGGAGATCCGCGGGCGCGTCGAGCGCGGCGAGCGCGCCCTGGTCACGACCCTGACCAAGAAGATGGCCGAGGACCTGACCGACTACCTGAAGGAATTGGGCGTCAAGGTCCAGTACCTCCATAGCGAGGTCGACACGCTCGAACGGGTGGCGATCCTGCGCGACCTGCGGCTCGGCGTGTTCGACGTCCTGGTCGGCATCAACCTCCTGCGCGAGGGGATCGACCTGCCCGAAGTGACGCTGGTGGCGATCCTCGACGCCGACAAGGAGGGCTTCCTGCGCTCGGCCTGGTCGCTCATCCAGATGATCGGCCGGGCGGCCCGCAACACGGCCGGCGAGGTGATCATGTACGCCGACAGGATCACCGAATCGATGCGTGTCGCCATCGACGAGACGGACCGCCGCCGCGCCTACCAGGAGGCCTACAACCTTGAGCGCGGCATCGAACCGACGACCATCGTCAAGGGCATCCGCGACCTCAACGAGCGCCTGCGCGCGGTGGCCGAGTCGACCGTCGTCTACGCCTCGGAGAACGGCGGCGAGTTCACCGACGCCGACCGGCGCAAGGTCGAGGCTGTCGTGGCGAGGATGGAAGCCGAGATGAAGGCCGCCGCCAAGCAGCTCGAATTCGAGCGTGCCGCGGCGCTGCGCGACGAGATCCAGCAGATCCGGTTGCGGGTCCTCCAGGAGGACGCATCGATCACGGTCGGCCGGGCCGCCGAGAAGGCCGGTCGGGATGGTGGCGGGCGGGGACTGACAGGGGCCGCGGATCGCGCCCGTGGCCGGCGGGGCGCGGCAGCCGCCGTCGCGGCGGGTCCGGCGATGGAGGTCACCAGCGTCGAGGTCCTCCCCGCGGACGAGGAACCGTCCGACACCCTCGACGGCGTTCCCGGCGAGGCCGGTATCGATACCGACACGGTCGCCGACTGGCTGCCCGGCATCCGCGACGAGCACGAGGACGACAATGGCTGGCAGGCCCGCTGGCTCGATCGCCCGACGTGGGACCGGACGGTCACGCCCAACATCCGCAAACGCACCGGACAGCGGCCGGGCCGTCGGCGATGACCGACCACCTCACGGAAACGGAACACCTGTTCTACTGCGATACCATCGGGTAGACTTGCGACGTGCCCCAGGATCGACTCGTCGTGCGCGGCGCGCGCGAACACAACCTCAAGAACGTCGACGTCGCGTTCCCGCGCGACCGCCTGGTCGTCATCACCGGGCTATCCGGCAGCGGCAAATCGAGCCTCGCCTTCGACACGATCTACGCCGAGGGCCAGCGCCGCTATGTCGAGAGCCTGAGCGCCTACGCCCGGCAGTTCCTCGGCCAGATGGAGAAGCCGGACGTCGACCAGATCGACGGGCTCTCGCCGGCCATCTCGATCGACCAGAAGGGCGCGTCGCGCAACCCGCGCTCGACGGTCGGGACGGTCACCGAGATCTACGACCACCTCCGGCTGCTGTTCGCGCGCATCGGCATCCCGCACTGCCCCAACGGCCACGCCATCGAGCGCCAGTCGGTCCAGCAGATCGTCGACCAGGTCCTGGCGCTGCCCGAAGGGACGCGGTTGCTCGTCCTCGGGCCGCTCATCAAGGATCGCAAGACCGAGGGCGACCGGATCCTCGACGGCGCGCGGCGCCAGGGCTTCGTCCGCGTCCGGGTCGACGGCGAGATGCTGGACATCTCGGACGCGCCCAAGCTCGACAAGTACAAGCGCCACTCGATCGAGGTCGTGGTCGACCGCTACATCGTGCGCCACGCCGACGTGCCCGAAGGCGCGGAGCGCGCGCCCGATGGCCGGCCGATGGACCCGGAGACCGGGCTCGTCATCCCGGACCCGGACGCGGGCCGGCTGGCCGACTCCGTCGAGACGGCCCTGCGTCTCGGCGAAGGAGTCGTGCTCATCGCCCCCGCGCCGCGCGACGACGAGGCGCCATCGTTCGAAGAGCAGCGGTATAGCGAGAAGTTCAGCTGTCCGTACGACGGCTACACCGCCGATGAGCTCGAGCCACGCAGCTTCTCGTTCAACTCCCCGCACGGGGCGTGCCCGGACTGCACCGGTCTCGGGACGAAGCTCGAGATCGACCCGGACCTCGTCATCCCCGATCGCTCGAAGAGCCTGGCCACCGGCGCACTCGTGCCCTGGGCGCGGATGCCGACCGACGCCTCGTGGCGGCTGAAGATCCTCGAGGCGATCTGCGCCTCGCACGGCTGGGATTTCAAGGCGCCGATCCGCGACCTGCCGAAGGAGGCGATCGACTACGTCCTGTCCGCGAAGAAGGACGAGAGAGTCATCGTCCGCTACAAGACGGAACGTGGCGAGAACACGTACAAGGCGACATTCGAGGGGTCGTCACCAATCTCGAGCGGCGCTATCGCGAGACCGACTCGGACTACATCAAGGCCGAGCTCGAGAAGTTCATGGTCACTCGGCCGTGCCCGACCTGCAAGGGCCGGCGACTGCGCCCGGAGATCCTCGCCGTCCTCATCGGCGATCGCAACGTCTGGGACGTCTCGACGATGTCCATCACGGACGCGCTCCAGTGGTCGAGCGGCCTGGAGGTGACCCTCGGCGACCGCGAGCGGACGATCGCCCACCAGTTGCTCAAGGAGATCGGCGCCCGGCTCGGGTTCCTGGTCGACGTCGGGCTGGACTACCTGACCCTCGACCGGACCAGCGTGACGCTGTCCGGCGGCGAGGCGCAGCGGATCCGCCTGGCGACCCAGATCGGGACGACCCTGATGGGCGTGCTCTACATCCTCGACGAGCCGTCGATCGGCCTCCACCAGCGCGACAACGCCAAGCTCATCGCGACCCTCACCCGCCTGCGCGACCTGGGCAATACCGTGCTCGTCGTCGAGCACGACGAGGAGACCATCCGGACCGCCGACTGGGTCGTCGACATCGGCCCCGGGGCAGGCGAGCACGGTGGCGAGATCATCGCCAACGGGCCACTGGAGGCGGTCCTGGCCGAGCCACGCTCGGTCACCGGCGCGTTCCTTCGGGGCGAGCGCGCAGTGCCCATCCCCGCCGAGCGGCGCACCGGCAACGGCAAGGCACTGCGAGTCCGCGGCGCCCGCGAGCACAACCTGCGCGACGTCGACCTGCGCGTCCCGCTTGGGACGTTCGTCGCGGTGACCGGCGTGTCGGGCAGCGGCAAGAGCACGCTCGTGACCGAGGTCCTGTACCGGGCGCTCGCTCGGGAATTGAACGGCTCGCGCGAGCCGGTGGGCGCGCACGACTCGCTCGAGGGAGCCGCGTACATCGACAAGATCATCGAGATCGACCAGAGCCCGATCGGACGAACGCCGCGCTCCAACCCCGCGACGTACGTCGGCCTGTTCACGCCGATCCGCGAGCTGTTCGCCGGCGTCCCGGAATCGCGCCTGCGCGGCTATACCCCGGGTCGGTTCAGCTTCAACGTCAAGGGCGGCCGGTGCGAGCACTGCAAGGGCGACGGGATCCTCAAGATCGAGATGCAGTTCCTGCCCGACGTCTACGTCCCGTGCGAGGTCTGCGCCGGCAAGCGCTACAACCGCGAGGCACTCGAGATCCACTACAAGGGCCGGTCGATCGCCGACGTCCTCGAGATGACCATCGCCGAGGCTCTCGAGTTCTTCAACGCGGTCCCGAACGTCCGGGCGAAGCTCCAGACGCTGTACGACGTGGGCCTTGGGTATGTCCACCTCGGCCAGCCCGCGACCACGCTGTCGGGTGGTGAAGCGCAGCGGGTCAAGCTGTCGACCGAGCTGTCCCGGCGCGCGACCGGTCGGACGCTCTATGTCCTCGACGAGCCGACGACCGGCCTCCATTTCGCCGACGTCGAGAAGCTGCTCCAGGTGCTGCATCGGCTGGTCGACAGCGGCAACACGGTCCTCGTCATCGAACACAACCTCGACGTCATCAAGACGGCCGACTGGATCGTCGACCTCGGCCCGGAGGGCGGCGCCCGGGGCGGCCGGATCATCGCCGAGGGGACGCCCGAAGCGGTCGCCGTCGCCGCGGGGTCGGCGACCGGCGAATACCTTGCGCGTGTCCTGCGCGGCGAGCCGCTGGTGCCGCTGTCCGACGTGACCTTCGCGGACGAAGCCGGTCGCGGCGACCATGGCAACGGCCACTCGAAGGCGAAGATCGTCCGTCTCGCGCCGTCGCGGAAGCGCGCGGCGGCTGCCTCGAAGGCTCGCTGAGGGCTAGCATAGGTCCATGCCCGACATCGACTTCGCATTCCTCGCCGACGCTGCCGAGACGGTTCCCGGCCAGAAGTTCCACGTGCTCGGCGGTGGCGTCGCGCGGATCGGCGGTCGCCGCTTCCCGCTCCGTCATCCTCATCTGGCCCTCGTCATCGGACTCCAGGTCACGGCGCCGGAGACGGATCGCGAGCACGAGATCCGGTTCGTGCTGCTCGACCCGGACGGTGGCGAGGTGGCCGGAGCGACCGGCAGCCTGGTCGCCCGCAGCCAGCACGATGCCCGAGACGCCGTCCTGACCTTCTCCATCGACCTGTGGAACCTGACCTTCCCGGCGCCCGGCGATTACTCGTTCCGCATCCTGGTCAATGGTTCCGAGCGCAAGCGCCTGCCCCTTCTTCTGCTCGCCCCGCCGGATCCGACGGTCGACGCGTCTGAGGTCGCGGGCACCAGACCGGGGGACGGCTGACCGCCGATGACCGAGGCTCGGACCGGGACGTCGGCGCGGCGTCCCCTGCGCCACGAACGCCCGATCATCGATGAAGCGGGGCTGGAGGCCGCCCGGCACTGCGATCGGTTGCTCGCGGCCGCCCGAGCCGTCGGTTCGGAGCGCTGGATCACCTACCTCGAGCCGCTGCCGGACCGCCTGCGCGACGATGAGCCGGGCGCGCTGCGGGCGACCGCCACCCGCTGCCGTGCCGCCTACGGGGTCAAGGACTCGATCCGCGACACGCTCCCGGCAAGCGCCACCGAGCCGTTCCTCGAGTCGATCGACCGGCTGATCCGCGAGCTCAACCGATCAAGGGGATGAGCCGCCGCGTCCGGGACCTGTACGCGGGGTAACCCGCGAACTGCGACTCGAGCCAGACCTCCTCGCGACGCGACTTCAGCTCGAAGAAGGCCCACAGGACCAAGGCGGCCACGAGTGCCGCCGGCGATGCCGTGAGCAGGCCCCAGCCGAGCGCGGCGATGATCAGCCCGCCGTAGATCGGATGCCGCACCAGGCCGTAGACGCCGGTGACGACGAGGTCCGCCCCGGGAAGCGGGTGGGGGAGCGGTGTGAGAGCCGACCCGAGGTCGCGGATGCCGCGGACGGCCAGGACGACGCCGCCGGAGATCGCGCCGATGCCGGCGACGGTGGTGACGATGCGGGCCACGCCCGACCACGCCGGTCCCAGCAGGCCGGCCACGGCCACGGCAAGCAGCAGGACGCCCTGGATGGCGACCCATCCCTCTCCCCGCGGGCCGAGTGCCGGCAGTCTGCTCACCGGGACATCCTACGGTCCAGCCCGAGTTCTCCCTCGTCGAATGCCTCCAGCAGGAATGGCGATGGGACCGCCGGATCGTAGACGAGGGTCAGCGACCGACGAGCCCGCGTCCACGCGACGTAACCGAGGCGCCGCTCCTCCTCGTAGGCGCGAGCGGGATCTTCCGCCTGGTTGACGGCTCGGGCGCTCGGGAACCGGCCGGCCTCCATCCCGACGACGACGACGTGATCGAACTCGAGGCCCTTGGTCGCGTGTGCCGTGGCCAGGGTCAGCGCGGCGTCGTCCCGGCGCAGGTCGGCCAGGCGGGATCTCATCTCGGCGATGGCATGGCTGAACCCGGCGAGCGTCGCATGACCGACGGCCCAGCCCAGCAGCCCGGTCGCGACCTCCATCTCCGGAGCGCCGGAGCTCGATCGTCGCGCCGCCCCGACACGCACGAGGAGCGGCTCGCCGTCACGCTCATCGGCCGCGATCCGGCCAATGAGCTCGTCGACCAGCGGCGACTCGACAAGCAGGTCGATCCGCGGAGCGCGGAACGGCAGGCCGAGTCGCACGGCGACGACGACTGCGGGCAGCAGCTCGCGGTTGGTTCGCGCCAGGATCGCGCGGGTCGAGCCGTCATCCGGCCAGCCCCGGACGACGCGTTCGAGGCGGACGGTCTCGTCGGAGGCGTCCGGTGCGAGGACGAGACGCCCGGCCGCGGCAGGCCCGGCGCGGATCGCCTTCGCAAACCGCTCGCCGTTGTGCTCGACCAACCGCACCGCGCGTTCGACGACCGTTCGCGGGCAGCGATAGTTGACTTCGAGGTCGACCCGGCGGAGCCCCGGCAACGACGCCGCGAGGCCGAGGATCCGGCGCACGTCGGCGAGTCGCCAGCCGTAGATCGACTGGTCGTCGTCGCCGACCAGGAAGACCCGGTTGGCCGGGGCGGCGAGCAGGAGCGCGAGGCGGAGCTGCGCGCGATCCACGTCCTGGACCTCGTCCACCAGGAGCTCCGTGCAGTGCGCGCGCCAGCGGGTCAGCAGGGCTGGGTCGGCCTCGAGATGGTCGATGGCGCGGAGGATCAGGTCGTCGAAGTCGAGACCGCCGGTCGCCCGCACCGCCGCCTCGTAGTCAACGAAGGCGCGCGCGACCCGGCCTGCCTCGGGATCCGCAGCGACACGGGCGGCATCGACGCGGAGTTCGACCTTGAGTCGCGACACGACCATGTCAAGGCGGAGGAGGTCGGCGGCATCCGCCCAGGGCGCGACATCGGCCAGGATCGCGGCCCGGTCGGCGAGCGGATCGACCGCGATGCCCGCATCACGCAGGATCTCCCGGCCGAGCGCATGAAAGGTGCGGACTCGGACAGCGCCGGGTTCCACGCCCAACGGCGCGAGCGCCGCGTCGAGCCGCTCGGTCATCTCGACCGCGGCCCGCTTGTTGAACGTGATCGCCCGGATCACCGCCGGCGGGGTGCCCGTCGCGATGAGCCAGGCGGCCCGCGCGACCAAAGTCGTCGTCTTGCCGCTCCCCGCTGGCGCGATGCACAGCGACGGACCGGGCGGGGCCGTCGCCGCCGCACGTTGGTCGGGTGCGAGACGCGCGAGACGATCCACGACGGCTGGGTGAAGGTCCATCGCGTGAGTCTCCGGGTCGCTCATTGGCACCCGCTTATCTGGCCCCGGCATGCACCACGAACAGGCTGGAAACCGTTGCTCGCTGGCACCGGTGCAGGCGAGCACCTCTCTGCCAGACCATCGTCGCGGGTTGGCATTGCCTCGGCCCGGACGCTATGGTGTGCGTCCCCAGGGTGGGTCGCGGAGGTCCTTCAGGTTCGCCGGCGCGGCTGGACCGGTATCGCGCCCGCTCGATGCAAACGATCGCGGAGGTGCCCAATGCCCCGGCCGAATCGCCGCATCCTCGTCCTGCTCAGCACGCTGTTGCTCCTGGGATCCCAGATGAGCGCAGGTGCCGTGTTCGGGCACGACCCGTCCCACGACCCGTCGAAGCCTCACAAGCAGGACCCGGCCGTGTTCTTCGCGTCCGACGGCCTGCGCCAGGATGCGGTCTCGGCGTACGTCGCCCAGGGTCTGATGCCGACGATGGGCAAGTTCCTCAAGAACGGCGCACACGCGACCGGGAACGGCCTTCTCACCCAGGCGCCGGCCAACACGGGAGCCGGCTGGTACACGCTGGCATCGGGTGCGTGGGCCGGCGTGACCGGGTCCACCAACAACACGTTCCACAAGTCCGGATCCGTGTTCTCACCGAACCGGACTGCCGCCTTCGACCCGGGCACGCTCCAGGTGGAGACGCTGGCCCAGTCCGCCGAGCGCGGCGGGCTCAAGGTCGCCCAGGTCGAATGGGCGGGTGGTCGCAATGCGACCATCAATGGGCCCACCATCGACTTCCAGGCGCTGTTCTCGGGACGTGGCGTCGCGACGAACTTCATCGGACATGCCGGCGACGCGCTGTTCGACGATCCCGCGTTCACCCAGAGCTTCGGCCTCCAGTTCGACACGCCGGCCGGGTTCGCCGGCAACGCGCCGTTCGCCCAGGCGGCACCGTCCCCGGCGGCCGGCTGGAGCAATGTCCCGACCTCGTACAGCCCGGCGATGGAGATGCGCCTGCGGGTGCTCGACTTCGGCACGGACAAGTACGGCCTCAACGCCTACATCTTCGATAGCACCAACAACGCGACGACGGACTACGACAAGGTGCTCTTCTCGCCGACCAAGGACGGCGCCAACGGCGTCGGGACGCTTGCCCAGGGCCAGTGGGCCGACGTCAAGGTCAAGCTCACTGGGACGAGCGGCGGGACGCTCGATGGCAAGACCGCCGGCATGCTTGTCAAGGTCGAGACCCTCGCGCCGGACCTGTCGCGCGTCCGCCTCTTCCACACGTCCGTCAGCCGCGCCCAGGCGACCTGGCCGAGCTGGCCCGGCGAGCCCGGCTTCACCGGCGACTTCGAGGAATACCTGGCCCAGACATTCCCGACCTCGACGGCCGCCGACTTCGCCATCCTCGAGGCCGGGACGACGAGCGAAGAGACGTACGTCCAGCAGGGCATGTACTGGGCCACCGGCCACCAGCCGATGCTCAAGTATGTGGTCAAGAAGTACAAGCCGGACCTCCTGATGGCCGGCTATCCGACGACCGACGAGTTCCAGCATCAGTTCCTCGGCCTCGTCAGCCCGACGTTGCCGAACGGCGCAGCGAACCCGGCCTATGACGACGTCGACCTCAACGGCGTCCCTGACGGCCGGGTGAGCCAGCGTCAGGCCTTTATCCGACAGGCATACGTCGGCGCCGATGCGACGCTGACGATGGCGCGCAAGCTCATGGGCAAGGACCCGACCACGTTCGTCGCGTCCGACCATGGATTCGCGCCACAGTTCCTGGCCATCGACGCCAGCAAGGTCCTCGTCGACATGGGCTTCCTCTCCAAGCCGCAGACGTCCAACTGCCGACTCGCCTCGGGCGAGACGATCGGCAAGGCGAAGGCCTGCTGGGCAGGCGGGACGGTCCAGATCTACCTGAACCAGGCTGGCCGCGACCCGATCAACGCGAGCTTCCAGCAGGTTGCGGCCGTTGACGCGGCAGCCACGGTCCAGCAGATCAAGGCCGCTTTCCTGGCCATCACCGACCCGAACGACTGGACGCATGACACGGTCCCCACGCCCGAGGGCTGGAAGGTCATCGATCGCGCCTACACGCGGGCGGAAGCCAGGTACATCCCTAACGGCCCGGGTGGCGCCACCGCGAACATGTCTCACCCGACTCGTACCGGCGACCTCGTCGTGTTCTCCTATCCGCCGTATCAGTTCGACGCGGAGACGCCGGGCACCCTGATCGCACCATCGCATTTCTTCGGACAGCACGGCTACGTGCCGGACGTCCAAGACATCCCGGATTCGATCAACATGCGGGCGACGTTCCTGGCCGGTGGCGAGGACATCGAGAAGGGTGCCGTCGACGCGCGCTCGATCGACCTCGCCCCGACCCTTGCCTACATCCTCGGGATCCCGGAGCCCCAGTTCAGCGAGGGCAAGGTCCTCCTTGACGTCGTCAAGGGATCCCACGGCGTCAAGCCCATCACGATCGTCGGCTTGAGCGACTTCCACGGCCAGCTCGAGCAGTCGACCCTCGCCGTCGACGGACAGAATGCGGGCGTTGGCGGGGCAGCCGCCCTCGCGACGATGTTCGATGAGGAGTTCGCGGCCCTGCCGGGACCGGGTCTCCTCCTGGCCGCCGGTGACAACGTCGGTGCGTCGCCGCCAAACTCCGCCCTGCTCGATGACATGCCGTCGATCGACGCCGAGAACCTGTGGGGCCTCGATGCGACGTCCTACGGGAATCATGAATTCGACTACGGGACGACGCGGCTCCTCGCCCAGCAGACCCGCGCCACGTTCCCCTTCCTGGCGACCAACATCGTGGAGACAGCCACGGGCAAGGCACCAAGCTGGGTCAAGCCATCGGTCGTCTTCACCATCCATGGCGTCAAGGTCGGCGTCATCGGCGCCGAGCTGCAGAACACCCCTGAGCTCGTGTCGGCCGGCAACACGGCCGGTCTGACCTTCCTCCCGGAGGCGGAACGGATCAAGGCCGAGTCGGAACGGCTCAAGAAGAAGGGGGTCAAGGTCCAGGTCGTCGTCATCCACCAGGGGACGAACGTCGGGACCAACAACCAGGGCAATACCGTGGGCACCCCGTGGGTCGGCCCGATCAACGACATCGCGAACGCCCTGCAGGGCACGACCATCGACGCGATGATCGTCGGCCACACCCATCGAGTCTCCAACCTCATGGTCGGCCACATCCTGGTCACCGAAGGCCAGAACGCCGGGGCGTCCTACTCCGTCCTCCAGCTGATGGTCAAGGGCGGCGACGTCGAATGGGCCGGCGGCGCGACACGCATCGCCTACAACATCGGGGTCCCGCAGCGAGCCGATGTCAAGGCGGTCGTGGACGACGCCAACGCCCAGACAGCCGTCCTGCGCAACAAGGTGATCGGCACCCAGTCGGTCGACATCAAGCGGGCACCGACCCGGCTGTTCGAGTCGGCCATGGGCAACATGGTCTCCGACGCGATGCGGCTCAAATACCCGGGCATCGACGCCGCTTATACCAACTCCGGCGGCCTGCGCGCGGACGTCAACATGGCACCCCCGAGCGCGGGTGAACTGCCCGGCGAGATCACCTGGGGCGAGATGTTCTCGGTCCTGCCGTTCGGCAACCGGACGGTCATCGAGACCCTGACCGGTGCCCAGCTGACGACCGCGTTCCTGAACGGCTTCACGCCGGCCTGCGACGCGGCCTTCGCGGGTGGCACCGGGCGCTTCCCCCAGATCTCCGGCCTCAAGGTCCAGTACCACTGCGCCGGAACCACACCGGTGGTCGATGCCATCTGGAAGACGCCGACCGGGATCCTCGGTCCGGCGACGCTCGTCGGTCCGGCGGATCCGGTCCGGTTCGTGACCAACGACTTCATGTTCACCGGCGGAGACGGATACACCGTCTTCACCCAGGGGACGGACGTCCTCCAGCCGGGTGACGCCCTGCTGGACGTCGCCGTCGACTACGTGACTGCTCACAGCCCCGTCGCGCCTGTCATCGAGGGACGGATCATCGTCGGGCCGTAGCCTCACCGCACCTCGGTCATCTCGAAGGGGACGGGCAGCGCGCCCGTCCCCTTCATCGATTCACCGTACGATCGGTCCATGACCCCGGAACTCGCGTCTGCCCTCGCCAAGCTTCCCGACAAGCCCGGCGTCTACCTCATGAAGGATGCCCGCGGCGACGTCGTCTACGTCGGCAAGGCACAGAGCCTGCGCAATCGGGTGCGTTCCTACTGGCAGAAGCAGGCACCCGGTGGCGAGATCCACCGCATTCGCAGCGTGATCGACCGGGTCGCCGACGTCGAAGTGACGCAGACCGATTCGGTCTCCGAGGCGCTCCTTCTGGAAGCCAATCTGATCAAGCGCTACCGGCCGCGCTTCAACGTCCGGCTCAAGGACGACAAGAGCTACCCGTACATCAAGGTGACGCTCGGCGACGAGTTCCCGCGGGTCGAGCGGACGCGCAAGCTGATCACCGACGGCAGCCGCTACTTCGGGCCGTACGCCTCGGCGTCGAGCGTCGACGAGTCGATGAACCTCGTCCGCCGGCTCTTCCCGTTCCGGACCTGCACGATCGACATCAAGGACGGCGTCCGGGCGCTCCAGCGGCCGTGCCTGCTGTACCACATCAAGCGCTGCCAGGGCCCGTGCATCACGGCCATCTCGAAGGACGCCTATCGGGCCGACATCGACCAGGTCGAGCTCTTCCTCGAAGGCCGCCAGGAGACGCTGGTCAAGGCGCTGCACGTCGAGATGGGCGCCGCCGCCGAGCGGACCGACTACGAGCGGGCGGCCGTCCTGCGCGACAAGATCCGGGCCATCGAGCGGACGATGGAGAGCCAGAAGATGGCCGCCTTCGCCCGGACCGAGCTCGACCTCATCGGGCTGGCGCGGCAGGACAACCAGGCGGCCGTCCAGCTGTTCGTCATCCGCGACGGGAAGATGATCGGCCGCGACGTCTTCCTCCTCGACGCGGCCCGCGAGGCGGCCGACGAGGAGGTCCTCACCAGCTTCCTCGAGCAGTACTACACGCGGGCCGGGTCCATCCCGCGCGAGGTCTACCTGCCCGCGGTCGTCGCCGAGGCATCCGACCTGGAGGCCTTCCTCGCCGAACGTCGCGGCGGACCCGTCCACCTGCGCGTCCCGCAACGCGGCGAGAAGCGCGAGCTGCTCGCACTCGCGACGCGCAACGCGACCGAGACACTCGCGCGCGAGCAGGCCCGCTGGCTGGCCGACCAGGGCAAGACGCTGGCGGCCCTCGAGGAGCTCGCCGGAGCCCTCGGCCTGCCCGGGCCGCCGCTCCGGATCGAGTGCTACGACATCAGCAACTTCCAGGGCAGCGAGTCGGTCGGCAGCATGGTCGTCTTCGAGGACGGCAAGCCGCGGTCCGGTGAGTACCGCCGATTCAAGATCAAGACGGTCAGCGGCCCGAACGACTTCGCCAGCCACCAGGAGGTCCTGCGTCGCCGGTTCCGGGCGGCGCGGACCGGCGAGGAGGGAGTCGAGGAGGCGCGTCGCTGGGCCATGCCCGACCTCGTCATCGTGGATGGCGGCAAAGGCCAGGTCAGCGCCGCCAAGGCCGTCCTCGACGAGCTCGGCCTGCACGACCTGCCGCTGGCCGGCCTGGCCAAGGAGCGCGAGGAGCTGTTCCTGCCCGGGGCGACGGACCCGATCCTGCTTCCGGCGACGTCACCGGCGCTGTACCTGGTCCAGCGATTGCGCGACGAGGCCCACCGCTTCGCGATCACCTATCACCGCGACCTGCGCGCGCGACGGGCCGTGCGCTCCGCGTTCGACGACCTGCCCGGCGTCGGTCCGAAGCGCAAGCGCGAGCTGATGAAGGTGTTCGGCTCGATCAAGCGGGTCCGCGACGCGCCCGTCGAGCAGATCGCGGCAGTGCCCGGCATCGGGCCCGCGCTGGCGGCCCGGATCAAGGAGACGCTGGACGCCTGATCGGTTCGCTCGGTAGCGAGTTCTTCATCGTTCCACGCATCGCATCGCTACCGGCGGGCCGTATGGTCGTAGGCATCGGCCCACCGTAGGTCCTTCCGTCCAAGGGAACCCTGCCCAGATGCACCCGACCGTCCGATCCAGTCGCCTTCGACGCGGTGACACCATCTTCCGTGTAACATCCCGCCTCGATGCGTAGAGCCGGTCCGATCCTCATCCTCCTCATCGGAGTCCTCGCCCTGGCGATCGACTTCCTGCCGGGCCTCCAGCTGCCCGACTCGAGCAACGCCGACGGCAGTTGGCGGACGGTCGAGACGAAGCTGGGACTCGACCTGTCGGGCGGCCTCCGGGTCGAGTACCAGGCGGTCCCGGTCGAGGGCAAGCAACCGACGCCGGGCGACATGGCGATCATCAAGGACATCGTCGAGCGCCGGGTCAACACCACCGGCGTCTCCGAGCCTGTCGTGACGACCCAGGGCAGCGACCGCGTCGTCGTGGAGCTGCCGGGCGTGACGGACCCCGAAGCGGTCCGCAAGCTCGTGGGCACCACCGGTCGCCTCGACTTCGTGCCGCTGGGGACCACCCAGGCGACCGCCGGCCAGACGCTCGACCCCGCGACATACCCACCGCTGTTCAGCGGCGACCAGGTCTCGTCGGCCACGGTCGGCACCGACCAGAACGGCCGGCCGGCGGTCAACTTCGTCCTGAAGGACACCGGCAAGACCCTGTTCGCGAACTACACCCGCGACAACGTCGGCAAGTACTTCGCGATCACCCTCGACAATGCGGTCATCTCGGCCCCGGTCATCAACGACTCGATCCCGAACGGGAACGTCCAGATCACCGGTGGCGGGCTGGGTGGCTTCTCGGCCAAGGAGGCGACCAGCCTCGTCACCGTCCTGAAGTTCGGCTCGCTGCCGTTCCCGATCGCCGCGCTGTCGAGTGAACAGATCAGCGCGACGCTGGGGTCGCAGTTCCTCGTCCAGACCGTCCTGGCGGGTCTGCTCGGCATCGCCCTGGTCATCACCTTCATGCTCGTCTACTACCGGCTGCCGGGCGGCGTCGCGAGCTTCGCGCTCATCTATTACACGCTCGTCATGGTCGCGATCTTCCGACTGATCCCGGTCACCCTGACCCTCGCCGGCATCGCGGGCTTCGTGCTCTCGGTCGGCATGGCGGTGGACGCCAACATCCTGATCTTCGAGCGGATGAAGGAAGAGCTGCGCGTCGGCAAGTCGCTGCCGGCCGCGGTCGAGGCCGGCTTCAACCGGGCCTGGAACTCCATCCTCGACTCGAACGTGTCGAGCCTCATCACTGCCACGATCCTGTACGCCTTCGGGTCGTCGGTCATCCGCGGCTTCGCGCTGGTCCTGATCATCGGCGTCCTCGTGTCGATGTTCAGCGCGATCGTCGTGACCCGCACCGTCCTGCGCTGGGTCGTCCGCCAGGAGTGGGCCAGGAAGCCCGTCCTGTACGGCCTGCGCGACGACGAGTTCGCGGCGCTCGGGGCCGTCCGGCCCACCTCCCGACGCGAGGCGCGCGCGCGTGTTTGATGTCATCGGGAAGCGGCGCTGGTTCTATCTGATCTCGCTCCTCTTCACCATCCCGGGCCTCTTCTTCATCCTGCTCACCCCGTTCACCGACGCGGGCCTGCAGTTCACCATCGACTACACCGGCGGCACGAAGTGGGAGATCCGGTTCGAGGATCCCAACGTCACGCCCGCCCAGGTCAAGGCGGTCTTCGCCAAGCAGGGCCTCGAGGCCAGCGCGGTCAGCACCGGTTCCGGCTTCATCGAGATCAAGACTGTCAAGCCGGCCGACTTCCTCGAGGTCGTCCCGTCCGAGCCGCCATCGGCCACGCCCAGCGGTTCGCCGGGAGCCAGCGGCTCCGCGGTCCCGAGCGGCTCGCCGGCGGCGAGCGCGTCGGCCGCACCCAGCGCGAGCCCCAGCGGCTCACCGGCACCGAGCGGCTCACCCGGCCCGAGCGCTTCCCCGTCGACGCCACCAGCGACCGGGAACACGCAGATCCCGACCCAGGGCACGCTCGGCGCGCTGGCCAAGGCCCTCCAGGATGACCTCGGGCCGATCGCCGAACAGCGCAGCCTGACGACCATCGGCGCGGTCGTGAGCAGTGACCTGATCACCCAGGCCCTGGTTCTCATCCTGGTCGGCTCGATCGGCATCCTGCTCTGGATCACCTATCGATTCCGGGACGTCAAGTTCGGTGTGACCGCGCTCGTCGCGCTGCTCCACGACGTCATCGTGGTCGTCGGCGTGTTCGCCATCCTCGGGACGTTCTTCCGGGTCGAGATCGACGCCCTGTTCGTGACCGCGATGCTGACGGTCATCGGCTTCAGCGTGCACGACACGATCGTGGTCTTCGACCGGATCCGCGAGAACAAGGCGCGCCACGCCGGCGAGCCGTTCGATGCGATCGTCAACCACTCGATCCTGCAGACCTTCGGCCGGTCGATCATGACCAGCCTCACGGTGGTCATGACGCTGCTCGCGCTGCTGCTCTTCGGCGGCGCGGCGATCCAGGACTTCGTGCTGGCGCTGCTGATCGGGATCATCTCCGGGACCTACTCGTCGATCTTCGTGGCGAGCCCGCTGCTCGTGGACTGGCATCTGTGGGACGACCGTCGACACGGCCGCCTGACGGCGACGCGCAGCCCGCGGGTCCGGCGCAGCGCGACCTGAGGCCGGCCACGCACCCGGCCGGTAGATCCGCAGTGCAGCCCTTCGTGGCATCCTGACGACGTGGTCGAACCCCGCTATCGCTGGACATTCCCGCAGCCCGTTGATCCGTCGCCGGCCGCCCTCGGGGCAGCCGGGGGTTTGGGCCTGTCGGCGCGGATGGCTCGCTTGCTGGCAGGTCGTGGCGCGCTGACGGCGGCCGACATCAACGCCTGGTTCGCCGATCCGCTCGACGGTCTCCACGACCCGGATCGCCTGCCTGACGCGGACCTCCTCTTCGGTCGGCTGCGCGAGGCTCGTGACCGGGGTGAGCGCGTCCTGGTGTTCGGCGACTTCGACGCCGACGGCCTGACCGGCCTGGCCATCATGACCATCGCCCTGCGCCGGTTCGGCGTGGCGGTCGATCCCTACGTCCCGAGTCGGCTCGACGAGGGACACGGGCTGTCGCTGGCGTCGATCGACGCGGCGGTCGCCGCGGGCGCGAGCGTCATCGTCACCGTCGACTGCGGCACGACGAGCGTGGCCGAGGTCGCCGTCGCCAACAGCCGCGGGATCGACGTCATCATCACCGACCACCATCGCGTCCCGGCCGTCCTGCCCGCGGCTATCGCCATCGTCAACCCGCACCGGCCCGACTCGACCTACCCGGATCGCCGGCTCGCCGGCAGTGGCGTCGCGTTCAAGGTGGCCCAACTCCTGCTGGCCGATGAGCCGGGTGGCCGCGCGGCCGCGCTCGACCTCGCGGACCTCGCGACCATCGGCACCGTCGCGGATGTCGCGCCGGTCGTCGGCGAGAACCGCTCGATCGCGCGGCTCGGCCTCGAACGCCTCCGAACGGCGCCACGGCCGGGCATCGCGGCCTTGCTCGAGCGGGCACGGATCGCGCCTGCCGCCGTTGACCTCGAGACCGTGGCCTTCGCCATCGCCCCGCGCCTCAACGCGGCTGGGCGGGTGGGCGAGGCCCTCGAGGCCGCCCGCCTCCTGCTGGCCGATGACCCGGCCGAGGCGGCGACCCATGCTGACGCGCTCGAGGCGGCGAACCTGACCCGACGCGACCTCATGAAGGCCGCCGTCGTCGAGGCCAGGGCGGCGGTCGCTGCGGACGATCCGTCCGACGGTGCCACCGTCGTGCGCGGCCCGTGGAGCGTCGGCATCGTCGGTCTGGTCGCCGCCCGGCTGGCCGAGGACCGGGGCCGCCCGGCCGTGGTCGGAGCCGACCTTGGTGACGTGGTGCGGGCGTCGTGCCGGAGCGATGGCTCGCTCGACCTCGGCGCGACCCTGGAGCGATGCGGTGACCTGTTCATCCGGTACGGCGGGCACGCCGGTGCCGCCGGCTTCGAGATCGCGACCGATCGTTGGGAGGAGTTCAGGATGCGGTTCCTGACCATCGCCGCCGACCGGGCGCCGCGGGATCCGCGGGTGGCCCTCGCCGTGGACCTCGCCCTGCCCGCTGCGGACGTGGATTACGCGCTCCACCGCGAACTCGCCGCGCTCGCGCCGTGCGGTCCCGGGAACCCCGATCCGCTCATCGCCGTCCTCGGTCTCACCGTGACCCGCGTCCGAGCCGCCACCGGCGGCCATAGCCAGCTGACCCTTCGGCGCGAGCGCGACGTCCTCGACGGCATCGCGTTCGGTCGGGCGGACATCGCCGAGACGGTCCATGAGGGCGATCGGCTCGACGTCGTCGCCAGGCTGACGAGCCGCGCCTTCGGTGGCTATGAGTCGCTCCAGCTCGACATCCGCGACGTCGCCACGGCGGGCGCCCCGGCCAGCGACAGCGCCGCGCTGCCCACGCCGGCGCCGGCACTTGCCGGGAGCATCCCGTGACGACTCGCGCCCCGCAGCTCGGATCGGCCGGGCGCTGGCTCGCGCCGGTGCTATCGATCGTCGGTCTTCTCATCGTCGCGTTCATCACCCTGAGCCTGCTCAGCAACAACGTCCCGTTCGTCGGCACGTCGAAGGGCAATGGCAACGCCAACGGCAACGGTGACGCGCCGGCCGACGCCACCCCGGCCCCGTCGAATGTGGTGGTCGTCCCGCCCCAGGTCGAGGAGGTCAAGGTCCCGGGCTCGATCGTCTACGCCAAGGCGGGCAACATCTGGATCCAGACCGGCAAGGACGTCAAGCAGTTGACGACTGGCGGCGACAATTCGATGCCGTCGTGGGCGCCCGACGGCAAGTCCGTCTATTTCATCCGGTCGGTCGATGGCGTCGGCCACTGGTTCGCCGGCAACGTCCTGCGCGACTACCAGATGTCGATCCCCAACGTCATGCAGGTCAAGGCCGACGGCAGCAGCGACCCCGTGCGGATCATCAGCGGCCGGGTCACCATCTCCGGACAGCCCTGGCAGGCATGGATCCGTGAGCCAGTCGTGTCGCCCGATGGCCAGACGATGGCCATGGTGTCGGACCGCCCCAATCCGTCGCGGAGCGACGTCGTCCTCCAGTTCTACGACCTTGGTTCCAAGAAGTCCACGATCCCGAAGCTCGACGAGATGCCGCCCCTCGGCCACCAGGACCCGACCTGGCGCCCGGATGGCAAGGCCCTGCTCTACGTCCACAACGGTCGCGATGGCGCGAAGGGCGCGCCCGTGATCTGGCGCTGGGACGTGGCCAAGAAGAAGGGCACCGCGCTGACCGGTCCGGGCTATCTCGAACCCTCGTACTCACCGGATGGCCTGTACATCGCGGCGACGAAGCAGAGCAGTTTCGGCAACGACCTGGTCATCCTCGACGCGACGAACGGTCGCGAGATCCAGCGGCTGACGAATGACGGCCAGTCCTGGGCGCCCGTCTGGTCGCCGGTCGGCGACTCGATCGCGTTCCTGCACATCCGCGGACAGATCGTGGACCTGAAGCTCATCCGGCTCGACGGAACGGCCCCGGATTGGACGGTCAAGGACGTCATCTCGCTGACCGAGGTCTCCGGTCTCGACGGCGCATCGCGCCCGGGCTGGTTCGTCCCGGCCGGCGAGCTGCCGACGCCGACGCCGACGCCCGCCGTCAGCGTGCCACCGAGCACAGCCGGCTCCGCCGCTCCGCAGTGACGACCACCTACCTGCAACGGCTTGCCGCGCGGTCGGCGGCGGTCGGCAGCGTCCTGTGTCTGGGGCTCGACCCGGATCCGGCTCGGCTGCCAGCCGGCTTCGCCGCCGACGTGACCGGCGTCGAGCGTTTCGTCCGGCTCATCATCGAGGCCGCCGGCCCGTTCGCTGCGGCGATCAAGCCGAACCTGGCGTTCTACGAGGCACTCGGGTCCGATGGCCTTGCCGCGCTCGAGCGGATCCGGGCCGCCATCCCGGCCGCCATCCCGGTCGTCATGGACGCGAAGCGGGCCGACATCGGGTCGACCGCCGCCCGTCACGCGGTCGCCCTGTTCGACCGGCTCGGGGCGGATGCCGTCACGGTCAACCCATACCCGGGCGGTGGCGCGATCGCGCCGCTGTACGACCGACCGGACCGCTATGCCTATGTCCTGTGCCGCACCTCGAACCCCGACGCGGCCGAGTTCCAGAACCTCGTCGTCGAGGCCGACCCCACGACCGGCACGCCGGCCGAGCCGCTCCATCTGCGGGTCGCCCGGCACGCCTCGACGTGGGGCCCCGGCGGGACGGTCGGACTGGTCGTCGGCGCGACCGCACCCGCGGAACTCCGGGCCATCCGGGCCGCCGCACCGGGCCTCGGCTTCCTGGTGCCGGGGATCGGGGCGCAGGGCGGCGAGATCGAGCCGGTCCTCGCCGACGGTCCGGCGACCGCTGCGCCGGCGGGGGTCGGGCCGGGCCGTGGCCTGCTCGTGAATGTCTCGCGCGGGATCAGCGATGCGGGGCTCGGGGAGCCCATCGATGGCGGACCGCGCGACCCGGGCGAGCGCATCGCGGCAGCCGCCCGCGACTGGGCCTCCAGACTCCCTGTGCTACCCTAAACCCCGCTGTACGGGCCACGCGGCCCGTACGCACCGGGCGTTTCCACCGACACCCGACATGCAGGAGCAACGACGACCATGCCTACCCCCGGACCCCTCGAGCTGGTCATCATCCTGGTGATCGCGCTCCTCATCCTCGGCCCCGGCAAGCTCCCCGACGTGGGGGCCGCCCTGGGCAAGAGCATCAAGGAATTCCGCAAGGCCTCGTCCGACGTCCAGGAGGCCGTCACCCTCAACGTGGACACCTCACCGCTGCCCGCGACGCCCGCCCCGGCGCCCGCGCCGCAGGCGGCTCCGGTCGCTCCGATGGCTGCCGCAGTGGCTCCGGTCGTCGCAGCCGCGGCCCCGGTCGCTCCCGCCCCGGCACCACTCGCCGAGGCGGCTCCCCTGGCCCCGGCCGCACCGTTGGCTCCGGCCGCACCGCTCCCTGAGGCCGCCCCGTTGGCGCCGGCCGCGCCCCTCGAGGCCGCCCAGGTCTCGACGACGCCGGTCGACTCCACCAGCGTCACAGGCTAGCCGGGCGCCCTCCACCTGACCATGGCCGACGCCGACGCCCTGCTCGAGCCGGGCGTCACCGGACTCCCCGCCGCGCCGGATCCAGAGCCGCCTGCGCCGTCTGCCGCCGCGCCCGGCGACGAGACGGTCATGTCGCTCATCGACCACCTCGGTGAGCTGCGCAAGCGCATCTTCCGGTCGATCATCGCGGTCGCCCTGGCGTCGGTCATCGGCTTCTACTTCGCCACGGACATCCGCAAGTTCCTCCAACTGCCGCTCGGCGACATCCCGCTCCAGGTCCTGGGCGTCGGTGACGCGTTCGTCATCCAGGTCAAGATCGCGCTGGTCGTCGGGATCATCCTGGCGATGCCCGTCCTGCTCTACCAGCTGTGGGCGTTCATCGCGCCCGGTCTGACGCCGAACGAGCGCAAGCTGATCCGGCCGTGGATCCCGATGGCGCTGGTCTTCTTCAGTATCGGCGTCATCATCGCCTACGTCGTCCTGCCTTTCGCCATCGCGTTCCTGTTCAGTTTCACGGACGACTCCCTCCAGGCACGACCGGCCGCCGGCCAGTACTTCGACTTCGTGACGACCATGTTCCTGGCCTTCGGCCTGGTCATGGAGTTCCCGATCCTACTAGTCGGGTTGTCCACCGTGGGCATCGTCACATCCGCGCGCCTGAGCGCTTCGCGCCGCTACGTGATCCTCGGGATCTCGATCTTCGCCGCAGTCGTGACACCCGGTGGCGACCTCGTCAGCCCATTCGTCCTCGGCACCACGATGTACGTCCTGTACGAGCTGACGATCCTGTTCATCCGGCGCAGCGGGAAGTGACCGACACGGCCGACCCGAGGGTGACATCGGATGCGGTCGCTGAACCCGCCGTCGTCATCGTCAGCGGGCTGTCCGGCGGCGGCAAGACGGCGGCCGCGAAACTCTTCGAGGACCTCGGCTACACCGTCGTCGACAACCTGCCGGGGGAGCTGCTGCCGGACCTGGCCGAGCTGGTGTCGTCCGATCGCCAGCGTTTCGCCCGCGTCGCCATCGTCCTCGACGTTCGGGCGGGCGATGCGACCCTCGCCCTCGCCGCCATGCGCGGAGCGCTCGAGGGTCGCGGCATCCGACCCCGGGTCGTCTTCCTCGAAGCCAGCGATGACGTCCTGATCCGTCGGTTCAGCGAGACGCGCCACCGGCACCCGCTCGGCGACGAGCGCGGCATCGCCAACTCGATCGCGGAGGAGCGGCGGCGGCTCGAGCCGGTCCGGGCCGAGTCGGACGTCGTCCTCGACACGTCCGACCTGTCGCTGCGCCAGCTCCGCGAGCGGCTGTTCGCCCAGCTGGCGACGGATGTCCGGCCGGACCAGCTCGCCTTCCAGCTCATCAGCTTCGGCTTCAAGCACGGCGTTCCGCTCGAGGCCGACCTCGTCTTCGATGTCCGGTTCATGCAGAACCCGTACTACGACGCTGACCTCCGGCCGTTGTCCGGGCTGACCGACGAGGTGCGGGCGTTCGTCCTCGGCCAGCCGGTCGCGACGCGATTCCTGGAGTTCCTGCAGGAATTCCTCGCCTTCGCCATCCCGGCCTACATCGCCGAGGGCAAGACCCGGCTGACCATCGGCATCGGCTGCACCGGCGGCTATCACCGGTCGATCGTCATCTCCGAGGAAGTCGCGACCTGGCTGCGCGGCCAGGATTTCGGGCCGGTCGCGATCTTCCACCGTGAGCTCGATCGGACATGAATCTCCGGCGCTGGCTGACCCCCGGCATCGGCATCAAGCGCTGGCTCCTGGTGGTCTTCGCCGGCCTCCTCCTGCTCGCCATCGCCTTCGCGCATTTCCTCCGTCAGATCACCCGCGACCTGTCGCCGACCGGGATCGCGGGCACGCTCATCGACCTGCTGACCCTCCAGTTCCTGCCGTTCGCCCTGCGCGGCCTCATCGCCGCATCGGTCGGCGTCGTGCTCGTCGCGATCGGGTCGTATCAGGTCGTCCGTGTCCTGACCGGCCCACTCCGCTCGAACGACCCAGACCAGCCGCTCGTCGAGCTCATCTACCAGAAGCGCTTCCTCGCGCGCGGGCCGCGGATCGTGGCGATCGGTGGCGGCACCGGGCTGTCGACGCTGCTGCGCGGCCTCAAGGAGCACACCAGCAACCTGACGGCGATCGTCACCGTCGCCGACGACGGCGGCTCGTCTGGCGTTCTGCGTGCAGAGCTGGGCATCCCGGCGGTCGGTGACATCCGCAACTGCATCGTGGCCCTGGCCGACGCAGAGCCGTTGATGAGCGACGTCCTCCAGTACCGCTTCCCGGTCCCGGAAGGAGCGGATCCGGTCGACGGCCACGGGCTGGGCGGCCACGCCCTGGGCAACCTGTTGATCGCGGCGATGACCGCGGTCGAGGGCGGCGACTTCGAGGACGGCATCCGCCTGATGAATCGGATCCTGGCGGTCCGCGGCCAGGTCGTGCCCGTCTCCCCGACGCCGCTGACGCTGCACGCCCGGTTGGCCGATGGGTCTGTCGTCGACGGCCAGTCGCACATCATGCGGACCGTCGGTATCGAGCGGGTCTGGGTGACCCCGGACGGCGTCCGGGCCTCGGAGGATGCCCTGGCCGCCATCGCCGAGGCCGAGCTCATCGTGCTCGGGCCGGGCAGCCTGTTCACGAGCCTGCTGCCGAGCCTGCTCATCCCCGCCATCCGTGACGCCATCCTCGCCGCGAACGCACCGCGGATCTTCGTCTGCAATGTCGCCACCCAGGAAGGCGAGACGACCGGCTACGACCTGGCCGCCCACGTCGACGCGCTGCTCGCGCATACGGGCCCCGACCTCATCGACATCGTCCTCGCCAACAACCATTTCGTGGCCGACCCGACCGGCGGGGCAGGGGAGGATCTGGGCGGCGGCCCGGCGCCGCCCCCCGTCAAGCTTCGCTGGCCGCCGTCTGCGCAGCCCGCCCCGCGCCTCATCCTCGACGACATCATCGACCCGGCCAACGTGCATCACCACGATCCGGTCCATCTCGCCTCGGCCGTCATCCGGGCCCTGGACGGCGAGGTCAATCTCAGGCGACGGACGGTGGGCCGGACGACCGGCCGGACGGCCTGACATGACCCGCACCGAGCGCGACCTCGTCACCGCGTTGCGGGACGAGCTCGCCGCCATCGACCCGGCCCGCCCGTGTGACCTCGTCGCGGAGGTGGACGGCCTCGGTCCCGAGCCGGTCGGCCGCGAGGCGTCGATGGCCCGACTCGTCCACCGCCTTCGCCGCCTCGTCGACGCGCAGGCCGGCCAGACCGGTCCGCCGGCCTTCGCCTGGGGCCTCGCCGCCGAGCATTGCCGTGGGGCGTGGCTCCGGGGCCGGTTCCTCGCCCGTGGGTCGCTGAGCCTGGCCGGCGGCCGGACACATCTCGAGTTCGTCGTCGCCCCGAAGGAGGCGCCCGTCCTCGGGGCACGGCTGGTCGAATTCGGTCTGCCGGTGTCGTGGCGACTCCGTCGCGGGCGTGGCGTCGTGACGTCGAAGAACGGTGAGGCCGTCGGGACGTTCCTGCGTCGGATCGGTGCCAGCGGGGCGCTGCTCGAGGTCGAGGCCCGCCAGGTCTCCCGGGCATTGCGCGGCGAGCTCAACCGCGTCCTCAATGCCGAGTCGGCCAACCTCCAGCGCGCGGTGAGCGCCGCAGGCCGCCAGCTCGACGCGATCGACACGCTCGAAGCCGACGGGCGGTTGACGGCCCAGCCGTATGTCGTCCGGCTGGTGGCCGAGGCGCGGCGCGAGACGCCGGAAGCGAGCCTCGCCGAGCTGGCCGAGCGGCTCGAGATCCACCGGTCCGCGGTGCAGCGCGCGCTCGAACGCATGGAGCGTCTGGCCACGCTCGAGACGGACCCGTCGGCTGGGAACCGCCTAGCTCTGTCATGATTGACGGCGATGCCTGATGTGATCGTCGCCGCCAATTGGAAGATGCACACCACCCCGAGCGATGCCGGCGATCTCGCCCGGACCATCGCGGCGCGGACCCGCGGCGACGGGGTCATCCGCGTCATCTGCCCGCCGTTCGTCGCCCTGGCCGCGGTCCGCGACGCGCTCGCCGAGTCGGATCCGGACGTGGGCATCGGCGCCCAGAACGTCCATCACGAGCTGCAGGGCGCCTATACCGGCGAGATCTCGGCGCCGATGCTGGTCGGTCTGGCCGGCTGGGTCATCGTCGGCCACTCCGAGCGACGCCGTGATGCCGCCGAAACCGACGAGCTGATCGGCCGAAAGCTCGCGCGCGCAGTCGAGGCGGGGCTGCGACCCATCCTGTGCGTCGGCGAGCTGCTCGCGGAGCGCGAGGCCGGGCGTCAGGTCGACGTCGTGCGCCGGCAGCTGACCGGGGCACTGACCGGGCATGATGCCTCGGCTCTCCGGGATGCCGGCCTGGTCATCGCATACGAGCCGGTCTGGGCCATCGGGACCGGCCGGAACGCCAGCGGCCAGGACGCCGCGGCCATGGCCGACGCCATCAGGAGCGTCGTCGGGGAGGGCTGGCCCGAGGCCGTGGCCGATCTGCCGATCCTGTACGGCGGCAGCGTGACCTCGGCGAACATCGCCGAATTCCTGACCGAGCCCACCATCGACGGTGCGCTCGTTGGCGGCGCCTCGCTCAAGCCCGACGAGATGGCCGGGATCGTGGCACGCGCCGGACTGACCGCTGCGGCCCGCGGCGCGGCCGCGTGACGGAGCCTCGCCCGCGACCTCGTCCCATCGTCCTCGTCGTCCTCGATGGTTTCGGGATCGGGACCGACCCAGCCGCCGACGCCATCGCGGCCGCCCCGATGCCGACCTGGCGCGGCCTCCTCGAGCACTGGCCCCACGCGGTCCTCCGCGCGTCCGAGGACGCGGTCGGCCTGCCGGCCGGCCAGATGGGCAACTCGGAGGTCGGCCATCTCAACCTGGGCGCCGGACGGCCGGTCCTCCAGGACCTGCCGCGGATCGACGCCGCGATCGCGGACGGCTCGTTCTTCGAGCGGCCGGCGTTCATGGTGGCCTGCGCCCGGGCGCGCGAGACCGATGGCATCCTGCATATCGTCAGCCTCATCGGACCCGGTGGCGTCCACGCGAACGACCGGCACCTCGTGGCCCTGGCCGAGCTGGCCCGGCGCGAGGATGTCGCGGCGGTGCACGTTCACGCCCTGCTCGACGGGCGCGATACGCCGCCGTCATCCGCACTCGGGTTCGCCATCGACCTCGAGCGCCGTCTCGCGGACGCCCATCCGTCCGCCCGGATCGCCAGCGTCGGCGGCCGGTACTACGCGATGGACCGCGACCATCGCTGGGAGCGAGTGGAGCCCGGATACGACGCGATCGTCCACGCCGAGGCGACGCACCACGCGACATCGGCGACGGCCGCCATCGAGGCCGCCTATGCCCGCGGCGAGACCGATGAATTCATGACCCCGACCGTCATCGACGGCGTCGCCGGCGGGATCGGACCGAACCAGCCGATCATCCATGCCAACTTCCGCGCGGACCGGGCCCGCGAGCTCGTCCACGCCCTGACCGACGGCCCATCCTTCGACGGGTTCGACCGCACATCGCCGTCCGGCCGCCCGGCACCGAGCGACATCCTCGTCGTGACCATGACCGAGTACGAGTCAGGGCTGCCGGTCGAGGTCGCCTTCCCGCCCGAGGAGGCGCGCTCGCTTGCGCAAGCTTTCTCGGAGGCGGGCTGGCGCCAGTTCCATGTCGCCGAGACCGAGAAGTACGCCCACGTCACCTACTTCTTCAACGGCGGTGTCGAGGTGGCCTATCCCGGTGAGGAGCGGCTCCTCGTCCCGAGCCCGAAGGTCGCGACCTACGACCTGCAGCCGGAGATGAGCGCGATGGGCGTCACCGACGCGCTGGTCGCCGCGATCGGCTCGGGGTCCTACGACTTCATCGTCGCCAACTTCGCAAACCCCGACATGGTCGGCCATACAGGGGTGTGGGACGCGACCCTCGCCGCCCTCGAGACCATCGACGGGTGCCTGGCCCGGATCGTCGCGGCCGTCGATGCGGTCGATGCTGGCGACCCCGCCGCCCCCGGCGCGGTCCTCGCCGTCACCGCCGACCACGGCAATGCAGATGCCCTCCGCGACGCCGACGGCCACCCGGTCACGGCCCATTCGCTCAACCCGGTGCCGTTCGTGCTCGTCGGTCGGGCGGCTCGCGGAGTGCGCCTGGCGGACGGCGTCCTGGCCGATGTCGCGCCGACCCTGCTCGAGCTGGCGGGGTTGCCGCGCTGGGACGGGATGACCGGTCGGTCACGGATCTTGTGGTAGCATCCGTCGTCGCTGAAGCGTTCTGAGGAGCCTAGACCCGTGGACCCCCTTCTGGCCATCGGCCAGATCCTGGTGAGCATCGCGCTCATCGTCGCCATCCTCCTGCAAGCCCGCGGTGTCGGGCTGTCCGGGACGTTCGGTGGCGACTCCGCGGTCTACCGCAGCCGGCGAGGAGTGGAGCGCCGGCTCTGGCAGTTCACCGTCGTGCTGCTGGTCCTGTTCATCGTCTTCAGCCTGGCCGCCTTCATCCTCGCCCCAGCCACCACAGCCTGATCCGTTACCGCGGCGGCCCACCGCGGTCCGGGTGCTCGCTCGGAGCTCGATGACCCGCACCGACTCGTTCGTCGTCGGGACCCTGGTCGTACTGCTCGCGGTCATCGCGGGCCTCGTCAGTGCCCCGGCGATCCTCCCCGCCACCGCGACCGTCGCGACGCCTCAGCCGACCCCGGGCACGGTCACGGCACGGCCGTATCGCGAAGGCGTCCTCGGGCACCCCGTGTCGGTCAGTCCGTTGACGGCGAAGACCCAGGCCGACCGCGACCTGGTCGCGCTCGTCTTCTCCGGGCTCGTCCGCAACGGCCCGAACGGGACGTTGGTGCCGGACCTGGCCGAACACTGGTCGGTCGATGTCACCGGATCGGTCTGGACGTTCCAGCTTCGCGACGACGCCCGCTGGCACGATGGCGAACCGGTCACCGCCGACGATGTCGCATACACCATCCGCGTCCTGCAGGATCCGGCCTATATCGGTCCGGCCGCCCGGTCGTGGAACGAGGTCACCGTCAAGACCGAAGGGATGCGGACCGTCATCTTCACCCTCCGGACGCCGCTCGGCGGGTTCCTCCAGGCGGCGACCCAGCCGATCGCGCCGGCCCATCTCCTGTCCGACATCCCGGTCGACCAGCTGGCGACCACGCCGTTCGGGCGCCAGCCGGTCGGGTCCGGGCCATTCGCCGTGGCCAGCCTCGACGACCAGCACGCCGAGCTCATCCCGGCGGCGACCATGCTCCAGGCCGAGACGCCCACGGCCGAACCGTCGCCCCTCGCGACGGACTCGCTTGCCGCGCCGGTCCCATCGGAGCGACCGAGCCGGCCGGTCCCGTACCTCGCCGGGATGGACTTCACCTTCTTCGACGATCCGCAGGCCCTGTCCGACGCATTCAGCGAGGGCGGGCTCGACGCCGCGTCCGGCCTGTCGCCGGCGATGACCCGGGACCTGGCCCGCCTGCCGGGGACGCGCTCGATCAACTATCCGGGCGCCACGATGACCGCGGTCCTGCTCAACCTCCGTCAGGGCCACCCGGAATTCGCGGACCCGATGGTGCGGACGGCGCTGCTCGAAGCGATCGACCGAGTGCGGCTGTCGTCGGATGCGTTCGCGGCCGCGGCTGCTGTCTCGTCCGGGCCGATCCCACCGTCGTCGTCGATGTTCGATCCCACTGCCGACCCGGCGGTCGCCTACGACCCGGTCGCCGCGGAGGCGGCGCTCAAGAAGGCCGGCTGGACCAAGGCCGCCGATGGCTGGCGCCTGCCCAGGGTCAAGGCGCCGCTGGCGCTCGAGCTGGTCAGCCCGGACCGGGCATCGAACCCGGCCGCCTTCGCCGCAGCCGAGGCGGTCAGCCGGGACTGGTCCGCCCTCGGATTGGCGGTCACCCATATCGCGCTGTCGCCCGGCGACTTCGTCACCGGCCGGCTGGCCACCGGCAAGTTCCAGGTCGCGGTCGGCGACGTCACGGTCGGTCTGGACCCGGACCTGTATCCGCTGCTCGCCTCGAGCCAGACGGTGACGGGCGGGTCGAACGTCATCGGGCTCCAGGATCAGGCCCTCGACAAGCTGCTCGTCACGGCGCGCGGGGCGGGCACCGATGCGGATCGATTGAGCGCCTACTCTGCCCTTCAGAAGGCGCTCGCGAAGGGCCGCTACCTGCTCCCGCTGGCCTTCGCCGACGAATCGATCGTCGTCCGCGACACGCTCGAGGGACCGTCCGTCCGCCAGGTCGCCGACCCGGCTGACCAATTCTGGGATGTGCTAACATGGCGCC
The DNA here is from genome assembly GCA_963782715.1 of uncultured Chloroflexia bacterium. Classification (GTDB taxonomy): domain Bacteria; phylum Chloroflexota; class Limnocylindria; order Limnocylindrales; family CSP1-4; genus SPCO01. The sequence continues at coordinate 48,877 of CAWAKU010000008.1, forward strand.
TCGCTGCGGGCCGGTAACGGTCGCGCACGGGTCCCACGCCGAGGTGGCGGAACTGGTAGACGCGCTAGCTTCAGGAGCTAGTGTCCGCAAGGGCGTATGGGTTCAAATCCCTTCCTCGGTACCAACCCCTCAGTCGTGGGCCGGTCGATCGTGGCGGCACCTCTAGCCCAGGTGGCGGAATTGGTATACGCGTACGTTTGAGGGGCGTATGAGGCAACTCATCCGGGTTCAAGTCCCGGCCTGGGCACCAACTCGCTGGACCTGACGACCGTCGCGGATGCGGCGGTCGTTATGCTTTCCCCGGGCGGTTAGCTCAGCTGGTCAGAGCGCCTCGCTTACACCGAGGAAGTCACTGGTTCGAACCCAGTACCGCCCACCATTCTTCAAACACGAAACCGGCCCCTGACGGACGTTCCGCCGGGGCCGATCTGCGGCTTGCTGACAGATTGCTAACGGGCTTCCTGCTATCAGCGCGACTTGGCCAACTTGAAGGCGGCGCTGGCGACTAGTCCCGGCTGGTCGGTCGATACGGTCGCGCGGCTGGTCCGCGAACCCGACAACCGTTACGACCGGAACGCCGTCCAAGTGCTAATCCACGGGCGGTTGGTTGGACACCTCCAACGCGACGAAGCAGTCGAGCTCCTGATCGGCTCGTGTAGACGCCGCTCCGTGAATCCCAGTGTGGGTGCCACGAAGATGGAACACATCCGACCCCCGCGGACTCATACCCATTGAAATGGCGGCGATCGCGCCGCCTCGGACCGTCCAACGGATCGGAGGAACGCATCGTGAAGTACGGATCTCCGAACCGCCTCGCTGGTGTGGCCGGAGCACTTGCCCTCGCCTGGAGCCTGCTATCCGTCGGAGCGGTTGCGGCCGGGACCCAGCACGGTCTGCATCTGACGCTTCCGGCGTGGGACTCCACGTCCTTCACCTGTCTGAACGCGGACTGCTCACTCGGCGCCGCGACGACCGACGGCACGGCATGGGCCAACATCGCCGGTGACGGCATCTATCACGCCGACCTCGTGGTGGACTTCTCGCCCGGTGGGACCTGCAACATCGTGGACGAGACCGATACGTTCACGTTCCCCAGCGGGACGATCTACGCCCACTCCGTCCACGAGGACTGCCGCCTGACCGGGAACCGCATCGACGCCGACTTCACCATCACCGGTGGCAGCGGCGCGTTCGCGGGTGCCTCGGGGGGTGGCAAGGAGTTCGGCAACAACGGGCACGACCCCATCAAGTACAACGGGCAGATCGCGTACTAGGAACGCACCGGCCGACAACCTCAGGAGGCAGGGTGGACCGCGACCTCGTCGTCCGCGCGCAGAGTGGTGATCACGACGCGTTCTCGCACCTTGTCGACGGTGCCGTCGGCTGGATGTACGACACGGCGCGGTTGATCCTCCGCGCCGACGATCGCGCCGAGGACGCGGTCCAGGACGCCTTGATCCGAGCGTGGCTTAACATCCGCGGTCTCCGTGACCCGGCCCGCTTCGACGCGTGGCTCCGTCGACTCCTCGTCCACGCCTGTTATCGCGCCGCGAAGCGTGAGCGTGCCCGAACGGTCCATGAGATCACGAACCTCAGTACGCCCGAGCCGAGCGCGCCGGACGGGCAGGGCGCGGTCGCCCTCCGGGACGAACTGGCCCGAGGACTCAGCCGCCTCAGCCCCGATCAGCGAGCGGTCCTCGTCCTCCACTTCTACCTCGACCTCCCCGACCCGGAGGCGGCCGACGCGCTCGGCGTCCCCGTCGGCACGCTGAAGTCCCGGCTGAACCGGGCGACTGTGGCGTTGCGGTCGGCCCTTGACGCGGAAGAGCGACGGATCGTGACCGTCGAGGAGCGGACCGCATGAGCCGGAACGATGAGTTCGATCGCCTCGTCCGCGACTGGTTCGCGGACGAGCGCGGGCATGCCCCGACGCCCACGCTCCGGGATCGGGTCATCACCGCGACCGCCTCGAGGCGACCGCGGCCGGCCTGGATCGTGGCCCTGCGTGGCGACGCGTACGGCACGGCCGCCGGGGACCGCCGAGAGAGCGTCGGGCGACCGCTGATGCTTGCCCTGCTCGTCGCTCTCCTCGTAGCGGCGCTTGTCGTCGGCGTCGTCGCGATCGGCTCGAACCAGCGGCCGCTCGTCCTGGCGCCGACAAACCCGCCGTCGCCATCGGCGCTTGCGGTCATCGCGAGCCCATCCGCGGTCCCGACCCCGACAGCAGGCCCGACCGCGACACCGGCGGCATCGCCCGCAGCGTCGGGTGCACCGCACAGCGGAGCCCTTGCCTATGATCAGGCTCCCTTGGATCCGCTCTCGGGCGATCCCGGCACCCTCTACATCGCCGACCCCGACGGGAAGAAGCCTCGCGCCGTTGCCATCCAGGTTGAAGACTTCCTCGGCTGGTCCGCGAGCGGGTCGTATCTCGCTCTCGACCGCCCTAATGCGGATCGGACCACGTCCTCGATCTCGGTGATCACGCCGAGCGGCACCACCATCGGCACCATCGATGGGGGTGCGGTCGGGGAAGTCGACTGGTCACCGACGGAGGACATCCTCCTCGTGATCTCGCTCGTGCGTGACACGGCCCCGCTGCCGCACCCGAGAGTCGCGTTGTATCGGCCTGACGGCAGCCTCGTGCGCGAGCTGGTGCCGCCGGTCGGAGTGTCAGAGTTAGGCCAGGGGGCGGCCTGGTCCCCGGACGGCCGATCGATCGTCACGGGTGGATGTATCGGCTGCCATGGCACGGGGAAGTACGACGACACCCCCGACCTCATCTGGGACCTCTGGGTTATCAACGCCGACGGTTCGGGCTCCACGCGGATCACCGATACGCCGCAGCAGGCCGAGGTAAGTCCAACGTGGACGCCGGACGGCTCGGCGATCGCCTACTGGGTTGCGTGCAGCATCGGCACGATCGGCTGTCCGCAAGGCACGTGGACCATCAAGCCCGACGGCTCCGGCCTGCATCAGTTGCTCACGGACGGCACGAACCCCATCTGGTCGCCCGACCGCGCCCGGATCGCATTCTCCCGGATCGGCATTCCCGTGGCCGGAAGCGGGGGCATCGGTCACGGCGACATCGTCGTCGCGAACGCTGATGGCTCGAAACCCAAGTTGATCGTCCCGGGTCCGGCCGACGACGGCCCGCTCGCCTGGAGTCCCGACGGTCGCCAGATCCTCTACGTCCACATCCCCGCAGGGTCGGACCCGACTGTGACGGTCCCGCGCGAGACGTGGTTGATCGGCGCAGACGGAAGCCATCCGGTGAAGCTCGGCACTCAGTGGTTCGAGGCTGCATGGCGCCCGACGCCATGACCCGCAACAGGGGCCTCGGCTGGGCTACGGCCGGGCTTGTCGCCAGGCTGGCCGCGGGGGTGGCGGCAATGTGGCGCGAACACGCTGCCGCCTAGCCCCGATCAATCCCTGCCCTCGACGCTGCCGGCGACCGATGAACTTAGCGGGGCGATCTTCCCTTGCCGCTGGTCCTGCCGCGATTTCGTGCCGCCCTCTGCCATCGAGTTCGGGCGTGATGCCTGCGAATGGGTCCAGGCGACCGGCGCATCCACGCCGATCCCGGTCGTGTTGGCGGCGGGCGAGATGACCATCGACCTCCCCAAGGGCACAGGGTCGCTGGATCGGGTCGCGGATTGTGATTACACGGTCCGGTTCGAAGCGGCCAAGTAGGCCGCAGCTAAGCGACCACAGCTAGGATCGGCACGACCCCGGCTCCGCGCTGCTGGAGCGGGCGCGCAGCGCGCTGGACGAGGCGCTGGACGCTAACGCTTTGCTAACGGACCAATGGCAGAGCCGGGCACCGGGCGGTACCGTGGAAGGAGTCGGGCCTAGTCTTCACGCACGAAATGGTCAACGAGGGCACTGTCAGGGACCAGTCGAAACGGGAGTCGGCTCGCTTGCACCGAGGAAGTCACTGGTTCGAACCCAGTACCGCCCACCATCACCCCGGGACCTCGACGGTCACGAAGTCGACCTGGATGTGCTCGGTCCCGGCGGTGCCGGTCGGACAGGTCTCCTGGCATTCCTGCTGCAGGACGACGTGCTTCATCGTCGCCGGCATGGTCGTCTTGTCGCCGCGATAGGTATACGTGACGACACCGTCGACCGAGACCGTGACGGCGTTCGCCCTGCGCTCGACCGTCAGCGTGTGCCACGCGGTCAGGTCGATCGGGTACTCGCCACTGTCCTGCAGGTTCCCGGCGTAGTGCAGGACGGTCGAGCAGGCGAGGACCGACTCGCCCTCGCAGTAGTCTTCTTCGCCAGCCTGCGGCCACGAGGCTTCGTCGTCCGGCCAGCGCATCGGGATGATGCGGTGGGCCGACACGTCACCGGCCTGGACGACCCGGTAGCGGACGGTCACCCGCGCGTCGACCGACGAGGACCCGGTGAGGGCCAGGCCACCCGAGTACCAGCCCGGCCCGCACCGCCCGTTTGCCTCGTAGGCGAAGGCCAGGTCCAGGTAGCCGTCGTGGACGGTGGTATGCGACGGGCTGGCGCAGTTGCGGGCGCCCGATCGGTACGGGCCGTCGTATCTGCGCCAATGTTCCGGCAGTCCGGCGTCGAATTGGTCGTCGACGACGACCTTCCAGGTGGTCGCCGCGGTCGGCGCCGGCGTGGCATCAGGTGTCGACGTCGGCGACACGTCGGGCGTCTCGGGTTCGACTGTCGCGGGGTCTGCGGTCTCGTCGTCGGGCGATCCCGTGGCATCGACGTTCGGTGGCGGGGTCGGCGCCGATCTGCCGCCGCACGCGCCGGCCAGGCTGCCGACGACGATGAGGCCGAGCATCACGGTGGCGAGGCGTCTCTGGGGGCGCGCGCGCCGCAACATCCGGTCCTCCGCAGACGATCCCGACAGCCGGGATGGGTCGCGGCATGATGCCATGACATTGACGAAGAGGGCGAATACGCTCACGGCGCTGGTAGACTCAGGGCGTACGGGCCGCGCGCCCAGGCGCCCGAATGGAGGAGCTGCATGAGTCCGATCTTGATCGTCGTCATCATCATCGCGATCGTCCTCGTCGTGGTCCTCATCGGGATCTACAACGGCCTGGTCCAGAAGCGATTGCGGGTCGACGAGGCCTTTGCCCAGATCGAAGTCCAGCTGAAGCGTCGCCATGACCTGATCCCGAACCTCGTCAACGCCGTGAAGGGCTATATGGGGTTCGAACAGAAGGTCCTGACCGACGTCACGAACGCCCGTGCTGCCGCCGTCGCCGCGGGCGCCCAGGGCCCCACTCAGCAGGCCGCCGCAGAGAATGCCCTGACCGGTACCCTCCGATCGCTCTTCGCAGTCGTGGAGAACTATCCCGAGCTCAAGGCCAACGAGAACGTCCTCGCCCTGCAGGAGCAGCTGACCACGACCGAGAACCAGATCTCGTTCTCTCGCCAGCACTACAACGCGACCGTCCTCGACTACAACACGAACATCCAGACGTTCCCGGCGGTCCTCATCGCCGGCATGATGGGGTTCATCAAGCGCGACTTCTTCGACGCCGAGCCTGAGGCCGAGAACGTCCCGAACGTCGACCTCAGCCTGAGCTGACCAGTCGCCGCGGGACCTGACCGTGGCCACGCCTGCGTCCTTCTACGGCCAGATCTCGGCCAACAAGCGGAACTCGTTCCTGCTCGCGGCGTTCGTCATCGCCATCTTCGCCGCGCTCGGTTTCGCCATCGGCTACGCCATCACGGGCAGCGCGGCCGGGGCGGCCGGCGTGACGGCATTCGCCCTCGGCATCGGGGCGATCTCCGGCATCGGGTCGTACTTCAGCGGCGACAAGCTCGTGCTCGCCGTCAGCCAGGCGCGGCCGGTCGATGATGCGTCCGCGCCGCAGCTGATGAACGTCGTGCGCGAGATGGCGCTGGCTGCCAACGTGCCGATGCCGTCCGTCTATACCATCGACGACACGGCACCCAACGCCTTTGCGACCGGCCGCGACCCCGCTCACGCCTCCATCGCGATCACGACCGGGCTGCTCGAGAAGCTGGATCGCGAGGAGCTCCAGGGTGTCATCGGCCACGAGCTGTCGCACGTCCGGAACCTCGACATCCGGTTCTCGCTGATCGTCGGGGTGATGGTCGGTGCCATCGCGATCCTGGCCGACTTCTTCCTGCGCTTCACGTTCTGGGGCGGCATGTCCGGCCGGCGTTCCTCGAACCGCGACAGCGGCGGCAACGGCCTCCAGGCCGCGATCATGGTGGTCGCCATCGTCCTGGCCATCCTCGCCCCGATCATCAGCCGGTTCATCCAGCTCGCGGTCAGCCGCCAGCGTGAATACCTCGCCGATGCCTCGTCGGTCGAGCTCACCCGCAACCCGTACGGTCTCGAGCGGGCGCTGGCCAAGATCGGCGGCGACCAGGAGGTCCTCGAGGTCGCCAACCGGGGCACCCAGCACATGTACTTCACCAACCCGATCAAGAAGTTCGAGGCGCGGTCGTCCGGGTTGATGGATACCCATCCGCCGATCCTCGACCGGATCAATCGACTGCGCAAGCTGACCGGCGACCCGCCACTCGATGCCGCCGACTCCGCCAGCCTGGTCGGGTTGGACTAGGGGACGACCGGGGGCGTCGTTGCTGGCCCGGCGAGGCCCGTGGTATCGTTCGACCCGCCGACGGGCAGCCGACGGCTGGTTGGCCATCGGGCCGAGATAGCTCAGTTGGTAGAGCACGCGACTGAAAATCGCGGTGTCGCCAGTTCGAATCTGGCTCTCGGCACCACCTATGGGTGGAAGGATCTATTTCGAGCGGAAGTGGCTCAGCTGGTAGAGCGCAACCTTGCCAAGGTTGAGGTCGCGGGTTCGAACCCCGTCTTCCGCTCCAATTCCTTCGTCTCTCGGACCCGCTGCCCCTTCGTCTAGCGGTAGGACAGCGGACTTTGGATCCGTGAACCGAGGTTCGAATCCTCGAGGGGCAGCCAGCATCCGTCCGAGTCCGGCGGGCGAACCGCACATGGCGACGTGGTGAAGTGGCTCAACACGGAGGTCTGCAAAACCTCTATTCACCGGTTCGAATCCGGTCGTCGCCTCCACTTTCCTGCTTGATCGGCCCGCTGGGGGACCAGCGGGCATTTCCTTGTCGGCGGGCTGAGCGGTCTGGGCCAGGACCGCGGTCAGCGGAGCTCGTCGAGGAGGAACGTCTCGAACGAACCCGTGCAGGCGTGGCCCGAGGCGATCGTCAGCGCACGGCGGGCCGGTTCAGCGACCATCGCGAACAGGACCGTGGTGCCCTCCTCGCCCTCGGCTGGATCCGGGTGGACGCAGATGCTCTGCGGTTCCGCGGCGTGGTCCGCGAGGATCCCGATGATGCCTGCCATCGTCGGTTCGACCGTCCCGACGAGCAGGCCCGCACGCGCAGAGCGCCCGAGGCTGCCGGCTGACGGCGGGAAGGTGACCTCCGCGACCGAGCTGTCGAGGGCGTGATTCGTGTGGACCGACGCGAGGAAGGTGGCTTGGCGGGACGCTGTCGTCTCGATGACCCGCGAAGCCGCAGCCGGGAACGCCAGCTGGTACGCGTAGCCGCCGGCACGACCGGGTCGCGATGCCCGGGCGATCGCGTCGCCTGCGTCGCGGGCGTCGAGGACGTCGCGCGCGATCAGCGCCCTCGGGATGCCGACACGTTCATCGCGCGCGGACAGCGACATGGCGCCGACGGCGACACCGTGCTCGTTGATCCCGACGAGCGGCAGCGTGCCGGCCACGACGGGCGCGACCACCGCCGGGCCATCGTCGGGGATGTCGATCACGACGCCGACCGCTCCGTCGTCGCCGGCGTACCACTGCTCGGTATGGCCCAGCAGGGGACCGTCCACCCCGTCGACGACGACATCCGTGCAGCGCTCGAGCGGCGCCAGGCGCCCGACGCCGAGCTCGATCTGCCCGTAGATCTCCTCGAACGCGTTGGCTGCCATGACCCGTGCGAACGGCTGGTTCGCGCCGTCGGCGACGCCGCGCAGCTGCTCGACCTGGTGGGGGAGGGCAGCCTCCGACGCGACCACGTACGGTCCGAGGATGTGGTCGAGCGATGACGCAGTGATGGCATGTGCGGCGAGGTAGCGGTCGACGAAGTCGAGCGATCTGGCGATCTCGGCGCCGAACCCGCGGCCGATAGCGCGCCCACGTTCGAATGGCGTGCCTGTTGCCCGCACGACGACCAAGCCCATGACCCCTCCGGGATGACGGTCCGATGGTGCGATTCTGCGCCAAACGGCCCCCGCATCGGGCCGCCGGTCACTCGACCGCTGCCGTCATCTCCGCGCACGCTCGGAACATGGGATCCACCGATCCACACAGCCGCCGTCTGATCGCGATCCAGGCCATCCACTCGGTCATCTTCTGGGCCGAGCTGGGCTCGATCGTCTGGCTGGTCGCAACGGGCATCAGAGGTCGTCGCGACCGGTCGGTCGGAGTGGCGGCGACCCTCGTGGCGATCGAGAGCGCGGTCTTCGTCGCGAACGACCGCGTCTGCCCGTTGACGCCGCTGGCCGAGCGGTTCGGCGCGACCAGGGGCTCCGTGTCGGACATCTGGCTGCCGGACGCGGTCGCCCGGACGATCCCGTACTGGACGATCCCGCTCGTGGCGCTGGGCGCCTCGCTGCACCTGCGCGGCATGTTCACGAGTCGCCGGGTCCGTCCGGCGCGGTAGGCTTGTCGCCGCGCTGGAGTGGCGGAACTGGTAGACGCAGCGGACTTAAACTCCGTGGCCCCTCGTGGGCGTTCGAGTTCGAATCTCGGCTCCGGCACCATTCGTCGTCCGACCGCGCGCCGGCTCTGCTCGCCCCATCCACGCCTCCCGGATGCGCAGGCCGTCGGCCAGCATCACGTCAAGGGTCGGCCCGACCTGGACCGTCCCCCAGCCAACGAGAACGAGGTCGCCTTCGCCGTCGTCCATGCCGCTGACGAGCGCATTCGACGGGGACGCGAAGAGCTCCGCCGGGATGGAGGCGACCGGTCGGGGCTCCCAGGTGTCGAAGACCACGGCATGGCCGACGGTCCGACCTGATGCGAAGCCGAGCGCCCGGAACCGGCGGCCCCCGAGCTCTCCGGCGATCTCCCAGTCGACGCTCGAGATCCGGAGCAGCGGCCGGATCCGTTCGTATCGGGATGCCGTCGGACGACGGGTCCAGCGCTCGAGCTGCGAGGTGAGCCACATCGGCGCCCAGACGAGGCGGTAGCCCCGCTCGGCGCAATACGCCCGCCACTCGCGCGCCCGCCGTCGACCCTGGCCGTACGTGTACAGCAGGGCGGCGGCTGCGACGAGGATGGTCAGGAGGACGAACGCCATCTGCCGTCACCCCGAGATCGATCGGACCTGGGACGTGCCCCCTGGCAGAGTCTAGAGGGTCCCCGTCATCTCACGACTCGGGATCCGCGACGACCGGCGATCAGCGCCGCCGATACGTGCCGGTCAGGCCGGCCTGACCGAGGACGTGGCCCTTCATCGCCGCCTGGACGTTCGCCAGCGACGGTGTGCCACCGATGCCGAGCGGGCGGTCGAGCGCATAGACCGTGAACGCGTAGCGATGCTGACCGGATGGGGGACACGGGCCGCCATAGCCGCGCTTGCCGAAGTCGTTCCGGCCCTGACCGGGGCTGGCCGCGCCGGCACTCACGCCGCCCGCGACACGCCCGTCGGGGACCCCGGTCAGGTCGAAGGCGACCCAGTGGACGAAGTCGTGCGCGTCGGGATCAAGGACCACCAGCACGAGCGACTGTGTGCCGGTCGGCGCCGCGGTCCAGACCAGGGCAGGCGACGCGTCCGCGCCATCGCACGTCGCGGAGCGGGGGATGGGCGCCCCGTCGTCGAAATCTGGGCTGCTCAGCGCGAACGGCCTCGGGCTCGTCACGGCGACGTCCGTTGCTGTCGGGCCTGCGCTCGACGGCGACGTCGAGCCCGTGACCGCGTCGGTCGTCGTCAGCGGGCTCGTCGGCGGCAAGAGCGACGGCGCGAGCGACCCGCTGCCGGATGGCGAGCAGGACGCCACGAGAGTCAGACCGAGCATCACCAACGCCAGCGTGGACCGCATCGACGAGAGTATCGACCCATCGTCGCCAGCGGTCGCTCGGCCTGGCTTCGTGGAAGGGTCTCCGGGTCAGCGGGGGACGCTGTCGCCCCCCGCCGGTTCCTCGGCGTAGTTGATCAGGTCGAGCTCACCGGGCGACCGGCCCTCGGCGGTCAGCAGCGCCGCCGCCTCGGCCCGATGCTGCGTCCCGTGGTTGACGACGTGGACCAGCATCTGCCAGACCGGCACCCCCTCGTGGACGTAGGCGACGAAGCCGTCGGACACGGTGGGCAGCCAGGCATCGACGGCTGTCCATTCCGCGTCCCAGCGTTCGCGCAGCTGGTCGATCGTGGGCAGCCGCTCGAGCTCGGGCTCCGGCTCTTCGCCCGTGTCCTGGAAGCTATGGCGCCAGCGCTGGGAGGCGCCGAGATGATGGACGAGGATCGCACCGAGGCCCCGCTCTCCGACGGCGTCGGGGCGACCCCACACCGCCGGGTCAAGCCCATCGAGGGCGTCCAGCACGCGCCTGGTCGCCCAGCGGTCGTAGGCGAAGAGGAAGCGGACCTCGTCGGCCTGCATCGTCGTCGGCCTGAGTTACTTGCGCCGACGGAACAGGCCGCCGGACTTCTTCTCCGTGGTGACGGCCTCGAGCGTGGAGCCCTCCTCGCCGAAGGCGATGCTGCTCAGCCGGGTCAGGCGTTCGGCTGGCACCGAGCGCGGTGCGCCGGTGACGATCGGCACGCCCTCGTTGGCCGCCTTGAGGTACAGGAACGCGTCGTAGGGCAGCTCGACCGCGACCTTGGAGCCGAGGAAGGTTTCGACATCGCGCAACTTCAGGATGTCCCGCGCGAACAGGTTGTTGAGCACGAACGTCGACTTGAGCCCGACCGAACCGGACTCGCCGAGGTATTCGAGCAGCGCATGCATCGACTTGAGCGCCGCGATCTCCGGGGTGATCGGCAGGACGACGGCCTCGGCCTGGTCGAAGATCGCCAGGGCACGCTCATCGAGGGTCGAGCCAGCATCGATGACGATCATGTCGTAGCCATCGAGCAGGGTCTTGAGGATCTGTGTGACGTGGGCCGGCGTCACGCCGTCGGCCGCCTCGGGGCCGGCCGGCGCCGCGAGCACGTGCAGACCGCTGTCGTGACGCATGGCGTAGGTCCGGAGCAGCTCCGGCTCGCGCAGCGACGGCTCGTCGCGGACGACGTCGGCGAGGGTCTGCTTCGGGTCGAGGTTGAGCAGCGTCGCGACGCCACCGAACTGGAGCGCGAGGTCGACCAGGACGACCTTGTCAGGCCGCCGGGCGACCGACGCGATGCCGATGTTCACGGCGATGGTCGTCGTCCCGACGCCGCCCTTGGGGCTGAAGACCGCGACCGTCCGACGGGCGCGGTGCATCGTGATGCCGTCGGTCGTCACGATCGGCGCGAGATCGCGCGAGCGCTGGAACCGGAGCAGCAAGGCCTCGACCCTCGCTTCGAGCTCGCGGGCGTCGAACGACCGGCCGATGACGTCGTCGGCGCCGGCTTCGAGGAAGGCGATCCGCTCCTCGACGTCCTCGGTCGAGCTGATGCACATGACCGGGACGGCGGACATCGCCGGCGCCGACCGGATGTCGCGGCAGACGTCGACGGCGCTCTTGGCTCCGGTCAGGGAGCCGACGATCACGAGCTGGTGTTCCGCCGCCCGCGCGAACGCGTCGTCGGAGTCGGCGGTGAGGGTGACGGTATAGCCGGCGTCGGTCAGGATCCTGCCGATGGATCCCCCGATCGTCGCGTCGGACTCCAGGAGCAGGATGGTGCTGGCGGGCACGGAGCTTCCCCCGATGGTGCGGTGGCGATAGGTAGGTCCGGTCAGAGTCGGCCAAGAGGATACAACGGGCACCTCGTGCTAGACTGCCGGTCTGTCCTTTCCGCTCCGTGCCGGACGACCGTCAGCGGGGCATCCCCATTGGAAGGAGAACTGCGCGTATGCGCCGCTACGAACTCATGCTCGTCATCCGCCCCGATGTCGCGGACGACAAGAGCCAGGCCCTCATCGACCGGACCACCCGCGGGATCGTCTCGGCCGGCGGCCAGATCGTGAAGGTCGCCCCGTGGGGCCGGCGTCGGCTGGCCTACCCGATCGACCGCCACCGCGAGGGCTCGTACCACATCATCCTGTTCGAGGCCCCGCCCGAGTCCATCGTCGAACTCGAGCACACCCTGCTGATCACCGAGGAGGTCCTGCGCCACCTCGTGACCCGGGCAGAGCGCCCGGCCAAGTCCACCCGCGGCGACGGCAGCGAGCTCGACGAGCTCGACGACATCGACGTGCCGTCCGGCCTCGACGACGAGGAAGACGACGAGGACCGCCCCGAGTTCATCGACGAGTCCGAGAGCGAAGCGGCCCCGGCCGCCATCGACTGACGGGAGGGCACGATCATGGCGTTCTGCAAGATCATGTTCATCGGCAACCTCGGCCGCGATCCGGAGATGCGCTACACCCCGAACGGTCGTCCGGTGACCCAATTCAGCGTGGCCGTCAGCAACAGCAAGCCCGACGGCCAGGGCGGCTGGGTCGACGAAGGCACGGACTGGTTCCGGGTCAGCGTCTTCGGCGATCGCGCCGAGCGCGCGGCCGAGCAGCTTCGCAAGGGCAACCGCGTGTTCGTCGAGGGTCGTTTCAAGACCCGCGAGTTCGAGGGCAACGACGGCCAGAAGCGGACCTCGCTCGACGTGGTCGCGGACAACGTCATCAGCATCGACCGCAAGGGCCGCGATGATGACGGCGCCTTCGCCGGGGCCCCGGCCGGCGTCGCCAGTGGCGCTCCGTCCCGTCCGCCCGCCGACGACTCCGACCTCGACGACCTTCCCTTCTGATCAGGAGACCCTGCCGACATGCCTCCCCCCGTTCGAGCCAAGAAGCGCGACGACTTCTACCGCGATCGACGCCGGCGCAAGGTCTGCGCGTTCTGCGCGGACAAGACCGAGCAGATCGACTACAAGGAGGTCAACCGCCTCCGCCGCTACCTGTCCGAGCGCGCCAAGATCGAGCCGCGACGCAAGACCGGGACCTGCGCGGGACACCAGCGCGAGCTGGCCGTCGCGCTCAAGCGCGCCCGCCACGTCGCGCTCCTGCCGTACGCGCCGCAGCACCTCCGGCCCTGAGCCGGACCGGCGTCTTCGCTGGTCCATGCCGCAGCCGCCACCGACGCTGACCGCCTGACGTGATCGTCGGGCTGTTGATGGTCGGCGGCGGCGCGCTCGCCGGCGCCTTCGGGTCGCTCCTCGGGCTCGGCGGCGGTGTGCTCCTCGTTCCGATGCTGACCCTCGGCTTCGGGTTGCCGTTGCGCGAGGCGGTCGGGGTCTCGCTGATCTCGGTCATCGTCACCAGCAGCGCCGCCGCCGGGGTCTACCTCGAGCGCCACGTCGCGAACCTGCGGCTGGGGATGACCCTCGAGCTGTTCACTGCGACGGGCGCCCTGGTCGGTGGCTCGATCGCGTTCCTGCTCGACGAGCAGCTGCTGTCGCTCCTGTTCGGCGGACTGCTCCTGTACGTTGCAGCGACCATGGCCCGCGCCGGCTTCAGGTCGGCACCCGAGGAGGTCACCGAGACCGACCTGTCGGGGGCCGACACCGTCGCCGGCGCGTCAGAGGAGACTGCGCCGGTACCGATGACGACCCTCGAGCGGCTGTCCGGCCCGGGCTACCGGGTCCGGCGCCTTGGTCTCGGCGTCGTCGGAGCGACCGGCGCCGGCGTCGTCTCAGCTTTGCTCGGGATCGGCGGCGGGATCATCAAGGTGCCCCTGATGCACCTCGCCATGGGCGTCCCGTTCCGCGTCGCCACGGCCACCAGCAACATGATGATCGGCATCACCGCGGCGGCCAGTGCGGTCATCTACCTCATCCGCGGCGGCATCGACCCCTACGTGGCCGGTCCGACCGCGATCGGCGTCTTCCTGGGGGCGACCGTCGGATCGCGGCTGGGCCATCGCGTGGACCTGCGCTACCTGCGGCTCCTGTTCGTCGTCGTGCTGGTCTACCTCGCGCTGCAGATGCTCGGCCGGGGGATCGGATGACCCAGTCGCCTGCGGCGGTCGCGGAGCGGCTGAGCGGCCGTCTGCTCATCGCCTTCACCTACGTGTCGGTCGGCCTGCTGGTCATCGGCGTGGTGCTCATGATCGCCAACGGCATCTCGCCGCTCGATCCGTCACCCGGGTTCGACCTCGCGACGCTCGCGTCCTCGCTGGCCGCCCTGGAACCGGCCGCGTTCCTGTGGCTCGGCCTCCTGGCTGTCATCGCGGCACCCATCGGCCGGGTCATCGTCGCCGGTGTCGTCTACGCAGTGGACGGTGACATGACCATGGTCGTGATCTCCGTGGCGATCCTCATCGTCATCGCCGTCGGTGTCGGAAGCGCCGTCGCTGTTACCGTCTGAGCATGGATCTGCTCGTCCTCGTCCTCGCCTTCGTGATCATCCTGCTGGGCGCCGAGCTGTTCACCAACGGCATCGAATGGTTCGGTCGCAAGCTCGAATTGGCCGAGGGCGCGGTGGGTTCGGTGCTCGCGGCTGTCGGCACGGCACTGCCTGAGACGATGATCCCGATCATCGCGATCCTGTTCGCGTCGGGTGCGTCATCGCACGAGGTCGGCGTCGGGGCGATCCTGGGCGCGCCGTTCATGCTCGCCACGCTGGCCATGTTCGTCACGGGCGTGGCGGTCCTCTACCAGGCGCGCCGGCGGCCGACTGGCGACACGATGAAGGTCGACACCGTCGTCCTGGCCCACGACATGCGCTACTTCGCGATCGCCTACGCACTGGCCATCGGCGCCGCCTTCCTGCCGGTCGAGCCGGTCCAGCTGAAATGGATCGTGGCGGTGATCCTGATCGGGATCTACGCCTGGTACGTGAAGGGCCATTTCGAGGCCGATCCGGACGTCGATGCCGAGGATCTGGCACCGCTCCGTTTCCACCGTCTGGACCGCAATGCGCACCGGGTCGAACCGAAGGTGCCGCGCCTGCGCGTGGTCAACGTCCAGGTCGCCGTCGCCCTCGGACTCATCGTCCTCGGCGCCATCTTCTTCGTCGATGCCGTCGGCCACATCGCCACTCAGCTCAACGTCGACAGCACGCTGCTCGCCCTGGTCATCGCGCCGATCGCGACGGAGCTACCCGAGAAGTTCAACTCGGTCATCTGGGTCCGCCAGGGCAAGGACACCCTGGCGATGGGCAACATCACCGGCGCGATGGTCTTCCAGTCGACCATCCCGACCGTGATCGCACTGGTCTTCGCCTCGAGCACCTGGGTCGTCGCCGAGGGCTCGTACGTCGCATTCGCGTCGGCCGGCATCGCCTTCCTGTCGTCGGCGTTCATCTTCATCCCGATGGCGCGCCGGGGCGTCCTGCATGGCAAGAACCTGCTCGTCGGCGGCGTGTTCTACCTGGCCTACCTGGGGCTCGTCCTGGGCGTCATCAGCGGGGCGTTCGGCGGAGCTCCGGCGACCCACTGATATACTCGGGCGACCGTACTCAGGAGCCCGACCGATGTTGACCGAGAAGTCGGAGGCCACGCAGGCGCCGACCCCGCACCACGCCCCGAAGCCCGCGGCGCTCGATGACCTGATCTGCTATTTCGAGGGCGACTGGGTCCCGATGCGCGACGCCAAGGTCAGCATCATGACCCACGCATTCATGTACGGAACGGCCACGTTCGAGGGCATCCGCGCGTACTGGAACCCGGACGAGAAGCGGCTGTACGGCCTCAAGATCGCCGAGCATGCCGCTCGCCTGCGCCAGTCGTGCCGGATCCTGATGATGGAGAACGTGCCGTCGGTCGACGACCTGAGCGCGATCATCGTCGAGACGGTCCGCCGCAACGGCTTCCAGGAGGACGCCTACATCCGGCCGTCCTTCTACAAGTCCACCCGCGCCATCGGGGTCCGGCTCCATCACCTCGACAACGAGATGTACGTCGTCGCCCTGCCGTTCGGGAACTACATCGACACCGAATCCGGCTGCCGGGTGATGACCTCGTCCTGGCGGCGCAACGCCGACGAGGCGCTGCCGGCCCGCGGCAAGATCGTCGGCGGTTACGTCAACATGGCTTTCCAGAAGTCGGAGGCCGAGCTCAACGGCTTCGACGAAGCGGTCGTCCTGACCGCCGACGGCCACGTCAACGAGGCGTCGGCGGCGAACCTGTTCGTGGTCCGCGATGGCGTCGCGCTGACTCCGCCGGTCACCGACGACATCCTCGAAGGCGTGACCCGCAAGGCGATCATCGAGATGCTCGGCAATGAGGGGATCCCGGTCGAGGTCCGCTCGATCGATCGGTCCGAGCTGTACGTCGCCGACGAGATGTTCCTGTGTGGTACCGGCGTCCAGATCTCGCCGGTCATCGAGATCGATCACCGGCCGGTCGGGTCGGGCGAGATCGGCCCCATCGGGCGGCTGATCCGGGATCGCTACTTCGACGCGGTCCGCGGCCGCCTGCCCGAATACGCCCACTGGCTGACCCCCATCGAATAGGGGTCCGTCGTCACGAGAGCGGGGGGGCCTCGAGCTTCGGCGTCTTCTTGCCGATGGTGACGATGACATCCGTCCGGATGGCCGGGTCCGTCTTGAACGTCGCGGTGATGCCGAACGTCTCTTCGAGGTAGGCGATCGTCTGGGGCAGCCGGGCGTCCGCCCCGTTGTAGACGACGATGGTCGTGTCGGCCGGGACTGCACCGGACGGTCGTTGCCGCGGCGCCGAGGCGGGGATCCCGTGGTAGTCGAGATAGCCCGCGATCGCAGAGCCACGGGTCGGGTCGGATGTCCCGTTGAGGACCCACAGTCCGGCGGCTTCCTGGGCCAGCGCCTCGCGTTGCGCCTCGTCGGCCGGGTCGGCCGTGAACGCAGCCTTGACCGCGGCCTTGATCCGGCCGATCTTCGGGAGCACGACGCAGCCCCTCGGGTCATTGCACGTGTCGCTGGCGTAGAACGGCGGCGCGAACACGTACGAGCGGATGTTCTTGGTGTCGATCTGCGAGGCCAAGCCGAGGAGCGGCGCCAGCTGATTGGTCGGGATGTCCGTGGAGACGGCCGACTTCAGGGCGTTGATGAGCTCGGGGATGCGCGGGATGAGCTCCTGTGGGTTCGCCTGCTCGCGCAGCGACAGCAGCACGCGCTGCTGGCGGGCGGCGCGGTCGAAGTCGTTGGAACCGTGGCGCGACCGCGCGTAGCGGAGCGCTTCGTTGCCCGTCATGTGCTGGATCCCGCTCGGGATGTAGATGCGACGAAGGCTTCCCGCGGTCGATGGGAACCGGTCGTCCGAAACGGGGATCTGGACATTCACGTTGACGCCGCCCATGACGTCGACGATCTTCCTGAAGCCATCGAAATTGACCTCGACGAAATACTTGATGTCCAGGCCGTACAGGCCACCCAGGAGCGACTTGATCCCGTTGTAGCCGGGCAGGTTTCCCTTGCCCGGGTACAGGTCGGTCCGCTTGCGCACCGCCGCCCAGTAGCCGTTGACCTTGCCCGAGTACGACGATCCGAACACGCCACGCGCTGGCCCGGCGGGGATGGGTACGTCGACGGTGTCGCGCGGCAGGCTGAACATCACGACCTGCTTCGTCTGCGGGTCGATCGAGACGACGATGAGTGTGTCGGTGTTGAACACGTTGTCGCCGGGCCGCTGGTCGGCGCCGATGAGCAGGATGTTGAGGCGTTCCTTGCCGTCCCACGGCGGGATCGAGACATTCGGGACGGCACTGCCGACCGGGGTGCTCTCCGGGACGGGCGAGTCGGTGGAGTCGCTGTTGTCGCTGCCGTCGTCGCTCGGGGTGGCGCTGGCAGCCGATGCTGTCCCGGGGCTCGGCGAGTTGTCGAGGTCGCAGGCCTTGGAATCGTCGCCGACGAAGATGCAGCCGCTGTCGAGGACGTCGCTCGCGAGCATGTCGTAGCGGGCGACGACCACGTGGCTGCCGGCCATGATGAGGATGATCGCGAACAGGCCGGCGATCGACAGCGGGTTGCGGCCGATGCGGACCTTGCTCGCCCAGCCGTCGCCTTGCAGATCGGCGCCGTTGAGGTAGACCGCGACCCGGTAGGCGTCGACGATGGCGACGAGCCGGTACAGCAGGATGCCGAGGTTGATGACGAAGACGGCGTCGAGGACGGTCGGGTCGATGAGGAAGCCGAGGAGCGCGATGTGGTCGACCCGCAGGACCATGCCGGCGCCCAGGGCGATGGCCAGGATGGGACCGGCCGCGAAGGCGAGTGCGCGCATCGGCGCGCCGGCATACAGCTGACCGAGGCCCGGGAAGATCAGGGAGAGGAAGGCGGCGGCGAAAGGCGACCGCTGGCGCGGTCGTGCGCCCTCAGGTTCGTGCATCGCGGGTAGGATACTCGGACCCGACGAAACGGGCAGGAGGGCCGTCTGCCCCGACGACCCGACGCCCGGCCCCGTGCGATCCGACCCAGCCAGACCCCGAGGCCGAATGTTCCGACCCGTCAACTCGAAGCCCGATCTCGTCGCCCAGGAGTACGAGATCCTCGATGCCTGGCGCGCCCGACGGACCTTCGCGCGGCTGCGCGCCCAGAATGCCGGCGGCCCGAGATGGAGCTTCCTCGACGGGCCGATCACCGCCAATAACCCGATGGGCGTCCATCACGCCTGGGGGCGTGCGTACAAGGACCTGTACCAGCGGTTCCACGCCATGCTCGGCGAGGACCAGCGCTATCAGAACGGGTTCGACTGCCAGGGCCTGTGGGTGGAGGTCAACGTCGAGCGCGACCTCGGCTTCACCTCCAAGCGCGACATCGAAGCGTTCGGCATCGCTGAGTTCGTGACTCTCTGCAAGCAGCGCGTGCTGACCTACGCCGCCCGCCAGACCGAGCAGTCCAGCCGGCTCGGGATGTGGATGGATTGGAACGATCCGCACGAGCTGCGCCGCCTGGCGGACCTGCTCGGAGCCGATCCGTCCGCGGTCACCTCCATGGAGGGCACGAACGGCGCGGTCACCGACACGGTCGAGATGCTGGTCGGGCGCCTGGGCATGCCCGATGTCGGTGGCAGCTACTTCACCTTCAGCAACGAGAACAACGACCTCATCTGGGGCTTCCTCGCCGAATGCCACCGGCGCGGTTGGATCTACAAGGGCCACGACACGATGCCCTGGTGCGCGCGCTGCGGGACCGGCATCTCGCAGACGGAGATGAACGAGGGCTACCAGGACCGGGACGATCCCGGGCTGACGGTCCGCTTCCCGTTGCTCGACCGGCCGGGTGAGACGCTCCTCGTCTGGACCACCACGCCGTGGACGTTGACATCGAACGTGGCAGCCGCCGTCGGAGCGGCACTTCGCTACGTGCTGGTCCGGCAGGGCGATGACCGGTTCTGGCTGGCGAAGGGCACCCTCAAGACCGCGCTCGAGGGAGCGTTCGAGGTGCTCGACGAGGTCAGTGGCGCGGACATGGTCGGCTGGCGCTATGCCGGACCGTTCGACGACCTCACTGCGGTCCAGACCGCGTTCCGGGCCGACAGGGACGCCCCGTACGAGCATGTCGTCGTGCCCTGGACCGAGGTCGGCGAGGAGGAGGGGACGGGCATCGTCCACATCGCCCCGGGCTGCGGAGCGGAGGACTTCCAGCTCGGCAAGTCGCTCGGCCTGCCGGTGGTCGCGCCGCTCGACGAGGCCGGCATCTTCCTCGACGGCTTCGGCAGCCTGTCCGGCCGCGATGTCCGCGACGTCGCCGAACCGATCGTCGAGCACCTCAAGCGCGAGGGCCGGTTCTACCGTCTCGAGACCATCAACCACCGCTACCCGCACTGCTGGCGATGCGGGACCCCGCTCGTGTTCCGGCTGGTGGACGAGTGGTACATCAGCATGGGTCCGCTGTACGACCAGCCGCGCGAGACGCTGACGGCTGAGCAGGTCGACGCCAGCCTGCGCTATCAGATCATGGACGTCGTGGACCGGATCCGATGGATCCCCGATTTCGGGTACGAACGCGAGCTCGACTGGCTGCGCAACATGCACGACTGGATGATCAGCAAGAAGCGCTACTGGGGGCTGGCGCTGCCCATCTACGACTGTGGCGCGTGTGGCACCGTCGAGGTCATCGGCGGGCGAGACGAGCTCAAGGAGCGTGCTGTCGAGGGTTGGCAGACGTTCGAGGGGCACACGCCGCACCGCCCCTACGTGGACGCCGTGCGCATCGCGTGTCCCGGCTGCGGCGCGCCGGTCGAGCGCATCCGCGACGTCGGGAACCCGTGGCTCGACGCGGGCATCGTGCCGTTCTCGACACTCCACTTCCGCGAGGATCCCGACTACTGGCGCCAGTGGTTTCCGGCCGACTTCATCACCGAGAGCTTCCCCGGCCAGTTCCGGAACTGGTTCTATTCGATGCTGGCGATGTCGACCGTGCTCCGGCGCGAACCGCCGTTCATGACGATCTTCGGCTACGCCCTGCTGTTCGCCGAGGACGGCCGCCAGATGCACAAGAGCTGGGGCAACGCCATCGAGTTCGACGAGGCCGCCGACCGGATGGGCGTCGACGTCATGCGCTGGATGTTCGCCAAGTCGCGACCGGAGGACAACATCCTGTTCGGCTGGCACGCCGCAGACGAGGCCCGGCGCGAGCTGCTCATCCTCTGGAACGTCTACGCGTTCTTCGTGACCTACGCCCGGCTCGCGGGCTGGACGCCCGCCGCTGCGGCGCCCGCGCCGGAGGATCGTCCGGTGCTCGATCGCTGGATCCTGTCGCAGGCGGCCCGGACGGCAGCGGTCGTCGAGGCCCGGCTCCACGACGTCGACGCGCTCGGGGCGACGAGGGCGCTGTCGGCATTTCTCGACGGCCTGTCGACCTGGTACTTGCGCCTGTCGCGTCGGCGCTTCTCGCGATCGGAGGATCCGGCCGACCAGCGGGCCGCCTTCGCGACGCTCCACGACACGCTCGTGGCGACCTCCCGGATGCTCGCGCCGATCCTGCCATTCCTGTCCGAGTCGATCTACGGCAACCTCGTCACGACCGTCGACCCGGTGGCGCCGGACAGCGTCCACCTCACGCGGTGGCCGACGGCGGAGCTGGCGCCCCGGCGTGACGAGGCGCTCGAGACGCGGATGGCCATCGCCCAGGGCGCGGTCGAGCTCGCCCGGACGCTCCGAAGCACGGCTCACATCCGGACCCGCCAGCCGCTGGCGACCGCCTGGCTCGCCCTGCCCGACCGCGACCTCGGCGTGGACGACGAGCTGCTCCGGCTCATCGCCGACGAGATCAACGTCAAGGCGGTCGAGGTCATCGACGACGAGTCGGCTTTGGTGGAGCGGCGCGTCAAGCCATTGCTGCCCAAGATCGGCAAACGACTCGGATCCGCGATCCCCGTGGTGATGGCCGCGGCTCGATCGGGTGAGGTCACGTTCGAGATGGACGGCTCGGTCACCCTCGGCGGCGTGACGCTGGCGCCGGACGAGGTCGAGATCCAGGCGACGCCGCGACCGGGAACGGCGGTCGCCCACCACGACGGGCTCGTGGTCGTGCTCGACACAACGCTGACCCCCGAGCTCGTCGCGGAAGGCGACGCCCGCGAGCTCGCCCGGGCGATCCAGGAGCTGCGGCGCGAGGCTCGCCTCGAGCTCGATGACCGGATCGAGCTGTGGGTCGGGCCGGTGCCCGACGGCGTGGCGGAGCACCTGCCGACCGTCGCGTCGGACACGCTGGCCGACATCGTCGCCGGCGACCCGCCGTCGGATGCCCGGGCCGCGGAGGTCGAGCTCGACTCGGGTCCGGTCGCGATCGCCCTGCGCCGGCGGACGGACGAGGCCCCCCGATGACCGACGTCGAACCGAACGTGACAACGGGCGGCGACGTCGCCGTGGCCCCGGCCGGTCGTGGCCGGGCGCATTGGCTCGTCTTCTTCGGCATCGCCGGGACCGTCGTCGTCCTCGACCAGATCGCCAAGGCCTGGCTCGTCGCGAACGTGTCACCGGGCGAGGTGGTGAACGTCGTCGGCGACTGGGTCCGGTTCGTGTTCAGCCAGAACTCCGGGGCGCTGTTCGGGCTGTTTCGCGACAACGCGGTCCTGTTCGGACTGGTCTCGCTCGGGGTGATCGGCCTGATCGTCGCGTACCATGGGCGCTCGGGACGGAGCCTCTACCTGTCGATCGCGCTAGGCCTCCTGCTCGGCGGGGCCGTCGGCAATCTCGTGGACCGGCTGCGGCTCGGGTACGTGGTCGATTTCATCGACATCGGCATCGGCGACTGGCGGTTCTACACCTTCAACCTGGCGGACTCGGCCATCACCTGTTCCATCCTGCTCCTCATCGCGGCGGCACTCTTCCCGGTCCTGACCCGGCTCGGCGAGCGGGCATCGGATGGTTGACCCCTCGTACGCGCCGGGCGTCCGCGTCCTGCGCGTGCCCGACGGGTCGGACGGCCGGGTGGACCGCTACGTCGCCGACGCGACCGGATTGTCCCGGAGCTACGTCCAGAAGCTCATCTCCGATGGGCGCCTGACCGCGGACGGGTCCGCGCTGCGAGCGAACACGTTCGTCGGAGCCGGGACGGAGCTGCGGCTGGACGTCCCTGAACCGGTCGCGCTCGAGCTGCAGCCCGCGCCGGACATCCCGCTGTCGATCATCTACGAGGACGACGACCTGCTGATCATCGACAAGCCCGCGGGACTGGTGGTCCACCCCGCGCCCGGTCATGCCGACGACACGCTCGTCAACGCCCTCCTGGCGCATGGCGGCGGATCGGCCTGGGGCGGCATCGCCGGTGTCCAGCGGCCGGGCATCGTCCACCGCCTGGATCGCGACACCAGCGGCCTGATCATCGTCGCCCGGCGCGATTCGGCGCAGGCGTCGGTCATGGCCCAGCTCAAGGCGCGGCGCGTCAAGAAGACGTACCTCGCGCTCGTCCAGGGCAACGTGTCGGCCGCGGTCGGTCGGATCGAGGCGCCCATCGGTCGCGACCCGAAGCACCGCACGAAGATGGCCGTCGTCCACGATGGCCGGCCGTCGGTGACCGGCTATCGCGTCCGTGAGCGGTTCACCGACTGGACCCTGCTCGAGCTCGACCTGGTCACCGGCCGGACGCACCAGATCCGCGTCCATCTCGAGGCCATCGGCCATCCCATCGCGGGCGATCCGGTCTACGGCACTGGGACCTCGCGACGCGGGCCGGACGGTCTCGGCCGGCTGTTCCTCCACGCCTGGCGACTCGAGCTCACCTCGCCCTCGGACGGGCATCTCATCCGGGCTACGGCGCCGCTGCCGCCCGAGCTCGAGATCGTCCTCGACGGGCTCCGGGCGGTCGTCCGTTGAGCGACGGCCTCGACGCCGGCGAGCGGATCGACGGCGCCCATGGCGCGATGCTCGTGATCATCTCGGGGCCGAGCGGGGTCGGCAAGGACACCATCATCGATGCGCTGCGGCTGCGGACGCACGATCCTGAATATCACTACGTCGTCACCTGCACGACGCGCGGCCGACGACCGGGTGAGGTCGACGGCGTGGACTACCAGTTCCTGAAGCCCGAGGCGTTCGCGCAGCTCCGCTCGGCGGGCGGGTTCCTCGAAGCCAACGAGGTCCACGGCAACTGGTACGGGACGCCACGCGGCCAGGTCAACGAGGCGCTCCTGGCCGGCCGCGACGTGATCCTCAAGATCGACGTCCAGGGTGCGCAGGTCGTCAAGGGCAAGGTGCCCGGCGCCCTGCTCATCTTCCTCATCCCGCCGTCGCTCGAGGACCTCTTCCAGCGCTTGCGCAGCAGGGCGACCGAGACGGCCGATGAGCTCGAGGTCCGACAGCGCAACGCCGCCATCGAGCTGGCGCGCCAGGAGGACTACGACTACGTCGTGACCAACGAGACCGGCCAGGTCGAACGGACCGCCGCGCGGATCGACGAGATCATCGCCGACGAGCACGCCAGCCATCCGGACCGCCAGGTCGTGGTCTACCCGCGGTCGCCTTGACCCGAGCCGACACGGTCGAGGCGTGGCCGGGCGACCCGGCGGCGGCCGGCGTCGGACGGCGGGCCGTCGAGGTGGCCGTCGACGCGGCCGGGCGCGGGGGCGACCGGACGTACACGTATCTCGTCCCGGACGCCCTCGCGGACATCGTCATCGGGGAAGCGGTCCTGGTCGGGTTCGGGCGGCGTCAAGCGCTCGGCATCGTCGTCGCCGAGGCTGCGCCGAGCGCTGACGGCGGAGCAGCCGCTGCCGGCCTGAAGGCCATCGTGGAGCGAGTCCGCGCGGACGGCCCGCTCCTCCCGCCGTTGACGCTGTCGCTCGCCCGATCGATCGCGGAGCACTACCTCGCCCCGCCGGCGCTCGTCCTGAGGGCGATGCTGCCGCCCGGACTGCTGGAGCGGCTGGAGCTCGTGGCCGAGCTCGCGCCGGGCCGGTCCGGGGGGAGACCAGATGGCTCGGCCGAGGGCGACCCGGTCGTGCTCGATCTCCTCGGCCAGCTCGAGCGCGGTCCGCGGCCTGTCCGCGACCTGGCCGGACCGGACGGCCGGGCAGGGCTCCTGCGGCGGCTCCGATCGCTCGAGGGCGACGGACGGGTCAGCCTCGAATGGACTCTCGTCGGCGCCGGCGCGGGACCGCGTTACGAACGGTGGATCCGGGTCAGCGAGTCGGGCCGCGAGGTCGCCCGGGCGCTCGCCTCGGGCCGGAAGGCGCCCGGCCGGACCCTCGGGCCGCGGCAGGCCGACGCCCTCGCCGAGCTGGCCGCAGCTGAGAGCGGCGAGGCGCCCGGTGCCGATCTCTCGGGGCATCACGGCAGCGGCGCCGTCGCCGGGCTCGTCCGGCGCGGCCTCGCCGAGGCCGACGTGCGCGAGCGACCCAGGCGTCCGCTGGCGGCACGGCCCGCCGGTCGTCGTGGCGGACGTCCGCCGGCGAGCGACCTGCTGCCCGCCCAGGCCGAGGCGGTCGAGCGCATCCGTCGCGCCATCGCCGCCCGGGACCCGCGCCCGCTGCTCCTCGACGGCGTCACCGGCGGCGGCAAGACGGCGATCTATGTCGAGGCCATCGCGGCCAGCCTCGAAGCGGGCCGGCCTGCCCTCATCCTCGTCCCGGAGATCGCGTTGGCCCTGCCGCTGGTCGATCGGCTGCGCGCGGATCTGGACGCGCGCGTGGCCCTGGTCCATTCGGGGCTCGGGGAAGGGGAGCGGTCCGACGAGTGGCGCCGCATCCGGGCCGGCGAGGTGGACATCGTCGTCGGCACCCGGCTGGCGGTCCTAGCCCCGCTCGCCGATATCGGCCTCATCGTCGTCGACGAGGAACACGAAGCGGCCTACAAGAGCGATCGCACACCGCGGCTCCAGGCGCGCGACGTCGCGGTGCGGCTGGCCGGTCTCGCAGGGGCCGCGATCGTCCTTGGTTCGGCGACGCCCGCCGTCGAGAGCGTCGGGCTGGCCCGCAGCGGCGTCTACGACAGGGTCGTCCTGCCCGCGCGACCGGTGGGCGCAGCTCCCGTGGTCGAGATCGTCGACCTGCGGGCGGAGCTGGCGGCCGGTCGACGCGGCACGCTGTCGCGCGCGCTGGCGGCGGCCCTGGCGGCCCTCGACACGACGGCCGGCGAGCAGGCCATCCTCGTCCTCAACCGCCGCGGGACGGCGTCCATCGTGCTGTGCCGCGACTGCGGTCACGTCCAGGCCTGCCCCGACTGCGAGCGTCCGCTCGTCTACCACCAGGCTGGGACGACATTGCGCTGCCATCACTGCGGCCGGGCGACGCCGCTCGCGTCCCGTTGTCCGGCCTGCGACTCGCCTCGCATCCGCTACCTCGGGGGCGGCACGGAACGGGTCGAGCGCGAGGTCCGCGACATCTTTCCGGCGATGCGCATCGGACGTCTGGATCGCGACGTCGTCGAGCACCGTGGTGCCGCCGAACGCGTCATCGATGCGTTCACGGACGGCCGGCTCGATGTGCTGGTCGGCACGAGCCTCGTCGCCAAGGGGCTGGACATCCCGTCGGTGACGCTGGTCGGCGTCGTCTCATCGGATGTCGCCTTGAACCTGCCCGACGAACGCGCCGCGGAGCGGACCTACCAGCTGCTCGTCCAGGCCATCGGGCGGGCCGGGCGCGGAGCGCTGCCCGGCCGAGCCATCCTGCAGACCTACCAGCCGGAGCATCCCGCCATCACGGCGGCCGCGACCGGCGACCGGACCGCGTTCTACGACGCAGAGCTGTCGCTCCGCGAACGGTTCGGCTCACCGCCATTCGGGCGTCTGGTCAAGCTGACCGTCGGGCTGACCGACCCGGCCGCCGCCCAGCGCGAGGCAGAGACGATGGCGACACGGCTGCGCGACCGCGCCACGGAACGAGGTGTGGCGGTAGCCGTCGTCGGGCCGGCACCCGCGTACATCGCCCGGCGCGCCGACCGCTGGCGCTGGAACGTCGTCCTGCGCGGGAAAGATCCGGTCGGCCTGCTCGATGGCGGACTCGCCGCGCCGTGGTCGGTGGACGTCGATCCGGAGTCATTGCTGTGACATCTGCGGCCGCGGATGACCGGTTCGCCGGTTCGTGCGACGATTGGCCGACAATCGAACCGAGGAGTCCCACGCCATGACAGACGATCAGAAGCCCGACGCGCCCGAGGAGCCGACCCCGGACGAGTCCTTCACCTGGACGACCGACGATGGGTCGAACGGCGAGCATGCCCATGCCGGGGCAGGCTCGACGAGCGGTTCCGCAGGGTCGGCCGCCGGCTCTGCCGGGACCACCGCGACCGCGATCCTCGAGTCGATCCGCGACGCGATCGACGACCTGGCCGAACGCGCCAGCCCGACCGTCCGCGAGTTCTCGGCCCGCGCAGCGGAGTTCGCCGCGGACGCCGCCGACAAGACCGCCCCGTACGTCAAGCGCGCAGGCGACGCCACCGCCGACGCCAGCGGCAAGCTCGCCAGCAAGTCGCGGACGTGGGCGGCCGACATCCGAGCCTCGCTCGAGACCCAGCACGCCGACACGCCGAACGCTGCCGGACCCGCCCCGGAGGCCGACGCTGCGGCGACCCCGCCGCCGGTGCCGGAGCCCGATGGTGGCTCGTCGGACGACGCGACCCCGGCCTGAGTTCGAAATCTATACTCCGGTCATGAGCGTTCGACCCATCGTCCTCCTCGGCGATCCGCGCCTCCGCCTCAAGGGCAAGCCCGTGGACAGCTTCGGCAAGTACCTCCACGAGCTGCTCGACGATCTCGCCCACACGATGCGCGATGCCCCGGGCGTCGGCCTGGCCGCCCCGCAGCTGGGTGAGGCCATGCAGGCCTGTGTCATCGAGGTCGAGAGCCAGCTGTACGAGCTCGTCAATCCGAAGATCGTCCGTTCGAGCGGCGACGACCGGGACCTCGAGGGCTGCCTCTCGATCCCGGGCTACGTCGCCTATGTCACCCGACGCGAGCGGGTCTGGGTCGTCGCGCAGAACCGGCACGGCCAGAAGATCAAGGTCGCCGGGTCCGGGCTCCTGGGGCGGGCGCTCCAGCACGAGCTCGATCACCTCGACGGCAAGCTCTACATCGACTATCTCGACTCGATGGACGAGCTCATGGCGGTCGGCGTCGGTGATGAGGACGACGCCGAGATCCGCGAGGCGACGAGCGCCCTGGCGTGATCGACGGGCGGGCCGGCGGCTCGCGCGTGCGCACCATCTTCGTCGGCAGCGGTGCCTTCGGGACGGCGTCGCTCGAAGTCCTGGCCGGCCACCCGGATGTCGAGCTCGTGGGCGTCGTGACGGCGCCCGCGCGTCCGACCGGTCGCGGAGCCCGCCTCGCCACGACGCCGATCGAGGACGCTGCCCGGGCGCTGGGCATCGACGCGATCCTGACCCCGGAACGTCTG
This sequence comes from uncultured Chloroflexia bacterium, assembly GCA_963782715.1. Classification (GTDB taxonomy): domain Bacteria; phylum Chloroflexota; class Limnocylindria; order Limnocylindrales; family CSP1-4; genus SPCO01. The sequence continues at coordinate 76,704 of CAWAKU010000008.1, forward strand.
CGCGCCTCCGATTCGATCGCTGCTGTCGAGGACCTCCGGCCCGACCTCCTCGTCCTCGCCGATTACGGCCAGATCGTGCCGGCGGCGCTCCTCGGGCTTCGCCACGGCGCGCTCAACCTTCATCCATCGCTCCTGCCGCGGCATCGTGGCGCGACACCGGTCCCGGCCGCGATCCTGGCCAACGACACGGAGACGGGGGTCAGCCTGATGCGCATGGATGCCGGACTGGATACGGGACCGCTCGTCGCCCAACGCCGGGTCCCGTTGCGCGGTGACGAGATCGCGCCCGAGCTGGAGGCTGTCCTTGCGCTCGATGCGGCCGACCTGCTCGCGACGGCCCTGGGACCATGGCTGCGCGGCGACGCGTCCGCGACTCCGCAGGCGGAGGATGGCGCGACGCTGACGCGGCCGCTCCGGCGCGGAGACGGCCGCCTCCACCCGAACCGCTCCGCGACCGAGCTCGAACGACAGGTCCGGGCGTATCAGCCGTGGCCGGGCTCGTTCATCGACACGGAAGCCGGGCGGATCGTCGTCTGGCGGGCGAGCGTCGGGCCTGCTGCGGAGCGATCGCCCGGGACCTTCGGACTCGATGGACTCGCGACCGCAGCCGGTGAGCTGCTGCTCCACGAGGTCCAGCCGGCCGGTGGCACGCGGATGCGCTGGGGCGCGTTCCTCCGTGGACGCACGGGGATCGTCGGCAGCGCTGCGCTAGCATCGAACGCGTGACCCCAGACACGAAGCCCGGCCTGTCCGGGCTCACCCCCGACGCCCTGTCGGCGTGGGTGGCCGCCCGCGGCGAGCCGGCCTATCGGGCGCGCCAGATCGCGGACGCGGTCTGGGGCGGATCCGTTGCCTCATCCGATGGGCTCCTCACACTGCCGGCCGCGCTCCGCGACGCACTCGCCGCCGACTTCACCTTCGACACCGTGTCCGACTCCGAGCTGAAGGATGCGGACGGCGGTCTGACCGAGAAGTCGCTCCACCGCCTCGTCGACGGCGCGCTCATCGAATCGGTCCTGATGCACTACCCGGCCCGGGCCGGCTCGCGCGAGCGCCACACGCTCTGCATCTCGAGCCAGGCGGGCTGCGCGGTCGGCTGCCCGTTCTGCGCGACCGGCGAGCTCGGCTTCGGGCGCGACCTCGAGGTCGCCGAGATCGTCGACCAGGTCCGTCTCGCGTCGCGCCGGCTCGTCGGCGAGGGCAAGCGCCTGACCAACATCGTGTTCATGGGCATGGGCGAGCCGCTGCTCAACCTGGACCGCGTCCTCGCCGCCATCGAGGCGCTCAACGACGCTCGGCGCTTCGGCCTCGGTGCGCGGCACATCACCGTCTCGACATCGGGGGTCGTGCCCGGCATCCGGCGCCTGACGGCGCTCGGACCGCAGTTCACCCTGGCAGTGTCGCTCCACGCGGCGCGCGACCCGTTGCGCGACGTGCTCGTCCCGCTGAACCGCCGCTGGCCGGTCGCCGAGGTCGTCGCCGCCGCCCGCGACCATGCCGCCGCGACGGGCCGCCGGATCAGCTACGAGGTGACGATGATCGGCGGCGTCAACGACACCGAGGCGGACGCGTCGGCGATGGTCGATCTCTTGCGCGGCGATCACGCGCACGTCAACCTCATCCCCATGAACCCGGTCGCGCACACGCCCTGGAGCGCCAGCCCGATGCCGGTCATCGAGGCGTTCGCGGCCACCCTCCGGGCGGCCGGGATCGAGACGACCATCCGTCGGAATCGCGGCCAGGAAGTCGGCGCGGCATGCGGGCAACTGGCTGCGGAACGGGCCGGCGAACCGGCGGCTCCGGCCGTCGCCCGCCGCCGCGCGCGACTCGTTGCGGAGAGCGCCGCCGCCCTGCTGGGCGAGCGTAGTCACGACCCGTCGCCGGTCGGGGTGGGGGAGTAGCCGGTGGCCGACGGTCGTGCCAGGGTCGCGGCGAGCATCCTCGACGCCGATCTGTCGAACCTCCAGTACGCCGTCCATCGTGTCCAGAAGGCCGGCGCGGACCGGATCCACCTCGACGTGATGGACGCCCACTTCGTGCCGAACCTGACCTTCGGCGCCAAGACCATCAAGCATCTCCGCCGGCGGACGGAGCTGCCGTTCGATGCGCACCTGATGGTCGATGAGCCCGGTCGTTTCCTTGACGAGTACCTCGAAGCGGGCTGCGACTCGATCACCTTCCACGTCGAGATCGACGAGGAGATCGCCCCGACGCTCCGTCGGATCCGGGCGGCCGGCCGGGCCGCCGGGCTAGCGGTCAAGCCGGCCACACCGCTGTCCGCGCTCGAGCCGTATCGGGAGCTGCTCGACATCGTGCTGGTGATGACGGTCGAGCCGGGCTTCGGCGGCCAGTCGTTCATGAAGGATGTCGCGAGCGAGAAGCTGCTCGCGGCCCGGGACCTGCTCAGCCACAAGGCGTTCGGCGCCGAGGTCCACGTCGACGGCGGCGTCAACCGCGAGACGGCGGAGCTCGCCGGCGGGCTCGGGGTGGACATCCTGGTCGTCGGTTCGGCGCTGTTCCTCAAGGGCCGTGACATGGGCCGCGAGATCAGGCTCCTCCGCGCTCTCGCCGACGAGGGCTACCAGTACACCCTCAACGAGGGCGTGCCACCCATCCCCCGGGACAAGATGGTCACCTTCACGTCGCTCCCGAAGCATCTCGCGCGGACGTTCATGGACGAGATCGAGGCGGGCGGGGTGCCCGTCGTCATGCTCCGTGGCGACGGCCAGATGAACCCCGACGGCATCCGCGATTACGACCTGCTCGTCCCGGCCTCGACCGAAGCGCTCGTGCGCGAACGGCACTCGGCCGCGAAGGACGTTTATGAGCGCGACGCCGACGCCTGGCGGGAGGCGTTCATCGCCGAGCACGGGGTGATCCCGCCACCCGCCCCGCCGTGAGGGCGATCCTCCAGCGCACGACAGGCGCCTCCGTCAGCGTCGAGGGCGAGGTCGTCGGTGCGATCGGTCCGGGGCTGGTCATCCTCCTGGGCGTCGGTCCGGCCGACACCGAGGCCGTCGCCGACGATCTCGCGCGCAAGACCGTCGAGCTGCGCATCTTCCGCGACGACGAGGGTCGAACGAACCGTTCGCTGCTGGACGTCGGTGGCGGAGCGCTCGTCATCTCGCAGTTCACGCTCTTCGCGGACACTCGTCGCGGACGGCGGCCTGGGTTCACCGGTGCGGCGCCGGCGGATCTCGCCGAACGGCTCTACCTGCGGTTCGCGTCGGTCGTGCGGGACATGGGCGTCGTCGTGGCGACGGGTCGGTTCGGTGCCGAGATGGCGGTCGAGCTCGTCAACGACGGCCCGTTCACCATCTGGCTGGACACGGACGAACGGTAGGACGATGGCAAAGCCCGACTCGCTCACGAGACTCGGCGGCGGCCGCTGGGAGACGAAGGACGGCCGCTTCCAGGTCGAGCCGCAGTCTGGGACGTGGGTCATCGTCGACACGACCCAGACCAACGAGTTCGGGCTGCCGTTGGTACGCGGGCCCTATCCCTCGCTGACGGCGGCGCGCGGGGCGATCGAGGCGGCGCGCGTCGAGGGTCCGGTCGAATCGCCGCTGGCCGATCGCATCGGCAAGGTCGCGACGACGCCGGCCGCGAAGACATCGACGAGGACGAAGGCTTCGACGAAACCCGAGCCGGAACCAGTGCCGCCGCCGGAGCCGCCGCCCCCGCCCGAACCCAAGTGGATCCGCGACCTCCGACCCGCCGATCGACGGAAGGCGACCGAGCTGGTCGAGAAGCTCGAGCGGCTCGGCATCGAGGAAGCCGAGGCTGAGGCGGTCGCCCGAGCCGAGATCGCCCAGGGACTGCCCGCGGTGGCGCGGCTCGCCATCGAGCGCCGGATCCGAGCGGCGACGGCAGATGCCAGATCCGTCGATGCGGCGATTGCCGCAACGGTCGGGGCGATCACGTCCGGCGAGAACACGGACTTCGGCGTCTCATGGCGCCTCGTCGATGACCGCGGCCGCCCGATCGAGAAGGTCGAGCCGAGCGACTGAGCGCTGGACGCGACTTCGCATCTTGAATGTCCCGACTCGCGCGGCTTCGCGCTCCCAGAGCGCGGTCTCATCCAGCCGGACGTCCGAGAACTCGATCGCGAACTCGTAGAAGGGCCACATCCGCAGCCTGAGGACGTGGCGCTCGCTATCCGCGATCATCGGCGCGGGCGGCGTCGGTGAACCAGCGCAACGAAACCGCCCTCCACTCGATACCCGGGCCAAGAGCTCTGGAACTCTGTCATATACCCGCCAGTGGAATGGTCGTCAGGCGGATCGGACGTGTGGACGGGTTTGCCACTCGAATCCACGCTTGGTCGCGTCCCGGACGGCTCGTGGAACATGCCGATCCAGGCGTCATCCGTGCCGAAGAGTCCAGGGGCGGGTATGCGACAAGGCTGCAGGCGTCGTCGGTCAGATATGCGTGGACCGGCAGCTGCCAAGAACGAGCCCGGGCACACGAAAGACCGGCCGCCGAGGCGACCGGTCCGATGACGCGTCTTCGATTCGGCCGCCGCGAAGGGCGGAACCGGCTACTTGGCGGACTTCAGCAGCGTGCGTCGGCAGCGGGTGCAGACGAGCGTCTTCGTCGGCTGACCCTTCAGGTCGATGACGAGCGGCTGGAGATTCGGCTTCATGCGGCGGTGGGCTCGAACGCGGTTCATCCCAGATGACTGGGGGTTGAAGCCGCCCATCGATACCTTGCCGCAGATCGCGCAGGAGCGGGCCATGCGTGGTCCTCGGATTCGGACGAGATGGAGGTGTCATGCCCGGAGGGGCACGAACGGAGCGGTAGAATAGCACACGGCCTCGCGACAGCCCGCCTCGGCGATGCCGATCCCATCCCTGCCAGGAGGACCTCGCCCGCGTGCCGACCGAACCGAAACCCGGCCGATCGTTCGTCACCCGCCAGGCCGTGATCGATCTCGTCCGCTCGGCGACCCTGGGCTCCTATGGCGTCACCGGGTTCGCGGCGCGGCCGCACCAGCGCATGCTCGGACGCCTGGGGCTCGCCCAGCCGGGGATCGCCATCCGCCTCGGCACGCCGATCGACGTCGAGCTCGACCTGACCGTGGCCTTCGGCGTCCCGGTGGCGGAGGTCGCCCGCCAGGTCGATTCGGCGGTCCGCTATGCGCTGCATCACGCCATCGGTCGCGAGGTGGGTCGGGTGACCATCCACATCGACGGCCTTCGATTCGGGCCGGGCGGGGCGCCACCGACGGCCATCCATGCGCCGACCGACGCCGTCGGGCCGCGCGACCTCGCCGACAGCGGGACGGACGTCGCCTGATGGTCCGTCGCTCGTGCGACGGGGAGGGCCTGCTCGGCGCATTCCGCGCGGCGGTCGCGAATCTCGAGGCCCACGTCGACGAGATCAACGCGCTCAACGTCTATCCGGTGCCGGACGGGGACACCGGCTCGAACATGCTCGCGACGGTCAAGGCCGCGCTCGACGAGGCCGAGGCGGTCGCCGGTCAGCCGGCCGATCGCATCGCTGCCGCTATCAGCTTCGGGGCGCTGATGGGCGCGCGCGGCAACTCCGGGGTCATCACCAGCCAGATCTTCCGCGGCATGGCCGAAGGGCTCGGCGGCAAGAGCCGGTTCAACGGTCTCGACCTTGCGCATGCGCTGTCGCAGGGTTCCAAGACGGCCTACGGTGCGGTCGCCAAACCGGTCGAGGGGACGATCCTGACGGTCATCCGCGAATCGGCGGACGCCGCAGTCGTGGCTGCCGAGCGCGACAACGACATCGAGACGGTCCTGACCGCGACGCTGGACGCAGCCGAGAAGTCGGTCGCCCGGACGCCCAGCCTGCTGGCCATCCTGCGCGAAGCCGGGGTCGTCGATTCGGGCGGACAGGGCCTGTACCGGCTGTTCCAGGGTGCGCTCCTCCACCTGGTCGGGAAGTCGCCGGCCGGCGCGGCACGCGACCGCTCGCACGCCGGGGCCGGGGTCAAGGCGTCGACGCTGGTGGCCCACGCCGACGAGGGGTTCGGCTACGAGACGATGTTCCTCCTCCAGCCGAACGGCTCGGGCAGTCTCGACGTCGATGCCATCCGCGATCACCTCGAGTCGATCGGCGATTCGGTGCTCGTCGCCGGCGACAGCCGGGCGCTCAAGGTCCACGTCCATAACGAGCGGCCCGACCTCGTCGTCGGCTTCGGATTGAGCATGGGCGCACTGAGCCGGATCAGCATCGAGAACCTCGACAACCAGGCCCGCGACGTTCGCGAGAGCCGGGCCGCGGCCTTCACCGACGGGGGGAGCGATCGCGGCGGTGTGGCGGTCGAGGTCCCGGCCCTGGCCGTCGTGGCGGTCGTCGCGGGGGATGGCCTCGCCGCGATCTTCCGCGACTTCGGAGTCGCCGCGGTCGTCCAGGGTGGGCAATCGGCCAACCCGAGCACCGGTGAGCTGCTCGAGGCCATCGCGGCCGTCGACGCTCGCGAGGTCATCGTCCTGCCGAACAACCCGAACGTCGTCCTGGCCGCGCGCCAGGTCGCGGAGATGGCCGATCGACCCGTCGTGGTCGTCCCGACTCGCAACGCCGCCGAGGGCTTCGCCGCCCTGCTGTCGCTCGATCCGAGTCTCGATGCGACCGCCAACGCCGCCCCGATGACCGAGGCCGCCCGGTCCGTCCAGACACTGGTCGTGACCGAGGCGGTCCGCGACGCGACCATCGGCGGACGGAAGGTCAAGCATGGCCAGACCATCGCGCTCGACCCGGACGATGGGCTGGTCGCATCGGGCGGTGACCGCGATGCCGCCGTCCTGGCCGCGGTGGCCGCGCTGACACCCGGTTACGAGCTGCTGACCCTGTTCTACGGCGACGGCGCCGATCTCGACGAGGCCGAGTCGATGGCGCGCCGGATCGGCGCGGCCACGCCGGGCGTCGAGGTCGAGGTCCGCCATGGCGGGCAGCCGTTCTACCGGTACCTGATCGCAGCCGAATAGGCGTGGCCAAGGCGACGCCTCCGGTCCCGGCCGCGGTCCCGAGCGACCCGGTCGACCTGCTGTCCACGCCGCTCGCGCAGTCGGGCCTGGCGGCCGGGGCGGCCCTTCGCCGGGCAGGCATCAAGCTCGACTTCTATACCGTCCGCGACCTGCTGTTCCATCTCCCGCGGCGGTACGACGACCTGCGCGAGATGCGCAAGCTGGGCGATCTCCTGTTCGTCGCCGACGGCGATGTCATCTCTGCCCAGGCGACCGTCGGCGACGTCCGCGTCGAGCCCGGCTTCCGTGGCCGGATCCAGCGGACGATCGCCCGGCTGGAGGACGACACGGGCGCCATCGACGCCACCTGGTTCGGCCGCCGTTTCATCGAACGCCGGCTCCACGTCGGCGCCGAGGTCGTGGTGTCGGGAAAGCTCAAGCATTTCGGTCGGAAGCTGACCCTGGACAACCCGGAGTTCCAGGTCCTGGCCGGAGAGATGAGCGAGACCGAGCTGCTCCACGTCGGCCGGATCGTGCCGGTCTACCCGCTGACCGCCGGCCTGACCGCGATCCGCCTGCGGGCCGCCATCCGCGAGGCGCTCGACAAGGCGGGCTACGCCTATCCGGAGTACCTGCCCAGCGAGATCGCCCAAGCCGAGGACCTGGTGCCGATCACCCGGGCCATCGAGGAGGCCCACTATCCGGCGTCCTTCCCGGGCCGCGACGCCGCGCTCCGCCGCCTCGCCTTTGACGAGCTGCTGGCTCTCCAGCTCGGGATGGTCGCGCGACGCCGTCAGCGGGTGCGCGACGCGGCACCCGAGATCCACGTCGACACGGCGGCCGATGCGGCCGTCCGCACCGCGATCGTGGACGCGATCGGCGCGCGGGTCGGCATGGCGATCGAGCTCACCGTCGACCAGGCCGTGGCCATCGACGCCATCCGCGACGACCTTGCCCGCCCGACGCCGATGCTCCGGCTCCTCCAGGGCGACGTCGGTTCGGGCAAGACCGCGGTCGCTGCGTCTGCCCTGGCGATGACCGCCCGGGCCGGGTTGCAGGGCGCGCTGCTCGCCCCGACCGACCTGCTGGCACGCCAGCACCTCGAGACCGTCGGCGGTCTGCTCGAGGGGGTCGGACTCGGCGTGACGCTGCTGACCGGGTCGCTCAAGGCGGACGTCAAGGCCAAGGCGCTCGAGGCCATCGCGTCGGGCCAGGCGCTCGTCGTCGTCGGCACCCACGCGCTCATCCAGGACGCCGTCTCGTTCGCGGACCTCGGCCTCGTCGTGATCGACGAGCAGCACCGGTTCGGGGTCGACCAGCGGGGGGCGCTCGAGGCGAAGGCCGGCGGTCGGTCGCCGCACGTCCTGCTGATGACCGCGACGCCCATCCCGCGGACGCTCGGCCAGGTCCTGTACGCCGACCTCGATGTGTCCGACCTCCGGACGCCGCCGGCCGGCCGGGTGAAGATCAGGACGGGGGTCAAGCGCTCGGCCGATCTCGACGGTACGTGGCACAAGGTCCGCGAGGAGGCCGCGCTCGGTCACCGGACCTTCGTCGTCGTGCCGCTCATCGAGGAGGGCGCGGACGACGGCGAGGGTGCCGTCGCTGCGGAGAGCGAGGCCGTCCGGCTCGCCGCGCTGCTCGATCCGCTCCGGGTCGGGATGGTCCACGGCCGGCTCAAGCCGGCCGAGCGCGATGCCGAGATGACCCGTTTCCGCGACGGTGAGCTCGACGTCCTCGTCGGGACCACGGTCGTCGAGGTCGGCGTGGACGTGCCGGCCGCGACGATGATGATCATCGAGGGGGCCGACCGGTTCGGGCTGGCCCAGCTCCACCAGCTGCGTGGCCGCGTCGGGCGCGGCAGCATCGAGTCGTTCTGCGTCCTGGTCACGGACTCGACCGACGAGGTCGCGATGTCCCGCCTGCGTGCCGTCGTCGAGTCGAATGACGGGTTCGCCCTGGCCGAGAAGGACTTCGAGCTGCGCAAGGAGGGCGACGTGCTGGGTCTCGCCCAGAGCGGCTTCCCGCGCCTGCGCATCGCCTCGCTCCAGGTCGCCGAGCACCGCGAGCTCGCCGTGCGCGCGCGGTCACACGCCGAATCGCTCCTCGACGCGACGGGGCGGATGGACCCGCCGCGACCTGCCCTGACCGCCGAGCTCGAGAGGGGCTGGCTCCGGCGCGTGGCTGCCGGAGAAGCCGCGAGCGGCGCGTGACTGCGGGCGACGGCGGCCGGGTCATCGCAGGCACCGCACGCGGCATCCGGCTCGAGGCACCTGGCCCGGGGACCCGACCGCTCGGCGACCGGGTCAAGCAGACACTGTTCGCGATCCTGGAGCCCGACCTCCCCGGCGCGAGCATGCTCGACCTGTTCGCCGGCTCCGGCGCGGCCGGCATCGAGGCGCTCTCGCGGGGTGCCGCTCACGCGATCTTCGTCGAGCGGGACAAGGCCGCCGCGGCGGTCATCGCCGCCAACCTCGGGCGGACCCACCTCGCCGGCGGGCGAGCGCGGATCGTCCGCACGGACGCCCTCGCCTGGCTGCGCGGTCCGGAGGCCGCCGCAGCCGCTCCCTTCGGCGTCGTCGTGCTCGACCCGCCCTATGCCGAGACCGGTCTTCTCGCCGACGCGCTGGCGGCCGTCGGGCCGCTGCTCGCACCGGGCGGCCGGCTGGTGGCCAAGCATTTCTGGCGCGACCCGCCGCCGGCGGAGATCGGGCTGCTAGCATCCGAGCGCGAGCGTCGGTTCGGCGAGACGACGCTGACCTTCTATCGACGCCAGGAGGATCGATGAACACCGTCGCGGTCTATCCGGGCTCGTTCGACCCGATCACCAACGGCCACCTCGACATCGTGGCCCGGGCGGCGGCCGTCTTCGACATCGTCATCATCGGCGTCCTGGCGAACCCCCGGAAGACGCCGCTGCTGTCGGTCGACACGCGCATCGCCGTGATCCGCGCCGCCCTCACCGACGCGCTCGGCCCTCGGCTGGAGGCGGTCCGGGTCGAGGCCTTCGACGGCCTGACCGTCGACTTCTGCCGCGCCCACGGTGCCGGTGCGATCGTCCGCGGGCTGCGCGCGATCAGCGACTTCGAGACCGAGATGCAGCTGGCCCACAACAACCGCGTCCTGGCTCCCGACGTCGACACCGTCTTCTTCATGACCTCGGTCGAGAATGGCTACGTCAGCTCGAGCCTGGTCAAGGAGATCGCCAGCTTCGGTGGCGACGTCTCGACGATGATCCCGCCGGCGGCCGGGCAGGCCCTGGCGGCCGCGTTGGCGCGCCGCTGACGACCGGCGCGGGCGTGCGATACTTGCAGCCAGCCTGAGCGACCCGACCCCGAGACCGCCAGCCTGGAGGGCACTCCGATCGACATCATCTTCCTCGTCGAGCGCCTCGAATCCCTCATCGCGAACGGCAAGAAGCTGCCACTGACGACGAATATCGTGGTCGACCAGAACGCCGCGCTCGGGCTCATCGACGAGCTGCGCGTCGCCGTGCCCGAGGAGGTCCGTGCCGCCAAGCGCATCAACGCCGAGGGCGAGCGGATCATCGAGAAGGCCCAGGAAGAGGCGGAGCGGATCGTCGCCCGGGCGCAGGAGCAGGCGGCCTTCCTGATCGGCGAGCGTGGCCTGACCCAGGCCGCCGAGATGCAGAGCCGGGAGATCATCGCGGACGCCCACCACGATGCCGACGACATCCGGCGCGGTGCCGATGAATACGCCGTGAGCGTCCTGGTCGGACTCGAGGACGACGTCGTCAAGACGCTTCAGAGCATCAAGAAGGGAATCGCCATGCTCGATGAGCGTCGGGCGGCGATCGACGGCGACGACGGCACCGGCCAGCACGACGGCAGCGTGCACGTGGAAGACGAGGCCGCGGAGTCGTCCAGCAGATCGCGGTGACCGGCCTGGTCGACGGCCCGCTCGCCTGGAACGTCGCGGGCCTTCTGGCCGAGGATCCGGGCGCGGATCGGGTCCACCAGGTCGAGGACGTCCGGATCGACCTTGGCGAGGACCTCGCGCTCGCGGCACCCATCGCCGGTCGGGTCCGGCTCCTGCGCACCAATCGCGGCATCCTCGCGACCGCGAGCCTGACGGCCGCCCTCGCTCTCGAATGCAGCCGCTGTCTGCGCGACATCGTCTACCCGGTCGACATCCGGATCGAGGAGGAGTACCTGCCCGCTCTCGACCTGACGACCGGCCGCCCGCTGCCGACCGACGACGAACCGGACGTCGCCCGGCTGACCGATCATCACGAGCTCGACCTCGAGACGCCCGTCCGCGAGGCGATCTACCTGGCCGAGCCGATCGCACCGCTCGACCGACCCGACTGCCCGGGGTTGTGCATCGTCTGCGGACTGCCGCTCGATGAGGGCGTCCACGACCACCCGGTCGATGACATCGACCCGCGCCTGGAAGCGCTGCGCGGCTTCAGGTCCGACGACACCTGACAGAAGGGCCGGATTCGCGCTACACTCCGCCGTCGGTCCGACGACCTCCAGCCAGGTCGCGGCACCCCTCGACCAGCACCAGCCGGCGCATCGCGTCGTGCGATGACCGAAGGAGCCCGCCAACCTCATGGGTGTACCCAAGCGACGCGTGTCACATGCCCGCCAGGGCGAGCGGCGCGCCCACCTCGCCATCAGCACGCCGACCCTCGAGGAGTGCTCGCACTGCCACGAGATGAAGCTGCCGCATCACGTCTGTCCGAACTGTGGCTATTACCAGGGCCGCCTCGCGGTCCAGCTGAAGCCAGCCGCCGACGACGCCGCCCGCTGACGCGGTGACCCAGCCCGGACCCCGCCCGGCGGACCAGGACCGCGCCGGGGTTCGCGTGGCGGTCGACGCCATGGGCGGCGACCACGGCCCGTCCGAGGTCGTCCCCGGCGCCATCGACTACGCCCTCGCCCACCCGGAGGATCGACTGATCCTGGTCGGTGACGAGGCGGTCATCCGGGGTATCGCCGGCGACCTGCCGGTCAACGTCTCGATCGTGGTCGCCAGCCAGGTCATCGGGATGGACGAGCATCCCGCCCTCGCCCTGCGCGAGAAGAAGGACTCGTCGATCCTCGTCGCGGTCGACCTGGTCAAGCGCGACGAGGCCGACGCCGTCATCACCGCCGGTCACACCGGCGCCGGGATGGCCGCCGCCGTCCTCCGTCTCGGCCGATTGCCCGGCGTGGACCGGCCCGCGCTGGCGGTCCAGATGATCACCGCCAGCGGACCGATGGTCCTGCTCGACATCGGCGCCAACCCGGACTCGACGCCGGAGAACCTCGTCCAGTACGGCCTGATGGGCTCGATCTTCGCCGAGCGCGTGCTCGGGGTCGCGAACCCGCGCGTCGCGCTCCTGTCGATCGGCGAGGAGAAGGGCAAGGGCGACGCGCGGATCCAGCGCGCCACCGAGCTGCTCGACGAGACCGATCTCAACTTCACCGGCAACGTCGAGGGCAAGGACCTCACCATCCACGTCGCCGACGTCGTCGTCTGCGACGCAGTACTGGGCAACGTCGTGATCAAGTTCTTCGAGGGCCTGTCGACCTTCATCTTCGACCTGTGGCGGGCCGAGTTCGAAGGGTCGACCCGGGGCAAGCTCGGCTACCTCGCCATGCGCCCGGGGATCGACCGCATCCGCGCCGTCTTCGACTACGAGAAGGTCGGCGGGTCGCCGTTGCTCGGCGTGCGCGGGACGGTCATCATCACCCATGGCCGGGCCAAGCGGCGGATGATCACCTTCGGCTGCGAGGTCGCCGCGACGACGGCCCGGACCAGGGTCCCGGCGCTCATCGCCGAGTCTCTTGCCGATGGCCGGGGTGCGAGCGCCATGCCGGCGGTCGCCGAGCGTGGAGGCACGATATGAGCGGACCCGAGGTAACCGTCGGGCGGGGTGTCATCGGCGAGCTCGTCCGCCTCGCCGCGTTCGAGGTGCCCGGTGTGGCCCGCGTCGGTCGGGGCGGTCCGGCCTGGCGTCGCTGGCTCGGTGGGCCATCGGTCAGCGTCCGCATCCGCGATGAGCGGGTCCTCGTCCGGCTGTGGGTCGTCGCCCGCCCGGGCCAGCCACTCCAGCCGCTGGCCGCGCAGGTCCGCACGACGGTCGCGGCCACCATCGAGCGCCTGCTCGGGCTGGAGCTCGGGACGGTCACCGTCCTGGTCGATGGCGTCGGGGGCTGACCGCGTCCGCGGCCGGCGGACCGGTCGCCGGCTCGCCCTGGCGGCCGTGTTCGAAGCGGACTTCGGGCAGCGGACCGCGGACGCCGTGCTCGAGCGCCACCTGGCCGAGGAGGAGCGCGATCCGAACGCGGCGGCGCTCGCCCGCGAGCTGGTCGCGGCCGAGATGGAGCACCGCCACGAGATCGATGCCGAGATCGTCCGGCGCGCTCCGCGCTACCCGGTCACCGGCCTCGCCCGGATGGACCGCGCCCTGCTCCGTTGCGCCATATCCGAGGTGCTACACTCGGCCACGCCGGCCCGGGTGGCCATCGCCGAGTGGGTCGAGCTGGCACGCACATACAGTGGAGAACCGATGCGACGCCTGATGAATGGCGTGCTCGGGAACATCGCAGCGGAGCCCAGCGGCACCCGGCCGACGGCACCATCACCCAACTCCGAGGAGGGAGTCAGTGGCAACAACGTACGAACGCCTCAAGAAGATCGTCGTCGAGCAGCTCGGCGCCGACGAGGATGAGGTCAAGCCGGAGGCGTCATTCGTCGACGACCTCAACGCTGACTCGCTCGACCTCGTCGAGCTGATCATGAGCCTCGAAGAGGAGTTCGGGACGGAGATCTCGGACGAGGATGCGGAGAAGATCCGCACTGTCCAGGACGCCGTCGATTACATCGACGAGCACTCCTCCTAGTCGCTCGACGAGGCGACGGCCGGGGCACCGCAGCGTGCATCCTGCCGAAGCCTTCGCGGCGAGGATCGGCCTGCCGGTCCGGGACCTGGACCTGCTCCAGCAGGCCCTCGTCCACTCGAGTTGGCACCACGAACATCGTGACGCCGCGCTCGGTCACAACGAACGCCTCGAGTTCCTGGGTGATGCCGTGGTCAACCTGGCCATCTCCGAGGCGCTGTATGCCCGTCATCCGGACGACGACGAGGGGTACCTGAGCGCCAGGCGCGCCGCCATCGTGTCGACCACCGGGCTAGCGCGATTGGCCGGCCGGATCGACCTCGGCTCGTACCTCCTCCTCGGCGAGGGCGAGGCCCAGCGCAGCGGACGCCGCCGCCCGTCACTCCTGGCGTCGACGTTCGAGGCCGTGGCCGGCGCCCTCTACCTCGACCTCGGGTTCAGCCCCGTCAGCGACTGGGTCGTCGGGCTGGCCGCGACCGAGCTCGTCGCGGAGGCGCCGATCGGCGCCCTCAAGAGCCCCAAGAGTCGCCTCCAGGAATTCACCCAGCGTCGCTCCGGCGACCGGCCGACCTACCGGCTCGTGGACGCGAGCGGGCCTGATCACGAGAAGTCGTTCCGCATCGAGGTCTGGGTCGACGGCGAGATGCTCGGCAGCGGCGAGGGTCCGTCACGACGCGCCGCCGAGACCGCTGCGGCGGCCCAGGCGATGGAGCTGCTCCGGACGACGGCAGCGAACGCGGCCGCGGCCCCTGATGGGAGCCCGGCGTGACGCTGCCCGACGGCCCGTCCCAGCCCCGCCTGCTGGCGCTCCGCCTGCAGGGCTTCAAGTCGTTCGCGGAGCGGACAAGCGTCGAATTCGGCGCCGGCATCAGCGCGGTCGTCGGACCGAACGGCTCGGGCAAGAGCAACCTCGCCGACGCGCTCCGCTGGGCGCTCGGGGAGCAGGGCCGCGCGCTCCGGTCGCGCAAGTCCGAGGACGTGATCTGGGCGGGCTCGGAGAAGCGCGCGGCGCAGGGCATGGCCGACGTCACGCTCGTCCTCGACAACGCCGACGGACTCCTGCCGGTCGAGTTCGGGGTCCTCGAGCTCGGACGCCGCCTGTACCGCTCGGGCGAGAACGACTACCTGCTCAACAAGAGCCGGATCCGCCTGCGCGACCTGGTCGATCTGCTCGATTCGGCGCATCTCGCGGACAACGCCTTCCTGTTCATCGGCCAGGGGATGGTCGACCAGGCGCTCGCGCTCCGGCCCGAGGAGCGGCGGCCGTTGTTCGAGGAGGTGGCCGGCGTCCGTCGGCACGAACGCCGGCGTCGACGCGCCGAGGAGCAGCTGGCCGAGTCGGAAGCGAACCTCGCCCGGGCCGAGGACATCCTCGGCGAGCTCCGGCCGCAGGCGCGCCGGCTCGCGGCCCAGGCCGAGCAACAGGCATCGCGCGAGACCACGGCCGATGAGCTGATCGGCGCGCTGCTCGTGGCGATGCACACCCGTTGGCACGAGGCGGCCGCCCGGCTTGCGTCCGGCGACGCCGATCGTGACGTCGCCGCAGCGGCCGTGGACGCCGCGATGAACGCGCTGACCGCGGCCGAAGCGAGCGCCGGCGCGCTGTCCGCCGAACTCGGGGTCCGGGCGCGTCTCGAGCGGGAGCGGCGCGAGGCGCACGACGCGGCCCGCGCGGCGGCGACGAGCGCGCAGCTGCGTGACGGACGACTCGCCTCAGAGATCGAGGCGCTCGGCCGCGAGCGCCAGCGGGTGCTCGATGAGCGTGCCGCCGCCGAGGCGGAGATCGCGACCGGCCGGCGTGCCCTCGCCGCGCCCGTCCCGCCGCCGGACATCCTTCTCGACGAGGCCGTGCGCGAGGCGGAGCGTGAGCTGGCCGACGCGCTGGCCGAGCTCGGTGCCTTGCGCAGTGCCAAACAGGCGCAGGGTCAGGAGCTGGCGGCTCTCCGACGAGCCGCCGCCACGCGCCAGGCCGAACGCGACACAGCCCGCCGGCGCCTCGCCGAGATCGAGCGCCGGGCCGCCGAGGAGGCCGGCCAGGCCGTCGCCGCATCCGATCGACGGGCCGCTCTGGAGACCGAGCTCGCCGCCGCGAGGAGCGCGCTCGGCGCGGCCATCGATGACGAAGGTCGTGCGACCGCCGCAGTCGAGACCGCCCGGGAGGTGGCCGGCCGGACCGACGCCGCACGAGCGGCCGCGCACGAGCGAGCCGTCTCCGCCAGTGCCCGAGCGGCCGCCGTCCGGGCCCAGCTCGAGGGCCTCGAGGCCCGCCTGGCCGAAGACGAGGCCCGCGGCATCGCCCGTGCCGCGCGTCGTCTCGGTGGCCATCGTCTCGACGAGGACCTCGCCATCGACCCGCCCCTGCGGGCCGCAGCGGAAGCGGCGCTCGCCGAGATGACCCGGGCGTACATCGTGCCGGCCGATGCCGTGGCGTCCCTCGCCGCGGAACGTGGCGCGCTCGTCGTCGCCGAGCGGGCGAGCGGGTCGCCGGTGTCCGACGATGCCCGCGAGCGTCGATTTCGCGAGACCCTCGCGGCGGCCGGCGGTGGGACGCTCGACACGGCCGTGCGTCGCGACACGACCGGGGCGGCCCGACGACTGTTGGCCCGCGCTGCGTGGCTGCCCGACCTGGCAGCCTGCCTCGCGGTCCAGCCGAGCCTGCCGCCCGGCTGGACGATCGCCACCCGTGACGGCTCGGCGGTCGTGACCGAGCTCGGCGTGACCCTCGGCGCCGGGGAGTCGATGCTCGAACGCAGGGCGGAGGCTGCCAAGCTCACCGCCGACGCGGATTCCCTCGATTCCGAGGTCGCGGAACGGCGGGCGACCGCGGTCGGACTCGCGGCCGAAGCCAAGGCCGCCGCCGATGCGATGGAAGCAGTCCGGGCCGGCGAGAGCCGCGCGGCGGGTGCGCGACGGGCGGCCGAAGAGGCCGAACGGCTGGCCGCTCGCCGGCTCGAGACGGTCGTCCGCGAGGCGTCGTGGCACGAATCGCAGGCCGAGCGATCCGCCGCCGAGCTCGGACGTGCCCGCGATGCCCTGGCCGCCTTCGGGGCGGACGACGGGCAGGCGACCGCGGACGGCACGACGGCCGCCGCCGGCGCGACGAGCGATGACGGTTCCGACGGCTCGGCGCTGGCGGCGTGGGAGATGCGCGCCGCCGAGCTGCGGACTCGGCGCGACCGACTGGCCGGTGAGTCGGCCGCGCGTGAGGCCACCCGGCGCGAAGCCCAGAACCGGCGCGCCCGGGCAGAGGCCTCCACCCACATCGCCGAGGAACGGATGGCCCGCGCCGACCGCGATGTCGCGGCCCTCGGTGAACGGGAACGGGCGCTCGCCCAGGAGCGCGACGCCCTGCGCACCGAGGTCGCCGCGAGCGCAGCCGCCGAAGCCGCTGCCCGGGCGGGCCTCGAGGAGATCCATGCCGCGGATGCGGCCGACCGCGACCGGCTCGCCGCTGCCGAGCGCGACGCGGCGGCCGCCCGCGAACGTCTGCGCGCGGCGGACGCCCGGCTGCGGGCCGCGGACCACGTCGCGCTCGAAGCGCGGCTCGGCCTCGAGGGGCTCCACGAGGGGATCGTGGTCGAGCTGGCCGGTCTTGGCGACCTCGCGATCGCCCGCCTGACCGAGACGGCCGGCGCGGAACCTCTCGTCGTCCGACACGCTGAGACGCTGGACGCCGAGGACGCCCTGTCCGACGAGGCGGTCGTCCTCGAGGCTGCCCTCGCCCTCGTGACGCCCATCTGGACGGCGACACCGCCGGCCGGTCCGCCACCCAGCCCCGCCCGCCTCGGGCAGCTCCGCCGTCGCTTCCATGAGCTCGGGGCCGTCAATCCGTACGCCGTCGACGAATACGGGGCGCTCAAGGCGCGGCTCGAGACACTCGAGACGCAGGCGACGGACCTGCGTACTGCGATCATCCGGACGCGCGAGCTCATCACCGAGCTCGACACCCTTATCGCCGACCGGTTCCGGACGACGTTCCAGGCGCTCGAGGCGGCCTTCGCGACCCGCTTCGAGCAGCTCTTCGGGGGTGGTTTCGCGCGGCTGTCGCTGACCGACCCGGCCGATCTCGGTTCGACCGGCATCGAGATCGTCGCCCGCCCGCCCGGCAAGAAGCCGCAGGCGCTGGCGATGCTGTCGGGTGGCGAGCGCGCCCTGACCGCGGTGGCTCTGCTGTTCGCGATGCTGGAGGTCCGGCCGGTCCCGTTCTGCGTCCTGGACGAGGTCGATGCGGCGCTCGACGAGGCGAACATCGGCCGGTTCGCCGATGCGCTCCGGAGCCTGGCCCACCAGACCCAGTTCATCGTCATCACCCACAACCGTGGCACCATCGAGGCGGCCGACGCGCTCTACGGCGTGACCGTCGGCGACGACTCGGTCAGCCGGGTCATCAGCCTGCGACTCGACGAGGCCCAGGCGCTGGCCCGCGATCCGGACCGAACCGCCGTGGCGGGGTAGGCTTCGCCCGATGCCCTTCTGGCGACGACGCCGCGACGAACCGCCCACGCCCGAGGTCGACGAGCCGGTCGATCCGGCGCTGGTCGACCCCGACTGGGAGCCCGACCCGGCCGATTTCGGGGTCCTCGACGACGGCACCCCGGTCGAGCCGCTGCCGACCACGGATCCGTTGCTGCCGTTCGAGCCGGAGCCGCCGGCGGCGAGCATGATGACCATCGACCTGCCGGCCCCGGTCCCGGTCACGCCGCCCCCGACGCCCGCCTGGGCGGAACAGATCCACGAGACCCCGGCCGACACCGAGGCGGCCCTCGAGGTCGGCCTCGAGCGCACCCGCGGCAACTTCATGACGCGCCTTCGCGGGTTCCTCGGGACCGGCACCGGCGAGGGGCCGTCGTGGGACGAGGTCGAGGAGACGCTCATCGCCGGTGACGTCGGGGCCGCCCTTGCCATCGAGCTTGTCGAGCGCGCCCGGCGGCGACGCGACGCGGGAGGTGCGGAGGAGGCCATCCGGACCGAGCTCGCCGCGCTGCTCGTCCCGCGCGACCTCGCCTGGAGCCCACGATCGGCGGTCGCCGGCGGTCCGGCCGTCGTCCTGGTCGTCGGCGTCAACGGGACCGGCAAGACCACGACCATCGGCAAGCTGGCGAGCCGTTACACGGCCGAGGGCCGGTCGGTCATCCTGGCCGCCGCCGACACGTTCCGCGCGGCCGCCATCGACCAGCTCCGGATCTGGGCCGACCGGGCCAAGGTGCCGATGATCGCCCACGCTCCGGGCGCCGACCCCGGTGCCGTCGTGTACGACGCGCTGGACGCGGCCGTCGCCCGCGGGGCGGATCTGGTCATCGCCGACACCGCCGGCCGGCTGCACACCAAGTCCAACCTGATGGACGAGCTGTCGAAGGTGCGCCGGGTCATCGACAAGCGCCTGCCCGGCGCCGAACCCGAGACGATCTTCGTCCTCGACGCCACGACCGGCCAGAACGGCCTCGCCCAGGCCAAGGCGTTCCACGAGGCGGTCGGCCTGACCGGCATCGTGCTGACCAAGCTCAATTCGACCGCCAAGGGCGGCATCGTCTTCGCCATCGAGGACGCACTCAGGATCCCGGTCCGCTTCGTCGGGGTGGGGGAGGCGGTCGGCGACCTCATCCCGTTCGACCCGGATGCGTTCGTGGCGGCTCTCTTCGCCTGACCCGTCGCTAGGCCCCCGGCGGTTGCTCCATCTCGGTCGCAACGGCGATGGCGTGCGCGTCCAGTGGGGGCCCCTCGCCCCCGACCGCGACCGGCAGCACCAGCAGGTGGCGGACGGGCGAGAACCAGAGGATCGCCGCGCCGAGCAGCCCGCCCAGCGGTGCCAGCCAGGACGTCGCCCGGAGCCCGATGACCTCCGCGAGGATCCCGGCGGCCAGCGTCGCGACGAGCTGGGCGAGCATCGCCGCGACCTTGAACGTCGACGACACGCGCCCGAGCGCCCGGTCATGGACGAGGGTCTGCCGGACGGACACCTCGGTGATGTCGTAGACCGTGACCGCCGAATCGGCGACGAGCTGCTGCATCACGAGACACGCCACCGCGACGAACGGCAGGCCAGACGGAGCCAGCGGGATGAACGCGTTGCCGACCGCCGCCAGGAGCATCGCCCCGATCGCCACCGGCCCGACGCCCCAGCGACCGGTCGCCCGCGTCGCGACGACCGCGCCGATGAACGACGACGCGCCGCCGACCCCGGCCACGACGCCGAGCACTGCCGGGCTCAGGCCGAGGTCATCGAGCACGAACAGGAACCACGTCGCCCCGAAGATGCCCCAGAGGGCCGCCAGCGCCATCTGCGCCCCGACGAACGCGCGCAGGACCGGGTCGTGCCGGACGAGGCTCAGGCCGACCCGGATCTCGGTCAGGACGGGCTCGCGGTCCTCCGGCTTGGGCGGGGCAGCCTCCTCGTGGCGGATCGATCCAAGCAGCAGCGCGGAGGCGAGGTAGGTGACCGCGTCGACCGCGATGGCGATGGGCGCGGTCAGGATCTGGACGAGGAAGCCGCTGATCCCGAACGCCATGAACTCGGCGGCCGAGCCGCTCGCGGCGAGCGCGCTGTTAGCGTCGACCAATCGCTCCCGCGCGACGATCGTCGGCAGGTAGGCGTTGTCGGCGGCATCGAAGAAGGTCGTCAGGATCGCGGCCAGCCCGGACACGATGAGCAGCTGCGGGAACGACAGGACACCCAGGGCGAACGCGACCGGCACCGAGCCGAGCAGCACGGCCCGTCCGAGGTCGGCCCAGATGAGGACCGGCCGGCGCCGCAGCCGGTCGACCCATGCGCCGGCCACCAGCCCGAAGACGAGCGTCGCCCCGAGATCGAGACCGCGCAGGAGCGCGACCTCGAGCGCGCCCGAGCCCAGGGTGAGGATCGCCACGAGTGGCAGGGCGATCCGGGTGATGAGCGACCCGAAGATCGAGATGGTCGCGGCCGACCAGACCCGGACGAAGGCCGAGTTGCGCCAGAGCGGTGAGCTGAACGGGTTACGCACGAAGCGGGAGCATAGGGCTCCGTGGAGTCGCCCGGCAGGACCATCGTTCTGCGGCGTGAGCGGAGGGCCTGCGGTACACTCGCCGTGCTCGGTGCGTCAGAACCCGCGTACCCACCCGGAACGGCCGTCGCTGGTCCGGCCCACCACCCTGTCGGAGTCCTGCCCGGACCATGTTCGACACTCTCAGCGAACGGCTGCGCAAGACGCTCGGCAACCTGACCGGCCGCGGCCGGATCAGCGAGGCCGACGTCGATGCCGCCATGCGCGAGGTCCGGCTGGCGCTGCTCGAGGCCGACGTCAACTTCAAGGTCGTGAAGGACTTCGTCGCGCGGGTGCGCGAGCGGGCCATCGGCCACGAGGTCCTCGACAGCCTGTCGGCCGGCCAGCAGGTCGTCAAGATCGTCAACGACGAGCTCGTCGACCTCCTCTCGGCCGGCGACCGGACGTTCCACCTGTCGGGCAACCCCGCCATCGTCGCGATGGTGGGTCTGCAGGGATCGGGCAAGACGACCTCGACCGCCAAGCTCGCCCGCCACGTCGTCAAGCTCGGACGTCGACCGCTGCTGGTGGCCGCCGACCCGTATCGACCCGCCGCCGCCGATCAGCTCCAGACCCTCGGCAAGAGCCTCGACATCCCGGTCTACCGGGCGACGGCCGGGACCGCGGTCGTGGATATCGTCCGGGAGGGCGTCGAAGCGGCCCGCCGCCAGGTCCGCGACGTCGTCATCCTCGACACGGCTGGCCGCCTCTCGGTGGACGAGGCGCTGATGGCCGAGATCGCCGCGGTCAACGCCGCCGTCCACCCGGTCGAGACGCTGCTCGTGGTCGACGCGATGACCGGCCAGGAGGCCGTCGCCGTCGCCCAGGCCTTCGTCGCCGCGGTGCCCGTCACCGGCCTCATCCTGACCAAGATCGACGGCGACGCCCGAGGCGGTGCCGCCCTGTCGATCTCGGCGGTCACCGGGGTCCCGGTCAAGTTCCTCGGCACCGGCGAGAAGACCGACGCGCTCGAAGTGTTCCACCCGGACCGGCTCGCCAGCCGGATCCTCGGCATGGGCGACATCCTGACCCTCGTCGAGCGTGCCCAGGAGCACGTCGACCAGAAGCAGGCGGCCCAGCTCGAGGAGAAGCTGCGCAAGGGCGGCTTCACCCTCGATGACATGCTCGAGTCGATGCAGCAGATGCAGAAGATGGGCCCGCTCGGCCAGGTCATGTCGATGATCCCCGGGATGGGCAATCTCGCCGGCGAGGCCCAGGCCGCCGTGGACCGCGGCGACCTCAAGCGCACCGAAGCCATCATCCGGGCGATGACCCGGTCCGAACGTCGCGACCCGACGATCCTCAACAGCTCTCGCCGGCGGCGCATCGCGGCCGGCTCGGGCACCACATTGCCGGACGTCAACCGTCTGGTGAAGCAGTTCCTCGAGATGCAAAAGCTCATGAAGCAGCTCTCCGGAGGCGGCAAGCGTGCGGCCCTCGGCGCGATGATGGGCCGGCGATGAGCCGGCAGGAGGCTCTCCGATGACCGACGACCTCGACCCGAGGACGGACCCGGGCACGGCCGATGACGAGACGACGCGGATGACCGTCCCGCCGGCTGCAGACGCGACGACGCTCCCGCCCGCGCCCGAGACGCCGATGGCGGTGCCGTACGCGACGGCCCCTATCGCGCCGACCGCGCCACTGACCCCGGCCAGTCGACCGGACAGCATCAGCCCTGTCTACGAGAACGACGTCGCCTGGGCGACCGCCGCCCCCGTGGTGGTCACCAGCTCGAACCCCCCGCGCCGGCGCAGTCGCCTTCGCTGGGCGGCGGCCATCGCCGTCGTCGCGCTGGTCATCGGCGCATCGGCTGCCGCGGCCGCGCTGCTCACCGGCAGCTCGACCACGGGGACGGTCCTCGGCTACGTCCCCGAGCACACCATCGTCTATGGCGAGGTCCGGCTCGACCTCCCCGGCGACCAGAAGCGCGCCGTCGGCGAGTTCCTCTCGAAGTTCCCGGGCTTCGCCGACCAGGCGGCGCTCGACACCAAGCTCGACGAGGTCCTCGACGACCTGATCCGGAGCGCCTCGAACGGCAAACAGACCTACACCGGCAACATCAAGTCGTGGTTCGACGGCGAGCTGGCGTTCAGCGTCGGCCCGTTGCCGCCCGCCTCGAGCCTGATGACCGGCGACACCTCAGCGCTGAGCTCCTTCCGCCTCCTCGGCCTCGTTTCGGTCAAGGACCCGACCGCGGCAGATGCCTGGTTCGCCGACGCATTCAAGCAGGCCGGCGCGACGACCACCACCGAGACCTACCAGGGCACGACCATCACCGTCTTCGACAAGGCGTCCGGCATCACCGCCGCCTATGCGCTGATCGACGGCAAGGTCGCAGTCTTCGGTGATATCGCCTCGGTCAAGGCGGCCATCGACACCAAGGGTGACGGCGGCTTCGCCAAGGAGTCCGGTCCCAAGGCGGCCCTCGGCTCATCGAGCGGCGACCACGTCGGGTTCATGTACCTCGCCCTGCGCCCGCTGCTCGACTGGTCGACGGCGGCGTCGCAGGCGATCCCGCAGACGGGCGGCGCCGCAGGCCCGCTGGCGATCAGCAGTTCGATGCTCAAGATCGTCCCGGACTGGGCCGCCTACTGGCTGTCCTTCCAGAGCGACGCGATCGTCGCGGAGCTCACCGCGCCGCGGCCAGACACGGCTCTCGGGCCGACCGACAACCGCACCTCGACCATCGCCGAGCACATCCCGTCGACGGCCGTCGTCGCGTCCGTCGCAAACGATTACGGGAAGACGGTCAAGCAGGCGCTCGACCTATATCGCTCGGAGCCGACCATGAAGCCGATGCTCGATCAGCTCGACCAGGCGCTCGGCCTCGTCGGCGGCGCCGACGCGGCGCTCGGCTGGATCGGTGACACCGCGATCGTCGTCAACGATGCCGACGGGACGCCCGAGGCGGGCGTGATCATCGCCCCGACCGACAAGGCTGCGGCGGACCGCCTGCTGACATCGCTCAAGACCTTCATCTCGCTCGGAGGCGGCCAGCAGGGAGTCAAGGTCCGCGAAGAGACCTACAACGGCACGACCATCACCATCGTCGACCTCGGCAGCCTTGCCTCGCGGCTCGATCCCGGGACCACAGGCCTCGGCATGCCGATCCCGAGCGGGCAGATCGAGATCTCGATCGCGGTGACCGACAACGTCGTCGTCGTCGGATCCGGCCCCGGCTTCGTCAAGCATGTCCTCGACACCACGACGGCGACGTCGCTGGCATCGACTGATGGCTACAAGAAGCTGGCCGACCAGGCCGGCAAGGGCACCGGCGCCACGTATGTGGCCATCGGAGCGATCCGGGAGATGGTCGAGAAGGCCATGTCCACGGCCGATCCGGCCGCGTACTCCCGCTACCAGACGGAGATGCAGCCGTTCCTGAAGCCCTTCGACGCGATGTTCCTCGGGTCGTCGATCTCCGGGGACCTCAGCAAATCCGTGTTCATCGTCACCGTCAAGTAGGGGTCGCCCCCAGCGTCCCGCTCACAAGGAGGAAGTTCGCACCAATGGCAGTCCGCATCAGGCTCACGCGCGTCGGCGCGCACAAGCAACCCAGCTACCGCGTCGTCGTCGCCGACGGCCGGAGCGCCCGCGACGGGCGCTCGCTCGAGACCCTCGGCCACTAC
This sequence comes from uncultured Chloroflexia bacterium, assembly GCA_963782715.1. Classification (GTDB taxonomy): domain Bacteria; phylum Chloroflexota; class Limnocylindria; order Limnocylindrales; family CSP1-4; genus SPCO01. Next base: position 101,141 of record CAWAKU010000008.1, read on the forward strand.
AACCCGCGCAGCGAACCGACCGAGTTCGTCGTCGACGCCGACCGGGCGAAGGCGTGGCTCGACAAGGGTGCCCAGCCGTCCGACACGGTCGCCCGGCTCTTCCGTCAGGCGGGCATCCTGCCCGCCGCCAAGTAGGGGTCGCGACGATGGCAGCCAAGGACCTGGTCGAATACGTCGCGAAGTCGCTGGTCGATGACCCGGACGCGGTCACCGTCGAAGTCGTGGAGGAGGACGGCGCGACCGTCATCGAGCTCCACGTCGCCGAGGATGACATGGGCAAGGTGATCGGCCGAAACGGCAGCGTCGCCAAGGCGCTCCGGACCCTGCTCAAGGTGACCGCCGCCCGTGACGGCGAGCCGGTCCAGCTCGAGATCCTCTGAACGAGGAAACACGGCTCGTGGTCGCCCTCGTGCGGGGCGTCCACGGCCTCAACGGCGCGGTCCGTGCGGAGGTCTTGACCGACCGGCCGGAGGACCGCTTCGTGGTCGGCCACGTCCTGTTCCGCGAGGGTGACGACCGGCCGCTGACCATCGACGCGGCCGAAGCCGTCGCCGACGGACCCGGCTGGCGTCTGCGATTCCGCGAGGTCACGGGCCGCGACGTCGCGGACGGTCTGCGCGGTGCCTACCTTGAGGCGTCGGTCCGACCCGACGAGGACCTGGCGCGCGGCACGTACTACTGGCACGAAGTCATCGGCTGCGCCGTGCGCGGCGTCGATGGCGCGGAGCTCGGGACCGTCAAGGACATCTACCGCGTCGGCGAGACCGAGGTCTTCGCCGTGACCGGCGGCTCCGTCGCCGATTTCGACCTGCCCGCCGTTCGGGCGTTCATCCGCATCTTCGCGCCGCGCCGCGGCGAGATCGTGGTCGATGCCGAATCGCTCGACCTGCAACCGCGCAAGGTGCCGGACCCGAACCGACCGAAGGCGCCGCGCCGACGTCCGCGGAGCAAGAGCGCCCCGGCCGAGGCGACCGAACCATGACCCTCGAGATCGACGTTCTGACGCTGTTCCCGTCGATGTTCGATGGGCCGCTCGCGGCGAGCATCCCCGGCCGCATCCAGGAGCAGGGGCTCGCCACGATCCGCATCCACGACCTGCGTGACTGGGGTCTCGGCCGTCACCGGTCCGTGGACGACGCCCCGTACGGAGGGGGAGCGGGGATGATCCTCCGCCCCGAGCCGGTCGCGGCCGCGCTCGACGCGCTTCGTCGTGACGGCTCGACGGCCATCCTGCTCGACCCGATCGGCGAGGTCTTCCGCCAGGCGCGTGCTGCCGACCTCGCCACGCGATCGCATCTCATCTTCGTCTGTCCCCGCTACGAGGGCGTCGACGAGCGGATCCGCTCGCTCGTCGACCTCGAGCTGTCCATCGGCGATTACGTCCTGACCGGTGGCGAACTGCCGGCCCTCGTGGTCATCGACGCCGTCATCCGCTTGCTTCCGGGCGCCATCGAGGCCTCGTCCACCGTCGAGGAATCGTTCGCAGACGGGCTCCTCGAGTATCCGCAGTACACGCGGCCTGCGGTCTTCCGCGGGGAGGGCGTCCCGGCGATCCTCACCTCGGGCGATCACGGGGCCGTGGCGCGCTGGCGGCGCGAGCAGGCGATCGAGCGGACCCGTACGCGTCGGCCCGACCTGGATCCCGGCGACTGATCGACCCGGGGCCCGTGCTATACTCCGCCGCCGACGCCCGTCCGCGTCGCCTCCGAACGCCAAACTGCAGCCACGGCTGCCCAGATGAGTCAGGAACAGCCCCGTGACCGTGCTCGACGAGATCGTCCAGGACCAGCTTCGCACCGACCTTCCCGTGCTCGCGACCGGTGACACTGTCAAGGTGTCGGCCAAGGTCGTCGAGGGCAACCGCGAGCGCATCCAAGTCTTCGAAGGGACCATCATGCGCCTGCGTGGTGGCGGGATCACCCGGTCCATCACCGTCCGGCGGATCGCGTCCGGGGTCGGTGTCGAGCGGACGTTCAAGGTCAACAGCCCGCGCATCGAGAAGATCGAGGTCGTGCGGCACGGCGTCGCCCGTCGGGCGCAGCTCTACTTCCTGCGCGATCGCGTCGGCAAGGCAGCGACCCTGCGCGAGCGCCGAACGAACGGCTGACGCCTCCCCGCGACCCCGTCGACCCCGCCGATCCGGCGGGGTCGTTCGATTCCGGTAGGCTACGGTTCGATGGCTCCGATCGTCCCGACCCTCCGCCACGAGCGCCGCCTGTGGAACGAGGGCTTCGTCCGGGTCGTCGGTGTCGACGAGGTCGGGGTCGCGCCGACCTGCGGGGCCGTGGTCGCGGCGGCGGTCATCATGCGACCCGGTTGCCACCGGATCCCCGGCGTGCGCGATTCGAAGACGCTGTCAGCGGGCCAGCGCGAGCGGTTGGCGCCGCTGATCCGGGCGCGCGCGGTCGCGGTCGGTGTGGGCGCGGCGTCGGTCCGCGAGATCGACCAGCTCAACATCTACCACGCGACGCATCTCGCCATGCGCCGGGCGATCGCGCGGGTCGGTGGTCACGAGCACGTCCTGGTCGACGGCAACCGGATCGCCGGGTTCGAAGCCGCGGTCGGGCCGTACACGAACATCGTCGACGGTGATGCACGGGTCTATTCGATCGCCTGCGCATCGGTCGTGGCCAAGGTCGTCCGCGACCGGATGATGGCACTCCTGGCCGCTCGGTACCCCGGTTACGGCTGGGAGCGGAACCAGGGCTACGCGACGCTCGAGCATCGCCAGGCGATCCGGGCGCTCGGGCTGACGCCGTATCACCGCCGGTCGTTCCTCGCCCTCCAGCGGACGCTTGCCGGGGACCAGCTGGATCTTGACCTGCTGGGCGATCCGTCTGCGTCGGCCGACACCCATGAGCTGTTGGCCCGCGAGCTCGTCCCGGTCATGGCCGACGAATCGATGCTGGACGCGCTGGACCTCGCCTCGCTCGAGCTGACCGCCCCCGCCTGACACCGGATACGTGCCGGATAAGCGCCGCCTGCGACGATGCCGGCATGGCGGACGGACCAGGGAAGCACGAGCGCACGGCTGCCCAGCAGGCGGGTGATGCGGCCGAGTCGCTTGTCGCGGATCGCCTCACCGAGGCCGGTTGGACCGTCGTCGCCCGGAATGTCCACGTGGGACGCCATGAGATCGACCTCGTCGCGGTCGACCCGGGGCCGCCCGCCGCCCTCGTGATCGTCGAGGTCCGCTGGCGGGCCGGCCGCGACTTCGGTCTGCCCGAGGAGACTGTCGATCACCGCAAGCGTGTCCGGGTGCGTGCCGCGGCGTACGGTCTCCTCGAACGTGGGACATTGCCAGACGGGTCGCTGGTGCCGCGCCTGCCGCTGCGCTTCGACCTCGTGGCCGTCGAGCCGGGCGGGCGCGTCAGGCACCATCGCCACGCCATGTGACGCTGGACGAAGGACGGAGGACGTCCTTGCACGGCGCGTGAGGGATCCCGCGACCCGGGCGTATGCTCGGCGAAGCGGAGACGCTGGCTCGGGACCGTCAGTTCGTCGCCCGTTGATGGTTTGGTTGTGATCGATGGTCTCAGGGGAGGAGGAAGATGACAGAGTCGGTTGCGTCGCCCGAGAGCCGATGGCGATACGGCATCCATCCGCACGCGACGGAGATGCGAGTCCGCTCGCTTGGGCGTGTGTACCTGCAACTCGGTGAGGCCCTCCGTCTCGAGATGGCGAACGACAGACACGGCACTGAGGACATCGTCGACCTGCAGTACTACGTCGCCACGGAACTCGGGCCATGGGCACTCTGGCTCTCGTGCCCACGCGCGGATGTCGCCGCCGCCGAGGCGTACCTCCGGGAACTCGCTCCACCGTTCGCTGAGAAGTCGCAGACCTGACCCGGCCGAAGGCCACCCGCGCGGACCCGTGCTACACTCCCGCCCGGTCCGGGGCATGACCCCGAGCCGCCAGACCATCGCCCGTGCCACACAGGCACGGAGCACACACGCGGACCGTTCCGACCGGGACGGTGTCGGCAGGGCGAACAGCCCACCGGCCCCCGGCGACGAGGTCCGCGGAGGAATGAACCGACAGGAGGTCGCGCACGTGCCGTCCGTTTCCATGCGCCAGCTGCTCGAGGCCGGTGTCCACTTCGGCCACCAGACCCGCCGCTGGAACCCGAAGATGAAGCCGTTCATCTTCGCCGAGCGCAACGGGATCCATATCATCGACCTGGCCCAGACGGTCCAGCGTCTCGATGTCGCCCTCGAATTCGTCCGCGAGACCGTCGCCCGGGGCGACCAGGTCCTGTTCGTCGGCACCAAGAAGCAGGCCCAGGAGCCCGTCGCCCAGGAGGCGACCCGCGCCAACCAGCCCTACGTCAACAAGCGCTGGCTCGGCGGCATGCTCACCAACTTCGTCACCATCAAGAAGCGCATCGGCCTGCTCGAGCAGCTCGAGGCGCGTCAGGCCAACGGCGACTTCGAGCGGATGACCAAGAAGGAAGCCGCCAAGCTGACCGAAGAGATGGTCAAGCTGCAGGGCACCCTCGGTGGCATGCGCAAGATGAAGCGCCTGCCCGGCGCCATCTTCATCGTCGACCCGCATCGCGAGCGGATCGGCGTGACCGAAGCCAACAAGCTCGAGATCCCGGTCGTCGGCACCGGCGACACCAACGTCGACCCGGACGAGCTCGACTTCATCATCCCGGCCAACGACGACGCCATCCGGGCCATCCGACTGCTGTGCACGCTCGTCGCCGACGCCGCCATCGAAGGCGCCCGCGAGCGCTCCGCCCGGAGCGCCACCGAGCCCGAGCAGATCGAGGCGATGGCCATGCCCGAGGCCGAGGAAGAGACCGCCGGTGCGACCGACGAGCTCGTGGCGGCCCTCGCCGGCGGCGCGGCCCTGTCGTTCGAGCCCGACGCCGATGACGACGACCTGCTGCCCGGCGACCGCGTCGCCCGGGCCGAAGCTGCCGTCGTCGAGGCCCCGGCCGAGGCCAGTCCTGAGGAGATCGCCGCCGAGCTCGCTCGCGAAGCGGCCGAGAAGGACGACGAAACGGCCCCAGCGGCCGGCTGATCCGGGCCGGCCAGCGGCCGGCCGACACACACACCACAGCACCGGCGGTCCGACATGGGCCGCCGTGAGACAGGAGAACGAACAGGCATGGCGGACATCTCGGCGGAGCTCGTCAAGGAACTGCGCGAAGCGACGGGCGCCGGGTTCATGGATTGCAAGCGCGCACTGGTCGAGTCGGACGGCGACCTCGAAAAGGCGACGCTCCTCCTGCGCGAGAAGGGACTCGCCGCGGCGGCCAAGAAGGCAGGCCGCGAGGCTCGCGAGGGCCTGGTTTCCAGCTATATCCACACCGGCGGTCGCGTCGGCGTGCTCATCGAGGTCAACTGCGAAACCGACTTCGTGGCCCGGACGGACGAGTTCCAGAAGCTGGTCCGCGACCTCGCCGTCCAGGTCGCCGGCCTCGCCCCGCTCTACGTCGACGCGGACGGCATCCCGGCAGAGGACCTCGCCGCCAAGCAGGCCGAGCTTCTCGCCGATGAATCGGTCCAGAAGAAGCCGGAGACCATCCGGCCGCAGATCGTCGAGGGCCAGCTCAAGAAGTGGTACTCGCAGGTCTGCCTGCTCGACCAGCCGTTCCGCGACGAGGAGCGCACGGTCCGTGAGCTGGTCACCGAGAAGGTCGCGACCATCGGCGAGAACATCCGTGTCCGCCGGTTCACGCGGTATGCGCTCGGGGAGGAGCTGTGACCGAGCCCGCGAGAGGGACCGACGGGTCCCTCCGCTATCGCCGCATCCTGCTCAAGCTGTCCGGCGAGGCGCTCCTGGGTGATCGCCAGTATGGGGTGGACCCGGCCGTCTGCGCATTCATCGCCAAGCAGGTCGCGGAGATCCATGGGCTCGGCGTCCAGATCGGCATCGTCGTCGGTGGCGGCAACATCTTCCGGGGGTTGGCTGCCTCCGCCCGCGGGATGGACCGTGCGACCGGCGACTACATCGGCATGCTCGCGACGGTGATGAACGGCCTTGCGCTCCAGGACGCGCTCGAGCGAGCCGGGGTGCCGACCCGGGTGATGACCGCCATCGCGATGAACGAGATCGCCGAGCCGTATATCCGGCGTCGCGCGATCCGCCATCTCGAGAAGGGCCGGGTCGCGATGTTCGTCGCCGGCACCGGCAATCCCTACTTCACCACCGACACGGCAGCGGCCCTGCGCGCCGTCGAGATCAACGCCGAAGTCCTGCTCAAGGCGACCAAGGTGGACGGCGTCTACGACAAAGACCCGATGGCGCACAGCGATGCGCGGCGCTACGCTCATCTCCACTACGGGGATCTCCTCCGGGACCAGCTCAAGGTCCTCGACGCGACCGCCGTGAGCCTGTGCATGGAGAACGACCTGCCCATCGTCGTCTTCGACCTCAATCGACCGGACAACATCACCCGGGTCGCCGCGGGTGAGCCGGTCGGGACCCTCATCTCGGGCGCCACGGGCGCCTCGGCCGACGCCGGAGGTGCACGGACATGACCACGGAGATCATCACCGACGCCGACCACAAGATGGCCCGCGCCGTCGAAGCGATGGAGCGCGACTTCGGGGGCATCCGGACGGGCCGCGCCTCGACCGCGCTCGTCGAGCGCATCCACGTCGAGTACTACGGCACATCCACGCCGCTCAACCAGCTGGCCGGCATCAGCGTCCCGGAGCCGCACCAGATCGTCATCCAGCCATGGGACCGGGGCGTCCTGGGGGCGATCGAGAAGGCCATCACCAAGAGCGACATCGGCCTGATGCCGAACGTGGACGGCACGGTCGTCCGGCTCAACATCCCGCCGCTCACGGAGGAGCGTCGCAAGGATCTCGTCCGAGTCGTCCACAAGCGGATGGAAGAAGCCAAGGTCGAGATCCGCAACCTCCGCCGTGATGCGGCGGATGCGCTCAAGAAAGAAGAGCGCGACGGGTCGGTCGGAGCGGACGAGGGCCATCGCCAGCTCGAGACGCTCCAGCGCACGACCGACCGGCACATCGCCGACGTCGACCGCCTCGGTGCCGCCAAGGAACAGGAGGTCCTCGAGGTCTAGTGGCCCGAGCACAGCTGGCCCGGCCGACCGACGCGCCACCCTCGGCGCACGAGGGGACGCCTGAGACCCCGTTCGTGGCGCCCGATGAGCTGCCGCGCCACGTGGCGATCATCATGGACGGCAACCGCCGCTGGGCGAGGCAGCGCGACCTGCCCGAGCTGGACGGGCACGCAGCCGGTGTCGAAGCCATCCGTGCACTGCTCCGCCACGCGGTCACACGCGGCGTGCCGGTCCTGACCCTGTATGCGTTCAGTCGGGAGAACTGGGCGCGCACCGATGACGAGGTCACCGGCCTGTTCGGGTTGCTCGAGGCGGCCATCCGCAGCGAGACCGACGAGCTTCGAGCCGAGGGTGTGCGAATCCGGCTCCTCGGCCGACTCGACGAGCTGCCGCCCGCCACCCGGGCCTCGATCGGCGAGGCCCTCGAGGCGACGGTTGACGGCGACCGCCTGCTGCTCAACATCGCCTTCAACTACGCCGGGCGGACCGAGCTCGTCGACGCCTTCCGCAGTCTGGCCGCGAGCGGGGTCGCGCCCGAGGACATCGACGAGGCAGCCATCGGTGCCGTCCTGTACACCGTCGGGCTACCGGACCCGGACCTGGTCATCCGGACCGGCGGCGAGCAGCGCCTCTCCAACTTCCTGATCTGGCAGTCGGCCTACGCTGAGTTCTACTTCACCGAAACGCTGTGGCCCGACTTCGGACCGGACGCGTTCGACGCCGCGCTCCTCGAATTCGCCAGCCGTCATCGTCGCTTCGGCCGCTGACCGAAACCGGACAGGGAGGGAGGAACATGCGCCAGCGAGCGATCAGTGCCGCCGTGCTCGTCCCCGTCCTGCTCATCGTCCTGGCCCTTGGCGGGCCGGTCCTCGCGGCGGCCGTCGCGATCATCACGGTCATCGCGGCGATGGAGGTCTTCCGGCTCCTGCGCTCGGCCGGCCACGAGGGCTTCGCCGGACTCGGGACGGTGCTCGCGCTTGTGGTCGTCCTCGACGCCGCGTTCCCGAAGGTGCTCGAAGGGAGCGGCCTGCTTCTGGTGGCGATCGGCATCATCCTCGCCGCCGTCGCCTCGTTCACCCGGATCGACCCCCACGACGGGCTGCAGGCGTGGATGGCCACGGTCTTCGGTGCGCTCTACGTCGCCCTCCTGTCATTCATCATCCGTCTCGGCCAGTCGGCTCCGGCCGTTCCGGGCGATGCGCCTCTGCACGCTCTTGGTGGCGAGCGGGGCTGGATCCTGCTGCTGGTCCTCGCGGTCTGGTCGTACGACACCGGGGCGTACCTGGTCGGCAAGAGCATCGGCCGGCACAAGTTCCTGACCCATATCTCGCCGTCGAAGACGATCGAGGGTGTCGTCGGCGGGGTCGTCGCGACGACGGTCGTGATCGCCCTGCTGCTGGTCGGGCTCGGCCAGAACCCGCTCAACGCGCTCCTGCTCGGACCGCTGACGGCGCTCGCTGCCCAGTCGGGCGACCTCGCGGAGTCGGTCATCAAGCGCGCCGCGGGGGCGAAGGACTCCGGCACGCTCATCCCGGGCCACGGCGGGATGCTCGACCGGGTCGATTCCTTCGTGTTCGCCGCGCCGGTCGTGACCCTGTATGTCATCGCCCTCATCCGCTGAGGCGGGCCGGGCAGGGGAGGGGACGCCGCGGCGGGTCGCTCTCCTCGGCTCGACCGGGTCCATCGGTCGCCAGACGATCGACGTCCTGGCAGCGCACCCGGACGCCTTCCGCCTGGTCGCGCTCGCGACAGGTTCGAACGCGACGGTCCTCGCCGAGCAGGCGGCCCGCTTCCAGCCGGCCGTAGTCGCGCTTGACGACGAGGCTGGCCTGCGCGGCATGGACCTGCCACCGGGAACGGAACGGGTCGGCGGCCCCGACGCACTCGAACGGCTTGCGACCCGAGACGACGTGGACGTCGTGATCGTCGGCACCGGCGGTGTGGTGAGCCTGCGCCCGGTCCTCGCCGCATTGGGCGCCGGCAAGGTCGTGGCAACGGCCAACAAGGAGACCCTGGTCGCGGGCGGCCACCTGGTCATGCCGCTGGCGCGTGGTCTGGCGGCCGCGGTCGCGGCCATGAACCCGGGCGACCCATACGCGAGCCCGCTCGCCTGGCTGCGTCCGATCGACTCGGAGCACTCCGCCATCTGGCAGTGCCTCGTCGGCGAGTCGATGGCGGGCGTCGCCAGTCTTCTCCTCACCGCGTCGGGTGGTCCGTTCCTCGACGCGACACCCGAGACGATGGCCGCGATCACGCCCGAGCAGGCCCTGCGCCATCCGACCTGGACGATGGGCGCCAAGATCACCATCGACTCGGCGACCCTGGCCAACAAGGGCCTGGAGGTCATCGAAGCACACTGGCTGTACGATGTCGGCTACGACGCGATCGAGGTGGTCATCCACCCGCAGAGCGTCGTCCATTCGGCCGTCCGCTTCGTGGATGGCTCGCTGAAGGCCCAGCTGGGCACCCCCGACATGAGACTTCCCATCCAGTACGCACTGACCTACCCGGATCGTCGGCCCTCGCCGGCGGCACCGCCGGACCTCGTCGCCACCGGCCGGCTCGACTTCCGCGCCCCGGACGAGACCCGTTTCCCGGCCCTGCGGATCGCCCGTGAGGCAGGTCGCCTGGGACCGCGGGCCTCGGCCGCGCTCATCGCCGCGGATGAGGTCGCGGTCGCCCGGTTCCTCGACGGGACGCTCGCGTTCACCGGCATCCCGGCTCTCCTGGAGGCCGCCGTCGAGCGGTTCGGGGGAACCGGCGACCCGGATCCCGACGTTGATGATCTTGTCGCCATCGATGCCGCCGTCCGGGCGGCCTTCACCACCACCCCCTTCGGAGCATCTGCGTGACCGGTTTCCTCCAGTCGATCATCACCGTGATCGTCTTCATCCTCATCCTCGGCGGGCTCGTGGTGATCCATGAGCTCGGCCACTTCTTCACCGCCCGGCTGTCGAATGTCCGGGTCCTCGAGTTCGGTATCGGCTTCCCACCGCGGGCGAAGGTCCTGCGCAACAAGGGCGAGACGCTCTACTCCTTGAACTGGCTGCCGATCGGCGGCTTCGTCAAGCTCGAGGGCGAGGACGGCACCGACGTCGACGACCCGCGCTCGTTCTCGCACCAGGGCCTGGCCAAGAAGCTGACGATCCTGGTCGCCGGCGTCCTGATGAACGTCCTGCTCGCGTTCGTCATCTTCACCGGCATCGCGTGGCTTGCCTCGCCATTGGTCGGGGTCAAGTTCTTCGAGGTCCAGCCGAACTCGCCGGCCGCGGCCGCAGGCCTCCAGCCGGGCGAAGCGATCGTCGCCATCGACGGTGAGCGTTACCAGTTCATCACCGGCAACAATGCCCTGAGCGGTCTTCGCGACCGGGCCGGCGAAACCATCGTGCTGACGGTCGTCGGCACGGACGGCGCTAGCCGCGATGTCTCGGTCACCCTTCGCCCCGAATCCGAGATCGACGCCACGAAGGGCGCTCTGGGCATCTCCGGAGCGACCAAGCCGTTCGAGGGCTTCTTCTACGGTGCGTACACGTCGAACGACCTGGTGACCGCCGCCCAGATCGGGGCCAAGGAGACCGTCCGCTGGATGGGTCTGATCGTCGGTGGATTGGCCAGCCTTGTGACGTCGGTGGTGTCCAACCCGACCGGCCCGCCGCCGGTCTCGGGTCCGGTCGGCATCGCCATGCAGATCGGCGACATCCTGTGGAACAACGGCCTGGTCATGACCCTGTACGTGGCTGGCATCCTGTCGGCCAACCTCGCGGTCGTGAACATCCTGCCGTTCCCGCCGCTCGATGGCGGCCGGATGCTGATGATCACCCTCAAGCGCATCTTCGGCGCGCGGATCAGCGTCCGTGCCGAGCAGCTGACGTACGTCGTCGGCTTCGTCTTCCTGTTCGCGTTCATCATCTGGGTGACCGGGTTCGACATCATCCGCAGCCTCGGCGGATAGGCGCGGAATGGCCTCGCCCGATAGCCTCCGGCCGCGTCGGCGGCCGACCGTCAGCGTCGACGTCGGTGGCGTCCTGGTCGGTTCGGCGCACCCGGTCGTCGTCCAGTCGATGACGAACACCGACACAGCGGACGCCGATGCGACTGCCATCCAGGTGGCCCGGCTCGCCCATTCCGGCTCACAGCTGGTGCGCGTCACGGTCAACACGGAGGCCGCCGCGGCCGCCGTGCCGGAGATGGTCCGCAAGGTCCGCGGCCTCGGCGTTGACGTGCCGATCGTCGGCGACTTCCACTACAACGGCCACAAGCTGCTGGCCGACTACCCGGAGACCGCCGCGCTCCTCGCCAAGTACCGGATCAACCCCGGCAACGTCGGCGGCAAGCGGCACGACGAGCACTTCGCGACGATCATCCGGATCGCCAACGAATACGACAGGCCGGTCCGGATCGGCGTCAACTGGGGTTCGCTCGACCAGTCCATCCTGACCGAGCTGATGGACGACAACGCCAGGGCGGCTGAGCCGGCCGACGCCCGCGACGTGATGATCGAGGCGATGCTCCAGTCGGCGATGCGCTCCGCGGAGCTGGCCGAAGCGTCGGGGATGCGCCACGACCGGATCATCCTGTCGGCCAAGGTGTCCGGCGTTCGCGACCTGGTCGATGTCTACCGGCTGCTGGCCGCGCGGAGCGACTACCCATTGCATCTCGGCCTGACCGAAGCGGGGATGGGCGACAAGGGCATCATCGCGTCGACAGCCGGGCTGGCGATCCTGCTTAACGAGGGTATCGGCGACACCATCCGGGTCTCGCTCACGCCCGAACCCGGCGCCCCGCGCGAGCGCGAGGTCGAGGTCGCCCAGCAGGTCCTCCAGTCGATGGGTCTCCGGTCGTTCCTGCCGCAGGTGTCGGCGTGCCCCGGGTGCGGCCGGACCACCTCCACCTTCTTCCAGGAGATGGCCCAGCAGATCCAGGCCTATCTGAAGGACCAGATGCCGATCTGGCGCGAGACCCACCCCGGCGCCGAGGAGCTGCGCGTCGCGGTCATGGGCTGTGTCGTCAACGGCCCGGGCGAGAGCAAGCACGCGGACATCGGGATCTCACTGCCGGGCACGTTCGAGGAGCCCGTCGCGCCCGTCTTCATCGACGGTCGCCTCGATCGCACGTTGCGTGGCGACGGCCTGGTCGCGGAGTTCATCGACATCCTCGAGGACTACGTCGCCCGTCGGTTCCCGGACCCGGCCGTGCCGGCCGTCTGACAGACGGGCGTCGAGCGCTCGGTACCGGGGTCGCTGGAGACGTCCACGCTCCCGGGTGTATACTCCGATGCAACTGAACGGCCGCTCCGCGACGTGGGTGACCCCCACGTTTCTTTTTGAGCGTCGCCATGAACAACCTGCACAACGAACGGAGGTCATCGTGAGTCGAGACTTCGTCGGTGCCCTCCTCCAGCTCAATGCCGAAAAGCAGATCTCGCGCGAGCAACTGATCGGCGCCGTCGAGGACGGCATCCAGTCGGCCTACCGTCGCGTGGCCGGTGACGAGGACATCCATGTGCGGATCGATGCCGAGACGGGCAAGATCCGCGTCTTCCGCGCGCGCCGCGTCGTCGGTGAGATCGAAGACGAATTCACCGAGATGACGGTCGAGCAGGCGCGGGCCATCCAACCCGATGCTGACCTCGGCGATCTCGTCGAGACCGAGCAGCTCGATGGCGACGTCTTCGGTCGGATCGGCGCCCAGACCGCCAAGCAGATCGTCCTGCAGCGCATCCGCGAGGTCGAGCGCGACCAGGTCTTCGACCAGTTCGCGAGCCGTGAGGGCGAGCTCATGACCGGGACGGTCAACCGGGTCGAGCCGCGGGCGATCATCCTCGACGTCGGCAAGAACGTCGAGGCCATCCTGGCCACGACCGAGCAGTCGATGCTCGAGCACTACCGGATCGGTCAGAACGTCAAGGCGTTCGTGCTCGAGGTCCGCCGCTCGACCAAGGGTCCGCAGATCTTCGTCAGCCGCACCCACAAGGGTTTCCTCAAGCGTCTGTTCGAGCTCGAGGTCCCCGAGATCCACAGCGGGACCGTCGAGATCAAGGCCATCGCCCGCGAGGCCGGCAGCCGCTCCAAGGTGGCCGTCGCGTCCCGCCAGGAGGGGCTCGACCCCGTCGGTGCGACGGTCGGCCAGCGCGGCGCGCGCGTCCAGGCGGTCGTCGCCGAGCTGTCGGGCGAGAAGATCGACGTCATCCCGTGGAGCGACGATGCCAGCGTCTTCGTCGCCAACGCGCTCAGCCCGGCCCAGGTCATCTCCGTCGACATCGACGAGGAGCACCGCATCGCGAGCGTCACCGTCCCGGAGCGGATGCTGTCGCTGGCCATCGGCCGCGAGGGCCAGAACGCCCGGCTGGCGGCGCGCCTGACGGGGTGGCGGATCGACATCCGGAGCGACGTGTCCGTCGCCGAGGCGAAGGCAGCCGCCGATGCCGTGACGACCGCTCCGCTGGTCGACGTGGCCGAAGCGGCCGAGCCTGTGGCCGCGGTCGCCGAGGTCGAGGCCCCGGCGGAACCCGTCGCCAAGCCCAAGCGCGTGACCAAGAAGGCCGCCGCCGCGCCCACCGAGACCGACGACGCCGGCGCGACCGAACCGGCCGAGCCGGCCGAGGCGCCCGCCAAGCCCAAGCGCGTCTCCAAGAAAGCCGCCGCCGCGAAGCCCACCGAGGAGGTGGCGTCGTAGCCGGGTCGTCCGTGCCCCTCGCGCCGCGTCGGACTCCGGATCGGACCTGCGTCGCATGCCGGACGGTCCGCCCGAAGGGCGAGCTGCAGCGTATCGTTCGGACTCCGACCGGCGAGGTGATCGCCGACGAGACCGGTCGCGCTGCCGGCCGAGGCGCCTATGTCTGCCGGACCGAGGCGTGCCTCGACAAGGCGATCGCCAAGGGCACTCTCGGCCGCGCGCTCAAGACCCCGCTTCCGCCAGAGCTGCGAGCAGCCCTGGCCGGGAGCCTGATGACCCAGATCACACACACCGATGAGACGATGACGATCGAAGGAGGAATCCGTGGCCAGGAGTAGGAGCGGCACGCGCGGCCGACGCGGCCCCCGCAAGCCGCCGCGTCGCGATGGCGCGTTCGGCGGATCCGGCGTCCAGACGCTGGACCCGCGGGAGCGCGGCGCGATCGAGCTGCCGGGCACGATCACGGTCAAGGAACTCGCCGAGCTGCTCGGGGTCAACCCCGCGGACATCATCCGCGAGCTGATCAAGAGCGGCATCTTCGCGACCATCAACCAGCTCGTCGACCGTGACACCGCGTCGCTGGTCGCGGGCGAGCTCGGCTTCGAAGTGGCCGAGACCGAGGCCGCCGGAGCCGGCGGCGCCGACGAGGACGAGCAAGCCGGCGAGGCGACCAAGGAGGTCCTCTTCGAGGAGGACGATCCGTCGCTCCTCCAGCCGCGCGCACCGATCGTGACCGTCATGGGTCACGTCGACCACGGCAAGACGAGCCTGCTTGACGCCATCCGCACGACCGAGGTCGCGGCCGGCGAGCGCGGCGGCATCACCCAGCACATCGGCGCCAGCGAGGTCGTCAAGGACGGCAAGCGCGTCGTCTTCCTCGACACCCCGGGCCACGAGGCGTTCACCGCCATGCGTGCCCGCGGCGCCAAGGTGACCGACATCGCGGTCGTGGTCGTCGCGGCCGATGACGGGGTCATGCCCCAGACGCTCGAGGCCATCAGCCACGCCAAGGCGGCCAAGGTCCCGATCATCATCGCCCTCAACAAGATCGACAAGCCGGACGCCAATCCGGACCGGGTCAAGACCGAGCTGACCGAGGCCGGCATCGTCGTCGAGGAGTACGGCGGCGACGTGCCGCTCGTGCCCGTGTCGGCGAAGACCCGCGTCGGGCTGGACGAGCTGATCGAGATGATCCTGCTCGTCGCGGACCTCCAGGAGCTCAAGGCCAACCCGAAGCGCGATGCCGTCGGCACCATCGTCGAGGCCAAGCTCGACAAGGGCCGAGGGCCGGTCGCGACGGCACTCGTCCAGACCGGGACGCTCAAGGTCGGCGACATCATCGTCGTCGGCGAGACGTTCGGGCGCGTCCGCGCGCTCGAGAACGACCAGGGAAAGCGTGTGACCAAGGCCGGCCCGTCGAGCGCCGTGGTCATCCTCGGCCTGTCGGACGTGCCGATGGCCGGCGACATCCTGCGCGTCGTCGGCGACGAGAAGGAAGCCCGTTCGATGGTCGAGGCCCGCAAGGCTGCGTCGGCCGCCAAGAGCGGCGAGGGCAGTGGCCGGGCCACCCTGGAGGACCTCTACAGCCAGATCCAGGCCGGCCAGGCCAAGGAGCTGCGGATCATCCTGAAGTCGGACGTGTCCGGTTCGCTGGGTGCCATCACCCACGCGCTCGAGCAGCTCGATCAGGACGAGATCCGGCTCAACGTCCTGCTCGAGGGCGCTGGCGACATCACCGACAACGACATCATGCTGGCGGCCGCGTCGAACGCCATCGTCGTCGGCTTCAACACGAAGATCACCGAGACGGCCCGTCGCGCCGCCGAGACCGAAGGCGTCGACGTCCGGCTCTACGACATCATCTACAAGCTGACCGACGACGTCGGGGCGGCGCTCAAGGGGCTCCTCGAGCCCGAGATCGTCGAGGTCGTGGAGGGTCGGGCGGAGGTCCGCCAGGTCATCCGCGTCGGCAAGAGCACGGTCATCGCCGGCTCGTTCGTCACCGACGGCCGTATCGTCCGGGGCGGCAACGCCCGGGTCTGGCGGAGCTCCAAGGTCATCGCCACCGATCGGATCGAATCGCTCCGCCGGTTCCGCGACGACGTCCGCGAGGTCCAGCAGAACTACGAGTGCGGCATCGGCCTGGCCAACTTCCACGACATCGTGGAGGGCGACGTGATCGAGTGCTTCACCTCGCAGAGCGTTAGCCGAGCCTCGGCCAACTAGGCCGTCGTGAGCCAGCGAACCGAACGGGTCGACGAACTCCTCCGGCAGGAGATCGGGTCGATCGTGACCCGCGACGTGGCGGATCCGCGGGTCGGATTCGTCACCATCACCGAGGTCGAGACGACGCCCGACCTTCGGCACGCCAAGGTCTGGGTCAGCGTCATCGGCCAGCCGACCGAACGAGACGCCGCGGTCGAGGCGCTTCGTCACGCGATGCCATTCATCCGGCACGAGCTGGGCAAGCGGCTGCGGATCAAGCGCATCCCGGACCTGCACGTCCACCTCGACGACACCGCGGAGCGGGGGACTCGCATCCTCCAGCTGCTCGCGGAGATCGAGTCGGGCGAGAGCCCGGCGCCGGACGTGCCGCTGACCGAATCGCTCCCGACGCCGGTCCCGCGCGTCCACCGGGCCGAGGATCTCGAGGCCGAGCCGCCGTCGGCGGTCCGCCAGCCCACGGGCGCACGTCCCCGGTCGCGCCGGACCGGGCATCGCCCCACGACGCCCCGCAAGGGATCGAGCAAGGCGCCGCGGAAGGGTTCCCGATGAGCGTCGCGCTGGGACCGTACCTGGATGCCGTTCCGCAGGCTGTCGTCGACCGCATCCGCGGCGCCCGTCGCGTCCTGGCGGTCAGCCACGAGAACCCCGATGCCGACACGCTCGGCGCGACGCTCGGCGTCGTCCGTTTGGTCGAGGCGATGGGTGGTGTCGCCGATGCCGTCTGCACCGATCCGGTCCCGCCGCTGTACGACTTCATCGCCGGTGTGGAGCGCTTCCGGACCGACCCGGACGAGTCCGCGCGATACGACCTGCTGGTCATCTCGGATTGCGGCTCGCTGGAGCGGATCGGCGAGGTCGGCACGCGGCATGCGGACCTGTTCGGGCGGCTGCCGCGGGTGATCATCGACCACCATGCCTCGAACGACGGTGCCGAGGCGGCCGACTGGATCGACCCGACGGCCGCGGCGACGTGCGAGATGGTCACCCTCCTGGCCGGGCGCCTCGGCGTCCCGCTCGATGCCGACGACGGCGGACTCGCAGCGGCGCTCATGGCGGGGATCGTCATGGATACCGCGACCTTCGCCCACCCGAACGCGACGCCCAGGACGCTGGTCGTCTCGGCCGCGCTGGTCGAGGCCGGCGCGCCGCTGTCCGATATCTCCCGCCGGCTGTACCGGACCAAGCCCGACGTCCAGCTGCGACTGTTCGGGGTCGTGCTCGACCGGCTCGAGACCGCCGACGACGGACGGATCGTCTGGTCGAGCCTGACCGATGCCGACATCAGCGCGACCGGCGCCGAACGCGCCCACAGCGAGGGCATCATCGACCTGCTGTCGCAGGCCCAGGACGCCGAGGTCGCGATCCTGTTCAAGCAGGCCGGCAACGCCACGCGGGTCAGCGTCCGGACGAAGCCGGGCGGCGTCGATGCGACCGTCCTGACCGGCACGTTCGGCGGCGGCGGGCACGCCCGGGCGGCCGGGGCGTCGATCGATGACCCGCTCGAGAACGCGCGGCCGCTCGTGCTTGCCGAAGCGACCCGGCTCGTCGCCGCGGTCCGGCGCTGAGATGGCCCACTCCTCGCTCGGCCCCGGGCTCGATGGCATCGTCGTCGTTGCCAAGCCGGCCGGCCCGACCTCGCACGACATCGTCGCGCTCGTTCGCAAGCTGGCAGCGACCAAGCGCGTCGGCCACGGCGGGACGCTCGATCCGTTCGCGGCCGGCGTGCTGCCGATCTTCCTCGGGCACGCGACCCGGGTCGTCGAATACCACCTCGCCGACCGCAAGGCCTACCGGGCGACCGTCTGCTTCGGGGCCTCGTCCACGACCGACGACCTCGAGGGCGAGCTGACGCCGGCGGCCGACGGCACGGCACCGACTCGCGACGAGGTCGAGGCGGCACTCGCCGGTCTGACCGGTCCGATCTCGCAGCGACCGCCTGCCTACAGTGCCATCAAGGTCGGTGGCCGCCGAGCGTATGCCATGGCCCGCGCCGGCGAGACGGTCCTGCTGCCGCCCCGTGAGGTGACCATCCACTCGCTCGACCTCGTGTCGTGGGACGGCTCCGATCCGGACCGCCCCATCGCGATCCTCGACGTCGCCTGCTCGGCTGGGACGTACATCCGCTCGCTCGGCCGCGACCTGGGCGAGATGGTCGGCAGCGCCGCGTACCTCGGCGCCCTGACCCGCACCGCCTCGGGCCCGTTCACGCTCGACGGTGCGGTCAGCCTCGACGACCTGCGAACGGCCGCCGCGGAGAGCCCGGCCGGGCTGCTGCCCCACCTTCGCCCGCTCGACACGGGGCTCGACGCGCTGCCGGTCGTCACCCTGACCGATGACGAGACCACGGCCATCGCCCGCGGCCAGTTCGTCCGGCCGGCCGCCGGGCTGCCCGAGGCAGCCGATCACTACCGGTTGCGTGATGCCGGCGGCAGGCTCGTCGCGATCGCCACGGCATCCGGCGGCAGGCTCGCACCGGACAAGGTGTTCGTGGCGCCGCCCGGCGCGGCCGTTCCCGTCGCCTGAGTCAGCGGGCGATGCACCTCGTCGAGGGGGTCGATGGACTCCGTTCGTCGCTCGGGCCGGCATTCGTCGTCGTCGGGGTGTTCGACGGCATGCATCTCGGGCACGCGTACCTGCTCGAGCACCTCGTCAGCGCATCGGCGGAGCGTGACGCCAGGCCGACCGTCATCACCTTCGACCACCACCCCGATGCGGTCCTGATGGGAACGGCCCCGCCGCTCCTGCTCGATCCGGGCGAGCGTCTCGAGCGGCTCGAGGCGGCCGGTGTCGAGGTCACTGTCGTGCAGCACTTCGACGATGCCCTGCGACACACGCCCTACGACGTGTTCGTCGAGCGGATCCGCACGCGGGTCGAGCTCACCGGTTTCGTCATGACCCCGGAGGCCGCCTTCGGCTTCGAGCGCCGGGGCACGCCGACGACGCTCGCCGAGCTCGGTGCCCGCGACGGTTTCGATGTCGTCGTGGTCCCGCCATTCACCATCGACGGCCAGGAGGTCCGGAGCTCGGCGATCCGCGAGGCCATCGTCCGAGGCGACCTCACCAGCGCGGCCCGGCTGCTGGGACGGCCGGTGACGATCACGGGCGCGGTCGTGCCGCTGGCGGACGGCCGATCGCGGCTGGACTTCGCGTTGCCGATCGCCCTGCCACCCGACGGCGACTACCCGGTGACGGTCGACGGCGCAGGGCTCACGCTGAGGCTCGTCGGCGGCGACGCCGAGCTGCTGGGCAAGACCGCGGCCGACCGCGTGACGGTCGTGCTCGGCGGGGCCTGATCCGTCGCTCAGCCGCCGCCGAGGATCTCCGGGGCGGCGTCCGGGTTCTTGGTCGGGCCCTCACCCTGGCCGACCTTGTCGCTCGACTCCCAGGCGGGCTCGCCGGTCTTGTGGTGCCTCTCGCGCCCGGCCTCGCGACGTTCGTGGCGTGACGGACGTTGCTCGGCGTGCGGCTTCGCATCCTCCGCGTCCGGCGAGCCGACGAACCACTCCTTGACACGCGACAGGATCGACATCAGGTCCCAGGCCTCCAGAGCGGTTCGGCGACACCACGATGATGGTTCTCGTAGCGCGCCATGACGAACAGCGCGTCGGACAGGCGGTTGAGGTAGGGGAGCACGGTCGGGCCGATCGCCTCGTCCCGGGCAAGGTGGGTGGCCTCGCGCTCGGCGCGGCGGCAGACCGTCCGCGCGACGTGCAGTTGGGCCGCGCCGGGCGATCCGCCCGGCAGCAGGAAGTTGGTCAGCGGGCCCACGACATCGTTGAGCTCGTCGATGAGCCGTTCGAGCTTCTCGATATGGCGGGCTTCTACGGTCGGGACGGGATGACGTGCCTGGCTGGTCGCCGGCGTCGCCAGGTCCGAACCGAGGTCGAACAGCTCGTTCTGGATGAGGCTCAGCTCGCCCGCCAGACGCTCGCACAGGCCGGTCGCGAGGGCGACCCCGATCTGCGAGTTGAGCTCGTCGACCGTGCCGTAGGTTTCCACCCGCTGGGAATCCTTGGGCACCCGTTGGCCGCCACCGAGCCCGGTCATCCCCTCGTCGCCGGTCTTGGTGTAGATCCTGTCGAGCTTCGGCATGCGACCATTGTCCCGCACCGGCATGACATCGTGGCAGGCCGAGCGGTGGACGCTTCGCGCTCGGCCTGCTACCATCCGGCGGTCATACAAATGGAAGACATCACGTCAACACGTCGTGTTCGGAGGAACGAGTGCCGCTCGCGCGGGAACAGAAGCAGGAGATCATCACCGGGTTTGCCACCAAGGAAGGTGACACCGGATCGCCGGAAGTCCAGGTCGC
This sequence comes from uncultured Chloroflexia bacterium, assembly GCA_963782715.1. Lineage (GTDB taxonomy): Bacteria > Chloroflexota > Limnocylindria > Limnocylindrales > CSP1-4 > SPCO01. Next base: position 121,402 of record CAWAKU010000008.1, read on the forward strand.
GCTCTTGACAGAGCGGATCAAGGAGCTGACCGGGCATCTCAAGAGCTTCCCCAAGGACAATCATTCGCGCCGCGGCCTCCTCAAGCTCGTCGGCCAGCGCCGCCGCCTTCTCGCCTACCTGATGAAGAAGGACAGCGCGCGCTACCGCGTCGTCATCGGACGACTCGGACTCCGCCGCTAGGCGTCGCAGCACCCGGACCCCGGCACAGACCGGGGTCCTGTCGCATCCGGCGCCCATGGCCCAGTCGGCCGACCTGCCCGCAGGTCGTCACCTCCTCCACGACCAAGGAGGAGTAGTTCCCTTGTCCCAGACATTCGAGACGGAATTCGGTGGTCGGACGCTGACCATCGAGACCGGCAAACTCGCACGCCTCGCCGGTGGTGCGGTGACGGTCCGCTACGGCGACACCCTGGTGCTCGGCACGGCCAACCGGTCCGACCCGCGCCCGGGCCTCGACTTCTTCCCGCTCACGGTGGAGTTCGAGGAGCGCATGTACGCCGCGGGCAAGATCCCGGGCGGCTTCATCAAGCGCGAGGCGCGTGCGTCCGAGGCGGCCACCCTGGCGGCACGCCTGACCGACCGCCCGATCCGCCCGCTCTTTCCCGAGGGCTACAAGGACGACATCCAGCTGGTCATCACGGTCCTCTCGACCGACCAGGAGAACGAGCCGGACGTGCTCGGAACGGTCGCGGCCTCGGCCGCCCTGACCATCAGCGAGATCCCGTTCGCGGGTCCGGTCGGTGCCGTCCGCGTCGGTCGCATCGGTGGCGAGTTCGTCGTCAACCCGACCTACAGCCAGCTGGAGGAGTCGGAGCTCGACCTCATCGTCTCCGGCACGCGCGACGCGATCATGATGGTCGAAGCGGGCGCCAAGCTCCTGCCGGAAGCCGTCATGGCCGAGGCGATCCTCTTCGGCCACCGCGCCCTGCAGCCGCTCATCGACATCCAGGAGCAGCTCCGCGAGGCGGTCGGCAAGACCAAGAGCACGCCGTTCCTCGAAGCCGGGACCGGCACCGTCCTCGAATTCGCGAAGGCCGTCGACGCCAAGGACGAGTTCGTCGTCGTGGACGTCGAGACGACCGGGACGGACCCGAAGATGGCCGACCTCGTCGAGATCGCCGCGGTCAAGGTCAAGGGCGGCAAGATCACCGATCGCTGGTCGACCCTGGTCAACCCCGGACGGCCGATCGTCGGCAACCAGATGCACGGCATCCACGACGCCGACGTCAAGAAGGCCCCGAGCCCGGCCGAGGCGGCCAGGCAGGCCCTCAAGTTCATCGGCGACTCGACCATCGTCGGTCATTCGGTCGGCTTCGACCTCGGTTTCATCGAGGCGGCGCTCGCCGACGGCACGCACATCGAGTCGGGCCGCTACCTCGACACCCTGACGATCGCCCGCGAGGGCTATCCGGATCTCGAGAACTACAAGCTCCCGACGCTGTCGAACTTCTTCGGCATCGAGCTCGCCCAGGCGCACCGGGCCGGGCCTGACGCCGAGGCGACCGCCAACCTGCTCATCTGGTTCGGCAACGACCTGCCGGGTCGGATCGCGGCCCTCAAGACCGGCCTCGCCGACGCCATCCGCGCCACCCGCACGGGCGGCGACAGCAAGGCGCTCCAGGAAGCCGCCAAGCGCGAGGCGCGCGTCAGCAAAGCCCTGTTCAACCTCATCAGCAAGAAGGTCGCCCGCCAGCTCGCCCTCGACGAGGGCATCCGGATGGACGGCCGTGGCCTGACCGAACTGCGCCAGATCTCGGTCGAGGTCGGCGTCCTGCCCCGGGCCCACGGCACCGGTCTCTTCACCCGTGGCGAGACCCAGGTCATGACGATCGCGACGCTCGGCTCGTCCTCGGACGTCCAGCGCATCGACACGATCAGCCCCAAGACCGAGAAGCGCTACATCCACCACTACAACTTCCCCCCGTACAGCACCGGCGAGAACAAGCCGATGCGCGGTCCCAGCCGGCGCGACATCGGGCACGGCAACCTGGCCGAGCGGGCGCTGATCCCCGTCCTGCCGAGCCACGAGGACTTCCCGTACGTCATCCGGCTCGTGTCGGAGTGCATGTCGTCCAACGGCTCGACCTCGATGGCCTCGACCTGCGGCTCGACCCTCGCCCTGATGGACGCGGGCGTGCCGATCTCGGCGCCGGTCGCGGGTGCGGCGATGGGCCTCATCAGCGAGCCGGACGGCCGGTTCGTCGTCCTGACCGACATCCTCGGCAAGGAGGACTCGGTCGGTGACATGGACTTCAAGGTGACCGGCACGCGGGACGGCATCACCGCCCTGCAGATGGACATCAAGGTCCAGGGCATCAACGAGGCGATCATCCGCGGCGGTCTGGCCCAGGCCCTCGCAGCGCGGCTCGAGATCCTCGACAAGATGACCGAGGTCATGCCCGAGGCGCGCTCCGACATGAGCGACTTCGCCCCGCGCATCACGACCATCAAGATCAATCCCGAGAAGATCCGCGAGATCATCGGCAAGGGCGGATCGATGATCCGCAAGATCCAGGAAGAGACCTCGACCGAGATCAACGTCGAGGACGACGGCACAGTCGAGATCGCGGCCGTGTCGGGCGAGAACGCTCGCAAGGCCATCGACTGGATCAACAGCCTGACCCGCGAGGTCGAGGTGGGCTCGCTCTACATGGGCAAGGTCACCCGGATCATGGGCTTCGGCGCGTTCGTCGAGATCCTGCCGGGCAAGGAAGGCCTCGTCCGCATCGGCGAGCTGGCCGACTACCACGTTCCGACCGTCGAGGACGTCGTGTCCGTCGGCGACGAGATCATGGTCGTCGTCCTCGAAGTCGATCGCCAGGGCCGGATCAACCTCTCGCGCAAGGCGGCCATGCAGCGCCACCTCGCGAAGGAGACCGTCTAGTCCCGGTCGGTCCCAGCGCAACCGTGACGAGCCGCCGGGTGACCGGCGGCTCGTTCGTTTCCCGCCACGGTCCAGGGCATGGACGGAGGTCCGGGTGCCGGTCGGGAGGGGCCCGCTGCTATACTCCGGCCGTGCCCGACCCTGCGACAGGACGAGCGAGGCCGCACCCACCATGAACCGTCAACCCTTGACCGTTGCCGTCGTCGGTGCCACCGGCGTCGTCGGACGAACCATGATCCAGATCCTCAACGAGCGGGAGTTCCCGGTCGGTGAGTTGAGATTGCTCGCCTCCGGCCGGTCGGCCGGCCGGACGGTGTCCGTGGACGGTCGAACGCTCGAGATCGGCGAGGCCGTCCCGGAGGCGTTCGACGGCGTGGACATCGCCCTGTTCTCGGCCGGGGCGGACGTCTCCCTGGAGCTCGCTCCGGCCGCCGTCGCCCACGGCGCTGCAGTCATCGACAATTCGTCCGCCTGGCGGATGGATCCGCTGATCCCACTGGTCGTTTCGCAAGTCAACCCGGCCGACATTGAGGGCCATCCCGGCATCGTCGCCAACCCGAATTGCTCGACGATGCAGATGGCGCCGGTCCTGATGGCGCTGCGTGACAGCGTCGGGCTCGAACGGGTCATCGCCGACACCTATCAATCGGTCTCCGGGACCGGCGCCGATGCGATCACCGAGCTCGAAAGCCAGGTCCGCGCGCACGTCGCCGGCGAGGCTCCGGTGGCCAGCGTCTACCCACATCCGATCGCCTTCAACGCCCTGCCCGAGATCGACGTCTTCCTCCCGAACGGCTACACCAAGGAGGAATGGAAGGTCGTCAGTGAGAACCGCAAGATCCTGGATCTGCCGGACCTGCGCATCTCGTGTACGGCGGTCCGTATCCCGGTCTTCGTCAGCCACTCCGAGGCGATCCACGTCGAGACCCGCGACCCGATCACGCCGGAGCGGGCGCGCGAGCTGTTCGCCGCAGTGCCCGGCGTCATCGTCCAGGACGACCCGTCGGAGCATCTCTACCCGCTGGCTACCGATGCCGCAGGGCGCGACGAGATCTTCGTCGGCCGGGTCAGACGCGATATCTCGATCGAGGGCGACCGCGGACTGGTGTTCTGGGTCGTGTCGGACAACCTGCGCAAAGGCGCCGCGACCAACGCCGTCGAGCTCGCGGAGATCCTCCACGAGCGCGGCTGGATCCGGCCTGCCGCGGCGCGGGGCGCTCGTCCGTATCGGGTCGCGGGCGCCGTCGAGGCCACGGCATGACCGATGTCGAGCGCCAGAAGGCGCTCGAGGCCATCGCCGCAGAGGTCCGGGTGTGCACGAACTGCCGCCTCCACGAGACGCGAACGCGGGCCGTGCCAGGCGAGGGCGACCCCGAGACCGAGGTCGTTTTCGTCGGTGAAGGCCCCGGTGAGCAGGAGGATCGGCAGGGAAGGCCGTTCATCGGAGCGTCGGGGCAGCTCCTGACCGAGCTGATCGGGTCCATCGGCTGGCAGCGCGACGAGGTCTTCATCACCAACGTCGTGAAATGCCGACCGCCCGGCAACCGCGACCCGCAGCCAGACGAGATCGCAGCGTGTTCGGTTTACCTGCGGCGTCAGCTCGAGGTGCTCGATCCGGCTGTCGTCGTCACCGTCGGCAAGTTCTCGCTCAACAGCTTCCGACCGGGCGAGCGCATCAGTGCGACGCACGGGACAGCCGTGCCGGCGGACGCGCGCACGGGTGCTCAGAATGCCTTGGCCTTCGCGATGTACCACCCGGCTTTCGCCCTCTACCAATCCTCGAACAAGCAGACGCTCGTCGACGACATGACCCGCCTGCCGGCGGCCCTCATCGAATCGCGGGCTCGTCGCGAAGCGCCTGGGACCCGACCTCCGGCCGAGGCGGAGACCCCCGAGATCCCAGCCGATACAACCATCGTGGATCCGGACGACGCCACCCCCCAACTGACACTGTTTTAGGAACCCATGCCAAAGACCAAGATCCAGCAGCCCACGCCCGACCAGCCGCTCCGCATCATCCCGCTCGGCGGGGTGGGCGAGATCGGCAAGAACATGTACGTCTTCGAGTACCGCGACGAGATCGTGGTCATCGATTGCGGTCTGATGTTCCCCGATGAGGAGATGTTCGGCATCGACCTCGTCATCCCCGACATCACCTATCTGAAGGAGCGCCGCGCCAACGTCAAGGCGTTCCTCATCACCCATGCCCACGAGGACCACGTCGGCGCGCTGCCGTACGTGCTCCCGGAATTCCCGGGCGTCCCGGTCTACGCGTCCACGCTCGCGCGCGGCCTGCTCGGCAACAAGATCAAGGAGCACAAGCTCCACAACAACCCGCTCATCGCGCTCGAACCCGGCGACGAGATCGACATCGGGGCGTTCCACGTCATGCCCTTCCGGGTCGGCCACTCGATCCCGGATGCGATGGGCATCGCGCTGCGGACCCCGGTCGGGACGGTCGTCCACACCGGCGACTTCAAGTTCGACCACACCCCGGTCGACGGCAAGCTGTCCGACTTCGCCATCCTCGCCAGGCTCGGCCAGGAAGGCGTGCTGTGCCTGCTGTCCGACTCGACACGAGCCGAGAACCCCGGCTACACGCCCTCGGAACGGACGGTCGGCGAGGCGTTCCGCGAGATCATGGAGCCGCTCGAGGGGCGGGTCATCGTCGCCACCTTCGCCAGCAACATCGCGCGCGTCCAGCAGGTCCTCGATGCGGCCGCGGACATGCATCGGAGCGTGTCGGTCATCGGTCGGTCGATGGAGCAGAACTTCCGGATCGCCACCGATCTCGGCTACCTGAAGTACGACCCGTCACAGATCGTGGCCAAGGACAAGATCAAGGACCATCCCGACCCGAAGCTGGTCATCGCCACGACGGGCGCCCAGGGCGAGCCGATGGCCGGCCTCGCACGGATGGCCAACCGCGACCATCGCTTCGTCGAGATCCAGCCCGGCGACACCGTCATCGTCAGCGCCAGTCCGATCCCAGGCAACGAGGAATCCGTCTCGCGCACGATCGACAACCTGTTCAAGGCTGGCGCCAACGTCTACTACCACACCATCAAGCGCGCACACGTCTCAGGTCATGCCAGCCAGGAAGAGCTCAAGCTCATGCTCGGGCTGACCAAGCCGAAGCACTTCATCCCGATGCACGGCGAGTTCCGGATGCAGGTCCAGCACGGCCGGCTGGCGATCGAGACGGGGGTCGCGCCCGAGAACGTGTTCATCATCGAGAACGGCACGCCGATCGAGTTCTACGCCGATGGCAGCGCCCGCCGAGCGGCTCCGGTCACCGCGGGCTACGTCTACGTGGACGGACTGTCGGTCGGTGACGTCGGCGACATCGTGTTGCGCGACCGGCGGGCGCTCGCGAACGACGGCATGTTCATGATCGTGGTCACCGTCGACAAGCAGACCGGCCGGGTCATCGGCAAACCGGAGATCATCACCCGAGGCTTCGTCCACCTCAACGAGCAGGACCCGATCATGAAGGAGGCCCTCGAGCGGGTCATCGAGGCGATCCACAACCCGGGCGACCACATCAACGAGATCGGGCTGCTCAAGACCCAGGTCAAGGACGGTGTCTCGCGGTTCCTGTACGAGCAGACGAAACGTCGACCGATGGTCTTCCCGGTCGTCGTCGAGGTCTGACGTGGCGACACGCAGGAGGACGACGACTCGCCGACCGGCGACGCGCCCATCACGGGCGCGCACGAAAGGTCCGCTCGACTCGCTGTCCGCTCGGCTCACGCCCGACGTCGTTCGCTCGATCATCGGGCTGACGCTGCTCGTCCTCGGGGCGATGACGCTGATCGCCCTGACCCTGCCGAGCGAGGGTGCCCTGACCAGCTGGTGGACCGGCGTCTTCTCACCGTGGTTCGGGACCATGCGCTGGGTCGCACCATTCCTGCTGTTGCTGGCCGGCTGGTGGCTCGAGTGGGGTCCAGGCACGCGCCCCGGCTCCGGCTGGGGGATCACGCTGCTTGGCCTGTTCGTCACCTACGCCGGCATCGCGGGCGCGGCCCAGGTCCTCGGGGTGTCGGGTGGCCGGGTCGGACGGACGCTGGCGAGCATCCTGACCGACCTGTTCTCGGCGCCCGGAGCCTTCGTCCTGCTCATCGCCCTGGCGATCCTGGGCGTCATCATCGGTTTCGGCATCCCCCTCCGGCAGCTGACCAAGCCCGCCGTCGGGACGGCGCGCTGGATGGGCACGACCGCCGCCGCGTCGCTCAAGCGGACCCCGGCTGAAGAGGCCGAAGAAACGAAAGCCGCCGCGGCCGCCGAGGCGACGGCCATCAACGGCAAGACCAAGGTCGGCAAGGTCGCCGTCGGCCCAGGCCCATCGCCAGGCCAGACCGGCGCCTGGGACGACGACACGGGCATCCCCGCAGCAGCTCCGAGCGCCGCGCCCAACTCGGCCACCTTCGCCCCGGCCCGCGCCGGCGGTGCCGCCGCCGCGACGCTCATCCGGCCGGTCCGCAGCCTCGATGATGTGACCGATGGCGCAGATTCTCCACCGACCAAGGACCGGGTCGAGTACGTCCTGCCGCCGCTGACGACGCTCGACGACATCGCCATCCCGCTGCACGCGGGCGGCGACGAGACCGCCCACCTGCTGGTCGAGGACATCATCGTCAAGAAGCTGGCGAGCTTCGGCATCCCGGTCCGCATCGTCGGGCGCAATGCCGGCCCGGTGGTCACCCAGTACGAGGTCCAGCCGGCCGCGGACGTGAAGCTGAGCCGGATCGAGGCCCTGTCGGACGACCTGTCGATGGCCCTCGCCGCCCGGTCGCTCCGGATCGAGGCACCCATCCCGGGCAAGCAGGCGGTCGGCATCGAGATCCCCAACAAGGAGTTCAATGTCGTCGCCCTGCGGCGCATCCTCGAGGAGCTCGACTTCAAGGCATCGGGATCGACCCTGACCTTCGCCCTCGGACGCGACGTCGCGGGCAAGGCGCAGGCGGTCGACCTGGCGAAGATGCCGCACCTGCTCATCGCCGGCGCGACCGGCTCGGGCAAGAGCGTCATGGTCAACGCCTTGATCACGAGCCTGCTGTGCGAGGCGACTCCGGACGACGTCCGGATGATCCTGATGGACCTCAAGCGGGTCGAGCTGGCGGCCTACAACGGCCTGCCCCACCTGCTCGTGCCCGTCATCACCGAGCCGGAGCGGGCCAAGGCGGCGCTGAAGTGGGCGGTCAACGAGATGGAGGCGCGCTACCGGCGGCTGGCCGGCGCGACCGCGCGCAACATCCGGGCCTTCAACGAGACCCGGGTCGATCCCGAGGACAAGATGCCCTACATCGTCGTCATCATCGACGAGCTCGCCGACCTGATGATGCGCGAAGGCAAGAACGTCGAGGACCCGATCGTGCGACTCGCCCAGAAGGCGCGCGCCACCGGCATCCACATGGTCCTTGCCACGCAGCGGCCGTCGGTCAACGTCGTGACCGGGTTGATCAAGGCCAACTTCCCGAGCCGGATCGCGTTCGCGATGGCTTCCCAGATCGACTCCCGGACGATCCTCGACACGCCCGGCGCCGAGGACCTCATCGGTCGCGGCGACATGCTCTACCAGCCCTCGGACCTGCCCCGTCCGATGCGCCTCCAGGGCGTCTTCGTGTCGGACCACGAGATCGCCCGGGTGGTCGACCACTGGAAGGCGCAGATCGACGACCCGCACTACGACATGGCCATCATCGACACCGGCGACGAAGGCATCGGGTCCGCCGATGACCTCACCGACGAGGATGCCGACCGATTGTTGCCTGATGCCATCGAGGTGATTCGGGAGTACGATCGAGCCTCGGCGTCGCTGCTCCAGCGACGACTCAAGGTCGGGTACGCCCGGGCGGCCCGGATGATCGACCAGCTCGAGGCGCGCGGCTACATCGGGGCCTTCGACGGCTCGAATGCCCGCCAGGTGCTTCGCCGTGATGATGCGTCTGGATCGGGGGGGCCGGCCGACGACGGCCTGGACGGGGATGACGGATGACCACACGCGACCAGCTGAAGCGGGCGGTCGGGATCGACCGGTCGGAGGCTGGCCGCGGGGTGGCCGCGGAGCCGGTCCCCAGCTTGCCGGAGCGCCTGTACGCCGCTCGTGAACGCAAGGGCGTGGACCTATACCGCGCCGAACGCGATACCAAGATCCGTGCCCGCTACCTGGGCGCGCTCGAGCGAGGCGACTACAAGGAGCTGCCGGGCTCGGTCTACACCAAGGGCTTCCTGCGCAACTACGCGCTCTACCTCGGACTCGACCCGGACGACGTCCTCCTCCAGTGGCGCCGCGAGCGGGGCGACCCGAAGGAGACGCCGCCGGCCATCGTCGTGCCGCGGCCCATCACCACACCGCGCAAGGGACTGACCTTCTCGCCCGGACTCGTCGTCGCGGCCCTGCTGACCGTCGTCATCGTCGCCTTCGGCGTCTACCTCGGCGTCCAGGTCCTGCGCTTCGCCAAGCCCCCGACGATCGCCGTGACGCAGCCCACGACCGCGGTCATCGACGTCGACGAATCGACCACGAAGTACACCCTCCAGGGCACGACCCTGCCCGGTGCGACGGTCTCGATCCTGACCCCTGGCCAGCAGCAGCCGTTCCAGGTCACCGCGACCTCCGACGGCGCATGGGCCTACGAGGTGGACCTTCGCCGCGGTCGCAACCAGTTCGACGTCAGCGCCATGGACCCCGATACCGGCAAGAAGTCCGAGCAGACCGTCCACCTGTTCATCACCGTGCCGTTCCTCCAGATCGAGGCGCCGACGCTGACCGTCGACCAGCCATCCGAGGGCGCCTCGTTCGAGAATGGGGCGATCCCGGTGGCCGGCAAGACGACGAACGCCGCCTCCGTCGTGATCAGTGCCGCCTACCTCGGCCCGTCCGGCCCCGTACCCGGCAATGGTCGTGCGACCCCGGCCCCGCCCGCGACACCGACACCGGTCCGGGCCGCCGTCGGCGAGGACGGGACGTACAACACCCCGCTCGAGTTGACGGCCGGTCGCTGGGCGATCACCGTGACCGCGGCGAGCACCGAGGGCAAGACGACCGCCCTGACGCGGAACGTCACGGTCCTGTACAAGGGCGTCACCCTGGTCGTGACGGCCAAGGGCGGACGTGCCTGGATCAAGGTCTGGGTCGACGGCAAGATCGACCCGGGCATCGGGGCGGCCGGTCAGGTCATCGCCAACGGCAAGACCCTGACCTTCACCGGCCGCGACAAGATCGAGGTCCGGACCGGGTCGTCCGGGGTGACCTACTTCACGCTCAACGGAACGTCGCTCGGCACGCTCGGCAAGTCCGGCGTGCCCGAGACGTGGCTGTTCGCGCCGCCGGCGCCGCCGGTCAAGACGCAGCGGCCGTAATCGTGGCTGACGATCCGCTGGCGGACGTCACGGGACTCGCGGCCCGGCTCGGGCAGGCGTGCCTCGCCCACGGCCTGACCGTGGCCACGGTCGAGTCGTGTACGGGCGGCCTCATCGGCCACCTGATCACCGAGATCCCGGGTTCGAGTGTCTACTACCTGGGCGGGTTCGTGACCTATTCGGACGCCCAGAAGAGGTCGGCCGTCGGGGTCGGGGAGGACGTCCTGACGGCCCATGGCGCGGTGTCTGCCCAGGTCGCGATGGCCATGGCCGTCGGCGGGCGGGCGCGGGTCGGGTCCGACCTTGCCGTGTCCGTCACGGGCATCGCCGGGCCAGACGGTGGCACGCCGCAGAAACCGGTCGGGCTGACCTACATCGCCGTGGCGGATGCCGACGGGTCGACCGTCCAGCGGTTCGTCTGGACCGGCGACCGGTCGGACAACAAGCGACGGAGCGCGGCTGCGGCGTTCGACCTCCTGCTGGAACGGATCGGCGCGCTGGCAGCGAGCCCGCGATGACGACCGACGCGCGGCAGATCGGCGCCGGGCTGGCACCGACCAGGCCGGCCCGACCCATCCGGGCGATGGAGCGCATCCACGTCGTCGGGGCGGCCGGTGCCGGGGCCAGTGCCGCGGCGATCCTCGCGGTCCACGCCGGCGCGGTGGTGACCGGCTGCGATCCAGGCGCCCCGTCACCGTACACGCCCGCCCTGGAGGCGCTCGGGGTCGCCGTGGCCGCCGAACACGCCGCCGAGCACGTGGTGACCGCTCCGCGACCGGACCGACTGGCCGTCACCAAGGCGCTGACCGCGGTCGATCCCGACCATCCCGAGCTCGCCGCGGCTCGCGCCGCCGGGATCCCGCTCGAGCCGTGGCAGCAGACGGTGGCCGATGCGGCCTTCGGGCGGACCCTGGTCGGGGTCGCCGGGACGCATGGCAAGAGCACGACCGCCGGCTGGCTGGTCCACACCCTGGCCGCCGCCGGACTGGATCCGTCGGCCTTCGTCGGGGCGTTGCTGCCGAGCGTCGAGACCGGCGGCCCGCCGGCGACCGCGCGTCATGGGCACGGGCGGGCGTTCGTGGTCGAGGCCGACGAGTACGCCGGCAACTTCGACGCCTACCGGCCCGACATCGCGGTCCTGACCGGCGCGGAGTGGGACCACCCGGACGTGTTCGCGGACGAGGCCGCGGTGACCGCCGCCTTCGAGGCCTGGCTGCGCCGGATGCCCGCCGGTGCGACGGTTGTCGCGAACGTCGGCGATCGGGGCGCGGAGGCCGTCATCGATCGCCTCCGCGACGCTCCACTCCGGGTCATCGCCTATGCCATCGTCGACGGCTCGCCGCAACGCGGTGGCTACCTGCGCGGCATCCGCGATCGCTACATGACGGGCGCAGGACCCGCGACGGCGGTCCTCGGCCGCATCGCGAGCGCCGACCAGGATGGCACGACGGTCGAGGTCTACGGCCTCGACGAGCTGGCCGGGGCGCTCTCGGTGCGGCTGCCGACGGCCGGCCGGCACAATGCCGCGAATGCCCTCGCGGTCGCGGGGGCTGCGGCCGCCCTCGGGCTGGCACCGTCGGACATCGCGGCCGGGCTGCGAAGCTTCGCCGGCGTCGGCCGTCGCCTCGAGCGCAAGGGCGAGGCGGATGGGGTCGTCGTCTACGACGATTACGGCCATCACCCGACCGCGATCACCGCCACGCTCGCGGCCGTCCGCCAGCGTGAGCCGGGCCGGCGCGTCTGGGCCGTGTACGAGCCGCTGACCTTCCACCGGACCGCGGCCATGCTCTCGAGCTTCGCGCACGCCCTGGCGGGCGCCGACGCCGTCGCGGTCGCCGACATCTGGGCGGGCCGCGACCGCGACACCACCAGCGTCTCAGCGGCGGATCTGGCGGCGGCTGTCGCCGCGATCCGTCCCGACATGCCGGTCCTCGCGCCGGGTTCAGTGGAGGCCACGGCTGATGCGCTCGCCCGCGAGGTCCGGGCGGGCGACGCGGTCCTGGTCATGGGCGGCGGCGCGAGCTATCGGATCGGGGAGCGGCTGCTGCAGCGACGGGAGGCCGACCGATGATCGGATACGCGGATGGTGGGTCGTGGCTGGAGGCCTACGGCCGCGCGTGGGAGACGTTCGACGGCGATGCCTGGGTGGCCCTGTTCACCGCCGACGCCGAGTACCATGAGGACCCGTACGGCTCGCCGCTCGTCGGCCACAATGCGCTGCGGGCGTTCCTGCTGGACGCTGCCGCGTCGCAGCGCGACGTCGAGTTCACGATCGAGCAGCACTGGGTCTCGGGCACCACGGTGCTCGCGGCCTGGCACGCATCGTTCACCAGGCGGTCCACCGGCCGGATCGTCCGTCTCGCCGGCTTCCTCACTGCGGAGGTCGCGCCGGATGGGCGGGTCAGTCGGTTGCGGGAATGGACGCGGTCTGCGCCCGACGCGGGCGGGTAGGGGAGAGGAGGATCGATGGCCGGAGACCAATCGTTCGACGTCGTCAGCGATTTCGACGAACAGGAGCTGCGCAACGCGCTCGATCAGGTCCGTCGGGAGGTCGGCACCCGGTTCGACTTCAAGGGCGTGACCGTCGACCTGGCCCAGGCCAAGGACGAGATCATCCTGGTCACCGACGACGAGTACCGGGCGGCCGCGGTCAAGGACCTCATCGAGTCCAAGGCCATCCGGCGCAGCCTGTCGCTCAAGATCTTCGACTGGGGAAAGGTCGAGGAGGCGGGCGGCAACAAGGTCCGCCAGCGGATCGGCCTGCGTCGCGGGCTGTCCGAGGAGGTCGCCAAGAAGATCACCAAGCTGATCCGGGATGAATTCCCGAAGGTCAAGTCGCAGATCCAGGGTGATGCGGTCCGGGTGTCGGGCAAGAGCCGCGACGACCTGCAGCGCGTGATCACCCGGCTGCGCGAACTCGATCTTGCCGTCCCGCTGCAGTTCGAGAACTACCGCTGACATCCCCCCGACGGGGACCCACCGCCGACCGAGGAGCGCAGTCGCCATGACCGAGCTCGACACGACCCCGACCGCCGACGACCCCACGACCGAACCGGAACAGGACGCGGCTCCGCCCGAGCCGTCTGCGGCCCCCGACCTCGAGGCGCCGCCCGTCCCGGACGACATTCCCGATGCGGAACCCGAACCCGAAGCCGAAGCCGCCGCCGATCCGGCCATCGGCGCCGATGACGCCGAGAGCCGTCGACACCGAGTCCGAACCCGAGGTTGTCGTCGAGGCTGGCCCGCGGACGGTGGGGCGGTTCATCGCCGATGCGCTGCGCGCGGCAGGCGTCCGGTACGCCTTCACGGTCCCCGGCGAGTCGTTCCTCGGGCTGCTCGACGCGTTCGAGGGAGCCGGCATCCGGGTCGTCGCCACGCGTCACGAGGGCGCGGCCGCGTTCATGGCCGAGGCTCACGGCCAGCTGACTGGCCGGCCGGCGGTCTGCCTCGGCACGCGTGCGGTCGGTGGATCGAACCTCGCCATCGGCATCCACACGGCGCTCCAGGATTCGACACCGATGTTCGTCGCCGTCGGGCAGGTCGAGCGCGCCTACCAGGGCCGCGAGGCGTTCCAGGAGATCGACCAGGTCGGATCGCTCGGCCGCCTCGCCAAGTGGGCCGCCGAGCCGCGCAGCGCGACCGACGTCGTCTCGGTCATGTCCGAGGCGGCCCGTCAGGCGTTGACCGGCCGTCCCGGGCCCGTCCTGCTGTCCCTGCCCGAAGACCTCCTCGACGAGACGATGCCTGAAGATGCCGTCGTTGACGCGAGCCGTCCGGGCGTCGCACGTGCCACCGATGCCGAGATCGGGGCGGTGATCGAGTTCCTTGCCTCGGCCGAACGCCCGGTCATCCTCGCCGGCGGCGGGATCCTCCGGGCCCGGACGTCGACCGAGCTCACCCGCTTCGCTGAGCTGCTCCAGGTGCCGATCATCGCGGCCTGGCGGCGGGCCGACGTCATCTCGAACGACCACCCGCTCTTCCTGGGCATGGCCGGGTTCGGGTCCGCGCCGTCGGTCCGCGCGCGGCTGGATGCCGCCGACGCGCTGCTGGTCCTTGGTTCGCGCCTGAACGAGCCGACCACCTTCGGCTACGAGGTGCCACGGCCCGGCCAGCGCTGGGCGCACGTCGACCTCGTGCCGGGTGCGGCGACGGGATCGCCGGCTCCGGCGTTCACGGTCGCGGCAGACGCAAAGGCGTTCCTGAAGTCGGCCAACGAGCGACTGCTCGGGCGAGCCGTGCTGGACGCGGCGCTCGTGGCGACAAGGCAGGCCAACAACCTCTCCGATCGCGCCGCCTACGAGGCCGGGTCCGTGGTGGACGAGCGACCGTGGGACGGCCCGGGTGTCCATCCCGGCCGGACCATCGCCACGCTTCGACGGGTCCTGCCGGATGACGCGATCCTGACGACCGACGCCGGCAACTTCGCCAGCTGGGCTGGTCGAGGCTTCCGGTTCCGGCGGCCCGGAACGTTCCTCGGGCCGACGTCCGGCGCGATGGGCTACGGGCTGCCCGCCGCCATCGCGGCGGCCCTGGTCCATCGCGATCGCCCGGTCGTCGCGCTGGTCGGGGACGGTGGACTCGGGATGACCCTGGCCGAGCTCGAGACCGCGGTGCGCGTCGGTGCCCGGGTCGTCGTGGTCGTCTTCGACAACGAGCGCTACGGGACCATCCGGATGTGGCAGGAGCGGCGCGGCACGGGGGTCGGCATCGCAAGCGAGCTCGGACCGCTCGACTTCGCTGCGGTCGCGCGCGCGTGCGGTGCCCGCGGCGTTCGCGTCGAGCACGATGCCGAATTCGAACCGGCGCTCCGCGCCGCGCTGGCGGCCGACCGCGCGACGGTCATCCAGGTCGCCCTCGACCGGGCGTGGCTATCGATCGACCAGTCGCCCGGGTGAGCCGCCCGACATTCCATCTCGTTCCGGCGGCGATCTGGGACGCCTCGGCTCGAGCGGGGCCCTACGCTGCCGCGTCGCTCGAGTCCGAGGGCTTCATCCACTGCACCGACGGCGTCGAGGCGTTGGGTGCGACCTTCGAGCGCTACTTCCTGGCTGACCCGCGGCCATTCGTCGCGCTGACCGTCGACCTTGACGCGCTCGACGTGCCGTGGCGCTATGACCTGGCCGGCTCGCCCTACCCGCATGTCTACGGGCGGATCCCGCGCCGGGCGATCGTGGCAGTCAGCGTCGTGGAGCGGGCCGCGGACGGACGGTTCGCGGGCCTCGGGGCCAGCCGGGACTGAGGCTCAGCCGGGACCCTTGCGCCCGGTGACCGAGAACGACAGCGGGATCCGGCCACGGTCCTCGGGCCGGACGTCCGCGTGCCCGCCCCACCAGTCGACCGGATACTCCGCAACGGCCTCGAGTCGCAGATCCGCGCCGAGCAGCGCCGTGACGATCTCCCCGAACGTCCAGGCGCGGGCGAACTTCCAGCTCTGGTCCCGCTCGTCGATCGACAAGCGGTCGATGTACTCGGGCGCCCAGCCGCGCGACGCCTCTGCGCCGCCGAAGTAGTCGTAGTCGGTCGCGACCCAGCGGCCATCGGCGTCGGCGTCGAACAGCCACTCGACCGGGTGGCCCTCGAACAGCACGAAGCGGCCGGTCGGTGACAGGAGGCGGGCGATGACCGCCGCCCAGGCGTCGAGGTCGGCCAGCCAGATGAGCGATCCGCGACCGGTGTAGACGAGATCTGCCGTCCCGTCGAGCTCGGGCGGGGCCTCGAGGACGTCTGCCAGGATCCAGCGGGCGGGCGCCCCCGTCGCGGCGGTCAGTCGGGCTGCGAGGTCGAGCATGCGCGGACTGAAATCGATGCCGACGACCTCGTCCGCGCCGTGGTTCCAGAGCGAGAGGGTGTCGCGACCGCCGGCGCACTGGAGATGGATGGCGCGGTGGCAGCGACCGTGGAGGTCGCCGATCAGCTCGGTCTCGACGCCGAACAGGTTGGTCCCGCCCGAGCGGATCAGGTCGACGGCCTCGTCGAACCAGCCCTCGTATCGTTCGGCGGCCTCATCCCAGGCCGCCCGATTGGCGGCGTGGACCCGGCCGATGTCGGCGACCTCGTCGGGCGTCGCCGGTCGGACCAGGGGTGGGTCATCCGCCATCCGCTGAGCGTAGCGTCAGGCTGCGACCGATGCGGCCCGGCGCTGCAGGGCGATCACCGGGATGACCCGGTCCGTCCGCGCCTCGTACTCGGTGAAGGTCGGGTAAAGGGCGGCGTGGGCGTCGTACAGGCGCCGTCGTTCAGCTGCGTCGGCGATCGTTGCGGTGGCCGGGAACCGCTCGCCGTCCACTTCGACGGTCACCGCGGATTCGGCGGCGATGTTGTGGTACCAGGCCGGGTTGCTGGGCGCTCCGCCCTTCGACGCGACGACGACGAAGCGGTCCCCGTCGGTCGAGTAGACGAGCGGCGTCTCCCGTCGCTGACCGGTCTTCGCGCCGGTGGTGGTCAGGATCAGCAGCCGGCGGCCGAGGAAGGGACCGCTCGTGACCTGCCCGCGATTGGCACGCAGCTCGGCGATGAGGTTCTGGTTGAAATCGGTCACGGGAGGTCTCCAGGCGTTCGTTCGTTGTCGACTCAACATACCATGGAACTGTTGCGTCAGCAACTACCGGCAACGCGTCGCCCGCGAAGACGGGCTGTCAGGACGTGTCGTCGCTCATCTCGAGGAGTCGTGTCGTGGTCCGCCAGTTGCGCGCCGTGGCGGCGACGCCGAGCCGCTTCTCGCTCAGGAGACCCGGCAGCCGCGAGTTGCCGATGCCGTCGGGGCAGTGGAGGTGGATCTCCTCGCCGATGAGGAAGGCCTCGTCCGGTCCGAGCGTCACGTGCTCGAGCTCCCGGGCGATCTCGCGGCCCGGCGGCCCGGCGAGGTACATCACCACCCGACGGCTCGGATCGGCATCGGGAAAGGGGTCCGCGGCCGCGATGGCGGCCAGCTCGGCATGGGTTCGGGTCAGGACGCGGACGTCGAGCCCGAGCTCGTGCTTGATGGCCCGTTCGGCGCTCCGGGCGACGCCTGCCGGATCCCGGTGGCGACGATAGACGACGTTGCCGCTCTGGAGGTAGGTCTGAACGTCGTCGCAGCCCAGCGCCGCATACAACGCGCGCAGGCGAGCCATCGAGATCAGATCGTGCCCGCCGACGTTGATGCCGCGCAGGAGTGAGACGTGGCGTTCCGACATGGGTCGACTGTACGACGCTGCGCGGTCGGTCGACCCGCGCCCGAGTCACGCGGCATACTTCGGCCGTGCGACTGCAACCGAACCCGCCACGGATGGTCACCGTCGGCATCGCCCTTGCCCTCGGCGTGGTCGGGCTCATCTACGCCTGGCCGATCGACGGGCTGGTCACCCTGCTCGACCCGCTGACCCAGGCGGTCGCCTCGGTCGGGCTGACGATGGATCGCGAGATGGGCTACCTCTGTCTGTTCGCCAGCCCGAGCCTGCTCGTGGTCGGCTCGCTGCTGCCGGGGATCTGACCATGCGACGGACGAACTTCGCCCCGACGGCCCGGACGATCATCGTCGCGCTCGTCCTGATCATCGTCGGGTTGCTCGGGACGTACGGCACGTTCCTGCCCGACGCGGTCGGGATCCTGGCGTTCGTGGCGGCCACCGCGATCCTTCTGATCGGCATGGTCTTCCGCCAGATCTGAGGGCGATCAGACGCGCGATACCGAGTTGCAACCGACCGGTGTCTTGCCCTGTGAGATCGGCCCGTGCCAAGATGCGGCAACGATGCCGTCGATCGAGACCGCGCACTGCTGTCCGTGTCGCCCGTCCGCCATGCAGGGCGGGTGGTGTATCGAGGCGTGCGACCCGCGATAGCGCACGCCGGATCTCACCACTGACACCCCTGCTGGCCAGGGGTCTTTTCATGTCTGACGACATCGACCATGAGGGAACCCGACGTGACGACCATCTCCACGACCGAACTCCGCGACCGCCTGGACGATCCGTCCCTGACGATCGTCGACGTCCGGACGCTCGCCGCTTACAACGGCTGGCGGCGCAACGGCGAAGCCCGAGGCGGCCACGTGCCGGGCGCCGTCGCCTTCCCGGCCGCCTGGCTCGACACCGTCGACGGACCGGAGATCGAGCGACTCTTCATGGCCAAGGGAGTGACCGCCGGCCGCGATGTCGTGGTCTATGGCGACGGCGCCCTCGAGACACGGGCGGTGGCGGATCGGCTTGCCACGCTCGGGATCGATGGCGTGCGGACGCTCGACGGCGGGGCGACCGCGTGGGCAGCCGACCCGACCCTGCCTCTCGAGCGGCTTGCCAGATACGACAAGCTGGTCCACATCCCGTGGCTCCGTGACGTGCTCGCGGGCGAACGTCCCGAGGCGCCACCCGATGAGCGGTTCGTGCTGTTCCACGTCAACTTCGGCGTCCCCGAGGAGTACGCCGAAGGGCACATCCCGGGAGCGCTCTACCTCGACACCAACTGGCTGGAGGACCCGGCCGACTGGAACCGGCGCTCGCCCGCGGCCATCAAGGCGGCCCTCGAACAGCTCGGCGTCACCCGGGATACGACCGTGGTCGTGTACGGCCGCGACACCGAGGGCCAGGCGAACGAGAAGTGGCCGGGTCGACGGGCCGGCCAGATCGCCGCGACGCGAGCGCTGATGATCATGCGCTATGCCGGCGTGGACGACGTCCGCCTCCTCGACGGCGGCTACGACTGGTGGGTCCAGGGCGGCGATCCGGTCGAGACGATCGATCGGCAGCCGACGCCGGTCGACTCCTTCGGGGCGGACGTTCCGGTCCGGCCGGAGGTCATCGTCGATATCGACGACGCAAAGCGGATCCTGGCGGACCCCGCCGGCGCGGCCCTCGTCAGCGTCCGCACCTGGCGTGAGCACATCGGCAACGTCAGCGGCTACAACTACATCGGCCCGGCGGGCCGGATCAAGGGCGATGTCTGGGGCAACTGCGGCACCGACGCCTACCACATGCAGCACTACCGCAACATCGACAACACCATGCGCGCCTACCCCGAGATCGCCGCCAACTGGGCCGACGCGGGCATCACCGCCGACAAGTGGGTCGCGTTCTATTGCGGCACCGGCTGGCGGGCGAGCGAGACCTGGTTCTACGCCTACCTGCAGGACTGGCAACGGATCGCCGTCTACGACGGCGGCTGGTTCGAATGGAGCCAGGATCCGATCAACAACCCGATCGAGGTCGGGATCCCCGAGGAGGCGGCGACCGACGGCGAGAGCGCTGCCTGACCGAGCCTGATGCGGTTGCGATGCAGCCGCCGATCGACGCTTCCTCGGTGCGCGATCATGGCCCGGCGCCGGGCTGGGCGGCCACGTACCATCGCCGGATGATCAGGACCGACGTCCGATGATCGCCGACGCGTCGCGGACGAAGGTCGAGGCCATCGTCGCGCAGTTCGCCGACCGGGCGTTGGTGCCGGGCCTCAGCTACGGGATCGTCGCCGACGGGGACCTCGTCCACGTCGGGAGCCACGGGACGCTCAGGGTGGGCGAGGATGCGCCGCCGGGCGCCGACAGCGTCTTTCGGATCGCTTCGATGACGAAGAGCTTCACTGCCGCCGCCGTCCTGCTCCTCCGGGACGAGGGCCGGCTTCGGCTCGACGATCCGGTCGGGCGTTGGGTCCCCGAGCTCGCCGACCTCACCGGCCCGACCGCCGATTCGCCGCCGATCACGCTGGAGCACCTGCTGACGATGTCAGCCGGGCTGCCGACCGACGACCCGTGGGGCGACCGCCAGCAGGGCCTGGCGCTCGAGGCGTTCGCCGCGTTCCTGCGCGGCGGCGTGAGCTTCGCCTGGACGCCGGGGACGAGATTCGAGTATTCGAACCTGGGCTACGGGATCCTCGGTCGTGTCATCACCGCCGTGGCGGGCTCGGAGTACAAGTGGTTCGTCCGCGACCGGCTCCTCGACCCGCTGGGGATGACCTCGACCGTCTTCGAGCAAGACGAGGTCCCGCCCGACCGGCTGGCCCACGGTTACGTGAAGCGTGGCGAAACGTGGCTCGAGGAGCCGATCGACCCGTACGGGGCTCTGTCCTCGATGGGCGGGGTCTTCACCTCCGTGGGCGACCTGGCCAGCTGGGTGGCGGGGTTCATCGACGCGTTCCCGGCGCGGGACGATCCCGAAGGCGCCCATCCACTCCGGCGAGCGACCCGGCGCGAGATGCAGCAGGTCCAGCGGACATCGGGGCCGGCCGTGAGCTGGTCATCCGCCGACGGGCCGCCGGCGCTCGAGGCCGACCACTACGGCTACGGCCTGTTCGTCTGGGACGACCTGCGGCTGGGGCGGGTCGTCGGCCATGGTGGGGGCTATCCGGGGTTCGGCTCCAACATGCGCTGGCATCCCGCGTCCGGCGTCGGGGTCATCGCCTTCGGGAATGCGCGCTATGCGCGGGTCGGCAAGCTCGCCCAGGAGATGCTCGAGGCGGTGCTGAACGAGGAACGGACGCGGCGCCGACGGATCGAGCCGTGGCCGCGCACCACGGACGCACGAGCAGCCGTCGAACGCCTGATCGAGCGCTGGGATGACGCTGAAGCCGCCGACCTGTTCGCGATGAACGTGGATCTCGACGAGCCGCTCGACGCCCGGCGGTCCGACCTGGCGCGGCTACGCGAGGTCCACGGTCGACTCCGACCCGACACCGATGCGCGGGTCGAGTCGGACGGTCCGTCGCACCTCGCCTGGTGGCTGCGTGGCGAGCGGGGCAGGGTCAAGCTCGAGATCCTGCTCGATCCGGAGCTGCCCTCACGCGTCCAGGCGCTGCAGGTCACATCGGTCCCCGAGCCGCCTCAGGGGCTTGCCGCCATCGCGCGCCGGCTCGCCGATCTGCTGGCCGAGCCGGGCCCGAGACTACCCGAGGACCTGCGGCTGGCGCCATCGCTGGATGTGGCGGCCACCGCCCGGTCGCTCCGGGCCGCGGAGGCATGCTTCGGACCGGTCAGGCTGGACGAGGCGATCGCGGGCGATGGCGAGCGAACGGCGACGTGGCGGCTGCACGGTGACCGCGGTGCGCTCGACCTCACGTTGGAGCTCGATGCGTCGGGCGAGGCGCTTCGAGCCCTCGCGTTCGTCCCGGTCACGCTCGAGCCACCGGCCGAACCTGTCTAGCCGTGATCCCCCGCGGCGGGCGGAGCTGCCAGGCCGGCGTGGCCGACCCGGACGAACCCGAGCCGCTCGTAGATCCGGGCGACGTCGTCCCCCGCCGCGGACAGGAAGATCGTGTCCATCCCGCCTGACCGGGCATCGTCGAGCAGCGCGGCCGTGATCGCCGCCCCGAGACCACGGCGGCGGGCCGACGGCAAAGTGGCCACCCCGACGATCTCGCTGACGCCATCGAGCGGCTGGTGGGCGCCCGACGCGATCGCGCCTTCGTCGTCCTCGGCGACGTACAGCACCGTGCGTCCGTTGCGGATCCTGTCGCGCAGGCGCGACGGGACGATCGGGTCGGCGGCAGCCCTGGCGTCGCGCTCGGCCGGCCCCGCGGCTCCCACAGCGGTCCCGGGGGTTTCGAACGCGACCGAAGCGATGGCGAGGATCCGCGCCAAGTCGAACTCCTCGGGTCGCACGCGCCGGATGGTGATCCCGTCCGGCCACGGTGGGGACGTCCGCTGGGACCCGTCGTGCAGCAGCAGGGGCAGCTCCTGCACCTCGAGCCCCGTCTCCCGCGCGGCCGCCGACAACGACGGTGTCGTCTCGACGACCCATTCGAAGGCTTCGGGGACGCCGAGCGCACGCTGGCGTTCGCGGACGGCGGTCACGTCGGACGGGTCGATGGCGCGGTCGAGGCCGAGACGCGGGCGGGCGTAGTACGGCCACATGCCGGTCGAGACGAAGAGGGTGAGCGCGCCGATGGCTTCGGTCTGCGCCCCGGACCGCGGCACGGCGTCGTAGTAGCGCTCGAGTCGGTCGAGGCGGGGATCGTCGGCCGTTTGGGCTGGCATCAGGATCATGGTGCCATCACCGCCGGACCGTCGGCTTACGGGATCCGCACCGCGCTCAGATCAGTGCTGTTGTAGCGGTTGAGGTCGACCCGGCCGGCGATGCCGGGAACGATCCCGGACGAGGTGTACTGCCAGAAGGTCCAGCCGTTCGCACCCCACGCACCGCCGGGCACGGTCGGGTCCGCTGCGGTCGTCCAGTGGGCGACCCACAGGACCTGGTAGCCGTTGTTCGCGAACCAGGTCGTATCGGCCATGTAGTTCTTCCAGAAGTTCGGCGAGCAGTAGATGACGGCATGCACGCCGAGCCGCTCCTGGATGCGCGCCAGGTAGTCGCGGACCCAGGCAGTCAGGACGGTCGGTGACAGGCTGCCGGTTCGCTCGAGATCGAGGACCGGCAACAGGTCGCCGGCCACGGGCTGGGCGGTGTCCACGAAATGATCCGCCTCGGCCGCGGCGTCGCCGGCCGAGGCATCGGGCTGGGCGAAGTGGTAGGCGCCGATGACGAGCCCGGCGGCATTGGCTGATGCGCGGTTGGCCGCATAGTTCTGGTCGACGAAGTCGATGTCTTCGCTGGCCTTGATGTAGGCGAACGTCTTGCCCGACCCCGCGACGGCGAGCCAGTCGATGGCGTTCTGCCAGTGGCTCACGTCGAGTCCCTCGAGCGTGCCGGGTGCCGGCGGTGCCGGCGGAGGAGTCAGGGTCCGTGCGAAGACGAGGAGCTTCGAGGCGACATAGACGTAGCTGACGCCGAAGAGCGACTTGATGCTCTTGCCGTTCACCGCGCTGACCTTCGCCCATGTCGAGCCGGAGACCGCCTTGCCGGCGCAGGTCGTCGTGTAGCTTCGGCCGCTGTCGATCGAGACCACGGTCACCATGGTGTCCGTCCCGATCCTGGAGAGGGCAGTCGACCCGGCCTTCGAACTGCTGCGCAGGTTGGCCGGGCACGCGGCGTATTTCGAGACGGGTACGGTCTTGAACAGCGCGGACGCGCCGTACAAGTACGACACTCCGTACAGCGACTGGACGCTCTTGCCGTTGACCGCGGTGATTCGGATCCATGTCTTGGCGGAGACGGGCTTGCCGGCACAGGTCGTCGAATAGGACCGGCCGGTGATCGTGGTCGCGATGGTCACGATCGTCCCGGCCTTGGCCACCTTCTTGATCTTGGAGGTGACGGCCGTCGACGTCCGCAGATTCGCGCTGCAGAGGGCGACCTTCGACGTGTAGGCACCGAGCGTGGTACTCGGTGACGCCGCGGCGGCCAGCACGAACAGCAGCACGGCGGCCAGGGCCGCGGTGAGGAGAAGCGTTCGCTGGGACGAACGGGAGCGTTCGGTGGTGGCGGCGAGAGGCAAGTCGGGGGACCTCGCGTGGCTGAGGGCCGAGCATGGCCGAGCGTGACGGGGCGGACAATCACCCCATCGGGCCAGTTGACGCCGGTCCAGACGGGCCACGACGGTCAGCCCAGGACACGGGACCTTCGGCCCACCCATCTTGGCACACTTGTGCAAGATGGCGGTGTCGACGACCGGTCCGACCGGGATCGCGACGGTGGGAGGAGGGGTCATGGAGACGCTGGAGACGTTGCGCAATGCGATCGACGGGACGGTCCTCGAACCGGCCGACGCCGGCTACGACGAAGCCCGGCGGGTCTGGAACGGGATGATCGATCGGCGACCGGCCGCGGTCGTCCGGGCGGGTGGTGTCGCGGACATCCGCCGGACCATCGCGACGGCCCGCAGCCTCGGTCTGCCGCTGGCGGTCCGCGGCGGCGGCCACAACGTCGCCGGCAACGGCACGGTCGAGGGCGGGATCGTGCTCGATCTCGGCGGACTGACCGATGTGGTCGTCGATCCCGACGTCCGCGAGGTGCACGTCGCCGCGGGCGCCACGCTCGGCCACCTCGATCGCGCCACGGAACCGTTCGGCCTTGCCGTCCCGGTCGGGGTCGTGTCGGGGACCGGGGTGGCCGGCCTGACCCTGGGTGGCGGCGTGGGCTGGCTGACCCGGGCCTGCGGCCTGTCCGTGGACAACCTGCTCGCGGTCGACGTCGTCACCGCCGGCGGGACGATCGTCCGCGCATCCGAGACCGAGAACGCCGACCTGTTCTGGGGCGTCCGCGGCGGTGGCGGCAACTTCGGGGTCGTCTCGTCCTTCACGTTCCGTGCCCATCCGCTCGGACCGGACATCCTGGCAGGCACGTTCATCGTGCGCCCCGATCACTGGACGACGGCGCTGCACGGGTTCGAGGCTTGGTCGCGCAGGACGGTCCCGGACGCGCTGACAGTGATCATCACCTTCATGGCGCCGCCGCCCGCATTCGAGCTCGGCGACGACCCGGTGATGCTCATCGGGTTCGCGTGGGCGTCGGCCGATCGCGTCTCGGGCGAACGCGCGGTGGCCGACCTTCGGGCTGCGACGACCCCCGATATCGAAGTCATCCAGCCGACGACCTGGACGGCGTGGCAGTCTGCCGCCGACGACCTGTTCCCGACCGGCGCACGGGCATATTGGAAGAACACCTCGTTCGACCGACTCGACGACGCGACGATCGCGATCGTCGTGCGACGCGGGCTCGAGCAGACGTGGCAGGGCACCGGCTTCGACATCCACCACATGGGTGGCGCCTTCGGCCGGGTCGCCGAAGATGCCACGCCGTTCCCGGGTCGCTCGGCACGCTACTGGTTGAACATCTATGGCTACTGGCCGGACCCGGCCGACGACGCAGCGAGGACCGCCTTCGTCAAGGGGTTCGCATCCGACATGGCAGCCCATTCGAGCGGAGGCCAGTACGTGAATTTCCAGGGGCAGGAGGCGTCGCCGGCTGACCCCCGGGCGAGCGCCCTCGCGGTCTACGGGCCCTCGACGCTCGAGCGCCTGACGGTTCTCAAGCGCCGGTACGACCCCGATAACGTCTTTCGCCTCAACCACAACATCCCGCCGGACTGACCGCTCAGCGCGGGATGTCCATGACACGCCGTAGCCTCGCTGCTTGACGGGCGCGCGCAAGCGACCAGACTCGACGGTATGGCTCGCCTCCGCCCGCGCTCCGAGGCCGTCGTCGCCATCGGGCTCGTGGCGTTCATCGCCATCGCATTCATCAAGCCCTGGGGATCGCCGGCTCGACCTGCCGACGTGCAGCCGACCGTCAGTGCGGCCGCCCTCGGTCCGACGATGACGGCGACGGCTACGGCGGCGACGACGACGACGCTGGGCCCGACACCCAGCCCGATCGGCGCCGAGCAGATCGGCGCGACCATCACCTGGGTCCCGGGCGGCGCCGCCCCGGTCGGACTCGTCGAGGCGCAGGGTGACCTCTGGTTCGCGGCCGACGGCGGACACCTGGTCCGGATCGAGCCCGCGACGCTCACCGCGACCGACATCGCCCTCGACCCGCAGCGGTTCTCCGGAAAGGTCGGGCTGGCCGGCGACGGCGTGGGCATCTGGGTCACCGGCGCCGACGATCACTCCATCGGACGGCTCGACCCGTCGAGTCTTGCCGTCAGCCGGATCCCGGCGATCACGACGCAGCCGATGGTCATCGACAAGATCGACGGAGCCGCGACCGAAGGCGGACGGCTGTGGTTCTTCGCCGATGTCCATGCGTCCCGGGACATCCTCGGCACGCCGTGCTGCAATGGCTACACGTCCACGATGCTCTACAGCGCGACCGTCGAGTCCGACACGATGACCCAGATCGAGCAGCTCGCGAGCCCTCTGGCCATCGGTGCCGGGTTCGGCGCGGTGTGGGTGCTCGCGCGGCCGGACGGGTCCGAGGCGCCCGCGGTGATCGATCGCCTGTACGTCGACCTCCGCGATCCGGCCGCCACGATCGCGACCAGGGTGCCGTTACCCGCCGTCGGCTCGGGGTTCACTCCGTGCGGTGCCTGCATCACGACGCTCCTCGTCGGGTCGAACAGCGTGTGGGTGCCGACCGGTCTCGGCAAGACCCTCCTGCGGGTCGAACCCGAGACCGCCCGCGTCGTCGCCTCGATCGACTTCGGTCGCGATGTCGCGTCGGTCGTGGAGGCGCCCGACGGCTACATCTGGGTGATCGGCGGGGGAGCGGTCGGTGCCGCGTGCGACCCGGATGCCGGCTTTGTCGCGGTGATCGACCCGTCGACGAACCGGATCATCCGTGAAAGCCACATCGCCTGCCCCATCTCATTGGTGGTCCACGACGAGGATGTCTGGGTGGGCATCGACGGCCCGTCCGGCCCGTTGCTCGAGCAGATCCAGCGGGTCCACTGACGGCCGGACCGCATCAACCCGCTAGATGCGGTGGTCGTGCAGCCCCGCGACCGACTTCTCGATCCGACGCTGACGCGTCTCGGGCGCCTTGGCGTCGATGACGGGCTCCACGATCCGGCGCTTGTTGCTGTAGGACAGTCCGTCGAAGAACGCTCGAGCTTCCGGGTCGGCATCGAGGGCTGCCGTGAGATCGGGCGGGACGGCCACCACGCGCGGCTCCCTGTCGACCTCGATCTCGACGTCCACCTCATCACCCGGGGCGACGCCCGACGTCCGTCGGAACTCGCTGTTCACACCGACCATGAACACGCCACCCATGGATGCGACGCTGCTCCGATAGGTGTGGCCGTTGATGGTGACGCGGACCGGCGGCTTGCGACCGGCTGCAAGCCCTTCGACGACGTCGTCCGGCACCTGGATCCCGGCGGCCGTCTTGCCCGTTCCCTGGATCGTCGCTCGAAAACGCATCGGCCCGAGTATGCATCCTTGAGGCTCGCGCCTGCGATGTCGATTCCGGGCCGCCCTGTTTCGACGTGTGTATAGAGGGCCGGATGCACCGTCCCGAACCGATGCGAGGAGAGCCGAGATGAAGTTCCTGTGCCTGTCCACCGACGACCCGGAGAAGCTGCGCGTCCCGCCGACACCCGAGCAGTTCGCCGCGATCGGTACATTCATGGCCGAGGCCGCGCAGTCGGGCAAGATCTACCTCACCGGCGGGGTCCGACCGAGCGAGGCGGCGATCAGGATCGACTACGAGGGCGGCAAGCCCCACGTCACGGACGGCCCGTACGCCGAGGCTAAAGAGCTGGTCGCCGGGTTCGCGATCATCGACGTCGATTCGCGTGATGAGGCGGTCCATTGGGTGACCCGTTTCGCGGAAGCCGCCGGGGTCGAGCGGATGGAGATCCGCGAGCTGTTCCTCCAGGAGGACATGTCCGCGGCGCGGGGATCGTGAGCGCCGCTGGATGCGCTTCCTGATGCTCCGCTCGGGCGCCCCAGCCGGTGAGGGGCGCCCGGATCAGGCCGTCGACGAGGCGATGCGGGCTTTCGACGCTGACCTTCGAGCGGCCGGCGTGGTGCTGGCCGCCGGAGGACTCGAACCGCGCCGCAGCGGATCGCGCCTCCGCTTCGACGGATCGGCTGCGCCGACGATCCTGGAGGATCCATCCGACGGGCCGATGGGGGAGGTCGACGGCTTCTACCTCCTCGAGCTCAGGTCGTGGACCGACGCGCTCGAATGGGCGCGACGCTGTCCGATCGATGTCGCACTTGCTCCAGGAGAGCGAACCGAGATCGAGATCCGGGCGATCGACGATGAGCCGCGCTGGTGACATCCGAGACGCACGCAGCCATCGAGGCTGTCTGGCGGATCGAGTCCGCCCGGCTCATCGCCGGTCTCGCCCGGATCGTCCGCGACGTCGGCATCGCTGAAGAGCTGGCCCAGGACGCCCTGGTCGTGGCGCTCGAGCAGTGGCCCGAGACGGGCATCCCGCGCAATCCCGGGGCTTGGTTGATGGGCACGGCCAAGCACCGCGCCATCGACCTCCTCCGGCGCCGGACGGTCCTCGACCGCAAGCACGAGGAGCTCGGTCGTGAACTCGCGATCCAGCAGGCGGTGACGGTGGCCGCGTTCGAGAGCGCGACCGACGACGATGTCGGCGACGACCTGCTCCGGCTCGTCTTCGTCGCCTGTCATCCCGTCCTGTCGCGCGATTCCCGGGTCGCGTTGACACTCCGCCTCCTCGGCGGGCTGACGACCGACGAGATCGCCCGCGCCTTCCTCGTGCCCGAGCCGACCATCGCCCAACGCATCGTTCGGGCCAAGCGGACCCTCACCGAGGCGCACGTCCCGTTCGAGCTCCCGGGCGCGGATGCCCTGACACCCCGGCTCGCCTCGGTGCTCGAGGTCGTCTACCTCATCTTCAACGAGGGCTACTCGGCGACGGCCGGCGACGACTGGATGCGGCCGGGCCTGTGTGACGAGGCACTGCGCCTCGGTCGGGTGCTGGCCGAGCTCGCCCCGGACGAGCCCGAGGTCCACGGTCTCGTCGCGCTCATGGAGATCCAGGCGTCACGGGCCGCGGCGCGCGTCGGCCCGGATGGCGAGCCGGTGCGCCTGCTCGACCAGGACCGCCGACGCTGGGACCAGCTGCTCATCAGACGCGGTCTCGCGGCCCTGGAGCGCGTCGAGCGGCTCGGCGGGGCGCTGGGGCCATATGCGCTCCAGGCGGCCATCGCGGCCTGCCACGCGCGGGCACGGACCGCCGAGGAGACCGACTGGGAGCGGATGGCCGCCCTGTACGACGCTCTCGGTCAGGTCGCACCGTCACCGATCGTCGAGTTGAACCGTGGGGTCGCAGTCGGCATGGCCTTCGGCCCGGCGGCCGGTCTCGAGGTCGTCGACCCGCTCCTGACCGAGCCATCGCTCAGGGGCTACCACCTGCTCCCGGCGGTCCGCGGCGACCTGCTGGCACGGCTCGGCCACGACGACGAGGCCGCGGCCGAATTCCGCCGGGCTGCCGATCTCACGCGGAACGCACGCGAGCGGACGCTCCTGTCCGAGCGAGCCGCAGCGCTCGGGGACACAGGAGCGGATCAGGCGGGACGGCTGGGCGTGACGGGACGGACGACGTCGGGACCACCCCCGGATGACGCGTCCATGCGACGGATGCGCACCGACCACGGATCTGGATGATGTACCGTCGCCGGCATGTCCGATGTCCGGTTGCGACGCGTCCAGACCGACGAGCTGACGAGCGCCGAGGTGGACCTGATCCGGGAGATCATGCGGCTGGCCTTCTGGGACGACGAGGAGGAACGCTTCACCGACGCCGACTGGGACCACGCCCTTGGTGGCGTCCATGTCGTGCTCGATGTCGGCGGCGAGATCGTCACCCACGCGGCCGTGGTCGAACGAGACCTGCACGTGGACGGCCGGCCGCTGCGCACCGGCTACGTCGAGGCCGTTGCGACGGCACCCGAGCGACAGGGCGAAGGCCACGGGTCGGTCGTCATGACCGAGGTCAACGGGGTCATCCGCGAGCGCTACGAGCTGGGGGCCCTGGGGACGGGCCGCCATCACTTCTATCAGCGCCTCGGCTGGAGGACGTGGATGGGTCCGTCATCGGTCCGGCTGCCCGAGGGTCCGCGCCGGACACCCGATGAGGACGGCTACATCCTGGTCCTCGAGACGCCGACATCGCCACCGTTCGACCTGGCCGCGCCGATCAGCTGCGAGTGGCGCCCCGGTGACGTCTGGTAGGTCGCGACGCGTGACCGGTCGGACGCTTCAGAACGCGCGCTTGAGCACCCACAGGCCGATCACGATCAGGACGACGAGGCCGAGCAGGGCGGCCGGCGGCAGAGTCGAGAGGGTGTGGATGGAGTCGTTCACCGCCCGGCCGATCTGCGTGGTCATGTCGGTCGATCCGCCGCCACCGCCACCACCGGTGACGCGACCGGCTCCCTGACCGACGCCGTTGCCGTATTCGAGCATGGCCCGATCATCGCACCCGGCGCAAGAGGGTCGGTGGGGACGGGTTCAGATCGACAGCGACCGGGGCATCTCGGATCGCGCCAGGCGTTCGCGCAGACCGACGCGACTCGCCCGGGCAAGGTTGACCCGGACGCGCAGCGCCTCGCTCCGACGCCGGTCGGGTCGGCCGAGTCGACGGACGCGATCGCGGAACGCGGCGGCGGCGTCCTGGCCAGGTTCGGAGCGTTGATGGATCGCCATGGCCGCACACTGCTCCTCGCGGTCCCTGTCGGCAACCCGGTGATTCGGGGCACCACCGACCCGGACGAAAGTCACCGAACCACCCGCCAACGACCATGCGTGCACCGATGTCGCGGACTCGCCGTATCCTCTGACGATGCTGATCACGCGGACGTGGGGCCGCTCGCGGACAGTGGGCAGGGTCCGCCGGCTCGGCCTCGTATCCCTTCTGGTCGTCCTGGTCGTCGCGGGTCTTCCCGCCGGCGCCGGTGCCGCGACCCGGGCTGGGTATTCGCTGGACCTCGGGACACGGGCGGATTTCGTGGCCCAGACGAACAACGTCCAGTGCGTCGGGGCGAGCACTCAGATGATGCTGAACATGATCAGGCCCGGTTCGGACCGCACGGCCGCGACCCAACTTCGCCTCCAGAAGGTCGCCCGCGCCTGGAGCGGCCCGCGACCGGACGGACGGGTCCGACAGGGCGCCGGGGTGATGGGCTGGGCGGCCGGCCTGACGCTGGCCGGTGCCGGCCCGTATCGGGTGGTCGGCTTGCCCACCATCGACGAGGCGCTCCTGGTGGCCGCCCGGGCGATGGAGATCACCGGCCGTCCGGTCGGGTTGCTGATGTGGCGCGGCCGGCATGCCTGGGTCATGAGCGGTTTCACTGCGACGAAGGAACCGTTCGAGCCCGGAGCACGGGTGACCGCCGCCATCGTCGAGGATCCGCTGTATCCGAACAGGTCTGCGACCTGGGGGCCGAGTCCGGCTCCGGGCGTCACGCTCAGCGTGACGGTGCTCGGTCGCCAGTTCGTGCCGCGGCAGAGCTCATGGGGCACGGCCAGCCTCGCCGGAATGTACGTCCTCGTGCTGCCCTACGAATTCGACGCCCGCACCCTGCGGCTGGCCTAGCCTCCTCCGCACCGTCCGAGCGACTCACAGGCGCAGGTCACCACCCGGTGTCGCCGGGAGGCCGAGCGTCCTGCGGAGGGAATCGGTCACCGGCTTCACGTGGTCGATCCAGTAGTCGAGCGCTTGTCGGTATTGCGTGGCTGCGAGGTCTCGGGAGCCGTGAGGGTCGATCGCCCGAAGCATCGCGATGGTCGCCGTCATCTCCGTCCCGAGGTCGCGAACCGATGCGAAGGCCCGGCCAGGCGGCGGTAGGGCTGCGACCTGGGCACTGGTTCGATCGAGCAGGTCGATCAAGCGCGCCCCGACAAGGTCGAACTCCGCGAGCGGATCCGAGATCTGGATGTCCGCACTTGCCTCGTCGAATGCCGTTGCGAGCCCAAGATAGGCATCGGCGACCGCCCGCTCGTCGGTGTCGAGCCCGGGCAGGCTGACGGCGGGCTGGCCGGCCGAATTGGACGTTGACGTGGCGGCGATCGATGGACCGGACGTCCGGATCGATGGGTCCGACGGGTCGTGACGCAGGCGTCCGCCATCACGCGGCGCGAGGACCAGCACGGATCCGACCGCCAGGACGCCCAGCGTCGCCAGACCGACCAGGATCGGCCGCAGCGGCCGGCGGCCTCGCGGGGGGACAGGCGACGCTTCGTCCACCGCCGCACTCTAGCGTCGACGATGTGTCGCCGACTGCCTCCAGCCGACCGCGCTACGGGGCGATCAGGCGGAGTAGCTCACCGACCCGCCCGATCGCCTCGGGCGTTCGATAGATCGAGTTGTTGAAGGTGAACCCGGTGAACCCGGCATCGAGGTAGGGGCGGATGGCATCGGCCATCTGCTCCGGGGTGCCGACGGCGACGAACGGCCGCCGCTCCGGCGGGATCCGCTCCAATGCCGACTGCGCCTCGGCGTCGCTGCCGACCACGACGACCGGGGTGGCCATCGTCAGTTCGATGGTGGCTGGGTCGCGGCCGATGGCCTCGCAGTGCCCGCGCAGGACCTCGGCCTTGTGGAGCAGGGTGTCGAGCCCGAGCGGGAACCAGTGGGTCATGTCGGCGTGGGTCGCCGCGATCCTGAGCGTCCGCTGCTCGCCGCCGCCACCGACGATGACCCGCGGCCCGCCCGGCTGGATCGGTCGTGGCACGTTGAGGGCCTCGTCGATCCGGTAGTGGACGCCGGTGAAGGTCGGCCGATCCTGCGCGAACATGGCCCGGATGATGGTCAAGGCCTCGTTGAGCCTGTCCATCCGCTCCCTGATCGGCGGGAAGTCGTAGCCGTAGCCGATGTGTTCCTGCTCGTTCCAGGCAGCTCCGAGGCCGAGGATGGCCCGGCCGCCGGAGATGACGTCGAGGCTGGTCGCCATCTTTGCCAGGAGCGCCGGGTTCCGATAGGTGACGCCGGTGACGAGCGTCCCCAGCCGCACCCGTGTCGTCTCGCGGGACAGGGCGGCGAGGACAGACCAGCCCTCGAGCATCGGCGCATCGACCGGCCCGACTCCCTGGATCTGATACAGGTGATCCATCACGGTGACGAGGCTGAAGCCGGCGTCCTCGGCCGCTCGCGCCTGTTCGACGATGCGGCCGAAGAGCTGCTCCGGCGGGGAGTCGGGGAAGGTGTAATCAGGCAGGTGCAGGCCGAACCAGGGGCGCATGGATCCTCCGATCGTCAACGTGAACCATGACCATACGCCCGTTCGGCCCCGGGCTACCATTCGGCCGATGCGTGATACCCCACCGCTTCCGGCCGCGATCGGCGGCATCGCCGTGCCGCAGGACGGCGTCGCCGCTGCGACCTGGGCATGGGCGCATCGGTCACTGCCCGACTACCTGCTGACGCACTCGGTTCGCGCCTACTGCTGGGGCGCGGCGATCGGGGCGGGGGAGGGGCTTGCCTACGATCCCCAGGTCCTGTGGGCCGCGTCGTTGATGCACGATGTCGGTTTGACCCGGATCCCGAGGAACAGCCGCTGCTTCGAGGTGGAGGGCGGCGAGATCGCCCGTCGCTTCCTCGAACGCCATGGCCTGCCGGCCGCGACCGCTGACGTCGTGGCGACCGCGATCGTGCTCCACATGGCGCCGGCGGTGACGCTCGACGACGGCGTCGAGGCGATCCTGCTCGATCGCGCGACCGGACTCGATGTCCGCGGCGTCGGGTTCGATCTCGTCGGTCGGGTCCGGTCAGACGTGGTGCGAGCATTCCCGCGTCGAGCGTTCGATCGGCACTTCCTGGCCGCCATCGGACGCGAGGTGGCGGTCCGTCCTGGGTGCCAGAGCGCTCGGCTTCTGAACGAGACGGGCCTCGCCGACTGGATGGCGCGGTCGCCGTGGGCGACGGAGCCGGTCCTGTCCTAAGCGTCGGACCGCGAGAGATGACGGCCGACGCCTCCGTCACATCGTGCGACTTCGGCATCTTTGGTCGGGCCGCGCCGTTCTTTCAGGGTCGCAGCCGGTAGACCCGGCCCTCCTTGTGCTCGAGATCCTCGAGCTCGGTCGTCGTCCGGACCTCATAGCGAGCGAGCTCGACGAGGTCGGCGGCCGGCAGATAGCGCCGGCCCGGATCGCCGACGATGACGTCGACGCCGCTGTCGCGGACGCGCTGCAGCCAGGGCAGCACACGGGTCGCCAGACCCGCCTCGTACCAGCAGTCGCCGGCCAGGACGACGTCCGTGTCCGGGGTCTCGTCGTCAAGGACGTCGCGTCGGATGACGGATGCCCGGACGCCGTTGGCCCGGGCGTTCAGGTCGATCGCTGCGGCCGCGAAGCGGTCGATGTCGATCCCTGTCAGCTCGGTCGCCCCGGCTCGCAGCGCGGCGACGGCGCACAGTCCCGATCCCGACGCGAAGTCGACGGCCCGTCGCCCGGCGACCGCCTCGGGATGCTCGGCCAGGTAGCGGGCGATGGCCAGACCGCCGCCCCAGGCGAACGCCCAGTAGGGGAGCGCGGCATCGGGATCGCCGGTCTCCACCTGGACGGCATGCCACAGCGGCAGGACCTCGTCCGCGAGATGGAGACGGATCCCGTCGATGCCGGGGACCGGCCGCAGGCGCGTGTGGCGCAGGACGAAGGCGCGGGACGACGTGGCCATCGCGCGAACGGTACCCGTCCCCGACGAGCCCGACTACCCGACCCGGAACCCGAGCGCCTCGGCGATGACCGTGGCCTGCTCGTAGTCGATGCGTGCACCGCCGATCTCGGCGTTGATCGGATCGAGCGTGGACAGGTCGCTACCGCGCAGGTCGGCTCCGGTGAACGTCGTCCGATGGAGCGACGCCCCGGACAGGTCGACGTCGCGCACGATCGCCTCGTCGAATCGTGCGCCGCTCAGGTCGGCCTCCCGCATCCGGACATCGGTGAACGTTGCCTTGCGCAGGTCGGCACCGGCCAGCGCGACGAGCGACCAATCGCCGCCTTCGACCACCAGCGCGGCATACGTGCAACCGTCGAACGTGCTCCCGACGAGCTTGCAGCGGGTGAAGTGGGTGTCGAAGAACGTGCACTCGACGAAGGTGCAGTTGGTGAACGCCGCGTCGATGTGACTCGACCCGCTGAAACGCACCTTGCGGAAGGTGCAATCGACGAACGAGGCGCCACGCTCCAGGACGTCCGACAGGTCGATCCCGTCGAACAGAACGGCCTCGTGCACCCTGCCCGAGAACGACGCCTCGGCCCAGGCCTCGGCGTCGAACGTCGTGGTGGTCGCTGGGCGCACGGCCGCGGGCCGTCGACGGTCGTCCATGTCCCCATCAAACCACGCCCGCGGCCGCCCGTCAGGGCGCGACGGCACTCAGCGATGGGTCGTCGGGATGTCACACGGCGCTCGGGCCGCGTCGTCGTCTCTCGTACACTGCCGACGATGCCGGCCGCTGCCTCCGTCTGGACCCGTGACGACCTTCGCGCCGCGTCGGGTGCGCTGATCGGTCTGTTCGAAGCGAAGGCGACCGATCCCGACGGGCGGATCCGGGTCGAGGACCTCCTGAGCGCTGCGGCCGCTGCCTGCGGCGAGGCGTGCATCGCCGCTGCGGGCGAGCTCGACCCGAACGCGCACGACTTCACGCCCGGATCGCTGGTCCTCTCGGACCGGATCAACGGGATCCTGTGCCGTGACGCGAACGACTGGGCGATGACCGGCGAGAGCGTCTTCGGGATCATCTGGTCGGGTGCCGGGGCGGATGACTACGCCGGGTCGGATTTCCCGGCGCTGGATGAGCCGTTCCGATCGCTGGTTGCGTCGGTGGGCGGCGACGTCCCGTGGGGCTACGTGCCGCTCAGCGTGCCGGAGAGCAACCGGCCGCGGGTCGAACCGCTCCGCCAGGCGTACGAGCTGCGCGACGGGGTCACAGCCATCATGCGCGAGGCCGGGCTCTCGGTGGCCGACTGGCCGTCGGCCTGTGCCCTCGCCGTGGCCGTGGAGCTCGCCCGGGTTCGCGCGACCATCGATCACGGGGTGGCCACGCGCATCGTCCTCGAGACCATCAACGGGATGGCCAAGATGGCGCCGATGACCGAGCGCCACCTGCGCGAAGCGAGCGCGGGTTAAGCCAGCGAGGGCTCGTGCGCCGCGGTCGCACCGTCCTCGAGTCGGTCGCGGTCGGTCGCTAGCGCAGGTCGCGGCGGGCGAACCCCCAGGCACCGACCAGCACGCCGCCGACGGCCAGGACCATCGAGACACCGACCCCGGCGAGATCCCAGTTGCCGACCATCGGCTGGCCGTAGTGCGACGACAGGACGAACGTCTGGAGGACATCCGGCAGGCCGAGCGCCGGCCCGAGGATGCCCAGCGCCCACGTGCCGATGGTCAGGACCGCCACAGCCGGACCGGCCCAGCCCGTTCGGAACACGCCACCGACCGCGAACCCGACGCCGACGAACGCTGCAGCGTACAGGCCGAGGACCTTCGATCCGAGCACCGGCGTCAGCAGCTCGCCACCAGCCAGCATGGCGCCGATGGCGATCCCGACCGCGGTCATGACCACGATCACGGCGATCGAGATCAGCGCACCGACGCCCTCGGCGACGACCCAGCGGAAGTGGGCCAGCCGCGACGCGAGCAGCATCTCCGTGCGCCCCGACGTCTCGGTCGACGCCCAGCGCCCGACGAGGGTCGCCGCGGCCAACCCGGCGAGGACCAGCCCGAACTCGACGAAGACGAGCTCGAGGAACCCGCCGACCGACGCGAGGTCGACACCCGGGAAGGCTGTGCGGAGGAGGTCCATGAGCTGGGGCGATTCGCTCAGTTGGGTGATCCACGAGCCACCAGAGCCCGCCAGGACGAGGCCGAACAGGCCGAGTCCGATCCCCCACGAGATGGTCAGGTTCAGGTTCTCGCTGGCGGCCCGTCCGATCGGCCCCCGGACACCCATCAGGCCGTGGGGGAGGGACGGGGTCGGGATCGCGCTCGTCGCGCCAAGGTCGCGCCGGGCGAATGCCTCGACGCCGATGACCGCGAAGATGACGACGACCAGTGCCACCAGCGCGAGCGGCGCCAGGTCGACCTGGCCGGCCAGCGGGAGGTGGTCGCTCGTCCAGCCGAACCAGGTCAGGTTGGCGAACGGGTCGAGGGCGGGGATCGCCTCGCGGTAGCCGTTGAGGAAGAACCCCGCGAACATGAACGCACCGGCGATCCCGACGGCGGCGCCGCGGCCGAGGAACGGGGCGATCGCGAAGGCCATCGTCCCGGCCGCCAACGCGAGCAGTTCGAGCCAGATGGCATAGCCAGCTGCCAACCCGACGCTGATCTCGTCGCCGGGCAGGACCGCGAACTGGCTGCCGACGAAGACCGTGGACAGGAAGATGACGGCGACCGCGATCGTCAGCGGCACGATATGCCCGAACAGCTTCTCCAGCGCGATACGCCGTCGACTCAGCGATTCGGCGGCCACGAAGTCGAGGCTGCCGCGCCGCGCCTCCGAGGCGAGCGTGCCGGACAGCGCGAGGATCGACCACAGGCTGATGACCAGCGGGAAGAACGTCCCGTACTTGTAGTTGACATAGCCGCCGAGCGTCTCGATGTTGACCGGCTTGCCGGCCAGGCCGGCCAGGATCGGGGGCACCGCCCGGATGATCGCGGCGAGCTCCTCGCGCGACGCGGGCGTATCGAATTCGAGCGAGACGGCCCGAGTGACCGCGATGAGCAGCACGCTCATCGTGACCGCCACGGCGATGGTTGCCCGGCGCGAATCGCGGAGCGTCTTGGCGAAGACGCTGCCGAGGCCGTACAGGCGGTGGAAAGCTGATGGCTGGATCGTCGGCGTCGCGACCATGTCAGGCGGCCTCCACCGGCCCGCGCGCGTATTCGGCCAGGAACGTCTCCTCGAGCGACGGCTCGCGGCTGACGAAGTCGGCCAGGTCGTAGCCGGCCGCCGCCCGGATGACCGGCGTGATCGAGCCGCTCACGCGCAGATGCATGGTGTGGTCGTCGACCCGCACATCTCCGACTCCCGGCAGCGCCTGGAAGGCTGCCGTCGGGACTTCGCCCTTGAACACGATCTCGACCTGGTGGTGGGCCAGGTCGCGCAGCTCCTCGACCCGGCCGACGCGGGCGAGTTGCCCGTCACGGATGATCCCGACCCGGTCGCATGTCTTCTCGACCTCGGACAGGATGTGGCTCGACAGGAAGATCGTCCGGCCTTCGGCTTTGGCCTCGCGGATGATCTCGTAGAACGTCTGCTGGACGAGCGGATCGAGCCCCGAAGTCGGCTCGTCGAGGATCAGCAGCTCCGGCCGGTGCTGGAGCGCGATGACCAGCCCGATCTTCTGCTTGTTGCCCTTGGAGTACTCGCGGAACTTGCGTGTCGGATCGATGTCGAGGCGCTTGACGAGCGCCTCCTGGTAAGCGGCGTCCACCCCGCCGCGCAGGTTGGCGAAGTACTCGATCGTCTGGCCGCCGGTCAGCTTGTCGTACAGGACGAATTCGCCGGGCAGGTACCCGAGACGGGCGTGGATGGCCATCGGGTCCACCGTCGTCTCGATGCCGAAGACCCGGGCCTTGCCCGACGTCGGGCGGAGATGATCGAGCAGGGTCCGGATCGTCGTCGTCTTGCCGGCACCATTGGGCCCGAGGAAGCCGAATGCCTCACCTTCCTCGATCAGCAGGTCGAGGTCGATGATGCCGCGGTGACTGCCGTACGACTTGGTCAGTCGCTCGGTCTCGATGACGGTCGTCATGCGTGCTCCTTCAAGGGCTGCTCGAACCACCAGCGCAAGGTCTGTTCGTCGATGAGGTGGAGGCAGGCCGCAGGCAGGCCGAGGATCCGTTCGAGCGCCGAGGTATATGCCCCGAACGTCGCCACGATCGACTCGATCGATGCGCTGCCCGCCTGATGGGCCATGAACAGGTGCCCCGCCAGCTCGTTGACGCCGAGGATGAGCGACACGACGATCCGCGCCGTGTCGTCCGGGTCGTCGACCGCCATCGAGCCTTCAGCCGCGCCCTGGCGGATGATCGACGCGAGGATGGGTGTCATCCGGGTGGCGACGTAGCGTCGGAACTTCTCGCGGACGATGGCGTTGTCGTCGGACAGCCAGACCTCGAGGATGGCCATGACCAGATCGAACCGAGAGGCCTTGTAGCTGCCGATCGACGAGAAGACGAGCTCGAGCTTCTGGGGAGCGGGCAGATCCGGGTCGTCCAGGGTCGTGCCCAGATTCGCGATCGCGGCGTCGCCCATCCGGTCGATGACGGCCTCGAGCAGCGCCTGCTTGGAATCGAAGTAGTGGTAGAACGCGCCACGCGAGGCATCGACGTCGTCGAGGACGTCCTGGATGCTCATTCGCTCGTAGCCCTGCGTCTGGATGCGCTTTGCCGCGGCCTCCACGAAGGCGTCGCGCCTGACCGTTCGCTCCTCGACGTTGACCGTTCTCGCCACGATCGGCCCGCTCCACATTCATAAACCGACTGTCGGTCTAAGAATAGCGCGAGTCGTCAATCCTCGCGCGAGTAGATGACCACGCTGTAGGGTCCGAGCGAGACCAGGCCGCTCTGGTCGCGCCCGTCGGTCGGCGGGCCGTCGGCGACCAGGTCGTACGCCTCGTGGCTGCCGAAGTCCGCGGCATAGGCCGTCGCGTCCGAGTTGAAGCGCACCGTCCAGCGGCCCGGGGCAGGGAAGCCGACGGGCATGCCGTCGATGGTGCGATTCGCGAAGTTGGCGATGACGATGGTGTCGTCGTGCGCCCCGCCATCCCGCCAGCGGTGCATGACCAGCACCTTGGTCTCGTGATCGGCCCGGAGGATGGCCACGCTCGGACCGCGCAATCCGCGGGTCAGGCCGGCACGGTCGCGACGCAGGTGGATCAGGTCCCGGTGGAGTTCGACGATGCCCCGGTTCGAGGTGGTCTTGTCCCAGTCGAGCGGGACGGTGTCGTCGAAGAAGCCGTCCTCCAGCAGCTCCTGGCCCTGGAACAGCATCGGGATGCCGGGCGACGTCAGGACGAGGGCGGAGCCGAGCATCGCACGCTTCTTCGCGAACCAGTTGTCGGCGTCGCCGGGCGCGATCGCCTCCGGGATGCGCACGAGGCCGTTCGCGACCTCGTCGTGCGACTCGGTGTAGATGACCCGGTTGAGCGGCTCGCCACGACCCTCGCCGAGGATCCCGGCGACGATGGCGTCCATGTCCCGTTGGCTGTCGTCGCTGACCAGGAGCTGGGGCCGGATCCGCCTGATGAACCCGACGTCCCACTGGGCGTCGAAGCCCGCCCCACCGTCGCCGCTGGGCGTGGTCATGATCGGGTCGTCCTCGAGGTCCTCGGCGATGGTGATCTTCCACGGCTGACGGGCCCGGATCTCGTCGTTGATCCAGGTCAGGAACGACCAGCCATCGGGCAGCTGGACCGAGCCGGGCACGGCAGGGTAGCCATCGACCG
The DNA here is from genome assembly GCA_963782715.1 of uncultured Chloroflexia bacterium. Classification (GTDB taxonomy): domain Bacteria; phylum Chloroflexota; class Limnocylindria; order Limnocylindrales; family CSP1-4; genus SPCO01. The sequence goes on from CAWAKU010000008.1 coordinate 161,317, forward strand.
GTCCGGATGAACACGGTCGAATCGAACCGGAGGCCGTCGCAACGGAATTCGTCCAGCCAGGTCATGGCGCTGTCGCGCAGGAATGTACGGACCTCGCCGCGGCCGTAGTCGGGCCGGGTCGAGCCCCACGGCGTCTGGGCGCGTTCGTCGTCGTAGAAGTAGATCCCGCCGCCGTCGCCGTCGCCCCAGCCATCGAACCGCCACAGGTCGAGGTCCGACGGGCCGAGATGGTTGTAGACGACATCGACGATGACCGCGATCCCGCGGGCATGGGCGTCGCGGATGAACGCCTTGAACGCGTCCGGCCCGCCATAGGACGACTCGATGGCGAACAGGTGGGCCGGGTTGTAGCCCCACGAGATGTCCCCGGCGAACTCGAACGGCGGCATCACCTGGATCGCCGACACGCCGAGGTGGTCGAGGTAGCGGAGCCGCCGTCGGGCCTCGTCGAACGTCCCGGCCCGCTCGCCCGATGGCGCGAACGTCCCGACGTGCATCTCGTAGATGACGAGGTCATCCCAGGAGGGCATGGCCACGGGATCGTCGCCCCACTCGAAGGCGTCCCCGTCGTAGACGATGCCGTTGCCGACCGAGTTCGTCACCAGCCGGGCGTACGGATCGATCCGCGACAGGTCGCCGCCGGCGGTCCGGATCGTGAATCGGTACTCGTCGCCGGCGACGACGCCGTCGACGTCGGCCGACCATGTCTCGGCCGAGCCGTCATCGTCGCGCGCCAGCGCGACATCGTCACCGGCCCAGTCGTCGAACGTGCCGGTCACGAAGACGGCCGTCGCGTGGGGCGCCCAGACGCGGAACGACGTGCCGCCCGGGTGGGGGATTGCTCCCATGCCGGGGCGAGGTGAAGGGGCCGACGGTCCGCATGTCGCGACCATACAGAAAACGAGGGCCGGGAGGAGACCGGCCCTCGTTGATGGGAGGCGATTCGACTACTGGGTGGCCATCGCGCCCTTGTGGCCCACGACCTTGCCGAGGTCCACCGTGCCGCGCTCGCTCTGGATCTTGTCGTAGCTGCGGTCGTTCGCGAGCCCGTCGACGACGAAGGCGCCGCGCTGGTTCTCGATCTGGTCGTAGCTCCGGTCCTCGGCGAACGGGCCGAAGTCGGCGGCGCCGCGCTGGTTCTCGATCTGGTCGTAGCGATGGTCCGCCGCCGGAGCGATCGAGGCCTTGCTCGCCAGGAGACTCGAGGTGACGATGACCATCCCGACGACGAGCGCCAGGAGCACGATCGCCGCCGCGGCCGTCTGCCACAGACCGTTGGTCGTTGACGTCGCCGGCTGCTGCGCCAGGTCGGTCGGGGTGCCCGCGTGTGCCATCCGAGTGCCTCCGTTCCTGATCCCTGCTTCGACCGGGGGGTCGAGGTCATGCCGACACGCTACGAGCGGGCACCCGCTCGGCACATCGAGCGACCTGACAGGCGTGCAGCCGCTCGACCCTTCATTTCGTGACGGGAGCGCCCGGGCGACCCTTTATCCGGCGTCCGCCGCCTGTGCGGCGGCCAGTACTTTCGGACGATTGGCGCGCATGACCATCGGTGGTTCGCTGCGGGCGTGCAGGCCCTGACTCCCGCCCCATCCTTCGCGGGTTCGGTCCGTGCGCCGCCGCTCTCCCCGCCGCCCGACTGAGCGTCCGCGGAACCCTTGAAGTGGAGATGCAGCCAAGTGCCGGTTGTACGTGCGGGTCCGAATCAGTACCTGTTGGTCGGTCGTCATGGAGTGCTCGAGAACAGGGGGTCGGCCGTCCAGGCCATCCTCCGGCCGGGCACCGTCTACGTGCTCATCCCGAGCACCAAGCAGGAAGCCGCTTTCGAGTTCACCCAGGAGACGAAGGACGGGATCCCGCTCCGCTTCAAGGGCAGCATCCTGTATCGGATCACCGATCCGGTCGCGGCCGCGCGACTCTTCGACTTCACAGATGGCGAGGGGCCCCGGCAGATCACCGGGCAGCTGACCCATGTCGCGCTTGCGGAGCTGCGCCATGCGGTCTCGCACATGACCATGACCGAGTGCATCGAGCAGCGGAAGACGACCCTCAGCGGCGTCGTCGTGTCGGCCCTGCAGACGACCATCCATGACGATGCCGACCGGTCGAGGTCATGGGGTGTCGAGGTCGACGTCGCCCAGGTGGCCCAGGTCTACATCGTCGACCCGCACCTCCGGCAGCAGCTCGAGGCGGAGGTGCGCAACGAGATCAAGCTGGCCAGCGACCGCTCGGACATGCAGTCGGCTGAGGCGATCCAGCTGGCCGAGCTGGCCTCCGAGGGTCGCGTCCAGGAGCAGAGGCTTGCCGGCGACCGTGAGGCGCTGCGCAGGACCGAAGAGCTCGAATTGGCGCAGCTGGCGCGCCAGCGGCGCATGCAGGTCGAGAGCCTCGAGACCGAGCAGCAGCTCCTCCACTTGGCCCAGCAACGCCTGCACAGCGAGCTGGAGGCGGAACAGGACAGGCTGGCCTCCGAGACGCCCGTCCGGCTGCTCCGCATCGAGCATGAACGCGGGGTCCTCCGGGAGGAGCTGGAGCTCCGGCAGCTCCAGAACGCCGTCAAGACGCTCGACGTCGACGGTGAGCTCTTCCTTGCTCGTGCGCAGCAGGACATGCGCCGCGAGATGCTGCCGATCGAACAGGCACCGCAGATCGTCGAGTCGGCAGCGAAGGTGCTGCATGGCTCGAACCTGTCGATCTACGGCGAGGACGGCCGGTTGCTTGGCCAGCTCGCCCCGATCTTCGAGCTGTTGACGCGCGCCGTCACACAGTCGACCGCCGGCCATGCCGGCCGAGGTTCCGCTCCGGATGAGACGTCATGAGCGGCGCCGTCGTCGCCCGAAACCGGCCGTTCGGCACTTGGCGGGACCCCGGTCCAGGCGTACGTTCGTGGGTGCGGAAGGGGTTGTCGCCACTGATTCAGTGAAGCGCGATTCGCTCGGGTCGCCGAACCACGTCTGAACCTCTGGCATCGTGCGGTCGTCGACCCTCGGAGGCGCACATGGTGCTCCAGCAGCCCGTGGCCGATCATCTGGCCGAGGATCTCCTTCGCATCTTCCTCCTGGTCGTCGCGCTGGTCGCGGTGATCGCCGTCGTGACCGCGTTCGTCGGCATGGCCATGGCCGGGCCGGGCTATGACGTGACGATCGATCCGGCCCACCTGAGCGGCCTGTCCTTCTAACGCGTCGGGCGGGCTCGCGACATCGGTTCGTCGCGAGCCCGCCGGGTCGTTCGACCGGTCAGGCGTCCTTCCTGCGCGTGGCGCGCAGCCGTCGCCACCGGTCGACCGCACGCCGGTCTTCGGCGGGCGACAGCCGGCGGCGCCCGAATTCGGCCAGTGCGTAGTCCGCGGCCAGGCGAGCGAGCGTCGGACCAGCCGGATCGCCGCGCAATCGGCGGGCGTGTTCGGCCGGGGTCTCCGACCCTGACCGGGCGATCTCGGGCGATGCTGCGAGCACCTCGAGACTGGCGAGGTACGCCTCGCTCGCCGTGCGCGGGTCGGGTTGTCGCCGCGGGACGTCGATGTGTGGCAGGCGGAGCCGGATGCCACCCGTTGGGCCTTCGGTCTCGCGGATCTCGGTCATGTCGCGATCGGCCAATTCGAACATCGACCGTCCCAGGAAGCGGCGGATCAGCAGGAATGCCAGCGCGAACCCGATCACGATCGGGACGAGGCCGAGGATCACCGCCTCCGTGCCGGCGGGTCCCAACGGATGTCCCCAGTCGATGGCGACCGGGCCGACGCCGCTGATCGGCGCCTCCGGCTGCGGCCCGCCACCCGGTCGGAGCGTGCCGATCAGCCAGACCAGGGCGGATGCCAGCAGCGCCACCGGCAGGAGGAGCAGGCTCACGATCGGCACGAGGAGATCGCCGATGGGCCCGAGGGCGCCGCGGATCGCTCGGTCGACCGGGACGCCGATGACGAGTGCGAGCGGGATCGCCACGGCGAGCATCCCGGCAAGGACGCCGACCAGCACGCCGACCCACGTCCGTCGATCCGTCCCCACCGCCCCCGAGTCCTTGAGTCCGGCCGATCGAGCGAGGCCCATGCTCAGCAGCCCGGCGGCCACGTAGGTCACCGTGGCGGAGAAGGCGGCATCGATCGTGCTCGGCTCGTGGCCGCCACCACTCACGGTCAGGATCAGCCAGAGCAGGGCGATGCCGGCCAGGCCGGGCCCGAGCGCGATCTCGGCGATCCGCTCGTCATCGTCCGCCGTGACGTGCGCCGTGCCACGGAGCACGGCCAGGCCGAGGAGGATCCCGCCCGGATGCAGCTCGAGGACCGCCATCGGCGCCTCGCCCAACCGGGCGACCGAGGCGCCGAGTGGAACGAGCCAGCCGATCAAGGCCGCGCCGACGACGAGGATCGCGACCGGCGTTCGGTACGACCGACCCTCATCCTGTGCCGCCCAGCGGGCGAAGCCAAGCCCGACCGCCGCCGCGCCCGCAAAGGCGAGGATCGGCAGCGGGCCTGGACCATCGGTCGCGAGGCTTCCGATGAGGGTGTACAGCAAGGTGACCCAGGCTGCCTCGAGCGAGCAGGCCGCCAGGACGGCGACCAGGCCGTCAGGCGAGACGCGCGAGCGCATCGGCAGTCATCCAGTCGGGATCGAGACGATAGGCGGCGCTGGTCAGGCCGAACGCCCGCGCTCGGGCGGTCCATTGCCCAGCCTCCGGCCCGAATGCCGCGTGGCTGGCGACGTATCCCTGGGCACGCATCCGCCGCAGCACGGGCGCGAACTCGAGCGGATCGCGCGCGCTGAGGGCGATCACGGAGCAGCCCGCCGGCGCCCGACGGGTGACCGACGACAGCAGCCCTTCGAACGGGACCGAGGCGTAGGGGCTGACGTCGGCCAGGAGGTCGGCGATGGTGGCGACCTGTCGCAGGCCCGCGCTCGGCGGCAGGAACACGGTCCGCTGCGGCCGGTCGCTGAAGGCATTCACCGCGAGTCCGACCGCGACGCCTTCCGTGATGAACGATCGCGCAAGGGAGAGGGCCGCGATGCACAGGCCCTCCACGAGATCGTCGTCCCAGGTCAGCATCCACCACTCGCTGGGCATGGTCTGCATGTCGAGCGCGATCACGACCTCGCGCTCGCGCGCCGGGTCGTACAGGCGGCTGACCGGTCGACCGACACGAGCGGTCGCCTTCCAGTGGATCCGGCGCATCTGGTCGCCCGGCTGGTATGGCCGAACGCCGGCGAACAGCGACGGCTCCTCGAACAGCCCGGTGGCCGCGCGCGAGGCGCCCGTCGAGGGGCTCTGCGACATCGTCGACCGGATGGGCACCATCCGGGGCACCACCCGGTAGGTCGTGGCCAACGGCCGCTCCTCGCTCCGGCTGGAGCGCGCGAACAGGTCCGCCACGCGCAACTCGGCCGAGACGAATCGGAACGTGCCGCGATGGGACCCGACGATCTGGAGCCGCCGGGTCACCCGCTCGAACCAGCCGACGCTCCAGGTCCCGCGCACGACGTCGTAGCCGCGTTGCGCGGACGGCGTCACCTGGCGGCCGGCGATGTCGGCACCGTGCGTGACCAGGTCGTCGATCTGGAGCCAGGGCAGTGGCAGGAGCTTGGCGTTGCGGACGATGAGGTCGAGCTCGATCCGCTCGCCCCAGGGCACGCGGTGCGCCGAGATCCGCCGTTCGTAGTCGAGCGAGCGCAGCCCGTAGCGCGACCAGATGGTCTGGACCAGGAGCACGATCCCGGTCAGGACGCCGGCGAGCACAAGGCCGCCGGCGCCGAGCATCGCCCCGACCACGATCAGGACGATCGCGAAGACGGCGCCGCCGCCCACGTCAGGTCCCGGGTCGGGCGGCGATGGCCTCGACCGGCGGAGCGGGGACGGACGCAAGGACCGCGTCGATGACATCCTCCGCGGTCGCTCCCCGCAGCTGGCGATCAAGGTCGAGGATGATCCGATGGCCCAGGACGGACGGCACGAGCGCCTTCACGTCGTCGGGCAGGGCGAAGTCGCGACCTGCCAGATACGCCCATGCCTGCGTCGCCCGGTAGAGCGCCATGCTGGACCGCGGGCTGCCGCCCAGGCGCAACTCGGGCCGCTCCCGCGTGTCACGCACGAGGTCGACGATGTAGTCCTCGACCGGCGCGCTGACCTCGACCGCCCGGACGGCATCACGCATGGAGCGCACCTGGTCGGGCGAGGCGACGACCGTGACCGCGTCGAGCGGTTCGGCACTGGCCCGGTAACGGCGGGCGATCCGACCCTCGCCGGCTCGATCCGGGTAGCCGAGCCGGATCCGGACGAGGAAGCGGTCGAGCTGGGCCTCCGGCAGAGCGAACGTCCCTTCGAGTTCGATCGGGTTCTCCGTGGCGAGGACCAGGAATGGGTCGGGCAGAGGCCGCGTCTCGCCCTCGATGGAGACGTGGCCCTCCTCCATCGCCTCGAGCAGGGCCGATTGCGTCCGCGGCGTCGCCCGGTTGATCTCGTCGACGAGCAGGACATGGGTGAAGATCGGGCCGGGGAAGAAGCGGAAGCCGCCACCCTCGAGCATGCTCGCGCCGAGGACGTCGCCGGGCAGCAGGTCTGGCGTGCCCTGCACCCGCGCGAAATCCATCCCCAGGGTCCGGCTGAAGGCCCGTGCGAGGAGCGTCTTGCCGACGCCGGGAACGTCCTCGATCAGGGCGTGCCCGTGGGCCAGGACGGCGACCGCGAGAAGCCGGATGACCGCGTCGTCGACGACGACGGCCTGCAGGACCGAGTCACGGACCGCTCTCCAGAAACGCTCGCCGTCGAGCGGCCCCAGGGATGTGCTGTTCGAGTCGATCACGGGCTCCGTTCGCTCGAGGTCCGGGCGTTGCGGGCCGTATCGTACCCGACCCCCAATCGGATGCGGACCGCCGGGTCAGGCAGGCGCCGTCCTACTGTGCGACCCTGCGAGACGGGCGACCCGGGACGCGGCCCGACGGAGGCACGGAAGGACGACCAGTGACAGTCGATGAGCCACCGATCACCTTGACGATCACGCCCGCCGTGGCTCCCGTCGTGGAGCGGTTGCTGCTGAAGATGAAGGCAGGCGAGCTGTCCGACCTGCGTCGCGTCCAGACCCAGCTCTCGGTCTATGGCGACCGCCGCGCGAGCATGGACGGCGAGCCGGCTGCGATCCAGGCGCGCATCGACGCGCTGGACGGGCTGCTCGAGCAGCTCCGGACGCAGCGATCGAGCGTCGGCTGAACCTCGCGTCTGGCCGGTTGCGATCGACCGGGGCCGGGGTCGGCGAGATCGCCCTGAGCGTCGGCGACACGTCCGAGGAGGCGTTCAGCAGCGCCTTCAAGCGCGCTTTCGACCGGGCGCCGGCGCACTGGCGCGCCGACCGCGGCGACCGTCCATGACCGATACTGGCCAGACGTGCGCCACCTTCCGACGATCCTCCTCGTGCTCTCGTTCCCGGCTGGAGCCATCGCCTACGCGTTGACCGTGCAGGTCCTGACGGCGATGCTCCCGGGCCAGTCCAACGATGTCCTTATCCTGCTCGTCGCCCTATTCGTGGCCGGACTGGTGATGCTGCCCTTTCTCATCCCGTTCTTCGACCGCAAGGCGAAGCGCGACCTGGCCGCCTACCGAAGCGACCATCCGGCCGTCGAGACGGACCCGGCTCCGACGGCCGAGGATGAGACTCCGTCCCGATGAAGGCGGCCGTCCGCGACCGTTACGGCCCGCCGGGGGAGGTCGTGTCCCTGCGTGAGGTCGACCGGCCGAGGCCGGCCGGCGATGAGGTGCTCATCCGCGTTCGCGCCGCGTCGATCAACCGCGCCGACTTCGACGGCATCGAGCCGCGCCCACCGTTCGTGCGCCTGTTCCTCGGCCTGCGCGCCCCGCGGAACCATCGGCTCGGGCTCGATGCCGCCGGCGTCGTCGAGGCGATCGGGCCGGATGTGACCGAGTTCGCGCCGGGCGACCGCGTGTTCGCCGACCTATACCCGTTCGGTCAGGGTGCGTTCGCCGAGTACGCCTGCGCGCCTGAGCGGGCGTTCCTCGCGATCCCGGACGGCATGTCGTTCGAGGATGCCTCGACGCTCCCACACTCGGGCGTGCTCGCGGTCCAGGGGCTCCGGCTGCGCTCCGGGCGCACGCCGCGGCCCCGCGACAAGGTCCTGATCGACGGCGCGTCGGGGAACGTCGGACCGTTCGCCGTCCAGATCGCGAAGTCGATGGGCGCGGACGTCACCGCCGTCTGCAGCGCAGCCAAGATGGACTTCGTCCGCTCGCTCGGGGCCGACCGCGTGCTCGACTACGCTGAGGTGGACTACACCAGCACGGGCGAGCGCTACGACTGGATCGTCGATACCGATTCGCACCACCCGATCCTGCGGATCCGCCGCGCGTTGCGACCCGGCGGTGTCTACGTCACCCTCGGCGGCGAAGCGCGACCGCTCGCCGCGGCCTTGCTGCTCGGCCCGGTCATCTCGCTGGCGACCGGCAAGCACATGGGCCTCATGCTCTGGTGGAAGCCGTTCAAGGCAGACGATGTCGCGACACTCGCGGGCCTCATCGCGACCGGCGCGGTCACGCCGGCCATCGACCGGCGGTACCCCCTCGAGGAGGTCGTGGCGGCGCTACGGTACGTCGACCAGGGCTCCTCGGCGGGCAAGGTCGTCATCACCGTCGGCGCTGGGTAGCATTGCCGGACGACCGAGGCAAGGGGTGGAGGGCACGACCGATGACGACACCGACGACCACATCGACGACGACCATGACCCTGCGCAATTCGATCGCGCCGTTCCTGCGCTTCTTCGATGGGCCGATCTGGGCGAGGAACAGTCGACCTGGGGTCGCCAACTTCGCGGTCGGCAACCCGCAGGAGATGCCCCTCGCGGGATACGTGGACGCGCTGCGCGCCCACCTCGAGCCGCAGGGAGCCGACTGGTTCGCGTACAAGCTGAGCGAGCCCAGGTCGCAGGCGGCTGTCGCGCTCGGCCTGTCAACGCGCACTGGCCTCGACTGGGATCCGGCCGACGTCGCCATGACGAATGGCGGTTTCGCGGCCCTGGCCGTCGCGTTCCGGGCGATCCTCGAGCCGGGTGACGAGGTCGTCTTCCTGTCGCCGCCATGGTTCTTCTACGAGCTGCTGATCCTCGCGGCGGGCGGCGTGCCCGTCCGGGTGCCGCTGACGCCACCCGCATTCGACCTCGACCCGGCGACGATCGCGGCCGCCATCACGCCGCGCACCCGGGCCGTCCTGCTCAACTCGCCACACAACCCGAGCGGCCGCGTCTACCCGCTGCCCGACCTCCAGGCACTGGCCGACACCCTCGACGCGGCGGCGAGCCGCAGCGGACGGTCCATCTATCTCGTCTCGGACGAGCCGTACAACCGGATCCTGTTCGACGGGCGGGTCTTCCACAGTCCGGCCGAGGTCTACCCGAACACGATCACGACCTACTCGTACGGGAAGACGCTGCTGGCGCCCGGCATGCGCATCGGCTACCTGACCGTGCCGCCGACCATGCCCGATCGCGCGGCCCTGCGAGAGCGGATCATGATCGCTCAGCTGGCCGGCGGGTTCCTTTTCCCGAACGCCCTCCTGCAGCACGCGATCGAGGACCTCGAGAAGCTCTCGATCGACATCCCGGCGCTCGAACAGCGGCGGGATCGACTCGTGCCGGCGCTGCGCGGCCTCGGCTACGAAACGACCATGCCCGAGGGCACCTTCTACGTCATGGCACGCAGCCCGATCGACGATGACGAGGCCTTCGGCGACATCCTCGCCGAGGAGGATGTCCTTGTCCTGCCGGGAACCGTCGTCGAGGTGCCCGGTTGGTTCCGGATCTCGCTGACGGCGAGTGACGCGATGGTCGAGCGAAGCCTGGCGGGCTTCGAGCGAGCGCGGGAGCGCGCCCTCGCGACGGCTCGTTGACGATCCGGGCGGCGGTGACGTCGCAGATCGAACTGGCCGCGGTGAACGTGGCGACGCCCTCTGTGCTCGCCGACCTCGATGGTGAACGCGTGTGGAGTGGCATCCGAAAACACCCAGTCCCATCGACGTCGATGCTGTGGGTCTCCGAGCTGAACATCTCGGGCGACGGCCAGGCGGACCTCAGCGTGCACGGCGGCCCGGACAAGGCGGTCTATGCCTACCCGTCCGAGCACCTCATCGCCTGGGCCGCTGACCTCGGTGAAGCGCTCGGGGAGGCACCGTTCGGCGAGAACGTCAGCACGGTCGGCGTGACCGAGAGCGACGTCGGGATCGGCGACATCTGGGAGTGGGGTTCGGCCGTGCTCCAGGTGACCCAGCCACGCTGGCCCTGCTACAAGCTGAGCCTGTATCGCGAGCGCAACGACATCGGCGGCCGGCTTCGGGTCTCAGGTCGGACCGGCTGGTATCTCCGCGTCCTCGAGTCGGGCGAGGCCCCGGCGGCCGGTCCCATTCGGCTGGCCGCCCGGGATCGGGCGGGAGTGAGCGTCCTCGACGCCCACCTGGCGATGCTGGACCGGACGGTGCCGGCCGATCGGCTGCGCGCCGTGGTCGATCATCCGGCCCTCGCAGACCAGTGGCGCGACCCTCTGGCGAGGCGCTCGGCGCGTCACGGCATGCCATCGGTGCGACCGGGGCGGTAGCCGCCGAGCGCCGACTCGTGACGAGGCGCTCTACGGACCCGACTGCGGCGCGGCGTACCCGCGGACGGGGATCTCGATGCCATTCGACTGGAACGCCGCGAGCAGCCGCTTCCGGAGCTCGCCCGGCGCGACGAAGCGGTCCGCCGCGCGAACCCTGCCGGCGACGCGCAACGTCATCCCGAGCTCGCCCAGCGCATCGACCCGGAGCAGCTGTGGTGCCTCGAGCAACCGGTTCGCCCACGCCTCGTCCTCGAACATGGCGACACCGACATCGTTGACGATGGCCGTCGCGCGGTCGAGATCGGTTCCATAGGCGACGGTGATGTCGACCAGCATCCGGGCGAAGATGCGGGTCAGGTTCGAGGCGATCCGCGTCTCCCCGTTCGAGACGCTGTGGACCGTCCCGCTGGCGTCACGGATGACGGTCCGGCGCATCCCGACCTCCTCGACCTCGCCCTCGACGCCGCCGAGCTGGACCCAGTCGCCCTTGTAGTACGGACCTTCCAGGACGATCAGGATGCCCATCAGGTAGTCGAGCACGATGCTCTGTCCAGCCAGGGTGATCGCGAACGCGATCAGACCCAGCCCGGCGATGACCGGCAGCAGGTCGAGCATCGTCAGCAGGACGAGGACCGCGACGATGGCGACGGTGAACTTGAGGATCGTCGCGACGAGGTCCTCGATAGTCGTGATGCGCTTGACGCTCTCCTCGGCCATGAGCGCGGCCACCTCGGGGTCCACGTCGGTGAGTTCGCCCCGGCGGGCCGCCCGGCGCTCGAGCGTGCGGGTGATGAACCGGTGGGCGAGCGGGCGGATGGCACGGAACGCCAGCAGCGTCACGACCAACAGGATGAGCAGCGGCAGGCCGCGTTCCTGGAGGAATGTGGTCAGGCCACTCAGGTCGGGAGGCGTCGTCGGCATCGTCAGTGGCAGCCTAGCGGAGCGTCACGGTCTCGATGCGCCGGACGGCCGCAGGGCTCGACCTGACGGACAGGAGGTCGACGCCGAACACGGCGTTCGGGCGGTCAGACGCGGGCGAGGAAGTCGAGCACCCTCTGCGTGAGGAGCGCGGTGGCATCCGCGTCGTAGGACGGCAGGGAGCTGTCGGCGAAGTAGTGCTGGTCGCCCGGGTAGGGAAGAGTTCGGCATCCTCGACCGTGGCGACGATCTCGCGGGCCGCCTCGATGTCGCCCTCGCCGACGAAGATCGGGTCGGCGTCCATCCCGTGGATCTGGACCGGCACGCCGTCGGGCCACGGCCCGAACGCCCAGTCGCCGCTGATCGGGATGCACGAGTAGAAGAGCAACGCCCCGCGAGCGCCGGGCCGCGTCTGGGCCAGCTTCTGCGCCGCCATCTCGCCGAGCGACATCCCGGCGTAGACGAGGTCCGCGGGCAGGTCGTCGGCGACGCGTTCGCTCCGCTCGAGGACCGCCTCGAACCCGGACTCCTTGACGAAGGCCATGCCCTCGTCGATCGATGCGAACGTGCGCCCGTCGAACATGTCCGGCGTATGGACGGTATGCCCGGCGGCCCGCAGCGCGTCGGCGAACGCGACGACACCGGGTGTCAGTCCCTGAGCGTGGTGGAACAGCAGAACCTCGGCCATCGGTCCCTCCAGGTGTCTGGTGCTGGTGACCGCGAGACCCTACCTCATCCGACGCGGTACAGGTCGGCGAGGGCGGCGAACGCGGCCTTCGGCTCCCAGGGCATGTCGGGGTATGTCTCGCCCCGGCCACCGTCGAGCACCTTGACGATGCCGTACGACCCGATATCCAGGTCGTCCCGTGGGTCGCCGCCGGGGCGGTGCGGCAGCTGCGTGTTCTCGAAGGTGCACACGAACGCGCTGTCGACCCCTTCGCCCTCGTAGATCTCGAGCAGCTCCCGCAGGTACCGGACTTGTTCGGTCTCGTCGCGCTCGTAGACGCCGTCGAGATGGAGCGGGGTGATCGACTCGCCCCACACGACGATCTCGCCCGCCCGGGCGCCCCTGTCGCCGGCGCCGCGATAGGTCGCCGTCCCGAACTCGGTGATCGCGACGGGCTTGCCGCCGGCGACGATCGAGCGGATCGCGTCGCGGTAGCGATCGACGAATTCGGCGGTCCGATAGAGGTCGAGCCCGATGACGTCGAACGGCGTCCAGTCGACGCGCTCGAACGGGATCGCCGCGTAGGTGACCCTGCCCCCGAACCGATCACGGACGGCCGGCAGGGCCCGGGCGAAGAAGTCGTTCATCAGCGCCGGAACGGCGGGCATCGCCTCGCGCAGGCGCGCCGGCTGAGCCAGCAGCCCGATCCGCACCTTGAGCGAGTCGCCCGGCAGGAAGCCGTTGTTGAGAAGGCTCATCTCGGCGCCCGCGACGAGCACGACCGCGGCGCCGCCTTGCCTGATGCGCTCTGCACGTTCGGCGCAGTCGACGAGCAGGGCGACCATCTCGTCCGGGTCGAGATCCGAGGTGAACGGCGAGAGCCAGACCTCGAGACCGGCCGCGGCGGCCAGCTCGGCGGCGCACTCGAGGCGATCGGGATCGCCACCGGTGATCCGCACGGCCGTGCAGTGCAGGTCGTCCCGGATGACCTGCATCTCGCGGGCGACGATGGCCAGGTCGAACGGCTCGCGGGAGCTGACCCCGTCGTGGAGGAAGCCGGCGTCGTAGATGATCCCCTTGCCGCGCATCGTGGTCAGCCTTCGGCCAGGACCTCGCGCAGCCTCGCCGCGAAGGCGTCCGGCTCGCCTGGCTGGCCGTACTCGTCGCCGAGGAAGCCGGCGTGGCCGCTCGGGAAGGTCACCGGCTCAGTGCCGAGTCGCTCAGCGACGGCGAACGCTCCGCGTGACGCCATCTGGCCTCCCGACTCCACGCCGGCGGCCAGGACGATCCGCGTCGTGGCTGCTCGCAGCGCATCGAAGTCCGGCTCGTAGTGCGTGCAGGACACGATGTTCTGACCGAGCAGCGGGTCGGTCCGCGCCCCATCGTCGCCGGTCGGCATCCCGAACATCGCCGGATCGGGCGGCGGCTGGCTGGCGAACTCGGGGGTGATCGGTCCGCGGTAGCCCACCGCGACGATGAACTGGGCCATGCCGGCGCCGAACCCGAGTCGCTCGTAGGTGTCATGGATCGCCTGGGTCAAAGCCATCGCACTCTCGCGGTCGGGCAGGACGGAGGCCAGCGGCGGCTCGTGGGCGACGAGCGTCCGGACCTGCTCCGGATGCCTCGCCACGAGGGCGAGCGCGTTCACCGCGCCGCCGCTGCTCGCGAACAGGTCGACTGCGCCAGCATCCAGCGCGGCGATGATGCGGGAGAGGTCGTCGGCGTGCTGCTCGGGCGTCGATGGGCTGGCCGGCTCGGCCTTCGTGCTGCGCTCGACACCGCGCGGGTCGTAGGTCACCACGGTGCGGTCGGTGAAATGCGAGGCGAGCGTGCCGAACCCGCTGGCACCCATCGGCGATCCGATGACGAACAGGACCGGGGCAGGGGAGTCCACAGGGCGCACGTCGTAGGTCAGGACAGCGCCGGGGACGTCGAGGGTGCGGGTGCTCGGTTCGGTCATCGTCGTCATGGTCGGTCTCCTCGTGCGGAGACCGCGTCCTCGGCCAGGATCGCGTCGATCTGCCCGGCCGCCTGGGTCAGGCCCTCCTGCATGCCCATGCCCAGGTACAGCTCCATCGCGGTCGTGCTCGTGTAGTGGAAGTCGATCGTCATGCGTGTTCGAGCTGCGTCGATCGGCTCGATCGTCACCCGTCCCTCATTGCGCGGGAAATCGTCGTTCGGGCTGCCGTCGTCGTGGGCGAACCCGTCGAGGAACACCAGCCGGCGCGGTGGCTCGGACTCCAGGACGTCCCAGAAGCCGCGTGGTTGCTCGCCCGTCGGCCCGGTCATGTGGTACTCGACATGACTCCCGGGCGCCAGATCGTGGGCGGTGAACGTCGCCGGCCAGTAGGGCGGACCCCACCAGCGTTCGAGCTGGCGCGGGTCGGCCCAAAGCTCCCAGACGCGCGTCGGCGATGCATCGAACTCGGCGGTCAGGAGCAGGGTCAGGGCCTGCGGGTCCTTCTGGACGGACGTGACAGTCATGTGCTGGTCCCCTTGTCGGTGGCGATGAGATCGGTCATCCGATCGATGCGGCCGCGCCACAGCGCCTCGTACTCATCGAGCAGGCTGCGCGCCAGGCGCAGCCCGTCGATGTTGGTGCGGACGACCTTGCGCCGCCCGGTGCGCTCCTTGGTCACGAGCCCGGCCCGCTCGAGGATCGCAACGTGCTTCTGCACGGCCGCGAAGCTCATCGGGTAGTGGCCCGCCAGCTCGGCGACGCCTTCGCCGCCATGGAGCGCCCGGAGGACGATGTCCCGCCGCGTCGCATCTGCGAGTGCGGCGAAGACGTGATCGGCGTCGAGCGTCGTGGTCATTGGTACAACCATACGGTTGTACGACCACCATGTCAAGGATGCGACGAGCGCAGCAGGTCCTCGAACGGAACGGGGTCGGCGAAGCCATCGACGAGCGCGGCATGTGGCAGCGCGGCCACGGCCGCGGCGAGTTCCGCGGCGGCACGATCGATCCGCTCGACCAGGCTGCCATCGGTCGCGACCGAGCCCTGACCCCAGTCCTCGGTCGCGGCGTAGACCGCGGTCGGGACGACCGCTGCCCGGAGATAGGCGAACAGCGGCCGGATCGAGTGCTCGATCGCCAGCGAGTGGCGTGGCGTCCCGCCGGTCGCGGCGATGAGGACGGGCTTCGCCCGGAACGCGTCGCGATCGAGCGCGTCGAAGAACAGCTTGAACAGCCCGTTGTATGCGCCGCTGAAGATGGGCGATACCGCGATGACCCCGTCCGCCGCGACGACGGCATCGAGCGCCGCCTGCAGTGACGGCGTCGCGAAGCCGGTCAGCGTCTGCGTCGCGAGATCGACCGCATGCTCGCGGACTTCCACGACCTCGATGCGCGGCTCGACGCCGGCCTCGCGGAGATGACGGTCCGTGGCGGCGGCCAGGCGGTCGCCGAGCAGCCGGCTCGAGGATGGCTCGGACAGGCCTGCGGTCACGACGACGAGTGACCGGATGGCCGCGGCGCTCATGCCGGCGTCTCCGCCAGGACCGACGGCGACCTCGCCGGCGCGGACGCGGCGGCAGTGGGGGCCTCGACCCGGGGGTGGAGCGGCGGGCCGGCCGGCACCTCGGCCGGTCGCAGCGCCTCGAACTCGCGCCGCAGCACCGGCACGACCTCGGAGCCCAGGATGTCCATCTGCTCGAGCACGGTCTTGAGCGGCAGACCGCCGTGATCGGCGATGAACAGCTGGCGCTGGTAGTCGCCGACGAACTCGCGGAAGCCCAGCGTCCGGTCGATGACCTGCTGCGGGCTGCCGATGGTCATCGGTGTCTGGGCCATGTAATCCTCGAGTGACATCGCGCCACCGTAAACCGGGGCGTGATCGAAGTACGGCCGGAACTCGCGGATCGCGTCCTGGCTGTTCTTGCGCATGAACACGTGCCCGCCCAGGCCGACGATGGCCTGGTTCGCCGGGCCGTGGCCGTAGTGCTCGAAGCGACGGCGATACAGCTCGACCATCCGCTTCACGTGGCTGCTCGGCCAGAAGATGTTGTTGTGGAAGAAGCCGTCGCCATAGAACGCGGCCTGCTCGGCGATCTCGGGGCTGCGGATGGAGCCGTGCCAGACGAATGGCGGCACGCCATCCAGCGGTCGAGGCGTCGCGGTGAAGCCGGTCAGCGGCGTCCGGAACTGGCCTTCCCAGTCCACGACATCCTCGCGCCACAGGCGGCGCAGCAGGTCGTAGTTCTCGACTGCCAGCGGGATGGCATTGCGCAGGTCCTGCCCGAACCACGGATAGACCGGACCCATGTTGCCGCGGCCCATCATCAGGTCCACCCGGCCGCCGGCCAGGTGCTGGAGCATCGCGTAGTCCTCGGCGATCTTGACCGGGTCGTTGGTCGTGATCAGGGTCGTCGCGGTCGAGAGCTGCAGGCGTTCGGTCTTGGCCGCGATGTAGCCGAGCAGCGTGGTCGGGGAGGAGGGGACGAACGGCACGTTGTGGTGCTCGCCGGTCGCGAAGACGTCGAGACCGATCTCCTCGGCCTTCAGCGCGACGGTCACCATGATCCGGATCCGCTCTTCCTCGCTGACTGTCTGACCCGTCGTGGGGTCGGGCGTGACGTCGCCCACCGTGAAGACGCCGAATTGCATGTCGTGTCGCGTTCCTTTGACGGCTCACCCGTCGTATCGGCGACCACGAGCCGTGATCGCATCGGGTGCAGTATAACCGTCATGTAGTTGCGTATGCAACTACTACTCGCGCCAGCGATTGACGGAGTTCGCCAACCCCGCGCCGCCGACGCGGAGTCCATACTCACGGCCTCAGAGAGAAGGAGGCGTCCCATGGCGAACCTGGTAGTCCATTTCGAGATCCACGCGTCCGAGCCGCAGCGGCTGATCGACTTCTACGCGGAGCTCCTCGGCTGGCAGTTCAGCCAGTTCGGCGACATGCCGTACTGGTCGATCGTGACCGGCGAGGGCGCGATCGGGAACGTGGCCGGCACGGCGGGCCACGGCATCAACGGCGGTCTGCTCGAGCGCATCGGCCCGAAGCCGGAGCTCGGCGCGCCCGTCATGGGCTGCAACATCGTCATCGGTGTCGACGACGTCGACGAGTTGATGCGCCGCGGCGTCGAGCTCGGCGGGACGGAAGCCTTGCCGGCCACGGACATGCAGGGAGTCGGTCGTGTCGGCTACCTGCTGGACCCCGACAACAACGTGTTCGGCATGATCTCGGCGGTCATGTCGGACGGCACGACCGGGATGGGCGGCGGCTCCTAGGCGGGATCGCCGGGCGTGACCGTCGCCGACTGGCTCCTCGACTCGGATCCGGCGATCCGCTGGCAGGTCATGCGCGACCTCATCCGTGAGCCGGCCGACGTCGTCGACGCCGAACGCTCCCGGATCGCCACCGAGGGCTGGGGCGCCCGGCTGCTCGCGCTCCAGGGTCCTGATGGCATGTGGGGCGGCAAGGCGTGGTCGCGCGGCTATACCGACACGTTCCATGCCCTCGAGCTCCTGCGCCGGTTCGGGCTCGACCCGGGTAGCGAGGGGGCGCAACGCGCCATCGGCCTGGTCCGCGAGCTGGTCATCTGGCGGGACAGGGATTTCGAGACCCCATGGGCCGACAACAGCTTCTTCCAGGGCGAGGTCGAACCGTGCATCAACGGCAACGTCGTCGCGACCGGGACCTACTTCGGCGTCGACATGACCCCGCTCGTCGAGCGACTCCTCGGCGAGCAGCTGCCCGACGGCGGCTGGAACTGCGAGGTCGAGAACGGCGCGACGGTGTCGTCACTGGGCACGACCATCAACGTCCTCGACGGCCTGCTCGAGTACGAGCGGACGACCGGCTCGTCCGGGGTGGGGGAGGCCCGGCGCCGCGGCGAGGCGTACATGCTCGAGCGCCGGCTCTTCCGCCGGAAGACGACCGACGAGATCATCGACCCCGACTGGCTCCGCTTCTCGTACCCGACCTGGTGGCACTACGACGTCCTGCGCGCTCTCGACTACCTGCGCGACGCCGGGGTCAAGCCCGATGAGCGCGTGGCCGAGGCGATCGAGGTCGTCGAGGCGCAGCGGGACCCCGACGGCCGCTGGCCGCTCCAGAACGTCTACGCCGGCGAGGCGCATTTCCAGATGGAGGACGGCGAAGGCAGGCCGAGCCGCTGGAACACGCTCCGAGCGCTGCGAGTGCTCGACTGGTTCGGACAGCACAGCCCAGCAGGGGAGGCCAGATGACGCTGCCGTCGACCGGCCCGACCGCCGACCAGCTGGCGCGTTTCGCCCAGGCCTTCGGCGGCGACATCGTCACGCCGACCGACGACACCTATCACGCGGCCCGCCGGCTGTGGAACGCCGTCCACGACCTGCGGCCGGCGGTCATCGTCCGGCCCGCGTCGCAGGCCGATGTCGCGACCGCGATCCGTTTCGCCCGCGACCGCGACCTCGTCCTGGCCGTCCGCTCCGGCGGTCACAGTCCCACCGGCCATTCGAGCTGCGACGGCGGACTCGTCGTCGACATGTCGCGGATGCGCGGCGTCACGGTGGACCCGGCTGAGCGCCTGGCACGGGTCAACGGAGGCGCCCTCCTCGGCGAGCTCGACATCGCGGCCCAGGCGCACGGCCTCGTCTGCCCGACCGGGGTGATCGGCCACACCGGCGTCGCGGGGCTGACGCTCGGTGGCGGTGTCGGCCGGCTTCAGCGGCATTTCGGGCTGACCATCGACAACCTGCGGGCGGTCGAGCTCGTGACGGCTGATGGCCGGTTCGTCCGCTCCAGCGAGACCGAGGAGCCGGAGCTGTTCTGGGGCATGCGCGGCGCCGGCTGGAACTTCGGGATCGCGACCGCGTTCGAGTTCGACCTGCAGCCCTTCGGTCCCGACCTGAACCGCGGCGTGCGCATCTATCCAGCGTCCAGTGCCCGCGAGGTCTGGCAGGTCTTCGAGGACTACGCCACGACCGCACCCGACACCGTCTCGATGATCTACGGCATCTCGCAGGCCGAGGCGGAGGAGGGCGGCGCCCCGGGTGGGGATCCCGTGGTCGTCGTGTCGTTCAACCACAGCGGTCCCGCCGACGCTGTCGAGCGTGACACGGCCGGGTTGCGGCGCGGCCCGGAGCCGACCTCGGTCAGCGGCGGCAGCCAGCCGTATCTCGAGGCGCAGACGGCGCACGACCTCATCCTCGGCTGGGGCGGGCGCTCGTTCATCAAGGGCCTGTACGCGAACGTGTTCCGGCCGGAGGCGCTGGACGCGCTCGTCGAGCATGTCTCCGACGGACCGGCTGGCGGCTCCTTCTCCGTCACCGCGCAAGGTGGAGCGATCGCCCGTGTCGCCGACGATGCGACTGCATTCACCGGCCGCACGGCCCGGTTCGACCTCAGCGCGGATGCCAGCTGGGACGACGCCGCCGACGATGACCGCGGGCGTGCCTGGGTCCGCGACGCGATGGCCGTCGTCGAGCCCGATGCGGTCGAAGGCCGCTACGCCAATGAGAATGCCGACGCCGGCCCCGACGAGACGCGCCTCTTCTACGGCGACGCCAAGCTCGCCCGCCTCGCCAGGCTCAAGCGGACCTGGGATCCCGACAACGTCTTCCGGCTGAACCACAACGTGGAGCCGGCGCCGGGCTAAGGTGCCCGGGTCACGACCCCGCGAAGATGGGCACGACGTCTTCGGGTGCCGGCATCGACGCGATCGAGGCCTGCTGGAACCGCGCGGCATCTCGATAGCGACCGTCGTCGAGAAGCGTCCGCACCCCATCCCGGATCGCCTCAGCGGTGACGTGGTGAGGCATCAGGCGCAACCCGATCCCCGTTTCGACGATCCGCTCGGCGTTGAAGAACTGGTCGGCGTCCTGCGGGATGGCAAGCATCGGAACGCCGGCGCGAAGCGCGCCGAGCGTGGCGCCCGAGCCCGCGTGGGACACGAATGCCGCGACGTGAGGGAGCAGACGCGACTGTGGGATGAAGCGCTCGACCCGGATGTTGTCGGCGAACGGCCGCAGCCCCTCCGGATCCCCGCGCGGTCCGACCGTCACCACGACGTCGTACGGCTCGCCACCGAGGCCGTCGAGGATGGCGCGGAAGACGCGCAGCTCCTTGTTGAACTCGGTGCCCAGCGTCACGTACACGAGGCGGCGCGAGGAGAGGGGAACCTGCCAGTCCGGCGAGTCGGCGCCCGGCCCGTCATCGAAGCCGACCGGTCGGAGTGCCTGGACCCGCGGCACGTCGACGATCTCCGGCTGCTGGAAGCCCGGCGGGCAGATATCGAGATACGACTCGCCGTTGATGCCACCGACACCTGGGTTGGCCACGCCGAGCCGCTCGGCGATGGGTGCGAGCGCGTCCGTCGCGCGCTGGCGGAGGGCCGCCGGCCGAAGCAGGCCGAACGAATGCTCGACATGAGGGATGCCCGCGACTTCGGCCGCGACCGCCCCGGCCATCTCGGCGGTGTCGTGGATCAGCAGGTCGGGCCGCCAGTCCGGGATGATCCGCGCGAGGTCCTCGAGCATCGGCTCGACGCGTACCTCGCCGAACAGGATCGGGTACAGATACGACATCCGATCCGGGGGCGAGACTTCCGCGAAGCCGGGCACGCGTTCCGCGAACCGGCGGCGCGCCTCAGGCATGTCCAGGCCCGCGCCGAACGCCTCGAACCCGACGCCGCGCACGTGCCCGACGAACCCGGGGTCCGTCGCGTACGCCACCGTGTGGCCGGCGGCTTCGAACGCTTTGGCCAAGGCGACCGTCGGGTTGAAATGCCCGACGCCGACCACGCACGTGAACAGGACTCTCACGGGCTCAGGCCTCGTCCTCGCCGGTGAGGTCTTTGTCCTGCATCTCCCAGGCGTGGTCCATCGTGTGGAAGCCGGAATGACGGATCAAGAACGGCAGCGTCCACGACCGCATCGGTCGCGCGAACTCCCCGGCGTTGTAGGCCCGCATCGCGGCGACGTAGGCCTCGCGATACTCGCGCAGCCCCTCCGGACTCAGCGCCCCGCCTTCCGGGATGCGCAACCCGACCCGCGTCGCGAAATCCTCGCTCTCGACCCGGATGACATGGCTGATGATCCGGTCGCGGTCGCGTCCGCCACCGCGCACGCCCTTGCGCATCACCGGTGAGACGCGTGCCGCGACGCCGTCGAAGAACGCCCAGCAGGCCCGCAGGAGGGTGATCTCGCGCTCGAAGTCCGCCTCGCTGAGAGGTCCCTGTTCGGCTGACGACGGCGAGAACGAGATGCCCCAGAAGTCGGTCGAACCGGTGCCGACCTTGTCCTCGACGATCTCGAGAGGTCCGGCGCCGTCAAACTCACCAACCATCCCGGCGAGGTCCGCGACCGGCCGGTAGCGCTCCCGGTAGGCCTCGAGCGTCTCCTTCGCGAGCTCGCCGCTCTTGCCGCCCCGACTCCACCCCGGCCAGTCGAGGGTGAAGGCGACCGAACGCTTGTCCTTGGGCCCGTGTTCGACGACGGTGCGAACAGGCATCAGCCGAGCGGCCCGAGGCGGGCGATGGGGATGATCCGATCGGTCTTCGACGGGTAGTCCGCGAACTGCTGGTGTTCTGCCACGTGCCGGTCCCAGAGCGCGTCGCGGTCGGCCCCTTCCGCGATGGTGGCCCTGGCCTGGAACGTCTGGTGCTCCGCTTCGACCGTCACGACCGGGTTGGCGACGAGGTTGCTGAACCATGCCGGATCCTTGGGTTCGCCGCTGTTCGAACCGACCACGATGTAGTCGTCACCATCGCGCGTGTAGGTGACGATGGTCGTTCGCGGCTGACCACTCTGCGCCCCGATCGTCGTGAGGACCATCACGCGGCGCCCGTCGAAGTAGCCGCTCGTGGGGCGCCCGTTGGCGCGGATGTCGGCGATCAGGTTCTTCGTCCAGTCGGAGTCGTCGCTCATCGATCGTCCTCGGGTCTTCCAGGATCGGGCCAGGATCTGGGCAGCCAGGCCAACGGTCGCCGTGTCATGACGGCGCGGGTATCTCCATGCGCTCGAGCAGCTCGAGCGTCGTCGTCCAGCTGCGGATCGTCATCGACTTGTAGGCCGGCGTGCCCATCATCTTGGCGAGTCGGCTCTTCGTCCGTTGGGCGCTCAGCCGCTGCGAGTAGATCACGCATCTGCCGGGCCACACTGCGTCGACGCCCGGTCGCGGGTCGAAGACCATCATCGCAGTGGCAGCGTCGATGCCGATGAGGAAGACCGCGTCGCTGTGGTACGTGTCGGGCTGGTCGCCGAAGCCCTTCGGTCGATCGCGCACGACGGCCCGGAGCTCCGCTCGCGT
Source organism: uncultured Chloroflexia bacterium (assembly GCA_963782715.1). Lineage (GTDB taxonomy): Bacteria > Chloroflexota > Limnocylindria > Limnocylindrales > CSP1-4 > SPCO01. Next base: position 183,723 of record CAWAKU010000008.1, read on the forward strand.
CAGGACCAGGACCGCGATGCGGTCGCTGTCGAGTGTGAAGGCCTTGGGGAGCGCCGCCTCGAGCTCTCGCTTGATCGTGGCCGCCGATCGATCGGAGCTCAGGATCACGTTGCCGCTGGCGATGTAGGTGGAGACCTTGGTATGGCCGTGCGATTCGAGGAGCTCGCGCAGGGCCGCCATCGGCACCTTGTTCCGGCCCCCGACATTGATGCCGCGCAACAAGATGAGGTATCTGGTCACCATCAGCCGGGCGACCCGAACGTGGCCCGGCCCTTCGGTCGGAAGGTCTGGATCATCACGCCGGTCGTTGTCGTGCGTGAGTCGATCAGCTCCAGGTCGTGCGTCTGGCCCTGCTCCGGGAAGAGCCGGAGTCCCTGGCCGAGGATGACCGGATGGATCCGCAGGTTGAGCTCGTCGACCAGGTCGCGCTCGAGGAGCCACCGGAGCAGGACGCCGCTCCCGTGGACCTGGAGCTCACGCCCGGGCTGCGCCTTGAGTTCGCGCACGGCCGCCTCGAGTTCGCCCGTGATGACGTGCGTGTTCTGCCACGTCGGGTCCGTGAGGGTGGAGGAGGGCACGTACTTCGGCAGGACGTTGATGCCATGGGAGACCGGATCGCCGCTGTCGTGCAGCGGCCAGTACGGCTCCCAGATCTCCCAGGTCTTGCGCCCGAGGAGCAGCGCGTCGGCGCGCTCGAACCACCCGGTCAGGAACGGCCACATCTCTGCGTCGGCGTACGCCCCGGTCCAACCGCCTCGCTCGAACCCGCCACGGCGATCCTCATCGGGGCCACCGGGACCCTGGTACACGCCGTCCAGGGTCACCATCTCCGATGCCGTCAGCTTCATGGAGTCACCCCTTCTCTCTGGCTGGATGCGCAATCTACCAACGCCGGGTCACGCTGCGGCGGCCCTCGCGTGACAGATTCGCGTGAACGCGCCACGTCTGGGGAGCTTCACGCGTCTGAGTCACGCCGGCCGAACCGACTGTCGCGTGACAGATTCGCTCGCACGCGCGAAGATGGCGCGACTGCCAGGACGAAACCCGGCGCCGGCCCACCGCGCATGAGCTTCTGAATGACCGACCTGCCCAACTCCTCAGCCGACCGGGCTGCCAACGGTTCCGCATCCGACATCGAGACGCCAGCCGGCGATCCCGAACTCGCAGCGCTCGTCGCGCTCGTTCGCGAAGACGCGCCGGCGGACACCACCGCGGCGGACATGTCGCCGACCCCCGAGTCCGGGTTCGACGCCGTGCCCGTCGTGACCGTCGCGGCCGTCGTGACCGAGAGCAAGCCGCCGGCCAGGCCTCGGCGCCGACGGTCGCTCCTCCTTCGCTTCGGCGTCGCGTTCGTCTTCGCCTTCGCGCTCGCCATCGGCATCGGCGCCGGCGTCATGTACGCATGGGGTCAGCAGTACGAGGGCCGGGTCCTGCCTGGTGTCCGCGTCGGCACCACGGACCTCGGCGGGCTCACCCGCGAGCAGGCGGAGACGGCACTCGCGAGCGCCTATGGGTCACTCGGGACTGGGCAGATCACGCTCACCGGCCCGGACGGCCAGTCGACGACCATCAGCTACGCCGACGTCGGCCGCGGCCCCGACACCCCGGCGCTGGTCGACGCGGCACTCGCGGCCGGCCGCCAGAGCGAGCCCCTCGCGAACCTCATCAGCGCACCCCAGGCGGCCATCCACGGCGTGACCCTGGGCTCGGGGGTCGCCTACGACCACGACAAGCTGGCGGCCGCGATCGAGGCTCTCGCCAAGACGATCGACCAGACCCCGGTGGACGCCTCCGTGTCGGCCGGCCCAGGCGGGACGTTCAGCTTCTCCTCGGCGAAGGAAGGTCGCGCCGTGGACAAGGCGGCCCTGCTGACCACGCTCGACCAGCAGCTGGCGGCGCTCGGCACGCCGGAGACGATCACGGCGGCCGTGCCGGTCGCGCCGTTGCCACCCGCTGTCACCACCGCCTCGGCCGAGACGGCGAAGGCGGCCGCAGACCGGATGGCCGCCGACCTGGTCGTCGCCCGGGGTAAGGACGACTGGACGATCGCCGGCACGAGCCTCGCCTCGCTGATCTCCTTCTCGACTGCCGCCGACGGGAGCATCACCCCGTTCTTCGACGAGTCGGGCCTCGACCCGATCGTCGAGACGCTGGGGAAGGATGTCAACCAGACCGCCAAGGACGCGAGCCTCAAGCTCGTCGGGGGACACATCGTCGCGACCGGCGTCAGCCGCGAGGGCCGAACGCTCGACGCGGTGGGCATGAAGGAAGCGATCATCAGCGAGGTCGGCAGCCGCCGGGCGGGCGCGACGGCCACGCCCGTCGCGGCCGTCGTCAAGGCCGTCGACCCGAAGCTGACGACGGAGGACGCCAAGGCCTTCGCCCCGAAGATGAAGATGATCAGCGCGTACAGCGTCTACTACTTCGTCATCGTCAACAACCACTTCGGCGGGAACATCGAGGCGCCGGCCACGAAGATCAACGGCACGGTCGTGCCGGCAGGCGGGAAGTTCGACTTCTGGAAGGTCGTCGGCGACCTGCACAAGCTCCCGGGCGCGGGCCCGGGCAACGCGATCGAGGGCGGGAAGATCACCGTCACCGGCGCATTCGGTGGCGGCATCTGCACCACCTCCACCACGCTCTTCAACGCGGCGTTCCGGGCAGGCATGGTGCCGCTCGCGCGACAGAACCACAACGAGTTCATCAACAGGTACCCGCCGGGTCTCGACGCCACCGTCTGGATCGTGGGCGACGCCAAGCAGACGATGAGCTTCAAGAACGACACCGAGTACCCGATCCTGATCTCGCGGACCATCACCCACGCCGGCAGCAAGCGGTGGATCACGTTCAAGATCTGGAGCGTGCCGAACCACCGGAAAGCCACCGTCACCAATACGGTCATCCAGCCGGGCGAGCGCGCGGTCCACAAGATCGTGAAGGATCCGACCAAGCCGGTGGGGTACACCTTCTTCAACAACTCCGCGGTGGACGGCGCCAAGGTGTGGACCACCGTGACGATCTACGACCACGGCAAGCTCCACTGGCAGAAGCGCTACTTCTCGAACTACCCAGCCGTGGACGGCGTCACCGTGGTCGGCACCAAGACCTGACGCAGACCTGGCCTCGCCGTGCCCATGAAGCCTCGCGTCGCGGTCGCGCCGATACCCCTCCGATCGACTGACGGAACCTACTTCATCGGTCGGGACACGGAGGACTTCGCGGTGGCGTTCGAGAGGGATGGGTAGGCAGCCCGAGCATCTCTGATAAGCCGTCGATAAGCGCGCGACGCTACGGTTCGGGGCATGGTCACGACAGCGCCGCGCACCGGGCACACGCTCCATCGCCGAGTCTTTCCAAGCTGGTCGATCGCCCTCCCCCTTGACATGGAGGAGACCTTCATCGCCGAGGACGCCTACTGGCACGCCTGGAGCGACGATCGATCCATCTCGTTGTCCAGCATCGTCCTGACGGACGAACGTGGCGACCCAGTCCCGGCTCTCGATATCGTCGAACGGATGACGCCGATCGACGGTGAGGCCGTACCTCACCCGAACGACCTTCCAGGGTGGGCGAGGTCGATCACGTTGCCGAAAGGGTCACGTGCCGACCATGCGATCAGCGGGATCCTGGCCGTCGATGGCACCGTCCTCCTCATCACGGTCACCAGTGAGGACGCCGACTGGAACCTGTCGGTCTGGCGCTCGATCAAGCACCATGGCCACTCGGAGGTTCGGCTCCACTCCTGACCGGGAGCGACCCTTCTGTCGCCGCTGCAAGCCGGCACTTTGGCGCGACTTTGATGATTGGTACGTCGCCTACGTCGGCGTCATCTCCGGCCACGATCTCGACTACCGGACCCTCGATGGGGGATGGGTCAGCCAACCGACGGCGAGCGAGTGCTCGGCCGGTTGATCGAGCTCGCCCGAGGACGAGAGTAACCCCCTCCTAAGTCGTCCCAGCGGGTCCTATCCTTCCCGCACCGACCACGATCCGCGAGGCGTCGCGCCACCCCGCCTGACTTCCGTACGACCCGATTCCGTGCTCGATTGACCGATTCGGGTGGTGTCCGTCGGACACGCCTCCCGGGAGCATGGGCTCACGGACGCGACGGCCCCGACCTCTCTCCATCAGGGGCCTCCGCCGGTCAAGCGGGAGCCCGTATCGATGCAGTCCTCGCGCCGGCCCATGTCGATCTGGGCTCGACCCATCTTCGTCGGCCTCGTTGCCCTGACCCTCCTCGCCAGCGCCAGTGTCGTGGTCGCGGCCACCACCGTTCCAAAGCACGTCGTCGCCGCGCCCATCCAGCCGTCGGTCGAGGCATCCGTCCACTCGACGAGCCCGCCACCCTTCGAGCCGCAGGTCGTCCAGCCGACCGACGCCCGGTCGTTGATCCTTGCGCCGGCACCGGCGCCCACCCGACCCGAGGTCACGGCCCAGGCCAAGACCACTCCCGTAACCAAGCCGGCTCCCAAGCCGAAGGTCGCCCCGGCCAAGGCCAAGGTCGTCGTCAAGAAGGCGACGGTCTCCTACCAGGGCGTCTACCACCTCTGGATCCCTGCCCTCGGGCTCAGCCGCGGCATCTCCGACTGGGGCTGCAACGGCGGTCTCATCCCGAATCGGGTCGAGTACTGGGGTTGCGTCGGGAAACGCAACCTCTATCTGCTCGGCCATGCCTGGGGTGTCTTCGCCCCGATCCACGACGGCTACCACTCGGGCGCGCTGAAGGTCGGATTGACCGCCTGGTACGCCGACAAGGCCGGCAAGGTCCATCGCTATCGGATCAGCCAGATCCGCCATGTCGCCAACAAGGACTATGCGACCTGGAGCACGTGGGCCATGGCCTCGTCGTCGAGCCAGATCATCACCCTCCAGACCTGCGACGGCGCGACCTCCGCCTACCGGATCCTCGTCCGCCTCGTCCCTGCCTGACAGCGTCCCGATCGAGAGGAGCGATCCTCCGGGCTCGTTCGCCCGGAGGATCTTGTCTGGCCCTGACCGCGAGCCCCGGCGGAGCTGCGCCGAGCGGACTGTCGTCAGGACGTTATGGCGACCATCTCGCCGAGGGCGATGCCGATCCGCCCCGTGCGGTCGTCGATGAGCTGCCCGAGGTCGGCGATGTTGGCAGCCACCCGGTGCGCGCCGCCGCCGACGCCGCGTCCGCCGCCTCGGCGGTCGCCCAGATGCTGACGGATCGATTGATCCCGTCGCCCAGGTCCGCGAACGCATGTGAGACGAAGTCTGGCGAGGCCCGGAAGACGTCGGCGAGGCCGCCTGAGTACCGCGCAGGCGCTCGACGAGCTGGGCGACACCTCAGGCGCGGTCCGGGAGGCGCGGGCCGCATTGGCGACGTTCGAAGAGCTGGGAGCGAGGTTGGACATCGTCTCAGCGATGCGTCTCGCGGCGTCGGCGGATCCGTCGTGACCCGCCTGATGCCCTAGACGATGCGGGGTCGCCACGGCTCGTGCTCGTGCGCGAGCCAGACCAGCTCGGGATCGAGCGCGCGTACCAGCTGCTGGCCTTCGGTGTGCGGATCATCGAGCTCGCCGAACCAGACCGCCACGTCGCCGGCGACGACGACTGGACGCCCACCAGCCTCGACGACCACCACCTGGATGCCGCGTGTGTGGCCCGGCGCCGGGAGGAGTCGGAGCCCGGGAAGCAACTCGAACTCGCCGTCGACCGGCACGTACTCCACGCCAGGCGCATCGACCCAGTCGCGAATGGTGTAGTCGTCCTGGCTGCGCGCGTCGTCGAGCTCCTGCCGCTGGACGTAGATCGGCTTGCCGGCGAACAGGCGGTTGCCGCCGCAGTGGTCGAAGTGCAGGTGGGTGTTGACGACGATGTCGATGCCGGCGAGGTCGAAGTCCTGCTCGCTCAGTGGATGGAGGCGGGGATCCATGTCGGCCACCGCCGGGTGCAGCTCCGTCATCCCGGTGTCGACGAGGACGCGCGCATCGGGATGGTCGATGACGTGGACGTAGACCGGCATCAGCTCGCCCTCGGCGAGCAGGTCGGCAACGTGGATAGGCGTGACCGTGATCGGGGCCATCGCGGAGCTCATCGCTTCCCGAAGCCGGGGAGGGCCGCAGCCTGTTTCATCCACGAAGCGAGTTCGGGCTCGTCCAGGTCGTCCACCGATCCGAGGTCCACGCCGCGAGAGTCCGTGCCCATCCCGATCGGCGTCTCGGGCGGGACGGGCGTCAGGGACGTGCCGCGCCCGAACGTGAGCTTGATGTGACCGGCGAAGCCACCACACGAGAAGCACCAGCCGTCTCCGACGCCATACCAGGCCATGCCCCACTTCACGGAGCGCTGCAGGCCCGGCAGCGTCTTCGCCGCCAGGGCATCGACGCCCTCGGCGATGGAGCGTTGCGGCTGCGGCATGATGACCTCCTACGTGTGTCACGGGCCAGGCGTGGATCGTGCTGTTCTTCCGCGACACCTTCGCTCCGGTGGCGCGAGCCTTCCCGTTCGGTGTGGGAGGATCGATCAGACGTGTGGCGCGACACCTTCAGCGAGCTGCTGCATGACCTCGATCTGGTCGGCGTCCTCGAGCAGCGGCAGGTGGCTGCGCGCCACGAACTCGACCGGGACGGGTACCTGACGCCGGACCTCGAGCAGCGCCTCGACCAGCTCATCGGTCGTGCCCGCGTGCATGGTCCGGCGCGACAGGAGTCGCTCAGGGTCGCCAGCGAATGGGGGAGGGGAGGCCGCCGGCAGCGACCGCGTCGCCGACGCCTCCATGTCCGAGTACTTCCAGTTCAGTCCCCAGACGGCATCCTGGTAGCGGGCGAGGGCGTCGGCCCGGGATGCGCCCGGCAGCAGGATCGAGTAGTGGATGAACCGAAAGGTCGCGGGATCTCGACCTGCCTGCTCGAGCTCATCGAGCACCAACCCGACCTGCTTGGCGAAGTCATCCGCCGGCGCATTCGAGAAGATGCCATCCGCGAGTCGCGCAGCGCGGCGGAGGGCCGGCTCTGCGCCACCGCCGATGAGGATCGGGATCCGTGTCGATGGCGTCGGGCGCACCGCGAGGGTCGGGAGCTGGTACACCGAGCCATCGTGCGTGAACGGCTCGCCACTCCATGCCTGCGGCAGGATCCGGAGCGTCTCCTCCATGGCCGCGCCGCGACGGCGCATGTCGGCACCGAGCCCCAAGTACTCGACCTCCGACCACCCGAGTCCGAGCCCGAGGGCGAGACGACCGTGGCTCAGCAGCTGGACCGTCGCCGCATCTTCCGCCAGGCGCAACGGGTGGTGCATGGGGGCGAGGATGACGCCGGTGCCGATCTCGATCCGAGACGTCGCCTGGGCGAGGGCCGCGCTCACGACGAGGAGCGAGGGCATGTAGCCGTCGTCGACGAAGTGGTGCTCCGTCGTCCAGACCGACGCGAAGCCGAGCCGTTCAGCCTCGACAGCCAGGCGCACGGTGTCGTCGTAGGCACGCGTCCAATCCGACTCTCCCGGTCGGAGCTGGGCGCTGAGGAGTCCGAATCCGAGAGTCACGCCACAGAGGCTACCTCAGCGGGCGGGAGCGGGCGGCGATCAGATCGTCGGTGGGACTGGCCTGCCCGGGAACAGCTGCAGGTAACGACCTCCACGACTTCGCGGCGCAGGTCACCTTTGAGCACATCGAGCATTCGCCCGTAGGCATCGGACAGCTGTTCGCCGGTACTCCGACCTTCTTTGGCGCCACGCTTCATCGTAGGCTTCGAACATGAAGCCGCGGATCTTCCTGGGGTCGTCCACACAGCAGGCAAAGCTGCTCAGCGCCCTCGGCCGGGGGCTGGACGAGATCGCCGACGTCGATCCCTGGATGACCGTGTTCAACCCGGGCGTGTCCACCCTCGACCGTCTGGTCGAGCTCACGCATGAGGTGGACTTCGCCGCCTTCGTCTTCGGCCAGGACGACTGGACCTCGCCAAGCAGGAGCGACTCGGACCTCGAAGGGAGACGCTGGACGGACGCGGGGAGGCATCTCCGCGCGACAACGTCGTCTTCGAGGCCGGCCTGTTCGGCGGGGCGCTGGGCATGCGCCGCACGTTCATCCTCCACGCGAGGGGAGCCAAGCTCCCGACCGACCTCCTCGGCTTGACCTCGATCCGCTACGACCCGGCCACGACCCCGGCGATCGTCCGCCAGATCAATCGACAGCTCCGAAAGGCGATCGAGCGCCCAGATCACCGAGAGGCCGCCGCATTCGCCGAGCTCGCCCAGAGCCTCCAGCGCCCGCGGCCACGACCCCGAGGACGTCGCCCACTTCCTCGACCGGATCCTGTTCTGCCTCTTCGCCGAGGACGCCGGCCTCCTGCCGAAGGGCATCCTTCAGCGGCTGTCGCAGGCCTCGCAGGGCAAGTCCGACGTCTTCTCGAACGCCCTCGGCGAGCTCTTCGCGAAGATGAGCGACCACGGCGGCCTGTTCGGCACCGAGGAGATCGACTGGTTCAACGGCGGCCTGTTCGACACCGGCGACGTCATCCCGCTGACCGGCACGGAGATCACGACCCTGCTCGAGGTCAGCAAGCTCAACTGGGCGCTCATCGAGCCCGCGATCTTCGGCACCCTGTTCGAGCGCGGCCTGGACCCCGACCAGCGCGCCCAGCTCGGCGCGCACTACACCGACCGCGACGCCATCTGGGGCCTCGTCGAGCCGGTCATCCTGCGGCCGCTCCGGCGCGAGTACGCCGACGATGCAGGCGACGCGTCGACCGAGCTCCTGCTGTCGGGCCGGAAGGTCACCAAGGCGACGCCGCGCGACGAGAACCCGCAGGCCGTCTTCGCGCGCCTTCCTCGATCGCCTGCGGCGCGTGCGCGTGCTCGATCCCGCGTGCGGCTCCGGCAACTTCCTGATCGTCAGCCTGTGGGCGCTCAAGGACCTCGAGTGCGAGGCCATCCAGTGGGGCTCGCTCGTCCTCCAGACGCCGCAGGCAGTTCCCGCAGATCGGCCCCGAGGCGGTCCTCGGCATCGAACTCAACGCCTACGCCGCCGAGCTCGCCCGCGTGACCATCTGGATCGGCGAGATCCAGTGGATGATCCGCCACGGCCTGGGCTACCGCCGCGACCCGATCCTCAAGTCCCTCAACCACATCGAGAACCGCGACGCGCTGCTCGACCTGACCGACCCATCGAAGCCCGCAGCGAGGCGCGACTGGCCCGAGGCCGAGTTCATCGTCGGGAGCGCGGACCGAGCTCGAACCGTCAGCCGTCTCCCTCCTCAGCATCACCAGGGACCGAATGGGTGCGCTTCAGATCGGCGGGCGCTCGTGGGACGCGGACGGCGACGCTCTCAGCGCGCTACTGGAGCTTGGCGACAAAGGAACTGGTCGATCCCGCTGGCATCTTCTACTTCTTCAACGGCGAGCGTCCGCGCCACCCGAACGCGCCGGAGATCGAAGGGACCGGGGAGATCAAGCTCGAGTTCGAATCGGTCGATCGCGCCAACGGCTACTACATCACGCGATCGCATGACGGAAACACCTTCCAGGCCAAGACGTCGGGCATCTATCTCCGCGCTGATCCCGGCGACATGGCTATCTGGTCGGCGGTGACGATGCGGCCACGCGCGCCGCCTTCATCCAGCGGCGTCTCGAACAGTGGAAGGCGGCGCCGAACTCCTGATTCGAGCTGAAGGTGCCGCCGCGACTTCGGGCGGCACTGCTACAGACGCGGAGAGGCCGAACAGTGGAAGGCGGCGCCGAACTCCTGATTTGAGCTGAAGGTGCCGCCGCGACTTCGGGCGGCACTGCTACAGACTGTCGGAGTAAGCGTGCGTAGACATAACTCACCTTATCGGAAGTAGTGTCCGCCACACCAAGAGCCTTCTTTGGGCCTGTGGTGCGATCGTTCAGAGGTCGGAGGGTCCGACGACGTCGACGATGCGTTCAGCCCCCCGCTGAAGTCGGCGATCTGTCGTCAAAAGCGAGCAGTCGAGGCTTCTGGCAAGAGCGACATATTCGGCGTCGTAGGTCTTGACCCAGCCGAGTTGCTGAGCGATATCGAGGGCGCTGCGCCGATGCGCGGCATCCACCTCGACGGCAGCGACAGGCAGCAGTTCGAGTCGTGCCACTGCCTGGTCCAGGTTGGGAGCGGAGATGTCGCCCCGATGCGCCGCCTGCGCAAGGCCTGAAAGTGCCTCTGACCACATCAACGGCGGCGCGTGGAGCGCAAATCGGCTCAAACCAGGCCAACTGACGTCCATGGTCGCCAGGTAGACGGCTGCGCTGGCATCGAGCACAAGTTTCCTGCCGCTCAATGCTCCTCCCGCTGGCGGCGGATGATCTGGACGAATTCAGGCATCGGCCCGCCCCAGAACGTCTTCTGCCATTCCGGCGGCAATGGCAGGGTGTCCGAAGTTTCGCCTAGGAAGTCAGCGAGATCCTGCTCGTCGAGGATGTGTTGGGTCCCGACCTTGGTCGCGCGAAGCTTGCCCTCACGGATCCAGCGTCTGACGGTCTCTGGGTTACGGCGGGCCCGGCGGGCAGCTTCTGGGACGGTCAACATCGTAGTCGCATACTACAACACTGCCGCCATTCGTCAAGCTAGCCCGGCCCTCGCGAGGAGCTCGTCGAGGATCTCCGGCTCATGCCGATACGGCGTCAGATGCCCGGCGTCGGACCAGACGTTGAGCCGAGCGTTCGGCAACGCGCTCACGACGCGCCGAGCCGCCGACAACGGCGCGTTCCGGTCGCCGTCGCTGTGCCACCACGTGATGTCCGTCTCGATCGAGGCGAGATCGATGCCCCACGGCCGGTCGATGGCGAGGCCCTCGTCGTACCAGCCGCCGGGTCCCTCGCGCAGCGCCTCGCTGATCGACGCCACGAAACCGCGTTGCCAGGCCGGGTCCTCGATGATCGCCCGGTCGGCATCGGTGGACGACGCCATGGCGGCCCGGAACCCGCCGAGCGGGTCGGCCATGATCTGGTCGCGCATCTCCGAGGTGATCCGCCAGACCTCGTCGAAGCGCCCCTCGCGAAGGAGCCGGTACTCGAGCGCGTTCAGGTCGATCATCTGCTCGGCCTCGTCCGGTTCCAGCGGCGCGGCGCCGACCAGGATGGTCGCTGCGGCCACGCGGTCCGGGTGCCGGAACGCCAGGTCGAGGATGTGCGGGCTCGCGCCGCTGGCGCCGTAGACCGGCAGGGACTCGATCCCGAGCGAGTCGAGGATGGCCGCGAGGTCGTCCGAGTGCTCGACGAACGCCCGGCCCTCGAGCCGGGTCGACGCCCCATAGCCGGGCCGTTCGGTCGTGATCATGCGCAGCCCACGCTCGACCCATGGCGTCCGGTCGGCGCGGACGGTGAACCTGCTGCCGGGCGTGCCGGGGACGCGCAGGACGGGCCGGCCGTCAGCCACGCCCGACTCCGTCCAGGCCACCACGCGCCCGTCGGGCCGCGTCAGGCGGTGGTCGGTGACGTCCTGGCCGAGATCCGCGAGCGTCGTGTCGGCCGTCATGCCGCGACTCCTCCTGCCCTGTAGGCGTCGAAACACCGAGCCGTCAGGGCCTCGAGATCCGTGAACAGCGTCGCGTCGACGGTGGTGAAGGTGAACGTCGTCTTGCCCTTCAGGTGCTTGCGCAGCTCCGGCGACACGCCCTCCAGGAGCTCCGGATCCGCGTAGATCGGCATCAGGTGGAAGCTCACGTGCCTGGCAGCGACCCGGACACCGGCGAAGAACTGATGCGCGTTGGCGCCCGGCCGCTTCAACGTCACCAGACCATACACACTGCCTGGCTCGAGTTCGTCTCGGTACGGCGCCAGGATCGCCCACAGGCGGGCTTCGATGGCTTCGAGCTCCCCTGTCATGCCAGCCCTCACACGGCTTCGAGCACCACGTCGTCGGCGAACTGCATCCGGTGGAGTCGAGCGTACAACCCGTCGAGTGCGAGCAGCTCGTCCTGCGTTCCGAGTTCGACCAGCCAGCCGTCGTCGAGCACGGCGATCCGGTCGGCGGCCCGGATGGTCGACAGGCGATGCGCGACGATGATCGTCGTCCGCCCGACCTTGAGCCGGTCGAGAGCGTCCTGGACCAGCGCCTCCGATTCGTTGTCGAGCGAACTGGTCGCCTCATCAAGGAGCAGGATCGGCGGGTCCTTGAGGATCGCCCGGGCGATGGCCACCCGCTGGCGCTGGCCGCCGGACAGGCGCGAGCCGCGGTCGCCGACGACCGTGTCGTAGCCCGCGGGCAGCGCCTCGATGAAGTCGGCCGCGTTGGCCGCCCGGGCCGCGGCGACCATCTCGGCCTCCGTCGCGTCCAGGCGCCCGTACAGGATGTTCTCGCGGATCGTGCCGCCGAACAGCGTCGCCTCCTGGGCCACCAGGCCGATCTCGCCGCGCAGACTGGCCACGGTGACGTCGCGGACGTCTCGGCCGTCGATCCGGATGGCGCCGTCGGTGACGTCCCACAGGCGCGGGATGAGCCCGGTCAGGGTCGTCTTGCCCGACCCGGATGGCCCGACCAGGGCGAGGGTCTCCCCTGCCCCGATGGTCAGCGTGATATCGCGCAGGACGAGGTTGTCGTCGCCGTACGCGAATGACACGCCGTCGAGCTCGATCCGGCCGGCGACGGCGGGCACGGGCTGCGCGTCCGGTGCGTCGACGATCGTCGGCCGCGTGTCGATGATCTCGAAGACCCGGGTGATGGCCCCTGTCCCCTCTCGGAACTGGCCGTACAGGCCGGCGATCGTGCCGAGGCTCGCGGCGATGGCCACGCCGTACAGCAGGAAGCCGGTCAACGTGCCGATCCCGAGCTCGCCCGAGATGACCTGGTGGCCGGTGTACCAGAGCAACCCCGCCAGCGCCCCGAAGCCGAGCAGACCCATCAGCGCCCCGAACGAGGCGCGCCACAGGGCGAGCCGCGAGCCGGTCGCGACGACGCTGCGCAGATCCGTGTCGTAGCGCTCGAGCTCCCAGTCCTCCCGGACGTAGCTCTTGACCACGCGGATGCCCGACAGTGCCTCCTCGGCGGTCGTCGTGCTTCGCGCGATGGTGTCCTGGACCTCCGTGCTGACCCGCTGGAGCGGCCGTCCGAAGATGATGGCCACCGCGATCAGGGCGGGAGCCAGCAGGAGCACGATGAACAGCAGCGTCGGGCTGAGGGTGAACAGGATGATGACCGAGCCCACCAGCCCGATGACCGCCGACAGGAGGCTCGTGACGGTCTGGGTGAGCATCGCCCGGACGAGCGTCACGTCGCTCGACAGGCGCGACACCAACTCACCGACCCTGCGGCCGGCGTGGAAGTCGAGCGACAGGGTGACCAACCGCCCGAACAGGTCACCGCGGAGCTGGGCGACGACGCGCTCGCCGACCACGCCCAGCAGGTAGGTCTGGAGGAAGCTGCCGACGGCCTGGATGACGAACAGTCCGAGCAGGATGAGGACGAGACGGTCGAGGCCGGCTGGGTCGCCACCGGCGACGACCTCGGTCGTGATCCCGGCGATGACCAGCGGGAAGGCAAGCCCGATCAGCGACGACAGGACGAGGCCGACCATCGCGATGGCGAACCGCCAGGCATTCGGTCGGAGGTAGCGGAACAGGCGCCGCCACGGGACGCCACCGATGTCTCGGACCTCGCGGACCATGGCGCCGGCGTCGGTCGGGACGCGCGCGAATTGCTGGCTCATGGCGCGATGATGTCACCGACCCCGCGGGCATGCGGTGCAGAGGCCGTGGAGAGGTGATGGAGACGCGCGGGGACGTCAGTTCGCGCAGGCGAACGCGTAATAGATCGGGATGTCGAGCCCGATGTGGATCGCCATCGGCAGCAGGAGCGAGCGCGTCCGGACGGTGATGACCCCCGCGATGAGGCCACCCGCGCCGAGCGCGAGCATGAGCGGGACGCCGTTGCCCACCACGTCTGCGCCCGAATGCGCCAGCCCGAACACGACGGCCTGGCCCACGACCGCCGGCCAGACGCCGATGACCTTGGCCGACCAGCCGAGCAGCGCCCCCCGGTAGGCCAGCTCCTCCATCGACCCGTTGGCGACCGCGAAGACGAGTGCCGGGACGATCGCCCCGGCGGCCGTGATGTCGTAGCCGACGTCGCCGAAGAACGGACGGGCCAGGAGCGGCCCGAGCAGGAGCGCGAGCGGCCCGGCGACGAAGAAGCCCAGGATCGACCATCGAACGACCGCCCGGCGCGGCAGCCGGACGGCCAGCGACGACCGGCTCGCCTTCAGGGTCGTGGTCAGGACGGCCAGGCTGGCGAGCACGACAGCGGCTTCGGCGAGTCGCCAGATCGCGATCGGTGACGAGAGGGTGGCACAGTCGGACCCGTTCACGGCCGCGATCGGGGCCGGTAGGACGCCCCAGGCCAGGCTGACCGCGACCGGGATGCCGGCGGCCCATGTCCAGCGGACCGTCGCATCGCGGTTGATCGCCACGGCCGTCCCCGCGACCAGCGCCACGAACACCGGCAGGCGCAGGATCGGGACGACGGCGGCGAGGGCGAGCAGCCCCAGCGGGACGATGGAGCGCGCTGTCTCCCGCCAGTCCGTCGGCAGGGCTCGGGGGCGCGACGCGGTCACGAGTGGGCCGCGGGTTGGTGGCGTCGTGTCACCTCGCGATTATCAGGTTCATCGCCATGCCCGGGTCAGTCGTCCATACTGCGCCGCTGTGGAAGCCATCGAAACGACCGGATCGCCGTCGACGACGGACCGACCAGGCCTTGACCGTGCCGACCTGTGGGCCGTCGTGGGCTTGCTGGCCCTTGGCGTGATCCTGCCGGTCCTCGTCGGGCTGGTCTCCGGGGCGCTGGACATGCCGCGCAATGACGACTGGACATTCAGGCATATCGCCCTTGGCCTGTACCAGACCGGACGTGTCCAGCTGAACGGATTCGAGGCGATGACCCTGGTCGGGCCGCCGGACTGGTGGGTCCAGCTGTTCCCCTCGTTCCGCACCTGCGGTGTCGTCTCGTCGGCACCGCTGGCGCTGGCTGGCGCCCGGCTCATCTCGACCGAGCCGGTGTCCTACCGGCTGCTCCTGTTCACCGGGCTGGACCAGCCGCTGTACCTGTACCGGGTCGATGGGCCTGGCTGTCCGTCCGGCTAGACGTTGCTGCCGGTGACGATGACGACGGCCGGCCCGGCCGGTCGCTCGCCGGCCAGGAGCCCGGCCCAGGACGCGGCGGCAGCACCCTCGACGGTGATCCCGAGCTCGTCGGTCAGCTCGGCCTGCGTCTCGCGGAGGGCGGCCTCGGAGACGAGGCGCATCTCGTCCACCCGGCCGGGCATCAGTTCGACGGCGCGCGGGATGGCGATGCGCGAGGCGATGCCATCGGCGTAGGTCGCGGCTGCATCGGTGTCGATCGGCCGGCCGGCCTGGAAGCTGAGGGTCATCGCCGCGGCTCCCTCGGCCTGGACGCCCAGGACGCGACAGGCGGGGAGCTCGGAGCGCAGCCACGACCCGATGCCGTTGATGAGCGCGCCGTTGCCGACCGGGACCGACACGACCGCCGGCGTCGGCAGATGGCCGCGGGCGACGGCGTCGGTCAGCTCGAGGGCCAGGGTCGCGGCACCGGTCGAGATGCGTGGGTCGTCACCGTCGACCAGCAGCTCCCCGCCATGCTCGACGACGTACGCCTCCGACGCGCCTCGGGCAGTGTCGAAGTCCTCCCCCACCGAGACGACCTCCGCACCGAGCAGGCGCATCCGCGCGACCTTGCCGCGATTGGCGTGCACCGACGTGAACACGACGGCCGGGATCCCGAGCGCACGGGCGGCGTAGGCCACGCCCTGGCCGAAGTTGCCGGCCGATGCGCAGACGATCGGGCGGTCCGGGCCGATCCTCCCCTCCCCCGCCAAGGCGGCGACCGACGTCCATGTGCCGCGACCCTTGAAGGAGCGGATCGGATTTGCCGTCTCGACCTTGACGATGACCGGGACGCCGAGCCGGCGCGTCAGGCCTTCGTGGACGTACTGCGGCGACCCCGTGAAGACCGGATCGATCCGGTCGTGAGCGGCACGGATCGCGGTGGGTTCAAGCTCGGGGATCGCGATCAACGCGGGCTGGGCTCCCGGTTTCGCTCGGCACAAAGAGAAACGCCCGAAGGAACCACCGGTCCGTAGTCAACGCCGCTGATTTGCATCCGCGACACTGCTTTCGGTCTGGGGCCCCTTCGAGCAAGTCCTACTGTAGTCGGCGGCCCGGTCCGGCGATACGGACTTATCCACGAGTTTCGCGGGAAGGTCGGGTGATCCAGGGGTCTTGTCCACAGCCTGTCCACGAAAGGGTCTCAGCCGAGCTCCAGAGGACGCCGCTGGCCGCCCGCCAGGACCGGCAGGCCGTCGACGTCGATCCCGAAGGGCGCCCATCCGCCGACCTGCCAGCGACCGTCCGTGAGGCACTCGATCCGGAGCGCGTCATCGCGGCGCAGGCCGCCGTCCGGGTCGATCACGACGGCCCCGGTCACCGCCGACGCCCCGACCGCGACAGACGCCCGACGCTGGAGCGCGACCGCGGCGAGACTGAGGGGCGATCCCTCGACGATCAGGACGTCGTCGACGTCGAAGCGCCAGCCGTCGATGTGCCGGAGGCCGGCCTCGCTGCGATCGACATGATTGCCATGCAGCGTGCCGTCGCCTTCGGGGTGGAAGGTCCACAGACCGTCGGCCCGGGCGAGCTCGAGGTGGCTGAACCGGCCGTCGGGGTCGGTCTCGAGCAGCAGCGCGTGGGCCACGTCCGTGCCGCGCGACATGACCTCGCGCCAGCGGCGGCCCTTTCGACCCTGTGACACGGTCCAGGTGACGACCGACCCGTCGCTGTCACTGCCCCACCCTGCGACGCGGACCGGCGGGGTCATCGATCCGGCGCTGTCGCCGCCTCGAGCGCCTCGTTGGCGAGTGCGTCCTCGACGGTCGCCGCGGTCCAGCGCGCGGCGGCGGCCTGGAGCTCGCCGGCGAGGGGCGGCGACACCCGTCCGACGACGCGGACCTCGCGCTCGCCGTATTCGAGCTCGATCGTGCCACGCTCGCGGACGCGCGCCAGGAGCTCGCCGGCGGCGTACGGCAGGCAGACGTCGACGTCGACCCACATCGACGCGAGCAGGGCGGCGATCTCGGCCCGGAGCGTCTCCATCCCGTAGCCGGTGAGCGCCGAGACGAAGACGGCCCCCGCGATGGCAGGTGCGGGGGTGGACCCGTCGCGTGCCGCGGCATCGAGCAGGTCCGCCTTGTTGAACGCGAGGAGGCGCGGCTTCTCGCCTGCCCCTAGCTCGTCGAGGACGGTCTGGACGGTCGCCCGGTGCTCCTCGAAGTGGCCGTCCGACGCGTCGACGACCTCGACCAGCACGTCGGCCCGGTTGACCTCCTCGAGGGTCGCCCGGAAGGCGTCGACCAGCTGGTGCGGCAGCTTGTGGATGAAGCCGACCGTGTCGGTGACGATCGCCGTCTGGCCATCGCCGAGCTTGACCTGGCGGCTGGTCGGGTCGAGCGTCGCGAACAGCTTGTCCTCGACCAGGGCCACCTCGGAGCCGACGAGCGAGTTGAGCAGCGTCGACTTACCGGCATTCGTGTAGCCGACGATGCCGACGGTCGGCCACAGCCGGCGGTCACGGCCGCGTGCGGCCGTCTCGCGCTGCTGGCGGACCTGCTCGACGCGCTCCTTCATCTTGGCGATGCGCGTCCGGATGATCCGCCGGTCCGTCTCGAGCTGGCTCTCGCCCGGACCGCGCGAGCCGATGCCGCCCTGTGTCCGCGACAGGTGGGTCCACAGCTTGGTCAACCGCGGCAGCTGGTATTCGAGCTGCGCCAGCTCGACCTGGAGGCGGCCCTCGTGGGTCTGGGCGTGGAGCGCGAAGATGTCGAGGATCAGCCGGCTCCGGTCGATGACCTTGACGTTGAGCAGACCCTCGAGCGCGCGTTGCTGGGCGGGCGACAGCTCGTCGTCCGCGATGAGCAGGTCGAAACCGGTCTCACGCTTGGCCGCGATGAGCTCTTCGGCCTTGCCCTTGCCGACATACCAGTTGGGGTCCACGTGGCGACGGTTCTGCCACTCCGCGCCGACCACGTCGGCGCCGGCCGTCGTCGCGAGATTGGCGAGCTCGGCGAGCGAATCCTCGGCGGTCCAGCCGTCGTCGTCGCCGGTATCGACGGCGACCAGGAATGCCTTTTCGATGGGTTGGGCGAGATCGATCATGTCAGTGCGCATCGTCGCGAAGGATACTGCCGGACGGCCCGAACCCACCTGCGAGATGGCCTCGTGGGCGGTTGCATCGACCGTTATCCTTGCGAATCGCAAGCGCGGCGGATTTCGTGCGCGCTGGACAAAGGGAGGCACACCGCACATGCATCGACCTATCGGGGTCACGCTGCTCGCGATCGGCGCCGGCCTCGCCGCGCTGTTCCAGATCTGGCGAACCCTGGTCTTCCTCGGCATCGCCAACTGGACATTCCTGGGCAAGGAGGTCTCGTACCCGACGGCTCAGTGGGGCTCGGCCCTGTGGGCCATCATCCTCGCCGCGATCTGGATCTGGGTCGCCGAGGGCTTCTGGAACATCCGGGCCTACGCCTGGTCGTTCGGCATCTTCATCAGCCTGTTCACGATGATCTTCGGCTTCTTCGCGATCCTCGCCGGATCGACGACGGAGGCCGAGTCGTTCGCGATCCTGCTGTCCGTGGTGATCTTCTTCTACCTGAACTACCCGGGCGTCCAGGCGCAGTTCGTGGCCAAGGAGAAGTCGCTCCTGACCCCGGAGCAGCTGGCAGCCCTCGAGAAGATGCAGGCCGCACAGGCGCAGATGGCCCAGGCCACTGCCGCCTCGCAGTCCGTCACCCCGCCGCCGGCTCCGCCGGCTCCGCCGGCCGCGCCGACCGCCTAAGGTCAGCGCTCTCCGCGCCTCGCGGAGACACCGTCACGATCGACGAGCCCGGTCCGCATCAGCGGGTCGGGCTCGTTCCATGTCCGGTCCGCTCGATGACCGGTCCGATGCGTCCCAGGGCATCGTCCACGGGGAGCCCGAGCGTGGCGTCGAGCCAGACGATGTCGGGCTCGGAACGGAACCACGTCCGCTGACGCTTGGCGAATGCGACGTTGCGCTGCGCATCGGCGGCGATGGCGGCCTCCCGGTCGAGCTCACCATCGAGAATGGCCCACGCCTCGCGATAACCGATCGCCGAGAAGGCCGGCAACGACGGGTCGAACCGCTCGCGGAGCGTTTGCGCCTCCTCGATGAGTCCGTCGTCGAACTGGCCGCGGGCACGGGCGACGATCCACTCGCGATGGGTGGCAGGCTCCACGGTCAGGCCGAGCCAGACGACACGACCCGGGTAGCCGCGGGCCGGTGGGCGGGGCATGTCTCCGCTGAGCTCGGCGATCTCGAGCGCGCGCACGACCCGGCGCGGGTTGGCCATGTCGACGGTCCCGGCGAGCCGGGGCGCGGTCGCGGTCAGACGGGCGACGAGCGGCTCGAGGCCGTCGTCATCGAATTCGCGCTCGAGTCGGGCGCGGATGACAGGGTCGCTCGGCAGGGCGTCGGTGTCGAGACCGCGGGCGACGGCCCGCAGGTACAGCCCGGTGCCACCCGCCAGGATCGCGACGCCATCGACCTCGGCGAGGGCCGTCAGGACGTCATGGGCGTGCGCCACGAAGTCGGCCACGCTGAAGGCCGCGTCCGGATCGACCAGGTCGAGGCCGTGGTGCGGGACGCGCGCACGCTCCGCGGTGCCGACCTTGGCCGTGCCGATGTCGAGCCCGCGGAAGACCTGTCGAGAATCGGCCGAGATGATCGTCGCGGGCCGTCCGCCAGCAAGGATCACCTCACCGAGACGGATCGCCAGCTCCGTCTTGCCGGTCGCCGTGGCGCCCGCGACGACGACGAGCGGCGGGGCGTCGATCACGTGCCGACGAGCGCGCCCCGGAGCGCGTACGGGCCGGCGTGGTCGATCCGGACGAGGACCTCGCGACCGACGAGCGCCTCGTCCCCGCCGAGGTGGACGAGCTTATTGCCACGGGTCCGACCGGACAGGCGGCTGCCGTCGCCCGTTGCGGGAGGAGCGTCCACATGGTCGTGGCCGCGGGCCGGATCGATCGCGTCGACCAGGACGGCCACCTCTCGGCCGAGCCACGCCCGGTTGCGCTCGAGGCCGATCGCTTCCTGGCGCCCGAGCAGCTCGTTCAGGCGGCGGCGTTTGACGTCGGCCGGGACATCGTCGGCGAGGTGGGTGGCGGGCGTTCCGGGACGCGGCGAATAGGCCGCCGCGAAGACCTGGTCGTAGAGGACTGTGTCGAGAAGTGCCAGCGTGGCCTCGAACTGGGCCTCGGTCTCGCCGCAGAACCCGACGATGATGTCGGTCGAGATGGTGATGTCCGACACGGCCTCGCGGATCCGGCTCAATCGCTCCTGGTAATGCTCGATCGTGTACTGGCGGCCCATCCTGCGCAGCACCGCGTCAGAGCCCGACTGGACCGGCAGGTGGAGATGCTCGCAGACGCTGTCGCAGTCCGCCAACGCCGCGATCAGCCGGTCGGACAGGTCCCACGGATGCGACGTGACGAAGCGCAGTCGCCCGATCGCCGGCCGGCCGTCCGCGGTCCGAAGCGCGTCGATGGCGCGGATGAGCTCGGCGAGGTCGGGCCGCCCGGCGAGGTCCAGGCGCCGGCCGGTCCGGCGCGCTTCCAGGACGTCGATGAACCGGGCGTCGGGCGCGAGGTCGTGACCGTAGGAGTTGACGTTCTGGCCGAGCAGGGTCACCTCGCGATAGCCCGCCGCGGCCAGCGCGCGCGCCTCGTCCACGATGTCGTCGAATGGCCGGCTGCGTTCCGGGCCGCGGCTGAACGGGACGATGCAGTAGGTACACGTCTTGTCGCAGCCGTAGATGATCGGCAGCCAGGCGGCGATGGCCGAGCCGCGGGCGACCGTCCCCTCCCCGACCGCACGAGCCCGCGTCACCGACAGGCCGTCCGCCACACCGACGACCGACCGCCCGACCGTCGTGGTGGCGCCGACCGCCCCGATCGACCCGATCGGTGCCTGCGCCGAGGCGAGCCCGAGCCGGTCGACCAGCTCCGGCTCCTCGTCCGGACGCAGGAACAGGTCCACCGCCGGATAGCGACGGCGCAGCCCGGCCCGGTCGGGTTCGCGCACGGAACAGCCGGTGAGGACGACCCGCAGCGACGGGTCGGCGGCCTTGAGCTTGCCGAGCTGGCCCATCCGGCCGATGACCTTCTGCTCGGCGCCTTCGCGGATGGCGCAGGTGTTGATGACGATGAGGCTGGCGGTCTCGATCGAGGTCGCTTCCTCACAGCCCGCGGCGAGCAGCCGCCCGGCCATCTCCTCCGAATCGCTCCGGTTCATCTGGCAGCCGAGCGTCCAGACGTGGAAGCGCGGCATGGTCCGCGTCTCGGGCAGGTACTCGGCGAGACGATCGTCGGCCGGGGCGGACGGGCGTCGGGCATCCGCCGTCGTCGGCGGCACGAATTCGAGAATGGGCAACGTTCGGTCGGTCATGACTGTGCGGGCGAGCCTACGACGCCGACGCCCGGCACGCCAGCGGCCATGAGTCCGGTCGCGACCTCTGGCGGCACCCACAGCCCGGCATGTGCCTCGGCGTAGGTGCCCGTGTCGCCGTGGTAGTCGCTGCCACCGGTCGCGGCGAGACCGAGCGCCGCCGCCACCTCGCCGACGGCGAAGACCGTCGCCGCGTCGAACGAACGGTAGTAGACCTCGAGTCCACCCAGGCCGGCGTCGACGAGCTCCTGGACGACCTCGACCCGCGACGGCGCTTCACCGAAATGGGCGAGGACCGGCAAACCGCCCGCACCCCGGATGGCCTCGATCGCCTCGACCGGCCCGAGCCCGGTGCGCGGCACGTAGCCAGGCTTGCCCCAGCCGAGCAGCCGTCCGAAGGCGTCCTCGACGCTCGAGGCATGGCCAGCCTCGATGAGTGCCCGGGCCACGGTCGGGCGACCGAGCGCGTCATCGTCCGAATCGGAGACGCCCCCCAGCTGGTCGTCGATCGGAAGGTCGAGCTCGCGCAACCGCGCGACGGTCTTCTCGAAGCGCTCGCGGCGGCGGCCCCGCTGGGCGGCCATGGTCGCCTCGAAGGACGCCTCATCAGGGTCCATCCCGAAGCCGAGGATGTGGAGCTCGCCCTCCCACAGCCCGAGGTCGCGGGTCACGATGGCATTGATCTCGACGCCGGGGATCAGCGTCAGTCCCGGCGGGACGGCGTCGGCGGCCACCACCTCGCGGTAGCCGGACAGCGTGTCGTGATCTGTCAGCGCGAGCAGCCGGACGCCCGCATCGAAGGCGTCGCGAACGAGCCTGATCGGTGGCACGACCCCGTCCGATCGGGTCGTGTGCGTATGCAGGTCGATGGTCGCCGGCGCGGGGGGCTCGACCCGGCCGGCGCCACGCGGGGGCAGCGGGTCATGGCGTCGTCGACGCGGTGTGGCCATCACGTCAGGCTTCGACGAGACGCTGGATGCGCTCGATGGCCAGGGCGCGCCCGGTCGCGGGGTCGATGTCGATCTGGACCGCGTTGAAGACGACGGTCCCCTCGCCCACCTCGAACCGTGTCGGCAGGGCGTTGATGAAGCGGGGGATGACCGTTCGCGGCTCGAAGCCGATGACGCTCCAGACCGGTCCGGTCATGCCGAGGTCGGTCTGATACGCCGTGCCGTTGGGAAGGATGCGTTCGTCGCCGGTCACGACGTGCGTGTGCGTCCCCACGACCGCACTGACCCGTCCGTCGAGGTACAGCCCGAGAGCGTTCTTCTCCGAGGTGAGCTCGCAGTGGAAGTCCACGAGGCGCACCGGTGGCAATGGTTCAGACGATTCTTCGAGCAGTCGGTCCGCCTCGGTGAACGGGTTCTCGATCTGGGCCATGTACGTCCGGCCCTGGAGGTTGATGACCGCGATGTCGGTGCCATCGAGCGCCTGGTAGCTGCCCCAGCCCCGGCCCGGGACCTCGTGCGTGCCGTAGTTGAGGGGACGCAGGACCCGGTCGGTCGCCTCGAGATACGGGTAGATCTCGCGCTTGTCCCAGATGTGGTTGCCGCTGGTGATGACGTCCACCCCAGAGGCGAGGATGGCGTCCGCGGTGGACGGCGTGAGGCCCATCCCGCCCGCCACGTTCTCGCCGTTGGCGGTCACGAAGTCGATGCCGCGTTCGTCGCGGAGCTCCGGCAGCAGGCTTTCGACCGCGACCCGGCCGGGCTTGCCGATCATGTCCCCGATCATGAGGACGCGGCAGGCGCCGGACGGTCGCGGCAGGTTGCCGTTGGCCGGGTTGCCGAGGCGCGTGCGCCCGGCGGTCGGTCCTGGGTTCTGGTGCATGCCGCCAGTGTGCGGCATCCGACCCCGGGACCTCCTCTCGGCCTACTTGTAGACGAGCGTGCCGCCGTCCTTGAGCGTGATCGTGAGCTGGCTGCTGGCGATGGCATAGCTCGCCGCGTTGCCGAGACCCGCGACGTACTGGTCACCCATCGAGCCCTCCGGGCAAGCGACCAGCGTGGACGGCCCGAGCGTGATGGTCATCCCGCCAGTCGACGTCGTGACGTACTGGCCGGACACCTGGTTGCAGTCGGCCTTCGCCTGGAAGCTGCCGTCCGACTTGAACTCGATGGTGTACTTCGACTGGTCGGCGGCGGGCACGACGCCCTGGAATGCCGGCGTCATCTCGGTGATGGCGGTGAGCTGCCAGGTCTTGCCGGTGAGGCCGCCACTGCTGCTCGAACAGGCGATGACGACCGCCGCGACGGCGAGCATGAGCGCGGTCAGTGTGAAACGACGCATGGGAATCCCCCTCGGATGCTGGGTGGGCAAGCGCGTGCCCTCGCGGAACGAGGTCGATGATAGCGAACCGCCGACCCTAGAGACCGGCCTTCAGCGCGAGGATCCGGTCGTACGACGCCTGGAGCAGCGCCTTCGAGATCGATCCGTTGGCGGCCCACGTCATGAGCTCCGCGTAGACGCCGCGGGTCGAGGCTTCCGAGCCGGTCATCAGGATCATGTCGGTGCCGGCGCGCGCGGCCCGGACGGCGAGACGCCACGCTTCGATCCCGCGCGCCTTGGCCGTGCCGTCGAGCGAATCGGTGATCGACACGCCCTTGAACCCGAGCTTGGTGCGCAGGAGGCCGATCGAGATGGCATGCGACCAGCCTGCGCCGTTGACGCTGTCATACGCGGTATAGGTTGCGTTCGACAGCATGATCAGCGGGATATGGGCGGCGATCGCGTTCTGGTACGGGATGAGCCCGGGGGCGAGGGTCGCCTTCGACGTCCGGAGCGTCACGACGTAGCGGTCGGTGTTATAGCGCGTCCGGCCGATGCCCGGGAAGTGCTTCATCGTCGGGGCGATGTGCCTCGACTCGAGCCCCGCCGCGAAGGCGTTGGCGAGACGGCTCGCCTTGGTCGGGTAGATCGAGAACGTGCGACGCATGATGTACATGAACGAGCTGCTGTCGAGCGGCACGTCCGCGACCGGCGCCCAATCGACGTTGAAGCCGAGGCCGCGCAGCGCTGCACCCGCCGCCGACCCCTGGGCCTGCGCGACCGATGACCGGCCGTCGACGCCCATCTGCTTCGCCGACATCGTCGGCGGCGACCAGGACACGTGCTTGATGGACCCGCCTTCCTGGTCGACCGAGATCAGGAGCTTCGGCTGTCCACCGGTGGCCGCCGCCGCCTGCAGGGTGGTCGTGAGAGCGATGAGCTGTGCCTGGTTCGTGATGTTGGAGCTGAAGATGACCACACCGCCGATCTCGCCCCGGCTGATCCGACCGAGAAGGTCCGGCGTCGGCGTCGTGCCCGACATCCGGACCACGAGCTTCTGGCCGACGAGCTGGGCGAGTGTCGGGGCGGCGACGATCGCGTTCGTCGCGCCGGTTCCGACGGCGCTTGGCGTCGCGATCGGAGTCGTCCCCTGGCCGGAGGACGCCACCTGGCCCGAGCTCGCGGCCGGGGTCGACTGCCGGCCCGAGCATGCGACGAAGGCAAGCGCCAGGATCAGGACGCTGGCGACGTGTCTCATCAATGCGCCCACGGGTGCATGCTGATCGAGGCACCCGACCCGGCGCCGTTGCACGGTGGGACTGTCGCGTCGCTCGGCGAGAAGGGTGTCGCCACGATCCGGCCGCCGCCGCTCATGACGAAGGCGACACTGACAGGCGGAGCGGGCGCCGGGCCGCAATAGTTCGAGTCGCTGACCAGCGTCTTGACGACATCGCCAGGCGCGACGGTGACGAGCGTCTTACTGGTCGGGGTCACGCCGTCGATCAGCACGGAACCGTTGCCATCCACCAATTGCGGCTTGTCCATCGCGCGAAGCGTGCAGGTCTGGGTCCCGGCGTTGGTCAATCCGACAGTCGCGATCCGGTTGCCGGCCGCGCCTCCCCACTCGGTGATCCGGGCCACGAGCGTTGTTGGATCGCACGGACCGGGCGTCGGCGACGCGATCGCTGTCGGCGCGACCGTGGCTGTCGGCGCGACCGTGGCTGTCGGCGCGACGGTCGCTGTCGGCGTGACCGCCGGGCTTGCGCTGGCAGTGGGCGTTGCGGTCGCCGTCGGGGTCGCGCTGGCCTGGGGCGATCCAACCGCACCGGTGCCACCGTTCTCACCGGGCCGCCCCAGCCAGACGGCGGCGATCAAGACAGCGGCCAGAAGGATGCCTGCGCCCGCGATGCTCGTGCCCGAGGCCCCGCTTCGGACACCGACCCGCTTCGGCGGGGCGACTGGACGTCGGACGCCCGCGGCGACCTCCTCCCATTCATGCAGGATCCGGTCAGGGCGGGATGGGTCCATCACGCTGTCTCCAGCTTCGTTCGCGCGCGGCTCACGGCGGCGCGAAGCGCCCCCGCGGTCGTGGCGAGCACGACAGCCGCTTCCTCGTATGTGGCGCCTTCGATGGCGGTCATGACCAGTGCAGATCGCTCGAGCGGGGACAGCTCGCCCATCGCCGCCTGGACGTCGAGCCAGCGCGCCTGGACCGAGGCGTCCAGGGACGCAGGCTCCGGCGCAGTCAGCAGGCGTCGACGGATCCTCCGGAAGCGGTCCGTCGCCAGGCGACGCACGGTCACCAGGAGCCACGGGAGGACCGGCCGATCCCAATCGAGTCGAGCGCGGTGGTTCCAGAGCCGCAGGTAGGCTTCCTGTGTCAGGTCTTCGGCCTCGGCCCAGTCGTTGGTCCAGGCGAGGGCGAAACGGAACACGTCAGACCAGTGCGCCTCGAAGACGCGGTCGTAGGCGAATTCAGTCGAGCCGCTCATCACCATCGGGGTGGTCACACAAACAGACACGACGAGCATGGTCGAAACGCACGGTTGCGCCCGACCATCGACTCCTCGGTTGCGGAAATCGGGCGTTTTCGGGACGCCGGCGCGAGGATACATTCCGGCGTGCCGAGGTATCGGGCGCTCCCGCCGCGCGGCGGCCCGCGTGTCGATCTAGGCCTGCGGGATGTATGAGACGTTGACGACAAGCGGGTCGTCGTTGATCCACATCAGCCCG
This sequence comes from uncultured Chloroflexia bacterium, assembly GCA_963782715.1. GTDB lineage: Bacteria > Chloroflexota > Limnocylindria > Limnocylindrales > CSP1-4 > SPCO01. Next base: position 210,166 of record CAWAKU010000008.1, read on the forward strand.
TGGTCGGCGAGTTCGAGGGACGCGAGTCAGCAGTCTCGAGTCTGGGATCCGCCAGCATGATCCGCGCCGCGTGCCCGCCAGGCACTGGCCTGCGGGCCATCGCCGCATCGAGGCGCTCGAGGAACGGCTGTGCGCCGAGCGACGCCAGGATGACCCGAGCCGCCTCCGCCGCGGCGGAGACCTCCGGATCCGAGGGGTCGAGCAAGGTGGCCATGTCGATCGCACACAGCGCCTCGTCCCAGACCAGCCTGAGGTCCCGCCACTCTCGGAGGAGCTCTCGGTACATGCTTAGGGCATCGCGCGATCGGCCTTCGAGCGCAGCGAGCCCCGCCCGGAGCGCCATCAGCTCGTCGTCGCTCGACCTGCCGAACACGCCTTCGCTCTCTGCAGCGGCGAGGTCCTCCTTGGCGGCCGCGGCGTCCCCGGCAAGGAGGGCGCAACGGCCCGCGAAGAGTCTGGCCTCCTGACGGGCCTGGTAGAACAGTCGAGACATGTCCAGCGCGTGCGCCCGGCTGTCTTCGAAACGTCCGTCCGCGAATGCCACCCACGCACCGAGCTCGACGAGCGACACCGGTTTCACGGTGTCGTCCTCGCTCATCGGGATCGCTTGGAGTTCCGCGACTAGATCCGCGACGGGCATCCCTCGCAGCGTCCGTATGACACTTGTACCCGTCAGGGCCGTCGTCCGGCCGAGGACGTCCGTCTCGTCCTCCAGGACGGCCGCCAGCTCCCCCACGATCCAGTCCCACTGCCCCAATCGGATGGCGGACTCGCGCGCATTCTCGAGGAGGTGGAACGACTTGACGCCGAGCCGTCGCGAGACGGTCAATCCGGTCCGCGCGGCTTCGAGGGCGGCGCGGGGGTCATCGCGGCTCAACAGGCTCGACAGGTTGTTGAGGGCTCGGTGCTCGGTCGACGTGATCGAGTGGGTCGCCGCGAGCCGCTGGGCAGTCTCCACCGCCCCGATGCCTTCATATCGTCGACCAAGCGCCACGAGCGCGGATCCGCGAGTGACGAGCGTGTCGGCGACGATCTCGATCAGGTCGTGCCGCTCCGCCAATGGCAGGACGCGGTCCGCCACGAGGATCGCCCGGGCGGCATCGTCGTTCAGATACCAGGCCCTGGCCAGCTGGCCATCCAGTCTGGCCAGAGTCGGGCCGTCGCCGAGATCCTTGAATCGATCGGATGCTTCGACGAGCAACCCGAGAGCAGGTTCGAAGTGGAAGAAGCTCAGCAAGGCGCGCCCGTACTCGGCCACCGTCCTCGCCTCTGCGACGCGGTCCCCGACGCTGGACTGAAGCGCAACAGCCTCCTCGAAGTGACGTTCCGCCAGGTCTACCCGCTGGGTAACCCAGGCTGAGATGCCGATCCGTTCGTGGAGCAGGGCCTGGTCGGCCGGGTCCGACGTGATGGACAGGGCCTGCTCGGACAGGGTGATGGCCTGACCGTGGGCGCCCAGGGCGACCGCGCGATCGGCACCGGCACGGAGAGCGATCCTCGCCTGGGTGCCCAGGGCTTCACGTTCGGGCCCGTCCGGCGCGCTCGCGTACGCCGCCAGGTAGTGGCCGGAGAGCGCCCCGGCGAGCTCGTCCGAGCCAAGCGATTCGAAGAACCGGGCAGCCGCGAGGTGTCGGACCTTTCGCTCTGGCCGCGCCAACGTCGCATAGGCGACCTCGCGGATCAGAGCCTGAACGAACGCGTACTGGCCGCGCTCGGGGGATCGTGGGTCCGCCTTGAGCTCGAGGATCTCACGTCGGACCAGGCTGCCGAGGGCAGGTGCCAGGACCGCTGGGTCACGACCGGAGACGGCAGCCAGACCATCGACCGTGAAGCTCTGGCCGAGGACCGCGGCGTCCGAGACGAGCGCACGGTCGTCGGGCTCCATCGCGTCGAGGCGCGACGCGATCAGCGCGGTCAGGGTGGCTGGCACTGCGAGCGCTGTCAGGTCGCCGACGGGTCGATAGCCGCCGTCGACGAGCGCAAGCCGACCGTCGGCCAGTAGCATCCGGACGGTCTCGACGGCGTAGAGCGGGATCCCGTCGGCGCGCGCGACTATCGCCCGCACCGCGGCTTCGGGCAGGCCCGGCACGAGGCCCATCAGGAGCTGGTGCATGTCCTCGTCGGCGAGGGGCTCGAGGTACAAGGAATTGAATGCGCGCTTGCTGACGCCCCAGTCGGGACGTCGTTCCATCAGCTCGGGGCGGGCGAGCGTGACCACATAGATCGGGTCCGTTCGACTCCAGTCGAGGAGGTGGTCGACGAAGTCGATGAGGCCCGGATCCGCCAGGTGGAAGTCCTCGAAGACCATCACCACGGGCCCCATTGCGGCGATGCGTTCGAAGAACGACCGCCATGCCCCGAACAGCTGATCGGAGCCGATCCCGGACTCGATGCCAAGCAGGGACAGCAGGGCAGATTCGATCCAGCGTCGCTCATCGGTATCCGGGACGAATGTCGCGATCGTCTCGGCGACCTTGGTCCTCGTCGTGGACTCGTCGTCGGTCTCGAGTAGACCACAGCGGCCCCGGACCATCTCTCCGAGTGCCCAGAACGTGATGCCTTCGCCGTAGGCGGGACTCCGACCGTCGTGCCAGTAGACCGTTTGGACCAATCCATCGATGTACTTCAGGAATTCCCACGCGACGCGCGTCTTGCCGATCCCGGCCGCTCCCACGACGCTCACCAGCCTCGGCCGCTGTTCGCGCGTGGTCGCGTGGAAGAGGTCCTTGAGCAGGCGGAGCTCGTCCGCGCGGCCGACGAACGGCGCTTCGAACGTGTCCGACCGATTCCGACCACCACGTTCCGACACGACGCGGAGCGCACGCCAGGCGGGCACGGGGCTCGACATTCCCTTGAGGCTCTGTTCGCCGGCCGCCTCGAAGACGATGGCGCTGGCGGCGGCCCGATGTGTCGCTTCGCCGACGAGGACGATGCCGGGTGCCGCGACGGACTGCAGGCGGCTGGCGGTGTTGACGAGGTCACCGGCGACCATCCCCTGGTTCGTCGCCCCGATGGTGACCGCTGCCTCGCCCGTCAGCACGCCCGCTCGCGCCTCGATCCCCGGTCCAAGCGTCCGGACTGCGTCGATGAGCTCGAGGGCGGCCCGGACCGCGCGCTCCGCGTCGTCTTCGTGAGCTGTTGGTGCGCCCCAAACCGCCATCACCGCGTCGCCGATGAACTTCTCGACCGTGCCGCCGTACCGCCCGATCACGTCACGTGACAGGTCGAAATAGCTCGTCAGCAGGTCACGGGTGTCCTCCGCGTCGCGGCCCTCGGCGAACGTCGTGAACCCGACCAGGTCAGCGAACAGAATCGAGACGAGACGACGTTCGGCGACCGGCGGCGACGAGGGCGCAGGGGTCTGGCGCGCGGCGGCGCCGGTCGGCGGAGCGTCAACGGTGGAATGCGGTCCCACGGCGGCCAACGGGGTCGCACACTCACCACAGAACTTGACCGTCGGTTCGTTCGCCGCGCCGCAGGTCGGGCACGCGATCACGAGCGGCGCCGCGCACTCACCGCAGAACCTGCGCCCGACCGTATTCGCGCTCCCGCAATTCGAGCAGATCACGACGGACCTCGGAAAGCGGTTCGGCCTACTTGGCGTACTCGACCGCGCGCGTCTCGCGGATGACGGTGACCTTGATCTGGCCGGGGTAGGTCAGCTGCTCCTCGATCTTCTTGACGATGTCACGGGCGAGGCGGCTCGCCGTCAGGTCGTCGATCTCCTCGGGCCGGACGAGGATGCGGACCTCGCGGCCGGCCTGGACCGCGAACGAGCGCTCGACGCCGCCGAAGCTCTCGGCGATGGCCTGCAGGTCCTCCAGGCGCTTGACGTAGGTGTCCATCGACTCGCCGCGGGCGCCGGGTCGTGAGGCGCTGATGGCGTCGGCGATCTGCACGATCGGCGCCTCGAGGCAGGTGTACTCGACCTCCTGGTGGTGCGCGGCGATCGCGTTGATGACCTTGGGCGACAGGTTGTGGCGCAGGGCGATCGACGCGCCGATGGCCGCATGCGGGCCCTCGACCTCGTGGTCGACTGCCTTGCCGATGTCGTGGAGCAGGCCGCCCATCTTGGCCACCTGGACATCGGCGCCGATCTCGGCCGCGATGACCGCCGCGAGATGGCTGGTCTCGACGACGTGATTGAGCACGTTCTGACCGTAGCTCGTCCGGAACTTGAGCCGGCCGAGCGTCTTGATGATGTCGGCCGGGAGGCCCGGGACGCCCGCGTCGTAGGCGGCCTGCTCGCCGGCCTGGCGCATGATCGTGTCGACCTCGGCGCGGGCCTTGGCGACGACCTCCTCGATGCGCCCGGGATGGATCCGGCCGTCAGCGATGAGCTTGGTGATGGCGATCCGGGCGACCTCGCGGCGGACCGGGTCGAAGCCGGACAGGATGACCGTCTCCGGGGTGTCGTCGATGATCAAGTCGATGCCGGTCGCCTGTTCGAGGGCACGGATGTTGCGACCCTCGCGGCCGATGATCCGGCCCTTCATCTCGTCCGACGGCAGGTGGACGATCGACACCGTGTGCTCGGCTGTGTGGTCGGCGGCGACGCGCTGGATGGCGGTCACGACGATGTCGCGGGCCTTGTCCTGGGCATCCTCGCGGGCGCTCCGCTCGATGGCCCGGGCGATCTTGACCGCGTCGTGCTCGGCTTCCTCGCGGACCGCCTCGATCAGGACGTTCTTGGCGTCGTCGGCGGACATGTTCGCCACTCGCTCGAGGGCGACGACCTGCTCCCCGTGGGCGCGGGCGAGTTCCTCGCGGGTCTTGTCGAGCTCGCGCTCACGCTCGAGCAGCTTGCGATCGCGCTGCTCGAGCATGTCGGTGCGCTGGTCGAGCTGATCGTCGCGGGCGAGCAGACGCGTCTCGAGCGTGGACAGCTCAGCACGGCGGGCGCGCGCTTCCTCTTCGGCCTCCCGCTGCATCTTGAGCTTCTCGTCCTTGGCCTCGAGGATCAATTCCTTCTGGCGCGCTCGCGCCTCGGCCTCGATGCGGCGTGCCTCGGACGTGGCCGCCTTCATCGTCTGGGATGCGTAGAGGCCACGCAGGAAGAATCCTGCGACGGCTCCGCCGACGGCTGCCACGACGGCCACCGCCAGGATGAGCAGGGGTTCCATATTCGGTTCCTCCCATCCGACCGATCTCGGGTCGGACGTGCGTGATGCGGTGGTCGGTCCGGTCGCTCGTTCGGCTGAGCCGGTCTCCTTGGGTGAGACAGGCCCTCCGTGGGCTTGCGATCGAGCCGAGGCGGAGTCGCGCGCCACCTGAGCGGCACGTGATCGATCTGTTGCGTAGCCTACGGCGGGCACCCCCGAGGGTCAACCGAGAGCGACCGAACCCGCTACTCCGGCCCGAACCGTTCCGTGTCGTCGTCCGTCTCGTGGTCCTCCGGCTCGAGACCGACCAAGGCGGCCACGCTCCGGCAGACGTCAGGATCGAAACCGTTGCGGGCCAGCAACGCATATGCCCGCTGGCGACGTTGGCGCAGGTCGACGACGCGCCCGAGGCTCCGCCCGTTGCGGACGAGCAGGCGTTCCGCCGCCGCAGTGTCCGCCGAGACGACGATGCCATCGTCGTCGGGCAGGCCGGCCACCGCTTCGCGGCGCTCGGCGAGGACGAGGTCGACCGTGACCCGGTCCACGCCTTTGAGCCCGAGCTCCTGGCGGATGGCGCGCTCGCCGCGCGGCCGTGCCCGGTCGCGCGATTCGACCCAGGCTCGTGCGAACGCCTCGTCGTCGAGGAGGCCGAGATCGAGCAGCCGGGTGATCGCGCCCTCGACGAGATCGGCCTGATAGCCCGCGCTGGTCAGACGCCGACGGACCTCCGCCACGGAACGTGCCCGGACCTCCAGGAACCGCGCGGCGGCCTCGAGCACGACCGCCGGGTCATCCACCGCGGCACGCCGTTCGCGCCGTTCCTGGTGGGTCACCCTGTGACGGCCCCCACCTTCGCCGGACATCACGCCTCGGCGATGCCCTCGACCGGGATCGGCACGTCCGCGATCTTGGCCCGGATGAGCCGGTCGATCTCGGCCGAGATCTGCGGGTTCGCCTTCAGGAACTCCTTGGAAGCCTCGCGGCCCTGGCCGAGGCGGGTCTCGCCGAAGGTGAACCAGGCACCGGTCTTGGTGACCGTGTCCATCGCCACGCCGACGTCGAGCAGACCGCCTTCCTTGGAGACGCCCTCGCCGTACATGATGTCGAACTCGGCGACACGGAACGGGGCGGCGACCTTGTTCTTGACGACCTTCACCCGGACCCGGTTGCCGACCGATTCGGTTCCGGTCTTGATGGTCTCGATCCGCCGGATGTCCAGCCGCACCGAGGCGTAGAACTTCATCGCTCTGCCGCCCGGGGTCGTCTCCGGGTTGCCGAACATGACGCCGATCTTCTCGCGCAGCTGGTTCGTGAAGATGAGCGCGGTGTTCGAGCGCGACACGGCACCGGTCAGCTTGCGCAGGGCCTGGCTCATCAAGCGGGCCTGGACGCCCATGAAGCTGTCGCCCATCTCGCCTTCGATCTCGGCGCGCGGCACGAGGGCAGCCACGGAATCGACGACGACGCAGTCGATGCCGCCGGAGCGGATGAGCGTCTCGGTGATCTCGAGCGCCTGCTCGCCGGTGTCCGGCTGGCTGACCAGGAGCTCGTCGACGTTGACGCCGCAGGCGCGGGCGTAGCCGGGGTCGAGCGCGTGCTCGACGTCGATGAAGGCGACCACGCCGCCGCGGGCCTGCGCCTCGGCCAGGACATGCTGGCAGACCGTGGTCTTGCCCGACGACTCCGGCCCGAAGATCTCGGTGATGCGGCCGCGCGGGATGCCGCCGACGCCGAGGGCGAGGTCGAGCGCGATCGACCCGGTCGGGATCGTGTCGAGGACCAGCTTCTCCCGCGACCCGAGCTTCATGATCGCGCCGCGCCCGAACTGCTTCTCGATCGAGGCCAGGGCGGCGTCGACCGCCTTGCCTCGTTCGGCCGCGTTGCGCTCGGCTGCCCGTTCTTCCGTCATCGCCATCTGTCCGTCACGCTCCTCATCCGATCCATCGGACCGCTCGCCGGAGGGACGTCGCAGGCGTCCGTTCGTCGATCAGCCTTCCTCTGCTGCGTCGTCCTCGACGACGTGTCGTTCCTTTCGAGGCTTGCGGATCACCTCGACGTTCTGCGGTGGCTCCGACATCGGCGACAAGCTCGGTTGGCTGGCCTTCGCCTTCGGCTTCTTCTTCTCTTTGCTCGGTCGATCCCGGGAGCCCATGGCTCAGCCTCCGCGTCGTCTTGCAGCCTACCGATCGATCCTTCACGCCGACTTCTCGGCGACTTCACCGCCACTTATCCGGCCCGCGCGTAAGCGTAGGTCCGACATCGTGGCGGGGAAGGTTCCGGCCTGGATCGAGGCCCGGACTCTGGCCATGAAGTCTAGGGTGAAGGTCAGGTTGTGACAAGTCGCGAGACGGTACGCGAGGAGCTCTTTGGCCCGGAACAGGTGGGCGAGGTAGGCCCGCGAGAACCGCCGGCAGAGTAGGCACGGACAGTCGTCCTGAACGGGCTCCGGGTCGTCGAGGAAACGCTGGTTGCGCATGTTCAGCCGTCCGCCGGGGACCCACAGCTGGCCGTTGCGGGCGACTCGTGCCGGGAGGACCGAATCGAACAGGTCGACCCCGCGATGGACCGCTTCGAGCAGGTCGGCCGGCGAGCCGAGGCCCATCAGGTAGCGCGGACGCGGGTCGTCGGCGAGGAGCGGGATCGCGACATCGAGGGCGGCGTCGCGCTGGGCCGGTGTCTCGTCGCCGGCCAGGCCGCCGATGCAGATACCGTCGAACGGCAGGCCGGCGATGAACCGGGTCGACGCCGCGCGCAGGTCCGGTTCCAGCCCGCCCTGGACGATACCGAAGACCGCCTGGTCGTCGCGCGAGCGCGCCGCCAGCGACCGTTCCGCCCAGCGATGGGTGCGTTCGGTCGCCTCCGCCACGACGTTCCGTGGCGAGCTCGGGAAGACCGGCTGGTCGAGCGCGACCGCGATGTCCGATCCCAGCGCCGCCTGGACGCCCATCGCGATCTCCGGCGTGAACCGGTGGGTCGAGCCGTCGAGATGGCTGCGGAACGTCACGCCATCGTCGTCGACGACCCGCAGATCGCCCAGCGAGACGACCTGGAAGCCGCCCGAATCGGTCAGGATCGGGCCGTCCCAATCCATGAACCGGTGCAGGCCACCGAGCCTCCCGATCCGCTCGTGGCCCGGTCGCAGGTACAGGTGGTAGGTGTTGGCCAGGATGATCGAGGCACCCGTCTCGCGGATGTCGTCCGGGCTGAGCGCCTTGACCGTGGCGTTCGTCCCGACCGGCATGAACTGGGGCGTCTCGACGACGCCGTGGGTCACTGTCAGGCGCCCGGTCCGTGCCCGCGTCGAGCCATCGGCCGGTGGCGGCGTGGTGACCTCGAACCGCGCAGCGGTGCCCACGAACGGGCCCGTCACGCCTCGTCGATCTCCGGCGGGTCCACGACGGCCGGCAGGTCCCACAACCCGGGTTGGCCCGGTTCCGTTCGACGGGGTGGCGGGATCTCGTAGCCGAGCGCGGACAGGTGCGCCCGCGCGAGGTCGGTGGCGATGCGGCCCTGCGGCGTCCGGTCGATGAACCCGAGACGGAGCAGGAACGGCTCGTAGACGTCCTCGATCGTCTCGATCTCCTCCGACAGGACCGCGGCCAGCGCGGCGACGCCCACCGGCCCCGAGGCGAACTTCTGGATGATCGCCGCCAGCAGCTTGCGGTCGGTCGAATCGAGGCCTTCGTCGTCGATCTCCATCGCCCGCATCGCAGCAGTCGCGGTCGCCTCATCCACGTGCCCGTCGCCATGGACCTGGGCGTGATCGCGAACGCGTTTGAGCAGCCGGTTGACGATCCGCGGGGTGCCCCGGCCGCGCCGGGCGATGGCCCTGGTCGCGGGCGGGTCGATGGTCACGGCGAGGATGGCAGCCGACCGGTCGACGATCGCCGCCAGCTCCGGCTCCGTGTAGAAGTCGAGCCGGTAGGTCGCCCCGAACCGGTCGCGCAGCGGGCTGCTGATCCGGCCCGCCCGTGTCGTCGCCCCGACGACCGTGAACGGCTTGAGGCTGAGGCGCAGCGACCGGGCCGACGGTCCCTTGCCGATCATCACGTCGAGCGCGTAGTCCTCCATCGCCGGGTAGAGGATCTCTTCGACGGCCCGGTTCAGCCGGTGGATCTCGTCGATGAACAGGACGTCGCGCTCCTCGAGCGAGGTCAGGATCGCGGCCAGGTCGCCGGCCCGCTCGATGGCCGGGCCTGAGGCGTACTTGACGTTGACCCCGAGCTCGCGCGCGATGATCGTGGCGAGGGTCGTCTTGCCGAGGCCGGGTGGACCGTACAGGAGGACGTGGTCGGCCGCCTCTCCCCTGCCCTTGGCTGCCGTCAGCAGCACGGACAGGTTGGCCTTGACCTCGCGCTGGCCGATGTACTCGTCGAACGTGCGCGGTCGGAGGGTGCCTTCGACGACGAGGTCGCCCTCGTCCTCGAGATCCGCCGAGAGGATGCGAGACAGGTCGTCGGCCATCCGCGGGAGTCTACCAGACAGCGGGCCAAACCGCACGGATGTTCGACGGACAATCCCCCCTACTCGACTAGGCTTTCCCGACTACGATACGGCGATGCGCCTGTCCCGCCGTTCCGAATACGGCCTGCGAGCCCTGGTCGACCTGGTCCGCCACCAGGGCGAGGGGCCCATCGCCCTGGCAGCCCTCGCCGAGCGGGATCGCCTCCCGGTCAAGTTCCTCGAGCAGATCATGGCCACCCTCAAGCACGCCGGCATCGTCAGGACCACGCTCGGTGCCCACGGCGGATACGCGCTCGCGGCCGACCCGTCGGTGGTGTCCATCGGCCGGGTCATCCGGCTGCTCGACGGGGCGCTCGCCCCCCTCGCCTGCGTCTCGTTGCGCTATTACGAGCCGTGCTCGTGCGTCGACGAGGCCACCTGCCCCCTGCGCGACGTGATGATCGACGTTCGCGACGCGATGCTCGAGATCCTCGACACGCAGACCCTGGCCGAGCTGGCCGCCCGGCCCGCTGGTCGGTCGATCGACCCGCGTGGGCGGCACGCCGATGCGCTGGCAGGCCGGCGCCCGTAGATCGGGGTAAAGGGTCGGTCCTGACCGGCAGCGACGGAAATGAAGGGTCGCGGCGAGAGCGGATGCACAGAACGGTCGATGTGGCTGGGAGGCCTGCGCCCGTAGCGTGTCGGCAACGGCCTCGAGAAGCGGGGCGAGAGGGCAAGGAGGCCGACATGAACATGCATCCCGAGACGTTCCTGTGGCTGCACGAGCAGAACCGAGAGCGCGAAGCCACTCAGCGCGCGCTCGAGCGTGCCGCCCGTGGCGGCGGACGAGACGACGGGGCGGCCCGCGGCGGGATCATCCTGGCGCAGGCGCTTGGCCGCGCATGGGATGCCGTCACCCACGTCCATTTCGGTGGACCGCGATCCGCGTCTCCCCTGACCGGCCCGACGGGGGCGTGAGGCCGGTCGTCGCGCCCCTCCTCGACCGGGGAGGGGCGCGACCAACCGATATCATCCGCGGCATGGCCCGCCGCCTGTCCAGCCCCGTCTTCATCGGTCGCAATGAGGAGCTCATGACGCTCCTCGCGACGGCGCGCGCGGCGGACGCCGGCCGGCCGTCGATCGTGCTCGTCGGAGGCGAAGCGGGAGTCGGCAAGAGTCGCCTGGTCGCCGAGGCTTCGACTCGGCTACGCGACAACGGCTGGCTGGTCCTCGAAGGCGGGTCGGTGGCGCTCGGCGACGATGCCTTGCCCTTCGGGCCGATCGTCGAGGTGCTGCGCGCGCTGGCCCGGGACGTCGACCCTGGGACCATCGCCGAGGCGGCCGGCCCGGCATTGCCGGTTCTCGCCCGCCTCGTCCCGGAGCTCGCCCCGAAGCCGGCCGACCGCGATGCGGGCGCGACCGAGGTCTCCGGCGGGAACGATTGGCTGCAGATCCGGATCTTCGAGGGCCTCCTTCACCTGCTCGGGCGGCTGGCGGCGGATCGCCCGGTCCTGCTCGTCGTCGAGGATCTCCACTGGGCGGATCGATCGACGCGCGACCTGCTCGCCTTCCTGTGGCGCAACGCCCGCGAGGAGCGGCTGTGCATCGTCGGCACCTTCCGATCCGACGAGCTTCATCGACGCCACCCGCTGACGGCCTGGCTCGCCGAGGTGGAACGGCAGCCCCGGGTGGACCGACTCGACCTCGAGCGCTTCGAGCGCCGCGACCTGACCGACCTCCTTGCCGGCATCATCGGCGCGCCGCCGCCCACGGCCCTGCTGGAGTCCGTCGCGCGGCGGTCGGACGGCAACGCCTTCTTCGCCGAGGAGCTGGTCGCGGCATCGGACCGCACCGGCGGCGCGCGCGATCACCTGCCGCACACGCTCCGCGGCGTGCTCCTCGTTCGCCTGTCCGGCGCGACCGAGGTGGCCGGCCACCTCATCGAGGTCGCCGCCGTCGCCGGACGCGAAGTCGGCCATGACGTCCTGGCCGAGGTCTGCGGCCTGTCCGATGCGGCGCTCGCGACGGGCGTCCGCGAGGCAGTCGACGCCCAACTGCTCGTCGTCGCTGCCGGGGTGACCGGCGAGCGCTATCGGTTCCGCCATGCTCTCGTCCAGGAAGCTGCCTACGACCAGCTCCTGCCGTCCGAGCGGCGCGGTCTCCATGCGGCGTATGCCAAGGCATTGGTCGGCCGACCCCTCGCCGGCGGCGGCGCCGCCGAGGCGAGTCGCCTTGTCGAGATCGCCCACCACTGGACCGCGGCCCACGAGCCGGGCCGGGCGCTGCCGGCCGCGATCGCCGCGGGCGACGCCTCGCGGGCCGTGTTCGCCTACGGCGAGGCGACCCGCCAATACGAGCTCGCGATCGAGCTGTGGGACCTCGGCGACCCGACCGACCGCCCGGCGGGCCGCGACCTCGTCGGGCTGTTCGATGCGGCGAGCGCATCGGCCATCCTGGTCGGCGACGCGGCCGCTGCGGTCGACCACGCGCGACACGCGCTGGAGCTCGCGGATGCGACGACGATCGCCGGCACCGACCCAGGCGCCGACCGCGAACGGCGCGCCCGGGCCCGCGAGCGGCTCGGAAACGCGGCCTGGCTGGCCGGTGACACGGCCACCTCGATCAATGCCCTCGAGGAGGCCGTCGAGCTTCTCGACGGGACTGCCGCGTCAACCATCAGGGCGCGCGTGCTGGCCGGGCTCGCGGCCAATCTCATGCTGGCCGCTCGGGCGTCCGAATCGATCCGCTTCGCCCGCGCTGCGATGGAGATGGCCCGCACGATCGGCGACCAGGGCATCGAGTCGCGCGCGATGAGCATCCTCGGCGTCGACCTCGCGACGCTCGGCGACATCGGCGGCGGCATCGAGCTGCTGCGCGGGTCGGTCGCGCTGGCCGACCCGGCCGGCGATCCGGCCATCGTCCCGCGCGCCTACGCCAACCTCGGCACCGTCCTCGAGATGGGCGGCTTCGTCGAGGAGGCGCTCGAGGTCTCGCTGGCGGGCGCCGACCAGATCGCCCGGTTCGGGAGTGAGCTCGGTTTCCTGACCTTCCTGGAGGTCAACGCCGCGGCGATGCTCATCGAGCTGGCCCGCTATCCGGAGGCAGCCGAGCTGCTCGAACGCAACATCCCGCGGGTGCTGCCCGGGCTCGGGACGATCCATCTCTACACGACGCTGGCCCACCTGGCCATCAGGACCGGCGACCTCGTCGCCGCGCGGCGCGACCTGGCCACCGCCGAGAACGAGGCCGGCGGTATCGCCGACGCCCAGTTCGTCATCGACCTGTGCTCGTTCGCGACCGAGATCGCGCATTGGGGTGGCGATCCCGCCGGAGCGCTGGCGATCGCCCATGACGGCTTCGAACGATTGGCCGAGATGGACGATGCGGTGATCCTCGGCCAGCTCGCCATCCCGGCGGTCCGCGCGGCGGCCGACATCGCCGTGGCGGCTCGCGCCGGACGGGACCCGGCTGGAGCCTCAGCCGCCGTCGACGGCGCCCGCGACGTCATCGAGCGCTACCGCGCCTCGACCGAGCGGCTGACCGAGCCCGACGCGCTCGCCCGCCACGAGATCGCCTGGCGGATGGACATCTGCGCGGCCGAGCTCGCGCGCGCCGCCGGCGATGACGATCCAGCCCACTGGGCGGCGCTGCGGCCGGCGCTCCAGGCTCGGCCCAATCCGTTCCTCGAGGCGTACGGGCTGTGGCGCGAGGCCGAGGCCCAAGCCAGCTTTGGTGGGGCTGCTGCCGCGGCCGTGGCGCTGCGCGATGCGTCCGCCCTGGCCCATCGCATCGGGGCCGCCCTGCTGGTCGAGCGGATCGATGGCCTCGCTCGCCGCCTGCGCATCGATGTCGCACCACAGGCCACCGCCGCTGGGCCGGTCGCGCCGGCCCTCGCGGAACCCGAGGCGGCCGTCGCCGCGGACCCGTTCGGTCTGACGGCGCGGGAGCGCGAGGTGCTCGCCCTGGTCGCCGAGGGCTACACGAACCGACGGATCGCCGACGAGCTGTTCATCAGCGAGAGCACCGCGGGGGTCCACGTCTCGCACATCCTGGCCAAGCTCGGCGTCGAGTCGCGGACCGAGGCAGCGACCGTCGCGGTGCGTCTCGGCCTGGACCGGCACGTCGCACCCTGAGCCGACACTACTCGCGGAGCAGGCTCCGCAGCGCCGCCTTGACCCGCTCTTCCAGCGTGGAGTCCACCCCGACGTCGGCCAGCGCCGTTCGGGACGCCTCACGAGCCTCTGCGAGCGAATAGCCGAGGGCCTGGAGCGCGGCCACGATCTCGCCCTCGCTGGCGGCCCCGCCGGGAACGGTCGGCCCCGACACGGTCACGCCGGCCGCAGTGACCTTCTCGCGGAGCTCGAAGATGATCCGCTCGGCGAGCTTCTTGCCGATCCCGGGGATGGCCACGAGGACGGCCTGGTCCTGGGCCATGATCGCGAGCTGGAGGTCCGGCGTGGGCCGCGACCCGACGATGGCGAGCGCGACCTTCGGGCCGACGCCGTTGACCGTCAGCAGCAGCGTGAAGAACCCGAGCTCCTCGACCGACCGGAAGCCGTACAGCGCCTGCAGGTCCTCGCGGACGAGGTGGTACGTGTGGAGCTTCAGGACCTTGCCCGGCTGTGCCGCCGCGAGGACGGCCGGGGCCGCGAACACGCGATAGCCGATCCCGCCGACCTCGATGACCAACGAGTCAGCGGCGACGGCCCCGACCACCCCCTCGACCGACGCGATCACGACGGAGTGCGCGCGCTACGAGGCGTTGCGCTTGTCGGTGCGCTGCGCAGCGCGCTCGGCGGCGATGGCTTCGCGGACGGCCCGCTCGTAGCCCGTCTCGCCCCGGGTGATCGGCGCGACCGCGGCCCGGTCCATCACGCCGGCCGTCGGGGCGACCCGGCCACGATCCGTGTTGGCGACCCAGGTGGCGATGGCCAGCGCGTCGGCCGCGTCGTCAGGCCGTGGTAGCTCGCTCATCCCGAGCACCAGCTGGACCATCCGCTGGACCTGCTCCTTGTCGGCCGCGCCGTAGCCCGTGATCGCGCTCTTGACCTCGTTCGGGGTCGCCTCGCGGACGGGCGTCCCATGCTGGGCCGCGGCGAGCAGGACGACTCCGCGGGCCTGGCCGACGCCCAGGGCCGTCTGGACGTTGCGCGAGAAGAACAGCCGCTCGACGCCCATCAGGTTCGGCTCGTGGAGCTCGAGCAGCTCGTCGACGAGGGCGTGGATGGCCAGCAGCCGCTCCGGCATCGACAGGTCTGCGCTGGTCGTCAGGCAGCCATGGTCGATCTCGCGCAGCCGTCCGCCGGTCCGTTCGACGATCCCGTAGCCAAGGGCGGCCGTCCCCGGGTCGATCCCGAGGACCTTCACCCGGCGACCTCCGCGAAGACGTCTTCGGGGATGTCGAAGTTGGCCGTCACCCGCGACACGTCGTCGAGGTCCTCGAGCAGCTCGACCAGCCGCAGCGCCTGGCGCGCCTTCGACGAGTCGAGCTCGATCGTCTGCTTGGCGACCATCGTCGATTCGGCCGACTCGACCGTGACTCCGGCGGTCTCGAGCGCCTGGCGGACGGCTTCGAGCTCGCCCGGCGAGGTGTAGATCTCGATGGTCTCGTCGCCGTCGGTGTCGACGTCTTCCGCGCCGGCGTCGATGGCGGTCAGGGCCACCTCGTCGGCATCGATGCCGTCACGGGGGACCGAGATGAGTCCGCGCGGCTCGAACTGCCAGGCGACCGCGCCGGAGCCGGCCAGCTGGCCGCCCGACTTGGCGAACATCGAGCGCACCTCGGCGGCGGTCCGATTGCGATTGTCAGTCTGCGCCTCGACCAGGAGGGCGACGCCACCGGGGCCGTAGCCCTCGTAGACGATCTCCTCGTACTGCTCGGCGTCGCCGCCGCCGGTCGCCTTGTCGATGGTCCGCTTGATGTTGTCGGCCGGCATGTTGACCGAGCGGGCCTTCTCGATGGCGAGCCGCAATCGGTAGTTGGCGTCGGGGTCACCGCCACCCTGTCGGGCGGCCACGCTGATCTCGCGGGCGACCTTGGTGAACAGGGCTCCGCGCTTGGCGTCGGTGATGCCTTTCGCGCGCTTGATCGTGGACCACTTGCTATGACCTGACATCGCGGGGCGGAGTATAGCGGACTATCATGGCCGGACCCCGCCCGCGCTCCCCCGGACGTCTCCCCCTCCCTGATGCAGTTGAAGGACGGACGAAGCCGATGACCATGAAGAGCGTCGACCTCCCCCACCTTCGGAGCGTCGTCCTGGCCGGCCACGCTGGCGCCGGCAAGACGACGCTCGCGGAACAGCTCCTGTTCAGGGCCGGCGCCATCCCACGGCTCGGACGCGTGGACGACGGGACCGCCCACCTCGATTTCGAGCCCGAGGAGCAGAAGCGCAAGGAATCGCTCAGCCTCGCGGTCGGCACGTTCGAGGCGGACGGCACGCGCATCTCCCTCGTGGACACGCCCGGCTACCCGGACTTCATCGCCGATGTCATCGAGGGCTTCACCGCGGCCGACGGCGCGATCATCGTGATG
The DNA here is from genome assembly GCA_963782715.1 of uncultured Chloroflexia bacterium. Lineage (GTDB taxonomy): Bacteria > Chloroflexota > Limnocylindria > Limnocylindrales > CSP1-4 > SPCO01. Next base: position 226,246 of record CAWAKU010000008.1, read on the forward strand.
GATGCTTCGGCGGGCGTGGAGGCGGGCCTCGAGCACGCGGTGGCGGAGGCGCGCGGGACGTCGACGGCCACCTGTTTCTTCATCAACAAGTGCGACCGCGAGAATGCCGACCCGACGGCGGCTCTCGACGCGTTGCGCCGGGCCTTCGGCGAGAAGATCGCCCCGCTCCAGATCGCCATCGGCGCGGCCGAGTCGTTCGAGGGCTACGTCGACCTCGTCCATCGCCGTGCCTGGCGGTTCAACGGCACGAGCGAGGAGGAGATCCCGATCCCCGATGACCTCACGGCCGAGGTGTCGCGCCGCCGCGACCAGCTGCTCGAGGCGGCGGCCGAGGCCGACGACGACGTCCTGACCAAGTACCTCGAGGGCGAGGAGATCACCGACCCCGAGCTCGAGGCGTGCCTGCGCAAGGGCGTCAAGGAATCGGTCCTCGCGCCGGTCCTCGTCGGCAGCGCGACCAAAGGCATCGGCCTGCGCGGATTGCTCGATGCGATCGTGCGCTACCTCCCCTCCCCGGCCGACGAGCCGCCGACCCGGGCGACCGACAAGTCGGGCAGCGAGGTCGAGATCGCCGCGGACGAGGCCGGGCCGCTGCTCGTGCGCGTGTTCAAGACGACGGCTGACCCCTTCGTCGGGCGCCTGACCTACCTGCGGGTCATGTCCGGGACCCTCCACTCGCAGGCACACGTCTGGAACGGCACGAGGAGCGAGGACGAGCGGATCGGCCAGCTGCTCCTGCTGCACGGCAAGGAGCAGGAACCGATCGGCGAGCTGAAGGCCGGCGAGATCGGCGCAGTCGCCAAGCTCGCCGTGACCGAGACGGGCGACACCCTGACGTCGCGCGAGAAGCCGCTGACGCTCACGCCGCTCGACTTCCCCGATCCCTCGCTGATGGTCGCCATCGAGCCGCAGAGCAAGGGCGACCTCGACAAGATGGGCCCGGCACTCGCCCGGATGCTGGAGGAAGAGCCGACGGTCCGGCTCGAGCGCAGCGGAACCGGCGAGCAGGTGCTCCGGACGATGGGCGAGGCGCACACCTCGGTCATCATCGAGCGCCTCAAGCGCAAGTTCGGGGCGGCGATCATCACCCACACGCCGAAGGTCCCGTACAAGGAGACGATCCGGGGCAAGACCCAGGTCCACGGCCGCTACAAGAAGCAGACCGGCGGCCACGGCATGTTCGGCGACGTCTGGCTCGAGCTCGAGCCGAACCCCGACGGCGGCGTCGAATTCGCCGAGCGCGTCGTCGGCGGCGCGGTCCCGAAGGGCTTCTTCGCCGGTGTCGAGAAGGGCATCCGCGAGGCCGCCGAGGGTGGCGTCATCGCCGGCTATCCGCTGTCCGACTTCCGCGCGACGCTGTACGACGGGTCGTTCCACCCGGTCGACTCGAACGAGCTGTCGTTCAAGATCGCGGCCTCGATGGCGCTCAAGGACGGCGTCCACCAGGCCAAGCCGGCCCTGCTCGAGCCGATCATGAAGGTCGAGATCCGGGTGCCCGAGACGTATATGGGCGAGGTCAACCGCGACCTCAACGGCCGACGCGGGCGGGTCCTCGGGATGGACACGGATGGCGAATTCCAGGTCATCGTCGCCCACGTCCCGCAGGCCGAGCTGTTCAACTACGCGACCGAGCTGCGGTCACTCGCCCAGGGCCGAGGCTCGTTCACCGCGACGCTCGACCATTACGAGGACGTCCCGTCGCACATCGCCGAGAAGGTGATCGAGAGCCATCGCAAGGAGCTCGAGGCGGCCGGCGGTCACTGACGGCGAGGCGGCGTCCGGCAGCGAGATCTCGACGCGTTCGATCGCCGTCGCTCACGATCGATCCACGACCTGCAGCGCGTCCCGCACGGTCATCGTGCCGCTGTAGAGCGCCCGGCCGATGATCGCACCACGACAGCCGATGGCCTGGACCGCGCGGATGTCGTCGACCGTTGCGATGCCGCCGGAGGCGATGATCGCGCCGCGCTCGAGTCGGACCAATCGCTCGTACAGCCCGAGATTCGGGCCGGCCAACAGGCCGTCTCGTTCGATGGCGGTCGCCTCGAATGTGTCGATGCCCTGATCGGCGAGGCGACGGATGGTCTCGTCGACGGCGACACCGCGATCCGCGGCCGACCATGCATCGCCGACCGCTCGGTCGTCACGGATGTCGATCGCCACGACGATCCGGGACGCGCCATGGATCGCGACCAGGCGGCCGGCGAATGCCGGATCGCGGATGGCCGCCGTGCCGACGACGACCCGTGCCGCACCCAGGTCGAGGGCGTTGGCGACGGTGGCCTCGCTTCGAAGTCCACCGGCGACCTCGACGCGCAGACGCTCCCCGACCGAGGCGACGATCCCGGCGATCGCAGCCGCGTGGGCCGAGAGGCCTGTGCGGGCGGCGTCGAGATCCACGACGTGGATCCAGCCGGCTCCCTCGTCGGCGAAGCCAACCGCGATGGCCGCTGGGTCGTCACCAAAGGTCGTCTCGCGTTGGAAGTCGCCCTCTTCGAGCCTGACCACACGCCCACCGTGAAGATCGATCGCGGGCAGGATGTCGAAGGTCGTTGCCATCTTCATTGCAGGATGATATCGTAGTAGCACGCTAATACGCTACAACGATGTGGCGACCACGAAGACGAAGGTGACGACGGCATGGCCGACGATTGGAAGACTCCGGAGGTCGAAGCGCTCTTCGAGGCGGTCTTGCAGCTCGACTCCATCGAGGAGATCGAGCCGTTCTTCCGCGACCTGTGCACCCTCAACGAGCTCCGCGACATGGCCCAGCGATGGGCGGTCGTGCGGATGCTCGACGGCGGTCTCCACTATGCCGAGATCTCCCGACAGACCGGCGCCAGCACCGCGACCATCACCAGGATCGCGTCGTGGCTCAACCATGGCGAGGGCGGCTATCGAGCGATGCTGGCCAAACTCGATGCGGCATCGCGGGCGGGCACCACCCCCTACCCCGTGGCGGGCGACCGATGAACCGTCGCCTCCGCCTGGCGGTCCCGAACAAGGGCCGCATGGTCGAGCCGACCCTCCGCCTGCTCCATGACGCCGGGCTCGTCTTCGAGGAGCACGACCGAAGCCTCGTCGCGCTCGTCCAGAACTTCGACCTGGACATCCTGTTCGTCCGGACCAATGACGTGATCGAGTTCGTGGGCGACGGCGTCGCCGACCTCGGGATCACCGGCCTCGACCTGCTGAGCGAGACCGGCACGGACCTGCCGCAGGTCCGAACCCTCGGCTACGGCCGGTGTCGACTGGCCGCGGCCGTCCCCAACGACACCGCGATCACCGCAGTCGAGGGGCTCGCCGGCCTGCGCGTCGCCACCGCGCACCCGAACACCGCTCGTCGCTTCTTCGAGGAGCGGCAGATCGACGTCGAGATCATCCCGATCTCCGGCGCGGTCGAGGTCGCGCCTCGACTCGGCCTGGCCGAAGGCATCGTCGACCTCGTCTCGACCGGCTCGACGCTGGTCATGAACGGCCTGCGTCAGATCGGCGACGTGCTCGCGTCGGAGGCCGTCCTCGTCGCGAACCCGGCCGCCGTGCGCGACCGTCCCGACGACCTCGCCGCGGTGGACACGATGCTGAGCGCGGTCATCGCGGCCCGCGGCCGCAAGTACCTGATGATGAACGCACCGGCCGGCTGTCTCGATGCCCTCCAGGCGCTCCTCCCTGCGCTCGAGTCGCCGACCGTCATCCCGCTCGCGCACGCCGGCATGATCGCCATCCACTCGGTCGTGGGTGCCGACGACGTCTGGAGCCTTCTCCCGCGGCTCAAGAGCGCCGGCGCGTCGGGCATCCTGGTCCTGCCGATCGAGAAGATCGTCGCATGACCGTGACGACCCCGACCCTCACCCTCCGACGGCTGGACCTCGCGAGCGTCGCCGGCGACCCCGCCGCACGTCGCGACCACGACGCCCTGGTCCGGCGCGGCGCCGTCCCCGACCCGCAGGTTCGCGAGACCGTCCGGGCGACCCTGGCCGATGTCCGCGCCCGGGGTGACGCGGCCGTGCGCGACGCCAACGTGGCCGTCGGCGGCGGCCGCCCTGACGGTCGCCTCGTCCTCGACGCCAGAGACCTCGCTACGGCCCGCGACGCCCTCGCACCCGCGATCCGCCGGGCGCTCGACCAGGCGATCGACCACGTCCGGCGCTTCGCCGAGACCCAGCGTCCGGTTTCGACCTCCACCGTCATCGGCCCGGGCATCGAGATCGAACGTCGTTGGAACCCCATCGCGTCGGTCGGTGCCTATGTGCCGGGCGGGTCCGCTGCCTACCCGTCGTCGCTCGTGATGACCGTCGTGCCGGCACAGGTCGCGGGCGTCGCGCGGATCGTCGTCGCGTCGCCGGCCGGCCGCGATGGCGCTCTCGACCCGGTCCTGCTTGGCGCCGCTGGGTTGCTCGGGGTCGACACCTTCATCGTCGCCGGTGGGGCGCAGGCGGTCGGGGCCCTCGCCTACGGCCTGCCCGATGCCGGCACCGGACCGGTCGATCGCATCGTCGGGCCGGGCAATGCCTGGGTCACCGCGGCCAAGATCGAGGTCTGCGGCGAGGTCGGCATCGACCTGCCGGCGGGCCCGTCAGAGGGCATGGTCCTCGCCGCGCCGCCCGCCGACCCGGCCCGGGTCGCCGCCGACCTCATCACCCAGGCCGAGCATGGCCCGGACTCGCCGGCGATCCTGGTCACGACGGACGCCGCCTTCGCGGATGCTGTGGAAATCGCGGTCGCGGAGCGCCTCGTCGCAGCGGCCCGTCGCGACATCCTCACCCGCGCCCTCCGTGATCACGGCCGCATCGTCCTCGCCCCGACACTCGACACCGCGATCGCCTTCGTCAACGCCTATGCGCCCGAGCACCTGTCGGTGGATGTCGAGCCGCTCGAGCCGACCGTCGCGCGCCTGCGCAACGCTGGTTCGATGTTCGTCGGGCCGTGGGCGCCCGAGTCGGCCGGCGACTACGCGACGGGCGCCAACCACGTCCTGCCGACCGGCGGCCTCGCCCGCGCGTCCGGCGCTCTCGCGGTCGAGAGCTTCGGCAAGTTCAGCCAGATCCAGCGCATCGACCGGGTCGGCCTGGCCTCGATCCGCGAGACGATCGCGACGCTCGCCGAGGCGGAGGGCCTGCTCGCCCATCGTGATGCCGTCGAGATCCGCTTCGAGGAGCCGACCCGATGAGCCCGACGCCGGTCTCGTTCACATCGCCCACCGCCCCCTCGACCTATTCCTGGGAAGCCACCGACGACGAGGTCGCCGCCCGCTACGGCCTGGATCCGTCGACCATCGTCCGGTTCGACCTGAACACCTCCCCCACCCCGCCGACGCTGGTCGCGGGACTGCTCGCGGCGGGCCGGTTCGAGGCGCCCCTGTCCGAGTACCCCCCGACCGACTACCGGCGGTTGGTCGAGGCCGCCGCCGCGCGCTACGGCGTGAGCCCGGGCGAGATCCTGGTCGGGGCCGGCGCGGACGAGATCCTCGACATCGTGGCAAAGGTCCACGTCCCCGCCGGTGGCCGGGCCATCGTCCCGACCCCGACCTACGCGATGTACCGCGTCCTGACCGAGCAGCGCGGCGCGACCGTCATCGCGGTCCCGCGGCTCAGCGAGGCCGCGGGTTACGGCCTCGACGTGCCGGCCATGCGCGCGGCCGTCCGCGGTGGCGACATCGCGGTGGTCTGGCTCTGCAGTCCCAACAACCCGACTGCGCTCGCCGAACCGGATGGCACGATCGCCGCATTCCTTGCCGGCTTGATCGAGGATGCAGCCACGACCGGGCGCCGGGCACCCGTCGTCGTCCTGGACGAGGCCTACGCGGAATTCGTCGGGACGTCGCTCGTCGGGCTCCGCGAGGCGTACCGGGACCTCATCACGGTCCGCACCGCGAGCAAGGCCTACGCGCTGGCCGGGCTTCGAGTCGGTTTCGCCGTCGCCCGTCCCGAGGTCATCGCCCGGCTCAACCCGTTCCGCCCGCCAGGGTCGGTCTCGACCGTGTCGGTCACGCTCGTCACCGAAGCGCTGCGCGATCCCTCGGTCCTCGACGCCAACCTGGCCCGCGTCGCCACAGAGCGCGCTCGGCTGACCGCCGGCCTCGCCGCGGCGGGCTGGTCGGTCGGTCCGTCGGTGACGAACTTCATCCTCGTCGACTTCGGCACTGCCGAACGGGCCGCCGCCGTCGCCGAGCACCTCCTGTCGGTCGGCCTCGTGCCGCGGACGTTCGGTGCCGGCCACCCGCTGGCCGATCACCTTCGACTGACCGTCCGCGACCCCGATGAGAACGACCGGCTCATCGCGGCGGCCGCCGAGACCAGGGAGACCAGCACATGACCACACCGCTCGGCGACATCGAGATCGGACCTCGCGAGGGCCGTCGGGTCACGCTCGCCCGGACGACCAATGAGACCGAGATCACCGTCACCCTCGGTCTCGACGGGGCGGGTCACACCGGCATCGACACGGGCATCGGGTTCTTCGACCATCTTCTCGGCTCGCTCGCTCACCACGGCCTGTTCGACCTTGCCATCCATGCCGACGGCGATCTCCAGGTCGACGAGCACCACACCGTCGAGGATGTGGCGCTCGTCCTGGGTGCCGCGTTCGCCGAGGCCCTGGGCGACCGGACGGGCATCGCCCGGTTCGGGCAGAGCTCCGTGCCGATGGACGAATTGCTTGCGACGGCCATCATCGACCTCGGCGGCCGGCCCTACGCGGTCATCGACCTGCCGTTCCGTGGCGAGCGGGCCGGCGGCCTGCCGCTCCAGCTCGTCGAGCACGCACTCGAGGCCTTCGCCCGGACCGCGGGCGCGACGCTGCACGTGTCGGGCAGCGGCCGCAACGACCATCACCTTGCCGAGGCCGCCTTCAAGGCGCTCGGACGCGCCCTTCGCGTCGCCTGCGAGATCGATCCCCGGCGCGAGGGTGTCGCCTCGACCAAAGGCACCCTCGGCTGAGCCGATGAGGACCCTATGACCAGCAGACCGCGGATCGCCGTCGTGGACTACGGCGCGGGTAACCTCGTGAGCATCGATCAGGCCCTGACGACGGTCGGTGCCGACGTGGTCGTCGCCCGCGATGCGGCCGGCCTTCACGGCGCGGATGCGGTCGTCGTGCCCGGCGTCGGTGCCGCGGAACCGGCGATGGCGCGCCTTGACGCGGCCGGGCTCACCGAGCCGGTTCGAGCGTGGGCCGCGAGCGATCGCCCGTTCCTCGGCATCTGCCTCGGCCTGCAGCTCCTGTTCGAGCGCAGCGACGAGGACGGTGCGACGACGCTCGGGGTCGTGCCCGGGCGGACGGTCCGGCTCGAGGATGCCCCGACCCTGCCCCACATCGGCTGGAACCAGGTCGAGCGCACGCGCCCGCACGGCCTCTTCGACGGCATCGCCGACGGCGCGGACTTCTACTTCGTCCATTCATACGCCGGGGTCCCGACGGACGCCGGCGCCGACGCGATCCTCGCAACGACTGACCATGGCGGCTCGTTCGTCTCGGCCGTTGCACGCGGGTCCCTGCTCGGCGTGCAATTCCATCCGGAACGAAGCGGTCGCGACGGTCTGCGGCTGCTCGCCAACTTCGTCGACCTGGTCCGGGCCGCCTGATGCTCCGCCGCCGAGTCATCCCGTGCCTGGACGTCGCCGACGGCCGGGTCGTCAAGGGCACCCGCTTCGTGGACCTCGTCGACGAAGGCGACCCGCCCGCGCTGGCCGAACGATACGCGGCCGAGGGTGCCGACGAGCTCGTCTTCCTCGACATCAGCGCAGCGCCGGAACGTCGCGGCACGCTCCTCGACATCGTCGAGCGGACGGCCCGACGGGCGTTCATCCCGCTGACCGTCGGCGGCGGCGTCCGAAGCGTCGACGAGATGCGCGATGTCCTGCGAGCCGGCGCGGACAAGGTCTCGCTCAACACCGCGGCGGTCGCCGATCCCTCGCTCATCGAACGCTGCGCCGCGCGGTTCGGTCGGCAGGCCGTGGTCGTCGCCATCGACGCGCGCGCGACATCGGATGGCTCCTGGGAGGTCGTCGTGAAGGGCGGACGCGAGGCGACCGGACGCGATGCCATCGACTGGGCGGAGCGTGCCGTGGAGTTCGGTGCCGGCGAGCTACTCGTGACGTCGATCGATCGCGACGGGACCGGCGCTGGCTTCGACACGGACCTCCTCCGCGCGATCACCTCGCGCGTCCGCGTCCCGGTCATCGCGTCCGGTGGCGCCGCCGGACCGGCCGACTTCGTGGCCGCCATCCGCGATGGCGGGGCGGATGCGGTCCTCGCGGCCTCGATCTTCCACCGCCGGATCCACGCCATCGCCGACGTCAAGGCCGCCATGGCCGCGGCCGGCATGCCGGTCCGGCTCGTCTCGGAGGCCGTGGCATGAACCTCGCCGCACCAGACGTCGCGTTCGGTCCGGACGGCCTGGTGACCGCGGTCGTCCAGGACGTCCACGACGGCCGGGTCCTGATGGTCGCCCACATGGACGCCGAGGCGCTCGCCGCGACCGTCGCGACCGGTGAGGTCCATTTCCACTCACGTTCGCGCGACAGCCTGTGGCGCAAGGGCGAGACGAGCGGCAACGTCCTGCGACTCGTCGACCTGGCGGCCGACTGCGACGGGGACGCGCTCCTGGTCACTGTCGATCCGGCCGGCCCGACCTGCCATCGCGGCACTCGCAGCTGCTTCGACCCGGCAGATGCCTCGGCCGAGCGCGCGACGCAGGGCTTCGCCTGGCTCGAGGACCTGTGGTCGACCATCGTCGCCCGAGCGGCCGAACGTCCGGCCGGCTCGTATACCACGTCGCTCCTCGACGCCGGCGTCGATGCCGTCGCCCGCAAGGTGACCGAGGAAGCGACGGAGGTCCTGCTGGCCGCCAAGGACGATGCGGTGGCCGAAGCGGCCGGCGGCGATCGATCCACGACGCGGACCGCCCTATCTGGCGAGACCGCCGACCTCCTGTATCACGCCTTGGTGCTGCTGGCGGAGCGCGACCTCGAGCCGTCGGATGTCATCGAGACCCTGCGCCGCCGCCACCGTGGCAGCCACCCGCCGACCTAGGAGCGTCGGCGTCCGATCTCGCGTCGACGCTTCCCGATCCGGACGTCGAGCCACTCCCCGGCGATGGGTTCGGGCCGGGAATCCGGGTCCGGCACGCGGACCCCGTTGATCGTCACCCCGCCGCCGGCGACCATCCGGCGCGCCTCGCCGCGCGACCCGAACACGCCGGCTTCGGCCAGCAGGACCGCCGCGCCGGCCTCCAGCCAGCCGGCATCGAATTCGAAGCCACCGGCCGACCCATACAACGAGGCGAACACGGCCGGATCGACGATCGGTTCGGTCGAGAACAACGCCTCGGAGTCGGCGATGGCCCGGGCCGTCGCCTCGTCGCCATGGGTCCGGGTCGTGATGTCGACGGCCATCGCACGCTGGGCGGCCCTGGCCTCCGGGCGCGCGGCCACCTCCGCGTCGAGCTCCGCGATCCGCTCGCGCGGGAGCTCGGTGAACCAGCGCAGATACGTGCCGATGTCCCGGTCGTCGACGTTCAGCCAGTACTGGTAGAACGCGTACGGCGAGGTCCGCATGGGGTCGAGCCAGACCGACTCGCCGGTCTCGCTCTTGCCGAACTTCGTGCCCGACGGCGACAGCAGCAGCTGGTAGGCGAGGCCGTGAGCGGGCTCGGCGTCGTCGGCCAGCCCGCTGGTCCGCCGGATCAGCTCGAGACCGGCGGTGATGTTGCCCCACTGGTCGGCGCCGCCCATCTGCAGCTCGACGCCCATGGTCCGGTACATGTGGGCGTAGTCGTAGGCCTGCAGCAGCATGTAGCTGAACTCGGTGAAGGACAGGCCGCGCTCGAGACGGACCTGCACGGACTCCTTGGCAAGCATGTACGGCACCGTGAAGTGCTTGGCCGTGTCGCGCAGGAAATCGATCAGGCCGAGCGAGCCGAGCCAGTCGAGGTTGTTGACCAGCACGGCCCCGTGCTCCCCGGGTGCGAAGTCCAGGAATCGTTCGAGGTGAGCGCGGATCCCGACGACGTTGCGCTCGAGGGTCTCGCGGTCGAGCAGGTTCCGCTCCGCCGAGCGCCCAGATGGATCGCCGATCATCCCGGTCCCGCCGCCGACCAGGGCGACCGGCCGGCCGCCGAACCGTTGGAGCCGGAGCAACCCGAAGATCGGGACCAGGTGCCCGATATGCAGCGATGCCCCGGATGGATCGAACCCGATGTAGCCCCTGATCGACGCGTCGCGAGCCAGCCGCCCGGCCAGCCCCGGCGTCGTCGCCTGCAGGATGCCGCGCCACTCGAGTTCGGCCAGCAACCCGCCCGGCGCCATCGCGGGCCTGTTCGTCACAGGCGTGCGTGTCGAGCCGTCTCGACCAGGAGAGAGGGGGTCAACCGTCCGTTCACGCCCCCTATGCTATCGTGCGGCCTCAGATGCAGACCAGTCTTGCGCGGCGCCAGCGCCACCGAAAGGCGCTCCAACGCCAACCGCAGGGACGAACCGGATCGACTCTCGGTAAGGTCCTCCTCGCCCTCTTCGTGATCATGATCGCCACGGGCGGCCTGATCGCCGGCGGCAGCACGGTCGTCGCCATGGGCGCCTACAACCATTACGCCGAAGGCCTGCCCGACCCCGTGGCGGCGCTGACGAACATCCCATTCGAACAGCAGACGGTCATCTACGACAGGACCGGCAAGATCGAGCTGGCACGCCTCGGCGACCTCAAGCGCGAGCTCGTGACGTTCACCGACCTGCCCGGCGAGATCGTCGACGCGACGACAGCCATCGAGGACAAGGATTTCTGGGTCAACCCCGGCTTCGACCCGGCCGGCATCGTCTCGGCCGGCCTCGACACGATCTCGGGCAACCCGCGCGGTGCCTCGACCATCACCCAGCAGCTGGTCCGGGCCCGCCTCCTCCCGCCGTCGGCGTTCGAGGGCAGCACCTACGAGCGCAAGGCGCGTGAGATCATCCAGTCCATCCGCCTGACCCAGGCATTCCCAGGTGAGGCGGGCAAGCAAGCCATCATCACCGCCTACCTCAACCAGAACTTCTACGGCAACCAGAGCTACGGCGTGAAGGCCGCTGCGAGGGGCTACTTCGGTAAGTCGCTGGACAAGCTGACGCTTGCGCAGGACGCCATCCTCGCCGCGATCCCGCAGTCGCCGAGCAAGTTCGACCTGATCCGCAATGCCGATGAGGTCTGCCTCGATCCGAACATCGCCGACGGCCAGGAATGCACGAACTTCAAGCTCGTCGTGCCCCAGGACTCCGAGATCGTCCAGCGCCGCAACAAGGTCCTCGACCTGATGGAGACACGTAGCCCGCTGACCGGCAACAAGCACACCCTGGCCGAGTACGAGGCGGCCAAGAACGAGCCCGTCGTGCTCGTCCCGCAGGTCTCGGCAGAATGGAAGGCGCCTCACTTCGTCTGGCAGGTCCGACGTGACCTCGGCCAGATCTACTGCCCGGACACCCCGTCGGACTGCCCGGAGGTCGACACCAAGGGCCTCAAGGTCATCACGACCCTCGACTGGACGATGCAGAAGGCGACCGAGAAGTGGGTCTACGTCGCGGCGCGCGCGCCCAACGCCAAGGACCCGACCGCCCTGCTCGCCAGCCGCAAGATCCCGCGCTCGGCGCGATCGTGGATCCTCGGCCTGCGGGGGCACAACATCAACAACGCCGCCGCCGCCGTCGTGGACTACCGCACCGGTGAGATCCTCGCCTACGTCGGGTCAGCGAGCTACACCTCGAAGGGCAACAAGAAGTTCCAGCCCAAGTTCGACGTGCTGTCGGACGGCTGGCGCCAGCCCGGGTCGGCCATCAAGCCCGTCCAGTACTCGATCGGCGTCGACGACAAGACCTTGACGGCGGCGACGATGTTCATGGACGTGACCACCAACTTCGGCGGCAACTTCATCCCGACCCAGGCCGACAAGCTCGAGCGCGGGCCGGTCCGGCTGCGTTCGGCGCTGCAGTTCTCGCTCAACATCCCGGCCATCAAGGCGACGATCATGTCTGGCCTCGACAACACCTTCCAGCGCGACCAGGACTTCGGCCTGACTTTCCCGAAGACGGCCGTGCCGGTCCTGTCGATGGGCATCGGCACGCTCGAAGTCCATCCGATCGACCTGCTCGGGGCCTACGGCACGATCGCCAACGGCGGCGTCCTGATGCCGCACCGGACCATCAGCACGATCCTCGACTCGAGCGGCCAGGTCGTCTGGCCGACACCCCAGACCACGCCCACCGGGACGCGTGTGATCAGTGCCGGGACGGCTTACATCATGACCGACATCCTGGCCGGCAACACCGACAAGAAGATCAACCCGTTCTGGGCCAAGTGGGCGATCTACGACGGCGGCAAGCGCCGACCGGCCGCCTACAAGACGGGTACGACGAGCGACAACCGCGATGTCGCGGCATACGGCTTCGTCGCGCCACCGGCCGACAAGCAGGCACCGGCACTCGCTGTCGGGGTCTGGATGGGCAACAGCGACAACACCCCGAATGACGGCAAGCTCTCGCTCGATACCTCGGCGCCGTTGTGGTCGGCGATCCTGACCGAGGTCAGCAAGGGTGAGAAGTTCGCCACGTTCAAACCACCGAAGGACGGTCTCGTGACCGCCAAGGTCGACGCATTCACCGGCCTCAAACCGGGACCGTTCAGCTCGCGGACGGTGACCGAGTACTTCCTTCCGGGCACGGTGCCGAACCAGAAGGAGACGGTCCGCGTCGCGGCGACGGTCGACCAGGCGAGCGGCCTTTTGTGGCGCGACGGCTGCGCCGGACCGAAGATCACCAAGGGCTTCTTCAATCTGTCCGAGGTCGACACCAACTTCCCCAACTGGCAGAAGGCAGACGCGAACTGGGGCGCCCGTGCGGCCCGCGGTTCGGGGGTCGGCGGTGGACCGAAGGGAACCCGGACGTCGTACTTCTACAACGGTGCGTTCGCGCCGTTCGGCCGAAGCTGGGGTGCGCCGTTCGCGCCGACGAAGCTCTGTCCGATCGCAGCGCCGCCGGTCTACTGCGACCAGCTGCCGCCGCCGGATCCGTTCGGGATCATCCCCACCCCGAGCTGTGTCCCCCGACCGTCCTTCGATCCGGGTGGTGGTAATCCCGGCCGCACGCCGAAACCACGGTTCTCGCCAAAGCACTGACAGCGGCGTTCAACATTCTGCCGCCCGGACCCGGTCAGAACTCGACGATCGTCGCCCCGTCGCCGCCCTCGCCGCGCTGGCCCGCCCGGATCGACTTGACCAGCGGGTGTGCGGCTGCCGCAGATCTGACCGCGTCGCGGACGGCCCCGGTGCCCATCCCGTGGATCACCAGGACCTTGTCGAGACCGGCCAGGCCGGCATCGTCGAGATAGCGCGACAGCGCCTCGAGCGCCTCGTCCACCCGGGCGCCGCGAAGGTCCAGCGACGAGGCGACCGAATGCGCGCGCTCGAGCCGAAGCTCGGCCGCATTCGACGTCGACTCCTTGACCTCGCCGCCGGTCGAGGGTACGAGATCGTCCGCATCGACGGTGACCCGCATCCCGCCGGCTTCGAGGGTGATCCGTTTGCCGCCCCGCTCGATCGCGGCGATCCGGCCCTCCCAGCCGCCGGACCGGCTCTTCGCCCGCTGCCCGAGCTGCCAGGAGCGCTCCACGGGCGCCTCGGGGACGACGGCTGGCTCTTCGGCCGGTAGCCGCTCGAGGGCCGCCTCCGCGCGCGCCACGGCGTCGTCGAGGATGGGCGCCGTCACCGTCTCACGCTCGAGCGCCTCGCGCGTGGTGCGGACTTCCGTGCGCAGGTCATCGACGATCCGTTCGGCCTCGGCTCGGGCGGCCCGAACCGCCTCGTCGCGCTCGCGCCGCGCCCGGCGCCGTTCCTCCTGGGCGGCGTGGAGCGCCTCGACCGCCCGGAGCTCGGCCGCCCTGGCCCGGTCGAGCGCCTCGCTGGTCGCACCTTCGGATGCCTTGAGCGAGGCCAGCGTCGCCTCGAACGACTGCTGGGACTCCGACAGCCGCGACCGGGCGTCGCCGACGATGTCCTCGGGCAGGCCGAGCCGCTCCGCGATCGCGAACGCCTGGCTGCCGCCCGGCAGGCCGATCGTCAACCGATAGGTCGGCGATAGCGTCTCGAGGTCGAACTCGACGGCGGCGTTGCGCGCCTCCGGCGTCGTGTGGGCGTAGGCCTTGAGCTCCGCGTAATGGGTGGTCGCGGCGATGAGCGCGCCGGCCCGGATGAAATGGTCGAGTAGCGCTTGCGCCAGCGCGGAGCCCTCGGTCGGGTCGGTGCCGGCGCCGAGTTCGTCCAGCAGGACCAGGGTGCCCGGCCCGGCCGCCTCGACGATCCGGATGATCGAGCGCAGGTGCCCGGAGAACGTCGACAGAGACTGCGCGATCGATTGCTCGTCACCGATGTCGGCGAAGATGTCCCGCCACACCGGCAGGCGGCTGCCGGGTTCGGCCGGTACATGCAGCCCGGCCTGGTGCATCAGGCTGAGCAGCCCGAGCGTTCGCAGGGTGACGGTCTTGCCGCCGGTGTTCGGGCCGGTCACGATCAGGGCCGTGTAGCCGTCGCCCAACCGGATGTCGATCGGGACGACCCGGCCGGTCAGACCGGGATGCCGTGCCGACAGCAGGATCGCCTCGAACCGGTCGGTCGTCTCGGCCCGGCTGCCGCCCATCTCGCCGGCCAGCGCCGCCTTGGCCATCCACAGGTCGAACCGCGCCAGCGCATCGAGCGTCTCGCGCAACGGGCCGGCGTTGGCGGCGATCAGGGCCGACAGCTCGTCGAGGATCCGGGCGATCTCCTCGGCCTCGGCGACCTGCGCCTCGCGCCAGGCGTTGCCCAGCTCGACCGCGACGAGTGGCTCGATGAACAGGGTCTGGCCACTGCCCGACGCGTCGTGGACGATGCCCTTGACGCGCGACCGCGCCTCGGCCTTGACCGGCACGACGTAGCGGCCGTTGCGGAGGGTGATGATCGGTTCCTGGAGGGCGCTGCCGAGCTCCGCCCCGACGAGCGAGTCAAGCCGCCGGCGGAGCCGGTCGTAGGCGACCCGGACGGCCGCCCGGAGACCCCCGAGACGGGGTGATGCGGTATCGAGCAGCTCCCCGACCGGGTCGAAGCTGCGGCCCAGCGTCGAGCGCACTGCCGGTAACGCGTGCAGCTCGTGACCGAGGTCGCGCAGCAGTGGTCGCCGTTCGTCAGCAAGGAGCGTCGTGAGGCGAGCGGTCGCATCCAGGGTCGTCGCGATCTCGAGGAACTGCGACGGCTCCAGGCGGCCGCCACGGGCTGCCCGCTCGACGGCCGGGCCGATGTCGTGGGCGGCTCCGATGCCGACGCCCGGCCGGTCTTCGACGAGGGCGCGCGCCTGGTCCGTCTCGTCGAGGCCACGCGCGACGAGGACCGGGTCGTTCGACGGTTCCAGCGTCTCGGCCAGGCGGCGCGATGGCGGGAACGAGGTGGCGGCCGCCAGCCGGGCACGGACGGCCGGGAATTCGAGCAGGTTCGCGGATCGCCCGTCCATCGTCGCGCAGATCGCTCAGGCAGGCCCGGAGACCGACGGGTGGCCACGCTCCACGAACCGCCATGGTTTCGTTGACCACGGCTCACCCGCGTAGTCCACGCCGATCCGGGCGGTCGTGTCGATGACCGGCGCGGTCTCGGCGGCGGGCGCCCATTCGAGGCGCAGCGGCGACGACGGGTCGCACAGGTCGACCCCGGTCCAGCCGGTGTCCAGTCCGAACGCGGCGGCGGCGACGCCCGGTCCCGAGGCGAGACGCTCGACCGGCAGGCCCTCGATCCGCCGCGCCGCGGCGGCCGCCCCGTCGGCGGTCAGGCTCCGGCGTCGCGTCGTCGTGCGGAGGATCCGGTCCAGACGCATCGAGTCGATGCCGTCGAGGGGCGCGAGGGCGCGAATGAGCAGCGCGGCGGCCACGCCGTCCGGACCGGTCACCACGTTGAGGCAGTCGTACATCCCGTAGACAAGGTACACGTAGGCGTGGCCCGCCGGACCGAACATGACCCGGTTGCGCGCGGTCTCGCCGAAGCGGGCATGCGACGCCCCGTCCTCCGGCCCGAGGTAGGCCTCGACCTCGACGATCCGCCCGACCCGCCGCCCAGTCGCGTCGTCCCTCACCAGTCGGGCGCCGATGAGCGCGCGGCCGGCGTCGAGGGTCGGACCGGCCAGAACGTCCCGCTCGACGACGCTCAGCGGAACGGGTACGCGGATTCGATCTTGTCCGGGACGAATGCGCCGGTCAGCAGGAAGAACGCCGGGATGAGTGTGTTGCGCAAGACCTCGGTGATCTTGGCTGCGTCCAGGGCGCCCCAGATATCGCGCAGGAACGGCAGCTCCTGGGGGTCCACCGGGATGCCCGGGATCCGGAAGAACGAGTCCAGGATGATGACGAATGCCCCGAGGATGATGGCCGCCTCGAGCAGCCCGAGCAGGCCGCCGATGATCTCGTCGGCCCAGCGGGCCTTCTCGAACAGCGGCTGCGGCTTGAAGAAGCTCTGGGTGACCAGCGCGAAGGCGATCGACGCGGCGACGAAGATCGTCAGGAAGCCGATCATGTAGCTGTATTCCTTGGAGAACTGGGTCCAGTTCTGCCCGAGGAAGTTCGACAGCGGCTCGGCCAGCAACGCCGCGAGGAACCACGAGAAGAGGATCGACCCGATCCCGATGAGGCGCCGGATGGTCCCCTGCGCGAAGCCCAGTACGAAGAAGGCCATGAAGAAGAGCACGATGAGCAGGTCGGTCGTCCCGACCCCGTCCAGGAACGCCCCCACATCCACGCGTTCTGCCTCCGTATCCGGGCCCTCAGCGGCGCCGAGAGCGGCGCAAGGGTAGCAGCGGCCCTCCGGCCGCCGCAAGGCTCGCGACCGCCCGGCGACCTGGACCCGTCAGTGGTGCGGTCCGGTCCGGTGCGGTCGCGTGGTGCGTCGATGCGCCGCGATCAGGTCCGGAAGCGTGCCCCGACATCAGCGGTCACGCCGGCGATCACGGCCGCGACCACGCCATCGAGCTCGGCCTCGGTCAGCGTCCGTTCGTCATCGCGGATCACGAGCCGGTAGGCGAGGCTCTTGTCGCCCTCGGCCAGCGGGCGGCCACGGTAGATGTCGAAGAGGGTGACGCCACGCAGGAGCGGGCCGCCGTGCCGACGGATGGCCGCCTCGACGTCCGCTGCGGGGCGCGCTTCCGGCACGATGACCGCGAGGTCCCGCTCGACCGTCGGTTGCCGCGATGGTGCACCGACCCGATAGGACGCGCCCTGGCCGCCCGCCAGACCGGCGATCGCGAACTCGCCGACGACGATGCGCTCGGCGCGAAGGTCGAGCACCTCGACGACGGTCGGATGGAGCTCGCCGAGCCGACCGACCAGCGCCCCACCGGCGACCACGTGCGCCGCGCGCCCGGGGTGGAGGTTCGGATCGTCGGCGATGGGCGTGAATGTCGGCGACGGGGCACCGAGCCGGCGGCAGAGCAGCCCGATCAAGCCCTTGGCGTCGTCGATGTCGAACGGCCTCGCCGGCCGGTCCGGCGCGGACGGCAGGGCGGTTCCGGTAAGAGCCACGCCGAGGCGCCACCACTCGTGCGTGGACCGGTCGTCCGGTGCGCCATAGCCCTTGCCGACCTCGAAGATCGCGACGTCGTCGCGACCGTGCCGCAGGTTTGTCGAGACGACCTCGAGCAGGCTGCCGATGAGGCTCTGGCGAAGCACCGAGTGCTGGCTGGACAGCGGGTTGGTGACGACGATCGGGCGACCGGCCGGCCGCTGCTCAGGTTCGCTCTCGAGCGGCCCGTCGTCGTACGCCGGGAATCGCTCGACGGACGCCGGGGCAACGAGCGCATATGTGACCGCCTCGCTCAGGCCGGCGCCGGCGAGGGTCTCGCGGAGCATCGTCCGGATGGCCAGCGGGTCGGGCCGGTACGGCGGCATCGGCGTGTCGGGCAGGGTCGCGGGGACCAGCTCATAGCCGCGGACGCGAGCGATCTCCTCGATGATGTCGGCCTCGACCGCGAGATCGCGCCGCCAGGTCGGCAGCGTCGCGTCGATGACCTCGGCGTCGCCGGCCGGCACGTCGAGTGGCTTGGAGCCGGCCGCGACGACGATCCGCGTCCCCGGACGGGCCGGGGCGGTCTCGATCCCGACCCGGGCGAGCAAGCGGCGCTGGTCGTCCGTCCCCAGGGTCGTGCCGAGGAGCCGGTCGATCCGGGCTGGCCGGAACGCGATGTGGGTGGCCGGCGGGTCGCCCGGGGCCGTGTCCACGACGCCGGGCGCCACCTCGCCACCGGCCCACTCCGCGATGAGGCGGGTGGTCCGATCGGCGCCGAGCCGGGCGAGCCGCGATTCCTGGCCCTTCTCGAAGCGCAGGCTCGCCTCCGAGCGCAGGGCGTAGCGAAAGGCCGTCCGACGGATGCTGACCGGGTCGAAGATGGCCGACTCCACGATGACCTCGGTGGTCGTGTCGCCGACCTCGGAGCCGGCGCTGCCCATGACCCCGGCGAGACCGATCGGCCCGGACCCGTCGGCGATGAGCAGCGTCTCGGGGTCGAGGTCGCGGACGACGTGGTCGAGCGTCTCGAGACGCTCCCCGGCGGTCGCTCGGCGGACGATGATCCGGCCGTCGCGGACGCGCGCCGCGTCGTAGGTGTGGATCGGCTTGCCGAGCTCGACCATGACGTAATTCGACGCGTCGACGATGTTGCTGATCGGCCGCTGCCCGGCGGCGAGCAGCCGCATCTGGACGCGGTCGGGCGACGGGCCGACCCGGACGCCGCTCAGCCAGCGGCCGACGAACCGCGGACACAGGTCGGGGTCGAGCACCTCGACCCGCAGGCGGTCGGCGGTCGGCCGGCCCAATTCGGTCACCTCGGTCGGTGGCAGCCGGACCTGGCCGCCGGTCACCGCCGCCAGCTCGCGCGCCAGGCCGACGATCGACAGCGCGTCGCCCCGGTTCGGCTTGACGTCGACATCGAACACGACATCGCCATACAAGTCGGTCAGGGCGGCACCGATCGGCGTGTCGGCCGGCAGGATGAGGATGCCGTCGGCGTCGCCGGTGAGCCCGAGCTCGTCACCCGAGCAGAGCATGCCGTTGCTCACGACGCCCATCTTCTCGGTCCGCTCGATGCGCCGGTCGCCGGGCAGGACCGCGCCGGGCAGTGCCACCGGGACCCGCTGACCGGCCGCGATATTGGTCGCCCCGCAGACGATGTCGAGTGGCTCGCCGGGGCCGACGGTCACCCGGGTCAGCGACAGCCGGTCCGCCCGCGGGTGGCGCTCGACGGACAGCAGCTCGCCGACCACGACGTTGCGCCAGTCGTCGCCCCACCGGACGATGCTCTTGACCTCCATACCGAGGAGGGTGAGGCGCTCGGCGATCTGCTCCGGCGTGAGGTCGACGTCGACGAACTCGCGCAGCCAGCTGAGGGGCGCCCTCATCGGAACTGCTCCAGGAAGCGCAGGTCGTTGTCGAGGAACAGGCGCAGGTCGGTGATGCCGTGCTTGAGCATCTTGATCCGCTCGGGGCCCATCCCGAAGGCGAAGCCCTGGTAGCGCTCGGGGTCCAGCCCGCCGTACTGGAGCACGACCGGGTGGATCATCCCGGCGCCGAGGATGGTCATCCAGCCGGTCCGGCCGCAGGCCGGGCAGCCAGGTCCGCCGCAGACCAGGCACTCGACATCGAACGCCACCGACGGCTCGGTGAACGGGTAGTAGCCCGGGCGGAAGCGGGTCTTCTTGTCCGCCCCGTACATCGCCTTCGCGAACTGGTCGAGGAGGCCGCGCAGGTCGCCCATGGTCGTTCCCTCGTCGACCATGATCCCCTCGACCTGGAAGAACTCCGAGGCATGCGACGCGTCGATCGCCTCGTAGCGATAGCACCGGCCCGGCAGCAGTGCCCGGATCGGTGGCTCCATCGTGCGCATGACGTGGATCTGGCCGGGCGACGTATGGGTTCGCAGGAGGTGGCCGTCAACGTCGACGTACATCGTGTCCCACAGGTCGCGCGCCGGGTGGTCGGGCGGGATGTTGAGCATCTGGAAGTTGAGCAGGTCGTCCTCGATCTCGGGGCTCTCGTGGACGACGAACCCGAACCGTCCGAAGATCTGGGCGATCTCGTCCATCGAGGCGATGCTCGGGTGGAGGCTGCCCCGCCGGATCGGCCGACCGGGCGTCGTGACGTCCTGTCCCTCGGCCGCGAGCCGCGTCGCGAGAGCGGAACCGCGCAGGTCTGTGCCGCGTTCGGCCAACGCCGCTTCGATGGCGACCCGGACCGCGTTGGCGACGGCGCCGACCTTGGGCCGGTCGTCGGCGGGCAGCGCGCCGATGCCGCGCAGGACCGCGGTCAGCCGGCCCTTCTTGCCGAGGACCTCGAGCTCCAGGGTCTCGAGCGCGGCGACGTCCCCGCTGGACGCGATCGACGCGAGTGCGTCGTCGCGGAGCGTCTCGAGGTCGCGCGTCAGGTCGGCGAGGTCCACGTCCGTCCTTCCATCCTTGGAATCAGGAACCCTCGAGCGTCGGCGACGTCGAGGGCCTGGCGAGGGTCGCGGTCGGCCGGTCGCCGACCGGTGTCAGACGCTCTTCGCGAGCTCGGCGATCTTGCCGAACGTCGCCGCGTCCCGGATGGCCAGGTCGGCCAGGATCTTGCGGTCGATCTCGACATCCGCCTTCTTCAGGCCGGCGATGAACTGGCCGTAGGTGATGCCGTTCTGACGTGCGGCCGCGTTGATTCGGACGATCCACAGCTCGCGCATCTGGCGCTTGCGCTGCTTGCGGTCGCGGGTCGCGTACGCGAGCGCGTGGAGCAGCGCCTCGCGGGCCGGCTTGACCAGACGGGACTTCGTACCCTTGCGCCCTTCGGCGTCCTGCATGAGGCGCTTGTGGCGCCGGTGGGACGTGACGCCCCGCTTGACTCGTGCCATGTGGTGGATCCGCTCCTAGAGGTACGGCAGCAGGCGTCGGACCTGCTTGGCGTGCGCGGGCCCGATGACCGACTTGCCGGCATAGCGGCGGGTCCGTCGGGATGACTTGATCTCGAGGTGGTGGCCACTCCAGGCGTTGACCCGGATGACCTTGCCGCTGCCGGTCACGCCGATCCGCTTCTGGGCCGCCTTGTGGCTCTTCATCTTGGGCACGGTCGCCTACTCTCCTGACGTCACCGGCTCCGGGGCCGGTGTGCTCTCGGTGGTCTTCCTGGTGGCGGCGACCGGGGCCGCGGCCGGTTCGGCCACTTCCTCGGGAGCTGCTGGGGTCGGTTCGGGTGTCTGTGCTGTCGGTTCCGGTGCTGCAGCCGTCGGCTCGGGCGCCGCTGCTGTCGGTTCGATCGTCGCGGGTGTCCCCTCAGCCGTCGCTTCGGCCTGATCCGGCTCGGTCGCCGCATCCCTCGGATGCGCCGCCTCGTGGACCTTCGGCTTGTGGAGCGAGGCCATCGTGATGTGCATCGACTTACCTTCGAGGAGCGGCGTCCGCTCCGCGACCCCATGGTCCTTGACCCGATCGACGAACCTCGCGAGGAGGTTCCGGCCGAGCTCCGGATGGGTCAGCTCCCGTCCGCGGAAACGGACGGTCACCTTGATGCGATCTCCATCCTCCAGGAATTCGATCGCTCGATGCACCTTGGTATCGAAGTCCCCCACCCCGATCTTCGGGGACAGGCGGACCTCCTTGAAGGTCACCGAACGCTGCTTGCGCTTGGCTTCCTTTTCACGCTTGGTCAGGTCGTATTTGTACTGGCCGAAGTCCAGGAACTTGACGACCGGGGGCGCTGCCATCGGAGCGACCTCGACGAGGTCGAGGCCTCGTTCCTGCGCCATCTCGAGCGCCCGGGGCGTGGGCATGACCCCAAGCTGGGCACCTTCTTCATCGACGACCCGTACCTGTGGGATCCGGATCATCTGATTGACGCGCAGGTCTCGACTGATGGTCTATCCCCTTCGTGGTGTTCGTTCCGATTCCTCGCGGCGCGTGGACACGGCGACCCGGTTCACGGCCGAAGCGGGAGGATAGCATAGGCCGTTCCGAGGCGACAATCGGCGGTCTCGAAGCCAAGTGAGTCTGTCAGCTCGACTGCCGAGTGAATTTGTCAGTCGCCTGTCGCGCTTGCTGCCGGGTGGGATCCGTTCCCACGGGTGGTCCTGGGGCGGGGTCCAGGGGACCGTCGCCTGGGCTGGGATGAGACTCGGGCTGACCCGCTGGCCGTGGGCCGTCCGGAGCTGCTGTGGATCGTGCGGGGCGGCCGAGATGGCGAGTCGCCGCTGGCCATCGTCGGCCACCATCGAGCCGTCGATGGGCCCATCCACCCCGGTCAAGCGACCCGTCGCGCATCGTGAAACAGACCCACTACCGGTCGCGCCGGGCCGTATGGCGCGCTCGTTGTCGACTGACAGGCGACAACCGAGGGTCGAACGCGCGGTTCGGGCGTCGCTCGGCGCGAATCCGCGACTCCCAGTCGGCACGCAGCGCCGTAGAAGGCGTCCTGGAGGCCTTCGAGCCCTCGTTGTCGACTGGCAGTCGACGACGAGCCGAGGTGTCGGCACCTACACCGTGCGCGCCTGCGCCTCCTCGGCCAGACGATCCGCCAGCTCGTCCCAGGCGACGGCCTCCTGCTGTTCCCCACGGGCGGCATTGCGAGCCCGCGGCGCGACCGTGCGCGCCTCGATCTCGCGGTCGCCGAGGACCAGCATGTACGGCACCTTCTGCTCCTGGGCGAGGCGGATCTTGTTCTGCATCCGGTTGTCCGACGTGTCCACCTCGACTCGCAGGCCGCGGGCGCGCAGGACGCCGGCCAGCTCCTCGCCCGCCTCGGCGTGCCGGTCGGCGATCGGGATGACGACGGCCTGGACCGGCGCCAGCCAGAGCGGGAAGGCACCCGCGAAGTGCTCGACCAGGATGCCGATGAAGCGCTCCAGCGAGCCGTAGATCGCGCGATGGATGGCGATCGGGCGCTGCTGCTGGCCGTTCTCGTCGATATAGGTCAGGTCGAACCGCTCGGGCAGCATGACCAGATCGACCTGGATGGTCGCCATCTGCCATTCGCGCCCGAGGGCGTCGTCGATGTAGATGTCGATCTTGGGCGCGTAGAAGGTGCCGTCCTTGGGCTTGAGGTCGTAGCTGATGTCGGCGGCCGCGAAGGCCTCCCGGATGAGCTGCTCGGCACGCTCCCACAAGGCCGGATCACCGAGCGCCTTGTCGGGCTTCGTCGCGAACGCGAAGCGGGGCGTGAGACCGACCCACGAATACGCCTCGCGGACCTCGCCGAGCAACGCCCCGATCTCGTCCATCAGCTGATCCGGGCGGACGTACAGGTGCGCATCGTCCTGGATGAACTGGCGGACGCGGGTCAGCCCGCTCAACGTCCCGGATCGCTCGTTGCGATGCAGCCGGCCGTATTCGTTGAACCGCAGCGGCAGGTCGCGGTACGAGCGCAGGTGCGAGCGGTAGATGAAGGTCGACTCGGGGCAGTTCATCGGTTTGAGGCTGAACAGCTGGTTCTCCGACTCGACGATGAACATGTTGTCCTTGTACAGGTCCCAATGGCCCGACTGGCGCCACAGCCGCTCGGACACGAGGATCGGGGTGCTGATCTCCTGGTAGCCGCGCTTCGCCTGGAGCTCGCGCATCGCCGACTCGAGGGTGCGCCAGACCAGCTGACCCTTGGGATGCCAGAAGGCCGACCCGGGCGACACGTCGTGGAAGCTGAACAGGTCGAGCTGGACGCCGAGTCGGCGGTGGTCGCGCTTCTTGGCTTCCTCGCGACGCCACAGATAGGCGTCGAGGTCCTCCTGGGTCGCCCAGGCCGTGCCGTAGACGCGCTGGAGCATCGGACGCTTCTCGTCGCCGCGCCAGTACGCGCCGGCCGTGCCGAGCAGCTTGAACGGTCCGATCTTGCCGGTGCTGGCAACGTGCGGGCCGCGACACAGGTCGATGAACGGTCCCTGGCGGTAGAAGGTCGTCGGCGGGACGGAGGTCCCCTCGCGATCGGCGGCCGCGAGGAGGTCGTCGATGATCTCGATCTTGAACGGCTGGTCGCGTTCGACCATGAAGGCGCGAGCCTCGGCCGGCGTCATCTCGCTGAGCTCGAACGGGTGGTCGGCGGCGATGCTCTCGCGCATCCGCGCCTCGATGACCGGCAGGTCGTCCGGGGTCAGCGGGCGCGGCAGCAGGAGGTCGTAGTAGAAGCCGTCGTCGATGACCGGGCCGATGCCGAGCTTGGTGCCGGGAAACAGGTCCATCACCGCCTCGGCCAGGACGTGGGCGGCCGAATGCCGCATCGGGCCGAGCTCGCCGCTCGCTCCGTGGTCCATCAGCTCGGCGGCAGAGCCGCGTTCGGGGGCGTCGAGGCCGATCTCGATCGCCTCCTCCATCGCCGCTGCGTCCTGTTCCTGGCTCATCGGTTCGCCTCCTCGAGAATCACGAAACCCCTCGTCCATCGACAGGACGAGAGGCTTCCTCTCGCGGTCCCACCCGCCTTCGCCACCATCGGTGGCGCACTCGTGGTCGCGCTATCGGGCGACGCCCGGGCCGGTTCGCCGGCCGCTCACGGGTGGTACCGGTCCGGAGACGATCGTCGGGCTTCCAGCCGAGGCCCGGCTCTCTGGGGATCCGCTCCGAGCGGCGCGTCCCGATCGACGCTCTTGTGGTCGGCCATCGGCCGGGATGTGGTGGGCGACACTGGACTCGAACCAGTGACCTCTTGCATGTCAAGCAAGTGCTCTAACCAGCTGAGCTAGCCGCCCGACGTCGCCAGTCCCTCGGTCGTTTGGTCCCGGTTCGCTTGGTTCACGGGTGTTCCACGTCCGTGCCGAAGCCGAGATCGCCGGATCGAGGAGCCAGCGGCGAGGCGCATCATACCCCGACCGGGCCGCGTCGGCGAGATATCGAATCGAACCTCCTCCCACGAATCGCACGTGCGCCGTACCATCCGTCGCGATGTTCGACCGGATCCGACAGCCCTCGATGGCGGCCCCCGTGGCCGCCATCGTCACGTTCCTCGTCTCGCTCGCGATCTACGTCCGGACGGTCCTGCCCGGCGTGAGCGTCGGCGACTGGGCCGAGTCCGAGATGATCCCGGCCCGTCTCGGGATCATGCACCCGACCGGTTACCCGCTGTACACGCTCCTGGTCAAGGCGTTCACGACCATCCCGATCGGGTCGCTTGCCTGGCGCGCCAACGTCTTCTCCGGTGTCGCCGCCGCGGCGACGGCCGGCGTGTCCGTGCTGATCATGGTCCGGCTGCATGTCCGGCCGGTCATCGCGGCCGGCGCGGCCCTCTGCCTCGCCTTCACCGGCACGCTCTGGGAAGAGGCGACGTTCTCCGAGATGAACAGCCTCCACGTCCTCCTGGTCGCGCTGCTCCTTCACCGGGCCCTCGTCTGGCGCGACGAGCGACGCGATCGCGACCTGCTCATCGGCGCGCTGCTGGCCGGCCTATGCGTCTCGAACCACGGCCTCGCGATCACCGTGGTCCCGATCGTCATGCTGTTCGTGCTGGTGGATGCACGCCACGAGATCGCCGAGTACCCACTGGTCCTCGTCCAGGCGGGCGGCGCCTTCATCGTCGGGCTCCTCCCCTACCTCTACATCCCCCTGCGGGCGACGATCGGTCCGAGCGAGATCTATGCGCCACTGACGACCTGGAACGGCTTCTTCAATCTCGTCAGCGGCGCGCAGTTCCGCGGCGACATGCACTTCCTCTCGGTCGACAGCGTCCGGGCCGCCTGGCTCGCGATGCCGCAGGTCATCGGCCATCTGATCGCGGCCTCGAACGTCGCCTTCCTCGTCCTCGGCGCGGTCGGCGTCGTCCTGCTCGTCATCCGTGACCGATGGTTCGGTTCGCTCCTGATCGTGCTCGGCGTGATCAACGTGTACTTCTACGCGAATTACCTGGGCGACCTGTCGCACTACCTGCTCGCGACGTGGCTCATCCTGGCCATCGGCCTTGGCGTCACCGTCGACTGGGCGGTCAGCCTCGTGGTCGATGCCGTCGGGGCACGCGGCTCGGTCCTGCAGTTCGCGGTCCTCGCCCTGCCCGTCCTGCTGCTGGCGTCGAATTGGAGCGTGCACGACCAGTCGGCGAACCGGGACGGCGAGCTGCTGACCGAGCAGATCTTCGCCGCCCTGCCACAGAGATGCCGTTCTCATCACGTACTGGGACGCGCTCACGCCGTTGAGCTACAAGCACTGCGAAGAGGGGGTCCGCCCGGACGTCTCCTTGCGGGCCTATGACGAGGCGGCCCTGGTGACCTGTGACCCGGTCGAGAAGCCACTCACCGCCCTGGCCGAACGGCGCCCGGTGTTCGCCCTGATGGTCCATGACGAGAACCTCGCCTCGATCACGAAGCTGACACCCGTGCCGGTCGGGAAGATCAAGGTCCCGTGGGGCCAGCGTTACCCGCAGATCGCGAGCACGCTCTATCGGATGTACCCGCCGGACCAGGTGCCCTGAACGGACCATTTGGTCCTTGACCCGGCCGGTCGGCGGCCGCCACGATGCCGGCCACGGGAGGCGATGAGGCGCGGTCCGTCACCATGGGCGCCAGGACCGAGCGGAGCGATGTGGCGCGACCGGCCCGTTCCTGGCGCGATGCGCCGATAGGGAGAGCCCCATGACGATCGATGCCAACGCCCCGACGTCGCGACGTGCGCTGCTCCTTGCATCCGTGGGGGGTGTCGCCGCCCTCGCCGCCCAGGCCCTCGGACGACCGCTCGCGACCCGCGCCGCGGATGGCGACGCCATGCAGGTCGGCGGCGAATACCAGGGTGACTCAGTCACCCAGATCACGACCGCCAGCGGTGTCAACGCGATCGCCGGCGTGTCCGACACCGGCGTCGGGCTATCGGGCAGCGCGAGCTCCGGATCGGGCGTCGTCGGGGTGGCCGACACCGGGATCGGCGTCGTCGGGACCGCGAACGGCGGCCCGCTCATCCTCAGCACCCCGAAGAGGCTGGGCCGGCTCGATGCCCGCGACCTGGGCCTGCACACGCTCGACGCGACGACCGAAGGGGTCGGCGTCCGCGGTGAGAGCGGCACCGGACTCGGTGTCTTCGGCCTGACGTCGAGTGGGGCATACGCCGGCGTCTTCGGACGGTCCGACGACGCGGGCATCGGCGTGGTCGGCAGCAGCGCCGTGGTCGGCGTGCTCGGGTCCGCTGACGACGATAACGGCGTCGGGGTCTACGGCTCGGGCGCGAGCGTGGCCGGTTACGCGTTCGCGGCCGACGGCAAGGCCGCCTTCCGACGGTCGGGCAAGGCGAGCGTGCCCAAGAAGAGGACCTACGTCGACGTGGACCTCCGCACCAACGGCGGTCTTGACGGCTTCTCGCTCTGCTTCGCGGTGATGCAGACGTCGCGGTCCGGGACGTGGGTCCGCAACGTCCGGGCGAACTACCCGATCGCCGGCAAGATGCGGATCTACCTGAACAAGGTCGCCTCGACCACCTCGAGTTCGACCGTCGCCTGGATCGTCATGGACTGATGACCGCCGCCTCGGCGGGTCATCGCCTGCTCGACCTCGGCGGAGCGGCGCGGCTCGAGCGCTTCGGCGCACGAGTCGTGGACCGGCCGTCACCTGGCGCCCTCGGGTCGCGCGCCGAGCCGGACACGTGGCTCGACGCCGACCTGAGGTTCGATCGTGACGGCGGCTGGAGCGGGCCGGCGGCCACGGACGGACCGTGGCCGATCGAGATCGACGGACTGAGCCTTGAGCTCCGGGCGACCGACGCCGGACAGGTCGGAGTCTTCCCCGAGCATGCCGCGATGCTGCCCTGGTTGCGTGGCGAGATCGCTGCGCGCGTCGGCCAGCCGGGCGTCACCGTCCTCCACCTCTTCGCATATACCGGGCTCGCGACGCTGGCCCTGGCGGCGGCCGGGGCTGCGGTCACCCACGTGGACGCTTCCCGACCGGCTGTCGGGTGGGCGCGCCACAACGCGGACCTGTCCGGTGTGGCGGATCGACCGGTGCGCTGGATCGTCGACGACGCCATCGCCTTCAGCCGACGCGAACTGCGGCGTGGGCGACGATACGCCGGGGTCGTTCTCGACCCACCGACCTACGGGCACGGGCCAGCGACCGGCGACTGGCGGATCGTCGACGACCTTCCCGGCCTCCTTGCCACGTTGGCGGCCGTGCTCGAGCCCGACGGCTTCCTGTTGCTGACCGCGCACACGCCCGGGTTCGAGGCCGACCGACTGGCGGACGCCGTTCGGCTGTCGCTCGGGCGGAGGTCGGCGGACGTCGAGGCGGGCGACCTCGCCCTGGCCACCGACGACGGGCGGCGGCTCGACCTCGGCGGCTTCGCCCGGTCGTCGGGCCGGTCATGATGGCGCCATGCCGTCCCCTGCCCCGCCGCTGCTGACGAGCCTGGCCAATCCCCGGGTGACAGCTGCGGCCTCGTTGCGCGACCGCCGCGACCGCGAGCGGACAGGGCTCACGCTCATCGACGGTGCGCGCGAGCTTCGACGGGCACTCGACAGCGGCTTCGAGATCGTCGAGGCATTCGTCTGCGAGCCGCTCCTGGCCGGGCCCGACGCCCGCGCCGCGCTCGACCGATTGCGCGTCCTGGGCACGACGATCCGGCCGGTGACCGAGCCGGTCCTGGCCAAGATCGCATTCGGCGAACGGGCCGAGGGCCTCGTCGCGGTCGCGCGGATCCCATCGACCGAGCTCGATGGACTCGACCCGCCGGCTGACGCGCTGGTGGTCGTCATCGAAGGCGTCGAGAAACCCGGCAACCTGGGCGCGGTCGTGCGCAGCGCCGATGGAGCGGGCGCCGCCGCCGTCGTGGCCGCCTCGCCGCGGACCGACCTGTTCAACCCGAACACCATCCGGGCGAGTGCCGGGGCCGTGTTCGCACTGCCCTTGGCGGCCGCACCCGCTCCGGACGTCCTGGCATGGCTGCGTGCCGGCGCCTTCCGGATCGTGGCCGCTCGCGTCGATGCGGAAGCGACCTACACGGACACCGACCTGACCGGTCGCCTCGCCATCGTCCTCGGAGCCGAGGCCGACGGCCTGACCGCGACGTGGACCGGCGATGACATCGAGCCCGTCCGGTTGCCGATGCTCGGCGTCGCCGATAGCCTGAACGTGTCGATCAGCGCGGCGATCCTCATGTACGAGTCGCGACGCCAACGGGGGTGACGATGGACAGGTTCGACTTCGCGATCATCGGCGCCGGGCCTGCCGGCGAAGCGGCGACCTACAAGGCCCGCGACCTCGGTGCGTCCGTGGCCATCATCGACCGCCGCTGGTTCGGTGGCAGTTGCCCGCACATCGGCTGCCTGCCGTCCAAGTCGTTGCTCGACGGCGCCGCCCGACACCACCGCAACCCGGCCACCTACACCTGGCCCGAGGCGTCCGCCGCGCGCGACTATATGGTCAACCGGCCGCCGGGCGCCGCCGAGCCCGACGACACGAGCCACGTCCGCGGGCTGACCGAGTCGGGCGCCGTCGTCTATCGCGGTCACGGCGCGATCACCGGCCGCGGACGCCTGGCCGTCCGTCACGACGACGCGGTCCACGAGATCGAGGCTGACAACGTCATGATCGCGGTCGGCTCGGTGTCGAAGGTGCCGCCGCTCGAGGGCCTCGACCGGATCCCGACCTGGACCAACCGCGACGCGACACTCGCCCGAGAGTTGCCCGGGAGCCTGCTCGTCCTCGGTGGCGGGCCGACCGGCTGCGAGCTCGCCCAGGTCTACGTCCGGTTCGGCGTCCCGACGACGATCGTGCAGTCCGGCCCGCGGCTGGCGCCGACGGATCATCCACGCAATTCGGAGGCGGTCCGTGCGGCGCTGGAACGGGACGGGGTCGTCGTGCGAACCGGCGTCCGGGCACTGCGCGGGCGGGCCGGTGCGGGCCGCGACGGAGCGCACCTCGTCGACCTCGATGACGGCTCGACGGCAGAGGGTCACGCGATCCTGCTCGCGGTCGGACGCGCCTTCCCGCTCGACGACCTCGGTCTCGAGCACTACGGCATCGACACGTCCGGGCGCACGCCGTTCCCCCGCGACGGCCGCCTGCGGATCGGCGACGGGCTGTGGGTCATCGGCGACCCGGCAGGCCCCGAGCTCCACACCCACCAGGCCCACTACCAGGGCGAGCTCGCGGTCCGGATGGCGCTCGGTGAGGACCTCGTGCCGGACTACCGAGCGCTGCCGCGCGCGACATACACGGATCCCGAGGCATCCTCGGTCGGCTACACGCTCGAGGGGGCTCGCGAGGCCGGCGTCGACGCCTTCGAGCTCGTAGCCGACTACGCGACCAGCACCAAGGGCTACGCGATCCAGGCCTCCATCGGGCACGTCACGATCGTGGTCGATCGCGCGACACGCGAGCTCGTCGGCGCGGCCATGGCCTGCCCCGACGCATCGGCTGCGATCCATGAATGCGTCGTCGCCATCAAGGCGCGCGTGCCGGTCGACGTCCTCGCCGAGACCATCCACGCCTTCCCGTCGACGTCGCGCATCTTCAACGGCCTGTTCGCCGACGCGCGCCGCGAGCTCGACGGCCGCCGCATCTAGCGCTGGAAGACGACCCGTCCGTCGAGCAGGACGATCGACGGCCGGGCCGTCGCGAGTGCCCCACCGGGCTCGACCGGGTCATCGATCGCAGCGGCCGGGATGACCGTCACGTCCGCGCGCTGCCCGACGGTGAGGCGCCCGCGGTCGAGTTCTCGCGCCGAGAGCGCCGGGTCGACGCAGGCCGCCCGCAGAGCGCGGTCCAGCGTCAGCTCCTCATCCGGGCCGAACGGTGCGGTCCCGACCGGCCAGCGCGGGTCCTCCCGTCGGACGGCGAGGGCGATACCGGGCCATGGGTCGAACGGCTCGACCGGCGCATCCGTGCCGAAGGCGATGACCGCACCGCTGGCCGCGATCGAGGCCCAGGAGTAGCCGTCGCGCTCGGCCCGATCGCCCCACAGCCGGCGGGCCTGGAGCGCATCGCTGCCGAGATGGACGGGCTGGACGCTGGCGACGATGCCCGCCGCCGCGAAACGACCGAGATCGACTCGGTCGAGGAGCTGGACGTGCTCGATCTTGGGCATGAACGGGACGCGCCGGGCGCTCGGCTCGAGCGCGTCGAGCGCGGCGCGGACCGCCGCGTCGCCGATGGCGTGGATCTGGGTCGCGATCCCGCCGGCCGCTGCCCGCTCGACCATCTCGCGCAAGACCTCGGGCTGGGTGATCCAGACGCCGCGCCGAAGACCCTCGGCCAGCGGACGGTCGGGCTCCGGTTCGATGTCGGCAAGCAGCGCCGCGGTCCGTGAGCCAAGCGAGCCGTCGGCGAAGCACTTCTGCCAGCCGACGCGGGCGCGACCGAGCGGGTCGGCGCCGAGGATGTCGCCGCTCCGCAGGCCACCGGCGAGGGCGGTGTCCAGACCGTCATCCCGGATCGAGGCAAGGACCCGGATCGGCAGGCTGCCGCGTTCGGAGAGACGAGCGTAGGCGGGGTACGCCCAGCCGAGGTCCGGGTCCGGCGTCGTGCCGCCGGGGTCGTGCGCCGCGACGACGCCGAGGGCCAGCAGCTCCTGGGCGACGGTGATGATCGCCGACTCGAGTCCGTCCTGCGAGAGCGGCGGGATGAGGACGATGACCCGGCGGGTCGCGGCTTCGTAGAGCATCCCATCCGGATCGCCTGCCCGGTCGCGACCGATGACGCCACCGGGCGGGTCGTCGGTGTCGCGGTCGATGCCGGCGGCGGCCAGTGCCGAACGACTGGCGAGCAGGGCGTGATGATCGTGTGCCCAGAACGCCGCACGACGACCGGGCGCCACCGTCTCGAGCGCGGCCGCAGTCGGCCAGCCACCCCACCGATCGGCGTCCCAGCCGTGGCCCTCGAGCCAGGAGCCGGGGTCGGTGGCCGCCGCATGGGCGGCGGCGATGCGGGCCAGGCCCTCGTCGAGCGTGGCGGCGTCGGTCAGGTCCACGTGCGAGCGCGCGTCGGCGGCACCCGCGAGATGGAGGTGTGCATCGGTGATGCCCGGGATGGCGACCTCGTCGGGCTCGAGGGTGATCCGTTCGGTGAACGGGTCCGCGCGCGTCTCGAGATCGACCTCGGAGCCGGCGAACGCGACCCGGCCACCGCGGATGCCGATCGCCTCGACCCATCCGAAGCCGCGGTCGCCGGCCAGCGTGGCGATCCGGCCGGTGATGAGCATGTCGAGCGGCACGGGTCGTCAGGCCTCCCTGGGGTCGGCCAGGAGCGCGGCCATGCCTGCGGGATCCAGTCCGGCGCCGATGCCGAGCGCGAGCGCGATCCTGGCCTTCGTGGCGCACAGGTGTCCGACGGGGATCGCGCCCGCTCGCAGCCATGTCGCGCCACCGCCCGGGAAGGCGTAGCCCGCCCCGGCCGCACCCGACGGGCAGCGGCTGGCCAAGGCCACGGGGATCCCCGAATCCATGGCCCGGACCGCCGCCGCCAGCAGGCGTGGGTCCGTGTTGCCCGAGCCCGTCGCGGCGACCACGATCCCGTCAGCCCCCGCGGCGACCGCAGCGTCGAGCAGCAGGCCGTCCATCGCCACGGTCGCGGTGACCAGGTGGACCCGCTCTGCCGCCCGCGCCGCGACGACCGAGCGCCGCGGCCCGCGCCGTCGCAGCACCGACACGCGCTCCCCGTCCACCCGACCGAGCGGGCCGCCGTTCGGGCTGGCGAACGTCGTCAGGGACGAGGTGTGCATCTTGAGCGCGTCGTCGGCGGGTTCGATGGTGCCCCCCAGGCAGACCACGACGCCGGCGCCGCGCATCGCCGGTTCGGCGGCGACGCGCACGGCGTCGCGCAGGTTGGCAGGACCGTCGAAGCCGGGCTCATCCGACGCGCGCATCGCACCGGTCACCACGACCGGCTTCGCGCCGTCGAGGACCAGGTCCCAGCAGAAGCTCGTCTCCTCGATCGTGTCCGTGCCCTGGACGACGACGGCGCCGTCAACGGCCGGGTCGGCCAGCGCCTCCCGCAGCGTCGCACCGATGTCGAGCAGGGCTGGGAACGTGAAGTGGCTGGCCGGCGTCCGGCCGCGGTCGACCACGACGACATCGGCGATCGCGTTCAGGTCGGGCGTCCGGGCGATGATCGCCGAGCCGTCGAGGACCGGGACGTTGCCACCGGCCGCCGGGTCGAAGGCCGTGCTGATCGTCCCGCCCGTGAACACGACGACCACCCGCGGCATCAGTCGAGTCTCAGGCCCGGTCGGTCGGGTCGGACGGTCCGGAGAGCTCCGGGCCGGCCGGCTCGGTCTCGACAGGTTCCGGCCCGGCAGTGCCGAGCAGGACGGCGACCGGGTCGTCGTGGCCAGCGCTCGGGCGGATCTCGGACCGCGGCAGCGGACCTCTCGTCAGGATCGAGACCACGCCGGTGACCGCCACCGCGACGGCCATGATGAAGATGACCCAGGTCGTGCCGACGAGGCCTGAGATCGGGCCGACGATGATGATCGGCAGGAAGCTCGCCACCGACACGAGCATCCCGAGAACGCCGAAGACACGACCGCGGACGTCCTCCGGCAGGTCCTCCTGGAGCTGCGTCTGCGACGGGATGGCGACGAGCCCATAGGCGATGCCCGCGAAGAACGCGATGACGACGACCACGGCGAGCAGCGAGGTGACGCCGGACAGGTCCAGTCCGCCCGGCTGGTCCGCTCGCTGGAGGAGCCGGCTGATCGGGCCGGCGGCCGACAATGCCGCCAACAGGATGCCCAGGGCGATGAGGCTCGACTCGATGACCCGACGGCGGATGAAGTAGTGACCGTACGAATTCAGCAGCAGGATGCCGGTCACGATCCCGAAGCCGAGCGGCAGGACGACGACCGCGAAGTCCTCCGCCTTGAGGCCGAGTGTGTTCTGGGCGAAGGCCGGACCGAGGACGCCCAGCACCCCAACGAGTGATGCGGTGATCGCGAGGTAGATGAGCGACCAGGTGATCGACCGGTTGGCGCGGATGAACTCGATGCCTTCGCGGAGCTGCGCGAACGTGCCGCCGACCGCGCGCTCGGCGTCGCCGACGCCCAGACCGGAATGCGGATCCTCCGGCGTCGGCGGTGGCGGCGGCGAGGCCGGCAGGGTCACGCAGAACAGCGCTGCCAGGAAGTACAGGGCGGCGACGACGACGATGACGGCCTCGGCGCCGGCGACCTTCACGACCAGCGGACCGAGCAGCGCGAAGCCGATGGCGAACGCCGCGTTGAGGGTCAGGGTGAAGACACCGTTGGCCGCCAGCAGCTGGTTCCGCGGCACAAGGACAGGGATCATCGCCAGCTCGGCAGGCGCGAAGAACACCGTCACGGTCGAGACAGCGACGTTGAGCAGCAGGATGAGGGCGAGGTTCGTGCCGGCCAGGTACAGCGCCACGAACGCGGCGCCGCGCAGCAGGTTGGTCGTGATGAGGATGATCCGCCGGTCGACGCGGTCGACATAGACGCCGGCCACGGCCGAGAACAGGACAGCCGGCACGAGGAAGCTCAGAACCAGCAGGCTGACCGCCGTGTTCGAGCCGGTCGAGTTGAAGACGATGACGGTCAACCCGAACAGGACCATGTTGCCGCCGATCTGGGTCGCCGCCTGCGACAGCCAGAGACGGAGGAAGCCGCTATTGCGGAAGACCGCGAGCGGGCCGCCCTCTTCCTCGGGTTCGGGGACCGTCGCCTCGGCCGTCACCCGGCGTGGCCGCCGACGGCCGCCGTCACCGCGGGGTCGCCGCGCGACACGAATCCGGCGAGCCGGCGCTCCAGCGTCCGGCGTTCGAGGAGGACGTGCCGGGCGCACGTCTGGCAGCGCAGGCCGATGTCGGCGCCGAGCCGATCGATCAGCCAGGTGTCGCCGCCGCACGGATGGGTCCGACGCAATCGGACGACATCGCCAAGGAGCAGCATCAGGACGGGTTGGTCGGTCATCGGCGGCTCAGCCTATCAAAGCCGTGGGCGCCCGTGAGCTGGGGCCAGCGAGCGCGTCGTCGCGGCGAGCTCGAGTCGGTCGACCGGAGTGACCGTCACCTCGACGTCGGGCTGCGTCGCGGCGAGCTGGGCGATGACGCCGCCCGACCGGGTCAGCGAGCCGGTCAGCTTGTCCGGTGCGCCGATGGCGTCGAGATCGAACGCCGCGCCCAGGGTGACGCCGTCCAGCTGCGCCTGACCGGGCGCACCCGTGACGACCACGCCTGTGACCACCCGGACACCGCCCGCCGCGATCGCCTCCGCCCCCGCGTTCCGAAGCTCGTTGATCAGGATCTCGACACCCGGCCCGTCGATGGCACCACGGATGGAGATCGCGACGCCCGGCCCGCCGACCGGGTCGAGCCCCGCGTAAGCCCGAACGCGGTGCAGGTCGGCCGTGATCTCGTCGACCGACGCATCGCCCCGGGACCGGTTCCCCTGGAGCGTCGTGAGCTCGGTCTCGAGCAGTGACGTCTCGCGGCGGAGCTGATCGTTGCGTGCGTTGAGGTTCGCGACGAGCACGGTCAGGTCCTGCGACGACAGCTGGGCGAGACCGGTCGGCCCGGCCTGCGAGCGGAGCTGGATGACCACCAGGACACCGAGGATCGCGGCGACGGCCGCGATCGTGAGCTGGCTCGATCGTCGATGCATCGTCAGCCGCCCGGTGCGCCCGACGGCGCGCTCGACGCTCCGGCCGATGGCGAGGCGAGTGGTCGTGAATAGCGCAGGGTCACGGTCCCGACGAATGCGGGCATATCCACCGAGTCGGGTTCGGCCAGCGACACGCGGATGCCGTAGCCCTCGCCGCGGGCACGGACGAAGGCCACGAAGCCGGCCGACGAGCTGAGTCGGTCGTACAGCTCCGGCGGCCCCAGTGCGGTCACCTGGTAGGGCGGAGTGAGATATGCCGAGTTGACGAGCAACGATGAACCGACATCGATGATCGCCGAGGTCGGCGTGATCCGCTCCCCGTTCACGGCGATCGCCTCGGCACCCGAACCCCACAGCTGTTCGACCACGGTCCGGATGTCGCGGGAGCCGACGAGGTAGTCGGATTCGTTGCCGTCCGGCGGGACCGGCGCCTTCGAATCCTCGAGCTGCAACACGATCCCGGTGCCCGTCAGCGCGATGAGCCCGGCGGCGATCCGCGCGTCCTGGAGCTCGGCGTTGAGCTGGCGGACGAGATCAGCGGAGCCCGCCCCCTGGCCTTCCACGCCCTGGATCTGCGCGCGCAGCTGGAGGATCCGGTCCTTGAGCCCGTCCTGCTGCGATTGAAGCTCGTTGGCGGTCTCGACCAGCGGCGTCCGCTCCTGGGTCGTGTAGCGGACGCGCGGGCCCTCGGAGGCGAGCTGCGCAGCGATCAGGAAGCCGAGCGCGAGGAGAGCGACACCCAGGGTGATCTGCCAGCTCGGGATCGCGCGCAGCCGGGCCATCGTCATCCGGCGGCGTCTGTCGCCCGTCGTCTCGAGCGTGCGACGAGGATGCCGATCGCGATCGCGGCGATCGCCGCGACCACGACGATCAGGACGAGGCCGGTCCCAGACCCGGAGGTGCTGTCGGCGAGGGCCGGGACGGGCTCGGCGGACGTTGCTGCGGTCCCGGCCGGCACACCGTTCGAGGCGTCCGGCGCCGCAGACGAGACTGCGCCAGCACCGGCCGAGACGGTCCACGCCGAGGGCACCGGTCCCGGTGGTGCGGGCTGCGGTCCGTACTTCGTCGGCGCCGTGGCCTTCACGTCCTTGAACCAGGCCTCACCGAAGGCGGTCATGTCGAGTCCGAGCGCGGCCGTGAACGCCTCGTCGTCCGTCCGGCCATCGGCGTATGAGCGGATCAGCGTCACGAGGGCGTCGCTGCCGTAGGTCCGGATCATGTAGTCGACCGCGCCGACGCTTTCGGAATAGGCGAGGAAGAAGTCCTGGCCGTTGGGGAACTGACCGGTCAGACCGTCCAGTGGGATGAGCGTGCCCGACTTCGCCGCCGCCTGGACATCGCCCCGATCGTTGGAGCCGTAGCCCTCGCTCTGGTAGACCGCGAGACCCTCGTTGAGCCAGCGCGGCGGCTGATGGTAGGGATTGGCCGAGGCTGTCCCGAAGACAAGGTGGACGAACTCGTGCGGGATGCGCACCGCGACGAGTGGATCGTCGATCTGGTCGGGCGGGATGAGCCCGAGGAGCGTCCGGATGTTGGAGTACGCGGTCCCGGCGACGTTCTCGTGCGCGCCCGGGCCAAGGGCACCGTAGAAGTCGGCGGTGTTGGCATAGACGAAGAAGTCCACCGGCTCCGTCTCGGTGACGCCAAGCAGCTCGGATGTCGCGCGGACCTCGTCCTCGCCGAGCTTGAGCGCCTTGGCCGCGAACGCCGCGCTGCCTTCGTACCAATGGACGCGGACCAGGTCGCTGGCGACCGTCTTCCACTGGAACCGGTCGTCTCCGTAGACCACCCGCAGCTCCGGTCCCAGGATCCCGTGTTCGAGATCCGACGCCGGGAAGACCCGCCAGCGCGCGACGATCGGGGTATTCGGGATGAGGTGGTGCTGGCCGCTCGTGTCGAGGTGGAACGTCAGCGTGTCGGCCCCACCGGTCGACGGATATGGCACCTCCGTGATGTTCGGGCCGATCGCATCGGCGAACGTCAGAAGAAGCTCGACTCGGCCGATCGGCTCGCCGACGGTGATCGGCTGGCTGAAGTCGATGCCGCTGTCGAACGTGGAATCCGCCTTCGCCGTCCCGAACGTCACCGGCGTCGCCGCGCCGACGACGGGCGCCAGGCTGAGCAGCAAGCCCAGGGCGGCGATGAGGGGCAGGACGCGGCGCCGGACCGTGGCCATCAGTCGGCCCATGCCAGACCTGCCATCCGGACGATGCCAAGCCCGTTCTGGCCGGCGCCGAGCAGGCCGTCGCGGGTCAGCGCCCAGCCCGGCCCGTACGAGACGGGCACGACCGGGACGTCATCGCGGACGATCGACTCGGCCCGGTCGTAGGCCGCCGATGCCGCAGCGGGGTCGGCCGCGGAGACCGCCTCGGCGATGGCCGCGTCGAAGGTCGGTGAGCTCCACTGGCCATAGTTGTTCGTCGCGCCCGACCCCAGCAGGACGCCCAGGAAGTCATTCCGCCCCGGGTAGTCCGCGACCCAGCCGAGTGACCACATCGCAGGCGGGTCGGACGCCAGCCGGTCGAAATAGCCGTCGCCCATCGTCTCGGCCTGGAGGGTGATCCCGAGCTCCCGCTTGATCTCCGTGACGATCGCTTCGTCGTAGCCCGACCCGCCTGTCAGCAGGATCGTGCTGGGGAAGCCAGCGCCACCCGGATAGCCGGCCTTGGCCAGGAGCGCACGCGCGTCCGCCGGGTCGTAGCGCGGCAGGAAGTCCTGGTCGCTCCGACCCGGGATCCCCGGCGGGACCATCGAGTTCGCCACCTGGACCGTCCCGTCGGAGCCGCTCAGCGCCGCCATCCGGCGCCAGTCGATGGCCTCGCCGAACGCACGCCGAACGAGCGGATCGTCGAACGGGGCCTTGGTCGTGTCGAATCCGTAGTACTGCACCGACAAAGAGCCGACCTGTCGGAGCTGCGGACCAAGCTTTTCGTCATAGGCCAGCCACGACGCGTCGATCCCCGCGACTGGGGCATAGTCGACGTCCCCCGCCGCGAAGCCATCGACGGCGCCGCGCCCACCCAGGTCGGCCACGAGGTCGATGGTCGTGATGGCAGGCTTGCCCGCCCAGTAGTGCGGGTTGGCGGTGAGTTCCAGGCCCGTCGCCGTCGTGCCACTCAACGTGTAGCCACCGCTCCCCACGAAGTCCCTGCCTGGCACGAGGGCGGAGGTCGGGTTCGCGGACACGCCCGGCGGGACGACTCCGAACTCGGGCCCGGCGACGATGTTGACGAAATCCGTGGCAGGGCGGGTCAGGTCGACGGTCAGCGTCCCGGCCGCGTCGTCGGCATGCAGCCCGACCGAGGCCGGATCGGTCGACGTGCCGCGCATGTACGCCTCGGCGCCGGCGATGTCGAAGGCGAGCGATGCGAGAGGAGACGGCCGCTTCGGATCGACCACCCGCAGCCAGCTCCGTGCGACATCCGAGGGACGAAGCGGGCTGCCGTCCGAGAAGGTCAGGTTCGGCCGAAGCTGGAAGGTGACTTGCCGCCCGCCGTCCGCGAACGTCCAGGACTCGGCCAGGGCGGGCCGGATCTGGAGGTCGGCGTCGAATGACGTCAGCGATTCGAACAGCTGGGCCGTGATGGCGGCGCTGCCCGCATCGCCCTGGGCCGCCGGATCCAGCGTCGAGGGTTCGCCCGACAGGATCCTGACCGGCCGGTCGGAACCGGCCGCCGTCGAACCTCCACATGAGGCGAGCAGCGTCACCAGCATGGCGAGAGTGATCAAACGGCGCATCGCCGGGAGTATAGGGCGGGTCACGAAGATGGCCTTCGGACGACTCGTCGACGCCCGCGGGGCACGAGACGAGGCCTCGCTGGTCCACACCGCCGGGGGAACGATGGAACTGGACCGCGAGGCCTCTGGTGGGATAACGACCCCCCGTCGGAATCGTTAGGGGCGCGGGTGAAGTCGTCTAGCATGGGCGGCCAGATGACCCTTCGGCTGCGTAATACCCTCTCCCGACAGGTCGAGCCCGTCGAGCCCCTCGAGCCGGGTCGTGTCCGGATGTACACATGCGGACCGACCGTCTACCGCTATGCCCACGTCGGCAACCTGCGCAGCAACCTGTTGGCCGACCTGATCCGGCGCGTCCTGCTCTACCACGGGATCGAGGTCGTCCACGTCAAGAACATCACCGACGTCGGCCACCTGCGCGACGAGGGCTTCGACCGCGGTGCCGACCCGATGCTCGTCGCGGCCGGGCTCGAGCACAAGACGCCGGCCGAGATCGCCGACGCGTACGAAGCCGCCTTCCACGCCGACGAAGCTGCGGTCAACATCCTGCCTGCGCATGTGTTCCCGCGAGCCACCGAGCACATCCCGGAGATGCTCGCCCTTGCCGAGGCCCTCGAGGACATCGGCTACGCATACACCACGACCGACGGCAACGTCTACTTCGACGTCGGACGGTTCGCGGGATACGGCCGGTTGTCCGGCAACACGCTGACCGATCTCCGGGCCGGCCATCGCGGTGACATCGAGCCAGACAAGCGCGACCCGGCGGACTTCGCGCTGTGGAAGTCGGCCGGTCCGGGACGCCTGCTCAAGTGGCCGACGGCGCGCTGGGGCGAGGGCTTCCCGGGCTGGCACCTCGAGTGCTCGGCGATGGCGATGCGCTACCTCGGCCCGCGCTTCGACATCCACACCGGTGGGATCGACAACGTCTTTCCTCATCACGAGGACGAGATCGCCCAGACCGCGGCGATCACCGGCGACGTCCCCGCCCGTCACTGGGTCCACGGCGAGTTCCTGCTGATGGACGGCAAGAAGATGGCGAAGTCCGCCGGCAACTTCCAGCGGGTGACCGAGCTGGTCGATCGCGGGCTCGATCCGCTCGCCTTCCGGTACCTGGTCCTCACGTCGCGCTACTCGCGCAAGCTCGAGTACTCGGACCGCTCCCTGGCCGCGGCGAGCGCGGCCCTCGGCTCGCTCCGGGCCGGGCTGCGAGGGCTCGGGCCGGCACCGGCCGACGGTCCGTGGGCCGCTCCCCGTTCCCTGCGCGCGGGCCGGGCGGGCGACCGACCGGTGGGCGTCGCGTCCGGCGTTGCGGGTCACGGCACGGTCGACCGGGCGACGACGGGGGTCGTCGATCGTGCATCGACGCCGGCTGCGCCGCTGTCGTCGGCCGGCTGGGCATTCCACGACCGGTTCGTGGCCGCCATCGACGACGACCTGGACATGCCGGTCGCACTGGCCCTGCTGCGCGAGATCCTCCGGGCGCCGATCGAGGCCGACGAGCGGCGCTGGCTCATCCTCGACGCCGACGCCGTCCTCGGTCTCGACCTGGACCATGTCTGGGCCTTCGACACGACGGACGGTTCGGCGGCGGCCGTGATCCCGGCCGAGGCCGCGGCACTGCTGAAGGCCCGCGATGTCGCCCGCGCGACCAGGGACTTCCCGCGGGCCGACGCACTGCGGGACTCTCTCGCGAGCCTGGGCTGGGACGTGGTCGACGGCCCGTCGGGCAGCCGCTTGACCCGACGCGGGCCTGGCCCGACGGACTAGCATCCGTCCGTGCGACGACCGCCGATCCCGACCTTCCTGACCGACCTCGATCGCGAGCCGGGCGCTGTGGCGATCCTGATCGCGTCGGCCCTGGCTCTCTTTGCTGCAGGTCTCGCACCGAGGGTCTTCTCGCCCGGCCTGCCATCCGTCCAGGCGGCGGTCCGCGACCGCCCCGAGATCGAGGCGCTGCTCATGGTCGCGTCCATCGTCACGGCCGGCATGCTCCTCGTCGGTGGCGTGCTGGGCGATGCGGATGGACGTCGCCGCATCATGATGATCGCGCTCGGCGGATTGATCGTGACCGGGATCGCCGGCCTGCTCTTCGCCGATGGCCCGCTGTTCCTGATCGGCCGCTTCGTTGACGTCGGCAGCGCGAGCATCGTGCTGCCGGTCGCCCTGGCCGGCGTGGCGACCCGCTTCGAAGGTGTCAACCGGGCCACGGCCATCGGCCTCGCCTACGGAGCCTACGGTGCAGCCATGGCGGCCGCACCCGTGCTGTTGACGCTGTTCGGACCGACCGGCTCCCGCGCCCCGGCCTTCGCCGCGGCCGCGGCCGCTGCGGTCATCGCCTTCATCTACTGCCGGCGCCACTGGGAAGACCTGCCGACGGCCGGACCGACCCAGCGGGTGGCGGTCTTCGTGACGGCCGTGTGGGCGTTCGGGATCGTCGTCATCACCGCCGGTCTCATCGGCTTCCAGGGCGGCAACGCCGACGGTGCCCGGGTCGGGCTGGTCCTCATCGGCGCGCTTCTCGTCGCGGCGGGCATCGTCATCGACCGGCGGCGGCGGGCGAGCGGGCAACCGGGACTCCATATCCAGCGTCGGGCCGTCGGCATCGCCCTGTTCGTCGGATTCGTCGTGGCCTACGCCCAGACCGCGGCCCTGTTCCAGGTCCCCGTCTACTTCCAGCTGATCCTCGGCTACGGGCCGATCCTGTCCGTGATCGCGACGATCCCGTTCATGGTCGCGCTAGCCGTGGCCGGACCGGTCGCGGGGATCCTGCTCGCCCGCTTCTCGCCCCGGTTCCTGCTCGTCGGCGGCATCCTCGCCGTCGGCCTTGGCAGCATCGTCATCGCCGCCATCCTGCGTCCGAACGCGGGGTACGTCGGTTTCGCCGTCTCGTTCGTGCTGATCGGGGCCGGCTTCGTCATCGCCACGACGGTCCGAACGGCGATCATCTTCGCCAGCGTGCCGCGCGGATTGCCCGCTACGGCCGCAGCGCTCAACGAGGCGTCGGTGGCGCTCGGCAGCCGGGCTGCCCTCGTCGTCGTCACCGTCCTCGTCACGACCCTCGCCCTGGACACCTATGCGGCGTCGCTTGCCGGACGGGCGCCGGACGAGATCAACGCGGCGATCGACGCCTTCCGGACGCTCCTGTCGGCGATCAACATGCCGACCTACGTCGGCCTCATCGGGGGCGTCGAGCCGGGCGATGCGGCAGCCTACGCCGCCGCCTACACCGAGGCCGTCCGGACGGTGATGTTCAGTACAGGCATCCTGACCCTGCTCGCCGCGCCGAT
The DNA here is from genome assembly GCA_963782715.1 of uncultured Chloroflexia bacterium. Lineage (GTDB taxonomy): Bacteria > Chloroflexota > Limnocylindria > Limnocylindrales > CSP1-4 > SPCO01. The sequence continues at coordinate 268,821 of CAWAKU010000008.1, forward strand.
CGCCTGGCTCGCCATCGGTCGGCGCGACCCGCTGCTGACGGTCTGGCAGCACCAGGATGAGCGTGAGGCTGCCACTGCCGCGGTCAGCGGCTGACGAGCAGGTCCCGGCGCCAGCCGAAGCGGTCGATGATCCGATAGAAGTTGCGCTTGCTCTGCCGGTCGCGTTCGGCTTCGGGCAGGCTGGTGTAGCCGCGGTGCTCGTGCCGGACCGTCGGCAGACCGCCAAGGCTGACGGCGCGTCGAGGCGTGTCCTCGTCTCCCTCGTCGCGCAGGACCAGGCTCCACCAGATGTCCAGGTTTCGGTAGAAGCGGAAGCGCTCGTCGAGCGGCCCGCGTTCCGCGGCATCGGCGCGGCGGAACGCCTGGAGATACCCCTCGATCGCGTCCACGTCGCCCGCCGGGGCGTCCTCGAACTTGCGCAGGTCGCTCGAGACGATGCCCCAACCCCCGGCGACCGCGACCGTCGGATCGTCGAGCGCTTCGGCCAGCGGCGTCACGACATCGCCGGTCAATTCGATGCTCGTATCAAGGATGACCACGACACCGCCGGTCGCCCGACGCAGACCGATGTTGACTGCCGCGGCCTGGCCGAGGCGGTCACTCGTCCAGACGACCTCGGCTTCGTCGGGATCGATCGTGTCGAGCGCGACCGCCTGCTCCGGCGACGGCGCGTCGGCAACGACCACGAGCGATGTCCCGGCCGGTGACGTCGCACGGACGCCGGCCATCGCCCGGGCCAGGTCCTCCGGCCACTCCGTGCCGATCAGCACGACCGTGGCGAGCCCGGTCGATGGCTCGTCGAACCGCGACGGGACGCTGCGGCTGGCGCCATACCGGACGCGCTCGCCGTCTGCGATGTCGGGCGGGGCGGCCGGAGTCAGCGCGAAGTCCGTTCCGTGGTCGGCGATCTTCCAGCCCGCGGCTTCGATCGCCCCCCGGAGGCGGTCCGCTTCGACCCAGTCCCCCGCCGCCCGGGCCGCCGCGCGAGCATGGGCCGAGTCCAGGACCTCGTCGGGGATCCGCTGCCGGGTCATCGCGTCGACCAGCGTCCGCAAGGCACGGATGACGGCCGGATCGGAGCGTCGCCCCGGTCCCGAGGGCTGGCAGGATCCGATCGGCGTAGAGCGCCGCGATATGCAGCGGCAGGACCATCCGCGCCCGGTCGAGCGCAGCGCGACCGCCGGCGTCGGTGACGAGTCCCGCCGTCAGCCACGGCCCGAGGTACGCCGCAGCACCGTCGACTGCGGGCGCCCGGTCCGCAAGCAGCGAGGCCGCAGACAGGAACGGGTGCGTGATCGATCCGTCCGACCAATCGAGGAAGACCGGGCCCATCTGGCCAAGGATGACCTCGTCCGCGGTCAGGTCGCCGTGGTCGATGCTGTCGGGGACGCCACTCGCGGCAAGTGCATGACACGCGTCGACCAGCTCCGGGATCCTCGCACGGAGATCAGCGGCCTCCTCGGAAGACAGCCCATCGGGATGCCCGGTCGCAAGCAACTCGTCGTCGCCCATCAGGCGCGGCAGTGCGCCGGCTAGCGCATCGATCGGCGCGGCCGCCACCCCGGCGATGGACAGCGCGCTCGGCTCCGCTGCGAGCACCCGCTGGATCTCGGCCAGCCGCGAACATGTGGCAGCCCAGGCGTCCGGCCGGTCGCCCAGTGCGGCGAGAGACGGACCCTCGACGTGTTCGGTGATGATCCGACCGAGCGCCGCGTCCGCAGCCACGACCGGCGGGACGCAGCCCGGGTCGATGTCGGCAAGCAGGATCGTGACGCCCACCTCGTGCGCGAAGATCTCCGGGACGGCCTTGGCCCACATCCGACCGCGGTCGGTATCGAATGCAAGGAGGGCCGCCCGAGCCCACATCCGTCCCGCGACCGGCGCGCCCCGCCGACGGACCCCGACCTCGGACAGGCGGCCATCGATCCAGGCCGTCATCTCGTCGAGCCAGGCGGCTTCCGCCCAGGGCGCCCTCATCGTCCGGTTCATCGCAGCGTCCAGCACGGACCCACTGTAGCGGTCACACGCCCGCGTACCATTGGCGACATGGACGACGGAGGCGGACTCGAGCCGTTCGATCGACTGCCCAAGGTCGAACTGCACTGCCACGTCGAGGGCACGGTCCGGGCGACGACCGTCGTCGAGCTGGCCCGCAAGGCCGGCCACCCGCTCCCGGTCACCGATCCGACCGAGCTCTACCGGTACGACTCGCTCGACTCGTTCCTGGCGATCTTCTGGCTCGTCCAGGAGACGCTCGTCGAGCCCGACGACTGGGCCCGGATCGCCTACGAATCGCTCGTCGATGGCGCCGGGCACGGCCTTCGCTATCGGGAGATGTTCTTCACTCCCGCCCGCCACCTGGCAGCCGGGCAGGACCTCGCCGCGATCGTGGCTGGTCTCGAGGACGGGGTGGCCGCCGCCGAAGCCGACACGGGGGTCCGCTGCCGCCTGATCGGCGATGTCGACCGCGCCTATGGCCCGGCCGCCGCGCTCGAGCTGGTCGAGCGACTGGCGGAGTTGCGGCGCGCCGGCCGCGCGGAACGGGTCATCGGCATCGGAGGCGACTCGACCGAGCTGGGCGTCGATCTCCGTGCCTTCGCCCCAGCGTTCGAGGTCGCCCGACGCGCCGGGTTCCGCCGGACGTTCCATGCCGGCGAGGCAGTGGGCGTCGGGCCGGCCAACATCAGGATCGCCCTCGACGTCCTCGGCGCCGAGCGGATCGACCACGGCGTCGCCATCGCCGACGATGCCGAGCTCGTCCGGCGGGTCGCCGCCGAGGGCATCCCGTTGACCGTGTGTCCCTGGAGCAACGTCGTCATCGCCAACCGGTTCGCGTCGCTCGAGGAGCATCCGTTCCGCGCCATGCGCGACGCCGGCCTGCGGATGACGGTGAACACGGACGACCCAGCGATGATGTCGTGGGACCTCGGGCGCGAGTACCGGGCGCTCGGTGCCGCGCAGGGGTTCGACCTCGCCGAGTTGGGCCGGATCGCCGTGGAGGGGATCGAGTCGACCTGGCTCGACCCGACGGAGCAGACGTCACTGCGCGGTGAGTTCGAGGCGGCCCTCGCGGCCGGCTGACAACCGGGCGGTGGCTCCTATCCGATGGCCGCGCCCTCAGCGGCCGGGACCCACTCGATCGCGCCACGCCGGCAGCGAGTGACGCACAACCCGCACCGTGCGCACGCATCGAGATCGATCACGGCGAGCTTGGCCACGACCTCGATCGCGTCGTACGGACACGCAGTCGCGCAGATGTCACAGCCGTTGCACGGCCCCTCTGACACGACCGGCATGCCTGCCGACCACGCCGCCGACATCCGGGCGTCGGCCACGCCCCGAAGCTCCGCGGCCGTGGCCACGCCGTGCTCGTCGAGCCACGTGTCGAGCTCCCGGGCGATCTTCCCGAAGGTGCCCGGGCCGTGGAGGATCGCGGCGGTGCAGACCTGGACGGCCGATGCCCCAGCCATGAGCATCTCCACCGCGTCGACGCCGTGGGTCACGCCGCCGACACCGATGACCGGGATGGTCACGGCGCGCGAGATGTCGCGGACGCAGCGCAGCGCGAGCGGCTTCAATGACGGCCCCGACAGCCAGCCGTAGCCGTCAGACCCGCCGAGAAGCGGCCGTCGGGTGTCGGGGTCGATGGCGAGCACCGGTCCGAACGAGTTGATCGCGACGATCCCGTCCGCGCCGGCGGCCTGAGCCAGCTCAGCTGCCCGGACCATCTCGCGTCCGAGCGGGCTCAGCTTGACGAAGACAGGCACGTCGAGTGCCGCCTTGGCCGCGCGGATGGCGGCCATCATCGGCTCGGCGTCCTCGCCGATGTAGTGGGTCGACAGCTCGACGGCGTCGGCGAACGGCCGGATCCGCGGGGCGAGCGCGGCGATGTCGTCGGCCGAGTAGCCGAGACTGACGATGAACGGCAGACCCGTGCCCATCGCGGTCGGGAACTCGTGGTCGATCCACTGGTCGGGGGTGAGTTCCGACCAGAGTTCGGTGTTGACCATGCCGTGCGGGATCTCGGCGATGTTCGGTGTCGGCGGGGTCGCCGCACGCGTCGAGATCGTCTTGGCGACGAGGCCGCCCGCCCCGCCCTCGGCGCAGCGAAGGATCGCCCGGGCATCCCGGACCGGCGGGCCGGCAGCTGGCATGATCGGGTTCGGGAAGCGGATGCCCGCCACCTCGACGCTCAGGTTCGCCATGACGGGACCTCCAACGACTCGAACGGATGGGCGTCGACCGATCCGAGGCGACCCCACAGCCGCCGTGCAGCCTCGCGCATCTCTGCGGCGAGCTGGTCCTGGTCGAGCCGAACCAGCCGCCCGTCGCGGACGACGGGTTCGCCCGCGACGACGACGTCGCGAACAGCCGCGGCACCGAGCCCGAACAGCCAGTGCCCGGCCAGGGTTTCGGCATCCAGTGGGGTGATCGCCGGATAGCGCAGGACGACCAGATCCGCCGGCGCCCCCGGAACAAGGTGCCCGAGGAGCGGTTCATCGAACGCGTCGCCGGCCACGCGCGCGCTCTCGGCGAGCCGGGCGAGCGGCCAGTCCATGCTCGTCTCGACGGCTTCGTCCCGACGCCGGAAGTAGGCCGCTCGGGTCTCCTCGAACATGTCGGCGCCGATGCCGTCGGTCCCGAGCGCCACCCGTTCGCCGAGGGCGGCCACGGGCGCACGACCGACCCCGTTGTTCATGTTCGACCGGGCGTTGTGGACGACGGTCGCGCCGCTCGCCCGGACGCTCGCGATCTCGCGCAGATCGAGGTGGACGCCGTGGGCGAGAAGGGCCCGCTCATCCAGGACACCGGCAGCCGCGAGTCGGTCGACGACGCGGAGCTCGAAGCGCTCGAGGGCGTCGCGCTCGTCGGCGGCGTCCTCGGCGACATGGATGTGGACGCCGACGGCCCACGCGCGGGCGAGCTCGACGATCGCCTGGAGCGTCTCGTCGGAGAGCGTGAACGAGGCGTGGGCGCCGACCATGCCGCGGGCCAGCGGGCGCTGCCCATCGGTCGTCGCGGCGAGGAACCGGCCGTTCTCCGCGAGTCCCGCCCGCGCGATCTCCGGTCCGTCTCGGTCGCTCGTCTCGTAGCACAGGACCGATCGGATCCCGAGACTGCCGAGGGCATCGGCGACGATGTCGAGCGAGCCGTCGACCGCCGTCGGCGAGGCATGGTGATCGATCAGAGTCGTCGTTCCGGCCAGCAGGGCCTCCATCCCGCCGGCCGACGCGGATGCCCGGATCGTCGTCTCGTCGAGCGCCCGGTCGAGACGCCACCACACGCGCTGCAGGATCTGCATGAACGAGTGCGGCGTGCCGAGGTGGTACGGCATCCCGCGCGCCAATGCGGAGTACAGGTGGGTGTGCGCGCAGACGTTCCCCGGCACGATGAGGCAGCCGCTGCAGTCGATCCGGTCGGCCGACGCTGCCGATCCGCCCCCGGCGACGATGCGGCCGTCCTCGATCGCCAGGTCCACCGTCTCGACGATGGGCGGGGCGACGGACCGGACGACCGTGCCACCGGTCAGCGACAGGCTCACGGCTTTGATCCCGCCGCAGCCGGGCTGGACGACCTCGGTTGTCTGGCCAGTCGCGGCAGGGCGGCTCGGGCGGCCGGCGAATCGCGCATCGGCAACCGCGTGCGTCGGACACCGTCGAACGCATACAGGGCGCCGGCCACTGCCGCCGCGGTCGGCACGAGCACCGCTTCGCCGGCTCCCTTCGCGCCGTACGGCCCTTCCGGCTGCGGCTCCTCGATGACGATGCAGTCGACGGTCGGCATGCCCGCCGCCGGGATGATGCCGAGGCCCTTGACCGCTCCCGTGACCGGGAACCCGTCCTCGATCTCGTAAGCCTCGCTCAGGGCGTAGCCGAGGCCCATGTGGATGCCGCCCTCCATCTGTCCGTCGATGGCCAGCGGATTGATGGCACGGCCCACATCCTGGGCGGCGACGACCCGGTCGATCCGGCCGGTCTCGTCGAGGATCACGACCTGGGTCGCCCAGCCGTAGGCGAGGTGGGTGACCGGCTCGGCGTCATGCCCATCCGGCGCGGTCGTCCAGTCGACGACGAACGTACCGGTGAATTCGCGTCCGGCCAGGTCCTCGAGTCGATCCGGACCGAGCGCTTCGCGCAATCGGCGCGTCGCATCGAGCACTGCCTGGCCCCCGAGCGCGGTCGCGCGCGATGCGGTCGTCTCACCGGTGTCGAGCTCGTGGTCGGTATCGACGACGACCCGGACCCGATCGGCGGCGATGCCCAGCTCCTGGCAGACCACCTGCCTGAGGGCCGTGTGGATCCCCTGCCCCATCTCCGACCAGGAGTGGAACAGGGTGACCGTGCCATCGGCTTCCGGTCGCAAGACGGCCCGTCCCTGCTCGGCCACGCCGTTGCCGATCCCGGTGTTCTTCATGCCACAGGCGATCCCGGCGTAGCGGGCGCCACGGTAGCTGTCGCGGACGGCCTCGAGGGTTCGCTTGAGTCCGACGCCCGGCCCCAGCCGCTGGCCCGTGCCTGTCCGATCGCCGACGTCGAGCGCGTTCCGCCAGCGCATCTCCCAGCCGTCGATGCCGACAGCCTCAGCCAGCCGGTCGAGCAGGCCCTCGAGGGCGAAGGTGACCTGGGGCACGCCGAAGCCGCGCATCGCCCCGCACGGGACGTTGTTGGTGTAGACGGTCAGCGCTTCGACATCGACGTTCGGGACGCGATACGCGCCGCAGGCGTGTCCCGCTGCGCGCTCGAGCACCTTGGCCCCGACGCTGGCGTAGGCGCCGGTGTCACCGACGATCCGTGCCCGGACAGCGACAAGGCGACCATCAGCGTCGCACCCGACCGTGTACGTCATCGCCAGGGGATGCCGCTTCGGGTGGAAGCGCAGGCTCTCCTGACGGGACAGAGCGAGCAGCACGGGCCGTCCTGCGACCTGCGCGAGCAGCGCGGCATGACCCTGGACCGACAGGTCCTCCTTGCCCCCGAACCCGCCGCCCGTCGCGACCTGGGTCACCCGGATGTCCGACTCCGGCAGGGCGAGGATCGAGGCGATCTGGCGGCGGTCGTCCCAGGCGCCCTGGCCCTGTGAATAGATATGCAGACGCGGCCCCACTGCCCCGGCGGCGCCGGGCACGGCCAGGGCGGCTTCGGGTTCCAGGAACGCGTGCTCGATGCGCTGGGTCTCGAAGGTGTCGGTCACGACGTGGGCCGCCGAACCGAGGGCAGCGTCGACGTCGCCACGGCCGATCACGCAGGTGGACAGGAGATTGCCGTCGGCGTGGATGGCCGGCGCTCCGTCGGCCAGCGCGGACGCTGGGTCCGTCACCGGCGCGAGCACCTCGTAGTCGACCTCGATCAGCGCCGCCGCCTCGCGCGCGGCCTGCCGGGTCGTCGCCGCGACCGCGGCCAGCGCGTCGCCGACGTAGCGCGTCGTCTCGCCCTCGGCGACGTACAGCGGCCAATCACGGACGAGCAGACCCTGGACCCGTTCGCCGGGCACATCGCTCCAGGTCACGACCGCCACGACGCCCGGGCACGCGGCCGCCTTCGACGTGTCGATCCGGCGGACGACGGCCCGCGGATGGTCGGCGAACCGGATCGCCCCGTGGACCATCCCGGGGACAGTCAGATCCGCGACGAAGGGTTCATCGCCCAGCACAAGCGGCGAACCGTCATACCGCTCGACCCGTTCGCCGACGCCGTCGCCACCGGCCATCGGGGCCAGCTCGGCGCCCTCGTGTCGAGCCTGGGCGACCGCCTCGATGGCGTCGATGACCCGGACATAGCCGGTACAGCGGCACAGGTTGCCGGCCAGCGCCCGGGCGATCTCGTCGCGCGTCGGGTCGGGGACGCGATCGAGGAAGGCCTCCGCCTTCATGACGATGCCGGGCGAGCAGAAACCGCATTGCGATGCGCCGTTGGTCGTGAACGCGGTCGCCCATCGAGCCCGCGACGCATCCGGGAGGCCCTCGAGGGTGACGACAGTCCGGCCCTCGACGCGCGCGGCCGGCTGGGCGCATGACACGGCGGCGCGGCCGTCGACCATCACGGTGCAGGCGCCGCACGACCCCTCCGGCGCACAGCCGTCCTTCATCGACCTGAGGCCGAAGCCCTCGCGAAGGAGCTCCAGAAGGCTCTCGTCCGGCCGCGGACTGCCCTCGACGGCGCGCCCGTTCAGGGTGAAGCGCATCGGTCTGACCTTCGTGCCATCGGGCGTGCCATCGGCGGGGCCGAGTGGCCCTATCGGGGGCACCTCCCACGTTCGACTCTAGTGATGAGGCTTGGTCGTGACCCCTGCTGTTGGTCCCGACCTCGGTCCCGTTGGTCCCGAACCTGACCGGACGCACGCGGTGCGACATGCGGAGGAGCAAGCGATGCAGCGACCCGGACTCGAGCACGATGTCGTCGACCAGGGCGTCTACGACCGGACGGTCCGCCGCTTCGCCGAGGCCCACATCGTGATGCCGACGTTCGCCCAGCTGGCCGACCCGAGACTGGTCGATCCGGCGGTCACGGCGGGACTCGCCTCGGTCGATCCCGACGCTGCCGACCCGGCCAACCTGTTCCGGGTCAACTGGTACAACGCCCCAGACCGACGCACGCACCTGCCGGTCCCGAGCCACGTCGTCCTCCCGAAGTCGCTGACCGGCGTCGACGCCCGCATCGTCGTGGCCCTGGGCGACCGCTTCCCGATGATCGCCTCGCACAAGGTCCTTGCCGCGTATGCCTGTCTGGCGCCGCGGATCGTCACCGGACAGTTCGATCCAAGCAGCCATCGAGCGATCTGGCCGTCCACCGGCAACTACTGCCGCGGCGGCGTCGCCATCTCACGGATCATGGGCTGTCGCGGTGTCGCGGTCCTGCCCGAGGGGATGAGCCAGGAGCGGTTCGACTGGCTGGCACGCTGGGTCGCCGACCCCGCCGACATCGTCCGGACGCCTGGCTCGGAGAGCAACGTCAAGGAGATCTACGACCGCTGCGCGGAGCTCGACCAGGACCCGCGCAACGTCATCTTCAACCAGTTCTCCGAGTTCGGGAACTACCTCGTCCACTATCTCGCGACTGGCGGTGCGCTCGGTCGCGTGTTCGAGTCGATGGCCGAACTGCAGAGCCGGACCTGCGGGTCCATGCCTTCGTCTCGGCGACCGGTTCGGCGGGCACCATCGGCGCCGGCGACTTCCTGAAGGAACGCTTTGGTGCGCGGATCGTGGCGGTCGAGGCGCTCGAGTGTCCGACGATGCTCGAGAACGGCTTCGGCGAGCACAACATCCAGGGCATCGGCGACAAGCACATCCCGCTCATCCACAACGTGATGAACACGGACACCGTCGTCGGCATCTCGGACCGGGCGACCGATGAGCTCAACGTGCTGTTCGACACGGCCGCCGGCCGCGAGTATCTCGTCGCGCGCCGTGGCGTCCCGACCGAGATCGTCGAGGCGCTCGACTCGTTCGGCCTGTCGAGTATCTGCAACATCCTCGCGGCGATCGCCGTCGCGCGGCACGACGACCTCGGGCCTGACGACGTCGTCCTGACCGTCGCCACGGATGGCGCCGCGATGTATCGGACCGAGCGCGACAAGACCCTGGCCCGCGACTTCGCCGACGGCTTCGATGCTGTGGCGGCGGCCGAGGTGTTCGGGCAGCACGTCCTCGGTGGCACGGAGGACGGCACGCTCCTTGACCTGTCCCCGACCGATCGGCGGCGCATCTTCAATCTCGGCTACTTCACCTGGGTCGAGCAGCAGGGCGTCGAGTTCGATCAGTTCGTCGCGCGTCGCGACCAGGCTTTCTGGTCCGATCTCCGGGCGAACCTGCCGGTCTGGGACGAGCTGATCGAGACGTTCAACGAGCGGACGCGCGCCGGAGTGCCGGTATGACCGGACTGGCCGACGTCGGCGCGGCACGGCCGGGGCGACCGGTGCCGATCGCCCCGATCACCTACCACTGCGTCGGCTGCGGGTTCCAGCCACGGGCCGGACAGCCGGTCCCGCTGCGCTGCCCCGGGGCCCGACCGGACGACGACATCGACCACGTGATGACCCGCGTCGTCGACACGACGACCCTGCGCTTCCCGACCGGATCGGAGCCGAACCCGTTCATCCGCTACCGGACCCTGTTCCACGCCTACCACCTCGCTCGCGCCAACGGCTGGAGCGACGACGACTACATCGCGCTCGTCGAGCGCCTCGATGCTGCGGTCGCCGCGATCGACGGGGTCGGCTTCCGGGTGACGCCGTTCGGACGCCAGATCGACCTCGGCGAGCGGCTCGGGTTCACGCACGACGGGGGCGTCCTGGTCAAGGACGAGACGGGCAACGTCAGCGGGTCGCACAAGGCGCGTCACCTCATGGGCACGATGCTCGAGCTCGAGGTCGCCGATGCGCTCGCTGGCGGGTCGGTGCCACGGCCGCGGCTGGCGATCGCGAGTTGCGGCAACGCCGCGCTTGCCGCCGCCGTCGTCGCTGCCGCCGCGGGCAGAGAGCTCGATGTCTTCATCCCGACCGACGCCCATCCGCTCGTGGTCGCCCGACTGTCTGCGCTCGGCGCCGACGTGACCGTCTGCGAGCGCGATCCGCGGGTTCCGGGCGATCCGACGGTCCGCCGGCTCCACGACGCGATCGCCGCCGGCGCCATCCCGTTCACGTGCCAGGGAGACCTGAACGGGTTCGCCATCGAGGGTGGGCTCACGCTCGGCTACGAGCTCGCCGAAGCGCTCGACTGGGAGGACGTGCGTCTCGATCGCCTCTTCATCCAGGTCGGCGGCGGCGCCCTGGCGTCGGCCGTCATCGAGGGCTTCGCCGAAGCGCGCACGCTCGGGCTGGCGGTCCGCGAGACGAGCATCCACCCCGTCCAGGCAGCGACGGTGGCACCTCTTGCCCGGGCCTATGAGCGGCTCGCCCATCGACTCGATATGGACGCGCCCACCGATGAGGACTTCGCCTGGGCTGCACGGCACCGCTCGGCCTTCATGTGGCCGTGGGAGACGGAGCCGCACAGCGTGGCCGGCGGGATCCTCGACGACGAGACGTACGACTGGCTGGCGATCGTCCGCGGGACCATCACCAGCGGCGGCGCGCCCGTGGTCGTCGACGAGCCGACCCTCGTCGAGGCGAACGATCTCGCCGGCTCGGCGACCGGCATCGACGTCGACCCGACCGGCAGTGCCGGCCTGGCCGGCCTTCTCCAGCTCCGACGTCACGGACTCGTCTCCCCGAACGAGACCGTCGCCGTCCTGTTCACCGGCATCCGACGCGACATCGCCCCGGATCCCGCCATCCCGCACGACATCACCGGAGGATCACGATGAGGAGTTTCCTGGGCCGCGACATCCTGTCCCTGAAGGACTTCGGACGCGACGATTTCTTCCGCGTCTTCCAGGTCGCAGACGACCTCCGGCCCTTCGCGCGCGACCGGCGCAACACCGACCTGCTCAAGGACAAGACGCTGCTGACGGCGTTCTACCAGCCGAGCACGCGAACCCGCCTGTCGACGGAAGCGGCGATGCATCGGCTCGGCGGTCACGTCCTCGGCTTCTCGGACGCGAAGATGACCCGGGCGGGCGACTTCTACCAGGAGTCGATCAAGGACACCTTCCGGATGCTCGAGTCGTACGGCGACGTCATCGCCATCCGGCATTTCCAGGAAGGCGCGCCGGCCGAGGCGGCCAAGTGGTCGTCCGTGCCGATCATCAACTGCGGTGACGGCTGGGGCGAGCATCCCACCCAGGTCCTGACCGACCTGTACACGATCCTGCTGGAGCGCGGCACGCTCGACGGGCTCAGCTACCTGCTCGTCGGCGACATGCGCATGCGAACGATGCATTCGCTGCTGTACGCGCTGTCCCAGTTCGATGCCGAGGCGATCGTCGTCAGCCCGCCGGACATGGCGCTCCAGCCCGAGTTCAAGGCCGAGCTCGACGCTCGGAACGTCGCCTATCGCGAGGCGGCCACGGTCAGCGAGGCCATCGGCGAGGCCGACATCATCTACATGGAGCCGGTCGTCCAGGCCGACTACACCCAGTCGCGCGTCGAGCGGTCCGGCGAGACCGGCCTGACCCCGGAGGCCTACCAGGTCACCCGGGAGCTCCTGCGCACGAGCGCGAAGCGGAGCTCGATCATCCTCCACTCGCTGCCGCGGATGGACGAGCTGCTGCCCGACGTCGACGAGACGCGCCACCAGCGCTACTGGGCTGAGGCGTTCAACGGCGTCGCCCTCCGGATGGCGCTCCTGTCGCTCGTCCTCGGCGCGGCCGAGTAAGGGCGGCCATGCAGACGAACCTTCGCGGTCGCGACCTGATCAGCCTCCAGGAGTGGACGCGCGAAGAGGTCGACACCGTCCTCGACGTCGCCACGTACCTCAAGATGCAGCGCGCCCTCGGCCAGCCGACCCCGCTGCTGCGCGACAAGGTCCTGGCGATGCTGTTCTTCTTCTCGAGCACGCGCACACGCGCCTCGTTCGAGGCCGGGATGGCCCAGCTCGGCGGCCACGCCCAGTTCATCGAATCGCGGACGACCCAGATCGCCCACGGCGACACCGCCCGCGAGATCGGCGAGATCCTCGGTCGCTACAACGACGGGATCGCCATCCGGAACGTGGACTGGGGCGTCGGCAACCAGTACATCCGCGAGGTCGCCGAGGCGAGCCGTGTGCCGGTCCTCAACATGCAGTGTGATCTCTACCACCCGCACCAGGTCCTCGCCGACCTGCTGACGATCAAGGAGAAGTTCGGCGATCCGCGCGGCCGGACCATCACCATCTCCTGGGCATACGCCGCGAGCTACCAGAAGCCGATCAGCGTGCCCCAGGACCTCCTGCTCCTCGCCACCCGGTACGGCATGAACGTCCGGCTGGTCCACCCGCCGGAATTCAGGCTGATGGACGAGGTCGTCGCCCAGGCGACCGACAACGCCCGCCAGTCGCGCGGTTCGCTCGAGTTCATGGACGACATGGACGCGGGTGTCCGAGATTCGGACGTCGTCTACGCCAAGAGCTGGGGGCCGCTGCTCGTCGCCAAGGACGACGCCGACGGCGCGGCGATCTCGGCTCGCTACAGCGACTGGATCACCGACGAACGCCGGATGGACCTGGCCGGTCCGGATTCGATCTACATGCACCCGCTCCCGGCCGACCGCAACGTCGAGGTCGCCGACGCGGTCATCGACGGTCCGCACTCGGTCGTCTACGACGAGGCGGAGAACCGACTCCACGTCCAGAAGGCCGTCATGGCCCTCACGATGGCCTGACCCCGAGGCCCCGACGGCCCGAAGGAGCACGAACGATGGACAAGACCCTGGTCGTCGCGATCGGCGGCAATTCGCTCATCAAGGACGCGAAGCATCAATCCGTCCCGGACCAGATCGCGGCGCTGGCCGAGACGAGCGTCCATATCGCCTCGGCGATCCGAGATGGCTGGCACGTGGCGATCGGCCACGGCAACGGCCCGCAGGTCGGATTCATCCTGCGCCGGTCCGAGCTGGCCGCCCACGAGCTGCACGAGGTGCCGCTGGACGTGTGCGATGCCGACAGCCAGGGGGCCATCGGATACGAGCTGCAGCAGACGCTCGGCAACGATTTCCGACGGATGGGCTTCGACCGACGGGCGGTCACGCTCGTGACACAGGTCGAGGTCGCCCGCGACGACCCGGCTTTCCAGAACCCGACCAAGCCCATCGGCACGTTCATGGACGAGGAGCGTGCTGCGGAGCGTCGCGACAAGGACGGCTGGACCGTGGTCGAGGATGCCGGTCGCGGCTGGCGCCGCGTCGTGCCCTCCCCGCGCCCGATCCGGATCGTCGAGGAGGACGCGGTCCAGGCACTGCTCCGCGAGGGGTTCGTGGTCATCACCGTCGGTGGCGGCGGCGTCCCGGTCGTCGCCGACGCCTCGGGCTGCCTGCATGGCGTTGCGGCGGTCATCGACAAGGACTACGCCTCGTCGCTGCTGGCCACCGCCGTCGGGGCGGACGTCTTCGCGATCACGACATCAGTCGAACGAGTCGCGCTCGATTGGGGCAAGCCGAGCCAGACCTGGATCGATCACCTGACCGTCGCTGAAGCGCGCGGCTACCTGGCCGAAGGCACCCATTTCATGCCGGGCAGCATGGCTCCCAAGATCCAGGCTTGCCTGGAATTCCTCGAACGCGGTGGCGGCGAGGCGCTGATCACGGCACCGGCCGATCTGGAGCTCGCCCTCAAGGGCAAGGCGGGGACCCGGATCACCCTCTGACCCCGCGCGGCGTCACTGCCGCGATCGGTGACAGGCCGTTGTCACCCCGTCATCGGTCATCCGGCCGGGTCGAGGATGGAGGTCTGCTCGATGGCCTCCATGTGCGCCGCGTCGAGCGCCACGAGCAGGTCGTGGACGTGGCGCACCTCGTCCGGCGACGGTTCGGTGCCGACGAGCCGGTCGAGGGCGTCGAGCCATGTCGCGAATGCGACCCACGCCGCCTGCCAGGTCCCGCCGCGAGCGGCTTCCCGGCGCCCTTCGTGGGCGAGCTCGCGGATCGCCGCCTGTCTGGTGCCCTCATCGCCGCTGTCGGTGATCTGTCGGACGATCCCATTGGCCGCCACGAGCGACTCCTCGAAACGGGTCCACGACAGGCGGGCATCGAACCGCTCGCCCAGCAGCCGACGAGGCAGACGCGCGATCGACCGATCGCGGTTCGGAACGCACACGACGACCGAGAAGTAGACACAGGCGACGAGGTAGGTCGCGAAGGCGATCGAGGTCGGCACGTCAGACCACGTCGCGACGACCTGCGCGACCGCCGTGAGGATCGTCAGGGGCACGACGAGGAGCACGATGACGCGCCACGGATAGCGTTCCGCGATCAGGTACAGCGTCAGTCCAGATGGGAGGACGGTCCAGATGAGCGGGTGGACCCACACGTTCATCGCGACGGCATAGGCGAGCCAGGCGACGAAGAGCAGGAGCCCGACACCGGTCGGCCAGTTGAGCGGGTCCAGCCGGGAAAGGCGGGCGGGTCGGGGTTGATCGCTCACCTGAGACATGGTGACCCTGGTGGCGGACACGTCAAGTCAGGTGGTCGCGGCATCGCCGACTCTCGGTTTGCCGAAGCGGTTCCGGGACCTCCCAGAATGGTGGTCAGGAGGGACGTCTTGGAACTGCTTCTGTCTTCCGCTGGCATCACGAACACGAGCATCCGCGACACGCTGGTCGACCTCCTGGGCAAGCCCATCGCAGAATCCAGTGCCCTGTGCATCCCCACCGCGTCGTATGCCAACGTCGGCGGCGCCGCCCTGGCATGGCGGTTCATCAGCGGACAGGAACCGCGGACGCCCATGTGCGAATTGGGATGGAAGTCCCTTGGCGTGCTGGAGCTCACCGCGCTGCCCAGCATCGAGGCGGACGGCTGGATCCCCATGGTCCAGGAGACCGACGTCCTTCTCGTGAATGGCGGCGACCCCATGTATCTGTGCCACTGGAAACTGTTCCCCGCAGCGGGCTGACCGCGACGACGTCGCGCCGGCTCAGGCGGACTCGAGGCGTCGCAGCGCTTCGAGGACGGCCGCCTCGACCGTATCCATGTCCGCGAAGCCGAGGTCCAGCCGGAGCGTCGCCGACGCCGTCAGCATCGCGTTATACGGCATCCCGGGGTCGCTGGAGGCACGGAAGTCGGTGCGCACCAGCATGACCGGCCTCTTGCCATACGCGTAGCCGCACTCCCAGGCGGTGCCGGAATCCGGGTCCGCGCCATCCATGATCGCGACCAGCGCGTCCGACCAGTCGATCCCGCTGACGTCGGTGGCGAAGACACCGGCGGCGTCCCTGCCCTTTTCCTGCTCCTGCGGCAGGAAGACCTCGTGACCGGCGGCGCGCAGCCGGTCGGCCAGCGCCGCGTATTAGAAAGCGGCAGGAAGACCTCGTGACCGGCGGCGCGCAGCCGGTCGGCCAGCGCCGCGTTCCAGTCTCGTTCGGCGGGCTGAACAGCGGGCCGCCACGTAGAGCTTCACGGGTGAGTATGCGAAAAATCCAGTCTCGTTCGGCGGCGCTGAACAGCGGGCCGGCCACGTAGAGCTTCACGGGTCGAGTATGCCGGAACGCCATGGGCTCCCGGGCGCGATCCTCTGCCCGTGCCCACGGGGGCTCCCGGTATGGCGGTGGCGCCCCCGGACAGTGGCGCCCCCGGACGGACGCCGGGGCTCACGAAGCAAATCGTACGACCCTCTCGCGTGGTACGCGACCGCATAAGCCTGGGAGATCCCAGGCCGCTTCGTCGGCGAGACCCGTGACAGCCGCCATGGGTCTCGCCGGATCGAGGTGGCATGACGCCGCGTTCTCCAGCGCGTTGCGCAAGGTAGCGCGCACAGACGTCAATAGGTCGGATCCGTGCCACTGCGGGAGTACACGTGACTGGTGATGACGTCTACGACGTCCTTGTCGGAGCACTCGCCCGATCGGTCGACGCACTCGGTAAGGACGAGCGTGAGCCGGTCGCCGACGATGGTCCAGCGAAAGTTCGTGCGGACGCCCCCGCGATTGGTCATCGTCAGCTTGTCGCCGTCAACCGTCATGACGCCGCCGTCCCCCTCGGGAATGCCTTGGATCAGCCACAGCTCCCCGTCGAGGACGAAGCCCTGCCACCACTGGTCGCGGTCGAAGCCGAGCCGTAGGGCCACGTCTGCCCCCGACTTTCCGGCCTCCGCGGCGACATCCACCATCATCTTGCGAAGCGTCTCGGGACTGTCGTCCGTGACCGGGTAGTCCCAGGTTCCACGGAACGCCTCGAGGGCCGCGATGTCCTGGTCCGGGGTGAGCACCGGCGCGATCGCCGTAGGTCGGCTTGCGTCCCGCAGCTGCTCGATCCCATCGTCCGTCAACGCCGCCTGGTACACCGTTGCGGCGTCGATTGCCCCCGGCCAGAAGTCAGACGGGCCACCACGCGCCATGGAGCCACCGACCATCATCGCGCCGCGTGCCTGCCACGGCGCGTCGAAGGACGTCTCGGCCGCGCGCTTGCCATCGACGTAGAGACGGATCTGCCCAGCGGGCTGATCGAACACGCCGGCGACATGGACCCAGGCGGCCGGATCGATTGCCGGACCGGTTGCTCGCGCACGGACCGTGTGCCCGGGGTCGTTTGTGTCGAGGTCCTTCATCGAGAAGGCCCAGTCTCCCTCGCCCAGACCGAGATAGAACGCGGAGGCTGTCTCGCCGACCTGACTGAGGACCGTCCCGAACGGCGACTTCTCGCCGACGGTCACCCAGGCCGCGACGGTGAAGCTGGCGGTGGTGTCGAGAGGGCCCGGCCCCGCCGTCGTTCCGTATCCCGTGACGCCGTCGAGCACGACCGCTCCGTGGTCGAACTCGTGCGTGCCGACGAACGTCAGTGGGTCGCCGGGTGACCCGTCGCCGTTGTTGTCAAGCTGCCATGCTGCCAGCGGCGTGGGCTCGACGCTCGCTGCTGGTGTCGACATCGCCGAGACGGTCGGCGTGGGCTCGACGCTCGCGGAGGGCACCGGCGTCGTCGCCGATGCGGACGGCGTGGTGCCCGCGGTGCAGGCGGCGAGCAGGAGCGCGGCCGCGATTGCGGTCAGGTTCGAGGCGCGCGGGAACAAGGCACGTCGCATCGGAGTCTCCTTGCGCGTTGGGTTCAGGGAGCGAGCCGCTGCCAGCTCCAGTACGCCTGGTCGGTCGACACGTCGTACGACTTGGGCACGACATGCGCGAGGACGGTCGGCTCGGCGGTCGGGTCGCGGGCATGCAGCGCCAGAAGCTCGCAGTCGGTGGCGGAGATGCAGCGGAGCGCGGTGATCTCCGTGCCGTCCGGCGACCAGGCGAGGCTGTCGGCGGTGGCGCTGAGGGGTGCCAGGACCGTCTCGGTACGGGTGGCGAGGTCGAGCACGACGACCTGCCACTGCCGGCCGCCCGTCGATCGCCAGTACGCCAGCCGTCCGCCGTCCGGTGACCACGCCGGCTGGGCCTCGTCCTTCTCGGTGCCGGCGATCACCTTCTCGTCCACGCGATCGGTCGCGAGGAGGAGGATGTCGCGATCGAGTCGGCCCGAGTCGCCGTAGTGCACGGCGATCCGCTTGCCGTCGGGCGACCAGCGCGGCAGCTGCAGGAAGCCATTGTCGGCGTTGCTCGGCCGGTCGCTGAGCCGGACGAGGCCGCTGCCATCGGGCGCCGAGACGTAGAGGAAGCTCTCCGGGCGTCGCGTCGGCTCGCCGAGAAAGGCGATGCGATCACCCGAGGGCGACCAGGCCGGGTATTCGACCGCGAACAGCGACGGGGGCAGAAGCTCGGTGCGGCCGCCGGTATCGGCGTCCACGATCCAGATCTTCGCCGCTGTGTCTGCTCCGCTCGCGTCGACGATCGAGACGGCGATCCGCCGCGAGTCGGGGTTCCAGGCCGGAGCTTCCTCGCCCATCACGATACCGGCAGCCGAGTCGGTGGTGACAAGCTCACGGGCGCCGGAGCCGTCCACGTTCGCGACCATGAGTGACGTCTTCGTGCCCTGCTCGCGCAGGAAGGCGACCCGTTGGCCGTCGAGCGAGACGCTGGGCCGCGTGTCGGTGCCGAGCCCGGTCGACAGCGGGCGCTGGTCGTTCCCGTCCGGCTCGAGCGCGAGGATGTGGCTGCCGTCGTCGTAGATGACGAGGCCGTTCGCCGCGATCCCAAAGGGGGCCGGGATCCGGGGCCGCGAGCCAACGATGCCTTGGACGACCAGTGCCGCAATCAGCAGCACGAGGAGGACGACCCAGGCCAGGCGCACCGTCGCGGCGGCGTGCAACTCGGGCAGGTCGAGCAGGATCCAGTTGCGCGGGAACGTCCAGCCGGGCCGCTGGCGCTCGGTGCGCGCCCGAGCCCGCACCTCGGGCAGGTAGTCCGGCACACTCGCCGGCGCGGCGTCGGCCAGGAGATCGGCGAGACGGCGGTCGAAGGGATCTCGGGCGTTCACGCCTTGCCCTCCACGAGCTGGGTCCCAGATTCCTGCCGTGCGACCCCGAACGCTTCACGCAGCTCGTGTCGCGCGCGGTGCAGGCGCGATTTCGCGGTCCCGAGCGGGACGCCCAGAGCATGCGCCGCCTCGGGCAGCGGCATGTCGAGGTAGTAGAAGAGGACGACGATCGTGCGCAGGTCGGGATCCAACCCGCGCAGCGCCCGCTCGAGGACGTCGCGATCCGCCGTTCGCGACTGCGCGTCGGGCACGTCCAGGTCATGAATGTCGGAAATCTCGACCTCGATCGGGCGCGACCGGCGGCGACGCAGCTCGTCATAGCAGGCGTGCACAAGGAGCCGATGGAGCCACGCGTCGAACCGGTCGGGATCGCGGAGGGACCGGAGATCACGCCAGGCCTTGGCGAACGCCTCTTGGACAGCGTCCTTGGCCTGCTCGGGGTCTCGGAGGATCAGCCTGGCAGCGCCGTCGAGCCGGCCGATCGCGGCGAGCGCGAGCGCGTCGAAGGCGTCCAGATCGCCTCGACGTGCCCGCTCCACGAGTTCCCGCTGCGCCACGCTCTACCTCGTCTATCACGCGTCCTCAAGTCGCGCTTACAAGGTACGGCGGATGGAAGAGGGCATCGGTTCGCGGATGACGGCAACCGTTGTCGGTGACCAGGCTATCCAGCCCGACGACGTCGACGCCGCCACGTGAGACTTGACAGGCCCCGTGGCTCGCCAACACTCAAAGGTTGGGCAGGAACTGGCGCCCCCGGACGGACTCGAACCCCTGGCAGCAACGCGGCGTCTTGGACTGGTACCTCGAGGTGGGCTGACGCCCTGCCCTGCCCTGCCCTGCTGTGAGGAGACTCGAGCGCGGCGAGTTCAATGCCGACGGAAGCCGTTTCGCTGACTCCGCGTTCGACGGTCCCGAGCGGAGTGGACCGTCACCTTCCAACGAGATCACCGATGAGACATCGCACGCGCAGATGTTTCCCTTCGATCAGGGCAACGGGAACCCGGCCTCGGCGAGGGCCTGTGGGCTGACCAGCGGAGACTTCTCGCCGAACGTGCGGCGGAGCAGAAAGTACTCGGGCAGCGGACGGTCGTCCGTGACGAGCGGACCTGAGCCCGCGAACGACGCAACCTGCGCACCCTTCAGCCAGGACAGTCTCGGAATGAGAGCCGCCCAGCCATCCGCGGTCTTCGCAGGAGAGTCGTACGCCCCGGAGATGTCCTCGAGAATGCCCGGCCGCGCGAGCACCTCGCGCACGCTCCGGTCTTCCAACACCATCGGCTGGTCGGAACCGAGCAGGAAGAACCCGTAGTTGCCCGGGCTGGCGAGCACCAGAACTTCGGGGAAGACGTCGGAGAAGGTCCGGACGTGCGCCTGAAGCTCATCGATCGTCATGCCGTACGAGACCCACTGCATCATGATCCCGCCGGGGGTCAGGCGCTCGTGGCCGGCCTGGTAGTACTCGAGCGACGAGATGACTGTGATACCCGACGCCTCGACCGGCGGCGGCGGGTCGGTCACGATGATGTCGTACTTCTTGTCGGTTAGCTCCATGTGGTTCCGGCCGTCGGCGACGATGACGTGGCCGTTCGGGTTCGCGCGGATCGCGGCGGCGTCCGGGAAGAAGTAGCCGAACATCGACGGCACCGAGGGCACCAACTCCACCGCATCCGTCGTCAGGCCCGCGATGACGCTCGAGCGGAAGCCCGAGCCCATCCCGAAACAGACGATCAGTGCGCTTTTCGATTCCGGTCGGGCGATGAGTGGCAGGGTCACCATCAGCCTCGCGTCGACGGTGAGGGCTGTCATCGATGCACCAGTGACCCACAGCTGCTTGAACCCGTTGACGCTGCCGGCCTGGACGGATGCGATCTCGTCCTCTCGACTCGCGAACAGCTCCCCATCCCGATTCGCGATGTTCGCAACGCTCGGGTCGACGAGGATCCCGCTGGTCGCCAAGGCCACGACGAGAACCACCGCGGTCACCGCTCCCACGCCATACGTGGTCACTCGCCCGACGGCAGATCTGATCGGCGCCGCGTATGCGAGGCAGAGACCCAGAGCGATGTTGATGAGGGCGATGACACCGATCGCGTCGGGCGCTCCGATGGCCGGGATGACGAAGAACGGCACCACGAACGTGCCGACGATGGCGCCGAGTGTGTTCGCGGCAAGCAGCAGGCCGGCGCTCGTCGCGACCTTGCCGCTGCGGCCCGCCACGAGGGCAGACGAAGCCGGGAAGCTGAGGCCCATCACGATGGTCGCGGGCAGCACGACGAGTAGGGCCTGCGAGAACAGGACGCCGATGATGCCGTCGATCCGACCTTGCTGGACGGTGTATTGGAAGGGTTTCGAGAGGACGAAAACGACTCCGGCGAGGGCCAGGACGCCGATCACGATGTTGGTCCGTGCCAACAGAGCGACCGGCTGCCGGATCCAGCGCCGGAGCAGGGTGAAGAGCACCGCACCGATCGCGATCCCGGTGAGGAATACCACGAGGATCAGCGTGAAGACGTATGCGTAGTTGCCGCTCCCCGACGCGAGGAGCCGCGTCCAGAGGACCTGGTACGCGAGCGAGGTCAGGCCGGAGACGAACGCCACGACCAGCGCGATCCGGGGTCGCGGGTCGGTATCTGCGGTCCCATCAGGGACCGTCGACGCCTCGGGGGCGGTGGCCGTCGAGACAGCCTGGGCGACTGCATCGGACTCGGACGCTCGACGCCGTCGGTCGAGGACGACCGCGGTCAGGCCCGCGAGGGCAGAGCAGCCCGCGGCAACCACCAATGTCTCCGACAGGCCGAGGACCTCGATCAGCACCAGGCCGGCCGCCGCCGCGCCGATGATCGCCCCGATCGTGTTCGCGGCGTACAGGCGGCCGAAGGCCGAGCTCAGGTGGGTCGCGTCCCGGGAGAGATAGCGGGTGAGCGTCGGGAGGGTCGCGCCCATGAGGATCGTCGCCGGTGCGAGCGCCAGGAGCGCGAGCCCGAACCGAACGAGGCCGAGGACCTGCGGCGACGCCTCGAGAGATGTGAACGCGCCCTGGTAGACCGAACCGATGAGCCGGAACGTCACCGGCGTCAGGAGGACGACGACCACGAGGATCGCCTCCAGGACGCCGTACAGCAGCAGCGGTCGCGGGACCCTGTCCGCGAGCCGTCCCCCACCCCACGAGCCGATCGCCATGCCGCCGAAGAACCCGGTCAGGATCACCGAGACGGCCTGCGTGGTGTTGCCGAAGACCAGGACGAGTTGCCGCGACCAGACGACCTCGTACATCAGGCCGGCAGCGCCGGAGAGGATGAAGATGGCCAGGATCGGCCAGCGCCGAGACGTCACGGGAGGCGGCCGGTCGAGCGCGATAGCGGCAAGGTCACTGTCCGGCCGAATCCACGACAGCAGTCTGCTCGATGGCGAGCATGCGCGCACGGCGATGTCAAGGTCACGCTGGCTGGAATCGGCATGTGAAGAAGATCCGCTCCGTGTCGTTCGGACATTGGTCGGCGTCGCCCCACCTCGCAAGTCCGGTCGGGCTCGGATGCGCCCATCCAGTCTGCGGCGTCGGACTGGTTCGTTCGGTGCGCGGGGCCTCCACGAACACAGGGCGCGAACGAAATCGTCGACGTTACCCCTTGACAAGGTAGCCGCCGGGTCTCAGGCCACACACTCCGACGTTGAACAGGCGCCTCCGGACGGACTCGGGCCCCCAATACCATCGCAGCGTTCTCGCCTGGTATCTCGAAGTCGTCTGAGCGTCCTCCCGCATTCCTGAGCGGACAGCACACGAGCGCCATACGGCACTGGACAGGCGGATGCGGGACTCTGAGGCTGCAAGACGACATGACTCGGTTCACGTTGCGGGCGACGGTGACCACGACAGCACCCAGCGTGGACGCGCTCGATGCCGTCGAGTCGGCGCTCAGAGCCGCCGCTGCCGGTCCGCGACGTGACGCGACGGTCGTCACAGGGGCGCTCGGGTCGAACCTCAAGGCGCGCCTGTGGGGATCCAAGCTCGCCAAGTCTGAGTGGCTGCCGGTCACGATCACCGTCGCAGTCCTTGATCGTGGTGAGGACCGGTTGCTCTCCGTCGATGTGTCCGAGGACTTCGGCTTCGGCACCCTGACCGGCGCCGGGAACGAGTACCGACGCAGGTGCCAGCAGGTGGCTGCCACGATTTCGGACGACCTGGTCCGGCGGCTTCCTGCTGGCACGGTCACCCCGCCGGTGGAAGTCACCTAGCAGCGGACGTTCCGACCCGTCCCCGGGTGGGGCCCGACCGAGCCGAAGGCAGTTCCTCGACCACACCCAGAGGAACCGCCGGACTGCCTCTCGCGGCCAGGCATCAGGCGCGATGGCAGCCGACAGGGATGTGGCGCCCCCGGACGGGCGCGGGGCTCTAACTGCAACGCTCGCCGGATACACGTGACAGCACCCCGTTGGTCCCGGGGGCGACTGCATGACGGATCACCGGTTTGGGATCGGCGCCGGGGCTGATTCGGGTTGGCCGCATCTTGGCGCAGCACCCGCTCCAGCTCCTTGGCCGTCATCGCTCGACCGGTCCGCTTCCGTCAACTCCTCCGCGGCGCCGTCTATGGCGCCCCTATTGCACGACGATGTCCTTGATCCCCAGGGTCGCGCCAGGGTCGAAATGCGTGACGTCGAAGACGAGGACGGCCTCCACGCGCTCCGAGCCCGCGTGCCAGCCGTGTTCGTAGATGTTCCGGATCGGCTTCCCGCCCTCATCGAGTGAGCGGATCTCGAGTCCGACGCCGCCATCGACGATGGAGACGCCCGTCGGCCAGGACTCGACGAGGGCGAAGTCCGCAGCCGTCAGGATGCCGTTGGGCAGACGCGCCTCGCCCACCGAGATCTCGTAGTGGCCGACGTGATCGATGGGGATGTCCAGGCGACTGACGCGGAGCGGCGTCGCGTGCGCGAGCGCGTCGGGGGCGATGGACGGTCGGCCCCCCTGCAATTGGGCCTCGGTGCCGTCGTAATACCCACCGTGCATCACCGATGACGCTTCGAGATGCGGATCGTCCGCGCACTGGACGCCGCTGACTCCCGGACAGATCTGGTCCAGCCTGTGGACCGATCCGTCCCGGAGGGTCACGCTGACGTCCACGGGTGGGCCAATCCCGTAGGCACCGAGCTGCGGGTTGGGCTGCGGTGTGGGCTGCGGGATCACGTCGAGGCTGGCGATCTGCTCCCGGGTCGTGCCGAGCTGGGCGGCCACCCAGTCCGTCATCGTCTGGCATCGGACGGCGTTGTAGACCTGGCTACACGGGATCCCAGCCGCCGCAGACGTGGTGGTTGCGGATGACGACGTGCTGGTCTGGGGCGCCGAGGACGCGGTCGGTGCCACCGGGGATCCGAGCGTCCGGCTGCAGCCAACCGCTAGCACCGCGACCGCCAGAGCCAATGTGAGGATGACAGTGCGTCTCATGACGCCATGATGGCCGGTCAGCTTTCCTCGCGCCCGAAATGACGGCACGTGTAGTCGAGCGTCGAGAGACAAGCGCTTCTGGTTACGGGACGGGCAGTGGAGGCGCGACCGATCTTCGCGGACTCCGCAACGGCATTTGCAAAGCGCCCCCGGACGGACTCGAACCGCCGACGCAGGCCTTAGGACGGCCTCGCTCTGTCCACTGAGCTACGGGGGCGCGGACTCCATCGTACCGCGGCGCGATCCGCGACCTTTCCGTATCGGCATTCCTGCCTTGCGTTCGGCTGGTGGGCGTTCGACGCGATCGAGGGGCCGGAACGTGGATCTCGAGGGGTCCTCGCAGAGTCGTGCGAGCACGACTGCTCGTCAGGTCGCGCTCGAGCCAGCCTGAGACTTTGACTACCGTCCACGTCACGGACGCAAGGCACGAAACCAGGGCGGAGGGTCACTCACCGGCCGTTTCGCGGGCCTCCCCTACAATCCCTCGCGAGATGCACGACGCTCCCCTCCCCGACCTGTTCCTGTACGGCCGCGCGGGCTGCCACCTATGCGAGGACGCACACGAGGCACTGATCGCGCTATTCGAGGAGCGGGCGCGGTCGGGCCTGCCCAACCCGAACCTCGTCGAGCGTGACATCGAGACTGACCCGGATTGGGAGCGGGCGTATTTCCCGTCGATCCCGGTCGTGGTCCTCGGCGACCGACGCCTCGAATTCGCGACGAGCCCGGCAAAGCTCCGTCGGCTCCTCGCCGACGTCCTGGACGCCTGAGCCGACCGACCGATGGACGGCACGAACCTCACGATCCTGGTCGCCCTCGCCGCCGGAGTCATCAGCTTCCTCTCGCCGTGCGTCCTGCCCCTGGTGCCCGCGTACCTTGGGCAGCTGACGGCCATCGCCGTCGCCGGGTCCGCGCCGGGCGCCAAGCCGTCGCGTTGGCTGGCGGTGCGGCATGCGCTCGCCTACGTCGCCGGATTCGGGGCCGTGTTCACGGTCCTCGGCATCACTGCCACCTTCGCCGCGGGTCCTCTCGTTGACTACCTGCCGGCACTCCGAACCATCGGCGGCCTCGTGCTCATCGTCCTGGGGCTCGACCTGGCAGGGCTGCTCCACATCCCGGTCCTCAGCCGCAACTGGCGGCCGCTGGACGCAGGGGCGGCAAGCTCGCTGGCGACCGCCACCGGGACGACGTCGTTCGGCTCCGGGGCGGCCGCTCCCGGCGTCGGTGACCGGATCGGTGGGCACGTCGTGAGCTCGCGCGGCGGCTGGTTCGCGTCATTCGGGCTGGGGGCCATCTTCGCCATCGGCTGGAGCCCGTGCATCGGCATCATCCTCGGCGGCATCCTGACGCTTGCAGCGACGTCCGACACCGTCCTCCAGGGGGCCGTCCTGCTTATTGCCTACACGATCGGTCTGGGCCTCCCGTTCCTGATCCTGGCGGCCATCTTCGACCGCGCCCCTCGTGTCATGGCGCCGCTGGTCCGTCACGGCAAGACGGTCTCGCTCATCGGTGGCCTGCTGGTCGCGTTCATCGGCGTCGCGATGGTCTTCGACTGGCTCGTCCTGCTGCCGCGCTACTTCAACTTCAACACCGCCATCTGATGACGGACCGGCCGCAGTTCGAACACAAGCGCGAACGCCACGGGGTCATCGGTCCGTTCAGCGGACGCCAGCTGGTCTTCGCGTTCGCGATCGTCATCGCTCTCGCGGTCATCCTGGTCGGGGTGACGACCCCGCTCGGCACGACGGCCGATGGGCCTGGCGCGGTCGACCCACGAGCGACCGCCTACATCCTGTCGTCACCGCCGCCGGTCGGCCTGAAGGTCGGCGCCAGCGCCCCCGAGTTCAGCGTCGCGAACGACGACGGCTCGACATACCAGCTGACCGACCTCGACGGCAACCCCATCCGACTCGCGGATCTCAAGGGCAAGGCCGTCTGGGTCAACTTCTGGACGACGTGGTGCCCGCCATGCCAGTCCGAGGTGCCGATCCTGCGCGACCTCGCGACTCGCTACAAGGATCGCGGCCTCGAGGTCGTCGCGGTCAGCGTCCAGGAGACGTCGCCGGCCGACGTCAAGGCGTATGCGACGAAGTACCAGCTGCCGTACACGATCGGTTTCGATGGTTCCGGCAAGATCTTCCACGCCTACAAGGCCTACGGGCTGCCGACCCAGGTCTTCATCGACCCGAATGGCGTCATCCGTTCGATCGTCGGGGCACCGCTCGACATGGCCGGAGCGACGGCCCAGATCGAGGCGATCCTTCCCCAGCAGTGACCGTTACGGCACCGGCTGGAGGCCCAGCCAGGTGGTGAACGTGCCGAACGGCAGGATCTTGACGGGCACGCCACCCGCCGCGTCCACGATCCAGGGCGAGACATCGACGGTGTCGCCCTGCGCAGTCGATCCGCCCGAGGCTTTCGCGAGGACGGTACGCGTGAAGGTGATCCGGCTCCCATCGGGGAGATAACGTGGATGGCTCGTGGCATCGGTTCCCGCCTCGATCAGAGCCTCCTCGCCGGTCCCGTCCGCATGGACGCGGGTCAGGCCCGTGCCGTCGGTGACGACGATCCACTGTCCGTCGGGCGACCAGTCGAGGTCGGTCAGCGTGCCCCCCGGTCGGCTCAGGACCACCGTCTCGGCCCGGGACGCGAGATCGAGGACGACGACCTCTGACGATGCCACTGGGCCGCCACGGACCGTCTGATGCGTCCGCACGAAGGCGATCCGATCGGTCGTCGGCGACCAGCGCGGCGAGCGCTCCTCGATGAGCCCGCAGGTGCTCGACATCAGGGTCGTCGTCGCCCCCGGCGACGCCCCGACCAGGACACCGCCGATGTCCGCGACCCGCAGACCGCACGTCGTCGGGATGGCCACGGTCTCGCCATCGACGACGACATCCTCGGTCGGCCCATCGGCGAAGAAGAAGACGACCCGACTGCCATCGCGCGACACCGCCTGGAATTCCTGGTCGACGCATGGAGCGAGGCACGGCAGGAGCCGCGTACTACGACCACTCGCGATGTCGTGCGACCAGATGTCCCGGCCAGCGGTAGATGTGGCCGACGCGAGGAACGTGAACGAGCGCCCGGAGACGTCCCATTCCGGTTGCTCGTGGCGGGGGTCCGTGACATCGGTCGCGACGATGTGGTCGTCCGACCCATCGAGCCCGACGAGATGGATCTCGACGACCGAGTCGTCGATGTTCGAGATCTGGTACGACAGGAGGCCCGGAGTGCCGGCGAGGGGGTACGGCACGACGCTCGGGGTCGGCGACGGACTCGGAGTCGGCAGGACGACCACGGATGGACGCGAGCCGGCCACGCCGATCAGGCCGATGGCGGCGGTCGCCACGATCGCCCCGACGAGGACGAGCCGTCCGGTCGGGCGAGACCATCGACGGCGCGCCCGCGGCCGGCCCCGGACTGCCTCGCGGGCAACGATCGCGGTCGGGCGCGGGTCGATCACGCCGCGCGTGTAGCGCTCAAGGTCATCGGCGAGGCGTCGCTCGAGGGCGGTCATCGTGCTGTCGCTATCCATCGCCGAGGTCCTCGCGAAGTCGTGCCATGAGTCGAGACAGGCGAGCCCGGACCGAGGATGCATTCCGGCCGGTCGTCTCGGCGATCTCGTCGGATCCCAGACCGCCGAGGTAGCGCATGACGATGAGGGCTCGATCATCCGGGTGCAGCTTCAGAAGCGCCGCGATGAGGTCCGACCGGTCACCGCTCGGCTGGGGCACCGCGGCCGCATCGGCGTCGCGCTCCTCGTCGAGCGGTGCGACCTCGCGAACCCACCGCCGGCGACGCGAGCGGGCGGCCTGGCGAGCCTCGTTGCTGACGACGGCGATGAGCCATGGGCGAAGCTTGGTCGGCTCACGCAGCTTGTCGAGCCCTTGCCAGACCTTGACCCAGGCGGCCTGGGTCGCATCGCGGGCGAGATCGGCATCGCCACACACGCCGTACGCGATCCGGACCAGCTCCGCATGATGCGCCGCCACGATGCCGGCGAACGCATCCTCGTCGCCCGAGCGGGCGCGTTCCACGAGGTCGGCACCGGACGACGCCCTCACGCTCAGGTTCATCTCCACGTATCGATAGATGCCGATCACGCCCGATCTGCTGCATGGTGACGAATCTTCGTCGGTCTGCAGCGCCCCACCGACAACCGGCATCTACCTCCTTGAGTCGCCACCCGGCGACCGGATGGAGGACTGACGATGCGACCCTTGGCGAACCCGATGCGCGGTGTCGCGCTAGCCGGCGCTCTGCTGCTGGTCGCCGGCTGTGGCGGACAAGGCGCCAGCGGCCCGGCCCCGATTTCGAACCCGACGCCGTCGACGGCCATCGCGGCGCCCGTCTCGAGTGCCACACCCGTCCCGAACCGGCCATCGGTCGCCCCGCCGACCCCGACCGCCTCGCCGTCGCTGCCGCTCGCCGGGCTCGACGGCTGGATCGCGTACAGCATCGGCGACAGTCGTGCGGCCAAGGTCCGCCTCATTCGACCGGACGGCAGCGACAACCACGCGATCGCCGAGGACGCAGGCCCGCGTTCGATCCACCCGGAGTGGCTGCCCGACGGGCGAAGCCTCCTGTTCGAGCAAGTGGTCGGCCGCGATGACGTCAAGTCGATCTGGCGATGGGACATGGCGAAGGGGTCGTCCACCGAGATCGTGCCGTGTGCGGACCCGTGCGTCGCCCGCCAGGCGCCGGCGCCGTCGGCCGACGGGTCGAGGATCGCGTACGAGACCTACGACGGGCCGATCGATGATGTCACCGTGGGCACGGCGGTCGCCCAGATCCCGGCGCATTGCGGGCTCCAGGCGATGACCCTCGCGACGCACGAGACCAGCACCATCGCGACCGGCACATGCGGCCTCGTCGAATGGCATGGACCGCGCTGGTCGCCGACGGGCGACCTCGCCTACTTCCGGACCCATCAGGCCACGCGTGGCGGTCCGGTCGAGCTCGCCGAGCTCGTCGTCCATGACATGGCGTCGGGCAAGGACCGGGTGATCAACGAATGGCCGGCGTGGGACGAGGCGAACCAGCTCGAATGGTCACCCGACGGCACCTGGATCGTGTTCTCGACCCAGGGTCGGATCGATCGGATCCATCCGGATGGGAGCGGTGGTCACACCCTGGTCGAGGCCGGCGACAAGGCGTTGAGTGCCAACCCGTACCACCCGCGATTCCTCCCGGATGGGAGCTCTCTTACCTTCAACTGGAGCATCGCGCCCCGCGGCGTCATCACCTCCGTCCGGTTCTTCGCGATGCCTGCCGCAGGTGGGGCCCCGACCGAGGTCCTGCCCGAGGGTGAGAACGGCACCGACGAGCACTACAACTGGGGCTCGCTCCAGCCCACACCGTGATGCGCTCGACTACCGAGCTTCGTAGCGGAATCGGTCCCGATCCCGCACGAGCCGACCGATCGGGTGCCGCGCCTCGTGCGACAGGACGACGATCCAGTCCTCGTCGGCGGCCTGCGCGAACAGCTCCGCCTTGCGGTCGACCGAATCCAGCGGGAAGTCGTCGAAGGCGGTCACCCAGCGCGGGTTCGCCGCCCACGGCCGCATCATCAGGTCACCGAAGAACGCCAGCGTCCGGGCGCCGTCACCGGTGCCCCGGACGATGACGGCCTGGTGCCCGGTCGAATGGCCACCGGTCGGCACGACGCTGACGCCGGGCAGGATCTCGCGCTCGCCATCGACCCAGCCCTGCTTGCCCCAGGCCTCGACGAGCCGCAGCTCCGGCTGGACATACGACGCGACGAGGCGCGGGTTGTCGCCGAGGGCGACCTCCCACTCGGCCCGCTGCGCGACGATCGTCGCGTGCGGGAATGCCCGCTCGCCGTCCGCTCGGAGGAGCCCGCCGGCGTGGTCGAAGTGGAGATGGCTCATCGCCACGACATTGATCGACTCGGGCAGGAAGCCGGCCGCCTCGAGGGCAGACACGATCCACGGCCCCTCGTACGACCGCATCGACCTGGTCTTCTCATCGACCCGGTCGCCGATTCCCGTCTCGACCAGGACGCGGCCGGACTTGGTTTCGATCAGCAGGCAGTTGAGCGCCTGCAGGAGGCGCCGCTTGTCGTCCACCTCGTCGGCGACCAGGTCACCCCACAGGACCCACGGGACGGGCCCGAACAACGTCCCGGCATCGGACCGGAAGGTCCCGGCCTGGACCAACGCCACGCGCGTCCCACCACCGAGGTCCTGCGCCCAGTCAACCGCGTCGTTCATCGCCATCGGGTTATGACCGCTTGGACTCCGTGGCGCGGCCGGCGTCGAAATCGCGGTGGAAGGCGGACGCGGTCGGCTCCGACTGGCCCTGGTACTTCGACCCGAGCTCGGGCGATCCGTACGGCCGCTCGACCGGACTCGACATCTTGAAGAAGCTGATCTGGCCGATCCGCATCCCGTAGTACAGCGCGATCGGCAGGTTGGCCACGTTCGACAACTCGAGCGTCAGGTTGCCCTTCCAGCCCGGGTCGACATAGCCCGCCGTCGAATGGATCAGCAGGCCGAGCCTCCCAAGACTCGACTTGCCCTCGAGCCTGGCCACGAGATCGTCGGGCAGCTCGACCCATTCATGCGTCTGGCCGAGCACGAACTCGCCTGGGTGCAGGATGAACGGCTCGTCCTCCTCGACCGTCAGGAGCTCGGTCAGGTCGGGCTGTGGCGCCCGGACGTCGATGAACGCGTAGCGGTTGTTGCGGAAGACCCGGAAGCTCTTGTCGAGGTGCAGGTCGACCGACGACGGCTGGAGATCGTGCGGGTCATACGGATTGATGGCCACCGTCCCGGCCTCGAGCGCCGCCCGGATGTCTCGATCCGACAGGACGCTCACTTGGCGAACGCTCCGGTTCCCCGCTCGGCGTACAGGCTATCCACCTCGCGTTTGAGCGCTTCGAGGTCCTCGAAGCTCTGGTAGACGCTGGCGAACCGGATGTAGGCGATCTGGTCGATGCCGCGGAGCTGCTCCATGGCGAGGGCGCCGATGCGCGACGACGGGACCTCGGTCACGCCCGCGGCGCGAAGCTCGGCCTCGATCGCGTCGGCTGCGTGCTCCGCGGAGCCGTCCGGGACCGGCCGTCGGGTCAGCGCCTTGCGGAGACCGGAGACGAGACGGGCGTGGTCGAATTCCTGGCGAGTCCCGTCCCGCTTCACGACGATGAGCCGGGCCGCCTCGACGCGCTCGTAGGTCGTGAACCGCATCGCGCACGACGCGCACTCGCGGCGGCGGCGGATGGTCGCTGAGTCATCGAGATCGCGCGAGTCGACGACGCGGGTCTCCCGCTCGCCGCATTGGGGGCAGCGCATCGCTCTCCTGTCGTCTCCGACCACTAGGGATGGTGGTGTGGGGCGAGGATACCACTAGATGGTGTGGTCTGGTGGGGTCAGGCGGCGGTCCGGCCGGTCGTCGACGTGCCCTCGGCCGTAAGCTCCTGGGCATCGAGCGCGCGCCGCGCGAATGCGTCTCGGGCATGGATCAGGTTCAGGTAGCCGCGCTTGATCGATGTCTGCGCCTCGAGCTCGCGCGGGCCGCGCCGGACCGTGATCATGATCGTCGTGCCGTGCTCGACCATCTCGAGCGCTCGCTCGGCCCGCTCGAGCTCCGCGACGAGGTCCGATCGGATCTGACTCGCCTCACGCGGGCCGCGGAGGCCCTTCGCCTCATCCGTGTAGCGTCGGACGGCGTCGGCTGCGGCGGCGATCGTGTCGGCGATATGGTCGGGGTCCACTTGGCGACGGCGCACCGCGTCGATCTGACCGGCGGCCCCGGCGAGCGACGCATCGACGCGCGCGGCGAGATCCTTGACCGAGCTCCGGAACTGCTCGAGCTCGCGGGTCCGCGCGACGATCCTGCCTGTGCCGCGGAGCACGACCGCCAGCCCCGCCGCAAGGGCGATGAACGCCGCGATCGGCAGCAGGACGGCGATCTCCATGCGATCAGGTCCCCGGCCGCGAGTTCAGCCCGACCGGGCGCGCAGGCGTTCGACGAGCGCCGTACCGACCTCGAACAGGTCGCCGACGACGAACAGGTCAGCGAAGTCGGCGATCGGCGCGTCCGCGTCGCGGTTGACCGCGACGATCGTGCCCGACGTCCGCATCCCGACCTTGTGCTGGATGGCGCCGCTGATGCCGAGGGCGAGATACAGCTCCGGCTTGACGATCTTGCCGGTCTGGCCGATCTGCTGGCTGTACGGGATCCAGCCCGAGTCGACCGCTGCGCGCGTTGCGCCGACCGCACCACCGAGAGCGTCGGCGATCTCACGGACGATCCCGAACCCCTCCGGGCTCCCGACGCCGCGGCCACCTGCCACGATGATCCGTGCCTCCTCGATCGGCGCGGCCGCGTTCGCCTCGCTGACCCGGTCGACGATCCTGACGGCGGGCAGGGCCTGGGTCACGGTCGTGGTCCGTGGCTCGATGCGACCAGGCGACGCTGCCGGTGTGGCGGTCGCGACGTTCGGGCGGACCGTGACGATGCCGCGGCCGCTCGTGAAACCCGACGTCGTGAGCAGCTTGCCGCCGAACACGCTCATCTCGACCGCGGGGCCTGCATCCGTCCAGGCGACGCCGGTGGCATTGACGAGGACGCCCAGGCCCGTGAGCGCCGAGACGGCACCGGCCAGGTCTCGGCCGTCAGCGCCCGCCCCGACGAAGACGGCATCCGGCGCGTCGGCGGCGAGGAGCGCGGCGATGTGTCCGGCCGCGACCGCCGACCAGGCATGGTCCGCGGCGGCCGGGTCTGCGATGGCCCAGACGACGGGCAGGTAGGTCGCGAGGTCCGCTGCGGCCGACGCCGGGTCCGGCGCCACGACGATCCCGACAGCATCCCGGCCGGCCGTCGCGGCGAGGTCGCGAGCGAGCGTCGCGACCTCGACACTGATCCGCGCCAGACCGCCATCCGGACCGGGTTCGGCGACGACCCACAGCGCGCCCATCAGATGATCCTCCGGGCGGCGAGGAACTCGACGATCCGGGCGGCGCCCTCGTCGGGCGTGCCCCGGACGATCTCCGTCGCGGCTCGAGCCGGTGGCATCCGTGCGTCGAGGAGCGCGGTGGTCGCCACGGCGCTGCCGACCGTGGTCGCGTCCACGCCGAGGTCGGCCAGCGAGCGCGTGACGATCTCCTTGCCACGCGCCGCCATGATCCCCTTCAGCGATGGGTACCGCGGCTCACCGAGGGCTTGCGTGCCGGCGACGACGACCGGCATCGGCGCCTCGAGCAGGTCGTAGCCGGTGGCGCTGATGCGTCGAACACGGACCGTCCGGCCGGCCATGTCAGGCTCGATCTTCGCGGCGTAGGACAGGAACGGCAGTCCGAGGTGGGCCGCGATCGCCGCCGGGACGATCCCGCCGACGCCATCGGACGCATCGATGCCGGCGAAGACCATGTCGAACTCGATCTGGCGGAGGGCCGCCGCGAGCACCGTCGCTGTCGAGACCGCACACGATCCACCGAGCGCGACATCGGTCACGTGGACGCCGCGGTGGGCGCCCATCGCGAGCGCCTTGCGCAGCGTCTCGGGCGCGTTCGTCGGCGCCATCGACAGGAGGGTGATCTCACCCTCGCCGGCGGCTTCCACGAGCTTGAGCGCCGCCTCGAGGACGTATTCGTCGTTGCCGTTGACGACCGCGGGCACGATGGCTCGATCGAGCCGGCCGTCCGGGCCGAGGCGCTCCCCGGCCGACGCCGGA
Source organism: uncultured Chloroflexia bacterium (assembly GCA_963782715.1). GTDB lineage: Bacteria > Chloroflexota > Limnocylindria > Limnocylindrales > CSP1-4 > SPCO01. Next base: position 302,873 of record CAWAKU010000008.1, read on the forward strand.
TCCGGAACAGGTTTGACCAGAACGACGATACGCACGAGCTCGCTATCCCTCTCCCTCTCGGGTCAGTCGCCCTTGCCGAGCAACGCCCGCGCGACGACCAGTCGCTGGATCTGCTGGGTACCCTCGTAGAGCTGGGTGATCTTCGCGTCGCGCATCATCCGCTCCACCGGGAACTCGTCGATGTAGCCATACCCACCGAGTACCTGGACGGCATCGGTGGTCACGCGCATCGCGGTGTCCCCGGCCACGAGTTTACACATCGCCGCCCACCGGCTGGCGTCCGGCGCACCGGCGTCGATCTCGACACACGCCTTGTAGAGCAGCTGTCGTGCGGACTCGGTCGCGGCGTCCATGTCGGCGAGCATCGCGGCGACCATCTGGAGGTCCCCGATGCGCTGGCCGAACTGGCGCCGATCGCGCGCGTAGGCCGTCGCCGCCTCGAGCGCGCCCTGGGCGATGCCGACGGCCTGCGCGGCGATGCCCGGCCGGCTCCGATCGAACGTCCGCATGGCGATCGCGAACCCATCGCCCTCGGCGCCGATCAGGTTGGCGGCGGGCACCCGCACGCCGTCGAACGCGAGCTCGGCCGTCGGGCTGCCTCGCAGACCCATCTTGTGTTCGATCCGGGCGACCTCGAAGCCGGCCGTCGGCACCTCGATCACGAAGCACGAGAGACGGGTGCGGCGCGATGCGCCCGGGTCCGGGTCGGTCACCGCGAAGACCGTCAGGAGATCCGCCACCGAGCCGTGACTGATGAACCGCTTGGAGCCCGTGATGACGTAGTCGTCGCCATCGCGAACCGCGCGGGTGCGGATCGCTGCGACATCGGAGCCGGCCTCCGCCTCGGTCATCGCGAAGGCGATGAGGTGCTCGCCCGACGCGAGGCGCGGGAGCCAGCGCTGGTGCTGCTCGGGCGAGCCGGCCAGGACGATCGGCAGCGACGCGAGCTCGTGCACCGCCAGGATCAGGCCGGTCGTCGCGCACGCCCGGCTGAGCTGCTCGACGGCGAGGCAGACGGTCAGCAGATCCGCATCGAGACCGCCGTACGCAGCGGCGAACGGCAGCGCCAGGATGTCCTGCGACGCGAGGAGCGCGCGGAGGTCCTGCGGGAACTCACCGGTCTGGTCGATGTCCTTCGCCCGGGGCGCCACCCGCTCGTCGGCGAGGGTGCGAACGGCGTCGCGGAGGAGCACCTGCTCCTCGGTCAGCCGGTAGCTGGGCTGCATCGACTCGGTCACCGTCGGCATCGTAGCAGCGCGACCATGCCGGACTTCGGAGATCAGCCCTGGCGGAGACCCAGCGTATTCCCGTCCGGGTCGCGGAACCAGGCGCCAAGGGCCGGGCCGATGGGCGCGATGTGGTTCGTCGTGATGAGCGGGCCCTCGGTGTAGTCGAGGAAGGCGACACCCTTCGCCTCGAGGTCGGCGACCGTCGCGGCGATGTCGGTCACCTCGAAATGGGCGACGGTGTGCGACGTCTCGGTTCCGGGGCGACGGAAGATCGACAGCTCGCTCGACTCGCCGCAGCGGAGCCGGACGGATGCCGGGTTCTCCCACAGCACGGTCAGACCGAGCGTCTCGCCATAGAACGCCTTCGAGCGCTCGAGGTCACTGACCGGGATCGTTGCCACCACCAGCGTCGCGCCGAGCATCTCGTCCTCCTGTCAGCCAGCTGGAACGGGACGACGATACTCCGAGATGACGATGGCGCACACTGCGGCGATGAGCGCCCTCGCGATGACCGGTCTGGCCTGCTTCGGGGCCGCGACGGCGATCGGCCTCGTCGCCTCCAGCACGGTGCCGACCGTCGCCGTCCGACGCGGCGCGCCATCGATCCGAGGGCTCGCCATCATCCTCATGGCGTTCTGCGAGGGCATCGCCGTGCTGGGCATCGTCGTCGGATTGCTCGCGATCGACTCGGGGCTCGTGCAGGATCCATCGAGCGGCATCCTCGCGGCCGGAGCTGCCATCGTCGGGGCGCTGGTCGGGATCGGCCTCATCCTCGCGAACTGGGGCCGGTCGGATCGTTCCGTGGCGGTCCCTGGCATCCTGTTCGTGGCCGGTCTGGCGATGCTCGGGATCGTCATCGCGGTCCTGGCGGACGTGATCGACCGGATCGGGACCGGCAGCGTCGCGGGCTGGCCGTTCGCGGTCCTCGGGACGGCGAGTGCCCTTGCCGCCCTGGCGATCGGTGTCACGGGTACCGCCGCGATCCGCTCGATGATCGGCAAGGACGAGGCAGACATGAAGGCGATCGTCGCGGCCCAGATCTCGCGCTGCGCCCTCTTCCAGATGGTCGGCGTCGGCGCGTCGGTGATCGCGATCCTGTTGGTCTTCCGCGCCTAGCGTTTCGCCGCCGCGGCGTTCTCCGCGACGCGGACCTCGACGATCCTGGTCACGAGCCCCAGTGGGATGGGACGGCTCGCCGGGAAGCGGATGGTCCCCTTCCCCGCCAGGTACGGAGTCAGCTCGTCGCCGATGGCCGCGACGACCACGTCGCTCGCCGGGAAGAGGCTGTAGTGGTTCTTGAACACGGCGTACGACACCAGGAACTGCCCGCCGTGCGAGCGCAATGCGGGCATCTGGTACGCGATCGACTCGGTCGCGTCGGGCGCGGCCGCATTGATCGTCGCACGGAGCGCCTCGACTACCGTGCGCCGCTCGTCCGGTAGCTCGGCCAGGTACTCGTCGACGGTCGCCGGCGTGGACATGTCGGTCTCCTTCGGGGCAGTCCCTGTGTCGACGCATCTTGCCCGACGCTGGCTCCCGGTGCATCGGTGCGCTCCCCCGGATTGCCCCGGGTCAGTGGCCGGATGGTCAGGGTCGCCATCAGGCGCCTCCCGAGTGATACTCGGACGGACCCCCAGGGCTGCGTCGAACCATCGACGCACGAGAGCCGCCGCACCCCAGCGGCCGGCCACAGACCACCGTTCGCCGCGCTCGTCGTGGCGTTCCGGCAGGGAGGAGAGACCGTTGCAGGTCCCCATGAACGGCGCCCAGCGGGCGTCTGGCCATCGCTCCATCCGATTCGCGGCGCTCGCGATCCTCACCCTCACCGTCGCATTCGGCGGGTTCGCCGCCAGGCCCGCTGCCACCGATGCCGCCGCCTCGGTCAAGGTCGTCATCGTCGTCGGCCCGGTCGAGAGCAGCACGGCCAAGGACATCTCGCACGCCAGGGAGTACGCGGCACTCGCCCGCTCGCTCGGGGCCTCCGTCACCGAGGTCTACAGCCCCAATGCCACCTTCACCCAGGTGAAGGCCGCGGCCAAGGGCGCGAACATCTTCGTGTACCTCGGCCACGGCAACGGCTCACCCAGTCCGCATGGCGCCTTCTCGGCGCTGCGCAAGAACGGGATGGGCCTCAACAGCTCGGCCGGTCATGGCAACTCGAACGTGAAGTATTGGGGCCAGACCTACATGCGGACGGGCCTCGCGCTCGCGCCGAACTCGGTCGTCTTGCTCAACCACCTGTGCTACGCCTCGGGCAATTCCGAGGCCGGTCGACCCGACCCATCGAGATCGGTCGCGATGCAGCGGGCCGACGGCTACGGGACCGGCTTCCTGCGCACCGGCGCCAAGGCGATGTTCGCGAACGGCAGCGGCAGCCTGTCGTCGATCATCACGGACCTCCTGACGACCGACAAGACGGTCGGGCAGATCTTCCAGGACGATCGGTCGTTCAACGGCGAGCGTGACTTCCAGTTCGCCTCGAAGCACACGCCCGGTTCGACCGTGTGGCTGGATCCGAAGGCGCCGGGTCGCTACTACCACGCGGTCAGTGGCAGGCTGACCCTGACCGCCACGCAGGTCCGAGGCGGCTGACCGCCCCTCAGATCCGGCGGTCGCGTTCGATCGCGACCGCCGCCAGGTCCGCCACGGCCTCGAGGACGGGCCGGGCGTCGGCGTCGATCGGCCGGTCGTAGGCGAGCGCCAGGACGCCAACGACGCGGTCGGCCCCGTCCCGTCGGACGATCAGGGGCAGATGACTCCGAAGGGCCGGGCCACCCGGGTTCAGGGGCGCGACGTCGTACGTGGCGACCGGTGATCGGAAGGTCCGGACGATGGGATGACCCGGGTCTCGCATCGCCGCGGTGAGGCCGTTCGCGGCGGCGTCACCAAGGCCGATCGAGGCCGCGATCTCGAGACCGTCGGACGATCCGCCGGGAACGATGACCGCGGCGGAGCCGATATCCAGCGGCGCGGCGATCGCACCGAGGATCGCCCTGAGCGTCGCGGCAAGACCGTCCTCTCGAGCCAGCGCCCGGGCGCAATCGACAAGGATCATCCGCTGACCTCGTGATCCAGGCCACCTCGAGCGTTCGAGCGGGCACCGGTGTCTCGAGTATGCGCCCCATCCCTGCGGCCGTCCGCCGCCCTCTTGGTCGCCAGGAGACGCCGATGTAGAGTGCGCGCCAACCGGCGCCAGCCGTCGTTGACGAGGCCGCTCGAGCCCGATGAAGCGCGACGATCCCGCCTATAAGGGGCAGCGCGATTACAGCCGCGGATTCCTCGTCATCTACGACGCCTGGGTCCTTGGAGTCGCGGCACGGGCGATCTGGCGTTGTCCGACGCCGCGGCTGGTCGAAGGCTATCGGCGGCACATCCGCGATCGACACCTCGACGTCGGGCCGGGGACGGGCTACTTCGTCCAGAAGTCCGGTCTTGGCAAAGGCAGTCGCGTGACACTCGTCGACCCGAACCGGAGCGTCCTGGCGCACGCTTCGAAGCGGCTCCGGACGTTCGACGTGACGGCCGTGGAAGCCGACGTCCTCAAGCCGCTGCCCGTCGACGGACCGTTCGACTCTGCGGCGCTCCACATGGTCCTCCACTGCCTGCCGGGACCCATGTCGCGCAAGGCCGCAGCGGTGGCCAACATCGCGGCGACCCTGGCACCGGATGGCGTCTTCTTCGGCGCCACGGTCCTCGGCAGGTCCGGGCCGCAGACCCGCCTGTCGCGGCAGGTGCTGGCTGCCTTCAACCGGCAGGGCGGCTTTGACAACCTCGATGACTCGGTCGATGGCCTGCGCGAGATCCTGGCGGCCTCATTCGAGCATCAGGCAATCGAGATCGTGGGCTCGGTCGCGCTCTTCTCCGCAACGGCTCCGCGGGGGAGCCCGTCAGGCTGACGGGTCAGGAACCAGCGGGAACGGGCTCGAGTTCGTCGGCGATCCCATCCGCCCACGCCTCGATGGCGGCCCAATCGCGGAAGTCTCCCGACGGGATCGCATCCTTGGCGGCCGCCGGCAGATGCCGGGCGAACCGCTCGGCCCAGCCGATCGGCGGGGCGTCGACGTCATACGCGCCGAAGAAGATCCGTTCACCGCGCGGCTGGATCGTGGTCCGCATCTCGGCGAACTCCTTGGGCTCGGAGGTGACCATCACGTCGCGCCCCTTGGAGTCGACCAGATCCGTGCCGACCGGACCGCTGCTGAAGATCCAGGTGGGATGCGTGGCCAGCGCGACGTGGTTGCGCTTGACGAAGTCCCGGGCATCACCCAGCCAGTGGGTCAGATAGGCCGCACTGCCGACCACGTATGCGTCGTAGCCCTTCGCGTCGTGCACGTCCTTCGCCGGTATGGCCTCGGCGTCGAAGCCGGCCTGGCGCAACCGACCGGCGATCCGCTCGGCGATACCCTTCGTGGCGCCGTGACGGGTGGCATAGGCAACAAGAACGGACATGGCACACCTCCAGATGATCGAGCCCGCCATGGAGGATGTGCGCGCGACGCGGATGCGCCAAGAGCCGAACGTCCCGTTGCGCGCCCGGGTACGGTAGACGCGATGCACGACGAAACGCCCGCAGCCCGACCGCCGACGCCCAAGGCAGATGCACCGCCCCTGCCCACCGAGGCCGAGCTGTCGCGGATCGCACGCGAGGCCGTTCATCAGCCGCCCGACGCGCGGCTGGACAAGCAGCTCGCCCGGATGGGCCTGCTGGACGATGCCGGGCCCGCCGGACCTCAGCCAGGGGCGCCGACGAGCGGTGGGGTCGCGATCGACCCGGAACTCGACCGCCTCCGCGACCAGCTCCGCCGCGCCCGGCTGTACGAGTGGCTGCTCGTCGGCGTCATCGTGGTGCTCACGATCGTCGTCGTGGTGTTGCTGCTCGCCCGCTGAGGCGGACCTACAGGACGGGCAGCTGCCGTTCCGCCGGCACCGAGGCGATCCGCGCGGCCAGGACCTCGCTGATGTCCATCGCGGTCACGCTCGTGCCGCCCTCGACTCCGGCCAGCCCGTCGGACATCATGACCATGCAGAACGGGCATGACGTGGCGACCGTCTCGGCGCCAGTGGCCAGTACCTGCGCCGTCCGGTTCTCGTTGATGCGCGTCCCGCGCGTCTCCTCCATCCACATGCGACCGCCACCGGCGCCGCAGCAGAACGTGTTCTTGCCCGACTTCGCCATCTCGGTGATGGACACACCGGCCGCCCCGAGGACGTCCCGTGGCGCTGCGATGACGTTGTTGTATCGGGCGAGATAGCACGAGTCGTGGACGGTGACGCTGCCCGGTCGGTGGTCGCCGGTCTCGGACTCGGCGTCCGCCGGGACCGTGGCCAACCGGCCCGACGACACGAGACCGGCCAGGAACGTCGAGTGATGGACGATCTTGTAGGTCCCGCCCAGCTGGCCGTACTCGTTGCCGATGGTGTTGAAGCAATGGGGGCACGCGGTCACGATCGTCCGCTCGCGCATCCCGTACCGGTCGAGCGTCTCGACGTTGCCCATGGCCAGCATCTGGAAGACGTAGTCGTTGCCCATCCGGCGCGCCGGATCGCCGGTGCACGACTCCTCCTGGCCGAGGACGGCGAAGCGCACGCCTGCGGCGTGGAGGCAGGTCGCGACCGCCCGGGCGACCTTCTGGTTGCGCGTATCGAACGCCGCCGCACAGCCGACCCAATAGAGCACGTCGAGCTCGCCCAGCCGCCCGTCGGCTGCCATCTCGGCGACCGTCGGGACCTCGAACGCGAGCGGCCTGGTCCAGTCCAGCCTCGATGACGCCGGCTGGCCCCATGGGTTGCCCTGGTTCTCCATCGAGCGGAACGCGTTGGTCAGCTCGTTCGGGAAGCGCGATTCCTCGAGGACGAGGTTGCGCCGCAGCCCGACGATCTTGTCGACGTGCTCGATGAGCACTGGGCACGCCTCGACGCATGCTCCACAGGTCACGCAATCCCACACAGCGTCATACGAGATCGCATCGTCGACGATCGGCATGGCCAGCAGCTTGGTCGAGACGGTCGTGTCGTCGAGGCCGTAGGTGTCGCGCACGATCGGTGAGTTCGGGATGATGTCGATGCCGTGCTCCGCCTCCACCGACATGTGGCGGATGCCCATGATCAGTTCCTTGGGGTTGAGCGGCTTGCCGGTGTTGTAGGCGGGGCACGCCTCCTGGCAGCGACCGCATTCCGTGCAGGTGAAGCCGTCGAGCAGGTCCTTCCAGCCCAGATCCTGCAGCGTCTTGAGCCCGAAGGTCGCGTTCTCGTCCTCGAGGTCGAGCTTGGGCAGCTCGCCCCGCGGCGCGAGCTTGCGGAAGTAGATGTTCGGGAAGGCGGTGGCGATGTGGAGATGCTTGCTGAACGGCAGGTAGCACAGGAACGCCGCGACGAGCGCGATGTGGCCCCACCACAGGATGGCGAAGCCGGCGTCGAGGATCGCCGGCGAGAGGTTGGTCAGCGGGACGGCCAGGGCGTTCGCGACGAAGGCGCCCGGGATGTCGCCGTGTGCCGCGACGTCGAAGACCTGCGCGAACAGCTCCGTGGCGACCACGCCACCGATCATCGCCAGGATGATCAGGGCATCGCGGTTGAACGTCAGTCGGCGTGGTTTCGAGATCAGGCGACGGTAGAACGCCCAGGCGATCGAGGCGAGGACCGCGACTGCGACGACGTTCTGCATCGCGCTGATGAGCGTCCACAGCAAGCCGTCGATCGGGATCGACAGCACCCCCTGGATGATCCCGCCCGTGACGATGTTGGCCGTGCCGACCGTCAGCAGCACGAAGCCCCAGAAGATGCCCGCGTGCATGACCGCCGCACCCGGGTCCTTGAACATCTTGATCTGCAGGAACGCGTACTCGACCAGGCTGACGACGCGAACGGGCACGTTCGCGAACGGGCGCGACGGGCGGGCGACCGCGAAGACGCGGAGATGGCGGGCCATCGCCAGCAGGAAGAACGCGGCCGAACCCCAGAACACGACGAAAACGAGCGGATAGCCCGGGACCTCGGCGAACGGGGCGAACATCGGGCTAGCTTCCCTCCTCCTGGCCTCCGTCGGCCGTGATCGCGTGATCGTACGGTCCCGCGAGGGTGTCGAGAGCGTGATCCAGCACGGGCACGATCGCCTCGAGCGATTCGAGGGCGCCCTTCGGACTGCCGGGCAGGTTGACGATGAGCGCCCGGCCGCGGACCCCAACGACCGCCCGCGACAGGTCGGCCAGCGGTGTCATGGCGCGACCGGCCGCGCGCATCGCTTCGGCAAGGCCGGGAACCTCGTAGTCGATGACAGCCTGCGTCGCCTGCGGGGTGATGTCGCGGGGGGTCAGGCCTGTCCCGCCGGTCGTGACGACCAGGTCATGGCCATCGGTCCCTTCCACCAGGGCATCCTCGATGGCCCACTGCTCGTCGGGCAGCAGACGACGGTCGACCCGGAAACCGAGGGCGACGAGGCGCTCCTCGACCCTGGCGCCCGAGGTGTCCTCGCGAACGCCGGCGGCGGCGCCATCGGAGGCGGTGATGACCAGGGCCGAACGCGGACCGCGGTCGGTCATCGGTCGCTCACCCGGCGCCCTTGCGCTTGGGGCCGACGCGACCGGCGACGCGTGCACCCGGACGCGGCTTGGGTCGCTGCGGGGCGGAGTCCGGCGGCGCCTGGCGGGTCCACGTCCCGCTCTTGCCGCCGGTCTTCGAGACGAGCCGGACAGCCTGGATCTCCACGCCGCGCTCGACGCCCTTGACCATGTCGTAGATCGTCAGGGCCGCCACCGACGCGGCCGTCATGGCCTCCATCTCGACGCCGGTCTGGCCGGTGGTCGCGGCCTCGGCGCGGATGCGCAGGACGCCGGCGGCACGGTCCGGGGTGATGGCCACGACCAGGTCGGTCAACGCGAGCGGGTGGCACAGCGGGATGAGCTCGCTCGTGCGCTTGCCGCCCATCACGCCGGCCAGCTCCGCGACACCGAGCACGTCGCCTTTCGTCCCGCCACCGTCGATGACGAGGCTCATGGTCTCGGGCGACACCGCGACGGCCGCCTCCGCCACGGCCCGCCGTGCGGTCACGGGCTTGTCCGACACGTCCACCATGCGCGGTCGGCCGGCTCGATCCATGTGCGAGAGCCGTCGCCGTTCGGCGCGGGGCTGGGGTCGTTCCATCGGTCCTCCGGGGTCGGGAGTCGGGTCGGCGATCAGACGCTGGTGACCATCATGCCCGGTCGAGCCACCACAGTGCGACCTCGGCGCCGGCCGGGAGGCTGTCATCGGCCTCCGGGATCACCGCGAGAGCATCGGCGGCGGCCAGGGCGGAGATGACGTGACTCCCCTGCCCTCCCGCCAGATGGACGGCCACGCGGCCGCGGGCATCGCGCACCGGGGCGCCTGTGTCGTCGAGGTCCGCGACGACACGGATGAATGCGCGGCGGCCCTGGCTCTTGCTGACGGATTCGCCGAGCACGGCACGATCGACCGGGCGGAGGAGGTCATGGCGGCCCGCGAGCGCGCGGATGGCCGGGCGGACGAAGAGCTCGAACGTGACCGCGGACGAGACGGGATTGCCGGGCAGGCCGAACAGGAGGACGGGCACTCCGCCACCGGGCCGTGGCGCTGTCCCGAACGCGAACGGCTTGCCGGGTTGGACGGCGACCCGCCAGAGGTCGATGCGGCCGATGGTCTCGATCGCGGTCTTGACGACGTCGTACGGTCCGACCGATACGCCACCTGAAACGATGATCGCGTCGGCGCCGGCCGCAAGGCCATCGCGGAGGCGCTCGAGCACGTCATCGAGGTGGTCGGCCGCGATCCCGAGATCAAGCGGCTGGCCGCCTGCGGCCGTCACGAGCGCCCGGAGGCCGGGCCCGTTCGCGTCGGGGATCCCAGCAGGCCCGAGGACCTCGCCCGGCGCGCGCACCTCGTCGCCGGTTGCCAGGACGGCGATGCGCGGCCGCCGGTGGACCAGGATGCGGTCCGCGCCGGCGCCCGCGACCAGGGTCACCGCCGCGGCGGTGAGGGCAATTCCCGGCTGCACCAGGACCGCCCCGGCTTCCAGGTCGCTGCCGGCCGTGCGGATGGAGTCGCCACGATCAACAGGTTCATGGACCAGACACGCGGCGGCGACAGGCCCGGTCGCATCGCGGCCACGTGGGCCGGGCCGGCCGTCGGCGTCCAGCGGCGTCGTGGCCTCGACCGGGATGACGGCATCGGCCCCGTCCGGGAGTCGAGCGCCGGTGGCGATCCGCGCCGCCGTGCCCGCGACGATCGCGACCGTGGGAGCGGCTCCGGCGGCGATGTCACCGATGACCCGCAGTTCGACCGGTCGATCGTCGGACGCGGTGACCGTGTCGGCGGCGAGGATCGCGTATCCGTCCATCGCCGAATTCGGCCAGGGCGGGAGGGACACCCGTGCCTTGACCGTTTCCCCGACCACGCGGCCGAGGGCATCTGCCGCGGCGACCTGTTCGGTCCCGACCGGTTCGGCGACGGCCAGGACCGCGTCCCGGGCCTGCTCGACGCTCAGGAGCTTCGATGGCGCCGCGGCACTCACGATCCGGGCTCCGGCACCGCGGCGAGGTCCGGCGCGTGCTCGACAGCGACGGTCCGGGCTGCACGTCGCCCCGCCACGAAGGCGACGATCAGGGCGATCGCGATGATCACTGCCCCGACCGCCATCGCCGTCTCGTCCCAGAAGGCGAACGGGAAGAGCTGGACCAGTCGGTCGGTCGCGGGATCGAACAGGTACGACCCGGCCGGAAAGAAGATCTCGTGGAAGACGCTGAACAACTGGTCGAACGCGACGAGCCCGACGACCCCGAGGACCAGCGTGCCGACCGTGAGCCCGAGCGCGCCGCCCCGGACCGCCCGCCACGTCCGCGCACGATCACGCCGACGAGCGGCGGCGACGAGCACGACGAGCGAAACCAGGGCAAGGATCCATAGCCCTCGGAAGACCGTCCGGACATCGGCCATGTGGGTCTGCTCGCGCTCCTTCAGGACGGGCGTCCCGTCGATCCGGACGGAGAAGTCGCCGCCGAACGCGAGGTCGGACAGGATCGCGTCGGTAGCGGTCCGCAACTGTCCCGTGCTGAACCCGGTCCACGCCGTCGCCTGGGCGCGGCCCTGCTCGAAGGCGACCCACTGGGGCGTCAGGAACGGCAGGATGCCGATGGCGACGATGACGATCGCGGTCGCGATGGCGGTGAGAAGGGATGCGGCCCGTCCCGCGGCGGAGTTCACGGGCCAATCCTAGCCCGTCGAGGCTCGGAGGCTATTCGTCCTCGAGGGTCTTCGCCTGATCCCACCAGCCCTCGAGGGTCAGGTCCGTCGGCGGCTCCATCGCGATCTCGCCTGCAGCGCGTCGGACGCGCGAGCTGAACGTCGGCAGGTCGAGTTCGAGGATGTCGTGCAGACCCTCGATCCGGGCCTGGATCATCAGCTGGTGCTCGTCCGGCCCGAAGCCCGCGAGGTTGAGCATCAGCGCCTCGTCACGCCACATCAGGACGTCGGTCGTGTCGGCGGCGACCTGGTCGGCCAGCGTCTGGCGTCGGGTCGGCGTCTCGGACCGCTCCAGGAGAAGGCCCGTCGTGAAGATGCCCTGGCGGTCGAGTCGATCGAGATGGGCGGGCTCGATACGGGTCAGTTCGTCGATCGGTGGCATGTGCGGATGATGCCACGCCCGTCGGTCACGCGGGGCTGTGTGCCCGATGGCTACGGTGCCGGGCCGAAATCCTGCTCCTTCTGGATGACCCAGTCGCCCTTGCCGTCCGCCGCGGTCGGATCGACCCGGTACAGGGTGACGAACTGCTGGCTCGTGTCGCCGTTCGCATCGAAATGGAACGAGCCCAGAACGGTGTCATACCGATGGCTCGGATCGACCGCGGACGCGCGAACGGCCTCGCGCACCTGATCCGGCCCGACACCCTTTGCCGCGACGTCTCGCAGGGCCGCGATGACGACCTCCGCACAGGCATAGGCCGCAGCCGAGTACTCGTCGGGCTCGGAGCCGTAGGCGGCTCGATAGCGGTCCGCGAAGCCAGCCTTGGCCGGCGGCAGCGATGCGTGTGCCTGGTACGAACCGACCGCGGCCGCGCCGGCCTTCTTGATGAACGAGCCGTCCTCCGCACCAGACCCGCCGATCCCGTCCCAACTGACGAACGGCACCGCCGCAAGCCCATGATCCTCCATGGCGATGCGGAGCTCCGGCGCCCCCGTCTCGGCGAAGCCGCCGAAGAAGACCGCTCCTGGGGTGCCCGCGGCGCCGACCGAGCCGAGCACCGCCGACGGATCCGTGCCCGGGTTCAGGGCGCGCCGCACCACCGTCCCGCCGAGGGCGCGGAAGGCCGCCTCGACACCGTCGGCGATGTCCCTACCATCGCCCGTGTCATCGACCACCAGCGCCGTCCGTGCGCCGAGGTCGTTGTACATGAACGACGCGATGGCCGGGCTCTGGATATCGTCGGCCGGCGCCGTCCGGATGAAGTTGATCCGCTCGGGCGCCGCCGATCTGAGGTCGAGCGCACCCGCCCTGGGCTTCGTCAGGCCGGTAGAGGTGTTCGCAGGACTGCATTGCAGGAGGCCTGCGGCGTTGGTGATCGGGATCTGCGACCGGGCCACATCGGACGCCGTGGGTCCGATCATCGCGACCACCCGTGGATCGGCCACGAATGCATTCGCGTTGGTCGCGCCCCGATCGGGATCCTGGTTCTTCGGCGGCGTCCCGGCGTCATCGCGACTGTCGAGTCGAAGCTGCGAACCACCGACCCCGCCATTCGCGTTCACTTCATCGATCGCCATCGTGACCGCGTTCTGGATCGGGACGCCACGGAACGCCGCTCTGCCACTCAAGGGCACGTCGAGGCCGATCGTCCACGGCCCAGGTGGAAGACTCGGTGGCGGACGCAGGGCGATCCAGCCACCGCCAAGGACCAGCACCCCGGCGACGACGCCGACGACTGCGACAGCCGCCCACCTCCGTCGACGCCGTCGAGCGCGGACATGATGCACCCCGGTCTGCCAGGCATCGGCGCCCTCTTCGAGTGAGATCACCGCGTACACCGCGATCGGCTCATCGATTCCCTTCAGGCGACGACGGCCGCGCGGGTCGAACATGACCGGCAGCACGGCCGCGGTCAGGGTCCGGACCGTGTCGCTCACGAGGACCTCACCGGGTCGAGCGATCGCGCAGATACGGGCCGCGACATTGACCGCTGATCCGACGTAGCCATCGGACGTGGCGACCGTTTCCCCGGCATGGATCCCGATCCCAACGCGGATCGGATCGTCGGGCTGGTCCGTCGATGCCCTGGCGGCCGCCTCTGCGATCGCGAGCCCGCAGGCGACGGCCGCACTCACAGCGTCGAAGACGACGTAGAAGCTGTCACCCTCGGTCTTGATCTCCGCGCCCCGGAAGCGGGTGACGGCCGTCCGAACGAGCCCGCGATAGCGCTCGATCAGCTGTGATGCCCGGACCGCGCCATGCGCCTCACCGAACTGGGTATAGCCCCGAAGGTCGGCGAACAGGAAGCCGCGGGTGAAGGAGACGGTCGACAGGCGGCCCTCGTCAACCAACCCCGGGGATGCTGGATCGGTCATCAAGCCATTCTGTGTTCCGCTCGAGCGGAACACAATCGGATCAATCGCCGAGACACGTCCCGACATGACGGGCGGTCTCGATCCAGTCATGGTCGACCGGGACCGTCTTCCGCCGGCCGGCGACCCGATCGAGCGGCACCGCTCGGATGCCCTCCCCGGCGGCAGCGACCATGACCCCGAACCTGCCGGCGGCCACGAGGTCGGCCGCGGCATTCCCGAGTCGGGCGGCCAGCAAGCGATCGACCGCCGACGGCGTCCCACCGCGCTGGACGTAGCCGAGGATCGTCACCCGGGATTCGAGCCCGGTGAGCGACTCGAGCTGGCGGGCGAAACGGAAGGCATGCCCGGTGTTCTCGGCATCGAAGGCGGCGATATCGGCGTCGGCGGCACGCTTCGCCTTCTCGCCCCGGGCGGCCACGCGGGTGGCGATCAAACGGTCGTAACGGCGCGCGCCGACCTGGTCGCGAGCACCCTCGGCGATGGCCACGATGCTGAAGTTCGTGCCCTGGCGGGTCCGGCGCTTGATGGCGCGTGCCACGGCATCGATGTCGTAGGGGATCTCCGGGATCAGGACGACATCCGCTCCGCTGGCGATGCCGGCCCCGAGCGCGAGCCAGCCTGCCTGATGACCCATGACCTCGGCGACGATGATCCGATGGTGGCTGTGGGCGGTGCTGTGGAGCCGGTCGATCGCCTCGGTCGCGACCTCGAGCGCTGTGGCGAACCCGATCGTGGCGTCGGTCTCGGCCACATCGTTGTCGATGGTCTTGGGCAGGGTGACGACGTTCAGTCCGGCCTGGACGAGCCGAAGTGCGTTCTTCTGGGTGCCCCCGCCACCGATGCACAGGAGTGCGTCGAGACCGTGCTTCCGATACGTCCGGACGATCTCGTCGGTCATGTCGACGACCTGCCCATCGACCCGCATCCGGTGGGGCTTCTCGCGGCTCGTGCCGAGGATCGTGCCGCCGATCGTCAGGATGCCGGCGAGCGTCGCCGAGTCGAGGCGCATCCGCCGGTCCTCGGCCAGACCGAGGAAGCCGTCGCGGAAGCCAAGGATGCGCATCCCGTGCTTGCCCAGCGCCGCCTTGCCGAACCCACGGATGGCCGCGTTCAAGCCGGGGCTATCGCCACCGGCCGTGAGGATCCCGACTCGTATCGTCGCTGCCATCGCCGATGCCATGCCCCTTTGATCGAGCGATCGATGTCTCGACGATTATCTCGCCGCGGCCGAGGGCAGGTTCAGCCACCTTCTCGTTCGAAGGCGGCGGCGAGGGACTCGCTCGGGTGGCGATTCGCTCAGGCGGCGCCGAGACGAACGACCTTCGACCCGCACGATGGGCACAGCCCGGCGATGGCCGGCCGGCCGTTCGTGAGCACGACCGCGTGCGCACCGCCGATGGCGACCCGCTGTCGATCCTTGATGCAGTAGGCCATCGGTGCGTCCGTTTCGCCGGCCGGCCCCATCGCGCGTGCAAGCCTGGCCGAGATCGATGCGCGGCGCGTCGAGGCGGAGTGCAGTTGCGACCGACGCTTCTCGATCAGCCGGTCGGCCGACGCAAGCTTCGCCTCGAGGGCGGCCCGGCGGCGCGTCGCGCGCTTGGCCGCGCGCTTGGATCTGTGATCACGGTCCGCTGCCGGGGCAGCGTCCTCGCGGGCTTTCGACGACATCGTTCGACTCCTATCGGGTGGACGTTCCCGAAACGGTGGGCCCCCGCGCACCGGGTCCGCGATCCCCCGAAAGTCATCTCCCGCAGGATCCAGCTACTCCGCGGGCCTGTCGCCGAAGATCGTGTAGTGCCAGCTTTTCTCGGGCTCGCCGGTCAGTTCCAGCATCACGTGCTTGACCTGGGTGTACTCCTCGAACGAGTAGGTCGACATGTCCTTGCCCGAGCCTGACTGCTTGAAGCCGCCGTGGGGCATCTCGGAGGTGACCATGAGGTGGTCGTTGACCTGGACGTGCCCGAAGTTCAGGGTCCGGGCCGCCTCCATCGCCGTGAACACGTCACGCGTCCAGATGCTCGCGGCGAGGCCGTAGCGGGTGTCGTTGGCCATCGCCAGCGCCTCGTCGACGGTGTCGAAGGGCAGGACGGCGAGCACCGGGCCGAAGACCTCGTCCTGGACGATCTCGCTGTCCTGGGCGCAGTCGGCGACGATCGTCGGTCGGTAGAACGCGCCATCCGGGAAGCCGGGCACGTCCGGCCGGTATCCGCCGGCGACGACCCGGGCGCCCGCAGCGACCGCCCGCTCGACGAAGCCTTCCGCGCGGGATACCTGCGCCCCGGAGATGAGCGTGCCGAGATCAGTCGCAGGATCGAACGGATCGCCCACACGCACGCCATCGAACAGCTCCGCCGTCCGCGCCAGGAACGCGTCGTACAGGCTGCGATGGACATATGCGCGCGTCGCCGCGGTGCAGTCCTGTCCGCCGTTGATGAGCGCCCCTGCGGTCGCTCCACGCGCCGCCGCCTCCAGATCAGCGTCGGCGCAGACGATGAACGGCGCCTTGCCGCCGAGCTCGAGGTGGACGCGCTTGAGGTTCGACGACGCGAGCGCCTGGATCTGCTTGCCCGTCTCGGTGTCGCCGGTCAGCGAGATGAGATCGACATCCATGTGCGCCGCGAGCGCGGCCCCGACCACGTCGCCACGCCCGGTGACGACGTTGAAGACCCCGGCCGGGACACCGGCCTCGATCGCGAGGTGCGCCAGGCGGATGGTCGTCAACGGCGTGGCCGAGGCCGGCTTGAGCACGATCGAATTCCCCGCCGCCAGGGCCGGGCCGATCTTCCAGATCGCCATCCACATCGGATAGTTCCACGGACTCACCTGGCCGACGACCCCGAGCGGTTCGCGCCGGACGAAGCTCGTGTGCGTTCCCGTGTACTCGTAGGCGGCCTTGCCCTCGAGGTTCCGGATCTGCGTCGCGAAGAAGCGCAGGTTGTCACTGGCGAACGCGAAGTCGGACTCCCGCCGCAGCTTGTAGGCCGTCCCGGTCTGGAGCGTCTCGAGGCGGGCGAGATCGTCCGCGTCACGGTCGAGCAGATCGCCCAGGCGGTTCATGATCGTGACCCGTTCAGGCATCGCCATCCGCGCCCAGCGGCCGTCGCGGAACGCCGCGCGCGCCGCCACCACGGCACGATCGACGTCGGCCGCCGTCCCCTCCGGCACCCGCCCGACGAGCTCGCCGGTGGCCGGACTGTGCACCTCCAGCCAGCGGCCGCCATCCGACGACGTCGAGACGCCATCGATGAACATCGGGTAGTCGGTGGTGACCTGGACGGCCATGCGCTGCGCCTCCGGCGTTTCGGGGAGTGTCGTGGTCGCGAGTCTAGCGCTCAGCCGCCCGCCGGTCGGAGGTGGGTCGTGACGCCGTAGGTCTCGCCCGACTCCGGGTCGCGTCTCGGGGCGACCACCAGCCGGCGCGGACCGGCCGTGGTCGCCAGGTTGCAGGCGCCAGGCTTGCCGGTCGAATAGACCAGATCCATGAGTTCGAATGCCTTGGCTGGCAGCTCGAGCATCGCCTCGCGAGCCGGCTGACCGACGGTCGACGGGCCGAACGCCTCGATGAACGCAGCGTTGCCGTGGACGATCATGTGGCCTGGCCCGTAGTGGAACGCGGCAGGCGATGGCGGACCGGCCGACGATCCCGCGGTCTCGGCGCTCACCGGTGGCGCCCTTCACGTTCGAGAACGGCACGTGCGAACCCCGCCAGCGCGACGTCCTGGAGAGGCGGATTGATGAGCCCGGCGCGCGCGTCGCGGAACGCTCGCTCGAGACGACCGGCCAGGAAGCCCGGCCCGCCGGCGATCCGGAGAGCCTCGTCCGTGGCCACCACGGCCGCCTGCGTGGCGACCACCTTGGCGAGACCGACGTCCGCGGCCGCATCGGCCATCCCAGCCGCATCCCCCGCCGCGACCGCAGCGTCCCAGCGGCGGGCCACATCGAGCACCACCATCCGCGCCGCCCGCAACTCGGCGTCCAGCCGGCCAAGCCGAAGCTGGACGCTCGGGATGTCCGCGACCGCGGTCGAACCGTCCCCGGGCCGCCGGTCGAGCGCCCAGCGGGCGACGTCCGCGCGGGCACCCTCCCCCACCCCGAGGTACGTGGCGGCGATCGCCAGGCCGAACCACGTCGACGGAACAGGGCCTCGCGGGTCCGGCGCGTCACCGAGCCGGCGCATCAGGACGGACCCGACCGGAACGACGACATCCTCGAGGACGAGCCGGCCCGACGCCGAGCCGCGCATGCCCAGCGCCTCGAACCCGGGCAACCGCTGGACACCATCGCTCGAGAGGTCGACCAGCCACGAGCCGACTTCGACCGGATCACTGCCGTCGACCTGCGCCGAGACGAACGCGAACGAGAGGTTCGGCAGCCAGGTGGTCCAGGTCTTCTCGCCGCTGAGCCGCCACGAACCGTCAGCGACGGCGACGGCCTGCGTCCCGGGGATGGCGCCGCGCGACGGCGAGCCGCCGCCTTCCTCCGTCCCAGCGTTGTTGTACAGGGCGCCGTCGTCGACGATCGAGCGGTAGACGCGCTCCTGCAGGCCCTGGTCGACGCCCGGGGACTCGACGAGCGCCCCGATGGCATGCACCTGCATCGCGAAGCCGAGCGCGGTGGACCCGTCGATCGCGCCCATCGCCGCGAGGACGCCGACCGCCTCTGACGTGCGCCCGCCGAGACCGCCGGCGGCTTCGGGAACCACCAGTCGATGGAGCCCGGACGCCACGATCGCCTGGGCCGCGCGCGGTTCGAACCCATCGCCGAAGTCGATCTCGCCCGATCGCCGAGCGACGTCCGCGATGGCGTCGTCGATGGCGGTCATCCGTCCTTGCGCCCCCAGGTGTACTGCTTGAGCAGGCGGCCGGCGCGCGAATCCTCGATGAGCATCGACAGTCGCCGCTCGCGCGTGGCCGCTTGCTTGGCGCTCGTCACCCATCCTGTGACGGCCCGACGATACGACGGGGGGCGCTTCTGCCAGTCCATCCACGCTGAGTCGTCGGCTTGGAGCCTGGCGAGCTCCGCCTCGCTGAACGGCTCGATCTCACGCTCATACGAGTAGATGGCGGTGTTGGCGCCGGTCCGCGCCTCGAACGCTGCGAGTCCGGCTGCTCGTATCCGGCCCTCGGCGATGAGCCGCTCGACGTTCTTGACGTTGATCGCGCTCCAGGTGCTGCCTTTCCGGCGCGGCGTGAACCGCTGGGCGTGGGTCGCGTCATCGAGGCGCTTGACGATGCCGTCGATCCAGCCGACGCACAGGGCCTCGTCGACCGCCTGCGCCCAGACCACGCTCGGTCGCCCGGTCCCCTTCTTGTGATAGCCGAGCCACAGCTCCGGGGCGGTCGCATGGTTCGCGTCGAACCAGGCGCGCAGGTCGGCGGGCACCGGAAAGAAGCGGACGTCGGTCGGTTCGAGCTTCACCACCGTCGGACCATCCTCAGACCGACTCCCCGATCTGTCGCATGATGTCCTGGAGTTGCGGCCCCGCGACCACGAGCAGGGCCAGTGGCAGGACCAGGAACAGAAGCACGACGATCACGAGGCAGGTCGCGATGGCGGCGCCGGATCCGCCGGGCGCCGGCTGGACGACCACCGACCGCGCCCATCGGTCGTGCAAGCCCTGGTGGAGCGGATGGGTCGCCGTCGTGATGAGCAGGACGATGACCCACAGGGCTGAGATGAGTCCGAGCGTCCCTGTGGCCCTCGGGACCAGCGCAAGGATCGCCACGGCGCCGCTCAATGCGATCCAGCGCAGCAGGGCGTCGTTGAACGACAGCGTTGCGGCTGTCGCCGCGGTCAGGACGCGCAGGCCGAGCAGGCGCATGCCCAGGGTGGCGTGCCAGCCGCTCGTCCAGAGGCCGACGAAGTACAGGAAGTCCACCACGACGAACGCGATGCTGATGACGAGGTCGAGGGACGTGTCGCGGTCGGACGTGAACAGCCCGAGGGCGCCAAGGGCCGCGAGGTTCAGCAGACCCAGGAAGAGAGTATCGATGGAGTAGCCGACGAGACGAGTGAACGTGCCGGCGATGACGAGCCCGTTCACGACCTGCGCCGCGACCGGACGAACGGGTGGTGCCCAGGCGACCTGCGGGCCGTCACCCGAGGGAGTGCCGGCCGGCCCGTCGTTCGGGCCTGTCCAGCCGACCGGGTCGGCCGAGATCAGTCCGGCCGCCGGGGGTGGCGGCGGTGAAGGCGGGGCGACGTCCACCGGCGGGGTCGGGTCGCCCGGCAGGATCGGGACGCGCGTCGTCTCGGAGTCGGGCGACGGTGCCGCTGGGTCCGCCGCGGGATCCGTCGACTCTGACGGCCCATCCTTGCCTGGCGTCTGCCAGCTCATGAGCTCTCCTCCCTCGTCACGCTGTCGGGCCATCGTATCGGAGCGGACGCCGTCGGTTCCCCGCAACCCGGATATCCTCGCGGCATGGACATGAGGCCGACTCCCAGGTCGACCGGTGCCGACGTCGCGACCGACCCGGCTGCCGCGGTCGTGGCAGAGCGCCTCGTCCATGCCATCGATCGGCTCGATCTGCTCGACCTCCAGGGCGGCGACCTGTCCGATTGGACCTTGACCGAGGGCGAGTGGATCGCCGACCACCTGCCGGCCTCCGCCATCGGGGAACCCGCCGTCCGGGCATACGCAGACGCCGTGGTCCTGCTGCTGAGCGTGCTCAAACGTGACGCCGACACGGGCAGCGCAGTCGCGGCGGTCATCGCGACCCGCACGGCGATGGTTGCTCTCGCGGGCAGACGTGCCATCCCGGGCCGATCGACGATCGAGTCGATGACGGTCACCCACCAGGTGGGTCAGACGATCCCGTTCAGCATCTCCGACGCGACCATCGATGTCACCGTCGCATCGATCGACGGCTGGAGCGGATCCTCGTACGACACGCCGCGGGGCGGCCACCGATGGGTGACCATCGAGGTCCTGGTCACCGGCGTCGCGGGGACGCTCGACGGACCGCCCAGCTACACCGACTTCACCGTCGCCGATGCCTCCGGTCGCGTGTTCGAGCCTGAGCCGGCGTGGCGCGAGCCGCAGCTCCCGTTCGGCTCGGACTTCGAATCCATCCGGGAAGGCCAGACCGTTCGAGGCTGGATCACGTTCGAGCTGCCGAGCACGGTCGACGTGGGGACCATCCAGCTGACCGAGGTCGATGGTGGCGCGTGGGCGTTCGCCGGGATCAACGGATGACGGCAGCTCGGCCGGGTTCGTGGTCGGACCGAGCGAACCGGCACTTCCCACAGGGCTCCAACGGCGAATACGACTTCCCCGACGGCCTGGCACCCGTCTTCCAGCGTGCGAACGGCTGCCGCGTCTGGGACACGGACGGACGCGAGTACGTCGACTACACGATGGCCTGGGGCTCGGCCCTGGTCGGTCACGCGGCGCCGCAGCTGGTCGAGGCGGTCACGCGCCAACTCTCGTCCGGCATCAACCTCGCCGCATTGAGCACTCAGCTGGTCGAATTGGCGGAGCGCCTGAACGACCTCGAGCCGTGGCTGGACAAGGTCCGTTTCGTCTCGACCGGCACCGAGGCCACGATGACGGCCATCCGCATCGCCCGCGGCGCCACCGGCCGGTCGAGGATCCTGAAGTTCATCGGGGCGTTCCACGGCTCGTCGGTCGAAGGCGTGGCCAACTTCTTCTGGTCCGACCCGGCCCGCACGCCCGCTGCGGAGGCGACGGGGACCGGCGGTGCGCATGCGGTCGATGACCTGCTCGTCGCGCCCTACAACGACCTGGCCACGGCCGAGGAGCTGATCCGTGCCCATCGGCACGAACTGGCGGGGGTGATCATCGACCCGGTCCAGCGCTCCGTCTTCGCCGATCCCAGCTTCCTGCACGGCCTGCGGCGGGTGACCGCGAATGCGGCGTCCCGCTCATCTTCGACGAGGTCGTCTCGGGCTTCCGGATCGCGCTTGGTGGCGCGGCACAGTACTACGGCGTCCGGCCGGATCTCGTGGCCTATGGAAAGGCGCTTGGCGGCGGCTTCCCGATCGCGGTGGTCGGCGGCCGGGCGGAACTCATGGACGAGGTCCGCGAGGACCGCCATCACACCTCGCGGTACGTGTGGGCGGCGTCGACGACGGGCGGATCGCCGTTGACCTCGACGGCGGCCCATGCAGTGCTCGACATCCTCGAGTCGCCCGGCGCGTACGAGCACATGTTCGCGATGGGCCAGCGGTTGCGCGACGGGATCGCCGCGGCGTTCGATGGGACCGGTCTCCCGGTCCGGGTCTACGGGGATGGACCGTTGGCCCAGTTCCGGATCACAGGTGAAGCGGTCACCGACATGGCCTCGGAAGCGCGGGCCGACAACGACCTACGCCGCCGGCTCGATCTCGCGCTGCTGGGTCGGGGGCTGTTCATCAATCCGATGCTGACCAAGGTCTACGTCTCGCTGGCCCACCAACCGGCCGACATCGACCGCTACACGACGTCCCTTGCCGAGGAGGTCCACGCGCTCGCCGCGGCTCGCGCGGGCTGAACGGCGGTCAGCGATCCGTCGGGTCACGCCTCGGCAGGTCTCGCTCCATCGCGCCCGTCATCCGGATGAGCGTCGCAGCGAGTGCGACCAGCGCGATGCCCGCGAGCCAGCCACCCAGGACGTCGCTCGGGTAGTGGACACCGAGGGCGATCCTCGACAGCCCGATGAGCACCGGCAGCGTGATGCCGATGACGACGGCAAGCCGTCGCACCGAGAGCGGGAGCTCACTCCGCCAGACCACGAGGGCGATCAGGCCATAGGTCGCCGCGCTATTCAGGGAATGGCCCGATGGGAAGCTGTACCCGGAGGCGACCACGAGTGGATCGACACCGGGTCTCGGTCGCGCGATGTAGTCCTTCACAAGATCCGTGAAGAGGGTCGCGGCCAGGAGCACGACCCCGACGATCAGCGCGAGGCGCAGCCGGCGGCTCGCGAGGATCGCGAGCACGAACACGATGGCGATCGGGATGAGGATCAGCCCGCCGAGCGCGGTGATCGCCTCCCAGACACCGACCGGGATCGGCAGAGCCTGGACGGCCGCCACGAGCGGCTCGTCGAAGCCGAGGCCTCGGTTCTTTGCGACGAGTGTGGCGAGGCCAAGGAAACCGAGCGCCGACGCGAGGCCCACCCATGGCCACGGATCACGGCCGGCGGAGCGGCCCGCGGGCGAGGTTCGGGCCATCCGGCTATCGAGAGACGACGGCGATCACGAGGACGACGACGGCAATGAACGCGAAGCCCCCCAGAACGACCCAGCTCGTCCATTTCGCCAGGGTTCGCGAGCGCCAATTCGTCATCGCCCCATCGTACTAGGCGCGATCACCTGGCGATCCTTCGCGAGACTCTGATCTTCGACCAAACCACGCTCATCACCGGAGCGTCGGTCATCATGGGGAGAAGCGGAGGTTCGGTGGCCCAGGGAACGGCGACCGCAGTCGTGATGACCGGCTCGAGTGAGGCGGTCCTCGTTGCCCGCGCGCAGCGGGGCGACCGTGTGGCATTCGAGGCTCTCGTTGAGCCACGCATCGACCGCCTCCTCCGTCTCGCCGACTCGATCGTATCCAACGATGCCGACGCGTCAGACGCGGTCCAGGAGACGTGCCTGCGAGCCTGGCGCCAGATCACGCGACTTCGGGAAGCGGACAGGTTCGAGGCCTGGCTTTGGCAGATCGCCATCAACGCCTGCCGGAGCGCCCTCAGGACGCGACGGCGGGTCAACGTTCGCGAGATCGCCATGGAAACCATGCCCGTCGGGTTCGATCTCCCCGCGCCAGGCCGGGGGATCGGCGACGACCTGTCCGCCATCGACGTCGTCCAGCGCGCTTTCCGACGGTTGGACGCAGACAAGCGCGCGATCCTGGTCCTGCATCACGTGGAGGAGCGCTCGATCGCCGAGATCGCGGAGCTCCTGGGCATCCCCGGTGGGACGGCCAAGTGGCGGCTGTTCGCAGCACGCCAGGCACTTGAGCGAGCGCTCGAGGTGGAACGACGATGAACGACTCCTTGCCGCCCATCCTGTCCGACGACCTGCTCCGGGTGGCCCTCACGCGGCAGCCACCGGCTCCGGTCTCCGATGCCCTCTGGGACGATCTGCATCGCGCGCTGGCGAGCACGACGCAGCAGCGACGACGGGTCATCGTCTGGCCGTGGACTCCCAGCCTGCCGGGTCTTCCGCCCACGACCGCTCGTCGACGCCTCCGTGCGGTGGCGGTCCTGGCGACCCTCGCGCTCCTCATCGCGCTCTCTCTCGGGGCCATCGCCATCGTGGGGAGCATCCACCGGGTGCCCCCGCCCTTCGGGCTCGCCGGGCCCGGCCTGATCGCGTTCGATTCGGGCGGCGACATCTTCGTCTCGAATGCCGATGGCACCGACCGCCGACAGCTGACATCGGGGCCGGCGATCGACCTCATGCCGGTGTTCTCGCCGGACGGGACGAAGTTGACCTATGTGTCCCTGATCGATCCCACGGACCCAGCGAACTACGCCATACCGATCGAGCAACTCGTCGTCATCGACCCTGACGGGACGCATCGCGTCGTCATTGCCACGAAGCACGCCACCGGTTCGGCATACGACGACCCATACCACTACAGTGGCAGTGCCTCCTGGTCCCCCGATTCCACGCGATTGGTCTACGCCGGTCCGCCCGACGGAAAGAACGATCGCATCTTCGTGGCCCAGGCAGATGGCTCCGCCTCACGCACTGTCGGTGATGAGACTGTCAGGGGCCAAGATCCGATCTGGTCGCCCGATGGCAAGCGCATCGCGTTCCACGGCGGCTCCAATGACAGCGAGCGCGGGATCTACGTGATGAACGCCGACGGCTCGGATGTGCGCCGTCTCGTCGGGTTGAAAGCGACGTATTCACCGATCGTGTGGTCACCGAACGGAAGCGCGATCGCCTTTGTCGAGCGGCCGGGGCCGACAGGGCAGGAGATCTGGATCGTCGGCGTGGAGGATGGCGTCCCTCGTCGTGTCTCGAATACGACCGACATCAACGACGCTCCGGCGTGGTCACCCGACGGGAGCTGGCTGGCCTATGACACGACCCCGAAGGGATACCTTCCGAACTTGCAATTCGTCGTCGTCCGGCCGGATGGCTCGGGCACGACCGTGTTTGCACCGCCCGTGGCGAATGGTCCCACGTGGTCGCCGGATGGACATCACCTCATGGGCACCGCCTTCGAGGACCCGGCCACGCCGTTCCAGCATTCGATCGCGATCGTCGACATCGCTGATGGGACAGTGGTCGTCCTGCCAAGGAACGGGACGAGCGGATCGGCCAATGACGACGTCAAGGGCATCCCTGGCTGGCAGCGACGGGCCGACTGACGGTCGCCTCGGAACGGCCGGACCGGACTTTCAGCCGATGGACGGCGGCGCAATGGCGGGTAATCCTCGCGACCGGAGGCGTCCGACCGGGGAACCGACACGTGAGCACACTCGACCTCGCCATCCTGCTCGTCATCGGGTTGATCGCCGTCATCCTCTTCCTCAGTGCAGATCGCTTGGGGCTGTCGCGCCGACAGGTCGCGTTCCTGCTGATGATCACCAGCGCCGGCCTGGTCGGCGGCCTGGCCGTCGTCGATGGACTCCCCGGGCAGCCGGTCGCGCTCCTGACCGACGCAGAGGATGGCATGCACGGCGCGTGCTTCCTGAGCTTCATCGAGGGCGAGCTTGTGACCGATCCCGTCTCGGGAACCGCGATCATCGGCCGAAATGGCGGGAGCACCGAAGAGCGGCTCCCGGTGATGTGGCCCCTCGGCTGGACTGGCCGCCGGACGTTGTTCTCAGACGTCGAGGTCCTCGACCCGACCGGGAGAGTCGTCGTTCGGACCGGGACGCGCGTCCACCTCATGGGCGGTGGCTACGGGCCATCCGGACGGCCATGGCTGACCTGCGATGCGGCCTACCCGCTCCCCTAGAGTCGCGCTCACGCGCCCGGTTGGCTGGCGCCTACTGCGACAGCTTCCAGAATTGTCTGTTGTTCGTGATGTCGCACGCTTCGAGGAAGACTGCGGCGCCCGCGGCCGCCCTGGGGAACGAGAGGCAGCCCTTCGCGAACTCGATCTGCCCAGTCAAGGTGAAGGTCGACTTTTGCGCCTTGGTGTTGTCGCAGAAGGTGACCGGGACCGCGAGGCCGTCGCCGCGCTTCCGGCTGCTGACGTCAACGCACATCCCCTGGGTCTCGATCAGCTGGTTCAGGCCGGTCGCCAGCCACGAGAATGTCCATCGCTGAGCGGAGATGGCGCTGCATGGCTCCAGGGTGACCGATCGCAGATCGGCCGCGCCGCCATCGACCTCTGCACAGAAGCTCGTGTCCAAAGCACTGTGGAGCTGGAAGCCGACCCCGTGCGCGGTGGTCGTCGGGAGCACGACGGGAGCGGCGACCGCCGGCGTCACGGTGGCTGTCGCTCCGACGGTCACCGGGGCGACCGTCGCCGCCAGGAGTGTGGCCGCCCCAACGAGGGCGAGGAAGGCGGCCCGCGTGCCGCGCCGGGGTGGACGGATCGAGCGCATCCGACATCGCTCCCTTCGCGGCGGCCGTGGCGGACGGGAGATCAGCGTCGGTAGGCCCGGCTGGCCGCGTCCGACCAGTGTGGGGGCACGGCGGGCCGATGCAAGACCCCAGGACCATCGGATCGCGGTGCCGCCGGACACAGTGGTGCCTCGACGCTCGGAGCGTCCCAGAACGGACGAGCGTAGGGACCACTCGAGACGAAGAAACCGGCCCGAAGGCCGGTCTCACGCTCGAGAAATGGTCGGGGCGGCGGGATTCGAACCCACGACCACCAGTCCCCCAGACTGGTGCGCTACCAGACTGCGCCACGCCCCGACGAACCCGGAGTCTAGCACCGGGGCCAGCCGGACCTAGGGTGCTCGTCTTCGGGCTTCAGCCGGCGTCGGTGTCCGACTCCAATCGGGCGACCCACCGGCCGTAGTCGGCGAGCTCGTCCTTGGATTCGCGGGCGAGCAGGTCGACCAGGCAGCGCTGGACGCTCTTGCCCTCGAACAGGGCCTTTTCGACCTCGCGGGCGATCGGCATCTCGACGCCGAAGCGTTCGGCCAGGGCGAGCGCCGCCCGGACCGTGTAGGCACCCTCGGCGGTGCCCGGGAGCGTGGCCTCGATCTCGGCCCACGTTCGGCCCTTCGCCAGCTCCTCCCCGAGCCGGTGGTTCCGCGACAGGTGTGAGCCGCAGGTGGCGATGAGATCGCCCATCCCGGCCAGTCCCGCGAACGTCAGCGGGTTCGCGCCGGCGGCGATCCCGAGCCGGGTCATCTCGGCCAGGCCGCGGGTCAGCAGCCCTGCCTTGCCGTTATCACCGAACCCGAGGCCGTCCGCCGCGCCGGCCGCGATCGCCACGATGTTCTTGAGCGCGCCGCACAGCTCGACGCCGAGGATGTCCTCGTTGACGTAAAGCCGGAGCCGGCGCCGAGCGAGCCGCGCCACGACGCGTTCCGCGAGCGCCAGGTCCGCCGCCGCGACGACCGCCGACGCCGGCAGGTTGCGCGCCACCTCCGCCGCGAGATTCGGTCCCGACAAGGCAGCGACGCGGGCGATCGGGACCCCGGCCGCCTCGGCGATCACCTCGCTCATCCGCAGCAGGGTGCCGCGCTCCAACCCCTTCACGACCGACAGCAGGTCCGCGCCGGGGTCGAGGAAGGGTGCCACGGCCCCGACCATCGAGCGCAGGTGAGCCGACGGCGCTGCGAACAGGACGAGATCGGTCGCGGCGGCCAGCGCAGACGGGTCGGCGGTCGCGACGACTCCCGTCGGCAGGTCCACGCCCGGCAGTCGCGCCTCGTTGCGCCCGGTCTCGCGGATCCGTGCCGCCGTCTCCGGGGAGTGGCACAGCAGCGTCACCGGTTCCATCCGGGCCACGACGCGCGCGAGCGTCGTCCCCCACGCGCCGGCCCCGACGACGGCGACGCGCGGACCGTCCATCAGCGCTTGCGAGCGGGCTTGGCGGATCCTCCGCGACGTGCGCCCTTGGCGGAGCCGGCCGGGGCGCTGCGCAGCTTCTTGCGGCGCGGCAGCTTGACCGATGAGCGGTCGCGGAAGATGAGCCGCACGGGCGTTCCGTCGAAGCCGAACTTGGCGCGCAACTGGTTCTCGAGATAGCGCCGGTAGCTGAAGTGCACCGACGACGCGTCCGAGGCGAAGAACACGAACGTCGGCGGCGCGACCGCGGCCTGCGTCGCGTAGAACAGCTTGGGTCGGTGGCCGCGGACCGGCGGCGGCGGCGTCCGTTCCGTCGCGGCCATCAGGACGCGGTTGAGCTCGCCCGTCGAGATGCGCTTGCGCCGCTCGCCCCAGATGTCGATGGCGGCTTCGAGGACACGCCCGACGCGCTGGCCGGTCTTGGCGCTGATCGACAGGATCGGCGCGAAGTCGAGGAACGGCACCTCGTTGCGGATCCACTCGACGTACTGGTCGAAGGTCTTGTCGGTCTTGTCCTCGACCAGGTCCCACTTGTTGATCGCGATGACGAGGCCCTTGCCCTCTTCCACGACATAGCCCGCGACGTGCGCGTCCTGCGAGGTCAGACCCTCGACAGCATCGACCACGAGCACCGCGACGTCGGCCCTTGACAACGCATGCAGCGCCCGCAGCGTCGAGTAGCGTTCCGCAGCCGCGCCACCGGCGACCTTGCCGCGTCGCCGGATACCGGCCGTGTCGATCAGGATGACCTCGCTGCGGCCCCACTCGAGCCGCGTGTCGATCGCGTCGCGGGTCGTGCCCGGCACGTCGGACACGATCGCCCGGTCCTCGCCGAGCAGCGCGTTGAGCAGGCTCGACTTGCCGACGTTCGGCCGGCCGACGAAGGCGATCGCGGCGGGCTCGCCGTCCTTCTCGGCGGCCATCGCGGCGTCCCAGCGCGCGGCTTCGGCATCGACGCCGTCGAGATCCGGCCCTTCGAGGCCGTCGCCATCGGGCGCGTCGCCCGCCTCGGGCTCGCCGACGACGAACGGGTCGAGATGACCGGCGGCGACATCCTCCGCCCAGGCCTCCGCTTCGGCCTCGCGCGCCTTGCGCGCTAGCTCCGCTTCGGTCTCGGGCGGCAGCGACCAGACGATGACATCGAGCAGGTCGCCGGTCCCGCGTCCGTGCGTCGCCGAGATCGCGTGCGTCTCCTCCCAGCCGAGCTGGTGGAATTCGGCGCCTTCGAGCTCGCGCTTCTCGTTGTCGGCCTTGTTGACGACGACGATCACGGGCGCCGTCGCGCGGCGGAGGATCCGGGCCGCCTCGAGGTCCGCCGGTGTCAGCCCGGTCGTCGCGTCGACGAGGAACAGGATGACGTCGGCCTCGGCGATGGCCAGCCGGGCCTGTTCCTGGACGCGCGCCTCGATCGGATCGTCGGGGTCGAGCTCGAGCCCACCGGTGTCGACGATGACGAAGCGGCGGCCGTTCCACTCGGTATCGCCGTAGAGACGGTCACGGGTCGTCCGGGCGCGGTCCTCGACGATCGCGGTGCGCTGGCCCAGGAAGCGGTTGAAGAGCGTGCTCTTGCCGACGTTCGGTCGCCCGACGATGGCGACGACCGGGATGGTCCCGCGTCCGCTGATCGCCACGATCAGGCCGCGCCCGCCGCGGCGACCGAGTCGGGCGCACGTGGCGGAGTCGGCAGCGATGTGGTCCGGCCGGCGGGCGTCGCGGCGCGCTCGAGCGCGGCGTGGGCGAGTTCGGCGGCGCGCGCCTGCGCCTCAGGCGTCCCGGCCATCTCGAGGATGCGTTCGGTGACGTCGCGCAGGTCCTCGATCGGCGTCGAGGTCCCACCGGTCACCCCGACGATGCGGGCATCGCCGAAGACGGCCGGGTCGGTCAGGTCGTGGACGCTCTCGATCTGGATGGCCGCGGTCCCGGCGATCTCGCACAGGCGCGTCAGTTCCTTCGTGTTCGCGCTCGACCGTCCGCCGACCACGACCATCAGGTCCACCTCGCCGGCCGCCTCGAGCGTGTCCTGCTGGCGGCGGATGGTGACCGGGCAGACCGTGTTGACGATCTTGAGCTCGTGGGCCCGCGAGACCATGAACGAGGCGAGCCGCTCGAACTTCCACGGTGGCTGGGTCGACTGCGAGATGAGCGCCATCCGCTTGCGCCGCGGGATGGCCGCCTCCCACTCCTCTTCCTCGTCGACGACGATCGCGTCCGGGGCGAAACCGAGCAGCCCGACGACCTCGGGGTGCTTCGGGGTGCCCAGCAGGACGATCGTGTAGCCGTCCTCGACAAGGCGGACGAGCTCGCGCTGCTCCTGGATCACCCAGGTGCACGTGCCGTCGATGACCTCGAGGCCGCGCTCCTCGGCACGGTGCATGACGTCCGGACGAACGCCGTGGGCACGGATGACGACCGCCGCACCATGGTCGACGTCGTCGAGCAATTCGACCGTCTGGATGCCCAGATCCTGGAGGTCGCGGACGACGCCCTCGTTGTGGACGACCTGGCCCAGGGTGTGGGTCGACTTGCCGGCGGCCGACGCTTCCTTCGCCTTGTCGATCGCCTCGCGAACGCCATAGCAGAAGCCGGTGCGCTTCGCGATACGGACCTCTTCGATCATTCCCACGCGGCGATTATCGCACGGGGTCCTCGTGACCCCCGTACACGCCACGCTGCGACGGCGGCAGCAGGGCGGCGATCCGCTCCATGATCATCCGCGTCACGAGCGGTTTCGCGGTCCGCCGGTCGGTGTTCGGGGGCAGCTCGTCGGCGGGCCGGAATGGGCGCCCGACGCGGGCCGTGACGTGCCCGCCGGGGTGCGGCAGCTTCTGGCCCTTGGGCCAGACGCGGTTCGAACCGGCGATCGCGAGCGGGACGATGGGCGCGCCCGTACGGATGGCGAGGACGGCGACTCCATCCTGGGCCTCCTGGAGGCCTCCATCCGGGCTGCGGGTCCCTTCCGGGAAGACGAACAGGATGTGACCCTCGTCGAGGATCCGTTTCGCGAGTCTGAAGGCCTCGACGTCGGCCGCTCCCCGGTCGACCGGGTGGACGCCGCCGTTGGCCGCCGCCCAGCCCACCAGCGGCCAGTCGAACAGCTCCTTCTTGCCCAGCCAGTGGATGCGCCGGCCGAGCTTGGGCATCAGCCACGAGCCGAGCACGACCGCATCGAGGTTGGAGGCGTGATTGGCGGCCAGGATGACCGGACCCTCGCGCGGGATCTCGTCGACGGCGCCCTCGACGGTGATCCGGCTCATGGCGCGAGCGAAGATGCGACCACCAAAGGTCAGTGTCGAGATGAGCGGGGTGATCGAATCCTCGATCGGCGGGGGTGGCGCGGCCGGCGGGGCCGAGTCGGTCATGCGCCGGTCCCCGACCCCGCGAGCTCGTCGGCGCGCCTCGCGGCCGCGTCCCGGATCGCGTTGACCACGGCATCGACCGTGTCCTCGAACCGGTTTCCGTCGGTCGAGATCACCCGGGCGTCAGCGGCGATCCGGAGCGGCGCGACAGCACGGCTTGAATCGAGCGAGTCGCGGCGCCGCAGTGCATCGAGGATGGCTTCCGCCTCGGGGCCGTTCGGGTCCAGGCCGCGCTCGCGGGTGCGCCGCCGGGCGCGCTCCTCGGCGGATGCGTCGAGGTAGATCTTGAGGTCGGCGTCGGGCAGCACCACCGACCCGATGTCCCGGCCGGCCATGATGATCCCGCCGGTCGCGGCAAGGTCGCGCTGGCGCTGGAGCAACGCCGCACGCAATTCCGGGATCGCAGAGATGGCCGACACGGCCGCGTCCACCATCGGCCCGTGGACGTCGTCGGTGTGGTCGACGCCGTCGACGAGGACGCGAGCGAGCCGGCCCTGTGCGTCCGGCGCCAGCTCGACCTCATCGACCAGCCCGCGCATCGCGTGCGGGTACGACGCGGACACGTTCCGGGCGAGCGCGAGCCAAGTCACCGCGCGATAGAGCAGGCCGGTGTCGCAGAACCGATAGCCGACCTCGAGCGCTGCCGCCGCCCCGACGCTGCTCTTGCCCGACGAGCCAGGCCCGTCGAGCGCGACGACCAGTCGCGGGACCGCCTCGGTTCGTTCTGTGCCCATGCCGGCAGGATACCCGTCGGCGTCAGCCGCCGAGCCGCGCCACGACGCCGGCATAGTCCACGAAGAAGTCGAGCGCTCGCGGGTCGGCGACCGCGCCGGTGGCCGCGACCTCGGACAGCGGCCGGCCGAGGAGCAGCCGCTTGACAGGGACCTCCATCTTCTTGCCGGTCAGCGTCCGCGGCACGGCCGGGATCGCCACGATGTCGTCGGGCACGTGCCGTTGGGACAGCGCCGACCGGATGGCGCCGTTGATCTGGGCGCGAGTCGTGTCGTCGAGCGCCACGCCGTCGGCGAGGACCACGAACAGCGGCATCCAGTACCGTCCGTCCGGCAGCTCGAGGCCGATGACGAGGCTGTCCGCGACCTCCGGCAGCCGCTCGACGACGCTGTACAGCTCGCTCGTCCCGAACCGGATGCCGCCACGGTTGAGGGTCGAATCCGACCGACCCTCGATGACCGCGCTCCCCCGCTCGGTGATCCTGATCCAGTCGCCGTGGCGCCAGACGCCGGGGAACATCTCGAAGTAGCTCTCGCGATAGCGGGCACCGTCCGGGTCGTTCCAGAAGAAGAGCGGCATGGACGGCAGCGGCGCGGTGAGGACCAGCTCGCCGGTCTCGCCGACGACGGACCGGCCGGCCGGATCGAACGCCTCCACCCGAGCGCCGAGCGCCCGTGCCTGGAGCTCCCCGGCATGGACCGGCAGCCACGGGCAGCCGCCGACGAACGCGCTGACGACGTCGGTCCCGCCGCTCATCGACACCAGCCAGACGTCGGGCTTGACCGCGTCATAGACCCAGCCGAAACCGTCCGGCGACAGCGGCGAGCCCGTCACGCCGATGGAGCGGAGCGCCGACAGGTCCCGACCGTCGCGCGGTCGGATCCCCGCCTTCATGCACGCGCCGACGAACGCCGCGCTCGTCCCGAACAGGCTGACGCGGGCCTCGGCGGCGAGGTCCCACAGCGACGTCGAGCGTCGGGTAGCCCGGGCTGCCGTCATACAGCACCGGCACGCCGCCGACCAGCATCGAGCCGACGAGGAAGTTCCACATCATCCAGCCGGTCGTGGTGAACCACGACATGCGGTCGCCCGGTCGGACATCGAACTGGAGACCGACCGCTTTCGCGTGTTCCAGGACGACGCCGCCGTGGCCGTGGACGATCGCCTTCGGCAGGCCGGTCGTGCCCGATGAGTAGAGCACCCACAGCGGATGGTCGAACGGGACGGGTTCGAAGGTGAGCGGTTCGGCGGGACCCGAAGAGAGATCGGCCCAGGCCATCTCGCGTGGGTCACCCGGCGCGGCCTCCGGGTCGAGATATGGGATGAGGACCGTCCGCCGGAGGGACGGAAGGGCGGCCCGGAGCTCCTCGATGACCGGGCGGCGATCGAACGGCTTGCCGCCGTAGGTGTAGCCGTCGACGGCGATCAGGACCGTCGGTTCGATCTGGGCGAAGCGATCGACCAGGCTCTGCGTCCCGAAGTCGGGCGAACACGACGACCAGATCGCCCCGATGCTCGCGCAGGCGAGCAGCGCGACGACGGCCTCGGGGATATTCGGGATGACGGCCGCGACCCGATCGCCGCGACCGACCCCCAACCGTCGCAGGCCGGTCGCGACCGCCGCGACCTGGTCCGTCAGCTCCGCACCCGACACGGCTCGCAGTGGCTGCCGCTCGGACTGGAAGAGGAGCGCGGGTGCGTCGAGATCGACGCGGCCGAGGAGCGCCTCGGCGTAGTTGAGTCCGGCGCCGGCGAACCAGCGTGCACCGGGCATCACCGTGGGTTCCACGGCGTGATCCCATTGCCCGTGCATCGGGATCCGGTAGTAGTCCACGACGGACGTCCAGAAGCCCTCGAGGTCGTCGACCGACCAGCGCCACAACGCGGCATAGCCGTCGAAGGTCAGCCCGCGTTCGCGTTCGAGCCAGCGCCGGTAGTCGGTCAGAGTCGTCGCCTCCTGGAAGGCAGCGGGCGGCTCCCACAGCAGCGCGCCTTCGGCGGACTGCGCCTGGTGGCTCACTGGACCGGTGTCCCGCCTTGGAGGACCGACCAGATCCGCGCCGGATCCAGGAGGATGGAGGGATCGGCCAGTGGATCGCCGTCCACGACCACCAGGTCGGCTCGCTTCCCGATCTCGACGGTGCCGATCTCGTCGCCCATGCCGAGTGCCTGTGCCGACCCCCAGGTGGCGGCCCGGATCGCCCTTGCCGCACCCAGCCCGCTCGCCGCGAGTCGGACGAGCTCCGTCGCACTCGCGCCGGGCGGGCCGCTGTCGTAGCCCATCGCGATCGGGACTCCGGCGGCCTGAGCGGCCAGCAGCGTCCGTCGCGCGTCGTCCGCCTGTCGCTTGGCCTGCTCGACGAGACGTGGCGCGAACTCGCCCGCGAACCGCTCAGCGAGATCGTCGAAGGTGGACAGCGTCGGGACGAGGACGATGCCGCCCTGGGCCATCAGGTCCAGGTGCCGCGGCGACCGATGGAGCGACAACCCGTGCTCGATGGTGTCCACGCCCTCCTCGATCGCGATCGTCGCACCGCCGAGCCCTTCGGCGTGGGCAGCTACCCGGAACCCCATCCGATGCGCCTCGTCGATGACCGCGGCGATCTCCTCCCGCGTCATCTGCGCCGGTTCCGGGTCCTCGCGTTCCACCGAGCGCGCGCCGGTCGCCATGATCTTGATGAAGTCGGCGCCGCCCCGGATCTGCTCGCGGGCCGCCTTGCGCATCTCCCAGGGCCCGTCCGCCTCGCGATACATGGTGCCGAAGATCCGCCCGCCGGGCGCGGTCGCGCTCAGGATCCGGCCGCACGACAGGATCCGCGGACCTTCGACCAGCCCGAGCTCGATGCCGCGGCGGAGAACGATGGCCTCGCCGTCGTAGCTGCCGACATCGCGGACGGTGGTGATCCCGGCGCGCAGCATGGCCCGGGCAAGCCGGACGAGCACGAAGTAGCCGAGCTCGCGCGGCCGTGGGTCGTCACCGTGGAGCGGCGGAGGGGGGCCGAACCCGGGACTCCGCTCCGTATCGCTCGAGACGTGGGCGTGCGCGTCGATCAGGCCCGGGAGCAGCGTCCGGCCACCGGCGTCGATGGCATCTTCCGGCCGATCTCCGGTCGCCTGCGCGATCGAGCGGATGTGACCGTCGTCGATGGTGACTGCCGCGCCATCGACCGGCGTGCCACCCAGGCCATCGACCAGCCGGACGTTCCAGAGCGTCCTGGTCATCGCTGGCGGCGGACCGGTGGCGGATCGGGCTGGGCAACGGCCTTGTTGCGAACGCCGGCGCGACTCGTCCCGGCACCGGCTCCGAGGCCGCGGACTTCCGGAGCCCGGAGACGCCGCGCCCGGCCGCTCTTGAGCTCGTCGAGCCGGACCGGTCCGATGCGGACCCGCACCAGCCGGTCGATCGGCGCCCCGACCGCGCCGAACATCCGGCGCAGCTGCCGTTTCCAGCCCTGTGCCAGGATCGCCCGGTACCAGATGAGATCACCTGGCGGCGGCGCGAGGAGGTCCACCAGCCGGCGGGTCTCGATCTCGGTCGTCGGGCGCAAGCCGGTGAGCGTGGCGAGTCCCTCGTCGAGCGCGATCCCGGCCTTGATCGCGGTGACCTGGTCGGCAGTGAGCGGGGCGCGCAGGCCGATGGCGTACTCACGCTCGATGCCGTGGCGCGGATGGAGCACCCGGTCAGCCCACGCGCCGTCGTTGGTCAGCACGAGCAGGCCTTCGGAATCCTGGTCAAGACGGCCGACCGGGTAGAGCCGCCCACCTTCGGGCAGCATCGCCGTCGGGATCATGTCGAGGACCGTCTTCGAGGCGTGGCGATCGCGGACCGTGGAGGTCACGCCGCCGGGCTTGTGGAGCAGGATGTACTCGGGCGCCGACGCGGCGCCGATGACCCGACCGTCGACCGCGATGACCGCCGTGTCCGGATCGACCTGCATGCCGAGCTTGGCCGGCTTGCCGTCGACGGTGACGCGGCCGTTCGCGATGAGGACCTCGCTCGCCCGGCGCGATGCGACCCCGGACGCAGCCAGGACCTTCTGGAGGCGTTCGACGGCCATCAGACGTCCGGTCCATCGGTCGGGAAGAGCGGCTCCGTGATCGGTTCCCCACCCTCCTCGGCCAGGCGCGCCGCGACATCCGCGTCGAGCGGCGGCAGCTCGTCGAGGCTGGTCAGCCCGAACCGCTCGAGGAATTCGAAGCCGGTCCCGTACAGGAACGGCCGGCCGGGCGCGGATGATCGCCCGAGTTCGGCAAGGAACCGGCGGTGGAGCAGCGTCCGGATGGTGTAGTCCGAGTCCACGCCACGGATGCGCTCGACGGCAGACTTCGTGACCGGCTGGCGGTAGGCGACGATGGCCAGCGTCTCGAGCGACGCAGGCGAGAGCCGGACCGCGTCTGCGCCGACATATCGAGCGACCAGCGCGCCACCCTCCGGCGCCGTCGCGAGCTCGACCCGATCGCCGTCGATGAGCAGGCGGATGCCACGATCGCGGAGCGAGACCTCAAGGTCGCCGAGACGCGCGTCGACGGTCGCCCGGTCCGTGCCCGCGAGGGACGCGATCTCTCGGCGCGACAGGGGCTTCTCGGCGACGAACAGGAGCGCCTCGAGGGCGGCCTCGGTCAGCTCGATCGGCGCGGGCGCAGGCGGCGCCTCGGTGGCGGTGGTGGCGGGTGCCACCGTCTCGGGGGCCTCGATCGGTTCGGTGGCGTCGGTCATGCGAACGACTCCAGCGTCTCATCGATCGGCGCGTCGGCGTCCGCGGCGTCGACTCCGGCCGCTGCCTTCTCCGCGGCGGTCGTCTCGCGCGCCACGATCGGACCCCAGGGCAACGCCTGTTCGACCACGATCTCGCGCCGCTTCATGAGTTCCAGCATGGCGAGGAAGGTGATGGCGATGACGACACGGTCGCGCACGCCCGTCAGCAGGTCCTGGAGGACGACGCGCGGTGCGTCGCGCAGGGCCGACCGGATGATCTCCGCGCGCTCGGTGATGCTGATCGCGCGACCCATCGCCTCGGGCGGCGGCTCGGGCGGTGGCGCGATGGCGGCGAGGTGGGCGAGAGCTCGCGCAAGGCGCATCGGGTCCAGGGCGACCGGTTCGGGCGGTCGGGCGCCGGCCATCCCGGCCGCGCGGGCCACCGATGGTTCGCGCCGGAAGATGCCGATCCGCTCCAGTGCGTCCTCGGCGAGGCGCAGGCCGGCGTCACGGTAGGCCCGGTAGAGCAGCAGGCGGGCGCGCAGCTCGGCTTCCGGGTCCGTGCCCTCGTCGGCCAGCGCCGCCGGGTCGGTCGGGTCGGTCCGGCGCGGCAGCATCGCCCGGCTCTTGATCAGGATCAGCTGGCTGGCGACGGAGACGAACGCGCTGATGTTGCCAAGCCGGTCGGCATCGAGCCGGCCGAGCGCGTCGAGGTACGCGTCGGCGAGTGCTCCGAGCGGCACCGTCAGGACGTCCAGCTGGCGCGCCTCGATGAGCGACAGCAGGAGCGCGAGCGGTCCCTCGAACTCGGCCATCTGGACCTGTGTCTGGCTCTCTGGCCGGCGGCCCTCACCGAAGGTGACGGCTGGACTCGTGGCCGAGGGTGGCGGCTGGGTCACGGCCATGACCGGGATGCCCGGCCCGCCGGAGGGCATCAATTGGCCTCGTCCGCGAGACGCAGCATCTCGCCGAACTCGGCATCGGTCGGGGCGTCCTGGTTGCGGATCAGCGCGACCGTCCGGGATGAGCATCCGGCGGCCCCGGCCAGAACGGCCGATGTCTCGGCGTGCGTCCGGAGCCGGGCCAGGGCGGCGCGCCAGCCGGGCAGGAAGGCGGTGATGTCCCAGACCCATGTCCCGTAGCGCTGGCCAAGGGTATAGGCGACGCGCGGCCCGACCCCGGTATCGCCCTTGCCGGCGTCATGGAGCAGCCCGGCGATCAGGACGTCGGGGTCGGTGGCGCCATCGGCGCGCAGTGACGCGACGACGTCGACGCCGTGGCGTCGGTCGGCGACGTGCATCGAATCGAACAGCCGTCGCTGTCCGGGGGTGGTCCAGGCCTCCAGCGCCGCACGCTCCGCGGGCGCCACACGGGCCCGCAGGTGCGCCCGGAACTGGCGGGTCCTAGACGCCCACCAGGAGGCTGAAGAGCGCATCGAGGATCGGCAGGATGATCCGGCTCCCGATCGAATTCCCGAGCGGGAAGAACAGGAGCGCGAGGAGGATGATGAACCCGTACTGCTCGAGGAACGGGCGGACCTGGTACTCGGTCCGGCGGTCCATGAACGCGAACAGCACCTTCGATCCATCGAGTGGCGGGATCGGGATGAAGTTGAAGATCATGAGCAGCAGGTTGATCTGGACGAACTGGGCCAGGATCTGGACCGGCAGGCTCCCGACGTCGAGGCTGTCGCTGGCGAGGATGAACCGCAACGGGAGTGCGGCGAGCGCCGCCAACACGAAGTTCGATAACGGTCCCGCGGCCGCGACGAGTGCCTCACCGCGACGACCGCCCTCGAGGTTCATCGGGTTGACCGGTGTCGGCTTGGCCCAGCCGAAGCCGATCGCTCCGCCCGACGCGGCAGAGCCGATGAACGTCAGCGCCAGCAGCGTCCCGCCGACCTGGTCGAAATGGGCGATCGGGTTGAGCGTCAGGCGCCCGAACATCTTGGCCGTCCCGTCGCCCAGCCGGTACGCCGCCAGCGCGTGGCTGAATTCGTGGACCGGCAGACCGACCAGCAACATGATGGCGACGACGATCGCGGCGGGGATGACTCGATCGAGTGTCTGCGGATCCAAACGGCACCTTGGCTACGGGTCGAGGTCGGCGGTAATCGTAGCGGGCCTGCGCCCGGGGGTGGTCGGCCGTTACAGGCGCGCCAGCAGGTCCGCCTTCTTCCGCTCGTATTCCTCGGGGCTGATCGCGCCGCGGTCGCGCAGGTCGGCCAGGCTCGCCAGGGTCCGGGTGACCTCGTCGGGGTTGCTCGTCGGCCGGGCCGGCGCAGGTGCCGGGGCCGGGGCGGGCGCGGCAGGGGCTGCCGGCACCGTCGGAGTCGACGAGGTCACCGTGGCGCCGGCAGGATCGGCGGCGGTGTCACGGAGTGGCGGCGACGGAGCCCAGCCCGAGCGCTCCATGTCGACCTCGTACTCGTGCTTGGCGTCGAGCATCTTCTTCTTGAAGACGATCGGGCTGCGCATCATCCGCATCTTCTCGATGCCGCCCTCCGACGCAGTCAGCACCGTGAGGTCGCCGAAGTCGAACATCCGCCCGAACACCGACTGGCTCAGCAGGGCGTCGTTGATCTTCTCGAGCGAGCTGTCGGTGGCGGTCCGGTTGAGCACGCCTTCGACCTGGATGACGCGACGGTTCGTGAGCACGTATTCCTGGTTGACGTAGCGAAGCGCCGTCCAGCCGGCGACGGCCAGGCCGCCGAAGAACAGGATCGCGGTCACCAGACCGAGGATCGTCGCGAGCGTCCCGCTGACGCCGTCGGATCCGAGTCCGCTCCGGAGGACGAACAGCAAGAACGCGATCACCAGCGCCAGGATCGTGTAGCGGGCACCCCAGATGAAGATGAAGGGGTGCTGCTTGTTCCGGTAGAGGATCCGCTCCCCCGTGGACAGCAACCCGTCGGCGTAGCTCATGTGGCAGGTGCCTCCCTCTCAGGCCCGCGGATGGGCCCGGCTGTAGACGTCCCGGATCCGTTCGCCGGTCAGATGCGTGTACAGCTGCGTCGTGGAGATACTCGCATGCCCGAGCAACTCCTGGACGACCCGCAGGTCGGCTCCGCCTTCGAGGAGGTGCGTCGCGAACGAGTGACGGAGGGTATGCGGGCTGACCCGCTCCGTCAGGCCGGCGGCGGTCGCGGCACGTTTGACCGCGGCCCACGCCTGCTGGCGGGCCAACCGGCCGCCGCGATCGCCGAGGAAGAGCGGCCCACCGTGGATCGGGGCGACGTGGTGCAGGGCGATGAGCGTCGCCCGCGGGCCGTCGATCCAGTCATCGAGCCAGTCGAGGGCCACCTCGCCGACCGGCACGAGCCGCTCCTTGTCGCCCTTGCCGATGACCCGCACGAACCCGCCGTCGGTGTGGAGGTCTTCGCGATCGAGGTTGATGGCTTCGCTGATGCGCAGCCCGGCGGCGTACAGGAGTTCGAGCAGCGCGCGGTCGCGCAGGTCGGTCGCGGCCTCCAGCAGGCGCCCGGTCTCGTCGACGGTGAGCGTCTCGGGCAGCAGTCGCGAAGGCCGCGGCAGATCGAGATGGGCGGCGATATCGACGCCGATCAGGCCCTCGCCGTATGCGAAGCGGTAGAACCCCTTGAGTGCGGCAGCCCGGCGTCGGAGAGAGCTCGGGGCAAGGCCCGGGTCGTTGCGCCGGCCGCGTCGGGTGCGCGCCGCCAGGTAGCCGACGGCAGCATCGGGCGACGTGGCCCATGCCCGGCTGACGCCACGCGACGCCTTGTAGTCGTGGAGGTCGGCGCGGTAGGCCCGGATCGTCGCCGGGGCGAGACCGCGCTCGACGTGGAGATAGGTCAGGTAGCCGTCGATCGCCGCGTCGAGGTCCGGCATACGGCGTCAGCCGGCGTGCGCGACCCCGACGCGCCAGGCCTCGGCACGGTCGAGGAGCTCGCGGGCGCTCGCCAGGGTCGCCGCGCCGCCCACATCCCCGCCGAGCATCTGGGCGAGCTCGACGATCCGGCCCTCACGGTCGAGATGCTCGATCTCCGTCACGGTGCGGCCATCGCGTTCGCGCTTGGCGATGCGGAAATGGGCGTCGGCGTGCGCCGCGATCTGGGGCAGGTGGGTCACGCACAGGACCTGGTGACGACGGGCCAGCGCCCACAGGCTGCGTCCGATCGGGTCGGCGCTCCGGCCGCCGATGCCTGTGTCCACTTCGTCGAAGACGAGGACCGGCGTGGCGTCGGCTTCGGCCACGACGCGCTTGATGGCGAGCGCGACGCGCGACAGCTCGCCACCGGAGGCGATGCGCGCGAGCGACCGGGCGGGTTCGCCCGCGTTCGGGGCGAGACGGTAGACGACCTGATCGGCTCCGGATGCGTCGAACGCGACCGCGTCACCATCGATCTCGATCGCCGGCTCGTCCGGGCCTGCCGGCCGCCGCCCGAGGGCGACCTCGAAGACATGGACCGGGAACCCAAGTTCGACCAGCGCCTCGCCGACGGCCGTCGCGAGAGCCGTGCCCGCGATCCGTCGCTCGTCGGATAGGGTCGTCGCGGCGAGCGCGACCTCGGCCAGCAGGGCCGCGTCCTCTCGCTCGCGCCGGGCGCGCTCCTCGTCGAGACCGCGCAGACGCTCGAGCTCGGCCGCGGCCCGCTCGCCGTGCGCGATGACCTCGGTCTCGTCGTCGCCGTAGCGGCGCTCGAGCGCGAAGATCTCGCCGAGTCGCGTCTCGAGCGCCGCGATGGCTGGCGGGTCATGGTCGATGTCCTCGGCCAGCGAGCGGATCTCGGCAGCGACGTCATCGAGCTCCGCCTCGAGGCCGGACAGACGTTCCGCGGATGCCTCGAACCGTGGGTCGAGCCGGGCGAGCGCTCGTGCCTCGCGGGCGGCGAGGGCGGCCGATTCGCGTGCGCCGGTGCCGTCGCCGGCAAGGGCCTCGTGGACCGCGGCCGCTCCCCGGGCGATCGCCTCGCCATGCTGAGCAGCGGCCAGTCGTGACCGGATCTCGTCGGCCTCGCCGGGGCGCAGCCGCGCGCCCGCGATCTCGGACACTTCGTAGTCGAGCAGGTCCACCCGCCGGGCAAGCTCGCGTGGGTCGATCGCCAACTCGGCCAGGCTCGCCCGGTTCGCCCGCCAGCGCTCGACGACGTCGGCCATCGTCGCCCGCGCCGGTCCGTGCCGCCCGAACGCATCGAGCAGGTCCCGCTGCCAGCGCTCGTCGAGCAGCCGCTGCTGGTCGTGCTGCCCGTGGATCTCGATCAGCGGCCCGACCTCGTCGGCGAGCCGCGACGCGGTGGTCGCCATGTCGTCCAGACGGGCGCTCGAGCGCCCGCCCGTGGCGACCTCGCGGACGACGATCAGCGGCTCCGGTCGTCGATCGAACAGGGCCTCGACCCTGGCCGACTCCGCGCCATGGCGGATGACCCCGGTGTCCGCCCGCGCGCCGCGGATGAGACCCAAAGCGTCGATGAGCAGGCTCTTGCCCGCGCCAGTCTCGCCGGTGATGACGTTGAGCCCGGGCTCGAGCGTCAATCGCAGCCGGTCGATGAGCGCGAGGTCGCCCACCGTGAGCTCCAGGAGGCGGCCGGCGCTCACGATGGCAAGAGCGCGACCTTGCGCCGCAGCAGGTCCCAGAAGGGCTGGGCGCCGAACGGTTCGATGAGCCGGATCGGCCGGGTCACGGCCCGCACCTCGACGACATCGCCGACCGCAAGGCGCAGATCCTCCCGGCCGTCCACGGACACGAGCGCCTCGACCGCATCGACGACCGTGCAACGGACCGTCTGGCTCGGCGCGACGACGACGGACCGGATCGCCGACAGATAGGCGGCGATCGGCGTGACGATGAGGTTGCGGGCGCTCGGGTCGAGGATCGGGCCACCGGCCGAGAACGAGTAGCCGGTCGAGCCGGTCGGGCTGGCCACGACCAGGCCGTCGGCGATGAACGTCGCGAGATGGGTGTCGTCGATGGCGACGTCGAGCCGGCAGACGCGGGCGAGCGCTCCCCGTGCGACCACGACGTCATTGAGCGCGACGAGACGCTCGACCGTCGGGGTCCCGCCCAGGGCCGTCGTGGTGACCCCGTGGCGCACGATCCGCGCCTCGATGGCCATCCGCTCCTCGATCCGATAATCGCCGGCGACGATGAGGCCGAGGACGGCATCGAGCTCGCCGGCCTCGGCCTTGGACAGGAACCCGACCTTGCCGAGGTTGATGCCGAGCAGCGGCACGTCCACATCTGCGACCGCACGAGCGGCCCGGAGGAACGTTCCGTCGCCACCGAGCACGACCAGTGCGTCCGTCGTCGGCAATTCGCGGATGAGGGCCGCGGTGTCACCCGACGGGATCTGCCACTCCCCGATGCCGCGCACCTGGCACCAGCCGGCGGCGCGCGCGCTCAGGTCGACCGCGGCCTCGATGGTCGGGTTGTAGGCGAAGCCGATCCGGCCGACGGTCACGTGCCCGTCACCTCGGCGATCCGCTCATCGATCTCGGCGCAGCCCGGTCCCGGCGCGAGATCGACCAGGAATTCGCGATTGCCCTCGGGACCGGTGATCGGCGACGCGATGACCGCGCGCGTCCCGAGCCGCTGCGCCTGGGCGGCCAGGACCGTCCGTTCCAGGACCTCGCGGTGGATCGCCGGATCGCGCACGACGCCATGGTCCGTCCGGCCGCGGCCGGCCTCGAACTGTGGCTTGACGAGAGCGACGATGTGGTGGTCCGGGCCCCCGCGCAGCGTCGCGCTGACCGGGCCGAGGATCTTGTCGAGCGAGATGAACGACACGTCGACGGTCACGAGGTCGATCGGCTCGGGCAGGCTGTCGGCGGTCAGGCTGCGGGCGTTCGTCCGCTCCATCGAGACCACGCGGGGGTCGGCGCGGAGCGATTCGGCGAGTTGTCCGCGGCCCACGTCGAGAGCGTAGACCCGGCTCGCGCCGCGCTGCAACAGGACATCGGTGAAGCCGCCGGTCGATGCGCCGACGTCGAGGGCGACGAGGCCGCGTGGATCGATCTCGAAAGCGTCGAGGGCGGCCGCGAGCTTGTGTCCACCGCGGCTGACGTACGGCTCGGGCGCCGCGATCGAGATCGTGATGGCCGGATCGAGCAGGTCGCCGGGCTTTCGGTCATGGCGGGCCGCGTCGCCCTCCCCCACCCTGACCTTGCCGGCCAGCACGAGGGCCTGGGCACGGCTGCGCGTCTCGACCAGCCCGCGCTCGACGAGCAGCTGATCGAGTCGGACGCGCTGGACCTTCGCCTTGACCGTCGTCGCGGGGCTCACCCGCCTATCGTGGCACAGCCCGCTTCACCGGGACTTACCCGGTCACATCGGGCGCGTGGCGCCGCGAGGTGTCGACCAGCAGTCGACACCGCGTTGGCAGGTGCCGAGGAGCGCCCGGCCGCGCCCGCCCCGCTCCGACCCACCTCAGCCGGCGGTGACCTCCGACCCGGATCGTCCCGGCATCGCCCGCGCCGTTGCCAGCGCCTCGCGCACCTGGGCCGCCAACCCCTCCGCATCGAGCCGCAGCACACGCCGCAGGTCGGACACCGAGCCGTGGTCGACGAATCGCTCGCCGGGGATGCCGAGGATCCGGACGCTGACATCGCGATACGCCGGATCCGCGAGCCGTGCCTCTTCGACCAGCTCGAGGACGCCGCTGCCGAAGCCGCCGGTCACGACGCTCTCCTCGAACGTCACGAGCATCCGCTTGCCGCGGGCCTGGTCGAGGATCAGCTGGCGGTCGAGCGGCCGCGCGAACCGGGCGTTGATGACACCGACCGACCAGCCCTCGGCGGCGAGCAGATCGGCCGCGGCCACCGCCCGGGCCACGATCGGACCGAACCCGACGAAGAGG
Organism: uncultured Chloroflexia bacterium; assembly: GCA_963782715.1. Lineage (GTDB taxonomy): Bacteria > Chloroflexota > Limnocylindria > Limnocylindrales > CSP1-4 > SPCO01. Next base: position 347,201 of record CAWAKU010000008.1, read on the forward strand.
AGGTCGCGCCCCTCGCGCAGCACCTCACCCCGGCCGATCGGCAGGATCTCGGGTGTCACCGCATCGAGCCCGAACCCGGCATCGCGCGGGTAATGGAGCGCGAACGGATGATCCTGGGCCAGTCCGGTCCGGAGCAGCGAGCGCAGTTCCTGCTCGTCCTTTGGCGAGGCGATGACGAGGTTCGGCAGCTGGCGCTGGACTGGCAGGGTGAACATGCCCTGGTGACTCGTTCCGTCCTCCCCGACGAGGCCGGCCCGGTCGACGGCGATCAGCACCGGCTGGTCGTTCTGGCAGACATCGTGGACGGTCTGGTCGAACGCCCGCTGGAGGAAGGTCGAATAGAGCGCGACGACCGGCCGCATGCCACCCATCGCGAGACCAGTCGCCATCGCGATGGAATGCTGCTCGGCGATCCCGACATCGAACATCCGGTCCGGGAACTCGGCCTGGAACCGTGACATGCCGGTGCCGGTCGGCATCCCCGCCGTGATCCCGACGATCCGACGATCCGTCCGCGCGAGCTCGATCAGCTCCGAAGCGAAGACCGCGGTGTAGTTCGGGTTCTTCTTCGGCGCCTCGGCGACGACAGCCGGCGGTGCCGCGTCGTCGCTCATCAATTCGGTCGGCATCGACGCCTGGACCGACGGGGCGGGTGCGGGCGGATTCACGCCCATCGGCGGCAACGCCGCCCCGTGGAACCCGACCTGGTCTCGCTCGGCCGGGCGGAAGCCACGGCCCTTCTGCGTCCGGACATGGACGATCGTCGGACCGGGCAGGGCCAGCGCCCGCCCGAGCGTCTCGAGCAGGGCGTGCAGGTCGTGGCCCGGCACGACCCCGATGTAGGTCACCCCGAGATCCTCGAACAGCTGACCGGGCTGGGCGAAGTTGACGACCGACCGGCGGAACCGCTGGCTCAGTTCGAGGACGGTCCCGCCGATGAACGGGATCCGCTCGACGGTCCGGTCATAGGCGCTCCGGCCGCTCTGCCAGGCGCCCGACAGCTTGATCTCGGACAGGTACTTTGAGAACGCGCCGACGGACGGACTGATCGACATCTCGTTGTCGTTGAGGACGATGAGCATCTGGGTCTGGCGCTGACCGATGTCGTTGAGCGCCTCGAGCGACAGGCCGCTCATGAGCGCCGCGTCGCCCACGACCACCGCGATCCGCTCGAACCCGTGGCGCAGGTCGCGTGCCTCGGCGAGCCCTTCGGCGATCGACAGGCCTGTCCCGGCGTGACCGCCGTCGAACACGTCGTGGGGCAATTCGGTCCGACGCGGGAAGCCCCCGATGCCATCGAGCTGGCGCAATGTCCCGAACCGCTCGAGCCGGCCCGTCAGCAGCTTGTGCGGGTAGGCCTGGTGCCCGGTGTCCCAGACGATGCGATCGCGCGGCGACTCCAGCAGCCGGTGCAAGGCGATGGTCAATTCGACGACGCCGAGCGACGAGCCGAGATGGCCCCCGGTGTGCGCGACGGTCCCGACGATCGTGTCGCGGATCTCGACGGCCAGCTGAGCGAGCTGCGCCTCGTCGAGACCGCGAAGGTCAGCCGGGTCCTGGATCGACGGGAGGATGCGCACGGGATGGGGCTCCGGATGGCGGCCGGCTCGGTCTGCCGGCTTCGTCGCGCTGACGGTTCGACCCCGTCGCGTGTGATGATGGGTTCGCAGCAAGTCGGGCCCGGGATGGGTTCGCGCAGAGTGTAAACCTGTCCCTCAGGGGTCGCTCGTTTCCAGCGACCCGCCACCGCGGGGGTTGATCTTGGAGAAGTTCGTCGTCGATGGCCTGCGGGCCAGCCTCGGGGACCGCGTCATCACCGGTGCCGACGAAGGCTACGACGAGGCGCGTGCGACCTTCAACGCCACCGTGACCCGTCGTCCGGCGGTCATCGTCCGGGCACGCTCGGTCGACGACGTCGTCGCGGCGGTCGTCGCGGCGGGCGACCTCGGGTTGCCCATCGCCGTCCGCGGCGGCGGCCACAGCGTCGCCGGCCACTCGATGGCGGACGGCGCCCTTGTCGTCGACCTGCGCGAGATGCGGGCGGTGACGGTGGATCCGGCGACGCGGATCGCACGTGTCCAGGGCGGTGCGCAGTGGGACGACCTCGATGCGGCGACCTGGGCCCACCATCTCGCCGTCGTCGGCGGGACGTTCGGGGACACCGGGGTCGCCGGCCTCACCCTCGGCGGCGGGATCGGCTGGCTGTCGGGCCTCGCCGGCTTCACCTGCGACAACCTGATCCGGGCTGAGCTCGTCACCGTGACCGGCGAACGCGTCGTGGCCGGGCCCGATGGTGACCCTGAACTGCTCTGGGCACTGCGCGGCGGCGGCGGGAATTTCGGCGTCGTGACCTCGTTCGAATTCCAGGCATTCGATCCCGGACCGATCCTGGCGGGCTACTTCAGCTACCCGGCCTACGCCGTCAAGCAGGTCCTGCGTCGGATGGCCGCTGTCAGTGCCACCGCCCCCGATTCGCTCACGATGACGGCCTGGATCGGCCCGGTCGGCGAAGAGGCCGAGATCATGGCCCGGGTCGGCATCTGCTGGGCCGGCGACCCGACCGGCGCCGACGATATCCTTCGACCCTTCCGCGCCGCGCTGCCGATCGTGTCCGACACCGTCGGACCGATGGAGTACCCGGACGTCCAGGCGATGAGTGGCCGACTGCCGTTCGGGCTGCGTCACTACTGGAAGGGCCACTTCCTGCGCGAGATGGACGAGGCGGTCATCAGCGGCGTCGTCGCTGCCGTGGGAGCCCTGCCGGGCGGTGAGAGCGGACTGCTCCTTGAGACGATCCGGGGTGTCGCGCACACCGAGCCGGATGGTGGGACCGCCTTTGCCCAGCGGGCCGCGACGTGGAACGCCAGCGCGCTCGCGATCTGGGACGACCCGGCACTCGACGACGCGCAGATCAGCTGGGCGCGCTACGCCGCGGAACGCCTCGAGGTCGGCTCGCTCAGCGGCGCCGGCTATGCCAACTACGCGCCGGTCGACGAGACCAACGAACGGGTCCGGCTCGCCTTCGGCACCGAGGGTTTCAGCCGCCTGGCGATGGTCAAGGCACGCTACGACCCGAACAACAAGTTCCGGTTCAACCTCAACGTCGCCCCAGCGCTCATCCGGCCACCGCAGGCCTGATCAGGAGGCGGCCGGATCCTCGGTCGCATCCTCAGGACTGACGTCTCGGGTCTCGAGCGCGCCGCCGGCCCGGGCGATGAGCTGCTGGACGCGCAGCTCGGCGTCGCCGAGGAGCTTTTCGCAGCGCGCCTGGAGTGCGACACCCCGCTCGTACAGCGCGATCGACGCTTCCAGCGGCTGACCGCCGGCCTCGAGCTCGGCGACGCTCCGCTGCAGCTCGGCGAGCGCCTCGTCGAACGTCAGCGCGTCGATCGCCTGATCAGTCGTGGTCGTCACCATCAGCCTCGTCGTGCGGTTCGGTCAGCCGGTCGATGCGTGGGGCGAGGAGCATACCAAGGCGCACTCCGACGACGGCGATGACGATCACCAGACCGATGAAGAGCGCGGCGACGATCAGCGGTTCCATGTCCGCGGTCTGTCCCGCCTCACCGGTCGTCAGCGGTCGCCGGCAGCTCGCCGTGGGCGACGCGCAGCGCGAGACGCGTGCCCGAGGGCGCGTCCGCCGCAGCATCGCGAACGATCCGGCCGTCGTCCGCGCGCCGGACGATGGCATAGCCACGGTCGAGCGTGGCCTGCGGGCCAAGGACGGCCAGGGCGGTGCCGGTCGACACGAGCGAGGCGCGAGCGGCCGTCACCCGCCGGACGGCGAGCGGACCCATGACCGCCGCGCGGTCGAGGCGCAGGCGGTCGCGGGCGAGGCGCGCCGGCAGGGTCGGGCTGAGACGAGCCGCGAGGCGCTCCTCGGTCCGTCGGCGCTCGGACACGGCCGTGCCGACCGCTCGTGTCGCCCGGTCGAGAAGCAACCCCACGCGTTCCCGTGCGCTGGCCAGCTGGGCCAGCGGACTCAGTCGTTCCAGCGCCCGCCGTTCCGCCGCCACCTCGCGCCCGTCCGTGCGCAGCCGCGCCCCGACGGCGGCGTCGAGCCGCCGTCCACCCTGGCGGACCGAGGCCACGAAGTCGGCGCGATCGGGAACCGCCACCTCGGCTGCGGCGGAAGGCGTGGGCGCCCGGACGTCCGCGGCGAAATCGCACAATGTGACATCGACCTCGTGGCCGACCCCGCACACGACCGGCACCGAATGCGCGACGACCGCCCGCACGACCGCCTCGTCGTTGAACGCCCAGAGGTCCTCGAGCGATCCGCCGCCCCGGGCCAGGATCGTCATCGCCGGAGCCTCCTCCGGCCGGCCGGCTGCGATCCGGTCGGCCGCGTAACGCTCGACCTTGCGGAACGCGCTCACGAGACTCGCCGGAGCCGCCTCGCCCTGGACCTGGGCAGCGACGAGCACGACGCGCGTCAGCGGCCAGCGGCGGGCCAGGACGTGACAGATGTCCTTCCAGACCGCCCCGGTCGGGCTGGTGATGACGGCGATGGTCGCCGGACGCGACGGCAGCGGCCGCTTGCGTGCCCCATCGAACAGCCCTTCGGCCGCGAGCCGCGCCTTGAGCGCCTCGAACCGCAGCGTCAGGTCGCCGAGCCCGGCCGGCTGGATCGACTCGACGTACAGCTGCAGCGCGCCCTGCGGTTCGAACAGGTCGATCCGGCCGTGGGCCACGACCCGGAGCCCGGCCTGCGCCTCGAACGCCGAGCGGAGCCGGTCATCGCGGAACCAGACGCATTGGAGCTGGTTGCGCTCGTCCTTGAGCGCGAAATAGGCGTGACCGGCCGACGAGATCGTGACCCGGCCGATCTCGCCCTCGACCCACAGGTCGGACAGGCGCGGGTCGGCACGGACGGCGCCGCGGATCGTCCGGGTGACCTCGCTGACGCCCAGGATCCGGACACCGAACGTCCCGGGGGCTGCCACGCGCGCCGGCCCACTCTCCGCTCCGGGACCGGGCCCCACCGGCCGCAACCCCCGGTCGGCCGGATCGACCGGCACGGCATCCCAGCTCGGGAGCGCCCAGTCGGGTGGTTCTTGCTCCGGCATCGGGCGATCCCTCACATCCGGGTCTGGTATTCCCCCGTCCGGGTGTCGATGCGGATGGTGTCGCCGGTCTCGACGAAGATCGGGACCTGGACGACGAGCCCCGTCTCGGTCGTCGCGGGCTTCCGGGCGCCGGTCTGCGTGTCGCCGGCGAAGCCGGGCTCGGTCTCCATCACCTTGAGGTCGACGGTCACCGGCAGTTCGACGCCGATCGTCTCGCCCTGGTAGCTGGTCCGGTCGAGGGTCATCCCGTCGGTCAGGTACTTGGCGGTCTCGCCCAGCTGGTCGCCGCTCAGCATGAACTGGTCGTACGTGTCGTTGTCCATGAAGTGGTAGTCGTCGCCGTCCTTGTACAGGAACTGGACGGGCCGCTTCTCCATCGATGCGCGTGGCCACTTCGTGCCGGCCTGGAACGAACGCTCCACCGTCTGGCCACGCTTGATGTTCCGCAGCGTGATGCGGACCTGGGCGCTGCCACGGCCCATCTTGATGTGGTGGTAGTCGAGGATCTGCCAGAGCTCGCCGTCGAGCTCGATGGCCACCCCCTTCTTGAGTTCACCGGTGCTGATCATGCGGTCGGGGCTCCTGGGCGTTCGCGCCGGCGGGTCGTTCGATCGGAGGACACGCGGACCGGCGGGGTCGGTTGATGGATCGAGGCCCGATCGTAGCAGACGACCGGCGCGCAGCCGTGCCGGACGAGGCTATCCGTCGCCGTCGCGCAGGGCCCGCATCCGGACCTCGTACTCGACGGGCTCGATCTCGCCGCGTGCCAGGCGCGCCTTCAGTTCCGCGACCGCGGGGTCCTCGCGCGGCGGCAGGCTGCGACGGATCGACCACACGACGACGCCGATGATCAATAGGGTGATGACCAGCGGCACGAGCAGGCTGATCGCGAAGATCGGCCCCATCCACCCGAAGACGTCGATCTGGAACTGCGGGTCCACGTGCAGAGCCTAGACCGGCGTCCGACCTCGTGTCAGCCCCGCAGCGCGATGACCTCGCGCGGGAAACGGGTCAGGCGCTCGACCTGGCCGGCGGCGGCATCGAACAGCACGAGGTCCTCGATCCTGACGCCCATCTCGCCGTCGAGGTAGATCCCCGGTTCGATCGAGAAGACCGTCGGGCTCGGCAGCGGCGCGTCGGTCGCCAGCCGCCCGAGTGACGGCTGCTCATGCGTGGCGAGGCCGATACCGTGACCGGTCCCGTGGCCGAAGTGATCGCCGTGGCCGGCGGCGGTGATGACGCCGCGCGCCACCGCGTCGATGGCCCGACCGCTGGGCAGCACAGCGTCGGCCCCTGCGTCCGACCCGACCGCGCGTTCGAGAGCGTCGATCGCGTCAGCCTGTGCGCGTGCCACGACAGCATGGATCTCGAGATCGCGCGGCGTGGGATCGCCGACGAACAGCGTCCGGGTCATGTCGCTCCGGTAGCCCGCGACCTGCGCCCCGAAATCGAACAGCAGGACAGCGCCGTCGAGCACGGGTCGGTCGCCCGGTGCGCCATGCGGGAGGGCTGCCTCCGGGCCTGACAGGCACGCGACGTCGAAGGCGAGCGCCTCGGCGCCGCCGGTCCGGATCAGCCATTCGAGCTGGAGGGCGAGGTCTGCCTCGGTGACGCCGGCGTGGATCTCGGGGAGCAATGCCGCCAGCGACCGATCGGCCACGGCACAGGCGGCCGCGATGCGCTCGACTTCGGCCGGTTCCTTGACCGCCCGGTCGGCCTCGACCCAGCCCTCGACGGCGATGAGCTCGACATCCGGGCAGGCCGCCACCAGCCGTTGCCAGAGCGCCTGCGAGACGAAGCCGGCCTCGACGGCCACACGGCGCGCGCCCACCGATGCCATCAGCTCAGGCCAGCGTGTCGGCAGGTCCTGATACGCCTCGAACAACCGGGTCTCGGGCGCCTCGCGACGGACCTGGATCGTGTAGCGCGAATCGGCGAGCACGACGACCTCGTCGCCGGTGACCACGAACTGGCCGGAGTAACCCGCGACCTTCTCCTCGCCATCGGCCAGGGCGAACCCGGTCAGGTAACGCATGTGCTCGCGCCGGACCCCGAAATAGGCGTCCACGGGCGCACCGGCGAACCGTGCCCGGAGGCGCGCCTGGCGGGCCGGACGCGCGGCCCGATCCGACGCCTCCCAGCGGGCCAGGTCCGCCACGGACGGAGCGGCCGCGAAATCGGCCGGGACCGGCAGACCGGCGGTCGGCCCGCCGTGGGTCATGGCTTCATGTACTTCTTGACGTTCGCCTGGTGCTCCTTGAGCGTCTTGGCGAATGCCGTCGTCCCCGTCCCATCGCCCTTGGCCAGGAAGAAGAGGTAGCCAGCCTTTGTATCGGGCTCCAGCGCGGCATCGATCGAGGTCAGGGTCGGCGTGTCGATCGGCCCGGGCGGCAGTCCCTTGCTGGTATAGGTGTTATAGCCGGCCAACGCGGCCGGCAACGTCTGGTCGGTCAGGCCGCCCTTGATCGGCGCCCAGAAGACGTACTTGGTCCAATCGCTGACCGGGACCTTCGCGAGCTGGAGCGAATCGTTCACGAAGAAGATCGTCGGGTCGGACTGGAGCAGCCCGAGCGACCACTTCTTCGGGTCGAGCCGGTTGTCGTAGACACCGGCGATGAGCGGCTTCTCCGCATCGAGCTGCGCCTCGCGCTCGACGATCGAGGCCAGCGTGAGCACCTCGTAGAAGTTCAGTCCGCGCTCCTTGGCGACAGCCATCCGCTCGGGACCGACGTTGGACGCGAAGTTGTCGAGCATCAGCCGGACCAGCTCTTCGGGCGTCGTGTCGGGCAGGACCCGGTATGTCGACGGCCACAGGAAGCCCTCGAGCGAGGCGTCCTTCGGAGCGTCCTTGAGGATCGCCTGGAGCCACGGGTAATCCGCCAGGAGCGCGGCCGGCGGCGACTTGACGATGTCGTAGAACTCCGAGGCATCCATCAGCAGGTCGGGACGCAGGCTCTCGAGCTTGGCCGTGATCTGCTCGAGCCGGAGCCCGGTGCGCAGGCCGATGTCGACGTACTTGACCGTGGGCGGAGCCAGGAGCGCGTTGACCAGCTGGTCGGGCGTCATGTTCTTGCGCAGGATGAAGGTGCCCTGTTGAAGCGACCCGGTCAGATCCTTGACGGTCGCGATGAACACGAACGCCCGGCTGTCGCCGATCAGGTCCTGATCCTCGAGCCGGTTGGCGATGGTTCTCGCGGTGTCGCCGGACTCGACGAGGAACTGGACCTGGGTCGGCTCGGTCGAGGCGGGCGTGGTGAGCGCCAGCCCCAGGTTCTCCCGGACGATGTCCTCGACGAACGGCAGGTTGAGCGTCGCCGGGTTGTCCTCGGCGATGGTCATGACCGTGCTCGCGACCACCGGCCGGAGCGCGGTCAGGGCGACGGTCAGCACGACCGCAGCGAGGACCAGGGCGAAGATCAGGAACTTCAGCAGGCCGACCGCGCCGTGACCACCGCCACGACCGCCGCCGTTGCGGGGACGGGGCGCGGGCTCGGAGAATTCGGGGATGGTGTCGGTCGCATAGGCTTCCGGGTCATACTGGCGGGCTGGTTGGGCGCGCCTGTCCCGGGGGCGTCCGCCGGAGCGGATCGTCATCAGCTGATCTCCTGGGGGTCTGGGGTGCGTCGAGTGGACGAGCGGCGACCGGCGCGTGTGTCGAGTTCGTCCTGGAGGATGATGGCTGCGGCCTCGCGATCCACTCGGGCGCGATAGGCATCCCGCTGGGTCTTGCTCGGCGGTCCGCCGGATCGACCTCGTTTCATTGGACCGAGTCGGGCCTCGGCGAGATGGCTGGTCAGCCGCTCGTCGCGAAATCCTACCGGAAGTCCGACTTCGACCGCCATCGCCTCGGCCCACGCCCGGGTGAGGGCCGCCTGCGAACCCTCGTCGCCGGAGACATCGAGCGGCAGCCCGACGACCAGTTCGTCGATCCGCTCACGCTCGATGACGGCCGCCAGCTGCGCTACGTCGGAGGCGAGGTCACGACCGCGCCGGAGGGTCTGCAGCGGTCGGGCGATGGCGTCGGCCGGGTCGCCGTCGGCAAGGGCAAGACCGACGCGTTTCTCGCCGAGGTCGATGCCGAGCCAGCGGGTCACGGAGCCGCCGACACCGATGGAGCCGGCGTCTGGATCTCGACCGCCCGGCCGATCGTGAGGTCGACGCGGCTCTCGAAGCTCGGGACGGATCCGGACCAGTCCGGCGAGACGTTGATCTTCACCTCGCCGTACGGCTCCAGGATCGCGGTCGCATCGGCCACGGACTTGCCCAGGACCATCTTCTCGAGCTCGCCCGGATCAAGCACGGCGATCTGCTGGGCGCTGATCGTGACCGGGAAGCTGACGGTCTGGCCGATGACGATGGCGTCCCCGACATCGACCTGGACCGAGCCCGCGACGAGCTCATGACCGGGATCGACCGCTTCCTTGACGGCCGCCTGGGCGATGGCCGTGACCGGTGCCGAATCGGCGGCGACGACGGTCCCGGTGGCAGACAGGCCGAGTGCGAAGGTCGCGACCTCCTGGCCGACCAGGCTCTCGGGCGGCACCGTCGGCGTCGCCTCCCCCAGGACGCCCGTCGCGGGGAACACGGTCGCCCCGGCCGGTGCCTGGGCCGGGTCCGCCATCGCCTCACGGAAGGCCTCGTCGAGCGACGACTGGAGCGATGTCATCGCCGCCGTCACATCCTCCTGGGTGACCCTCGTGAAGACGTCGCTGCGACCGCCGGTCGTGGCTTCCGGGTTGGTCACCTTGAGGAACAGCGAGCTTTCGCCCCTGGGCACGATGACGATCGTCCCGGGATCGACGTTGCCATCAGGGCCGCCATCGACGGCGGTCACGTTCACGCTGGCCCGGGCCGGGAAGATGGTCAGCCCGACGAGCTCGGCCCGTGGCACGGTGATGGTGACGAGGGTCCGGAACCGGATCCCCGACGCGGTGCTGACGATGCTCCCCGAGACGATCCGGTTGGTGCTGGTCGGGTCGCGGTTCTCGAACCGGACGCTGCCCGTGGCCTTGGTCAGCTCGACCCGCTTGCCGGTCGCTGCGAACGTGTCGTTGACCGAGACCGGGATCGAGATGCGCGTGGCCGGGACGACCGGCGGCGTGCCGCCCGGGGCAGCGGCGTTCGGGTCGGCGACGACCGTGAGGTGGACCGGGGTGATCGGCTCGGGGCGGGGCGTGACGACGATCGTCGCCGACGGCAGCAGGACGTACGCCCCGACGCCGGCGACCAGGAGGGCGAGCCCGAGGATGGCCGCCCCGATCAGCCAGGGCATCCGGATCCGGCCGCCGCCCCGGGCACCGGTCGTCGAGACCGGCCCCGGACCTGCTCCGCCCCCGCCGCCTGTCCAGGGGGCGTCCGGGCGCGGTTCGGGAGCCCGAGTGACCTCACGAGGGACGGGCGCCCGGATCGTCTGGCCGGCGTCGGACGAGACGGCTGCCGCGGCTGCCAGGCCGAGCGTCCCATCGGACGTCGACGGCTTCGGCTCGTCGCGGACGTTCGGCGCGACGACGGGCACCGCCGCCGCGCCGGCCGCGTCGCTGCCGGCAAGCGCCGCCTCGTACTCGGCCACCGACGCGAAGACCGGCAGGCCCGCCGACGCCGCCAGCGCCCGCGTCGCCGGATCGGCCGAGACGATCGACAGTCGCTTGTCGTGCTCCATCGCGTCGCGCGACAGGAGCCGGAAGTTGATGCGCGACGTGGCGACCCGCGAGCCATGCGGCAGGACGACCGCGAGTCGGTCCTGCTCGGCGGCCCGGATGCGCGTCGCGGCGGAGGTGATCTCGTCGTCGACCTCGAGGTAGATGATCCGGGAGGCCATCGATCAGACCTTCATCGCTCGGAGCACCCGGCGCAGGGCGGCGTCGAGCGGATCCTCCGACGTCTGGAGCTCGATCGCCTGGTACGCCAGCCCGAGCGGCGTCACGTCCTGCTGGTCCACGAGCAGGTCCGTCGCGTCCGAGATCGTCTCGATCTGGTCGGGCGCCATGACGATGACCTCGGGCGGTCGGGCGAACGGCAGGCGCTCGTAGAACGACTGCGAGCCGAGGGCCGCCCGGATCTCGGGCAGCCGCGACCCGCCGCCGCACAGGAAGATCCGGCCGGGCAGGAGGTCGCCGCCGGACAGCTCCTCCATCACCAGCTCGACGCCGGCCGCCCAGACGCGGACGTCGTCGGCGATGATCGTGGCGACGTCGGACGCGTTGTCGACCGACAGCCCGCGGGCATAGTCGACCTTGAGTGACTCCGCCCGCGGGAAGGGCAGGTCGAGGCGGTCGGCCAGGCTCTTGGTGAACGCCCGGCCACCGAGCGCGAACATGCGCGTCCCCTCGATGCCGCCCTGGCGGACGAGCGCGACGTCCGTCGTCCCGCCGCCGACGTCGACGAACAGGGCGCCGGCCTGCCGGATGTGGTCGCTGCCGAGGACGCGGGCCACGGCGTACGGCTCGGCGACGATCTCGAGCAGCTCGAGGTCCAGCTGCGACGCGACACTCTGGAGCGCCCCGAGATGGACGAGTGGCGCGAACGCGTTGAAGATCCCGATCTTGACGTGTCGGCCCTGGAAGCCGACCGGGTTGGTCAGCGCGTAGCCGTCGATCGATGCGCCCGTGACCGCGGCGTGGACGAGCCGCACGTCGACGTGCGGCAGCCCGGTCTCCCAGGTGATGGCCCGTTCAGCCTCGTGTAGCGCCTCGCGCTGGACCACGTCGATGAGCTTCTGGAGCTCGGCCTCGGTGATCGGCGCGTCGGGCCGCTTGCGTTCCTGGCTGTGGGTCGTGGTGAAGCCCTTGACCAGCTCACCGGCGATGCCGATGACGACCTGGGTCGGGCGGAAACCGGCCATCTCCTCGGCTTCCTGGAGCGCGACGGCGCAGTTGTCCACGACCGCCGCGATGTCGGCGACCGTGCCGGACTGCATGTGCGACAGGCCCTGGCGCTTGCGCCCGACGCCACGGACGGTACCGTGCCCGGACGGGTCGATGTCGAACACGAGCGCCTTCGCGAATTCCGTGCCGACATCGAGGGCCGTGCAGGCGGCCAGCGCTTCGGCCGAGTCGCGCTGCCAGATCCGCCGCCAGAAGGCCATCAGGCCCCGTTCGCCTCGGTCGCGAGGCGGGACGTGATCGCGCCGAGCGCGTCGTTGAGACCGTCACGCCGGGTCCCCCGACCCTGCGCCATCCCGGGTCGCCCGCCGCCGCGCCCGTCGAGCGCCGGCATCGCGACCGTGACCAGTTCGCCGGCCGAGATGCCGCGGGCGACCAGATCGTCAGAGACCGTGACGAAGAGCTGCGGCTCTTCGGAATCGAGGGCGAGCGCGACGACGCCCGATCCCAGGAGGGCGCTCACGTCGCGAGCGGCCGCCTTGAGCGCGTCCATCGAATCGTAGGGCAGCGCGGCCGCCACGAGCCGGACCCCGGGTGCCATCTCGACTGCCTTGGCGGCCAGCTCGCCAGGCTTCGGAAGGGCCGCACCGGCGCCCGCCTTCAGGCGCCGCTTCGTCTCGCGCAGCTCGTCCTGGAGCGCGGCGATGCGGTCCGGGATCATATCGACCGACTGGGCGCCGACCGCCGTCGCCGCGCGTTCGAGGGCGTCGAACCTGTCACGCACGAGGGCGTCCGCAGCGACCCCGGTGACCGCCTCGATCCGGCGCGTGCCCGAGCCGATGCTCCGCTCGCCGGTGATCAAGAACCCGCCGATCTGGCCGCTCGCCCGGGCATGCGTTCCGCCGCACAGCTCGAAGCTGAAGTCCTGGACGCGGATGGTCCGGACCGTCTCGCCGTACTTCTCGTCGAAGAAGGCGTCCGCGCCACCCTCGATCGCCTCGGCCATGCTCATGAACGCGATGGAGACGGGCCGGTCCTCGCGGATGATCCCGTGGACCTCGTCCTCGATCGCGCGGAGCTCGGCATCGGTCAGGCCGCGGTCGAACGGGAAGTCGAATCGGAGGTAGTCGGGGGTCACCAGCGACCCGGCCTGGCGTGCCCGCTCCCCGACCACGTTGCGCAACGCCCGATGGAGCAGGTGCGTCGCCGTGTGGTTGCGCATGGTGCTCGCGCGCCGCTCCGGATCGACGACCGCCTCGACGGTCGTCCCCGCCTTCAGGCGGCCGTGCAGGACACCGCGATGGATGACCAGGCCGCCGACCGGCTTCTGGGTGTCGGTGACGCTGAACAGCTCGCTGCCGCCGTCCGGTTCGCGCAGGACGCCCTGGTCGCCGACCTGGCCGCCACCCTCCGCATAGAACGGCGTCCGGTCGAGGACGATCTCGGCTTCGCCGTTTCCGGTCAACTCGTCGTACTCGGTCCCGTCACGGACGATCGCGAGGATGCGGCCCTCTGCGGTCGTGGTCTCGTAGCCGAGGAAGGTCGTATCGCCGGCACGAGCCTGGATGGTGCCGTACAGCGCGGCCAGCTCGGCGTGCTTCGAGAGCTGGGCCTTCGTGCCCGACCGACTCCGTTCGCGCTGAGCTGCCAGTGCCCGCTCGAACTCGTCGCGCTCGACCGCGACGCCGTGCTCGGCGGCGAGCTCGATGGTCAGGTCGATCGGAAAGCCGTAGGTGTCATGGAGCTTGAAGGCGAGCTCACCCGGCAGCCGCGCCGCGTCGGACGGGAGCGCTTCCGCCTGGCGACCGACCACCGCGGCGGCCCCATCAGGGACGACCTTGGCGATCTCCGCCTCGAGCAGCTTGGTTCCGGCGTCCAGCGTCCGCGCGAATTGCGATTCCTCGCGAGCGATGACGCCGAGGATCTCGTCGCGTCGCGTGACGAGGTACGGGTACGCCTCGCCCATGACGTCGATGACCACAGCCGCGGTCTCGGCCATGAACGGCTCGCGCCGGCCGAGCAGCCGGCCATGCCGGACCGCGCGGCGGAAGAGCTTGCGCAGGACGTAGCCGCGCCCTTCGTTGGACGGCAGGACGTCGTCGGCGATGAGGAAGGTCACCGCCCGTGAGTGGTCGGCGATGACCTGGTAGCTGAACCGCTCGGCTTCGAAGGCGTCCGGGTCGTGGCCCATCAGCTCGCGCATCCGGGCGTGGATCGGCGTGAACAGGTCGGTGTCGTAGTTGGTCGGGACCTGCTGGAGGACGCTCGCCAGCCGTTCCAGCCCCATGCCCGTGTCGACGCTGGTGAAGGGCAGCGGCACGCGACCGTCGGGCCGCTGATCGAACTCCATGAACACGAGGTTCCAGATCTCGAGCCAGCGCGGGCAGTGCTCGCTGTGGTCGGGGATGCACTGCGGGCCTTCCGAGAACTGGACGCCGCGGTCGAAGTGGATCTCGCTGCACGGTCCGCACGGGCCGGTCTCGGCCATCCGCCAGAAGTTGGCGTCGTCGCCGTTGTCGACGTCGCCCCAGCGTGCCATCCGCTCGGGCGGCAGGCCGATCTCGCCGGCCCAGATGTCCCAGGCGACGTCGTCGTCCTTGTAGGTCGTCGCCGCGAGGCGCTCGCCGGGGATGCCGAGATCCACCGTCAGGAAATCCCAGGCCCAGTGGATCGCCTCGCGCTTGAAGTAGTCGCCGAAGCTCCAGTTGCCGAGCATCTCGAAGAAGGTGTGATGACGTGGCGTCCGACCGACCTCCTCGAAGTCATTGTGCTTGCCCGCCACGCGCAGGCAGCGCTGGTAGTCCACGGCTCGCGTGTACGACCGCGTCTCCGCGCCGATCAGGACGTCCTTGAACTGGACCATCCCGGAATTGGTGAACAGCAGCGTCGCATCGCCGGCCGGGACCAGGCCGGCGCTGGGCACGATGGCATGCCCGCGCTCGGCGAAGAACTCGACGAAGCGACGGCGGATCTCGGCGGCGGGCAACGCCACGATCCGCGGATCTGGGGTCTGGACGGGTGGCGGCATCGGACGCAATGGTACCGAACCCATCGCCACGCTCCCCGATGCCCATGTCGCAGTCGTGTATCGTCGCGGCCATGGTCACCGTCGCCGGGATCCTCGTCGCCGTCGTGGCAGCGATCCACGTCTACATCGTGGTCCTCGAGATGTTCCTGTGGCGGACGCCGCGCGGGCTGAAGGCGTTCGGGACGACGCAGGCCTTCGCCGATGGATCGGCGACGCTCGCGGCCAACCAGGGGCTGTACAACGGCTTTCTCGTCGCAGGGCTCGTCTGGGGCCTGCTGGCGGCCGATCCGACCGGATTCCAGGTAAAGCTCTTCTTCCTCGGGTGCGTGATCGTGGCGGGGGTCTACGGGGCGGCGACGGTGAGTCGGCGCATCCTCGTCGTCCAGGCCGTTCCGGCTGCGCTGGCGATGGCGGCCGTCCTGTTCGCCGGTTCGGCGGCCTGAGGCTGGCGAGCCTCTCACGCCCGTCTCAGGGACCTCGGACAGTCTGCGGGCCATCGACATACGATCGAAGGAGCCGCCCGACATGACCGTCCCGAGCCAGACACCCGCCGAGGCCGGCGCCCCGGCGCCGGTCGACGCCGACGATGACGACCGACTGATCGGCCGTGTCCTGTCCCGCCGCGAGGTCCTCGCGCTGCTGGGCACGGTGTCGGTGTCGGCGGTGGCCGCGGCCTGCGCCCCGGGATCCGCGGCGTCCGGCGCGGCCACGGCCGGGGCCTCGGGCGGCGCCGCAGCAGCGGCTCGTGCGACCGCCACGGCCGTCGCCGTCGCGAGTTCCCTGCCCTCCTGCGTCGTCGTCCCCGAGCTGACCGAGGGTCCCTACTACGTCAACGAGAACCTCGAGCGATCCGACATCCGGACGGACACGTCGGACGGGTCGGTCTCCGAGGGTGCGGTGCTGACCATCGACTGGGTCGTGTCGCAGGTCGACGGAAACGCCTGCATCCCGCTCGAGGGAGTCCTGGTCGACGTCTGGCATTGCGATGCCGCCGGGAACTACTCGGATGTCGGCAGCGAGCAGGGCCACGACTACCTGCGTGGCTACCAGCACACCGACTCGTCGGGCAAGGCCCGGATCGTGACCGTTTACCCGGGCTGGTACCAGGGACGCGCGGTCCACATCCACTTCAAGGTCCGGACCGACGCGACGGCGACAAGCGGCTTCGAATTCACCTCGCAGCTCTTCTTCGACGACGCGTTCAGCGACGCCGTCTACGCCAGCGCGGCCTATGCGGCAAAAGGCAAGCACGACGTCCAGAACGCCAACGACGGGATCTACCAGCAGAGCCAGGGGATGACCCTGCTCGACGTCGCCAAGGACGGCGACGGCTACAAGGCCACGTTCGAGCTCGCGATCAAGACCGCTTAGGCGTCCCGGCGTCCGAGCCAGCGCCCACTACGGGCGGCGCCGACGTCCCCACCACCGGGCCCAGATGGACGACCCGGCGACGATCGCGCCGATGATCGCGCCGATGGTCATCCCGCGAAGGAACGAGGCTGTCGCGCGGTCGTCGTCGCGGTCGGTCATGCGCTCCGCCTCGACGGGCCGAGGATCGCCACTGCCGATGCGACGCCGATCCCGATCCACGCGACGATCGATGCCGCGAGGAGATGGAAGTCACCGATCATCAGGACATCGAACCCGAGCCGATCGGCCAGCGCATCGCCGGCCCACGCGCCCAGGATCGCCGCGATCACGATGATCGCCAGGCGCCCGCCGGCGTTGCCCCGGATCAGCACGAAAAGCGAGGCATGGAAGATCCCGACCAGGACGCCGAGGATGAGCGCGGGACCGATGCTCACGAGCCCACGCCGACCGCCACCGCGGCCGGGACACGGGACAGCTCGACCGGCGCCAGCCGGGCGATGCGGCCGCCACCCAGGACGACATCACCGTCGTACAGCACCGCGGCCTGTCCGGGCGCTGCGGCCCAGACCGGCGTGTCGGTCTCGACCTTCCAGCGGCCGCCGCGTGCGGGCTCATCGGTCGAGGCCGGCCGGACGATGGCCCCGACCGGTGTCGCGCGGTGCCGGATCCGGATCTCCGCGCGGAACGGCTCGCCTCGCCCGTCGGGCGCGTCGCCCCTGACGAAGCTCGTCCGCTCCAGTTCGATGGTGGTCGTCTCGAGGTCCACCCGGCGACCCAGGGTGATCGTGTTGGTCAGCGGATCGATCCGACTGACGTAGCGCGGTTCGCCGAGCGCGACGCCCAGGCCCTGGCGCTGCCCGATGGTGTAGCCGGCCGTCCCGCCGTGCTCCCCCACCCGCTCGCCGTCGGAATCCAGAAGCGGCCCCGCGACGGGCACCCAACCCGCACGGTCGCGCAGGGCGTCGCGGTAGTCGCCGCCTGGGACGAAGCAGATCTCCTGGCTCTCGGGCTTGTCGGCAGTGGCGAGACCGAGCTCCCGCGCCACCTCGCGGACCTCCGGCTTGGTCAGCTCGCCGAGCGGGAACCGGGCGTGCTCGAGCTGGTCCTGGCGCAGGCCGTACAGGAAATAGGTCTGGTCCTTGTCGGTGTCGCGGGCCCGAAGCAACCGCGCGTGCCCGTCGGGCCCCACATCGCGACGCGCGTAGTGGCCGGTCGCGACGGCCTCGCACTCGTACTGGTGCCGTGCCCGCCCGAGCAGCGCTCCGAACTTCACGTAGGTGTTGCAGTCGACGCACGGCGACGGCGTCTCGCCGCCGAGATACGCGTCGAGGAACGGCTGGAGCACGCCGGCATCGAACTCGCGCTCGAGGTTCATGACATAGAACGGGATGCCGAGCTGGGCCGCGACCCGGCGCGCGTCGTCCGCAGCGTCGAGCGAGCAGCAGCTCTTCTTGAATTCGGAATAGCTGTCGGCGACGTCGTGCAGACGCATCCAGACACCGACGACCTCGTGGCCCTCGGCATGGAGCAGCGCCGCCGCGACCGACGAGTCCACGCCGCCCGACATCGCCACGAGGATCCGACTCATGCCGGCACGCCCTGCCCGAGCGGGTCGGCCGCGACCGCGACCGTGCCCACGCGCATGGACGCGAGGACGCGCGGCACCAGGTCGCATGCGGCCGCGACCTCGTCATCGGTCGTCGTCCGGCCCAGCGATAGGCGCAGCGCACCGCGCGCCTCCTCCTCGGGATAGCCCATCGCGGTCAGGACATGGCTCACCTCGGTCGAGCCGGTCGTGCAGGCCGACCCGACCGAACAGGCGATCCCCTCAAGATCGAGCGCCATCGCCACCGATGCACCGTCCGTGTCGCGGGCGAGGACGGACAGGATCCCGGGCAGCCGATCCTTCGGGTGACCGGTGAGTTCGACGCCGGCAACGGCGAGGACCGCTGTCGCCAGCCGGGCACGCTGCGTCGTCAGGCGCTGGACCGTCTCCGGCCGCTCGGCGCACGACAGCTCGTAGGCCGTGGCCAGCCCGATCGCACCAGCCACGTTCTCCGTCCCGGCGCGGCGATGCCGCTCCTGTGTCCCGCCCTGCTGCTGGGCGAGGATGTGCGTCCCATGCCGGACGTACAGCGCGCCGACGCCCTTCGGGCCTTCGAACTTGTGCGCCCCGAGCGACACGAGGTCTGCGCCGAGCGCCTCGACGTCGAGGTCGACCGTCGGCGCCGCCTGGACCGCATCGACGTGGACGGTGATGCCCTTGCGCGTGCGAGCGCGGGCCACGAGCTCGGCGATCGGCTGGATCGTGCCGACCTCGTTGTTGGCGAGCATGATCGAGACGAGGATCGTCCTGTCGTTGAGCGCCGCCTCGAGCTGGTCCGGGTCGACCCGGCCGTAGCGGTCGACCGGCAGCTCGACGATCTCGAACCCGAACTTCTCGAGGTAGCGCAGGGTGTGGCCGACGGCGTGATGCTCCACCGAGGAGGTCACGATGCGGTGGCCGCGCGCCTTGCCGGCCCAGGCCGCGCCCTTCAGCGCGAGGTTGTTCGCTTCCGTGCCGCCGGACGTGAAGACGATCTCGCGGCCACCCGCGTTGAGCCGCGCCGCGACTCGCTCGTGCGCCTCGTCAAGGCCGGCCCGCGCGACGCGCCCGAAGCTGTGCGCCGAACTCGGGTTCCCGAACGACCCGGTGAGGTACGGCATCATCGCCTCGAGGACCTCGCGTCGGAGCGGGGTCGTCGCGGCGTGATCGAGGTAGATCGGCATGAGCCCGATCGTACACCGGACCCATGTCGGGGTCTTCGACCCATGACATCTGTCCACCGTCGGAGGAGACGAACGGCCCTATCTGGAGCCAGAGCACGCGGCGCAGTCTCGGGCCACCACTCAGCAGGAGTCCTCCCTCATGCCGTTCATCCTCGCCGCCGCTTTCGCCTTCATCTCGCTCCTTGTCCTGTCGATCGCCGTCGTCACCACCATTCGCGCGGAAGCACGCGAGGGTGCCGGACCCGCTGCGTCGTTCACCTATCGGGCCTACAGCGCCTGACCGACGCGCCACCGCTCGATCGCTCGCCGCTGGACAGCGGTGAGACGATCGACGCGTGACCTCATTCACGATCGAGCCCGCAGGCCGCTTCTCGCTGGCCGCGGCGCAGGATTTCGCCGGCGGGTTCGCGGCCGGGATCGGTGCCCACGGCACGACGACAGGCCTGCTGATGACGTTCCCCGTCGAAGGCTGGCGCGAGTCGGCCGCCGTCGACGTCTGGCAGACCAAGGACGGCGTCGTCCGCGGCGAGGTGCATGGTTCGGACGACGTGGCGACGGTCCGCCACCAGGCTGCCCGGTCGCTCTCGCTCGACCACGACGGCAGCGGCTGGGCTGCCATCGGCGAGCGGGACCCGGTGCTCGGCGCACTCCAGGAGCGGTATGACTGGCTCCGGCCGGTGTGCTTCTACTCCGCCTACGAGGCGGCCACCTCGTTCGTCATCGGCCAGCGCATCTCGATGCGCCAGGCGCGGGTCGTCAAGGAGCGCCTCGGCGCCGGATACGGCGATGCGATCGAGATCGGCGGCCAGGTCGTGCGGCCGTTCCCGCGACCGCAAGCGCTACTCGACGTCCAGACGGTCCAGGGGATCAGTGCGGTGAAGGTGACCCGGTTGCGTGACCTCGCCCGCGCCGCGATCGACGGCCGCCTCGACACCGAGCGCCTGCGCGCCCTCCCCGAGGAAGAGGCGCTGACCGAGCTCCGCTCGCTGCCGGGGGTCGGGCCGTGGACCGCCCAGGCGATCCTGATGCGCGGCTGCGGGGTGGCCAATTCGCTGCCGCTCACGGACGAGATCAGCCGGACGGCCGTCGCCGCGCTGTACGGCCTGCCCGAACCACCCGATGACGCCACGTGGACGGCCATGTCGGATGCATGGCGTCCGTATCGGATGTGGGCCACCGTCCTGCTCCACATGGCGTGGCGCCGCGACCAGCCGGCCGCTCCGAGCTACCGCCAGGAACGCTAGGCCGACGCGGTCTCGCGGTCGCCCGCCCGTCGCAGATCGTCGGCCTGGCCCGCCGCGCGACGTCGATCGTGTTGGGAAAGGGACCGTTTGCGCAACCGGATCGACAGCGGGGTCACCTCGACGAGCTCGTCGCCGGAGATGAACTCGAGGGCGGTCTCGAGGGTGATCGGCCGGGCCGGCGTGAGCCGGAGCGACTCGTCGTGCGAGTGGGTCCGGATGTTGGTGAGCTTCTTCTCCTTCGTCGCGTTGACGTCCATATCGCCCGAGCGGCTGTTCTCGCCGACGATCATGCCCTCGTAGACCTCGACCCCGGCGCCGATGAACAGCTCGGCACGCTGCTCGAGGTTGAACAGGCCATACGCGTTCGAGATCCCGGCGCGATCCGCCACGAGCACGCCGTTGGTGCGATGCGTCACCTCGCCGGCCCAGGGTCCGTAGCCCTCGCCGATCTGGTGGAGCAACGCGGTCCCACGCGTGTCGGTCAGCAGTTGGCCGCGATAGCCGATGAGCCCGCGGACCGGCAGGACGTACTCCATCCGGACGCGCCCGTCGGTGTCGGTCGAGAGCTGCTCGAGACGGCCCTTGCGGCCGGCCAGTGCCGTCTGGATCTCGCCGATGTACTCGGGCGGGATATCGATGGTGATGCGCTCGTACGGCTCCTGGAGCTCGCCGCGAACCTCGCGCAGGAGGACCTCGGGGCGCGATGCGGTCAGCTCGAAGCCTTCGCGGCGCATCTGCTCGATGAGGACGGCCAGCTGCAGCTCGCCCCGACCTCGAACCTCGAACGCCTCGCTGGATTCCGACGGCCGGACCTCGATCGAGACGTTGCCGAGGACCTCCTTCTCGAGCCGCGCCTTGATCTGGCGGCTGGTGACGTACTTGCCCTCGCGCCCGGCCAGCGGCGAGGTGTTGACGCCGAACGTCATCCGCAGGGTCGGGGCGTCCACGTCGAGACGCGGCAGCGGCCGCGGGTCCGCAGGATCCGTGAGCGTGTCGCCGATGGTCACCTCCGGCAGCCCGGCCACCGACACGATGTCGCCCGGACCGGCCTCCTCGATGTCCACCCGGTCGATGCCGTGCGCGGTCTGCAGGCTGGTGACGGTGCCCGACAACGTGATGGTCCGGCCGGGCTCGACGGCGCCGGTCGGGTCGTCCGCGTCCTCTCGGACGACGATGATCCGCTGACCCGTCCGGATCGTCCCATTCCAGATCCGTCCGACCGCCATCCGGCCGACGTAATCGTTGGCCGACAGGTTCGTGACGAGCAGCTGCAGCGGATGGTCGGGCGTGTAGGTGACCGGCGGCGTGACCTCGATGAGCAGGTCGAGCAATGGCCCGAGGTCCGTGCCGGGAACGGCCAGGTCGCGCGTCGCGGTGCCGGCCTTGGCGTTGGTGTAGACGATCGGGAACTCGATCTGGTGGGAGTCGGCGCCGAGGTCCATGAACAGCTCGTAGATGTCGTCCAGGACGACGTCCGGGCGGGCATCGCCGCGGTCGATCTTGTTGATCGCGACGACGACCGGCAGCCGACGGGCCATCGCCTTCTGGAGGACGTAGCGCGTCTGCGGCAGCGGGCCTTCGGCGGCATCGACGAGGAGCAGCACCGAATCGACCATCAGCAGCGACCGCTCGACCTCACCGCCGAAGTCGGCGTGACCGGGCGTGTCGACGATGTTGAGCCGCACCCCGGCGTAGTCGACCGTGGTCTGCTTGGCCAGGATGGTGATGCCCTTCTCGCGCTCGAGATCGCCCGAATCCATGACCCGGTCGACGACGGCCTGGTTCGAGCGGAAGGCGCCTGTCTGGCGCAGCATCGCATCGACGAGGGTGGTCTTGCCGTGGTCCACGTGCGCGACGATGGCGACGTTCCTGAGGTCGGCGCGGATGGCGAGAGCGGGATCGGACGGGTTCGGGGTCGGGGCGTCGGGCACGGTGGCGTATGGCTCCTGGTCGGATGGGACGCCCGATTGTCCCATGGAAAGCGATTCGACGGCAGAGGGACCCTCGTGCCGCGTACACTCGGGCCCATGACCGTCGCCGCCGTCATCCTCTCCGCCACCGCCGACGGCGCCGTCGCCGACACGCTCGGCCAGCCCCGCGTCCGACGACTGGCCGACCTCGCCTGGTCCGGCGGCGCACTGCCGATCGTGGTCCTGGCACCGGACGCGGATGGCGTGGTCGCCGCCGCGCTCGTTGGGTCCGAGGCCGTCTACGGCTCCCCTGCCCCACCCGAGACCGGGCCGGTCGGCCAGATGGTCCGCGGCACGGAGCTGGCGATCGCCGAGGTCGGCGACACGAGCGCGGTCCTGCTGTGGCCGGCGCGCATGACCTGGGTCGGGCCCGAGACCATCACCTCGCTCATCGAGACCCACGGCACCGAGCGCGACGCGATGCTGCGTCCGGCCTGGCACGGCGAACCTGGCTGGCCGGTGCTCGTGCCGACCGCGCACCTCGAGGCGTTGCGCGCCGTCGCCCCCGACCGGATGCCGCCGTTCGTCATCGACGACCTCGCCGCGGCGATCCCGACGCGCGTCGTCGAGATGGGCGATCCAGGCGTCACCCACGACGTGGACACGGCACCCGACGATCTGCCGACCTACGAGGGTCCGCCGGATCCGCCGGCCGGGCACGCCCACGAGTGGGGCGCCGACGTCGCAGCCGAAGCCGGCCTTCCGACACCTGAGGTCGGCTGACGGACATCCACCGCGGCCCCGTCGCCGAATCAGACACGTGACCAGATCGCGCATCGTCAAGGGCGTCCTCGGCGTCCTCGCCATCCTGCTCGTCCTCGGGATCGCGGGGTTCCTGTGGTACGCGCAGCCGCAGCCGTTGTTGCCCGAGGCGACCGCCGCCCTCGCGTCGACGCCCACCGTCACGTTCAGCGAAGACCGCGGGAACCTCACCTACACCCCCGTCGGGACCTCGCCGACGACCGGGCTGGTCCTGTATCCGGGCGGGAAGGTGCCGTCGGCCGCCTACGCGCCGCAGGCCCGCGCCATCGCGGATCTGGGCTACCTCGTCGTCGTCGTGGCAGTGCCGTTCAACCTCGCCGTGTTCGGGATCGATTCGGCCGGCCCGGTCATCGCCGCCCACCCGGAGATACGACATTGGGCGGTCGGCGGCCACTCGTTGGGTGGGTCGATGGCGGCCCAGTTCGTCGACTCGCATCCCGGCCAGGTCGAAGGGCTGGTCCTCTGGGCGTCGTACTCGGCCGCCGACCTGTCGAGCGACGGCCTGACCGTCATCTCCGCCTACGGCACGCTCGATACCGGCGTCCCGAACTACACGAACCCGGCCAACCTCGCCAAGCTCGGCACCGACGTGACGCTCGCGGTCATCGACGGCGGGAACCACGAGCAGATGGGCTGGTACACCGGCCAGCCGAACGATCCGCCGGCGACGATCCCGCGGCTGGATCAGCAGGCCCAGGTCGTCGCCGCGACGGTGCGGCTGCTCGACCGACTCGACGGATCCTGATCGACCGGCGGTTCAGGCGGCGGGAGCGGCTCGGCGGAGGCCGTCGCGCAGGCGCGCGACGGGGATCGTCGCCGCGGTGATCCCGCCGATGACGAGCACGACGCCGAACAGCTGGGTCGTCGACGGCGTCTCGCCCAGCAAGACCATCGCCAGGCCCATCGACATCACCGGCTGGCTGAGCAGGATGACCGAGGTCACGATGGCCGGAAGCCGCGGCAGCGAGATCGAGATGAACAGGTAGCCGGCCGACTGGGCGGTGATCCCGAGCATCGCCAGCCAGAACAGGCTGGCCGGCCCCGGCGTGAGATCGAGGGTCCCACCGATCTCGCCGATGGCGAACGAACACAGGACGACGACGAACGTCGCGACGGCGACCGGACCGGCCGGCCGGCGCTGGTCGCGGCCGCCGAGCCGGATGAGCAGGAGGTACGCCGAGTAGCAGATGGCCGTGGCGATACCGAGGATGACCCCGAGCTGCGGGTTCTCGCCATAGGCGCCGCTGCCGACGACACCCGAGATCAGGATCACGCCGGCCAGCACGATCGGCAGCGCGAGCAGGGTCGAGCGTGACGGTCTCTCGCCGAGCAGGAGCCAGGCGAAGAACCCGACGATGATGACCTGCAGGTTCCCGAGGACCGTGGCAAGGCCCGCCCCGACCGCCTCGATGGCGTTGTGCCAGAACATGAGGTCTCCGGTGAATGCGACGCCCGCCAGCGCCGCCACGAGCAGCGACCGTCGCGGCAACGGACCGTGGCGCTGCCACTCCCAGAACGCCACGAGGACCAACAGCGGCAGCCCGAAGACCGCCCGGTAGAAGGTGCCGGTCGAGGGCGAGACGGCCGCGTACAGGTAGAAGACGCCCGAGAACGCGATGCACGTCGCACCGATCAGGGCCGCGAGGCGAGGCCGCTGCGCGAACCAGTCGAGCGGCCCGAGGTCCCCGCTCAGCTGTACAGCTCGCCGGCGAGGACCCAGACCTCGGCGATGCCGGGCTCGACGACGTTCGCCAGCCGCACGATCGGCGTCTCGCCGATGACGCCGAGGGCGCCGGGACGCATCATCGATCAGCCCTCCTGCGCCGCCCGCCCCGGCAGACCGACGTAGCGAAGGCCGAGTTCCTCGTACTGGCCGGGCTCCGGGATCGACGGCGCCTCGAGCATCGGATCCGTCCCGGACTGGGTCTTGGGGAATGCCATGACCTCGCGGATGTTCGTCTGCAGCGCGAGCAGGGCGGCCCAGCGGTCGATGCCAAGGGCGATCCCGCCGTGCGGTGGCGCGCCGTAGTCGAAGGCGTCGAGGACAGCCCCGAACTTCTCGCGCATCCCCTCGAGCGTGTGGCCCTGGAGCTGGAAGCTGCGTTCGAGGAGGTCGCGCCGATGGATCCGGATCGAGCCGCCACCGAGCTCCCAGCCGTTGAGCGCGAGGTCGTACTGGAGCGCCCGGGCGTGACCAGCCGGGTCCTCGTGCGACGGGCGCGCCGGATCGCCCGATGCGGTGACGAGCAGCGCCTCGTCTTCGGGCAGGACGCCCGAGAACGGGTTGTGGGTCGCGTGCCAGCGACTGATCTCCGGGTCCCACTGGTACATCGGGAAGCGGTTGATCCAGACGTACGAGAGGACGTTCGGGTCGGCCAGGCCGAGCCGGTCGCCGAGCTCCACGCGCAGACGCCCGAGGACGTCGGCGGTGGTGTCGGCGCTGTCGGCGACGATGAGGATCAGGTCGCCTTCGCCTGCCACGGTCGACTCGATGATCGCGCGCTGCGTGTCGTTCGACAGGAACTTGGCGATCGGCCCCTTGACCTCGCCGCCCGGCTCGAGGGCGAGGTAGGCCAGGCCCTTCGCGCCGAAGCGGCGGGCGCGCTCGGTCAGCTCGTCGATCTCGCGACGGGTCACGCCGGCCATCCCGGGCGCCACGATCGCCTTGACCCGGCCACCGCCGGCGAGCGTCGTATCGAACACGCCGAAGCCCGACGACGGGCTGCCGTCCGACGCCACGAGGACCGGCCCGAGGTCGACCAGCTCCATCCCGAACCGGATGTCCGGCTTGTCCGAGCCGAACCGCTCGAGCGCCTCGTCGTAGGTCATCTTCGGGAACGGCGTCTCGAGGATGGGCCGCTCCGGGACGGTCACCCGTGACACCTCGACGGCCATCGCCTCGACGAAGTCCATGACCGCAGCCTCGTCGACGAAGCTCATCTCGAGGTCGAGCTGGGTGAACTCCGGTTGGCGGTCGCCGCGCAGGTCCTCATCGCGGTAGCACCGGGCGATCTGCATGTAGCGGTCGATGCCGGCGACCATCAGCAGCTGCTTGAGCTGCTGGGGGCTTTGCGGCAGTGCGTACACCGTGCCCGGCTGGAGGCGACTCGGGACGATGAAGTCGCGGGCGCCCTCGGGCGTGCTCTTGATCAGGGTCGGCGTCTCGACCTCGACGAAGCCGTTGGCGTGGTGGACCTCGCGGATGGCCTGGACCATCCGGCTGCGGAGCATCAGACGGCGCTGCATCGGCTCGCGGCGGATGTCGAGATAGCGGTACTTGAGCCGCAGGATCTCGTCCACCGGGGCATCCGGGTCGTTGATGTAGAACGGCGGCGTCTTCGCCTCGGACAGGATGGTGACCGAGGTCGCCTGGAGCTCGATCGCGCCGGTCGGCAGCTTCGCGTTCTCGGTGCCGGGCAGGCGCAGGGCGACCGTCCCCTCGGTCATGACCACGAACTCCGGCCGGACACGGCTCGCCTGCTCGTGCGCGTCCGGCGAATCGGTCTTGTCGATGACGACCTGGGTGATCCCGTGGCGGTCGCGCAGGTCAAGGAAGATGAGCTGTCCGTGGTCGCGCCGGCGGTGGACCCAGCCGGCGAGGCGCGCGGGCGCACCGGCATCGCCGGCGCGGAGCTGGCCGCAGGTGTGGGAGCGGTAGGGCGTGGCGAGGCTCACGGTGGGGTCAGGCATGGCGGAGGTATCGTAGCCGCTCGGACCCGACGGACGCCGCCGTTGGCACGTCCGGACGCTGGAGGTTCGACGATGCTGGCCGACCGACGCGCGCACACGACGCTCCCGACGCTCGATGTCGACCGACTCCGCCGCTGGTACGAGGACGTCCTCGGCTTCACACCCTTCGCTGAACGACCAGGCGCCGTCCTCTACCGGACCGCTGCCGGCAGCCTCTTCGCGCTGTCGCGTGCGGGCAGCGCATCCGCCGGCACGACCACGCAGATGGCGTTCACCGTCGACGACATCGACGCCGAGGTCGCGGACCTGCGCGTCCGTGGCGTCGTCTTCGAGACGTATCAGACGCCGGAGACCGTCGGCGGCATCGCGACCATCGGGCCGGGCCGCGCGGCCTGGTTCAAGGACCCGGACGGGAACCTCCTGGCGGTCATCCAGTTCCACGACCCGGTCTGATCACCGGGCACAGGGCTCAGTCCGCGACGAGCGCCGCGATCGCGCGGAGGTGGTCGGGGGTGTTGCCGCAGCAGCCGCCGATGATGGTTGCACCCGCGTCGCGCATCGTGAGTGCCGCGGCAGCCATCGTGTCCGGGTCGGACCGATAGACCGCGCGCATGTCGACGAGTTCGGGCATACCGGCGTTCGACTTGGCGACGAGACGGGCGTCCGGATCGGCGGCCCGCATCCGCTCGATGACGGTGATGAGCTCGTCGGGCCCGTTGCCGCAGTTGCCACCGACCGCGTCGGCGCCCCAGGCCGTCAGAGAGGCCACGGCCTGCTCCGGGCTCACGCCCATCATCGTGTGGCCACGGGTGTCGAAGGTCATCGTGGCGATGAGCGCGATCCCGGGCGACACCCGCCGGACGCCCTCGATGGCGGCCTTGATCTCGGGCAGGTCGGACATCGTCTCGATCCAGATCAGGTCCACGCCCCCGGCGACCAGGGCCGCGGCCTGCTCGGCGAAGATGTCGACCGCCTCGTCGTATTCGAGCGTCCCGGTCGGGGCGAGGATCGCACCGCTCGGGCCGATGTCGCCGGCGACCAGGGCATCGCCACCGGCCGCGTCGACCTCGCTGCGCAGGAGGATCGCCGCGGTCTGGTTGAGCTCCGCGACGCGGTCCTGGAGCCCGTGCAGGCTGAGCCGCATCCGGTTGCCACCGAACGTGTTGGTCATCAGGATCTGCGAGCCGGCGTCGAGGTAGCCGCGGTGGATCTTGCGCACGACATCGGGCTTCGAGAGGTTCCAGACCTCGGGCGGATCGCCGAACAGCAGACCGTTGGCGAACAGCATCGTGCCCATCGCGCCATCGGCGACGATCGTCCGGTTCGAGGCGACGAGCTCACGCCAGCGCTCGCTCGCGGCGCCGCCATCGGCGCGCAGCCGTTCCTCGATGCCGGGGAAGGCCGCCGGGTCGAAGGGCTCGGGCTCGACAGACAGGCTATGGAGGACGCGTCTCGGTCTCATCGTGACATCCCGTGCGGTGGGGTCGTGACGACGAGTGTAGCGCCACCTCTGTACCATCCGGCGCCTGTCGCCTTTCGGGAGCCCGTGTGATCGATCCGCTCCACGCCCTGGTCATCATCGCTGCCGGTCTTGCGGCTGGGACCATCAACACCATCGTCGGGTCCGGTTCGCTCATCACCTTCCCGACCCTGCTGCTCCTCGGCTATCCGCCGCTGGTCGCCAACGTGTCGAACACCGTCGGCCTGGTCCCCGGGGCCATCAGTGGTTCGATCGGCTATCGCCGCGAGCTCGTCGGACAACGCGCCAGGGCTCGCCCGCTGGTCGTGGCGGCCGGGCTCGGCGGGCTCACCGGCGCCGCGCTGCTGCTCGTGCTCCCGCCAAGCGCGTTCGCCCGGATCGTGCCGATCCTCATCCTCGTCGCCTGCGGTCTCGTCGCGATCCAGCCGCGCCTGTCGACCTGGGTGCTCGAGCGTCGAGCGCGCCTGGGACATGCGCCACGGCATGGCGGAGGCCCGCTGCTCATCCTGGGGGTCTATCTGACGGGCATCTACGGCGGCTACTTCGGGGCGGCCCAGGGGGTCATCCTGATCGCCCTCCTGTCGATCCTGATCGACGACGACCTGCAGCGGCTCAACGGCCTCAAGAACGTCCTGGCGACGGTCGTCAATGCTGTCGCGGCGATCATCTTCATCGCCGTCGCGCCGGTCGCCTGGGAGGTTGCGATCCTGCTCGCGATCGGCTCGACGATCGGCGGTCAGGTCGGCGCAACGCTCGGCCGGCGGTTGTCGCCGACGGCGCTCCGGGGCACGATCATCGTGGTCGGGACGGTCGTCGCGGTCAGGTTGCTGCTGGCCTGATCCGCGGCCGCGGGCGCGCTACTTCGTCTGGATGCAGCCGGCGTGATCGTAGCCGGGACGCGCGTCAAGACGCGTGGACCAGCGAATCGTCCTGGGTCCCGGCCGTCGACCGTCAGTCGCAGGAGGGGCTCAGTCCTGCGCGGTCCCGTGGCGATGCGCGCCGTGGGCGCGCCCGATCTCGCGGGCGAGGTCGGCCAGCGGCACGACCTTCTGGGTGCCCGCCGGCAGGTCGCGCAGGCCGACCTCGCCGCTCGCCAGCTCGTCGCCGACGATCACCGCGAAGTGGGCCTGGTCGCGCGATGCCGACTCGAGCTGCTTGCCGAGCTTGCGCCGGCCCAGCTCGGCCCGCGCCGCGATCCCTGCCGCTCGCAGATCCGTGGCGACCTTCAGTCGGGCCGCGGTGTCGTCCGGGTCCGCGCCGACGACGACCGCGACGGGCACCGGCTCGGGCGGGACCGCGGCCCCGGTCTCGGCCAGGGCGAGGATGAGCCGGTCGATGCCGATGCCGAAGCCGATGCCGGGGGTCGGGCGCCCGCCCAGCAGTTCCACCAGCCCGTCGTACCGGCCGCCGCCGCCGATCGCCTGCTGCTGGCCCTCGCGCCCGGTGACGTAGAACTCGAAGGCGGTCCGGGTGTAGTAGTCCAGGCCGCGGACCAGCCCGGGCTCGAGCCGGTAGGCCACGCCGAGCGCGTCGAGATGCGCCCGAACGCTCGCGAAATGCTCGGCGCACGGCCCGCACAGCCGGTCGGTGATCTTCGGCGCGGCAGCGTTGAGGGGGGCCATCGCCGGGTCCTTCGAATCGAGCAGGCGCAGGACGTTCCGGCCGAGCCGATCGCGTTCGGTCGGTGGCAGGGCATCGCGCTGGCCCTCGAAGTAGGCGGTCAGCTCCGCGACGTAGGCTGGCCGGCAGGCGGGATCACCGATCGAATTGAGGTGGACCTCGACGCCGTCGAGACCGGCGTCGCGGTAGAAGCGCGTGCCCAGCTCGACGATCTCGGCATCGATGGCCGGCCCGGCGTCGCCGATCGCCTCGATGTCGAACTGCCAGAACTGCCGATAACGCCCGGCCTGCGGGCGGTCGTAGCGGAACATCGGCCCGGTCTCGGTCAGCTTCACCGGCTGCGGCCAGGTCTGCATCCCGTGCTGGACGTAGGCCCGGACGATGCCCGCCGTCGGCTCGGGGCGGAGGGCCCAGGCCTCGGATTCCTCGGTCCGGGGCGCGAGCCGGAACAGCTCCTTCTCGACGATGTCGGTGACCTCGCCGACCCCCCGCTCGAAGACGTCGGTCAGCTCGAACAGGGGCGTCTCGATGCGCCGGTAGCCGTAGCGCGCCGCGAGGTCCGCGGCGAGCCGCTCGAGCCGGGTCCACGTCGCCGTCTCGGGCGGCAGCAGGTCGCGCATCCCGCGGGGTGTCTTGAAGGTGGGCATCGCCGCGAAGTCTAGCGGCCGGCACCCTCGACGACGCGCGGGATGCCGTTGGCGACGCTCCAGGTCGCGACGCAGCGCTCGTCGCTCGTCCGCCGGAGCACGGTATCGACCGCCCACCACTCGACGACGACCCGCTCGGACGTCACGTCGACGAGGTTGTACCCGTGGCTGTCGAAGTCGACCCAGTGGATGTGGCCCATGCCGGCGACGTACGCGTCGGCCAGCGGGACCGACCTCGTCAGCGGCTCCCAGCCGAGCTTGTCGTCGAGGTTCTGCGAGGTCAGGCTCGAATTGACGAACTCGACCGCGACCGGGTCGTCGCCGGGGTGGACGGCGAGCTCGATCGCCATCCCGACGTGGACGTCGCCGCTCAGGACCACCACGTTGCGCGGACCCGCCCCACCGATCCGGGCCAGGACCTCCTCGCGTTCGACCGGATAGCCGTCCCACTGGTCGTAGTCCGGACCGGACCCGTCCGCATCGATGAGCTTGACCTTGACCAACGCGGCCTTCACGTCCTCCGGCAGGTCGTCGTTCCAGGTGCGGGCCATCACCGACGGGTTGCCGAGCAGGCGCCACGTCGCGGTCGAACCATCGAGCTCGCCGAACAGCCATGCCTTCTGGTCCGGACCGAGGGCCGTCCGGTCGGGGCGAGCCATGTCTGGCGGCGGGATCGGCTGGTCGCGCCGCGTGCGCGTGTCGATCAGGAACAGGTCCGCCAGGCGCCCGAAGCGGACGGTCCGGAAGACGCGGCTTGGATCGGCCGGATCGGGCGGCCGGACCGGCAGCCATTCGGCCCGGGCGCGGAAGGCATCAGCCTTGCGCCGGCTCCACGGGCCATCGTTCTTCTCGTCGTGGTTGTCGGCGCCGTCACGCCATGCCCCGTCGGCGAATTCGTGGTCGTCGAGCGTGCAGATGAACGGATGGGCTGCATGGGCGGCCTGGATGTCCGGGTCGGTCCGGTACTGGCGATAGCGACGCCGGTAATCGTCGAGTGTCTTGCATTCGTGCAGCGGGTCGAACGGCCGCCCGACGTCGGCACCCGGCGTCTGGGTCTTGGGCGGCGTGTTCGACGCCTCGTAGATGGTGTCGCCGAGATGGACGATGGCATCGAGATCGTCGCGCTCGGCCAGCCGGGCGAAGGCGTTGAAGAAGCCGGCGTTGTACTTCGCGCACGACACCTGGCCGAGGCGGAGGCGCGCGACGTCGTCGGTCGGCAGCGTCCTCGTCCGACCGACGACCGAGCTCTCGCCGAGCGCCTCGAAGCCGTACCGGTAGCGTCGTCCAGGTTCGAGCCCGTCGACATCGACGGCGACCGTCCAGTCGCGGTCGGCCCGGGCGATGGTCGCGCCGGTCTGCCGATGGCCGCTCGACCCGGCATCCTCCAACCACCACGTGACCTGTGGCTCGCCGCCGTCATCGGTCGTGACCCGCGTCCAGATGATGACTCGGTCCGTCTCCGGGTCTCCGCTCGCGACGCCGTGTCGGAAGATCATGCCGCCCGCCCGGTCTGCCATCCCCGCTCCCCTCACGCTGCTCGGTGTCGCCGTCCGGCGTGGGCAGACGGTATTCGAGTCAGCCGGTATCGCGCTGGACGCTGATGACGTCCTTGAGTGTCTCGATCCGGCTCATGACCCGGGCCAGCTGGGAGACCGAGTGGACCTGGATGGTGGCGGTCACGACGGCCGTGTGATCGGGCGTCACGCCGACATGCGCGGCGACGATGTTGACCTTGTTCTCCGCGACGACCTGGGTGATGTCCGACAGCAGTCCCGTCCGGTCATAGGCCTCGACCCGGATGGCGATCGGATACGTCTCGGTCGGGGCGGATTCCCACTCGACGTCGATGAGCCGGCTGACCTCGCGCTCGTTGATGACCGTGTTGCAGGCCTGGAGGTGGACGGTGACGCCCTTGCCACGGGTGATGAAGCCGACGATCGGGTCGCCCGGGATCGGATGGCAGCACTTGGCGAAGCGGACCAGCAGGTCACCGACGCCCTTGACCCGGACACCGCCGGTCCGCTCGAGCTTCTGCGGCGGCGCGACCGTCGGCAGCGTGCTCTGGACGTCGTCGACGACGCCGAGCTTCATGACGACCGTCTGGGCGCCGATCGCGCCGTAGCCGATGGCGGCGTAGAAGTCGTCGACGGTCTCGTAGTTGTACTGGCGTGCCACGTCCGCGATCTGGTCGAGGCCGACCGCCGCGATCGACGTCCGGGCCAGGCGGCGCAGCTCGCGTTCGAGCGATTCGCGCCCGTGGACGATGTTCTCGTCGCGGTCCTTGCGCTTGAACCATTGGCGGATCTTCTCGCGGGCATGGCTGGTCCGGACGACGTTCAGCCAGTCGCGCGACGGGCCGTGCTCGCCCTTGGTCGTCACGATCTCGACGATGTCGCCGTTCTTGAGCCGGTAGTCGAGCGGGACGAGCCGGTTGTTGACCTTGGCCCCGATCGTCCGGTGACCGACGTCGGTGTGGATGCGGTAGGCGAAGTCGAGCGGCGTCGCGCCGGCCGGCAGGTCCTTGATGTCGCCCTTGGGGGTGAACACGAAGACCTGGTCCTGGAAGATGTCGAGCTTGATGCCCTCGACGAACTCGGTCGCGTCCGATTCCGAGACGTCGCGCTGCCAATCCATGAGCTGGCGCAACCAGGCGAGCTTGGCGTCGTACTCCCGGTCGGACTTGGTGCCTTCCTTGTAGCGCCAGTGCGCCGCGATGCCGACCTCGCTGACCTGGTGCATCTGGTGGGTCCGGATCTGGATCTCGAGCGGCTTGCCGTCGAGGGCGATGACCGCGGTGTGGAGCGACTGGTACAGGTTGTTCTTGGGGACGGCGATGTAGTCGTCGAACTGACCCGGGATCGGGCGCCAGATCGAATGGACGATGCCCAGCGCCGCATAGCAGTCGCGGACCTCGTCGACCAGCAGGCGGATGGCGTAGACGTCGTAGATCTCGCCGAACTCCGCGCCCTTGCGCTGCATCTTCTTCCAGATGCTGTAGATGTGTTTCGGGCGACCCTCGATGTCGGCGTCGATGCCGGCGGCGGTCAGACTCGGTCGAAGCTCGGCGATGGCGCGTTCGATGTACGTTTCGCGACCCTTGCGACGCGTGTCGAGCAGCTTCGCCAGCTCGCGGAAGCGTTCGGGCTCGAGCGCCTTGAAGGCGAGGTCCTCGAGCTCCCACTTGATCTGCCAGATGCCGAGCCGCTCGGCCAGCGGCGCGTAGATCTCCATCGTCTGGCGGGCGATGCGCTGCTGCTTCTCGACCGGCAGGGCGTGGAGGGTGCGCATGTTGTGGAGCCGGTCGGCGAGCTTGATCAGGACGACCCGGATGTCCTGGGCCATCGCCAGCAGCATCTTGCGGATGTTCTCCGCCTGCTGCTGCTCATGGCTGTGGGTGCTGAATCTCGACAGCTTGGTGACGCCGTCGACCAGCTGGGCGACCTCCGGTCCGAAACGCTCCTCGACGTCGGTCAGGCTGTACTCGGTGTCCTCGGGAACGTCGTGGAGGAGGGCCGCCTGGATCGCCGTGGTGTCGAGCCCGAGCTCGGCGAGGATCTGCGCCGACGCGATCGGGTGGGTGACGAACGGTTCGCCCGTGGCGCGCTTCTGGCCTTCGTGCGCGGCGACCGCCAGGTCGAAGGCACGCCCGATGGGCTCGAGGTCGGCGGCGGCGTGCTGCTCGAGCACCGCGCCGTAGAGCAGCGTCCTGAGTGCCTCGAGGTCGGGCCCCTTGCCGTGCGGGTCCGATGCGACGACAGGCGCACGCCGCGGGCCGCGGCGGGACGCGGACGATGTCGGGGTCTTGGCGCGTGGTGTCGTGCTGGCCATCGGTCTCAAGGATACGCTCAGCCGAAGCCGGCCCGGTGCAGAGCGGATTCGGCCTCGGCACGCTCGTCCCAGGGCGTCGGGCCATCCGGACCGATGATCGAGCGTTCGTGGCCCTTGCCCGCCAGCAGGACGATGTCGCCGGGACGGGCGCGCTCGAAGGCAGCATCGATGGCGGCGCGGCGATCGGCGATCACCAGGAGGTCGTGGTCGCGCCGCTTGCCGACCCCTTCCGCGCCGCGGGCGATCGCGTCGTTGATGGTCGCGGAGTCCTCGCCGCGCGGGTCCTCGTCGGTGACGACGACGATCCGGGCGCGCTCGCCCGCGATCCGGCCCATCGCCGGGCGCTTGAGCGTGTCACGTTCGCCGGCCGACCCGAACAGGGCGATGACGCCCCCGCCGCCCGAGGCCGCCAGTGGTGCGAGCAGATCGAGCACGATCCGCAGCGATGCCGGACTGTGCGCATAGTCGACGATGACCCCGAATGGCTGGCCCAGGTCCACCCGCTCCATGCGGCCGGGCACGACGGTCAGCGACGCGAGGCCCTCGCGGACGACCGCCGGATCGAGCCCGACCGCCTCGCCCAGCGCGACCACGGCCAGGGCGTTGTGGACATTGAACCGGCCGACCAGCTGCAGCTCCAGCGTCGCCGCACCGGACGGCGCCTCGTACGCGACACGCAGGCGACGCCGGTCTTCCTCGATGCGCGTGGCGCGGACGTCTGCCGCGGGGTCGGTGCCGTAGGTCAGGACGCGGGCGCCGGCTTCCTGGGTCACGCCGATGAACGAGCCCGCGGACGGGTCGTCGGCGTTGACGATGCCGATGGCCGGCCAGCCGAGCGGTGTGGCCGCCTGGCGCAGCGGGTTGCCGCCACGCTGTGCCAGGAGCTCGAACAGGCGCAGCTTCGCATCGCGGTATGCCTCGAACGTCCCGTGCAGCTCGAGGTGCTCGTGGGTCAGGTTGGTCAGGATCGCCACGTCGTAGCGGATCTCGTCGACGCGATGGAGGGCCAGTCCGTGCGACGTCGTCTCGACGACCGCGGCCTGGTCGCCGGCGCGGACCATCGCGGAAAGGTGGTGCTGCAGGGCCGGCGCCTCTGGGGTCGTTGCGTGCTCGAGGTTGGCGACCTGGACGCCCCCGATGCGCGTCGCGGCCGTGCCCGTCATCCCCGTCCGGATCCCGGCCGCCTCGAGTGCCGCGACAGCCAGGAACGAGGTCGTCGTCTTGCCGTCCGTCCCGGTGATCCCGACGACCGCCAGATCGCGGCTCGGGTCGCCGTACCACCAGGCGGCGGCCGTCGCGAGGGCGGCGCGTGTGTCGGCGACGATCAGCTGCGGCAACGCCAGCCCGGCGATCGGGATCTCGACGAGGGCCGCGGCCGCCCCGGCAGCGACGGCTGCCTCGATGAACTCGTGACCGTCCACGTGGATGCCCGGCACAGCCACGAACAGCGTGCCGGGCCGGACCTCGCGCGAATCGTGGGTGATACCACGGATGGGCAAGGTCGCAAGGCCCGTCGGACCGATCGCCTGCCCGTCCCGCCGAGCGCCGAGCGCGCTGCCGCCGGCCGCCAGCCGGGCGATGAGCCCGCCCAGGGCGGCGGGCTCGGACGGTTCGGCGGCGGCGAGGAAGCCCTCGAGACTCGGCTCGGTCATCGCCCGACCGTCCGCGCGACCCGGCCGGCAAGCCGACCTGCCGCGTAGCCGCGCGAGTCGTAGACGCGCTCGTGGGCGCCGGTCAACGCGAGCCAGCGTCCGCCGAACGACAGCTTGTGCTGGTACAGCCCGTACAACGGATCGCCCTCCGCCGGTTCGCCACGGGCGCCCGCCACGTCCACGCCCCCGAGGTCCATCTCGGAACACCCTTCCCGCAGAGCGAGTTCGATCGCCCGCCAGCGCAGCAGGTGGAGGGCGCCCGGGTGGCTGCTCCGGCTGGCGGCGTGGTCGCCCGAATGGACGGTCGACAACCGCCCGCCGTGGCGGTACAGGACCAGCCCTCCGAGCGACTCACCTGCCGCGGACCCCGCGCGCGCCTCGAGATAGACCAGGTGGCCGGCGGCGAGTGCCGTGCGCCACCAGCCCACGAAACCGGCGCGCGGACCGAATGAGAAGTGCCGCCGCTCCCCGGTCTCGAGCAGCAGATCGTAGAAACGGTCCAGCGCGGCGTCGGCGTCCTCGGTCGGCGCGACGAAGCCATCCCCTGCCCCGCCCGGAGCGGTGCGCGCGTCGTGTCGGACGACGACGACGCCGGCCTTCTCGGCACCGCGGATCCGCTGGCGGGTCGACTTGGCGACCGCCTCGAAGGCGTTCGTCTCGTCCGCAGCCGGCCCCAGCACGAGCGAGATGCGATGGCGCGACGGCTGGATCTCCTCGATCGCGTCGAAGCCGGCCGCCTCGATGGTCGCGCGGAAGGCGCCGTCGGAGGCGGGGATCTCGGGATCGGCGGCGACCACGTCGACCCCGCCGGCCGCGAGGGCGTCGCCGAAGGACACGAGCCTGGCGCCGAGGGCGCCCGCGTCCACGCCCATGGCCACCGGTCCGCGTGGCAGGTAGGCGCTCCCGCCGGGCACGATCGGCCACGACCGGGTGAGTGCGAGCGCCCGTCCGCCGTCGTCGGCGACCAGGAACCGCGGTTCCCAGCCGGACACCCGACGATGATCGGCCCACGCCCGCGACTGGTAGACGTGCCCGCCCGGTGCGTCGACGGTCAGGGCATCCCAGTCCGCCAGTTCCGCCGGTGTCGCGTCACGGATGTTCAATCGGCCGCCCCGTAGGCCGCGGCATTGCCGCCGACGCTCACGCCGCCCCGCCGCCGCGCCCAGCGGACGCGACCGCGCTGCGCGACGTCGTAGGCGCGCCGGCCGAGGCCGCTGAGAACGAGGTCCCAGGCGCCGACATAGCGCACCTCGCGACCGCCGAACCCGGTCTTGAAGTGGGCGATCCCGCCGGTCGCCAGGCCCCACAGGTCGTAGCTCGTGGCACCTGCCTCACGCGACGAGCGGATGGCCTCCCACTTGAGCAGGTAGTTGGCCCGCGAATCGGCGCCCGCCGCGGTCATCCCGCCGTATGGCTCGACGACGCGCGGTCCGCAGCGGACCAGCAGGAGCGTCGCCTGCGGCGTCCCGTCGGGCCCCTGGGCGAAGAGCAGTCGCGCGTCGCCGCCGGTCGAGAAGGCGTCCCATACGTCGCGGTAGGCCGATTCGGCGCGGATGAGGAACCCCGCCCGGTCCGCGGTCTCGCGGTAGATCCGGTAGAACTCGTCGAGGCGCGTCGCAT
This sequence comes from uncultured Chloroflexia bacterium, assembly GCA_963782715.1. GTDB lineage: Bacteria > Chloroflexota > Limnocylindria > Limnocylindrales > CSP1-4 > SPCO01. Next base: position 384,772 of record CAWAKU010000008.1, read on the forward strand.
CCGCGTCCACGACCGTCACTCCGCTCGTCCGCGCCTTGTTGACGTACTGGCGCCATTTCTTGCGAAGGTCGCCCCACAGGGCCTCCTCATCAGCGTGGAGGTCGATGATCCGCGTCGCGTTCGGCTGGATCGGGGGGGCGGGCCGCCAGCCGGCGCTGGTCAGGGCGCGCCGGAGCGCGCCGTCGGGGTCGCGCGGGCCGTCCGCCTCGATCTCCGGGTCGATCCGCAGGTGGCTGACGCGCCCGGCAGCTGTCGTGAGGTCGCGCCGGACAGTCTCCGTGAAGCCACTGATCGCCTCGGTGTCCCAGGTCGCCGCGACCGGTCCGCGCGGGGCATAGGCGAAGCCCCACGGCATCGGACGCGGCCGACGCACGAGGACCTGCGCGCCGATCCGCTCGGTGTCGCCGATGCGGTGGGCGGCCCAGCCATTGACGGCCTTGACCCGGGCCCACGCCGACGTCTGGAGGTACGACCCGGGGTCGCTCGCGGCGACGAACCGGTCCCAGTCGGGATCCCCGGTCACGACCTGACCGGGCGGCGGAGCAGGTCGGCCATGACCCCGACGATAGACGGCAGTTCGGGGATCCGCAAGGCGAGCGAGACGACCGCGTAGATGGCCCCGAAGACGAGGCTCACGACCGCCGCCTCGACGAGCAGGACGATCCGACCCGGCTCCGCGCCGAGCGCACCGCTGACCGCCCCGAGGACCGGCACGGACAGGACGCCGGCGATGACGCTGCCGACCACGGCCTCGACCCCGACCCGCGCGAGACCCGACAGCTCGAAGTGCGGCAGGCGCCGGTACAGGATCGCCAGCAGGACGAGCGCCTCGAGCCATGCGGCGATGGCGATGGCGAGAGCGATGCCGGGCAGCCCGAACGGCCCGACGAGGATGACCGCGAGGGTGCAGTTCACTGCGACCGCGCCGACCGCTGCGGCGACCGGGGTGACCGTGTCCTGGCGCGCGTAGAAGGCGCGGGCGAGCACCGCGATGAGGGCATGCGCGGTCAATCCGACCGAGAAGGCAACGAGGGTGACCGCGATCAGGTCGAGGTCCGCCGGTCGGATGTGCCCGCCACCGAAGAGCGAATCGACGACGGGTTGGCGGATGACCGCGGTCAGGATGGCGATCGGCACCATCACGTAGATGAGCAGGCGCAGGGCTCGGGTCAGCAACGAGGCGAACGCCTCCTCGTGCCCGACCGCGGCGTCTCGCGACAGCGACGGGAGCACGACGATCCCGAGTGGCACGCCGATGATCCCAAGCGGGATCTGGAGCAGCGCGAAGGCGAAATTGAAGTCCGAGACCGCGCCGTCGCCGAGCAGGCTGGCGAGCGCGGTCACGACGATGAACGTGATCTGGGTCACTCCCAGCCCGACCGCGCGGGGCGCCATCAGCAGGAGCGCCTTGCGCGCCTGTGGGTCGTCGCTCTCGATCCGTGCGTCGTAGCGGAAGCCCATCCGTGCCAGCGGCCGCAGCTGGACGAGGAGGTGCCCCATCGAGCCGGCGACGACGCTCAGGGCGAGTCCTTCGACGCCCAGGCTCGGGCCGAGGATCAGCGCGCCACCGATGATCGCCAGGTTGTAGACGACCGGCGCGATGGCCGACGCCGCAAACCGTCCGCCGGCATTGAGGACGCTGGTCGCGACGGCACCCATCGCCAGGAAGATCGGGCTGAGCAGCATGATCCGGGTCAGCTCGATGGTCCGGTCCAGCTTCAGGCCTTCGAAGCCTGGGGTGATGATCGGGACGATGACTGGCGCGAGGATGAACAGGACGACCGCGAGGACGAGCAACCCGATGAGCATCAGGTTGATGACGGTCGAGACGACCCGCCAGGCGCGAGCCCGCTCGTTCGCGACGAACAGGCCTGACACGATCGGGATCAGCGCCGACGACAGGGCGCCGGCGGCGACCAGCTGGAAGATCAGGTCCGGGATGCGGAAGGCGGCGAAGAACGCGTCAAGCTCGGTCGAGGGGAACGCGTTGGCGATGACGATGACCCGGACGTAGCCGAGGACGCGCGAGACGAGGAACGCGCTCGAGACGATGAGCCCGGCGCGGGCGAGCGAATTGGCTGCAGTCACGGCACGGGGTCGCGACGCGCCCGCGGATGGGCCTCCCGATAGGCGGCCTGCAGGCGACCGGGCGAGACATGCGTGTAGACCTGGGTCGTCGCCAGGTTCTCGTGCCCGAGGAGCTCCTGGACCACCCGCAGGTCCGCCCCGCCGTCGAGCAGGTGGGTCGCGAACGAATGACGGAGCGTGTGCGGCGAGACGCCGACCGGCAACCCGGCCCGGACGCACAGGCGGTCGAGCCGATAGCGCAGACCGCGGACGCCGAGCGGCCCGCCGAGGTGGTTCAGGAAGATCTCGACCGGCGGGGCGTCGACCGGGTCGTGCCGGCGTGCGAGCAGGACCGGCCGGCCGTCTTCCAGGTAGGCCGCCAGCGCGGCCCGGGCAGGCCGACCGAGCAGACCGATCCGTTCCTTGCGGCCCTTGCCGAGGACCCGGATCTCGCCGCGTCGCAGGTCGAGCGAGGCGAGGTCCGCGGCGGCCAGCTCGCTGATGCGGAGACCCGCCGCATAGGCGGTCTCGACCAGCGCCCGGTCGCGCAACGCGAGCGCGAGATGGAGGGCCGCCCGCTCGGGGTCGGTCCCGGGTGCGACGTCGTCGAGGTCCTCATCGACGACCGCGAGCATCGCTCCGACTTGTTCGACCTCGAGGACGCGTGGCAGCCGGCGCGGCAGGCGCGGCGTCGCGATCGAGCCCCACGGATCACCCGGCGCCAGGTCGTTGCGCGTCGCCCAGCGATGGAACGAGCGGATCGCGGCCAGCCGCTGTGCGACGGTCGAGCGCGCCCGGCCGTCGCCGAGGACACCGAGATAGGCGCGCAGATCCGTCCGGGACGGCGAGCGCCAATCCGTGCCGCGGGCAGCCAGCCACTCGAGGTAGGCGCCGACGGCGGTTCGGTACGCCCGCTGGGTGTGTGGCGAGGCATCTCGCGCGGCGAGCGAACGGAGGAACCGCGCCAGGGTCGGGTCGGTCGCGGTCGCGGCCGAGACCCCGCTCACGCGTCGGCGGCCGGCTCGACCGGGCGGGTCCGCCTCGTCGTCGTGCGACCGCCCGACCGAGCGCCCGTTCGCGTGCGGCCACCGGTCTTGGCAGCTCCGCCACCACGCGCCCCACCGCGCGCCCGCGCCGGCCGTGCCAGCGCCTCGGGGTTCGCCGGGCCGCCCGGGTACTTCACCGCCGGGACGATGTCGCCCGGAGCCGTATCGCTGGTCGATCCGCACACGAGGCAGATCGCCGTCTCGTCCCTGCGGGCCAGCGGCCCGTCGTCGGTGTCGTGCACGCCCCCGAGCGGTTCGTTGTTGGTGGTGAAGTCGCAGCGCGGGTAGTTGGAGCACCCCCAGAAGACGTTCCCGGTGCGGCGCGCGCGACGCGGGACGAGGTGGCCGTCCTTGTTCTTGGGGCAGACGACCTCGAACGGAAGAGGATCCGGCGGCGGCGGGCCGTCCTTCTTGATGTACTTGCAGTCGGGATATCGCGAGCAGCCGACGAACGGCCCGAACCGGCCGGACTTGCTGACGAGCGTCCCCTCGCCGCACTCGGGGCAGACCTCGCCGGTGCCCGGTTGGGGCGGCGGCTCGTCGCCGGGGACGGGACGCGTCTCCTTGTGCTCCGGGTACAGGGAACAGGCCAGGAATCGCCCGTTCCTGCCCAAGGCGGATGACCATCGGGTGGCCGAGCGAGCAGACCTCATCGGTCGGCTCGGGCGGAGGCCCGTCGGGGTCCTTGTCGATATCGATCCGGAGCTGGTCGTAGAAGGCGCGCAGGAGCGGGACCCATGGGCGCTCGCCGTTTGCGACCTCGTCGAGTTCCTCCTCCATCCGCGCCGTGAAGGCGACGTCGACGTAGGCACCGAAATGCTCGACAAGGAAGTCGGTCACGATCTCGGCGACGGGTTCGGGATGGAGTCGCCGATCCTCGACCCGGACGTAGCCACGGTCGGTGATGGTCGAGATCGTCGCGGCGTACGTGGACGGGCGACCGATGCCGTGCTCCTCGAGCGCCTTGATGAGGGTCGCCTCAGTGAAGCGCGGGGGTGGTTCGGTGAAATGTTGGGTCGGCGTGACGTCGGCGACGTCGGTGACGCTGCCCTCGGTCAGGACAGGCAGACGGGCGTCCGCCTCGTCTTCATCGTCGGCGGCTGCGTCGTCGCGACCCTCCGTGTAGACGATCGCGAAGCCGTCGAACAGGACCTTGGTCGCCGACGCGCGAAGCTCGTAGCGTCCATCAGCGAGTTCGATGGTCGTCGTCTCGAGTTCCTTGGGTGCCATCTGCGATGCCAACGCGCGCTGCCAGATCAGGCGGTAGAGGCGAGCCTCGTCGGACTTCAGAAAGGCGGCCATCGCCTCCGGGTCGCGTCGGAAGCTCGTCGGCCGGATCGATTCGTGAGCTTCCTGGGCGCCCTTGGACTTCGTCTTGTACACACGACCCTTGGGCATCGTGTATGTGTCGCCGTAGCGCGCCCCGATGACCTCCCGAGCCTCGCCCATGGCGACGCCGGCGATCGCCGTCGAGTCGGTGCGCATGTAGGTGATCAGGCCGACCTGGCCTTCCGGCGTGTCGATCCCCTCGTACAGGCGCTGGGCCACGGACATCGTCCGCTTGGGACTGAAACCGAGGCGGCGGCTGGCTTCCTGCTGGAGGGTGGACGTCGTGAACGGAGCGGCGGGCGACCTCTTCTGGGTGCGCGTCCCGAGCTTCGTGACGACCGGATGCAGTTCGCTGATGGCTGCGGCATGCGCTTTCGATGTCGCTTCGTCCGGGATATCGAGCGCCTCGCCGTCGATCCGCACGAGCTCTGCCGCGAACGTCTCCCCGCCGGCGGTCGATAGGATCGCCTGGATGGTCCAGTACTCGCGTGCGGTGAACGCTCGGATCTCGCGTTCGCGCTCGACGACCAGGCGAACGGCGACCGATTGGACCCGACCTGCCGACAGGCCGCGCTGCACCTTCTTGCCGATGAGCGGACTGAGGGTGTAGCCGACGAGGCGGTCGACGATCCGGCGCGTCTGCTGCGCGTCGACGAGGTCCATGTCGATCTGGCGCGGATGTGCGAACGCCTCGCGGATCGCCGATTCGGTGATCTCGTTGAAGGTGACTCGCTGCTGCTTGTCGCTCGCGACGTGGGCGGCTTCCGCGACATGCCAGGCGATGGCCTCGCCTTCACGGTCGAGGTCGGTGGCGAGGAAGACCATGTCGGCCGCCTTGGCCGCCTTGGTGATCTCTGTCACCTGCTTGCGGCGGTCCTCGGAGATCACATATTCGGGGGCGAAGTCGTGGTCGACGTCGACGCCGAACTTGCCCTTGCCGGGGTTCTCGGGCAGGTCGCGGACATGACCATATGAGGCCAGGACCCGGTAATCGGCGCCGAGATAGCGCTCGATGGTGCGGGCCTTGGCAGGCGATTCGACGATGACGAGGTTCTTGGGCACGGCCGGGAGTGTAGCACTGGGTCCTTATCGCGCCCTTGACGGGCTCGGCTCAGGCCTCGCGCACCCGCCGCAGGAAGTCCTCGTCGATCTCCAGGTCAGGCTCGGCCTCGGCCACCGGGGCGGGTGGCGGCGCGCCACGTCGGTGCGGTGCGACGTCCTCGACATCGTCATCGACGGTCGTCAGTGACGAGTCGGCTCCGGCCATCGCCGCCGGCGGGATCTCGACGAACCGGATGTGCAGGTACGGGAAGAAGAAGATCGACTTGACGTCGTCCACGAAGACCGGTCTCTTGCCGTTCATCTGGCGCAGATTCGTGCAGCGCAGACCGACATCGCCCGGGGACGGAGGCTCGTACAGGTCCGCCATCAGGGGCTGTTCGTTGTTGATATGGAGGATGACGTTGCGAATCACGAGATGAGCGTGGCGTGCGTGCACCGGGCGCGTCAGTCGCCCGATGGTCCGGTCAGGGGTGGTAGAAGTCGATCACCAGGCGGACGCGGCCGCCGGACACCCAGACGCCGATCCCGACCCGGTCGTACGCGGCGTTCATCATGTTCACGTAGTGGCCGCCGCCGGTCGACTTCTCGCTCTGGAAGAACAGATGTGAGCCCAGGGCCGAGGAGCGGGCGCTGCCCGCCCGGCAACCGAGGTTCTCCGCCCAGCGGTAGCTGCTGTAGCCGGCCCGACGCAGACGGTCACCGGGGTTCCCGCCGATGAAGTGGCTGCAATCGCCCCCGACCGCGAGCTTCTTGGCGTACGGCCGGCTCACGTTCGCGCTGATGCCCGAGTCCAGGACGAGCGGGGCGACGGCGCGGCCACCCGGGCTGCTGCAGGCGCCGGACGAGGTCACCCAGCCACCCGTCCGGGTGCAATTCATGAGTCCGAGGTAGTAGGTCTCGACGGCGGCCCAGCTGCCGCCCCCGACCGCACTCCCGCCACCGCCCGAGCTCGAGATGCTGATGGTCAGCGAGCCGGACGCGGTCGTCCCGGTCGTGGCGGTCTTGAATGCGCCGTGACCCGCCGCCGTGAGGTGGACGCCGGCGGTGTTGGTGGCGACCGTGCTGACGATCATCGAGACGGTCTTGCCGGCGGGCAACGCCGAGGATGGCGTGAACACGAGGACCGTATCGCGCTCGGCCCATCGGACCGAACCCGCGACGGCTTTGCCGCCGACCGTCGCGGAGAACGCGCGGGCCGTGCTGCGCCGATCCATCACTTGGCTGAACCGGACCGACAGGTCGGCCGTCGGGGCGACATCCGCCGCGTGGTCCAGTGGCCGGAAGCGAACGACACCGGGTGCCGTGGTCGTATGGACGGTCAGCCGGATCGTGTCGAGTGGCACACCCTCGGCGTCACGGACACCGGACACGATCAGGCGATAGTCGATGTCCGGACGGAGCGGGGCGAGAGGCTGGAACGTGTACCGCGCGGTGGCCTCGGTCGGGCTGCTCGAGCGAACGATGCCGGGCGTCGGCGGATCGAGCCGGATCGCGGTCTGGACGGAGTTCCCGTCCACGGGCTGGGCGAAGGTCACGACGAAGCCCGTGGTGGGCGCGACGTTCGATCCGATGGGTTCGGTCGCGATCGCGCTCCCTGTCGTGACGCCACGGGTCAGGAAGACGGCACGGGCCGGGTGTGCGAGCGGCTGGCCGGTCCGGGCGAGCGCCCCGGCCTGGACGGTCACGGTCTCGAGGACGCCGGCGGACCAGTGGTCGGCCGGAGCGACCGTCACGCTCATCCCGTCGGGCGCCCAGCTGAGATCGACCGGCGTGGCGGGCTCGACGGTCAGCGCGGCGGCCACGGAGGCCGGATCCATCGCGGCGCTGAAGCGGATCGTGACCGGCTGGTTCAGGGCGCGACCGGTGGCGACCGTCGTCTCGAACTGGGCCTGGGTCAACGGGACGATCGGCGTCGGAGGCGTGGCAACCGTCGGCTCCGGCCGGCCGGCCGCGAAGAGTCCGACACCGAGGAAGGCCGCCAGGCTGATGGCGATGCCGACCCGCGCCGGGGTCGGGCGTCGCAGCAGGGCGCCGATGGTGGCCGCGAAGAAGACGGGGACGGCCAGCAGCGCGTTGGCGGCCTGACGCAATAGACGCTCCTGCTCGTGGTCTGGGGACGCATCGAGGGCGGGGGCTCGAGCCGCTCTTGGGGGCGAGCGACCTCCGTGAGGTTAGCACCGGTCCACCGCCCTGGGCAAACGCGGGACGGTCCGCGAGCCTCGGTCAGGGTCCCTTCCTCGGTCGCTGGCGACGGAACGCCGGATCGGCCGCCGCAAGACCGCCAGCCGGGCGGTACCGTCCGTGGACCCCGACGGCAAGGCCCTTCCGCTCGAGCATCGTCAGTGCGGCGAGGACGGTCGCCACCGGCCAGCCGCTGACCGCGACGAGCTCGTCCACGGTCGATCGTCCGCGGACGATCTCGCGGCCGATGCGACCCGCCACCTCCCCGACGTCGTTCAACGTCGCGGCCAGATCGGCCGGCAGACGCGGCTCGACCAGGCGGTCGGCAAGGCCAAGGTCGGCGATGAGCTGCGGGACGCCGGCGACGATCCGGGTCCGTTCCGGGAACTCGCGCAGGAATGCCAGGCACCCGGCGGAGGTCGGGGCGTCGATCGAGCCGGGCACCAGGAAACACTCGCGACCCTGTTCGAGCGCCCACGACGCGGTGATCAGCGCGCCGCTCCGGGCCGGTGCCTCGACCACGACCGTCGCGTCGGCCAGGCCGCTGATGACCCGGTTCCGGCGCGGGAAGGTGCCGAGGCTCGGGCTTGTATCGGGCGACAGCTCCGACACGACGGCCCCACCGGATGCGACGATGGTGTCGGCGAGCCGGCCGTGGGCGCGCGGATGGAGGACGGCGTGCCCGGACCCGATGACGGCGACCGTGGTGCCGTGGGCGTGGACTGCGGCGGCGTGCGCGGCCCCGTCGATGCCGACCGCCAGCCCCGACACGACGCTCGCGCCGACCTCGACCAGGTTCGTGGCGATCCGTGCCGCGATGGAGCGGCCGGCGTTGGTCGCCCGACGCGTGCCGACGATCGCGACGGCGGCATCCGCGCTCATCGCGGCCCGGTCCCCGAGGACGTACAGAAGGTGTGGCGGCATCTCGATCGCGGCGAGCCGGGCCGGGTAGGCAGGATCCTCCATGGTGACCACCGACAGACCGAGCTCGCGGATGCGGTCGAGGGTGGCCGGCGCTCGGTGGGCGGCCTCGGCGATCGCGCCTGCAACGGCCGGCGCGAGCCCATCCCGTGAGGTCCGATCCGAGCGCCAGGCGTCGGCGTCGCCTGCGTCCACCATCCGTTGCGGTCCGCCCGGCGACGAGGCCTCGCGCAGGATCGCGACGCCACTCCCGTACCGCGCAAGCAGGATCCCGAAGCCGACCGGACCGAGCCCGTGGACGCCGGCGAGGACGGCCCATGCATCGCGTTCGGCGGGGCTCGGCCCGGGCAGGATCTGGTCCCGCAAGGACGTGCTGTCCGTGGCCGCGGCCGATTCTTTGCCCACCGGCCCGGCCACACCGACGCCCAGCACCTCAGTGCGCCTCGACCGCCGACAGCCGGGTGTCACCCGACCGGAACCAGGCCGCTTCATCGAGATGTGTCTCGGTGACAGCCGGCGAATCGGCGAGATCGGCGATCGTCCGTGCGACGCGCAGGATCCGCTCAGTCCCGCGGCCGCTGGCGCGTTCGAGGTCCGCGAGCTCGACGATCCGTCGCTCGGCTGCGCCGCCGAGGCGGCACGCCTCGCGCAGCGCGCGTCCAGTGAGCCGGCCGTTCAGGATGCCGGGCGGTCGTCCCAGCGCCCGTCGGCGCGCGGCCTCGACCCGTGCCGCGACGGCCGCCGAGCCCTCAGGGTCCGACCCGTGGACGAGCAGGTGCGGGGCGACCCGCGGCATCGCGATCCACAGGTCGATGCGGTCACGGAGGGGACCGGAGATCCGGCGCTGGTACCGTTCGGGGGCAAGCGCCGGGCAGGTGCAGGCGCGGTCCGACGAGCCCGCGAACCCGCACGGACAGGGGTTCATCGCAGCGACCAGCTGGAACCGGGCCGGGAAGGTCGTCGCCCGCCCGGCGCGCGAGATCGCGACGCGGCCTGCCTCGAGCGGCTGGCGGAGCGCCTCGAGGACGTCACGATCGAACTCGGGCAGCTCATCGAGGAACAGGACCCCCTGATCCGCCCGGGTCACCTCGCCCGGCGAGAGGTACGGGCCACCGCCGACCATGGCCGCATACGACAGGGTGTGATGGGGCGCCCGGAACGGTGCCTGGCGGCGAAGCTCGCGGATGGGACCCTCGCCGGCGGCGGATGCGATGACCGTCGCTGCCAGCGCTGCGCGCTCGTCCAGCAGCGGCAGGAGCCCCGGGATCGTCCGCGCGAGGAGGGTCTTGCCGGAACCAGGCGGTCCGATGAGCAGCAGCCCGTGCCCGCCGGCCAGGGCGACCTCGAGCCCGCGCCGCGCCTCGACCTGTCCGCGCACCTCGGACAGGTCGGGCGTCTGGACACCTGCAGCGCGGCCGGTTCCTGCGGTGCTCGCGTTCGCATTCGGGTCTGCTTCCTCGGCCGTCGCATCATCGGTGTCGCGCCCGCCAGCCGCCGAGCGATCGCCTCCGACGAGTTCCACCCGGGCTGGCGGGACGATGCGCCGCCGGCTGCGTCGCGCCTGGACGATCTCGACCGCCTGACGCAGTCGTTCGACGCCCGACACCGTCATGCCGTCCACGAGCCGCGCTTCGTCCACGGCTTCGGTCGCGACGAGGACCCGCCCGATGCCGCGCCGCGCCAGGGCGGCGACCATCGGCAGGACGCCCGGCACCGACCGGACTTCGCCGCCGAGCGACAGCTCGCCGATGAGCGCGACACCCGCCGAACCCGCCCGGATCTGTTCCGAGCCGAGGAGGATGCCGACCGCGATGGCGAGGTCGAGGGAGGCGCCGGTCTTGCGCAGGTCGGCCGGAGCGAGGTTGACCGTGATCCGCCGTGGCGGATGTGTGAACCCCTCGTTGCGCAGTGCGCCTCGGACGCGTTCGCGCGACTCCTGCAGGGCGGCGTCGGCGAGGCCGACGACGGTGAACCCGGGCAGCCCGGGCGCGACATCGACCTCGACCCGGATGAACCGGCCGGCGAGGCCGTGGAGCGTTGCGGACGGGACGATGGCCAGCACGGGCGCACGCTACGCGCCGGGGCTCACCTGCCGGTCATCCGCCACTCACCACGGACTTATCGCGCAGGCGCGAATGCCCTACCTGGCGCGGACAGGCACCGCAGCCGCGACCGGCTTGTCGACCGCCCGGGCGAAGTGGAGCAGCGACGCGCCGAGCGACGAGTCGGCCTTGGTGAACATGAACGGCGCGCCCGTATTCAAGGCGCTGATCGCGCCTCGATACTCGTTGACGATCTGGTGCTCGATGGTCTGCTTGAGGGCGCTCTCGGCGTTCTTGACGTTGATCCCGGTGAAGGCGTTCGAGCGGTTCAAGACGAGCTGGAGCTTGTCGGCCGGATAGCCGAGGTGGGCCATCGTCTCGATGATCAGGCGGACGTTCTTGAGGCACGACAGGTCGGCCGTCAACACGACGTAGACCGTCTCGGCCGCCTCGAACACGCCGAGGTTGACATCGTCGAGCCGCTTGTCGATGTCGATCAGGGTGTAGTCGTAGAGCGAAGCGAGCTGCTCGGCGACGAACGGAAGGTGCTCGGGGCGGACGAGCTCGGCGGTCTCGGGCGACGGCGGCGCGAGCAGCAGGTCGATGCCCGAATCGTGCTTGACCATGACCTGGCGGATGAGGTCGGCGTCGATGGTCGGGGCCGACACGACATCGACGATGCTCTTGCGATCGAGTCCGAGGTCGAGAAAGACGCGGTGGTCGCCGAACTGCAGATTGCCGTCGACCAGGCAGACCTTGCGCCCGAGCTCGCGGTGGAGCGCGATGGCCGTGTTGATGGCGATGGTCGTCGTCCCCACCCCGCCCTTGGCGCCATAGAACGCGAGGATCCGACCGAGGGGCGGCCGGGTGACCGCCTCCTTCGGGGCGAAGCGTGCCAGCAGGCTCTTGATCCGGGCCAGCAGTTCGGCCGGGTGGAACGGCTTGATGAGGTAGTCGTCGGCGCCGGCCCGCAGGCCGCGGACCTTCTGCTCGACCTCCTGCTCGGCGGTCAGCATGATGATCGGGACGTGGCTGGCGTTGCCCTCTTCGGACCGGATCTTGGTGGCGACCTGGTAGCCGTCAAGCTTGGGCAGCATGACGTCGAGCAGGATGAGATCCGGCGCTTCGGCGCCCCACAGGCGGAATCCCTCGGCACCGTCCGGTGCCACGATGACGTCGTAGCCCTCCTGCTTGAGGGTGTACTGCAGGAGCCGCTGGACGTTCGGGTCGTCGTCGACGACGAGGATCTTGGCTGCCATCAGTCCTCCACGGAACTCGCCGGGTCGGGCACATCGACCGGGTCGGACAGGTCCGCCTGAGACCGCCCCGGCGTCGCGATTATAGGGTCCGCCTCGTCTGCCGACGTCATCGCTGCCAGCACCGGCCGCAGGAAGGTCGTGACCGCGGCCTCATAGGCGGCCGGGTCTTTGGCGTGCGCCTGGCCGTGGTCCGCACCCGGGATCACCAGGTGGACGGTGCCGGGCGGGGCGGCGGCGGCGAGACGGCGCGCGTCGGCGATCGGCACGGTTCGGTCCGATCCGCCCGAGATGAGCAGCAGTGGGGTCCCGTCGAGCAGCCCGATGACGCGGATCGGCTCAGTCTCGCGCGGATCGCCACCGAGCTCTCTGGCGGCCGCATCCAGGATGCGTCCGGCGACGAGGCGCCGGGCGGGACCGCGCAGACGCGAGCCGACCGACACGGCGATCTCGGGCGGCACCGAATCGGCAACGACCGCGACGATCCGCGGGCGCCGGGCCGGCGCGACGAGTGCCGCGGCGGCTGGATCCGCGTCGGCGCTCGGCAGCGACCCATCGCCGAGGACAGCCACCGACGCGAGCGCGGTGATGGCGCCCATCGAGCTTCCGACCAGCGCGACCCGCTCGATCCCCCGCACGCCGAGCCAGGCCAGTGCGCCCGCGACATCCTCGACTTCGCGCAGGCCGAACGTCGACGGCGAGGCGTCCGACCCGCCGTGGCCCCGGAGATCGAGCCCGAGCACGCCCGCCGTGCGGCGCAGGAACGGCCCGTACTCCACGAGATCGGGCGCGGACGAGCCGGACCACCCGTGGAGCAGCAGGATCGCGGCGAATGGATCGCGCGGCCAGTCAGCGACGTCCTCGCCGGGCAGCCAGCGCCCAGTGAGCTGGAGGCCGTCGCGCGAGCGGAACCGGACGATCTCGCCCCCGAGCGCGTCGAGGGCCGGCCCGAGCGTCGCCTCGTCCGGCGTCGTTCGCGGCGCATCGAGCAGGCGCCGGGCCCCGCGCCGCGTGACTGCCCGCACGCCGACGATCGAGACGACGGCCGCGATCGACGCGGCCGCGACCCGCCGGATCACGGTCGCCCGATGATCGACGACGGATCGGCCAGCAACTCGAACACCAGCCGACTCCAGGTTTCCATCCGGTCGCTGACGGCCGCGACCTCCGCCGGGTCGGCGAACGTGCCGGTCAGCTTGTCGGTCTCGCGGATGGCGACAGCGCGACCGCCGGCCTCGGCCAGGTAGACCGCGCCGAGATGGACCGCGCCGACCTCGGTCGTGTCGTCGTTGAGCAGAGCGACCAGACGGAACGCCGGGACGAAGTCCGCGACCAGCTCCTCGTGCCACTCGCGCTCCAGTCCGCCGAGCAGCCCACCGTCACCGGGATTGAGGTGACCGCCGACCCCGATCGAGTAGCGTCCGTGCAGCCGCGCGTCGCCGCCGGCCGTCGTCCGCTGCATGAGGAAGTAGCGCGGTCCGTCGCGCAGCACCAGGTACGGGATGACCTGCTTGAACGACGGGTCGCGCTCCATCGCATCTCGTGGCTCGTACGTGCCGTCGCGCTCGAGCGCCGCGACGAAGTCGTCCAGACCGTCGGTCCGGAGTCCGTACCAGGCGGCGCCGCCAGGGATCGCGGTCCGCGGCACGACATAGACGCGCTCGTCGCTCACGGGCGCCCGCCGAGGATCGTTCGTGCCGCCGCCAGACGGTCGCGCAGAGCGTCTTCGTCGGGGCCGCCGGGCCGGTCGAGCTCGGCGAGCCAGGCGTCCAGGACGGCCCGCAGGTCGCGGATGCGCGCGGCCACCGCCGCAGCGTTCGTGGCCAGGATCGCGGCGCCCATGGCGGGGTCGCCGCGGGCGACACGGGTCGTGTCCCGCCACCCACCGGCGGCCAGGGCGGCGGCCGTCGGCCAATCCGCCGTCCCGCCCCCGACCGACTGCGCGAGCGCCGCAGCCACGATGAGTGGCAGGTGGCTGATGCCCGCGACGGCCCGGTCGTGTTCAGTCGCCTCGAGCCGGACCACCACCGCGCGACAGGCATCCACGAGCGTTTCCACGCGCCGGACGTCAGCGGGTCCGGCGTGCGTCCCGGGCACGAGGACCCACGGCCGGTCGACGAACAGGTCCGCCACAGCAGCCTCGTATCCGACCGTCTCGAGACCCGCCATCGGGTGGCCGCCGACGAAGCGCAGTCCCCTGTCATCGGCCCGGGCGCCGATCGCCGCCTTCGTGCTCGCCACATCGGTCACCACCGCCGTGGCCGGCAGGGAACCCCGCCACGCCCCGGCGAGCTGGTCGATGAGCGTGAGGCAGTCCGTTGCGGGTGCCGCGAGGACCACGATGTCGGCACCGACGAGGGCGGCCCCAGGCGACGTCGCGGCCAGGTCGAGGACGCCGTCCGCGTAGGCCCGGACCGGGCCGTCACCCGTCGGCGACCAGGCCGTCAACGTCCAGTCCGCGCTTCCCGGACCGGACCGGACGGCGCGGGCGATCGAACCGCCGATCAGGCCGAAACCGAGGAAGGCGAGCTGCATAGCCGCGAGTATCGCAGCCGCCGGATCGGTCGGTTCGCGGGTTCGCGCTAGCCGCTCGTCGAGCCGCCGCGTCCACCGGCGCCGCGCCGCCGCGTCGCCCGGCGGTCGGCGACCCGTCGCTCTCCCGCGGCGGCATCGGGCGCGCCGGCCGCCTTGCGCTTGCCGCGGGCCTTGGGGGCCGGCGGCGGCGCGGGCGGGCCGGGGTCATCGGCTGGGTTCTTGCGCCTGTTCTCGGTCCGTCGCTCGGCCGCTCGCCGGTCGTCGAACAGCGACGCACCGCAACGCGGACAGCGCCGCTCCTCGGCGAACAGCGAGGCAAGCGGCGCGACCGTGTAGATCTGCCGGCCGCACACCCGGCACGACAGGTTGGGCACGTCGGGGTGGTCCGCTCAGACCTTCGGCAGACTCGCCAGCGCGGCCTCGACCTTCTCGCGCGGATATTCGTAGTCCTCGAGGCTCCCGTCGAGGTACCGCTCGTACGCCGCCAGGTCGAAGTGCCCGTGACCGCACAGGTTGAACAGGATGACCCGGGCTTCTCCCGCCTCGCGTGCTGCCAGCGCCTCGTCGATGGCGACCGTGATGGCATGCGTCGGTTCCGGAGCCGGCAGGATCCCCTCCGCCCGGGCGAACTGGACGCCGGAGCTGAAGCTCGCCCGCTGATGGACGCTCTGAGCCTCGATCGAGCCGTGCTCCTTGAGCAGGCTGACCAGCGGCGACATGCCGTGGTAGCGCAGGCCGCCGGCGTGGATCGGCTCGGGGATGAAGTCGTGCCCGAGGGTGTGCATCTTGACCAGCGGCGTCATCTGCGCGGTGTCGCCGAAGTCGTAGGCGTAGATGCCCCGGGTCAGGCTCGGTGCCGCTTCCGGTTCGGCGGCGATGACCCGGTACTGCTTGCCTTCGCGGAACATCCGACCCAGCCACGGGAATGTCAGGCCTGCAAAGTTCGAGCCGCCACCGGCACAGCCGATGATGACGTCGGGCTCCTCGCCGGCCATCCCCATCTGCTCGATCGACTCGAGGCCGATGACCGTCTGATGGAGCAGGACGAAGTCGAACACGGAACCGAGCGAGTACTTGGTCCCCGGATGGGTGACGGTGTCCTCGATCGCCTCGCTGATGGCGATCCCCAGCGAGCCCGTGTGGTCGGGCGTCTCGGCGAGGACCTTCCGTCCGTACCCGGTGTCGAAGCTGGGACTGGGCACGACCTGGGCGCCGTACGTCTCCATCAGGATGCGCCGGTACGGCTTCTGGTCGTAGCTCGCCCGGACCATGTACACCTTGACTTCGAGGTCGAAGACCGCCCCCGCGAACGCGAGCGCGCTCCCCCACTGGCCGGCGCCCGTCTCGGTCGCCAGGCGGGTGACACCTTCCATCTTGTTGTAGTACGCCTGCGGCAGGGCCGTGTTCGGCTTGTGGCTGCCCGACGGGCTGCCGCCCTCGTACTTGTAGTAGATGTGAGCCGGGGTATCGAGCGCCTTCTCGAGGCCATGGGCGCGGAAGAGCGGACTCGGCCGATACAGTCGGTAGGCGTCGCGGACCGGCTCGGGGATCTCGATGTCGCGGTCCTGGCTGACGACCTGCTTGATCAGCTCCATCGGGAACAGCGGCGCCAGGTCGGCCGGTCCGATCGGCTGGCCGGTGCCCGGATGGAGCACCGGTGGCGGCGCGATCGGGAGATCTGCGGCGATGTTGTACCAGGCACGCGGGATCCGCGATTCATCGAGCACGAACTTCGTCTGCCGGGTATCCGACGGCGCCATGGGGCACTCCTGTTCGATCGCTGGGAGGAACGCCGGATGCCGCCGGCCCGGGGACGGGAGCCTAGCGCGCCCGGCTACCCGGATGCAACCGGTCGCGCGCCACGGGACCGATCAGTGCCGGTGGCCGTCCTGGGCGTGGTGATGCGGCCGTTGGTCGTGGTGACCCTGGTGGTGCCTCTCGACTTCCGGCGGTTTCGGATGCTTCGGCGGTCGACCAGCTCCGGGCGGCTTGTGGTGGTGTCCGTGACCTGCCGTCGGGGGCTTGTGGTGCGGACCGTGTCCGGCCTTGTCCGGCTTGCCGGGAGGACACGCCGCGACCGTCGCCCGGCTGCGCTCCGTCGTGCGCACTGCTGCCTCGCGCGCGCTGTCGCCATCGCCGGCCGCCTTCGGTCCGTGCTTCGGCGCGTCGCACGTCGGGGGCGGCGCTTCGGGTTCCTCGGGCGGTCGGGCGGGGGCGGGGGCGGGGGCGGGGGCGGGGGCGGGGGCGGGGGCGGAGGCGGGGGCGGGGGCGGCGTGCCTGCGGGCTTCCGGTGGAAGACCACGACCACGACCGGCGGCCTGGTCGGTGGCGGGGTCGCGCTCGGTGCCGGGGTCGGCTCGCCCGACGGCGCCGGGATCGCGCTGGGTTCCGGCGAGCCGGAGGCGCCTGGTTCGGCAGACGGCGGCGGACCGGATGCGATCGGGCTGGGACTCGGCTCGCTCGATGTGCCCGGCGTCCGCTGGGGAAGCTCGCCGCTCGGCGGCGGCGTCGGTGCCGGCGAGGCGAGTCCGGTGCCCGGTGTCGGCCCTTCGGCGATCGCCGGCGGCGTGGGAAGGCCACCGATCCCGATGCTCAGTGCGACGGCCGCGAGGACGAGGTTGACGACGCCGAGCGCGAGCACGAGCCGAAGTCGCTGGGCAGCCGTCACAGGCGATATGAACCCCCACTGAGACCACGGGCCGGCACGGCGTCCGCGTGGGGCGATGGTACCACCGGGCACGCTCGGACCGGGTCCGGCGGAGCGTGCCGGTCAGCCCAGGTCGACCATCTCGATGGGCTCGTAGCGGGCTGGGCCGCCGCCCGTGATGCTCTCGAACAGTCCGATCCGCATCACCGGGAAGCGGACGTCCATCTCGGACGCCTCGGCCATCAGGTGCGCACCGATCGCGGCGCCGGCCGGGACGCCGTCGCTGCGCGCCAGGGTGAGGTGAGCGGTGAACGGCTTGGGCTCGAACGCCCAGCCGGCGGCGGTCAGCGAGGCGTCCACGGTCGCGGCCAGGTCGGCCAGGTCGGCCGCACCATCGCGCAGCCCGAGCCATAGCGCGCGCGGCCGGCCACGTGGCGGGAAGACGCCGGCACCGCCGATCGAGACGTCGAACGGCCGCGCCGTGGCACCGGCAGTTCGCACGGCATCGATGACCGCCCCGATCCGTTCGTCGAGCGTCGGACCGAGGAAACGCAGAGTCAGGTGGAGGCCATCGAGACGGACCCAGCGGACATCTCGACCACCACCGGGCACCCCCGACGCGCGGACCTCGTCCACCAGGGACACGACGGCGTCGTTCGCGTCGGGTGGCAGCGGCACCGCCACGAAGATCCGGCGGCCAGGCAGGTCCGCCCCCGGCCAGCGCGGACGACGACCCTCGTGCGTCACTCGGTCGTGCGGCTGATCTCGCGCCCCCAGGCCTCGCGGTCCGCGCGGAGCACCTCGAGGGCCTGGTCCCGGTCGCGCCAGCCGACGACGTCGACGTCCTTGTCCTCGAGGGCCTTGTAGGTCTGGAAGAAATGCTCGATCTCGACCAGCCGATGTGGACGGACCTGCTCGAGGCGCTCGATGTGCTGCTGATGAGCGTCCCCGAGCGCGACGCACAGGACCTTGAAGTCGAAGCCCTTCTCATCGCGCATCTCGAGCCCGCCGATCGGGCGCGCCCAGACGTGACAGCCGGTGAACGTCGGCTCGTCGATGATCAGCAGGGCATCCGTGTGGTCGCCATCACCGGCCCGGGTGCCCTCGATGAAGCCGTAGTCGAAGTTGTAGAAGACGGCGCTCGACAGCACGCGGTCGAGCCGGAAGACGTGCGTCTCCTCGTCGTATTCGTACTTGTTGCGTGACCCGCGCGGGATCTCGACGACGATCTCGACGACGTCTGGGAATGGACCGGGGCTGTGCATGCCTGAAGTCTAGCCGTGCCGCCGGTCGGAAGCTCCCGACGATCGGTCAGGGGATCGCGAGATCGATGTCCACGAAGGTGGTCATGTTCGCGACTCCGTTGACGCCGAGGATCTGGACCGACCCGATGTAGGCGTTTCCGCGCACGCCCATGACCGTGCTGATCGGAGCGGCGGCATCACCGGTCGCGCCGGTCTTGCCGTCGATGGTCGCGATCTTGCCGAGCTCGGCTTCGATCGCATCGGCGAGCTGGAAGTAGACGGTCCGGTCGCCTCCGGGGCGCGGACAGGTGACTGTCCAGGCGATGTGGACACGGTCGGAGCTGCCGCTACGGCCACCGCCCTCCAGATGGCAGGCCGATCCACCGTCGACCGTCTTGAGGATCGCCGCCAGGTCGAACCGGTCGAGGGCGATATCTGCCGGACCCTTCACGGCATGTCCGACCGGCTGGACGGACGGCGGCGCCGACGCTGCGCAGGCGGTCAGCAGGCCGACGAGGACCAGCGGTGCCAAGCGGCTCATCCCACCGCGAATGGACGTGTCGACCTCCCCGGACGCAGGTGCCCGCGGCGAGCGCCGCCCGATCCGGCGCCGCGTCAGTCGTTGTAGAGGCGTTCCTCGATGAGCTTCTCTTGCACGGTGCGCCCGTTCGGGTCGAAGCAGCTGAACTCGAAGTGCTTCTCGAACTCGATGTCCACGTTGTCCTGGCCGCCACGGTTCTTTTCGACCGAGACGACGACCCAGTCGCGGAAGCGCTGAGCCTGGTACGGGTTGAACTCGATGTTGACCTTGGCGACGATGTGGTACTTCTCGTTGAGGATCAGGATGATGTCGGCCTCGTAGTTGATCGCCGACGAGCCGCGCAGGTGGTAGTTCCGGAGTCGCGACGCCTTGAGGCCTTCCTTGTCCGCGGCGACGATGCAGACCATCGGCACGTCCTCGGACAACGCGATGTCCTTGAGGCCGTTGATCAGGTAGGTGACCTTCTCGGTCTCGTTCTCGGGCTCGGGGATCTGCGGGACCTTCTGCAGGTAGTCCACGAACACGACCAGGCGCCGGTCGCCCGACAGCTCGCGATGCACCTGGACGAGCTTGCGGATGTTCTCGATGGTGCTGGCCGTCTGCGACCCGCGCATCAGGAACAGGTTCTGGCCGTAGCGCGCGATCCTGTCCATCGACGGTCGCAGGCGCGGGTTGTTGGCCATCTGGGCGTTCGCTTCGCCCTCGGCCATCCACGTCCCGAGGATCTCCTTGCGGACGTCCTGGATCTTGATCGCGCCGGTCTTGTGGGGCAGGTGCGCGAGCGCCGATTCCATGGCGATCAGGCGATTGAGCAGGTACTGCTCGTCGTGCTCGAAGCAGATGTACAGGACGTTGGCCTGACCGCCCGAGGCGACATTGCGCGCCATCTGGAGCGCCATCGTCGTCTTGCCGGTGCCCTGGGCGCCGCCGATCAGGAGCAGCTCGCCCGTCCGCAGGCCGGTGCCGATCGTCTTGTCGAGCGGCGTGAACCCGAGCGGCACGGGCTGGTACTCGGCAACCTTGCCGCTGGTGACCTTCTCGTTGAGGTCGACGAGCACGTCCAGCGCCGATCGGGGCGTCAGGCTGCCGTTGGCGGTCTCGAGACGCCAGGCCGACGCCTTGACGGTCTCTTCCGGAGCGTCTGTGCTCACGCGGTCGATTCCTCCCGGACGGATGAGGTCGCCACAGGGTAGCACCCGGAGGGGCCCGAATCACCCACCCGAACCCTACAAATCCACATAGTCGCCGAAGCGGCGGCGGTCAGCGGGGCAGATCGACCAGTTCGTCGAACATCCGGGCGAAGGTCCGGATGCCGGTCTCGTAGTTGCCGAGGTCCATCCACTCGTTGGGAGCATGGGCGTTGTCATCGGGCGGGGTGATGCCGAGCAGGACGACCGGCAGGCCAAGGAGTGACGTGAAGCTGGCGCAGACCGGGATCGACCCGCCCTCCCGGATGTAGACCGGCGCCTGCCCGAACGTCGCCTCCAGGGCACGGGCCGCAGCGCGCGTCGCTGGGTGGTCCATCGGGGTCAGGCTTGGATGCCCGCCGCCCAGGTAGGCGACGGTGGTCGTGACACCGGGTGGCGCGATCTCCTCGACATAGGTCCGGAACGCCTCGAAGATCCGGTCCGGATCCTGGTCAGCGACCAGCCGGCAGCTGACCTTGGCATGGGCGTGGGCCGGGATGATCGTCTTGCTCCCCTCGCCCATGAACCCGCCCCAGAGGCCATTGACGTCGAGGGTCGGGCGGATCGCCCGGCGCTCGAGTGTCGTGAAGCCGGTCTCGCCGACGAGTGCGGGAAGACCCAGCCGCTGCAGGTACTCAGCCTCGTCGAACGGCAGTGCCGCCAGCGCGGCCCGGTCGTCGTCAGACAACGCCACGACGTCGTCATAAAAGCCGGGGATGCGGATCCGGCCGTCAGGCCCCTTGAGGCCGGCGATGATCTGGGCGAGCGCATTGGCCGGGTTCTGGACGGCGCCACCGAAGCCGCCCGAATGGAGATCGACCGCGGTCCCGACGACATCGATCTGGGCATACATGATGCCGCGCAGGCTGAGCGTGATCGCCGGCAGATTGCCTTCGAAGAAGCCCGAGTCGCTGATGATCGCGACGTCGGCGGCGAGCCGCTCGCGGTTCGCCGCCAGCCACGCGTCGAGGTGGACCGAGCTCGACTCCTCCTCGCCCTCGAACACGTAGCGCACGTTGACCGGCAGTCCGCCACGCGTCGCGATGAGCGCCGCCGCGGCCATCACGTGGGCGTGGATCTGGCCCTTGTCATCGGCGGCGCCGCGCGCCAGGATCCGGTCGCCGACGACGATCGGCTCGAACGGGGTCGACGTCCACAGCTCGAGCGGATCGACCGGCTGGACGTCGTAATGGCCGTAGACGATGACGGTCGGGGCGTTCGGGGCGTGGAGCCAGTCCGCGTAGACGACCGGGTGGCCACCAGTCTCGGCGACCTCGACGTGGTCCAGGCCCGCCGCGCGCAGCGCGTCGGCCAGCCATCGCGCTGCGGACCGGCAGTCGTCCGCATGGGCCGGGATGGCGGAGATGCTCGGGATGCGCAGGAATGCCTTGTACGACTCGAGACGGTCGGCCTTCGTCGCGTCGAGATGGGCTTCGAGGGCAGCGTCGGGGGTGGCGGCAACATTCGGCATCGCGCCATCCTAGCCGAGCGGACACCGCCCGGAATTGATCGAGCGGGCCGTCTCCGGCCCGCTCGATGTCGGTGCAGCGTTGGTGGGACCGGCGGTCACGCCGGCTGGGCGTTCGGCTCCGCGATCGGCTGGCCGGGACCGATGATGGTCGGGATCCCATGCATGTCTGCCTTGGGCGGCAGGTCGCTGAACAGCGCCTCGAACCCTTCGGCGTCGACGGTCTCTTCCGCAACCAGCTTCTCGGCCAGCGCCGTCAGCTTGTCCCGGTGGGTCGTCAGCACCTCGGTGGCCCGCTCGTAGGCCTTGTCGATGATGGCCCGGACCTCTTCGTCGATGGTCTGGGCGACCTCTTCGCTGTAGTCGCGCTGCTCGCCCATCGAGCGACCGAGGAAGACCATCTCGTCGCGCTTCCCGAAGGACAGCGGGCCGAGCTTGTCGCTCATGCCGAACTCGGTGACCATCCGGCGAGCCAGGTCGGTCGCCTTCTCGATGTCGTTGCTGGCGCCGGTCGTCGTGTCGCCGAAGATGAGCCGCTCGGCGACGTTGCCGCCGAGGAGTCCGGCGATCTTGTCCTCGAACTCGGTCTTGCTCTGGAGGTAACGGTCCTCGGTCGGCAGCGCCATCGTGTAGCCGAGGGCCATGCCGCGGCTGATGATCGTCACCTTGGCGACCGGGTCGCACTTCGGCAGGATCCGCTGGACGACCGCGTGGCCGCCCTCGTGGTAAGCGATGATCGCCTTCTCGGCGTCCGAGATGATGCGCGACTTGCGCTCCGGGCCGGCGACGATCCGCTCCAGCGCTTCCTGGAACTCGGACATGCCGATGACCTTCTTGTTGCGCCGCGCGGCGAGGATGGCTGCTTCGTTGACGAGGTTGGCCAGATCCGCGCCGGAGAAGCCGGGCGACTGGCGGGCGACGCCTTCGACCTCGACGCCCTTGTCGAGCGGCTTGCCCTTGGTATGGACCTTGAGGATCTCGGTCCGGCCCTTCATGTCCGGGCGGTCGAGGATGACCTGGCGGTCGAACCGACCGGGGCGCAGCAGCGCCGGGTCGAGGACGTCCGGCCGGTTCGTCGCGGCGACGACGATGACGTTGGTGTTGGTGTCGAAGCCATCCATCTCGACCAGGATCTGGTTGAGCGTCTGCTCGCGCTCGTCGTGGCTGCCGCCGAGGCCGGCGCCACGCTGGCGGCCGACCGCGTCGATCTCGTCGACGAAGACGATGCACGGCGAGTTGCGCTTGGCCTGATCGAACAGGTCGCGGACGCGGCTCGCGCCGACGCCGACGAACATCTCGACGAACTCGGATCCGGAGATGCTGAAGAACGGCACGCCCGCCTCGCCGGCGACCGCGCGGGCCATCAGCGTCTTGCCGGTGCCGGGAGGTCCGACGAGCAGCACGCCGCGCGGGATGCGGGCGCCGAGCGAGTTGAACTTCTCCGGGTACTTCAGGAACTCGACGACTTCCTGGAGCTCCGTCTTGGCCTCGTCGACACCGGCCACGTCGTTGAACGTGACGACGGTCTTGTTGCCGAGGAACATGCGCGCCCGGCTCTTGCCGAATGACATCGCCTGGTTATTCGTCCCCTGGGCCTGGCGCATCATGAAGAAGATGAACCCGCCGATGACGAGCAGCGGCAGCAGGCCGGTCAGGAGCAGGCCGAGCCACGATGTGTCGGGTGCCGGTTCAGCCTTGTAGATGTCGGCGGCGAGGTCGATGCCGCCGGCCTTGGCGGCCGCCTGCATGTCGTTCGGGTAGACGATCGTCAGGACGCTCGGGACGGTGACCGTATACGCCGCGGCGGTGTCCTTCGTTTTGACGGTCAGCGTGTCGCCCTGTTGGACCACCGACACGACAGCGCCCTTCTGGACATCGGTGAGGAACTGCGAGTAGCCGATCTGGTTCGGCTGCGCGCTGGATTGGATCCAGGTGAACAGCAGTGCTGCGGTCCCCACGACGAGGACCAGCATCACGATGCCGTTCCGGAAGAACTTGGGATTCAAAAGGAGCCTCCGGGTCGAGCGGGCGACGACCGTGCGCCGCCTGTGCTTCCGAGTATAGCGTCGAGTGCCGTGACGACCCCGGGACGGATGTCCCATGGGTCATGCCTGTCATACGGACGGCGGAGCGACGCGGATGGTGTCATCCCACGACATGAAGGAATTGACACGCCCTCATCTTGCAGGGCACTTGTGAGGGTTCGATGACAGCCCCCGCGGCACATAGAAATGGCCCTCCGGGTCGGAGGGCCAGGACCTTCGCGATCGATGCTGGTAGCGGAGGGCGGATTTGAACCACCGACCAAGGGCTTATGAGTCCCCTGCTCTACCACTGAGCTACTCCGCCACGACCACGAAGGATAGCGAACGAGCGCCGATTCGGGCAACCGCGATCGGTCAGGCCAGTTCCCGGAGCCGGCCCGTGCCGACATCGAAGACGAGGCCGTGGACCCGCATGGCGTCGACCCAGGGATGGGCACGAAGCCGCTCGACCGAAGCGAGGACGCTCGCCTCGAGGTCGTCGAACGATCCGAACGCGACGTCGAGATCGACTCCGGTCGCCTCGGCCAGGCGACCGCGGATGGCGTCCTCGTCCGCACCGAGCAAGCCGCACCTCGTGTGGCCGATGACGACGATCTCGTTGGTGCCGAGCAGAGCCTGGCTGACGATGAGCGAGCGGATGACATCATCGGTCGCGATACCACCGGCGTTGCGGATGATGTGCGCGTCGCCGGTCCGGAGTCCGAGGGTCTCCTCGACATCCAGCCGCGCATCCATGCACGCCACGATCGCGATACCGCGCAAGGGCGCCGCAGTCAGCGCCGATCGATCGAACGCCTCGGTGTAGCGCTCGTTCTCAGCCAGGATCCGGGCGAACTCGCCGACGTCGCTCACGAGCCGTTGAAGCCGGTCAGGAGCCCGGGCCGAACAGGAGCGTCAGCCAGTGATCCAGCGGGCTGCCCGAGGTCGTCGCGCCGAGGCGGACCGATGCGGATCCGGGCGCGTCGGGTGGCAGCGACGGTGCGCCCGCGGCGAGGCTGAACGCGACCTCGTGCTCACCGCCGAGGCCATAGCCGCGCGCCTGCTGGAGGACGAACCGGCGGTCGCCGATGCGCTCGAGCTCGCGCTCGAGGCCAGCCACCTGGTCGGCGCGCTGGTCGTTCGACACGACCATGGCCTCGGCCCGGCTGGTCGCTGCAGCGGCCTCGCTCACCTGTCGGGCAAAGACGAACACGATCCAGGCAGCGAGCAGCACCCCGAGCAGGATCGCCATGCGGCGTCGCGTCAGGCCGGCCACCGGCAGGGCGGCGAGGCTCGGCTCCCCGACCCGACCGGCGGACGCGTCCAAGGACGTCGTCGCGGTGTCGTCGGGGGCGTCATCGGTCGGTGTCGGGAACAACCGGCGGAGCATCCCCCGGAGGGTAGCTAACCCGGAGCTGCGGTGTCAACTCGGGCGCGGTCGTGACACCAGACCTGTCACGGGGCGGGTCGATCGTGTGCTAGAGTCGCGGCGTTTCGAACATCCGTTCGTTTCCAAGAGGCAGCCGACATGCGAACCTACGCCCCCGCCGAGACCGGCGCCGTCCTGGCCGACCTGCTCGATGAGCCATCGATCGCCCGCGGTGTCGTCCACCACGCCGTCCTACCTGCCAGACCGGCCGATTTCGCAGAGTTCCCCGACTGGCTCGACCCGCGGATCGTGGCCGGTCTCGCGGGCCGGGGCATCAGCCGACCGTACACCCACCAGGCGGAGGCGATCGAGGCGGTCCACGCCGGTTCGGACGTCGTGGTCGTCACCCCGACCGCATCCGGCAAGTCGCTGTGTTACGCCGTGCCCATCCTCCAGGCCATCGCCGAGGATCCGGCCGCCCGCGCGCTCCTGCTCTTCCCGACCAAGGCGCTCGGCCAGGACCAGGTCGCCGAGTTCGGCGAGCTGGCGGCGGCGAGCAGCCTCCATGTGTCGGCCTCGACCTACGACGGCGACACGCCGGCGCCCATCCGATCGACCGTCCGCGCCGCCGGCCAGGTCGTCGTCACCAACCCGGACATGCTCCACTCGGCGATCCTGCCCCACCACACCAAGTGGTTCCAACTGTTCGAGCAGCTGCGGTTCATCGTCATCGACGAGCTGCATACCTACCGTGGTGTCTTCGGCAGCCACGTCGCGAACGTCCTGCGCCGGCTGTTGCGGATCTGCGCCCACTACGGCAGCCACCCGGTGATCATCTGCTGCTCGGCGACCATCGGGAACCCGGCCGAGCTCGCGGCGATGCTGACCGCCCGGCCGGCCCGCCTGATCGACCGGAACGGCGCACCGGCCGGGGAGCGCCACGTCGTGTTGGTCGACCCGCCGATCCTCCATCCCGAAAGCGGTGCCCGCGGCTCGGCCGCGACCCTCGCCCAGCGCTGGGCGCTGCCGTTCCTGCGCGCCGGCCGCCAGACGATCGTCTTCGGGCGGTCACGCGTCGCGGTCGAGATCCTGCTGACCGGCCTGCGTGAATTGCTGCGCGAGAGCTACGGGCCGCGCTCGCGCGTCCGCGGCTATCGCGGCGGCTACCTGCCGACCGAGCGACGGGCGATCGAGCATGGCCTGCGCGATGGCGAGATCCTCGGCGTCGTCGCGACCAACGCCCTCGAGCTGGGTGTGGACATCGGTCGCCTCGACGTCTCGATCCTGGCCGGCTATCCGGGCTCCGTTGCGGCCACATGGCAGCAGTTCGGACGAGCCGGCCGGCGGCTGGGCACGAGCGTCGCGGTCCTCGTCGCATCGGGTGCCGCGGTGGACCAGTACGTCATCCACCATCCCGAATTCCTGCTCGACGGGACGCCGGAGGAAGCGCGCCTCGATCCGGACAACCTGCACGTCCTGCTCGCCCACCTGCGCGCCGCGACCTTCGAGCTGCCGTTCGAGCCGGGCGAGCACTTCGGTCCTGGTCCGGCCGACGACCTGCTCGCGTTCCTCGCCGAGGAGAGGCACGTGCGCCAGGCCAGCGACGGCCGCTGGTACTGGTCGAGCGAGAACTTCCCGGCCTCGGAGATCTCGCTCCGGACGGCCGCCCCGGAGAACGTCGTCATCATCGACACGACACCCGACCGGCCGCGCGTCCTGGGCGAGGTCGACCTGTTCAGCGCGCAGGTTCTCGTCCACGAACGGGCCATCTACATCCACGAATTGGTCCAGTACTACGTCGACCGCCTCGAATGGCACGAGCGCAAGGCGTACGTCCACCGCGTCGACGTCGACCACTACACGTACGCCAATCGAGCGGTGACCCTCAAGCCGCTCGACGTCTTCGCCGACGCGGCGTCGATCGGTGGCCGACGGATCCACGGCGAGGTCATGGTCGCAAGCATCGTGACCCTGTTCAAGAAGCTCAAGTTCGTGACCGACGAGAACGTCGGCTGGGGGCCGATCGACCTGCCCGAGCTCGAGCTCCAGACGACCGCCTACTGGCTGACCGCTGACGCATCGCGTGACCGATGGCGCCGCGACGAACTGGACGTCGCGCTGCTCGGTGCGGGACGGGCCATCCAGACCGTGGCGGCCATCGCCCTGATGGTCGACCCGCGCGACCTCGGGCTCGTGACCCAGGTCCGCTCGCCCCACTCGGAGCAGCCGACGATCTACCTGTACGAGGCGGTCCCCGGCGGCATCGGCCTGTCGGAGCGGCTGTGGGATCGCCACGCCGAGCTGCTGGCGGGGGCCGCCGACCTCATCGCCTCGTGCGGCTGCGACGCGGGCTGCCCGGCCTGCACGGGGCCGCGCCTCGAGCCCGACGTGGACGCGCGCGCCCTGGCCCTGCGCCTGCTCGCCGAGCTCGGGGCGCCGATCGCGGCGGCCGCCTGACGTCACCGCGATGATCGACGGCGCCGCGACACTCGCCCGGCGGCTCGAACGCTATCGCGCCGCGCTGCCGGCCGTCCTGCCGCCCGCAGCGATCGACGCACGGGATGGGCGTGGGGCGCCGGATCTCGCGGTGCGCCTGGCCGTCGCGGTCGACGGCGAGGTCGTGATCAGTCCTGAGGGTCGGATCGTCCGCTGCGAGGTCCCGGTCCGGAGCCTGCCGGTGGACCGGGTACGGCTGGCCACACTGCCCGGCCAGCCGCCGCCGGAGGTGCCGCTCGTCTGCCTCGACACGGAGACGACCGGGCTCGCGACGGCCGCGGGGACGGCCGCCTTTCTCGTCGGTCTCGGCTGGTGGGAGGGCTCGGATCGCTACCGGCAGGTCCAGCTGCTGCTGCCCGACCATGGCGAGGAACGCGCGCTCCTGACCGCGATCCAGGCGGCCATCCCGCCCGACGCATGGCTGGTGACGTACAACGGCCGCGGCTTCGACTGGCCGCTCCTCACGACGCGCTACCGGCTCGCCCGCCGCGACGCGCCACCGCATGCCGGCCACCTCGACCTGCTGCCCGTCGTGCGCCGGCTGTTCCGCCATCGGATGGCCGACGCCCGGCTGCGGACGGCCGAGGCCGAGCTGCTCGGCCTGTACCGGGTCGGCGACGTGGAAGGCTGGGAGATCCCCGGCCGGTACCACGAGTTCCTGCGCGGCGGCTCGGCACTCCCGCTGGCCGAGGTCGCGCGCCACAACGACCAGGACGTCCGCTCGCTCGGCTGGCTCCTCGCCCACCTCGCCGACCGCTACGGCGATCCGTCCGAGCGGTCCGACGCGCCACCGGGCGACCTCGCCGGGCTGGCCCGCTCGTTCGCCCGCGAGCATCGGCTGACCGAAGCGCTCGACTGCCTCGAGGCCGCGGCGGACCGGCCGATCGAGCGACCTGTCCGCGCGGCGCCGTCGTCGGCGGCGGTCAGCAGTGGGCCCGACGGCGCTCCGTGGTGGTCGCCCCGCCGCGCCGCCGACTTCGGTGGTCGCCAGGAGCGCCCGTCGATCGCGACGGTCGTCCCGCGCGGAGCAGCGCTCGCAGCGCCGTGGACGAGCGAACGGATCGCCATCGATCGGGCTCACCTGCTTCGACGGCTCGGGCGCCATGACGAGGCGGCCGAGGCCTGGTCGGCGCTGGCCGCCGGACCCGGGCGGATCGCACTCGTCGCCGCCATCGAACTGGCCAAGATCCGCGAGCACCGGCTGCGCGACCGCCGCGGCGCACTCGAGGCCGTCAGCCGGGGTCTTGACGCCGTCGAGCGCCGGCGGCGACTCGGTCGTCCGGAGCCGGCCCTCGAGGCCGACCTGCTGCGCCGCTCGGTCCGCCTGCGTCATCGGATCGGACCGATCGATCGCGCGGCCGGCTGACCTTACGGATCGACCGCACCGACCTGCGATTCCTCGCTCGGGACGACGACGCGCCGGATCCGCTCCCTGGCCCGCCGAACGAGCACGGCGGCGCGATCCGGGACACCTGCCAGACCCGGGCCCTCGACCGCGAGCGATCCGGCCGCTGCCGCGAAGCGCAGGTCCGGCGAACGGCGCGACCTGGGCCGTCCGACGATGGCCGGTCGCAGCACCGACGCGAGGAGTGCGGCGAGAAACGTGTCACCGGCACCGGTCGGGTCGGTCTCGCCGTCCGTCGCCGTCGGCCGGTAACGCAGGACCTCGCGCGCTCCGCCGTCGCCCACCTGGATCATCAGGCCCCCCTGGCTCCCTTCGGTCACCAGCAGCCGGGCACCCGGATGCAGGTAGCCCTCGAGCGCGGCCAGGCTCGTCCCGGCCGCGATGTCGTGATGACTGACCCCGACCATGTCCGCCCGGCGCAGCAGCGCGGATGGCCCCGGGACGCGTCGCACGACCCGTTCGCCCGCGACGAGGTCACGCAGAAAGCCCTGCCAGCCCAGCGCGAGATACGCCCCGGCCGGGACCGCCGCCGCCCACTCGTCGTGGATCTCGCCCGCAACGGGCACCAGCGACCACGCCTTCGCCGCGCGCCACGCCGGCGGGAGGTCACGAACGCGGACCGGATCGCCGACCGCATGGCAGATCTGGACGCGTCCGGCCGGTGTCTCCTGGTTGGTGAAGACCGGCGACGCAGCGAGTGGATCGACGACGAGGTCCACACCCGCCGAGCGAAGCAGGTCGAGTTCGGTCGACGCGGCGCCGGTCGCATCGACCCCGATCAGCGCCGCAGTTCGCAGGCCGAGGCGGGCCGTGGTCAAAGCCGCGTACGTCACGCCACCGCCCAGGCGCCAGCCGCGCGGATCCTCGGAGGTGAGGTCCCGGCTCGCAGAGCCGACATGCACGACCTCGATCGTTCGTCTGGTCATCGTCTCCTCGTCATCGGGATCCCGCAAAGCCGGTCGTATACTTGGCGACCCATCCGGTCACACCAGGGAGTCCACGTGTTCTTCTACGAGCTGCATGAAGGCGACAACGAGGTCTTCGCGGATGTCATCGTCGTCAGCGAATCCGAGTGGGAGCCCGAGGAATTCTTCGAGCTCGTCCAGTCGATCCGTCGCCGGATCCAGGACACCTTCATCCACGATACCCTCAGCGAGTCGATCGCCGTCGAGCTCGAGCGCGAGCACGGGTTCATCTACGTCAGCGACGACAGCCTCGTCGCTTCGGTCAACATCAGCACCGACGAGAGCGACAACTTCCTTGTCCGCACGTCGGTCGAGCTGGCCGACGCCGACGAGGATGACGACGATGATGACGACGACGACGACAGAAGACGAAGACGTCGACTACAAGGCCGTCATCGTCGAGCTCGACCCGAGCCTTCGTCTGAACTGATCGACGTCGCGTCGCCGACGCCCCGACCTACTTGGAGAACAGGATCTCGACCACGTCGCCGTCGCGGACGCGGTAGGTCTTTCCCTCCGAGCGGAGCCTTCCGTGCTTGCGCGCCTCGGCCATCGACCCGAGCGTGACCAGGTCCTCGTAGGCGACCGTCTCCGCCCGGATGAAGCCTCTTGCGAGGTCGGTGTGGATGGCCCCGGCCGCGTCGACGGCGGTGGACCCGTCCGGGATCGGCCAGGCCCGGACCTCGTCCGGCCCGGCGGTCAGGAACGAGATGAGCCCGAGCAGCCGGTACGACAGGTCGATGACCCGGCCGAGACCCGATTCGGCGATGCCCAGCTCCTCCATGAACACGGCGGCCTCGTCGGGTTCGAGCTCGCCGAGCTCCATCTCGATCTTGGCCGACAGCGCTTCGACGAGCGCATGACGGTGGTCGTAGCCGGCCCGCGTCCGGGCCACGAGGTCCGGCGCGGCGGCGATGTCGCCCTCACCGATGTCGAGCAGGACCAGGACCGGCTTCTGGGTCAGGAAGCGGAACCCGCGGATGGCCTTCTCGTCGTCGGGATCGAGCGCCAGGTCGCGGATCGGCGCACCGCCCTCGAGCCCGGTGTGGATGCGGCGCAGGACGGCGTCCTCGCGTTCGGCCGCCTCGCGCTCGGCCGGGTTGCCGTGCCGAGCGCTGGTCTTGAGCCGCTCGATCCGCCGCTCGGCCATCGCCAGGTCGGCCAGCAGGAACTCGAGGTCCAGCCGTTCGATGTCGCGGGCAGGGTCGACGCTGCCGTCGGGGTGCGGATTGGACGCATCCTCGAACGCGCGGACCACGTGAAGCAACGCATCCGAATCGCGCAGCCGCGCGAGATGGTCGGCCGGCAGCTCTTCGGTCCCGATATGGCCTTCGGACGAGGCGGGCGGCGCGGGCAGGTCCACGTAGGTGACGTCGGCGTGGATGATCTTCTTGGGCTTGAAGATGGCGGCCAGCGTGTCAAGCCGGTCGTCCGGGACCTTGACGACGCCGACGTTCAGGGTCACCCCGCCGTAGCCGCCGGTCTCGGCGTGGCCGCGGGTCAGCGTATTGAAGACGGTGGTCTTGCCCGATCCGGCGAGCCCCACGATGGCGATCTGCATGGGGCGATCGTCGCAGAGATCAGTAACCGGCGCTCGGGTCCACCACATTGAGCAGCGGCTCACCGGCCGCGAAGCGGCGCAGGTTGTCGCAGAACAGGTCCACGCTCCGGTCGAGGACGCGCCCGCTCGACCAAGCGGTGTGCGGCGTGACGATGACGTTCGTGAGGTCGTAGAACGGCGACGACGGTGGAAGTGGCTCATCGCGGAACGTATCGAGGACCGCACCGCCGAGCTGGCCGTCCTGCAGCGCCCGGAGCAGCGCGCGCTCGTCGATGAGCCGGCCGCGTGCGACGTTGATGAGCCAGGCGCCGGGCTTGACCATGGCCAGGGTCTCGGCGTTGATCATCCGGTCGGTGTCCGGCGTGAGCGGGGCGGCGAGGACGACGAAGTCCGATTCGGCGAGAAGCTCGGGCAGCGTCTCCGGTCCCCCGACCCGATCGAGCATGATCTCGCCGAGCGGCCGCGCCTCGTCTTCGGCGTGACCCGGGGCGGACCCGGCGTCGCCGCGCCGGCGGACCGCGACGACCCGGCAGCCGAAGGCCGTGGCGAGCGCCCCGACCGAGCGGCCGATCGACCCGAGCCCGACGATCCCGACCGTCACGTCGCGCAGCTCGGCGCCCTCGAGCGGCTGCCAGGTCCGTTCGCGCTGGAGCTCGAGGAGCTGCGGCAGCCGGCGGCTGACAGCGAGGATCATCATCAGGACGTATTCGGCGATGGGTCGGCTGAAGACACCGCGGGCGTTGGTGACGACGATCCCACGCTCGAGGGCGGCCGGCGTCAACGCTCGCTCGACACCGGACGTCGCCGAGTGGACCCACGAGAGGCGCGGCGAGCGGGTCAGGATCCGGTCGAATGCATCCGAGCTGAGCCAGCCCCGGAGCATGACCTCGACGTCGTCGAGCGGACCGTCTGCCAGCCCTTCGACCGAGACGGTGACGATGGTCGCGCCGGGCGCGGCGGCGCGGATCCGCTCGAGGTCGCGCGATCGATAGCGGGCCGACAGGATCGGGCTGAGCGCGATCGCCGTGGGCGCACCGCCCGGTCCGGAGCCGGGGCCGGCCAGGCCGCGACCGGGGTCGCTCATGCGGTCGCGCCGTCGAGGACTCGGGCGATCCAGCGCTCGGGTGCCTCGATCTCGCCGTCGCGCGGCAGCGTCTCCGGGCCCGTCCAGAGCGCCGTCAGGGCGTCCGTCCCGCGACGGTCGGCGATGGCCCGCACGAACTGCTCGCCCTTCTTGTATTGGTCGATCTTGAGGTCCATGCCGGTGATCCGGAGCATCGAGCGTTCGAACGGTGTGCGCTTGGCGCGGCGTTCGTGGAAGCGGGCGCTGATCCGCTCGACGTCGGGCACGAGATCGCGGCCGACCTCATCCATGACGTAGTCGCTGAACCCCTCGAGCAGGCTCATCACGGCCTGCGTCTCGCGGAAGACCGCCTTCTGCTCGGGGCCCATCATCCGCTCGATCCAGTGCTCGCCGCCGCCCTCGCCGCGGATCGACCGGCCGAGCCCCTTGATGACCTCACGGCCCATCCCCTGGGCGTCCTTGCCGAACAACGACAGCTGCTTCTCGAGGCGCGCGGCGAGGTACGGCCGGAGCCACGGATGCGCCTCGAATTCGAAGGCGTGGGTGGTCTCATGCAGGGCGATCCACATCCGGAACGGGCCGATCGGCACGTTCAGGGCGCGGGCCGTCGCCCGGATGTTCTCCTCGACGAACAGGAGCCGGCCGGGGGCCGCCTCGGTCGACAGCAGCGCCAGGTCGTACTGGCCCAGGACGCGCGTTCCCATGAAGCCGAGCAGGTAGCCGAGCTGACGCGTCGTGACCCAGCGGTTGGCGAGCGCCATGGTCGCCTTTGCAAGGCCGCCTCCGCGAGGGATGACCTGGTCCAGCAGGTCCGCTTCGAGCCTGCCCATGAGCGAGCGGAACGAGCCGGTGTTGGCACGCACCCAGCCGGCGCGGTCGATCACCCCGGACCGTTCGACGACGCCCGGCAGCGGACTGCCGAGCGCAGCGGTCAGGGCCGGGACGATCTTCTCCATCGCCTCCGCGTAGGCGGGTTCGACGGCAGCCAGCTCCGCCGCGTCGAGGGTCCCGCGGGCCGAGCGCAGGCGGGCGATGGCGATCCGCTCGACCTCCGGCCAGTCCACCAGCCCACCCTGTCGCGCGGTCTGTTCGGCACGCCGACCGACGACCGTCGCGGCCGCGCCAAGGGCCGACCCGACCAGGAACCCGGCCTGCCAGACCCGGTCGTCGCGCCAGGACGGACGATGCCCCGTGCCACCCGGACGACCGGTCATCGGGCCACCACCGCGAGATCGATGTGATCGACGTCCGGGAACGCCGACCCGAAGAGCCGGCTGGCCAGGGCGTGGAACGTGTCGGGATCGCCGGTCGTCAGCTGGCGGTGCGTGGCCGGCTCGGCCCAGGCGCCGTCGTCGTCGCCGATGTCGCGCGACCGGAGCCCGTTGATGTCGAGCAGCTCGGCCAGCGCGGATGCGGTGGCCGTCGCCGAATCGACGATCGCGACCTGCGGCCCGGCAAGCGCGGCGATGATCGGACGGAGCAGCGGGTAATGCGTGCAGCCGAGCAGCAACGTGTCGATGGGCGTGTCGGACGGGGCCAGCAGAGGCGCGAGCTCGCGCTCGACCGCGCTCTCGGCTGACGGGCCGGACAGGACGCCCGCCTCCACGAACGGGACGAGCGTCGGGGTGGCGTGCTCGATGACCCGCACGCCCGGATCCTCGTCGTTGATCGCCCTCAGGTAGGCATGCGACCGGATGGTCGCCGGCGTCGCGATGACCCCGACCTGGCCATCGCGGGTGGCAAGTGCTGCAGCGGT
Organism: uncultured Chloroflexia bacterium; assembly: GCA_963782715.1. GTDB lineage: Bacteria > Chloroflexota > Limnocylindria > Limnocylindrales > CSP1-4 > SPCO01. The sequence continues at coordinate 418,958 of CAWAKU010000008.1, forward strand.
GGCGCCGGGCCGGATGACGCCCAGGATGGGGATGTCGTAGCGCTGTCGGAGCGCGACGATGCCGACCGCTGTCGAGGTGTTGCAGGCGATCACGATGGCTTTCACGTCGTGCTCGGCCAGCCGGTCGAGGCATTCGGTCGAGAACGCCAGGACCTCCGCGTCCGTCCGCACGCCGTACGGTGCGCGAGCGTTATCGCCCAGGTAGATGGTCGATTCGGCGGGCGACCGGCGGACGATCTCGCGCAGGACGGTCAGCCCGCCCACCCCGGAGTCGAAGACCCCGATCGGGCGTCGATCCGCCATCGCGATCAGGATCGTCCGGCCGCGGCGGCGATCCGGCCGGCGTTGATGAGCTCGGTCGCGACGCGCATGACGTCCTTGCTGATCTGCGCTTCGGGATTCGCCAGGACGAAGGGCACGCCCTCGTTGTTCGATTGGACGACCAGCATGCCGTCCGACACGACGCGGTGTTCCGGCACTCGGCCGAGCGCCCGTTCAAGGTCCGCCGGGTCGATGCCACCGGGCGAATCGGCGCGATTGATGAGGTAGCGCACCTTCGACGCCGGATAGCCGATCGACCGGAACGTGTCGGCGATGGCCACGGTGTTGTGGATCGTCGTCGAGTCGTAGGTGACGATCTCGATGATCGAATTGCACGCGTCGAGGAAGCCCAGGTTGATGTCGTTGAGCTGGCTCGACATGTCGATGACGATCGCCTCGTAGACCCGGCGCAGCAGCGACAGGACCTTGTCCACGTCGCGCGGCGTGAGCATCTCGGCCATCTCGATTCGCGGCGGGGCGAGCAGGATGTCGATGCCAGAGGGGTCGCGCCACAGCACGTCCGACAGGTCCGACTCGGCGATCCGGTCGGTCGGCAGGTCGAGGATCGAGGGCGCATCCACCGGGACTTTGAGCAGCGAGCGCAGGTCGCCGAACTGGAGGCTGCCGTCGATGAGGACCGTGCGCTGGTTGAGCTGGCCCAGGGCGACTGCCAGGTTGAACGCGATGGTCGTCTTGCCCACCCCGCCCTTGGGCGCGAACACGCTCATGACGCGGTTCGAGGTGACCGCCTCGTGCTCCTCGAATTCCTTGCGGGCGTTGGCGATCCGGGTCATCAGATCGAAACCGGAGAACGGCATCGACAGGACGCCGTGCACGCCGTTGTGCGGCTCGACCTCGACCGGGTTCTGGGGCACGGTCAGGACGATGACCGGGACGCCGAGCTCGGCTTCGTGGATCATCTCGACGAGTTTCGGGCCCTTGATCCGACCCTGGAGCAGCGCGTCGACCAGAACGACGTCGGGTCGAAGCTCCTTGATCGTCGCGATCGCCCGCGATCCATCGCTCAGGACGTCGAGCAGCTTGACCCGCGACTGGGCGTTGAGCAGGCCGCGGATGTATTGGGCGACCTGAGGGACGTCCTCGACGATGAGCAGTCGCGTCTGATCGGTCGGTGGCATCGGCCGGACGATACCACGAGGGTCGGGGGTGGGACCCATCCGGAGGTCCGGGTCGGGGGATGGCCCGACGGGGCGGTCAGGGCCGGATGGCGAGCAGGATGGCGCGTTCGCTGCCGGGTCCCAGGAGGCCCATCTCGTAGTCGCCGGCGACCATCTCGATGACCAGCCCGGCATCCTCGGCGTAGCCGCGCAACTCCTCGACCGTCACGAGACGCAGCCGGTCACGACGGATCCAACGTTTGGTGGGACCGCCCTGGCCGCCCTCCTCGAAGATCGTGGTCAGGGTCAGGCTGGCCGTGGCGGCGTCGTGCTGGGCGGAAGCCACCTTGGTCACGATCGAGCCGGTCTCCGGGTCGAGCCGTGGCCATTCGAGCGAGATCCGTCCGTCGAACCGGGCGAGGTCGGCGGCGTCCGGCAGCCAGATGTCGACGACCGCCAGCCCACCCGGGGCCAGGTGGTCCGCCAGCGCGCGGAGGGCCGCTCGCTGGGCGGCACGGCTCGGCAGGACGAGGAGTGAATTGAGCGCGATGAACGCCAGCCCGAACCGAGGGTCGCCCGGCAGGCGCAGGCCGACGATGTCGGCTTCGACCAAGGTCAGGCGGTCCTCACCCGCGTTCCCGCGGACCCGCGCGGTCGCTCGGGCGAGCATCGCCGGATCGAGATCGACGCCCGTCACGATGTGGCCGGCCTCGGCCAGCGGGACCGCCAGCCGGCCGGTCCCCACCGCGAGCTCGAGGATCGGACCGTCGGCGCGGTCGGCCAGCGCGAGGTACAGGTCGAGATCGCCCGGGTCGTCGACGAGATCCAGGTCGTAGAGGCGTGCGAGGGCGGCCGCGGTGGATGCGTCGGGTCGGTCGAGCATGCCGGCGGTCAGCCCGGGTGCCCGTGGCGACCGCGCGGTCCGGGCGGGAACCGGTCGGCCGGGAAGTCCACGCCGGCCCAGCGCACCGCGTGGCCGGCCTTGCGCCGGACGGCCAGCGCGCTGATCGCCTCGAGCGCGGCGCGATTCGCGATCATCGCGGTCGTCTCGGATACGTCGTACGGGGGCGACACCTCGACGATGTCCATGCCGGCCAGATCGACCGCGCCGACGACCTGACGGATCGCCCGCAGGACCTCGCGACTGAGCATCCCACCCGGTTCCGGCGTCCCCGTGCCCGGCGCCATCCCCGGGTCGACGACGTCGATGTCGAGGCTCAGATAGACGTAGTCGGGCCCGTCGAGCGCCTCGTCGATGGCCTGGGCGATGACGGCCTCCGCGCCGCGCTCCTCGATCTCGCGCATGAAGTGATAGCGGAAGCCCTGCTCCTGCATCCACGCGAACGTTTCGACCGGCGGCCAATAGCCGCGCAGTCCGACCTGGACGAAGTTCCGGCCCTTGACCGCGCCCGACTCGATGAGCCGCCGCATCGGCGTGCCGTGCCCCGACAGGACACCCCAATCGTCGGCGACGGTGTCGGCGTGGGCGTCGAAATGGACGATGCCGATGCTGCCCGGCCGGCGCACCTCGGCGACGGCGGTCGCGCTCGGCCAGGTGATCGAATGGTCGCCCCCGAGGACGATGGGAATAGCGCCGCTGCTGGCGACCTCGAGGACCTTGCGGTAGATCAGGGCATGTGCCCGGTCGATCCAGGCCGGCACGATGTTCGCATCGCCGGCATCGACGACGGTGAGCACGTCGAATGGTTCGACATCGAGTTGGAGCGAGTTGATCGTGCCCGAGGTGTACTGCGCCTCGCGGATCGCCCGCGGCCCGAACCGCGCGCCAGACCGATGACTCACGGCATCGTCGAACGGCGCCCCGACGATGGCGACATCGACCTCTCGTCGACGCAATTCGGTGCCGTCAGTGATCCACGGCAGCTTCATGAACGACAGCGGGCCGACGTAGGTCGGCAGGTCGAAATCGGAGTAGGTCTCGAATTCGCGATCCCAGCCGTTCTCGCGCGCAAAGTCACGCTCGACATCGGGGTCGTGTGGACGCTCGGCCACGGGGTCCTCCGGAGACGGTCGCGGCGCCAGAGCGTCGCGGTCAGGACCATCTCGCTGGGGGGCGCCGCCGGTTCGAACCCTCTCGTCCAGCGGGACGCGCCGCGGCCGATGGTAGCACCCGGTCCCTCAGCGGGACTCCCGGAATTCGGCCCAGGCCGCGTCGACGAGGCCTGGATCGAGATACAGGTCAAGCGCAGTCTGGGCGATCAGCGTGGCCGCAAGCAACGTCACGTCGTCGGCGCGCGGCGTCGCGGCTGCGTCGCGGAACAGGATCGAGTGACCGGGCGTGCCCTCGGGTGCGATGGCCAGGTCCGGGTGGATCGTCGGGCAGACCCAGCTGACATTGGCCATGTCGGTCGAACCCGCGTTCAGGTCGTCGCCCTGGTCCTCGATGCCGTAGGCGGCCATGTTGGCCCGGAAACGCTCGGCCAGGACGCGGTTGTTGCGCATCGTCCGGGCAAGGCCCGAGTACGTCACCTCGACGGTCGTGTCGGTGGCGAGCGCAGCGGCGCTGCACAGGTCGCGGAATCGGTCGCGCATCGCCGCGTAGTCGGCCTCGTCGTCGCTCCTGATCATGAACCAGGCGGAGGCGCGGTCCGGGATGATGTTGGCGGCCGTGCCGCCTTCGCGGATGATGCCGTGGACGCGCGCGGTCGGCCTGAGCTGCTGGCGCCACAGCCCGACCGAGGTGAACAGCAGGATCAGCGCATCGAGGGCGTTCTTGCCGCGCCACGGATCGGATGAGGCGTGCGACTGCAGACCGCTGAAGACGACATCGACGTCCTCCGAGGCGAGCGGATGGCTTTCGACGTGGGAGCGGTCGCACGGGTGGTACAGGAGGGCCGCATCGATGCCTTCGAACAACCCGTCGTCGATCATGATCTGCTTGCCACTCCCCCGCTCCTCCGCCGGCGTGCCGAGGAAGACGATCTCGCCCGGGAGCTCGTCCGAGATGGCGGCCAAGGCGATGGCGGCCCCGACACCGGACGCGGCCATGGTGTTGTGGCCGCAGCCGTGACCGAGGCCCGGGAGCGCGTCGTACTCGGCCAGGATGCCGATGCGCGGGCCGGCACCTGGCTGGCCGCCGCGAAGCGTGGCGCGGATGGCGGTCGGCAGGCTTCCCGCCGGGTGTTCGACGGCGAATCCGTGCTCTCGCAGGATGTCGGCGATCCAGCCCGCCGCGTGGACCTCCTCGAACGCAGGCTCCGGGTCGGCGTGGATCCGGTGCGACAGGTCGATCACCTCGACCCGCGCCGCCTCGACCGCGGCGGCGATGCGGGCCTTGGCGTCCTCGTCTGGCGCGGCGGGGCGAGCGGCGGTCAACTCGGGCACGCAGTCTCCTGGCTGGGCTTGGTGGTCCGGGTCGTGTCAGCCTAGCGTGACGCGCGCGCCGGTGCCGTCAGCGTTCCGCTGAGAGGGTCGCTTCGGCGACGACGACCAGAGCGATGATGAAGATCGCGATGGGCAGCTCGAGCAGGCCCTGGATCCGCAGGATCACCAGCACCGCTACCACGATACCGACCCAGGCGGCTCGTCGGATGGCACGCAGCCAGTCGCCGCGATAGGCGATCCGACGGTGCCGTCCGAAGATCGTGAGCCAGACGAGCGGGATCAGCGTCAGGGTGACCGCCAGACCCATCAGCGCCGCCCCGACGAACCCCGCGGTCGGGTCCACCGTCGGGTCCCGGGTCGTGACCACGATCCCGACCAGCACCCAGACGATCGCCGCGGCCGCGAAGCAGGCCAGGTTCGCGGTCCGGTCGCGGGCTTCCATGACCATCGAGTCTAGGGCCTCAGGCCCGTCGGTCGTGGCCCATGGCCGGATCCAGCGCGTGAGTGTCGCCATCGTCGATCCAGTCCCCGATGTCGCTCCCGAACGGTTCCGAGAGGGCATCCAACCTTGGGCCGGTGGCGGGCGCGCGTCGAGTCGGGTGGATGCCCTATCGCGGCCCCGGTCGCGATCCCGTCAGCGGGCGATGCTCGCGGGACACATGTCGCGGAAGGCGCAATACGAGCAGGCCAGGTAGTCCGGCCGCGGCGTGTAGTCCCGGGCGCGCATCCCGGCCGCCGCTCGGGCGATCTTCTCGCGCGCCTTGGCCAGGCGGGCCGGGTCGACGGGCACGTCCCCGATGAGCCCCGACTCGAGGAAGTAGAGCGACAGCGCGTCCGGCAGGCGGCCGGTCATCGCTTCGTAGCCCATCGCATAGATCTGCAGCTGGAGCGAGTCACGGGCACGCTGGCGTGCCTTGGCCGGATCGCGCACGTCCGACGACTTGTAGTCCGTGATGGTCACCCGCTCCGGGCCGAGGATCCCGAGTGTCGGCGAGACGACGTCGGCGCTCTGGGACGGTGCCGTCTCGGTCGGGGCCGTGGCGCCGGCCGCCACCTCGATGGGCACGACGTCGACGCGGTCCCATCGGCCGCGCACACGGTCGCCACCGAGGGTGAAGCTGAACTCCCGCTCGACGTACGTCGGGATGACCGCATCGGGTTCGAGCTGGGCGGCCCGAAAGCGGCGGAGCGCCGCCCGACCGGCGACGAGGCGGGCCTCCTCGTGGTCGCGGCTCATGAAGCCCTCGTTCGACCAGGCCGATTCGAACACCTCGTCGAGCTCCGCCTCGCTCATCACGTGCCCCTTGGCGTGCCGGTGGTGGAACATCTGGACGGCCTTGTGGAGGGCTGCTCCGTAGATGATCGCGTGGTGCGGGGCGAGCGGGACGCGGAGCACGTGGGCGAACTTGTACTTGAGCGGACAGGTCAGGTAGTCGTCGATCTGGTAGAAGCTCAGCGACAGGGGCTCGGTGATCGGCCCGTCCGCGGCGACCGGGTTCGGAACGGCTGTCTCGAAGGTCGCCAGTCGCTCCGCTGGCGTGGTCGTGCGCGCGCCTGCGCCAGGGACACCGGCCGCGGTCGGCAGGTCGAGCGCCTCGAGGACGAACGGCGAGACGCGCCGCGCCCGGGCCCCGCCGTAGTCGGCCGCGTGCGACAGGATCAGCTCATCGCGCGCCCGGGTCATCGCGACGTAGCACAGCCGTCGTTCCTCGCCGAGGGCGGCCTCGGTCGTCGGCGGCTCACCCCGGCCGAGGCCGGCCGGCAGTGCCAGGGCGTCGCCCTTGCCGTTGCCCGGGAACCTGCCGGCGACCAGACCGGGCAGGAACACGACCGGGAACTCGAGGCCCTTCGCCTTGTGGACGGTGAGGACGGCGACCGCATCGGCGTCCGGATCGAGCTCGGCCGTGGCGGGGTCATCGCCGGCCTCGATCAGCGTCGCAAGGTGGGGTGCGACGAAGATCGCCCGGTCGTCGCGGAGCAGGGCCGACTGTGACCGGACGATCTCGAAGAACCGGGCGACGTTCGCGAGCTGTTCTTCGGCCGCCGGCGTGTCGGTCTCGACCAGCCGCGCGAGCAGGCCGCTGGCCCGCAGGAAGCGGTAGAGGAGCTCGCCGGCCGGCCGTTCGTGCGCTTCATCTGCGTAGCCGCGCAGGTCCGTGACGAGCTTGCGGACGGTCGCCCGCGACTCAGGCCCGACCCGCAGGATCCCCGGCTGGCGGTCCAGCTCCTCGAGCACGGCCCAGATGGAGCGGTTGCGTCGGCGGGCCATGTTGACGATCGCGGTCAGGTCCTCGCCACCGAGCCGGTAGACATCCGACGCCGCGACCGCATACAGGTCCACGCTCGACTCGAGATCCGCGGCAACCCGCAGGAACGACAGCAGCAGCCGGACCTCGGGCCGGGCGTACAGGCCGGAGGTGCCGGAGAACCGCCACGGGATGCCCGCCATGTTGAGCGCCCGCAGGATCGGGTCGGCGTGCCCGTTGGCCCGGACGAGCACCGCATGATCGCGCGCCGAGCGACCGGTCTCGATCCGGCGACCGATCTCCGCGGCGATCCAGTCGGCCTCCTCTGCGCCGCTGCCGAACACCTCCAGGCGGACGGGCGCGGCCGTCGGCGAAACGCGCTGGGGACGGAGCCGCTTGACGATCCCGGTGCGGACCTCGAGGCGGTCCGGGTCGTTGAACCGGATGAGCCGGTACGACGCGTCCAGGATCGGTCCCAGCGAGCGGTAGTTCCGCCGCAGCACGACCGTTCGCGCCCCGAGGTATCGATCCTGGAAGGCGAGGATGTTGTCCACCGCGGCACCGCGGAACGCGTAGATCGCCTGGTCGTCATCGCCGACGACCGTCACGTTCCGGTGCTCGTCGGCAAGCGCCGCGACCAGTTCGGCCTGGGCGCGGTTCGTGTCCTGGAACTCATCGACGAGGATGTATCGGAACCGGCTCGCGACCTCGAGGCGTGCCGCCGGCGACGTCCGGACCAGGCGCAGGGCGAGTGCGACCTGGTCGCCGAAATCGATGCACCCGGCGGCGGCCATCATGTCCTGATAGGTCGCGTAGGCCCGCGCCAACTCCGCCTGCCGGCGGGCGTCCTCCTCGGCGGCGTCGGCTGCATCCCCCGTCAGTGGGTCGTCCGAGGTGACCACGTCGCGAACTGCGGCCGCCTCGGCCGCCACGCGATCCGCGTGCGCCAGGTAGTCGGCCGGCGAGATGTCCTCGTCCTTGCACCGGCTGAAGAGCGTGGCGAGCGCCGCCAGGAACCGGGTCGGGTCACCGAGCGGCCGATAGACGTCGAGGTCGAACTCGAAGAGGTGTTCGCGCAGGAAGATCACGACCTCGGCACGGGTCAGCACCCGGACGTCGGTCGGCAGGCCGAGCTCGAGGGCGTACTCGCGGATGATCCGGTCCCCGAACGCGTGGAACGTGCTGATCGCCGTATCCGTGTAGCCGTACGGCACGAGCTGGTCGACGCGGACGGCCATCTCCTCGGCCGCCTTGTCCGTGAAGGTCAGGGCCAGGATCTCCGACGGCCGGGCGCGGCGAGACGCGATCAGCCAGGCGATGCGCCGCGTGATGACCTCGGTCTTGCCGGTCCCCGCTCCAGCCACCACCAGCAGCGGCCCGCTGCCGTGGGTCACGGCGCGGAGCTGGTCCGGGTTGAGCCCGCCGAGCAATGCCTCGAGGCCGGACGGCGTCTCGGGCTCGGGTGACGGCGCCATGACCGGCACGAGCTCAGTCCAGGCCGGCAGCTGCTCGAGGCGCGACGGCTCGCGCCGGCGCCGCGCACGCCGTCGAGTCACGGGGATGGAGTCGGTCGGAGCAGCAGTCGTGGGGGCCATGACCGAACCATCGCGGACCGTCGTGACAGCTAGCCTGTCAGCCGAGCGCCTGTCGCAGGGCTGCCGTCTCTTCGTCGGACAGGCCCGCGTCCGATCGACCCGCGCTGATCGCCTTCGCGTAGACGCGCGTGCCCGATCTGGCGTGCAGGCTCGACAGGACCCAGCCGTCGCCGCCGGCATCGAGCAGGGCGAGTGCGAAGCTCTGGTTGCCGCCGGTTTCCTCGAACGGGTTGTAGCGGACGAGCCCGACCCGCTGGAACGAGCGGCGCTGGGCCGCCTCGAGGAGCTCGGTCCGCGTGCCCAGGTCCTGCAGTCCGCGGGCCACCGCGTCGACCTTGTCGAGATGCGAGTCGAGGACCGCCTCGAGGCTCGCTCCACCTTCGCCCCGCGTCAGTCCGCTCAGGCGGGAGTCGATCGCAGCGATCCGCCGGGAGAGCGCCACGACCACGATGAGGAGGACGACGACGGCTGCGCACAGGCCGAGGACGATGACGCCGAGCCATGGCTCCACGAAGGCGTTGGGATCGATCGGAGGGTCTCCTGTCGGGCGGTCGGGCGGGCGCGGCGAGTCTAGCAGGGCCTCCTTCTCGCGACCCGATCGGAGGGGGTGCTATCCTCTGCCGTCGATAGCCCAGCCGCCGGATGAGCGCGCTCTGCGCCCGCGGCAGACCAGAGCACCGATGGAGGCCCTCAGCAGACCATGGCCAAGCGCTCCCGCGGTCACACGTCCCGTCCGGGACAACGTCCGCCCCTCCAGCGTCAGGCAACCCGTCCGGCCGCGCCGCCCGCGACGGCGACAGCAGCGGCACCCGTCCGCCCCGACGCACTGACCGACGAGGAGGAGGCCCACGCCGCGCAGCTCGAGGCTGCGATCGTCGCCGAGGAACGACAGGCCGAGACCGCCAGCCGGAAGGCGAAGGCTGCCCGTCCGGTCGAGCCGACGGCCCGCCCGGCCGTCCGTGCCTCGACCCTCGAAGTCGCGGCGGCCGATGAATACGGCTACGTCGCCCGCGACGTCCGGCGCATCGCGATCGTCGGCGGGTCGCTCGTCGCCATCCTGTTCGGCCTGTGGGCGATCGTCACCGTCACTGGGATCGGACGCTTCTAGTGCCCTTCCCGCCGGGCTTCCTGTGGGGCGCGGCGACCGCGAGCTACCAGATCGAAGGAGCCGTCAGCGAGGACGGCCGCGGCGAATCGATCTGGGATCGGTTCAGCCACACGCCGGGCAACGTCGAAGGCGGAGCGACCGGAGACATCGCCGACGACCACTACCACCGCTTCGCTGCCGATATCGACCTGATGGCCGACCTTGGCCTCGCGTCCTACCGGTTCAGCATCGCCTGGCCGCGTCTGTACCCAGACGGCGATGGGCGCCGCAATGAGGCCGGCTTCGACTTCTATCGACGGCTGGTCGACCTCCTGCTCGAACGCGGCATCAGCCCGATGGCGACGCTCTACCACTGGGACCTGCCGCAGGCGCTGCAGGACCGCCACGGCGGCTGGGTCGCGCGCGACACCGCGAGCCGGTTCACTGACTTCGCGTCCGCGGCGTTCGGTGCGCTCGGCGATCGGGTCGACCATTGGGTCACCCTGAACGAGCCATGGGTCGCGTCGTTCATCGGCTACCACGAAGGGCGGCATGCACCCGGCGTCCGCGACCTGACGAGCGCGCTCCGGGCGGCCCATCACCTCTATCTCGGCCATGCCGCCGCCGTCGCATCGTTCCGGACACTCGGGCTGCCGGGCGACATCGGTATCGTCCTGAACCTCAATCCGTCGGACCCGGCGACCGACCGCACCGAGGACGAACGAGCCGCGATCCTGTATGACGGCAATCTCAACCGCTGGTTCCTCGACCCGCTCTTCCGCGGGTCCTACCCGGCCGATCTTGTCGAGCACTACCTCGGGCTCGGCGCCGACCTCGGCTTCATCGAGGCCGGTGATCTGGAGTCGATGGCCCGCCCGATCGACTTCCTCGGCGTCAACTACTACTTCCGGAACATCGTCAGCGCCGCGACCGACGGGCTGGGCTGGGACACCGAGCGTGCCCCGGCCGGCGCGACCGACCTCTCGAACATCGGCTGGGCGGACACTCCCGACGGGTTGCGCGAGATCCTCGGGCGCATCCGGCGCGAGTACACGACGCTGCCGACCTACGTGACCGAGAACGGCATGTCGCTCGATGACGCGGTCGGTCCGGACGGCGGCGTCCACGACCCGCGCCGGATCGACTACCTGGCCGGACATATCGCCGCCGCCGAGGCGGCCATCGCCGACGGCACGGACCTGCGCGGGTACTACGTCTGGTCACTACTCGACAACTTCGAGTGGGGCCTCGGCTACCGGCCCCGGTTCGGGCTTGTGTACGTCGACTACGCGACCCAGCAGCGCATCCCGAAGTCGAGCGCGCACTGGTATTCGGGGGTCATCGCTGCGAACGGCCTCGGCTAGTCGCTCGAAGGCGTGGCGCACGGCCGCGCTACCATCCATCCATGCCCTCTCCGCGGCGTCCGGTCGGTGCGCGACCCGAGGCCCTCTTCCAGCCACCGCCCGAGCGCCAGCCGCTGGCCGCGCGGATGCGTCCGCGAAGTCTCGATGAGTTCGTCGGCCAGGGCCACCTCGTCGGAGAGCGTGGTCCATTGCGGCGCGGGATCGCCCGTGGCCACCTCTCGTCACTGCTGCTGTGGGGACCGCCCGGGACCGGCAAGACGAGCCTGGCCCGCCTGCTCGCGGCTGAGATCGGCGCCCATTTCACCTCACTGTCTGCGGTCATGTCGGGCGTCGTCGAGGTCCGCGCGACCATCGCCGAAGCGCAGGAGCGTCTCAACCTCCACGGCACGCGGAGCATCCTCTTCCTCGACGAGATCCACCGCTTCAACAAGGCGCAGCAGGACGCCCTGCTACCGCACGTCGAGGACGGCACGGTCACCCTGATCGGGGCGACGACCGAGAATCCCTACTTCGAGGTCAACGCCGCGTTGCTGTCGCGGATGCGCGTGTGGCGGCTCGAATCGCTGACCGACGAGGAGGTCGGCGCGGTCATCCGGCGAGCGCTGACGGACGAGGAACGCGGTCTTGCCGGATCGCTCGGTCCGGTCGGCGGTGTCGCCCTGACCGACGACGCGTTCGAGCATCTCGTCTCGCTCGCCGGCGGCGACGCGCGTGCCGCGCTCAACGTGCTGGAGGGCGCCGCCGCGATCGCCGAATTGGAAGACGTGCGCGACGCCGACGGCCATGTCAGCCCTCGACTCGAGGACGTCGAATCCGCCGCACAGCAGCGCGTCCTCGCCTACGACCGTGCCGGCGACGGGCACTTCGACACGGTCTCGGCGTTCATCAAGAGCCTGCGCGGCAACGACCCGGACGCGGCGCTGTACTGGCTGGCGGCGATGATCGCGGCCGGCGAGGACCCGAAGTTCATCGCCCGGCGGCTCATCATCAGCGCCTCCGAGGACGTCGGCAACGCCGACCCGCGGGCGCTGTCGGTCGCGGTCGCCGCCGGCCAGGCGCTCGACTGGATCGGTCTGCCCGAAGCGCAATACGCGCTTGCCCAGGCCACGACCTACATCGCGACGGCGCCGAAGTCGAACCGCTCCGGAGCCGCCTATTGGGCGGCCGTCTCCGACGTCGAGGCAAACGGCGCCCTGCCCGTCCCCCTCCATCTGCGCAACGCGGCACACCGCGGGATGAAGCAGCACGGCATCGGCGTCGGCTACCGCTATTCGCACGATTACGACGGCGCCGACGTCGAGCAGCAATACCTGCCCGACGCGATCGTCGCCCGCCGCTACTACCTGCCGACCGACGCCGGCTACGAATCGACGATCGCGGCCCGGATGGCAGCCCGGGCCGAGGCCCGCGTCGCGGCCAAGACCGCCGGCCGGACCCCGCGCGAGCGGACACCGAAACCGGAGGTCACCCACCACGCCGGCGACGGCCTCATGAAGCAGCGCGAAACGAACCGCAAGAAGCTTGCCGACACCGAGAAGAACGACGCCGGCGGCTGATCAGACAGGTCAAACGACGTCGCGGCGGATCGTCAGCGCGGCGATGGTCGCGAAGAACACGGCGAACAGGGCCAGCACGAGCAGGTCGAACCGGAGCGCGGCGCTGGCCAAGTCCGCTCCGGCGATGAACACCTGGCGCAGGCCATTCACGGTGTAGGTCAGCGGCATGATCTTGGTCAGAGGTTGGACCACCGATGGCAGGCTGTCGACCGGGAACAACACCCCCGACAGCAGGAACTGCGGAACCAGGACGACCGGGATGAACTGGATGATCTGGAGCTCGGTCCGGGCGAACGTCGACAGGAAGATCCCGAGGCTGACCGCACCGAGCGCCGTCAGGACCACGACCAGGAACGCGTACACGGCACTCCCCGCGATCGGGATCCCGAGGCCGATCCAGAAGTCCGGCAGCGGCCCTATCGCCGGTACGTGGACGCTGGCGAGGGCCCAGGTCATCAGCAGCGCCACCTGGAGCGTCGCGAACAGGCCGAAGCCCAGGATGTAGCCGGTGACGACCTCGCCGCGCGTCACGGGCGTCGCCATCAGCCGCTCGAGCGTCCCCCCGGTGCGCTCGCGCAGGAAACTGACGCCGGTGAGGATGTACACGAAGAAGTAGGCGAAGAACCCGACGATGGCCGGGGCGAACGTGGTGATCGGGTCGCTGCTCGGCACGCCGTAGAGCGTGGTGTGCTCGATGGTCGGCGGGTCCACGCCGGTGATGGACGCCGCGGCAGCGGCCAGTGCCCGACCGACGGCAGCGACCTGTCCGCCTTCGCCCGAGGGGTCGAGGCCGTCGGTCAGGACGGTGATCGCCGCACCGCCACTGCCCAGCCCCGCGGGCAGGGTGATCGCGACGCTCGCCGAGCCGTCACTCACCGCCGCTCGAGCCGTCGCAGCGTCGGGCACGACCGTCGCCGTGCCGCCATCGCCCGCAAGCGTCACCCGCAGGGCATCCGCCACGACGACGCCCGGCGGTCCCGCCTCGTTGACGATCACGGCGTCCACCGGCGGGGTCTCGCCCTCGCGCAGGATGAACGTCACGAGCCCGGTCACGAGGATCGGCGCGATGAACAGCAGGCCGAGCGACGGTCGGTCGCGCCGGATCTCCTGGACGACCCGTCGGAAGAGCGCGCGGACTCGTCGGCCGCTCATCGGTTCACCGGCTGGTCGCCACCGAGCCGCAGGAACGCCTGCTCGAGGTCGTCGGTCCCGGCCTCGCGGCGGATCTCCGTGCCGGACCCGCGAGCGATGATCTTGCCCGACCGGACGAACAGGAGCTCGTCGCAGCGGTCGGCCTCGTCCATCACGTGGCTCGACACGATGATCGTGGCCCCGTCGTCCACGAGGGCCCGGAAGTGCGACCAGAACTCGACCCGGAGCAGCGGGTCAACCCCGACCGTCGGCTCGTCGAGGAACAGGATCGGCGGGCGGTGGACGAGGGCGCAGGCGAGCGACAGGCGCCGTCGTTGCCCGCCCGACAGGGTCCCCGCGATCGAATCGACTCGGTCGGCCAGGTCGACGACGCGCAGCGCATCGACGACAGGCTCCGAACCGACCGCCCCGTATGCGGCCGCGAAGAATCGCGCATTCTCCCCAGCCGTCAAGGCCGGGTAGATCCCGTCGCTCTGGGTCATGTAGCCGATCCGCCCCAGGGTCGGGCGCGACGGCATCGCAGTGCCAAGGACCTCGGCGTGCCCGGCCGTCGCCTGGGTCAGTCCGACGAGCAGGCGGATGAGGGTCGTCTTGCCCGACCCGTTCGGTCCGAGGATGCCGTAGATCCGGCCCGGCGCGAGGTCGAACGTGACGTCATCGACGGCACGGATGGGACCGAATGTCTTGACCAGCCCGACCGCGCGGACCGCCGGCTCAGCACCGGATGTGCCGGTGGTCGAGGGCGAAGTCGCGACGGTCATCTGCACCTCCCCGCGGCGCTCGCGCGGACCCCGACAGTGTGCGCCGCCGCCACGGGATCGCGGTGATCGTCGCGTCGCGCGACCGGTCACGTTTGACGGAATCGCCCCGCGGCCCGATGGTGGGGTGGCAATCGCCGGCGCCGGGCATGCATCTCGTTGGTCCGCAGCGCGCGATGGATCGGATCCCCTCTCATGGCTCGAACGTCCTTCTCTGCGCCCGAGGCGCACATCGTCGTCAGCACCGACGGCTACTTCGACGTCTATCCGACGTCCGTCCGCACGAACAGTGACAAGCCCGCATATCGCGGTGTCGTGGCCGAGCTCGGCCAGGGCATGCGCGGCAGCGACGACCGGCTCGGGGTCCGCCCGGACTCGCTGGCCCTCGCCGACGCCGTGACCGCCTGGGCGGCCGTCAATGGCGCGGCGGCTCTCGCGGGCACGCTGGGCCGCGGCCGCGACGGCACAGCGGTCGAGGCATGAAGCGTCGGAAGGTCACCTATCCCGTTGCCCGCACCCACACCAAGGGCGCTCCCAAGCCCGGGGCCGGACCCGAGGCCGTGATGGTCCGCCCGAACCTGGTCGCCATCGACCTCACGGCCGGGATGGGCCGCCAGAACCTCAAGGTCGGGGGTCGCGCCCGCATCCTCGGCAGCGGCCTCTACGCTGGCGAAGAGGCCATCATCGAGCGACTGATCGCCGGAGTCATCCCGGCGGCGACCGTCCGGACCGATTCGGGCGGGACGCGACGGGTCCGGACGATCGACCTCGATCCGATCGTCGGCACCCGCTGACCGCCGTCGCGTGGCCTACGATGGGCGACGTGGCTGACCAGGAACCCGAACCCACGATCGACGCGGCGGACGGCTTCGCCTCGCTCGAGCTCGACCCGCGCCTGCTGCGGACGATCTCGGCCCTCGGCTACGAGGAACCGACGCCCATCCAGCGCGAGGCCATCCCGCCACTCCTCGCCGGTCGCGACCTCCTGGCCGAAGCCCCGACCGGGACCGGCAAGACCGCGGCATTCGCGCTGCCGACTCTCCAGCGCATCCCGATCGGCGAAGCCGGGGACAGCGGCACGTCGGCGCTCGTCCTCGTTCCCACCCGCGAGCTCGCGATGCAGGTCGCCGAGGCGCTGCTCAAGTATGGCCGGGAGATGGGCGCTCGCGTCGTGCCGGTCTATGGCGGCCAGCCGATCGGCCAGCAGCTCCGCAGTCTTCGGCGCGGCGTGGATGTCGTCGTCGCCACCCCCGGGCGAGCCGTCGATCACCTCAAGCGCGGCAGCCTCCGGCTCGATGCGGTCAAGGTCGTCATCCTCGACGAGGCCGACGAGATGCTCGACATGGGCTTCGCCGAGGACCTCGAGACGATCCTCGCGGCGACGCCCGCCGACCGCCAGACGGCGCTCTTCTCGGCGACGGTCTCGCCAACCATCTCGCGCATCGCCCGGAAGCACCTGCACGATCCGGCCCGGATCAAGGTCCACGCCGAGAAGACGAGCCGCGACGGCGTCGCCCGCATCCGCCAGGTCGCGTACGTCGTGCGTCGGAACGACAAGCTGGCGGCTTTGTGCCGGATCCTCGATGTCGAGGATCCGACGTCGACCCTGGTCTTCGCGCGGACGCGTGGCGAGGTCGACGACCTGGCCGAGGCTCTCAGCGCGCGTGGCCACGATGCCGCCGCACTGCACGGCGGACTCGTCCAGGAGGGTCGCGACCGGATCATGAACCGGTTCCGCGACGGCTCGCTGGACGTCCTGGTGGCCACCGACGTCGCAGCCCGCGGCCTCGACATCGAGCACGTCTCGCACGTCGTCAACTTCGACGTCCCGTCCGATCCCGATGCGTACGTCCACCGAATCGGACGGACCGGGCGAGCGGGCCGCGAGGGTGTGGCGATCACCCTGGTCGAGCCGCGCGAGCACCGGATGCTCCGCAACATCGAGGCGGCCACGCACACGAAGCTCGAGATCGCCCGTCTGCCGACCGTCGCCGACCTGCGCGAGCGGCGGACCGAGATCCTTCGCGCCAACCTGCGCGAGGCGCTGCTCGCGGACGGCTACGATCGTTTCCGGGGCGTCGTCGAGCCGCTGACCGACGAGTTCGACCTGGTCGACATCGCGCTTGCCGCCGTCAGCCTGATCGAGGGGGCGACCGGCACCGAGTCCGACGAGGTGGAGCTGGCGTCACCACCGCTGGTCGCGCCGCCACCGCCACGGAACGTTCGAGCGGCACCGGCCCGCGGCCGGGCGGGTCCCGGTGGGGTTCCCTACCCTGGCGGCCCAGCCGGTCCGCGACCGGATCGCGGCGCCCCGGACGGCGGCTGGGTCCGGTTGTTCGTCGGTGGCGGACGCCGGGCAGGCCTTCGGCCGGGCGATCTCGTCGGAGCCATCACCAACGAGGCGCATGTGCCGGGCAGCGTCGTCGGGGCCATCCAGATCAACGAAGGCTTCTCGTTCGTCGACGTCCAGGAAGGCGTGGCCGACGCCGTCGTCGCGGCCCTCGCCAGCGCGACCATCCGGGGACGACGCATGCCGGTCCGCCGCGACCGCTGAACGGAGGGGCCGATGCGCCCGGCCGATATCGCGACCCAGTTCGACGCCGCGACCGTCACCAGGAGCACATGCCGAGCGCGACCCACGCGGACCGTCGCCACGACTGACCGTCCGTGACCGCCGTCTCCCGGGGGATCGCCGCAACCCGTTCCGTCGTCGACCGGGTCATCCCGCGCGGCGCGATCGTCCTGACCGTCCTGTCGCTTGTCTTCTTCGCGATGGGCATCGTCCGCAACCGCGTCTTCGCCAACGTCTACGGCGCCGGAGCCGAGCTCGACGCCTACAACGCGGCATTCCGGATCCCGGAGATCGCCCTCGACGTCCTGGTCGCGGCGGGCCTGGCCGCGCCGTTCGTGCCGATCTACAGCAGGCTCCGTCACGACGACGGCGACGACCGCGCGGCGAACGAGTTCGGCCAGACCATCCTGACCGGTGCGGTCGCCCTGATGACGATCGCCAGCATCGGGATCTTCCTGGCCGCGCCGTGGCTGGCGGGCGTGGTCGGCAACGGCTTCGACCCGGCGACGCAGGACCTGTACGTCCAGCTGCTGCGGATCAACTGCCTGGCCCAGATCATGTTCGCGGCGTCGTTCGCGCTGGGCGAGATCCTGGTCGCCGACCGCAGATTCGGCTTCTACGCCTTCGCGCCCATCATGTACTCGGCCGGGATCATCCTCGGTACCGTGCTGTTCGGTGCCCGCTACGGGATCGTCGCGACGGCCTGGGGCGCGGTCGCCGGCGCCGCGGCACACCTCGCGGTCCGGGCGATCGGCACGACCCGCACGTCGTTCCGGATCCGGCCGCGGCTGGCCGTCCGGACCGCGGCCTTCGCCGAATTCATCCGGCTGATGGTGCCCCGGATGTTCTCGGTCGCCATCGATCCGTTGACGATCACCTATTTCACCCGGGTCGCGGCAGGGCTCGGGGTCGGCGCCGTGTCGTCGCTCAATTTCGGGCTCGACTACCAGGTCCTGCCGGTCAGCCTCATCGGCATCTCGTTCTCGCTGGCCGTCTTCCCGCTCCTGTCGGCGGCCTTCGCCGACGATGACGGACCGGCGTTCCGGTCCATCCTCGGGCGCAACCTCGTGACCATCGGGATCATCACGACCATCTCCGCGGTCGCGCTCTTCGTGCTCTCGGGGACGCTCGTCGAGGTGCTCCTCGGCGGCGGCAAGTTCGGACCGGACGACGTCGCTCGGACGTCGGCCGTCGTCGCGGCATTCGCGCTGTCGGTTCCGTTCGACGCGTTGTCGTACCCGCTCTCGCGGGGGCTGTATGCCACCCACGACACTCTGCGTCAGGTCCTCGCGTCGTTCGCCGGGCTGGGCGTGGTCGTCGTCGCCACCCAGATCCTCACGGGACCGCTCGACCTGCTGGCGATCCCGTTCGGCTATGCGGCGGGAGTCATCGCCAAGGACGTGCTGCTGGCCGGATTCCTCGCCACTCGGGTCAGGCGGATCGGGCTCAGTTCGCCGACCTGACGACCGTGGGGACGACCGCGATGTACAGCCCGTCGCGGGTCGGGTAGATGCCCTCCGGGCGCTTCCACTTGAGGTAGTTGCGGACCATCTCGGCGCCATCCTGGTACGTGCCCGGCGGGTCTGACGGACCCCAGATGCTCGAGATGGTCGGGTACCACGGGTCGAGGATGTAGGTGCCCTGGATCTTCGCGTTGCCGAAGGCCGACGGATCTGCATCGGCGCGGAAACCCGTCATCACCCAGGTGTGGGCGCCTCGCCAGGCCATCAGCAGGACCGGCGAGTTCGTCTTCTGGATCGCCTTCGCCGCGTCCCGAAGCGCACCCTGGCGGGTCTGGTACGCGCGGACCTCGTAGCCCTTCGCGCCGTAGGCCTTGAGCGCCAACGCCATCGCCGACGGACCCCAGTCGCCGTTGTGGCTGTCGGCCTTGCTCTCCCACTCGTGCACGCGACCCTGGATCTCGCGCTGGAAGGCATTGGAATTGTCACCGAGACCGAGCACCGCGAGTGTCATCTGGACGCCCGCCGATGCGCACCAGGTGTCCTTGATCTCGTGGGCGAAGACCTTCTTGTGGTTGCTGACGATGTCGACGTTGACGGCGACCCGGGCGGGTGTGGGCTGGGCGGTCGGGGCGACAGGTGTCGGCGACGACGCGCCCGACCCGGGCGACAGGGTCGGCCCGGCCGTGGTCGTGGGGGCGGGGCTGTCCACCAATTCGTCGACACCCTCATCGTCGGTCGCGGCGGCACTCGGGTCGGCGACGAGGACGGTCACCGGCGCCGACCGATCCGGGACCGGACCGGCCAGCAGGCGGTCCACCTTGGCGACTGCCCGGTCGAACAGGTTCGCCGCCCCGAACGTGTCGGTCGAGACCGCGGCGACTCCCGCGACGAACACGAAGGCGAGCACGACCACGCCAAGGCCGAGCCATCGAGCACGGCGGCGGTGCGGCGCGGGGGTCGACGGGCGATCCACTGTCGGCGAGGACTCCTGGGTGAAACGGTCGTGGGTGGGACGGTGCGACCGCCCGGTTCGTAACGTTCGGCGAGGCATGAGAGCATATGCCAGACACCGATCCACACCATCCCAGGAGGTTCCGTCGTGGACCGCTTCGAGCCCAACCTTCGGATCCCCGGACCGACCGCCCTGCCACCGAGCGTGCGCGAGGCCGGTTCGCGCCAGATGATCAACCACCGGGGTCCGGAATTCGCCGCGATGCTCGGTCGCATCCTGTCCGGGATGAAACCCTATTTCGGGACGACCAACGACATCGCGATGATCACCACCGCGGGTACCGGCGGACTCGAGGCGGCCGTGGTCAACACCCTTTCGCCGGGCGACCGGGTCCTCGGCGTGTCGATCGGGTCCTTCGGCGACCGGTTCGCGAAGATCGCCCGGACCTACGGCGCCGACGTGACCAAGATCGAGGTCGAATGGGGCCAGGCGGCGGATCCCGACGTCCTGCGCACCGAGCTCGAGCGCGCACCCGGCTACAAGGCCGTGCTCCTGACCCACAACGAGACCTCGACCGGGGTCATGAACCCGATCGCGGCGCTGGCGGCCGTCGTCCACGACGTTGCGCCGGAGACGCTCATCCTCGTCGACAGCGTGTCGGGCCTCGGGGCCGTGCCGTTCGAGATGGACGCCTGGGGAGTGGACCTGGTCGTGACCGGCTCGCAGAAAGCGTGGATGTCCGCGCCAGGCCTGGCCATGATCGCCGCGTCGGAGCGGGCGTGGGCTGCCATGGAGACCGCGACGATGCCGCGGGTCTACCTCGACCTGCGCGCCCACCGCGAAAGCCATGCCTCGGGCCAGACGCCCTGGACGCCGGCCATCGCGGTCGTCTACCAGGTCGACGAGGGCATCCGGCTGATGACCGCCGAGGGCGCCGCGAACGTCTTCGGGCGCCATGAGGCGTGTGCCGCGGCCGCTCGCGCCGGCCTCGCGGCGCTCGGCTTCGAGCTGTTCGCCGATCCCGCTCACGCTTCGAAGACGGTCACCGCCGCGATCGTCCCGGACGACCTCGACTGGAAGGCGTTCAACGGCGAGGTGAAGCGCCGGGGCGTGGTCCTGGCCGGTGGCCAGGGCAAGCTGACCGGCAAGATCTTCCGGCTCGGCCACCTTGGGTCGGTCACCCTCGAGGAGATCATCGGCGCGATGAGCACGCTCGAGATCGTCTCGATCGGCGCCGGCCGGCCGGTCCGCCCGGGAGCGGCGGTCGCCGCCGCGCAGGTCGCCGCGCTCGAGTCGATGGGCGTCGGGGCGCCGGCCGCGGTCGGGGTCGGTGGGTGAGGATCCTCGTCGCCGAGCCCGTTGCCGAGGAGGGTGTCGAGCTCCTGCGGGCGCACCATCAGGTCGATGAACGACACGGCCTCTCGCGCGACGAGCTGTGCGCGATCATCGGCGATTACGACGCGCTGATCGTCCGCAGCCAGGTCCAGGTCGATGCCGAGCTGATCGCCGCCGGGACTCGTCTCGCCGTCATCGGGCGGGCCGGTGTCGGCGTGGACAACGTCGACCTCGACGCCGCGACGCGAGCCGGCATCGTCGTCGTGAACGCGCCGACCGGCAACACCATCGCGGCCGCGGAGCACACCTTGGCCCTGCTCTATGGTGTCGCGCGGCGGATCGCAGCCGCGGACGCGTCTCTCCGCCGCGGTGAGTGGAAGCGCGCCCAGTTCACCGGGTTGGAGCTGCGCGGGCGGACGCTCGGCATCGTCGGTCTGGGCAAGATCGGCCAGGCCATCGCGGTCCGCGCGCGGGCGATGGAGATGACCGTGGTCGGGGTCGACCCGTTCATCACCGCTGAGGCTGCCGCCAACCACGGCGTCGAGCTCGTCACCTTCGACGAGCTGCTGGCCCGCGCCGACGTCGTCACCGTCCACGTCCCGCTGACGCGGACCACCCGCGGGCTGATCGGCCGCGACGCGATCGCCAAGCTCAAGCCGGGCTCGATCGTGCTCAACGTGGCCCGTGGCGGCGTGCTCGACGAGGCCGCGGTCGCCGAGGCGCTCCGATCCGGCCACCTCGGCGGGGCCGGCATCGACGTCTTCGAGCAGGAGCCACCGACCGGCTCACCGCTCCTCGACGCGCCGAACACGCTGCTCACCCCGCACCTCGGCGCGTCGACCGCCGAAGCCCAGATCCTCGTGTCCGAGGAGGTCGCGGCGCAGGTCATCGACGTGCTCGCCGGCCGGAGCGCCCGCTATGCCGTCAACGCGCCGCTGCTCACCCCGGAGACCGCACGGGCGATCGCCCCGTACCTGCCGCTGGCGGAGGTCCTCGGCCGGTTCTTCGCCCAGTTCTCGCGCGGCGGCGTGCGCACGCTGACCCTCGAGATCGCCGGCGAACTGGCCGAGTTCGACGGGACGCCACTGACCGCGGCGATGCTCCGGGGCCTGCTCGAGACCTCGATCACCGAGCGGGTCAACCTCGTCAACGCGGGCGCGCTTGCCAAGGCACGCGGCATCACCGTCATCGAGCGCAAGACGCCCGACGCCGGCGCGTTCGCGGCGCTGCTCACGATCTCGGGCGAGACCAACGGCCGGACGACCGTCGTGGCCGGCACCGTCGCCGGCGGCGAGCCGCGGATCACCCGTCTCGACGACTATCGGCTGGACATGGCTCCGGCCGACAACATGCTCATCACCCGCCACATGGACCGGCCGGGGACGGTGGGCCGGGTCGGCCAGATGCTCGGCGAGGCCGACATCAACATCAGCGCGATGCACCTTGCGCGCACCCGCCCACGCGAGGACGCGTTCATGATCCTCGCCCTCGACGACGACGTCCCCGAGTCGGTCGCGGAGGCGATCCGGACCCACGAGGCGGTCACCGACCTGTGGACGATCCGGCTCGGGGCAGGACGCTGACGGCGCACGACGATGCGACGCCGACGGACGCCGGCGTCGGTGACGGGTCGCTCGTCCCGGACGGCCTCGACGCGACGCTGGTCCTCGTCCGGCACGGCGAGTCCACGTTCATCGCCGAGGGCCGCTTCCAGGGCAGCGCCGACTCACCGCTGACCGCCATCGGTCGCCGGCAGGCGACGCTCGTGGCCGAACGCCTGGCGGACCCGCGCCTGCCACCGATCCTGCCGCTGCCCGCCGGGCCACCGGTCGAGATCGTCCACTCGCCGCTCGGGCGGACCACCGAGACCGCCGCCGCCATCGAGTCGGCGATGCACGCGAACGGCTGGATCGTGCCCCGTCGTCCCGACGGCGGCTTCCCCGAGATCGACCAGGGCGCCTGGCAGGGTTTGCACCGCGACGAGATCGGGGCGCGATACGCCACGGAGCTCGCGGCGTGGCGGCGGACGCCGCTCGTCGCCTGGGCTCCCGATGGCGAGTCACTGCCCGAGGTCCAGGCACGCGTCAGGCCGGCGCTCGCCGGCATCCTGGCAACCCTCGGCGCAGGTCAGCCGCCCGGAACGCTCGACCGCTCGCAGGTCGCCGGCTACGGCGAGCCACCCGCCGCGCACCCGTGGACGATCGTGGTCGGCCACGATGGCGTCTTCAAGATCGCTCTGCTGACGCTCTTCGGGCTGTCGCTCGAGCGGTTCTGGATGTGGTCGATGGACCTGTGCGCGATCTCCGTCGTCGAGTTCCGGGCCGGGCGCACGGTCCTGCGCGCCCACAATCTGACCGCACATCTCGGCGCGCTCGATGAGGACAGTGCTGCGGCTGCGCGGGCCGCCGCAGCCGGAGAGCGCGAGCGGAGCGGCGCCCAGTAGGGCTCTCAGCGCCGGCGGCGTCGTTCCTTGCGCCGGAACGCCAGCCGCAACAGTGAGACGCGGAGACGCCGCTGCGCCGCCCGCAGGCTCGCCAGCCGCTCGTCACCCATCACCTGTCGCGCGTAGGTCGACTCGACTTTTGCGCGGGCGACGGTCTGCAGCTCCGGCCGGGCGTCGGGCAGGATCTGGCCGAGCGATGTCGCGTACTCGTAGACCGTCTCCGCCGGACGAGGCCCGAACCCGAAACGCGATGCGATCCGGGTGACCGTCCCGTACGCGCCCTCTGGGCTGGTCGGACCGCGCGGGCCGCGACGCCAGGCAAGGAAGGCGACGACCACCACGACCAGGAGCAGAAGCAGACCGACGACGAGCAGCGGCCCAAGGCTCGTTCGGGTCCCGGTGAAGCCGCCGGATGGCCCAGGATCACGTTCGTTCGGCAGGAAGCGCGATGCAGCTGGCCCTGCGCTGACCGACGGCCGAGGCTTGGTGCTCGCAGCCGGCGGGCCTGACGGGAGCGGCGCCAGCTGTGCGACGGAGGCACTCGTCGGATCGAATTCCACCCAGCCATAGCCCGGGAAGTAGACCTCGACCCAGGCATGGGCCTTGCTGGACAGGATGGTCTCGTGCGCGCCCGATGTATCCATCGTCCCCGGCAGGAAGCCCTGGGCGATGCGCGTCGGGATGCCGAGATCGCGCAGGATCACCGCCATCGTCGCGGCGTAGTACTGGCAGAAACCCCTCTTGAACGTGGCAAAGCACTCCACGGTGCTGAGCTGCTGGCACTGCAGGTCGCGGATGTCCGTGTCGTACCTGAAGTCGGAGGACTGGAGCTCTTTGACCGCCGCATCGGCGATGTCGTAGGGGTTGTCGGCGACCGCCATCGACCGGATCTTGTCCTCGAGCGCCTGCGCGTTCGGCCCGAGGATATCCGTGCCCGGGCGCTGCATGTAGAGCGTCTTGATGTCTTCGGGATATGTCGTCGACGCCTGGCGGAGCGCCGTCTTGTTGCGCAGCCCGGGGTCATTGCCGTCCAACGGGATGAGCGCCGAGACCCTGTATGACCCAGACCCGCCATCACGCTCCAGGATCGAGAACTGTTCGCTGCCGATCGTCCGCAGGTTGGTCGCCGTGTCGACGGATTGCGGCGCCATCGGCGAGAGGATGACCGGCTCCTTGTAGCCGTCCGGCGTCACCGCGAAGTTGAAGACGCGATGCGTCGTCGGGTCGACGTCGGACGGCGCGTCGAACAACGGAGCATCGGCGGCACGATCCGTCGTCGTCGTCGTCGACACGCCCCAGCCCTTCGCGTCGATCTGGTCGTAGGCGACGGCCCGCCAGTAGTAGTGCGTCTTGTCCGTCGGATCGCGCTCGATGGTGAGGGCCACGCTCGAGCTGGTCGTCCAGACCTGGCTCACCTGCGCCGTCGTGCCGAAGGAGAGACCAACGGGCCGCGACGACCCGCCGGTCGGCAGGAATCGCTGGATGGATCGCGACACGCTGAGCAGGCCGTCCTGGACGCCGTCGAAGGCGCCGGCGAGGGGCGCCGAGGCGGCCGTCTGGGTGAGCACTGCGGACGCGATGACGGCGACGCCGATGAAGATCGTCCCGCCGCGGAGATAGACCGACGAGATCGACGCCGGGTCGCCGATCCGACGGCGCATCCATTCGGACTGCTCGTCGAAGACGTGCGAGCGGATCAGCAGGAACAGCGACGCGACGCTGAAGACCACGAGGTACGGCAGCTGTTCGGTCTCGGTGATGGCCATGTTCCCGAGGAGGAACACGCCCACGACGATCACCGCGTTGAGCGGTCGGTGGTGACCGAACACCGCATACGACGCGAACATCGAGGTGGCCCAGACGGCGATGCCAAGCACGAAGATGTGATGGAGGTACTGCGTCGTCACGGACAGGTTGCGGACGGCCAGGTCGAACCAGGCCTGGACCACGGCATCGGCGGTCGCGACGTACAGGTCGTGCAGTGATGCACCGCCGGTGAACTGCACGAGGCCCGTCAGCAGCGGGACGATCAGTGCCGCGAAGACCGACC
Organism: uncultured Chloroflexia bacterium; assembly: GCA_963782715.1. Lineage (GTDB taxonomy): Bacteria > Chloroflexota > Limnocylindria > Limnocylindrales > CSP1-4 > SPCO01. The sequence goes on from CAWAKU010000008.1 coordinate 444,315, forward strand.
CGACGAGGTAGGTCAGCCAGCGGCCCCAGCCGACCTTCGGCCCGATGAAGCCACACAGGACCCCGCCGATCGCGGTCAGGACCAGCATGTCCAGGTAGCGCGCCTGACCGAGGACCCAGCGCGAGTCGTCGATGGCCAGTGCGAGCACGACGCACATCAGGGTGATGAGCCCAAGCGTCACCCAGCCCTCGGCCGGCGCGTACGGGATCCGACGGCCGTTCATCGGGCCAGGATCTCGCCGAGCGCCTTGCCCGGAGTGACGGAATAGGAGCGCAGCTCGTATTCCGCGAGTGCGTGTCGCAGGGCGCGCGTCCGCTTGGCCGCGAGCTCGTCCGCCTCGGTGTCCGGTTCGACGGGCTCGGCGGTCGAGCCCGCCTGCGTCTCGCCCGTGTACTTCGCGAAGGCGGGCGCGTCCAGGGTGACCACGACGCAGGCGACGCCGCGCGTGCGCAAGGCGGCGAGGGGGCGGACCCAGGCCGGGTCGAGCGAGGCCGTGATGATCACCGCGGTCATGCCGCGACGCAGCCGGCCGACCGTGGCGATGAGGGTCTCGACCAGCGGCGTGCTGGCGTCGGCTTCGACGGCGGCGAGCAGCTGCATGATCTTGAGATGCTGCCGGCCACCACGGTCCGGCGGCAGGAACGCGGTCCGACCGACGTTGACCGTCATCCCGACCGCACGGTTCTCCTGGAGCGCCCGGTCGGCGATCGAGGCGGCGGCCCGGATGGCCACCTCGACCGTGGAGTCGTCGCCGCGCCCGGTCTGGATCCCGCGCTGGAGGTCGACGATGATCCAGGCGTCGGCGGTCTGCTCGAGGTCGAACTCCTTGACCTGGATCTCGCCGTGGCGGGCCGTCGTCTTCCAGTGGATCCGGTTCATCGCGTCACCCGGGGCATACGGCCGAACCGACATCGCCATCGGCGTCGTCTGCAGCGTGCGCACCGGGGACGCGTGGCTGCCTTCGAGAGCGGCGGCCGGCAGGCGCCAGCGCGGCAGCGGCTCGATACGCGGATAGACCACGACGCTGATCCCCTGGCCGACCGTCGCCGACGCCTCGAAGAAGCCGAACGGATCGCCCGTCCGGATGTGCAGCGGCTCGATCCGGAAGTGGCCTCGGCGCGACAGCGGGGCGCGGATCAGCCAGGACCGCTCGGCCCTGCCGCCGAGGGTGATGGCCCGGCCGGGCAGACCGCCCGGCAACGTCGTCGGGTTGTGGATCTCGAGCCACAGCTTCGGCATCCGGCTCGTGTTGCGCAGCGTGTAGGTCACCCGCATCCGGTCACCGACATGGCCGTGGAGCTGGCTGACCGCGTAGCCCGCCTCGAGGTCGGACAGGCCCAGGCGGACCAGGACGTACGACCCGCCGATGACCAGGATCGCCAGGTAGAGCAGGTAGAAGAGGAAGGGCTCGGCGGTCGAGAAAGCCGCGACGACGAGCACCACCGTGATGACGAGCAGCTCGAGCTTGCGGATCACGGTCGTGCGCCTTCCGTCACGTCGCCTTGCCGTTCGGCGCTAGGAGCTCGTCGCCGTCGAGGACCCGGCCGCCCGCAATCCGACCGGGCCGCCGCCGCCGGTCGGGCGGATGCCTTCGACCGAGGTCGATTCGAGCAGCTCACGGACGACCTGGCCGGCCTGGACGTCGTGGATCGAGGAGCTGGTCTTGATGATCAGCCGGTGTGCGAGGGCAGGCTCAGCGAGCGCCTTGACGTCGTCGGGGATGACGTAGTCGCGACCGAGCAACCCGGCCAGCGCCTGACCGGCGCGGTAGAGCGCGATCGAGCCGCGCGGCGACGCCCCGAGATAGACGTCGGGATGGTTCCGGGTGCCGTTCACGAGGCGGACGATGTAGTCGGACAGGGTCGAGTCGACGTAGATCTCGCGGACCGCCGCCTGCATCTCGCGCAGGTCCTCGACCGTCAGGACCTCCTCGAGGACATCGAGCGGATGCGCACGCTTCTGCTCGTCGAGGATGACCACTTCCTCGATCGGCTGCGGGTAGCCGAGCCGGAGACGGAGCATGAATTGGTCGAGCTGGGCTTCCGGCAGGGCGAACGTGCCCTCGTACTCGATCGGGTTCTGGGTGGCGATGACGAGGAACGGGTCCGGCATCTGGTAGGTCGTGCCGTCGATCGTCGCCTGCCGCTCCTCCATGCATTCGAGCAGGGCGGACTGGGTCTTGGGTGTGGCCCGGTTGATCTCGTCGGCGAGGACGACCTGGCTGAAGATCGGTCCCGGCCGGAACTCGAACTCCTGGGTCTTCTGGTTATAGATCGACAGGCCGGACACGTCGGAAGGCAGCAGGTCGGGCGTGAACTGGATCCGCCGGAACGAGCCGCCCAGGCTCCGGGCGATGGCCTTGGCGAGGACGGTCTTCCCGGTGCCCGGGACGTCCTCGATGAGCAGGTGCCCTCGACACAGGAGGGCGACCAGGGCGAGTCGCACCTCGAGGTGCTTGCCCACGATCACACGTTCGACGTTGGCGAGGACCTTGTCGCCGGTTTCCTGGATCTTGGTCATCGGCCTCTCTCGCGGTCTCGGGCGCCGGTGAACGGTGGCGCCGGGGTCGTGGCGGGGTCGTTCCCTCCTGGCGTCGGCCGCGCCGACGTGGTGACAGATAGTACGCCCGGAGCGTCAGAACGGTTCCGCGCTCACTAGATAGACGCCGACGAGTGGCAAATCGTTCGATTTTCGGAGGCGAGAACGTTCAGGACCCGGCACATCAGCCACGGAGCAGGGTGAGGAACCCGACCCAGGCGGTCATCACGCAGCCGACCGCGCCCATGGCCGCCAGGAACAGCTCTCCACCGAGCCACGACGCCGCCGCGACCCCGCCGAACAGCGTGGCCAGGACGAGGGCGATGCCGGCCAGGCCGATCCGCTCGATCATCGGCCGCGGCTCGCGCGGTGCGTCCGGCGCGTCCGGTTCGGTCGGTTCGGTCATCGCCCACCCTTCAGGTACAGCGTCATCAGGTCGCCCGCGATCGGCGCCGCGACCTCACCGCCACGGCCAGCCTGCTCGACGATGACGGCGATGACGACCGTCGGGTCTTCGGCCGGGGCGAACCCGATGAACCACGAGTGTGGCTCACCCGTGCCGCCCAGTTCGGCCGTCCCCGACTTGCCGGCGGTCGTGATGCCCGGGACCTTCGCCCCAGACGTGAACTGCTGGCCCAGGTCGCCCTCGACCGCGGCAACCATCGCCGTCGTGATCGAACCCGCATCCGTGGTGGAGATGACCCGGCCCATCGACGTCGGGCCGATCGTCCGCGTCCCGCTCCGCTTGCCGGTCATCGCGGTGACGAGGCGAGGCTGCATCAGCTCGCCGCCGTTCGCCACGGTCGACGCCACGAGCGCCATCTGGAGCGGCGTCACGAACGTCTCGGCCTGCCCGTACGACGCATTGGCGAGCTCGACGTCGTCGGTGAAGCCACCCGGCTGCTGGCCGTCGCCGTTCGTCACCTGCGAGACCGCGGTCGGCAGGTCGAACGGCAGGGCCGCGCCGAAGCCCATCCGCGCGGCGTACGAGACCAGGTTCGCACCACCCGTCTGCAGCCCCGTGAGCGCGTAGTAGATGTTGCAGGACACTTCCGTCGCCCCGGCCAGGTCGAGTGCCTTCGAGCCCGTCTCCGGGTGGTGGCCGTCGCGGACGCGATAGCCATCGACCAGCAGCCCGTTCTTCTCCGCTGCCGGTTGCTGCTTGAACGTCGTGTCGGGGGTGATGGCGTTCGAGCCGAGACCGGCGACCGCCGTGACGATCTTGAAGACCGATCCCGGCACGTACCGGCCGAGGGTCGCGCGCGGCAGCAGCGGCTGATCGGCGTCGTCCTGGAGCCCTTCGAAGGTGGCCCTCGCCGTCGCTGGGTTCGCGATGGCCGAAGCGTCGTAGGTCGGCGTCGAGGCGAGCGCGAGCACTTCGCCCGTCTTGGGGTCGAGCATCACGACCGCGCCGCGGTGCTTGCCGAGGGCTGCCACCGCGGCCTTCTGCAGGTCCCACGACAGAGACAGGGTCAGGTCCTTCGGGTCGTAGCGATCGGCCCCGAACTTGGCGAACGCGTCCGAGAAGGGATCGCCGGCCAGGCCGGTCAGCTCGGCGTCGAAGCTCCGTTCGAGACCCGCCCGCCCGTAGGTCGTCGACGCGTAGCCGACCACCTGGCTGATCTGACGCCCCGCGTAGACGCGATAGGACTCGCCGTTCGCGTCCTTCTTGTTGTCGGCCAGGACCTTGCCGTTCCGGTCCTTGATCAGACCGCGGGTCACGGTCCGCGACGCCGCGATGACCGCCGCGTCGTTCGGGGAGCCGGCGAGGGTCGGCGCCTCGACCACGCCCCAGTAGCCGGCCGCACCGGCCAGCAGTCCGAAGGCGATGGAGATGACGATCGCGACGTGGACCGTCGTCCGACCGAGCGGCCGCCGGGCCGTGCCGACGCCGAGCATCAGGCAGCCCTCCTGCGACCGATGCGGCGCCAGCGGGAACCGACCCGCGGCAACGGCGGCGGCTCGACACCCTTGTCGGACAGGGCCAGGAGGAGCCCGACCACGAGCGCATTGGCGAGCAGCGATGAACCGCCGTAGCTGATGAATGGCAGGGTCACGCCGGTCAGCGGCAGGACCTTCAGGTTGCCCGCGGCGATGATGAACGCCTGCAGCCCGATGACCAGCGACAGCCCGATCGCGAGCAGCGACCGGAAATCGTCGGCAGCGGCCGCGCCGATCCGCAGACCGCGCTCGACGACGACGAGATAGAGCCCCAGGATCGCGACGACTCCCAGGATCCCGAGCTCCTCACCGAGGGCCGCCAGCGGGAAGTCGGTGTGGACCTCGGGGATCGGCGGCCGGCCGGCGATCTCGGGCAGGCCCGCGCCGAGGCCGACGCCGAGCAGCCCGCCCCGGGCGAAGGCGTGGAGCGCCTGGACGACCTGGAAGCCGGCCCCGAGCGGATCGGCGAACGGGTCGATCCAGATGTCCACCCGCGTCCGAACGTGATCGATGAGCATCGCCATCAATGCGCTGCCGAGCACGAACAGGACAAGCCCGATGATGACCAGACTGATCCGCGCCGTCGCGACGTAGAGCATCGACAGGAAGACCCCGAAGAACAGCAGCGCCGCGCCCAGGTCGCGCTGGATGACGACGATGACAAGGGCGATCGCCCACATGGCGACCATCGGTGCGAGATACGGCAGGGGCGGCAGGCGCAGCGGGCCGACCCGGGTGTCCTGTTCGACGAGGAGCTCGCGATTCTCGGACAGGTAGCCGGCCAGGAAGACGACCAGGATGACCTTCAGCAGCTCCGTCGGCTGGCCGCTCAGCGGACCGAGCTGGAGCGTCAGGCGCTGGCCGTTGACCTCGGTCCCGAACACGAACGTCAGCAGGAGCAGACCGACACCGGCCGCGGCCCACGTGTACTTGTAGCGCCGCAGCCAGCGGTCCGAGCGAACGACGATGCCCAGGGTGGTCGCGACCATGAGAGCCCCCAGCAACCAGACCAGCTGGACCTGGGCGAGCCCGAGCTCGGTCCCGAAGAACGTCTGGGTCACCAGGTCCTGCGGCAGCCGCTGCATGAGCAACAGCGAGATGCCGCCGAGCATCGACACCGTCGGCAGCAGGATCTGGTCGGTCCGCCGGCCGGCCAGGACCTGTGCGGCATGCGCCACGAACAGCGCCACGATGTAGACGACGAGACCCTGCGTGTCGTAGAGGCTGAACCGGCCGTTGACCGTTGCCCCCAGCGAGATGCTGCCGGCCACGAGGGCCAGCCCGACGAGACCGAGCAGCCGGAACTCGAGCCAGCGCGGGCGCGGCCGGACCGGACCGATCGCACCGGGCAGCGGCGGGAGCCGGACGGCCGTCCTGAGGGTCGAGGTCATCGCAGGCCCCGTTCGAGACGCATCCGGACCTGGCCGATCTGGAGCTCGTCACCGAAGCCCATCGGGGCGACGCCCTCGACCCGTCGGCCGTTGACGTACGAGCCGTTGGTGCTGTCGAGATCCTCGATGTACCAGGATCGGCCGCGATAGGTGAGCACCGCGTGATCGGCCGACGCGAACGGGTCGTCGATGACGATGGCGTTGTTGACATCGCGACCGAGAGCCGTGATGACGTCGAGGCCGTAGGACAGGCCGGCCGCCGGTTCCCCACCTGGCGACTCGAGGATGACCAGCCGACCGGGCCGGTCGGCGGGTTCGCGTGCGGCGGCCCGGAGGTCGCGTAGCAAGGCCCGGATGACCCGGTAGAGGAACAGGTAGATGAGTCCCAGGAAGAGCAGCCGGACAGCCCACAGCACGACGAGGAAGCCGTCCATCAGTCGGGCGCCCCGGCGACCTCGACCACGAGCGCGGTGTCCCCCACCTCCAGCCGGTCGCCGACACCCAGCACGACCTCGGTCACCGGGATGCCGTTGACGCGCGAGCCGTTGGTGCTGCCCAGGTCGGCGTAGACCAGCGTCCCGCGCCGTCCGACGATCCGGCCGTGGTGCCGCGAGACCCGTCCATCGACTGCCACCAGGTCATTGTCGGTCGCCCGCCCGATGGTCAGCCCGGCCGCCTCGACGACGACGTCGCGCGTCCGTCCGTCGGGATCGGTCACGCGCAGGACGGCCCGCGGTGCGGCGGGTTTCGGGATGGCAAAGACGCGGGTCGCGGTCTGGTCGGCGATCTCGGCCGCACCGTCGTCGTCATGGACCAGCGCGACGGGTCCATGGCCGGCACGACCCGGGACGGCCTCGGCGAAGCGCGCGTCCACCCGGATGTCGGTCCGATCCATCGCCGGATCGGCGACAAGGTCTACCCGCGGCCGATCGACGACCGTGTAGCGATGTGCCCGGGCGAAGGCGAGGGCGCCATCGGCCAGCTCCGAGGCAAGCGTCCCGGTCATGTCGCCGAATTCGGCCAGGTCCATCGGATGCAGGCGGACGACGAAGCGGTTCGGGACGAGCGTTCGGTCGGACGTGGTCAGCCGCTCGCCCTCCATCGCTCGCTCGATCCGTCGCTGCAACTGGACGGGTTGCAGACGCGCCCGGAAGAGGCGTGCCGAGGGGCGCTCAAACAGGCGTTCGAAGAACCGCTCGATGGCGGTGAGTGGCGGCATGGTCGGTGGCGGAGTCTACCAGAGGGTCCTGAGAACCCCCGGCGGGCGCGATATCCCCGGACAATCGCCGGGTGGACGAGGTACGGCCGGTGGAAGTGCGGGTGGAACCCTGCGCTATACTCTCGACCCGTTCGGGTGGCCGGGCCGTCCGGGCGACGTCCCGCGCGGTATCCGGGGAACCGATGACCGAGATCCTGACCGAGTCGTTCTGCGAACGCTGTGGCACGCGCTACACGTTCGAATCCGCTCGTCCGAAGCTGCGGCTCAAGGGCGTGAAGGTGGTGTCGCGCGGGCTCAAGAACTTCGTGCTGTCCGACGGCACCTCGATGGACGAGGCGATGGCCGCCGCCAGGAGCGAGACCGAGCGTGAGGTCACCACCTACCAGCTCGATGCCTTCCACAAGACATTCAACTTCTGCATGCAGTGCCGCCAGTACACCTGCCCGAACTGCTGGAACGAGGCGGCCGCTCGCTGCCTGACCTGCGCACCGGACGTCGACCTGGAGTCGCTCCAGGCACCGGTTCCCGACCTCCAGACGACAGCGGTCGCCGCAGCGGACGATCCGACCGGCGGCGGGGCGATCCTCGTGGATGGGACGGATGGTCTCGGTGACACGAATGGAGTCGACGGCGACGATCCGGCGGAAGGTGTCGATGTGGCACCGCCGGACGCCGACTTCGACGTCGCTGCCCGGCTCGACGCGCTGACGGTGGTGGCCACGCCGATTGCCGAGCCGGTCGTTGCCACTCGGGAGAGTCCGGCACTGGCGGAACCCGAGGTCGCGGCCGTGGCCGAGCCCGATGCGGCTGCCGAGGTGGTCGCGGCGCCTGAACCCGAAGCGGTCGCAGAGGCCGAACCCGAGGTGGTCGCCGAGGCTGTCGCCACACCAGAGGCCGAAGTCGCCGCCGACCACGAGCTGACGAAGATCGCGGCGCTCGGCGCCGCGGCCGTCGTGGTCGCGGACCATGCCAGCGACGAAGCGCCGACACCTGACGTGAGACCAGAAAGCAAGCCCAGGGGCCTCGTCAGCCGGTTCACGCCGGGCCAGAACCTCGACGCCGAACTCGAGGCCTACGAGCGCGAGCAGGCTGCGACTGCGGCTGCAGCCGCCATCGTCGCGACCCCATCGGCGGTAGAGGCCGTCGCCGAACCCGAGGCATCTGAGGCCGTCGCGGCCGAACCGGTCGCCGAAGCCGAACCCGAGTCGAACCGGTCGCCGAAGCCGAACCCGAGATCGAACCGGTCGCGATCGGGGCCGCCGCGGCCGAGGCCGAGCACGAGCCCGAGGTCGTCGCCGAGCCGGAGGCCGAGGCCCTCGCGGCCGAACCGGTCGCCGATGCCGAACCCGAGATCGAACCGGTCGCGATCGGGGCCGCCGCGGCCGAGGCCGAGTACGAGCCCGAGGTCGTCGCCGAGCCGGAGGCCGAGGCCATCGCGGCCGCGGCCGAGACGACGCCCGATGTCTCACCCATCGCCGAGGATGTCATCGCCCAGCCGACCTGGCAGACGGTCGCCCCGGCTGCGGCGACCCCCGCCCCCGAATCCGCGGAACTGCCGGCCGCTGCGACAGTCGCGCCTCAGTGGCCGACGCGTCCCGCCTGGCTCGGCGACAGCCCGTCCGTCGGCCTGCCATTCCTCGGCCGCGGGACCAAGCCGCAGGGTGGTCTCGATGCGCTGTGGGCAGAATCGAACCGCGAAGTCGCGAGCCCGCCGAGCGCGAACAAGCCGGCCGGCGTCCAGCCGTGCGTCAACTGCGGGCTGTCACTCTCCGCGACCGCCCGGTTCTGCCGCCGGTGCGGGACTGCTCAGGGCAGCTAGACCCGGTCGCACGCCCTCCTCGCGGACACGGACCCACGCACCGCCGTACAGCAGCGCCTGGAAGCCGAAGGCCAGCCAGGCAAGCGCGATGAACGCGGACGCCAGCGACCCGGCCAGCGCGGCCACACCGACGAGCCGCGGGACCAGGAACGTGAAGATCTGGCTCAGGAGGACCAGCGCGACCCCGACGACGATCGCTGGGACGGCCGCCGACCGCCACTTCGGCGCACGAGGCGGCAGGACGCGGTAGACCACGAGGACCGCCACCACCGACACGACGATCATGAACGGGAGCGACCCGATGACCCCGGACATGCCGCCGGGGAATGGACTCTGCTCCGGCGCGACGGCGTCGTAGGCGGCGGCGACAGCCGTCAGGACGATGAACCCGACGATGGCGATCACCAGGATCGCGACGACCAGCAGGCCGCGCGCGGTCCGTCGAACGATGTCGCGCTCAGGATCGTTCGAGTACAGGCGCGCGAAGGCGACGTCGAGCGCGCCATAGAGCTGACTGACCGTCCAGATCACGCCGATGATCCCGATGATCGACGTCAGGGCGGCACCCGCGGCGACGGCGTCGAGCGATTGGTGGATCAGGTCCTCGAGCGGCGGGAACGCATTGGCGATGGCGTCGGCCACCTGCGTCCGGACTGTCGGGTTGTTCGTGAGCCAGCCGGCGACCCCGAGCACGAGCAGCATCGTCGGGATCGCTGCGAACAGCGACGAGAAGGCCAGGCCGTTCGCGAGCAGTCCGCCGGCCGCGGCTCCGTAGATGTCCAGGACGGCCCGGATGCGCGCGACCTGCGGGACGTCGAGGAAGCGCCCGAGAAGCGCCAGCGCCCTCGACTGCCAGTCGGGGTTCAGCTCCCCAGGTCCTCGAACAGGACGGGCTGGATCTCCTCCAGCCGGACACGCCGGGGAGCCGCCACGAGCGCACGGACCTCAGCGCGACGGACGTACCGTCGGCCACCGAGCTTGAGGCTCTGGAGACGACCGGCCCGGGCCCAGCCGCCGATCGTCGCCGGGGTGAAATGGATATTGGCGGCCGCCAGGATCTCGGCAGCCTCGCGAAGGGTGATCCAATCCGTCGGCGCGGCCATGTCGGGTCAGTCGCTGCTGCCGGCGGGCGCGGCTTCGGTCTTCGGCGTCTTGGCCGGCTTCGATGGCTCACCCGACGTGGTCGTGTCCGCGGCGGACCCGCCGCCCGACGCTCCGTCGTCCCCTGCTCCGCCGGCCCCTGCCCCGCCGTCCCCCGATCCGCTGCCCCCCGACGGGCCGTCCGTCGTCGACCGGGACGTGCTCGGTGTCGCCGTGGCGCGGCGCTCCTTCTTGGCCCAGCCGGATCCCTTGTAGTGGACCGCGGGCGCGCTGATGGCCTTTCGGATCTTGTCGCTGCCGCACGCCGGGCAGGTCGTCGGCGGATCGGCGTGGACGCCGTGGACGACTTCGAAGCGCGTGCCGCATGTGGCGCAGTCGTAGTCGTAGGCGGGCATCGGCGATCGGGATCCTCAGCCGCGCAGCAGGCGCATGCCGCACTTGGGGCAATAGAAGGCCCGTTCGTGAGCCGACGCGAAGCCGCAGTGCGCACAGACGAGACCGCCACGCCCCGCGGCAGGCACGGGCCGCTCGATCGGCGTCAGGCCCAGCGCATATTGGCTGGCCAGGATGTTGCTCAGGATCCCGCCAAGGAGCTTGGTCCCGATGCGATCGGTGTCACCGCGCACGCCCTTGCCGCCCCAGCCGACGACGGCTCGGCAGATCATGTCGCCGGTCGCCTCGTCCCAGTGCGCGGCCACGCCACCGACGATGGCGTTGTATTCCGGGTAGCCCGACGTGTCGATCTCGCCGTCGAGAAGGGCGCACACGAACGTGTCAAAGGCGAGGTCGACCGCGTCGATCGACTCCAGCACGACCAGCGCGTGGCGCGTGATCGGCGAGTGGATGTGGTGGGCATTGAGCCACTGCATCGCTTCCGACGGGCTGACGATGGTCGGCGTCGCCTGGCTGAACTCGATGGGCAGCGGGTCGACGACCTCGATCTCGGAGCGGGCCAGTCCGACGAGCATGGTCGGCAGCTCGGCGATCGCCTTGGCACCGGCCTTCAGGCGGACGCCCTCGCTGCTCTTGCCGGCGTAGTAGAGCTTGAGTTGATGGTCCTGGGCGACGACTTCCTCGGGCATCATGCCCGACGGGTTCGTCGTCGATGTCGGAGCCGCTGGCGCAGCTTCCGCAGTCCCTTTGCGCTTCAGGAAATCAAGCGGCACGTGGAGCTCCCCGGCGTACGTGACATGGATCCGGACGTCATGGTAGCAGGGGCGATGGAGCGCCCTGCCCGTCGGGAGCTCAGCGTGATGCTTCCAGGATGACCGCTTCGTCGGGCCCGAGGATGAGCACCGTCCCGGCCGGGATCGGATCGTCGCCCGAGGTCCGGAGCGCGGTCCCGAACATCGGCCGCCAGGTCGTGGCGCCCCGGTCTGCGGCCAGCTGCCAGGCGGCGCCATCGCGTCCGGTATTGATCAGGACGAGGACGAGCTGGTCCGGTGTCTCGCGGGTGTAGGCGAGCAGGTCGCCGGTCATGTCGGGATGGACGACGAGCGTGCCGATCTGGAGGGCCGGCGACGCGGCGCGAATGGCGATGAGCTCGCGATAGGTCGACAGGACCGAGCCCGGATCGGCTGCCTGCGCGGCGACATTCCGGGTCGCGGCATCGGGTCCGAGCGGCAGCCACGGATGGCCGGTCGTGAACCCGGCACCCTCGTCGCCCGTCCACGGCATCGGTGTCCGGCAGCGCGATCGATCCCACCACGAGAACCCGTCGCTGACCCGTTGGGCCGGCGCATCGACGCTGTCGTCCGGCGCGATGTCGACGTCGGGCATGCCGAGCTCCTCGCCGTAGTACAGGAACGGCGTCCCGCGCTGGGTCAACAGGAGGACGGCCGCCGCACGTGCCACCGCATCGAGGTCTGCCCCACCGACGGAGTCGGCCAATCGCGACGCCTGGCGGGGTCGGTCGTGGTTGGACAGCGCCACGGTCGGCCAGCCGTCAGCTCCGAATGCGGCCTCGCGCGCCTCGATGGCCGACCTGAGCGCCTCGCCGTTCCACCTGGACTCGAGCAGCTCCCAGTCGAACACCAGGTGGCGGGTCGTCGTCAGGCGCGCCGCCGTCGAGACCGGCCCATCGAACAGCTCACCGACCGACATCCGGCCGGGCTCTTCGTCGAGGATCCCCCTGAACCGGGCGATCAGGGTCGGGAAGTCCGCCTGGTCGCGGTCGTACAGGTGGACCTGGCGATCCCACGCGGTCCGGCCCGGACGAGTCGGGTTCGACGGCAGGTCCGGGTGCTTGAGGAAGGCGTTGAAGACGTCCAGCCGGAAGCCGTCCACACCGCGTGCCAGCCAGCCCCGGACCATGTCGAACTGGGCCGCCTCGACGGCGGGCGTGCGCCAGTCGAGCTCGGGCTGCTCGGGCAGGAAGGTGTGGTAGTAGAACTGCTCGCGAGCCGGCTCCCACTCCCAGCCGGGACCGCCGAAGAACGAGACCCAGTTGTTCGGCGGGAGCGGAGACCCGTCTGCCGCGCGGCCGGCGGGATCGCGCCACAGGTACCAGTTCGCGTTCGATCCGTGTCGGCCGCTCCGCGACGAGACGAACCAGTGGTGTTGATCGCTCGTGTGGTTCATGACCAGGTCGAGGACGACACGGATGCCCCGACGGTGTGCCTCGGCGACGAGTCGGTCGAAGTCGGCTTCGGAGCCGAACAGCGGGTCGACCCGCTCGTGGTCGCTGACGTCATAGCCGAGGTCGAGGCCCGGTGACGGGAAGATGGGCGACAGCCAGATCGCGTCGATCCCGAGACCATCCGGTCCGAGGTGGTCGAGGTGGTCGATGATCCCAGTCAGGTCACCGATCCCATCGCCATCGCTGTCGGCGAAGCTGCGCGGATAGATCTGGTAGATCACGCCGCGTCGCCACCAGTCGTCGCCGAACCGGGCACCGACCAGCGGTGCGGGTCTCTCCAGCGGCGACGCGGGGTCCATCAGCGGTCGAGTCGGTCGCGTAAGCGGGCGACCTGCTCGGCCAGTTCCACCTCGCGGGCGCGGGCACCCTCGACGACGGCCGCCGGTGCGCGACTGACGAACGCGTCATTCGCGAGACGCTCACGGGCAGCGGCCAGCCAGCCCTCGGCGTCGGCGAGCTCGCGGACGAGGCGCTCGCGCTCGAGGTCGGCCGCCTCGTCGTGCGTCTGGGCGGGCCTGATCGCGGCCTCGATCTCGCCGCCGTTCAGGATCACGGTCAGGTCTCCGTCGCGGGTCACGGCTTCGAGCGCCTCGGGCGTCAGCTCGCGATGGAGCGGTCGGGAGCGGGTCAGCCGTTCGATGGCCGGTCGCAGCGCCTCGAAGGTCGAGCCAAGGGTTGGTGGCACGTAGACCACGGTCTCCAGCCAGTCGGCGGCGGGCAGCTTGGCCTGGGCGCGCGCGTTCCGGATCTCGGTCACGAGCGCGATGAGCGCCCCGACCTCGGTCTCCGTCCCCAGGTCGCGCTCCCCCACTCCCGGCCAGCGGGCGACGATGAGCAGCTCGGCTTCCGTCGCGCGGTGCGGCAGGGCGGCCCAGAGCGCCTCGGTCACGAACGGCATCACCGGATGGAGGAGGCGCAGATACGTGTCAAGCACGTCGACCAGCGTCCACCATGTCGCCTCGCGCTCGTCGCTACCCAGGTGCTCGTCAGCCAGGCGGACCTTGGCCATCTCGAGACCCCAGTCGCAGTACTCGTCCCAGATCGCCTCGTAGACGACCCTGGTCAGCTCGCCGAACGCGAAGGCGGTCATCGCGCCGTCGGCGGCCTCCGTCGTGGCCGCCGCGCGCGACGCCAGCCAGCGCTCGCCGGGTCCCTGGAACCGGGCGTCGGGAAGGCGGCGTTCGGCGTCCTCGGCGATCGACACCGGGCGCGCCCCGACCACGTAGCGCGTCGCGTTCCAGAGCTTGTTGGCGAAGTTTCGGGCGTGCTCGAGCTTGGCGGCACCGAACCGGATGTCGTTGCCCGGCGTCGCGCCGTGGATGACCGCGAAGCGCAGGGCGTCGGCGCCGGACTCGTCGATGGCGCCGAGCGGGTCGACGACGTTGCCCTTCGTCTTCGACATCTTCTGGCCGAACGGGTCGCGAATGAGCCCGGACAGGTAGACCGTGTGGAACGGCTCCGTCCCGGTCAGCTCGATGCCGAGCATCATCATCCGGGCCACCCAGAAGAAGATGATGTCGTAGCCGGTCTCCATGACCGAGGTGGGGTAGTAGGTGGCGAGGTCGGACGTGTCGTCCGGCCAACCGAGGGTGGACCACGGCCACAGCCCGGAGCTGAACCAGGTGTCGAAGATGTCCGGGTCCTGGACGAGCTCGGCCGACGGACGACCGCACACCGTGCAGGCGGATGGACCGTCCGGGTCGGGCGACACGGTCACGTGGCCGTCGGGGCAGTACCAGGCCGGGATGCGGTGACCCCACCACAGCTGGCGTGACACGTTCCAGTCGCGGATGCCGGTCAGCCAGTGCTCCCAGGTCTTCTCGAACCGCTCCGGCAGGATGCGCGTCCGGCCGCTGCGGGTCGCCTCCAGCGCCCGGGCGGCGAGCGGCCCGGTCCGGATGAACCACTGCGTCTTGAGGCGTGGCTCGACGACATCGCTGCTCCGCTGACAGCGCCCGAGGACCATCTCGTGCGGGGTCGCCGCGACGAGATCGTCGCGCGCCTCCAGGTCGGCCACGATGGCCGCTCGCGCGACCGATCGGTCCATGCCGTCGTACCCGGTCCCGGTGCCGACGATCGACCCGTCGTCGGCGAGGATGGTCGGTGACGGCAGGCCGTGTCGCAGCCCGGTCTGGTGGTCGTCGTGATCGTGGGCCGGGGTGATCTTCACCGCCCCGGTGCCGAAGGTCGGATCGACCACGTCGTCGGCGATGATCGGGACATCACGTTCGACGAACGGGATCCGGACCGTCCTGCCGACGAGGGCGGTGTAGCGCGAGTCGTCCGGATGAACGGCGACCGCGGTGTCGCCGAGGATCGTCTCCGGCCGGGTCGTGGCGATGGTGATGACTGCGTTCGGGTCGGGGTCGGGCGCCCCCGTCGACGGGTCGATGAGGTGGTAGCGGACCGTCCAGAGCGTGCCGGTCTCCGGCGTCGAGATGACCTCGAGGTCGCTGACGCTGGTCAGGCAGCCCGGACACCAGTTGACGAGCGCCTCGGTGCGGTACGCAAGGTCGGATTCGTAGAGCCGGCTGAACGCGGCGCGGACGGCCTTGGCCGAGACGTCGTCCATCGTGAACCGCAGCCGGCCCCAGTCGGCGGACGCGCCGACCCGCCGCTGCTGGCCGAGCATCACGTCGCGGGTCGTCGCGACGAACTCGCGCATCCGCTCGAGGTAGCGCTCGCGACCGAGCGACTGCCGGCTCTCGCCCTCCTTGGCGAGGATCCCGTCGAGGACGAACTGGGCAGCGATGGACGCATGGTCGAGGCCCGGCAGGAAGAGCGTCCGGTGGCCGCGCATCCGGGCGTGTCGGATCATCAGGTCTTCGACCGCGGTGCGCTGGGCGTGCCCCAGGTGGAGCGAGCCGGTGACGTTCGGCGGCGGCTGGATGATCGTGAACGGCGGCAGGGCCGGGTCCGCCGTCGAGCCGGCCCCATCGGGCGCGAAGACATCCGCCGCGAGCCAGCGCTCGTAGATCGCGCCCTCGACATCGCGAGGTGTGTAGGCCTTCGGCAGTTGCGGCATCGTGGCTCCCTGGGAACAGAACGGCCCGGTCGTCCAGCGGACGAACGGGTCGTGGTCCCACCTGCTGGTTCGGCGCATGGGGTCGGATCGGTCATCCCGAGCCGCTGGTTCCGGCGCCCTCTCGACGCGCTATCGGGCGTCTCCCGTCCCGGCTCGCGAGCGACCTTCGCGCCGTCGGTCCCGCGCGGCTCGCACCATCCCGCGCTCGCTTCGGGCCGTCCCGACGCTACTCTTCCCGGTCATCGCCGTGAGGCCGGGAGTGTAGCACGGGCGTTCCGGCCACCCACGCTCCGATCTCGGCCCGCCTGGCGACACCGTGTAGGTCGACGGTCGGATCACCTATCGGTCAGGTGACCGATGTCCGCGGCGCGTCCCGGCGTTATCGTCTCCGCTGAGACGAGCGCGCCCGCCCGGGACGCGCCGACCGGATCAAGGGGAACGACGAGATGGCGAAGTTCATGGACGTTCACGAGGGATTCTTCGGGGTCACCGGCGTGCAGCTGGCCGAGGCGCACCAGCGAGATCTCGACATCGAGAAGGAGGAGGGCGTCCACTACGAGCACGCCTGGCTCGACCCGGAATCCGGCAAGGTCTTCTGCCTCGCCACCGGCCCGTCCAAGGAGGCCGTCATGCGCGTCCACGAGCGCGCCGGACACCCGACGCCGAACGTCTTCGAAGTTCCGATCGAGGTGTCCTAAGGGTCACCGCTCCAGGTCGGCGCCATTCGTGGATCCGGGTGGCGCCGATGTCGCACCAGACCATCCCGGGCGCTTCGCGGCAGGCCGGGGCCCGCCAGGGACCCTCAGGCGGTCTCGCCGCGCTCCGCCAACCATTCCTCGTAGTTGGTCTCGTCCACGCCCTCGTCGATCTCGGTCTTGGTCAGCAGCAGCGGCAGCCGGCCTGAGCGGATCGTCTCCTCGGTGATGATGCACTTGCGGATGTCGGTGCGGTCGGGGATGTCGTACATCACCTCGAGCAGCGACTCCTCGACGATCGAGCGCAATGCGCGCGCCCCTGTCTTGCGGTCCAGGGCGACCTCCGCCGCGGCCTGCAAGGCACCCGGCGTGAATGCCAGGTCGACCTTGTCGAGTGACAGGAACTTCTCGAACTGACGGGTGACGGCGTTCTTCGGCTCGGTCAGGACGCGGACCAGGTCCTCGGCCGACAGGGCGGACAGCGTCACCATGACCGGCAGGCGGCCGATGAACTCTGGGATCAGCCCGAACTTCAGCAGATCCTCGGGCATGACCTTCTCGAGGATCCGGCCCCGCTCGACCGGCCCCATCGCCGACTTCGAGCCGAACCCGATCGACCGACGGCCGACGCGCTCCTCGACGATCCGCTCGAGGCCGTCGAAGGCGCCGCCGCAGATGAACAGGACGTTCGTGGTGTCGATCTGGATGAAGTCCTGGTGGGGATGCTTGCGTCCGCCCTGCGGCGGGACGTTGGCGACGGTCCCCTCGAGGATCTTGAGCAACGCCTGCTGGACGCCCTCGCCCGACACGTCGCGGGTGATCGACGGGTTGTCCGCCTTGCGCGCGATCTTGTCGATCTCGTCGATGTAGATGATCCCGCGCTGGGCGCGGGTGACGTCGAAGTCGGCCGCCTGGATGAGGCGGAGGAGGATGTTCTCGACGTCCTCGCCGACGTAGCCGGCCTCGGTCAGCGACGTCGCGTCCGCGATGCAGAAGGGCACGTCGAGGACGCGAGCCAGTGTCTGGGCGAGGAGGGTCTTGCCTGAGCCGGTCGGCCCGACCAGCAGGACGTTCGACTTCTGGAGCTCGACCTCATCGACCTGGTGGCCGGCGTTCACCCGCTTGTAGTGGTTGTAGACCGCGACCGACAGGACCTTCTTGGCCCGTTCCTGGCTGATGACGTACTGGTCGAGCGCATCCTTGATCTGGTGCGGGTTCGGCAGCTTGGCGCTGGACGCCTTGGGGCGCGGCGTCTCGAGGAGTTCCTCCTCGATGATCTCCTGGCACAGGTTGATGCACTCGTCGCAGATGTAGACGCCCTGGCCCGCGATCAGCTTGCGGACCTGCTCCTGGCTCTTCCCGCAGAAGGAGCACCGGTACGGGACCTTGGGTCCCTTGGTGCTGCTGCTCGACGTCGTCACTGTGCCCGTCCCCGGCCCTACTGGTCCTTGGTCTTCTTCGCCGCCTCGGGCCCGTCCGCCGCTTCCGCGGCATCGTGCTCCTCGGCTGCCTTGGAACCTTCGCCACCGGCCATCCCGGCGTCGTGCGCCTGCGCGATCAGCGAACTGCTCTCGACCGCGTAGACCGCGTCGATGATGCCATAGTCCTTCGCCGCTTCGGGAGCCATGAAGTAGTCCCGGTCCGTGTCGTGGATGATCTTGTCGAGCGGCTGCCCGGTGTGGCGCGACAGGATCTCATGGTTGCGCTCGACCAGGAACTCCCATTCCTTCATCTGGATGACCGCGTCGGGGGCGTTGCCGCGGAACCCGCCTGAACCCTGGTGGATCATGATCCGGCTGTTCGGGAGCGCATAACGCTTGCCCTTGGCACCGGCCGCGAGCAGGACCGCGGCCATGGACGCGGCCATGCCGATGCAGATGGTGCTGACCGGGGCGCGCAGGTACTGCATCGTGTCGTAGATGGCCAGGCCGGACGTGACCTGTCCCCCGGGCGAGTTGATGTACAGGCTGATGTCCTTCTCCGGATCCTCCGACTCGAGGAACAGCAGCTGGGCGATGACCAGGTTCGCGAGATGGTCCTCGATGGCGTCGCCGAGGAAGATGATCCGCTCGCGCAGGAGCCTCGAGTAGATGTCGTAGGCGCGTTCCCCCCGGCTGGAGGACTCGATGACCATGGGCACGAGCATGCTTGGACTCCCTGGTTCAGTCAGCGCGGATCATGTGGTCAGCCGGCCGGCGTCGCGACATCGTCGATGATCGAGCCCGGATCCGTCGCGTCCACCGCCGCGTTGGCAGAGGCCTGGCCACCTTCGATGGCGGACGATGGGCCGTCCTCGAGGTGCGGCAGGGGTTGATGATCGGGATGGTCGGCGAGCCATCCATCGATGATGCCCTCGACGACCCGGCTCCGGCGGAGCGTGCTCCGGATGTACGAGCGGCCCCGTTCGCTGTCGAAGTAGGCCTGCAGCTTCACGTCGTCCGGGTAGCGCTCGCGCCCGCGGGCGACCTCGGCATCGACCTCGAAGTCGGAGACGGCCACATCTTCCGCGTCGGCGACCTTGGATAGGACCAGGAGCGTCGTCACGCGCTTCTCGGCACCCGGGCGGAACTCCGCGTGGAGGTCGGCGTCGGTCTTGCCGACCGCCTTGAGATACGCCTCCTCGGCGATCCCCTGGCGCGCGATCGTTCCCCGGAACTCGTCGTGCATCACCTCGACCTCCTGGTCGACGAGGATGTCCGGGAGCTCGAGGGTCGCGTTGGCGACGGCGTATTCGATGATCCGGTCGGCGAAGGCGTGGCGCGCCCTGTCGAGCGCGTTGTGCTCGAGTCGCGTCTTGATGTCGACCCGCAGCGCGTCGACGTCGGCGAAATCGCCGAGCGTCCCGATGAAGTCTTCGTCGAGGTCGGGCAGGACCTTCTCGCGCAGCTCCCGCAGCTCGACCGCGAAGTGGGCCTGCTTGCCGGCCAGCTCGGTCTCCGGGTAGTCGTCCGGGAAGGTGATGTCGAATTCGGTCGTGCCGCCCACCTCGAGCCCGACGAGGTTGGCCTCGAAGCCCGGGATGAGCCGCTCCTGACCGAGGATCAGTGGCATCCGCTCGGACGATCCGCCCTCGAACGGCTCGCCGTCGCGGGTCCCGACGAACGAGATCACCGCGTAGTCGCCGTCCTTCGCACCCCGTCCTTCGACGGCGGACAGGGTCGCGTTCTGGTCGCGCAGCTCCTCGAGGACCTGGCTGACCTTCTCGTCGTCGATGGTGTCGACCTCGGGGCCGAAGTTGAAGTGCTTGTAGTCGCCGAGGACGACCTCCGGTCGGACCTGGACAGTCGCCTTGAAGATCAGCGGCAGGCCCTCCTCGGCCTGGACGATGTCGACGTCGGCGTTTGTCAGCGGGACGATCTCCTCCTGGACGAGGGCCTCGCGGTAGGCGGCCTCGATGGTGTGCTCGACCGCGTCGTCGAGGATGGCGCCGGGACCGAGATGTCGCTCCAGGACGGCCCTCGGGGCCTTCCCGGGGCGGAACCCGGGGACGCGCGTGCGCTTGGCCAGGTGCCGGACGGCTTCGTCCATGGAGCGCGACAGACGCTCGGGCGGAAGCTCGATCTCGAGCACGACAGTGGAGTTGGCGGCTGGGGTCTTTGTGATCTGCATCGCCCGGGCAGTATACGGGGGAGGCCGGGGCGAGGCCGGATGGCGTGCCAGGTCGGCGCTCGGACGATTCAGTTCCGGAGCAGGGCCATCACGAATGTCACGACGAAGACGACGAGGGCGAGCGCTCCAAGCGACCGCACAGTCGATCGTTTGACTGCCCGGGAGGGCGGCAGGTCATCACTCCCAGGCTCGATTCTCCCATCGACCGTCAATCCGAACGAATACGCCTGGGCCCCGAACGGCTGGGTGATCCTCGCCTCGATCCGATGACCGTCGACCTCGCCGGTGACGACGGCACCCCCGAAGACGGTCTGCCACTCGCGCCACGCCCGCGCGAGACGGGTGCCGTCGACAAGGATCGTCATGAAGCCACTCAGGATCACGTACTCGACGGTCACGTGGCGGACTCGGCCGTCGAGCTCGACCGCCCATGTCCGGCGCTTCGTGAAGTCCGCCAACGCACCGCCTCGATAAGGGTTGTTGGTAGGCGAGAGAGGGATCGAACCTCCACGCCGCTCACGCGGCACCGGCTCCTAAGGCCGGCGCGTCTGCCATTCCGCCACTCGCCCGCCGCGAAGTCTAGCGCGGGCGCCGCCCGTGCCTTCCGGTCAGAGGCCCGACGTGCCCTCCGAGTCGTCGGCGCCGGCCCCCCGCGTCTCGGGCTTGGCGACCTTGGTGGCACGCTCCCGGACCTGCGCGAGACGCGCCTGGAAGCCCTCGTCATCGGTTCGGAAGATCCACTTGGTGGCTGCCTTCGTCGCCCCCGAGAGCAGTGGACGCGCCACGGTCAGGAACAGCAGGGTGCGGGTCCGGGCACGGTCACGGGACCGCTGCTGGGCATATGCGGCGAAGTCGCGCTCGAGGAGGCCGCGCACCTTGGCGCCGTCGTCGCCCATCGACCGGAGTGACTTCTCGATCTCCTCGGGAAGCATCGACTCCGGCAGAGGGTCGGGCGCCCCGAAGACGGCCCGCTTGCCGCGCCGGAAGATCCGCCGTGGTCCGCCGACGGCGACGAAGGCGGCACCACCAACGACCGCTGCGGCCTTGCCCGGGCTGCGTCGGATCTTGGCGGGCACATCCACCGCGGCGCGAGCCGAGGCCTCGAGGACCTCCAGTTCCTCGCCGAGCGCGGCGCGTGCCGCTAGGACCCGATCCCGGGCGGCATCCGTTTCTGTAGCCACTCGAGCGTCTCCTTGCCGGTTTCGATGGACTGGACTGGGGTGAACCTGTTCTTGAGTGCTTCGACGTCGATGCCGGTCCGTGACACGTCGAGTCCCATCAGCGCCATCCATGCCAGGTAGCCGACGGTGATCCCGATACCAGCTCCGACCTGCGGGCTGAAGGTGATCGCCGTGAATGCCCCGAGGGCGACGCCGAGGACGGTCAGGCCGGCGATCGCCACGAAACGGCCGCCACCAGCCACGCTCATCCGGAAGGCAACGATCACGCCGGTGATGAGGCCGACGGCGCCGACAAGCAGCATGCCGACGACGAGCGGCCGGACGCCCGGATCGACCGCGACCCCCAGACGCTCGCCGATGGTGGCGTACAGCTGGTTGAGCAGGTCGAGGCCGAGGACGACCCCGATGACGATGCCGATGACGATGGCCACGATGAGAGCCCCGCCGATCCGACGCGCAGAGATCCCCAGGGCGAGCAACACGGCCGCCAGGGCGACCGACAGGAAGAGCTCGACGCCGTGGATGACGCCCCAGCCCATCGACCCGAGGACCCACTCCCCGATCGACAGGGAGAGCCCGATAACGAACAGGAAGACGGCGAAGATGACCAGCAGGACGGCCAGGGCACCGGCGGCCGCGACGCGTCCGACCTCGCCGGCGATCGCTCCGGCTTCCGCCTTGGCGAGGTCGATGTGGGCGAGGACGAGGGCCATCGCGGCATCCCGGGTCGCACCGATCTGGGCGCGCAGTCCGGGTGGCGGCCGACGCGGACCGCGCGGGGGCACGGGACCGGAACCTGACGGCGGGACGGACCCCGGCCCAGGCGGAGGCGGTGGCGGCGTTCCGGGCGGAGGCGTGCCGGCAGGTGGCACGGACCCAGGTCCGGGCGGCGGCGTGCCGGGCGGCGTTGGCGGCGTGTCCTGCGTGGGCTCGTCCAGGATCGTGCTCCGGATGGCGGCGATGGGTGCCCGACGATGATACCAGCGCATCGGGGCCACCCAGCCGCGCACGAGGGCGCTACGCTGGCCGCGATGGCCATTCCCGACGACCGACGCATCCTCACCGCCGAGCTCTTGAGCATCGGCACGGAGCTGACGGTCGGCGAGACGCGCGACACGAACGCCGGCGAACTGGCCCGGGCGCTGACCGAGGCGGGCGTCCGGGTGACCCGGATGACCGCTCTGCCGGACGACCTGACCGCCGTGACCGAAGCGTTCTCCGTCGGCCTCGCCCGCAGCGACCTCGTCATCTCAACCGGCGGGCTGGGACCCACTCCCGACGACCTGACGCGCGAGGCGATCGCGGCGGCCTGTGGCGAGACCGTCGAGATCGATCCGACGATCGAAGCGTGGCTGCGCGAGCTCTGGCGGCGGCGCGACATGGCCTTTCCCGAGCTGAACCTCAAGCAGGCATGGCGGATCCCATCGTCGATGGCGCTGCCCAACCCCAACGGCACGGCGCCGGGCTGGCTCGTGACGCGGCCAGACGGGCGGATCGTCGTGGCGCTGCCCGGGCCTCCTCGCGAGATGCGTCCGATGTGGGCCGATGAAGTCCTGCCGCGCCTGCGCGAGCGAGGGCTGGGTGCCGCTGTCGCCTCGCGCACCTATCGCCTGGCGGGGATCGGCGAATCGCAGGTCGCCGAGCTGCTCGGCGAGCCGCTCCTGCGCGCGACCAATCCGATCGTCGCGACCTACGCCCGGGTCGAGGCGGTGGACGTCCGCATCTCGGCCGTGGCGGACGCTGAGACGTCGGCCGAGGAGCTGGTCGACGTGGCCGCGGCCGACGTGCTCGGACACGTCGGGACGTACGTCTGGGCGACCGGCGATACGACCTGGAGCCAGGCCATCGAGGCACGGTTGGCGGAGCTCGGCTGGACGCTGGCCATCGTCGAGATCGGTACCGGCGGCAGCCTGGCTGCGCTGGTCGGCGACGCGCCATGGGTCCGCTTCGACGAGTCGATCCATCCCGAGGCCCCGGCAGCCACCGCGCACGGGTTCGCGCCCGGCGACTCCGCGGACGACGGACCTGACGACCTCGAACGTTTCGCCGCCCGCGCTCGGGAGCTCGGCGGCGCCGAGGTCGGCCTGGCGGTCCGCGCCCGCCCACGGACCGGCGACACCGCCGTGTCCATCGCGATCTCGACGCCACGCGGCGCCCGCCGGGTCCGGCGGAGCGTCTTCCTGACCGGAACGATGGGTCGGTCGCGGACGGCGCTGACCGCAGCGGCCGCGTTGCTCGAGGTCCTGCGCGAAGACGAACCGACCGACTGACGCTCGACGCTAGAGCGATCAGCGGCGGGACTCGGCGATCAGCCCGTCGAGGTCGGTGACCACGATCCCTTCCCGGTCGAGGCGGACCAGGCCTGCGTCGCTGAACTGTCCGAGCAGCTTGTTCACGCTCTGACGTGTGCAACCGACCATCGAGGCGAGTTCAGCCTGGGTCAGGCTCGCCCTGAGTCGGATCGACCCGTCATCGTCGGGAGGCCCGGATTCGGCGGCCAGTCGGGCGATTCGCGCCGCGAGCCGGCCGGTCGTGTCCAGGAAATGGAGCTCCTCGACATGGGTCGTCAGCCGGCGGAGCTCGCCGGCCAGCGACGCGAGCAGCGCATCGCGGATGACCGGTTCGGTGGCGACCAGGTCGCGGAACGCGCCCCGCGGCAGGACGACGGTCTCGGTGGCCACCAGGGCGGCCGCAGTGGCCGATCGGGGAGCGCCGTCAAGCAGGGCGAGCTCGCCGAACACGTCGCCTTCGTGGAGGGTGGCGAGGATTGCCTCCTCGCCCGATTCGGACGGCACGGCGATCTTCACCTCGCCGCTGACGATGACGAACAGCGCATCACCCGGGTCGCCGGCGTGGAAGATGACCTCGCCCCGGCGGAATCGCCTCGTGCGCGTGCCGGCGGCGACCCGTTCGAGGGCAGCGGCGTCGAGGCCCGAGAAGAACGGGATCCGGGCGAGGGATGCGACCAGCGGGCGACCGGGAAGCATTCCGCGCATCCTACGCCCCCGAATGGGCGCGTCTGGGTGCCCGCTGAGCACGATGTCGGTGGGCCGACATCGGTTGGGTCGCCTCGCGACTGCGCGGCTCCGCGTCGCGCCCTACCATCTGCGGCGATGACCGCCGACCTGCCGCACCGACTCCGTTTGACCGTGCTCGGGTGCAGCACCGCCGCCCCACACCCAGCATCGCCCGCCTCCGGCTACCTCGTCACCTGGGACACGACCTCGATCCTCCTCGACGCCGGACAGGGAGTCGCCGGTCGACTCACCCACGAGATCGACCCGCGTCGCCTGGCCGGCGTCATCGTCGGCCACATGCACGCCGACCACTACATCGACCTCGCGGCGGTGCGCTACCTCTTCCCGTGGGGATCCACCGCCGAAGCGCGCTTGCCGGTCCATCTGCCGCCCGGCGGCAGCGACCGACTGGCGGCGCTCGCCGGAGCGATCTCCGAGCGCGTCGGGTTCTTCGACGCGGCATTCGATGTGCACGAGTACGACCCGGGCGGTGCCTTGATGATCGGGCCGTTGACCGTGCGATTCCAGCGACGACGGCACTACGTCCCGGCCTGGGC
This sequence comes from uncultured Chloroflexia bacterium, assembly GCA_963782715.1. Classification (GTDB taxonomy): domain Bacteria; phylum Chloroflexota; class Limnocylindria; order Limnocylindrales; family CSP1-4; genus SPCO01. The sequence continues at coordinate 469,046 of CAWAKU010000008.1, forward strand.
AGTGTCGATCGAGACGCCCGACGGGATGCGCCTCGTCTACACCGGCGACACCGGGCCGGACGACGAGGCCGTCGCGTTCGCCCGCGGTGCCGACCTGCTGCTGGTGGAGGCGGCATTGCGATCCGTCGCCGATGATGACCCGGTCCGCGGCCATCTCACGGCCGACGAGGCGATCGACCTGGCGCGTCGCGCGCAGGCCCGCGCTGCACTGATCGTCCATTTCGATCCCGACCGCCAGGCCGAGATCGGCGCCTTGTGCGAAGCAGCCGGGCCCTGGATCCGGCCCGCCCACGCGGGCCTGACCTTATCGCTGGTCCCGTCACCCGGCAGCGAACCAGTCCTGGCTCCCTGACGCGTCGCGCGGTCAGCCCGGCCTGGGCGCCGTCGCCGCGTGGGCCGCCTCGCGGAACCGTCGGCATGGGCCGCATGGTCGGGCTCGTCGGCGATCCCTCGGGTGCGTCAGCCTGGCGACCGGCCGTGTCGCTCAGGAGATGGTCAGCACCGGCTGCGCGACGGCGCGTGCCGCCCGGACGCTCATCCGCGCCGCAACGGTCTGGGCGATCGCCGTCATCGCCAGCCCGGCCGGACCGGGCTCCCGCTGGGCGACGGCCGGCACCCCGACATCGCCACCCTGGCGGACGGTGATGTCGAGCGGGATCCCGCCGAGGTACTCGAGGTCGTGCTCGGCGGCGAATCGCTCGCCGCCGCCACGCCCGAAGATCTCGGTCAGCTCACCGCAATGGGGGCACACGAACGCGGTCATGTTCTCGACCAGGCCGATGATCGGGACGCTCATCCGGTTGAACATCGCGAGGGCCTTGCCGACATCGGCCAGGGCGACCGCCTGCGGCGTCGTGACGAGGACGGCGCCGGAGATCGGCACGGCCTGGGCCAGGGTCAGCTGGGCGTCGGACGTCCCGGGCGGCAGGTCGATGACGAGGTAGTCGAGCTCGCCCCAGTCGACGTCGCGCAGGAACTGCTGGATGGCGCCGCCGACGAGCGGCCCGCGCCAGACGATCGGCTGACCCTCGGGCACGAAGAACTGGATCGAGATCGCCTTGACGCCGTAGCGCTCGAGCGGCGTGATCTTGTTGTTCTCGCTCGCCTTGGGCTGGCCCTCGAGACCGAGCATCAGCGGGATGTTCGGCCCGGTGATGTCCGCGTCGAGCAAGCCGACCGAGGCGCCAGCCTGGGCCAGCGCGACCGCGAGGTTGACACTGACCGTGCTCTTGCCGACGCCACCCTTGCCCGACGCGACCGCGATGATGTTCTTGACGCCCGGCACGAGCTGCTCGGCCTGACGCGGCTGGGAGCGGCGGACCATTGCGCCCCAGGTGATGTCCACGCTGGTCGCGCCGATCGCGCCGAGTGCTGCGTTCGTCGTGCGCTCGATCTCGTCCTTGAGCGGGCAGGCCGGCGTGGTGAGCTCGATGGTCATGGACAGCGCGGAGCCGTCGATGACGACGTTCTTGACCATGTCGAGCGTCACCAGGTCGCGCCCGAGCTCGGGCTCCTGGACGGTGCGCATCGCGTCGATCACGGCGTCGTGGGTGAGACTGGGCATCGGCGATCGGGTCCCTTCGGGTCAGGGCTGTCGGCAGGGTGGTTCTGACGGTGGACGCGTCGATATCGTACCGCGGGCCCGCAGCAACCGCGCTGGCGAAGCACCTTCTGCGGGCGCCGCGCGGATTCCATCACAACCTCCACCCCTCGACGACGAATCTCGCACGGATCGAGGCTGGTTGCCCGCGACAATCGCGTTCTTGACACCCCATACCACGCGACCATATCCTCGGCCGCACGGGACCGCGAGGAGGTCAGCGGGCCCGCCCCGCGCCATGGAGTGCGAACGAACGTGCCGACCGTCGACGTCCGCCTCGTTGATGTCGTCAAGCGCTACGGCGAGGCCGTGGTCGTCGACCACATCAACCTCGAGGTCCAGACCGGGGAATTCTTCACGCTGCTCGGACCGTCCGGCTGCGGCAAGACGACCACCCTTCGCATGATCGGCGGGTTCGAGGCGCCGACCTCGGGCCTGATCGAACTGAAGGGCGAGGACGTCACCTGGCTGCCGCCCTACAAACGCCATGTGAACACGGTCTTCCAGAACTACGCGCTGTTCCCGCACCTGACCATCTACGAGAACGTCGCGTTCGGCCTGCGGCGCACCAAGGTCAGCGACTCCGAGATCAAGACCCGCGTCACCGAGATGCTCAAGCTCGTCGAGCTGCCGGGCTACGAGCGGCGCAAGCCGACCCAGCTGTCCGGTGGCCAGGCCCAGCGCGTCGCGCTCGCCCGGGCGCTCATCAACCGGCCGTCGGTCCTGCTGCTCGACGAACCGCTCGGCGCGCTCGACCTGAAGCTGCGCAAGCAGATGCAGATCGAGCTCAAACGGATCCAGCAGGAAGTCGGGATCACCTTCATCTTCGTGACCCACGACCAGGAAGAAGCGATGACGATGTCCGATCGCATCGCGGTCATGAACCACGGCCACTACGAGCAGCTGGGCGAACCGGCCACCCTGTACGAACGGCCCAAGACCCGGTTCGTGGCTGGCTTCCTGGGCGTCAGCAACCTCCTCCCGACGACCGCCGAGGGCAAGGACGGCGACTTCGCCGTCTCGAAGCTGGCCGACGGGACCGCCGTTCGCGTGCCGGCGTCGCTGACCGAGGGCCTGACCAGCTACGAGATCGGCGTCCGGCCGGAGAAGGTCCGCCTGCTCGAATTGAAGGACGACGTCCCCGCCGGCTACAACCAGATGCTCGGCACCGTCCGCGACGTGTCGTACCTGGGCGTCTCGACGAGCTACATCGTCGAGACCAAGGACGGCGGGACGATCAACGTCTATGAGCAGAACGTCCAGCGCGCGACACGCTCCGAGCTGTGGGAGCCGGGCGAAGAGGTCCGGCTGGTCTTCTCGCCGTCGCATACGTTCGCCGTGGAATCGGGCGGCGAGCCGCCGCCCGATGTGCCGGTCGCGGGCCTCGTCGCCGCCGGGGGCGCGCCCGTTCCGCCGCCGCCCCAGGGCATCTCGCGTCGGAAGTTCGTGATCGGTGGCGCGATCGCCGTCGCAGCGGTCGGGTTCGGAGCGTTCCTCGCGTCCACCGCCGGCAGTGGCACCAAGCCGGTCCCGTCCGGCAGCACCGCGCTCGCGTCATCGACACCCCCACCGAAGCCATCGACGGCGCCCTCGGCCGACGCCTCCGCCTCCGCCTCCGCCGCGGCAAGCGAGGAACCCGTCGCCAGCCTCCCCCCGGCCACCGGCACGCTCCGGTTCGCGAACTGGGAAGGCTACATGGACATCGACGACAAGACCAAGGGCTTCCCGACCCTTGAACGGTTCACCAAGGAGTCCGGGATCAAGGTCGATTACGTCGAGGCTGTCGACGGCAACGAGACCTTCTTCACGGCCCAGCTCGCAGGGCCGCTCGGCGCCGGCCTGCCGACCGAGTGGGACCTCATCGTCTTGACCGACTGGATGATCGCCCGGCTCATCCGGCTCGGCTGGCTCGAGACCCTCGATCCGATGCCGAACTTCCCGACCAATCTCCTCCAGATCTACCACGGGCGCTCGTTCGACCCGAACACGAACCTTGCCGCGCCGTACCAATCCGGGATGACCGGGCTCATGTTCGACCAGAAGAAGACCGGCCCGCTGGATTCGCTGTCGGTGTTGTTCAGTGACCAGTTCGCCGGCAAGATGACCTATCTCGACGAGTGGCGCGACACGATCGGGCTGAGCGCCCTGAACCTGACCTTCGACCCGGCCAGCCTCACCCAGGAACAATTCGACGCATCGCTGGCGCAGGTCGGGAATGCCGTGAAGAACGGCTGGGTCCGCCAGATCAAGGGCAACTCGTACACGGAGGACCTCGCCGGCGGCGGGGCCGTGCTGGCCATGGGCTGGTCAGGCGACATCACCCTCATCCAGCCCGGGCAGACCAAGTCGCAGGATTTCCAATGGGCCCTGGCCAAAGAGGGCGGGATGCTCTGGACCGACAACATGGCCATCCCGAAGGGCACGCCGAACAAGCTCCTCGCGGAGCACTGGATCGACTTCTACTACGACCCGAAGAACGCGGCGGTCATCGAGGCGTACGTCAACTACGTCTGCCCCGTCGTCGGCGCTCGCGAGGTGATGCTGACCATCGATCCCGAGCTGGCCAACAACCCGCTCATCTTCCCGCCGGCCGACTGGCTGGCGCAGCTCCACCAGTTCGGTGCCACGACGGCCGAGCAGGACGTCGCCTGGACCGAGGCCTTCACCAAGGCCACAGGCTTCTAGCCCGCCATGCGTCGGGCGATCAGCTTCAAGTCCGTCGCCCCCTATGCCCTGCTGGCGCCGGGCCTCATCTGGCTGGCGATCTTCTTCATCTACCCGGCCATCCAGATGTTCCTGGTCTCGCTCTGGACGGGCAACGTCCAGGACGGCTTCCAGCAGACATGGAACTGGTCGATCTATCCGGAGGCCTTTCAGGAGTACTGGCCATGGATCGGACGCTCCATCGTCTATGGCGGCCTGGCAACGATCCTGGCCTTCTCGCTCGGCTTCCCGCTCGCCTACGCGATCGCCTTCCGCGGCGGCGCCTACAAGAACCTGCTTCTGTTCCTGGTCATCGCCCCGTTCTTCACGAGCTTCCTGCTGCGGACGCTGTCCTGGAAGATCATCTTCTCCGACGACGGGATCTTCCTCGGTCCGCTCAAGACCATCGGCATCATCCCGGCCGATTTCCAGCTGCTGGCAACGCCGGCGGCGGTGATCGCCGGCATCACCTACAACTTCCTGCCGTTCATGACCCTGCCGCTCTATGTCGCGCTCGAGAAGATCGACCGACGATTGCTCGAGGCGGCCGAGGACCTGTATGCCGGGCCGTGGCGGCCGCGGGGCACCGTGGTCGGGGCCATCGTCGGGGGCGGGCTCGGGGCCGTGGTCGGGGTGGTCATGGAGTACGGGCCGCTCCCCCTCGGCATCCCTGGCCTCATCGTCGGCGCGGTGATCGGCACCTGGCTCATCAGTGAGGCGTTCATCCGGGTGACCCTGCCCCTTGCGGCGCCGGGCATCTTCGCCGGTTCGCTGCTGGTGTTCATCCCCGCCGTCGGCGACTACGTCAACGCCGAGCTGCTGGGGAACCCGCAGTCATTGATGGTCGGCAACGTGATCCAGGCACGCTACCTGCGGGTCACCGACTATCCGACGGCGTCGGCCCTGTCGTTCATCCTGATGGCGGCGATCCTCATCGGCGTGTTCATCTACGTCCGGCTGCTCGGCAGTGAGGACCTGGTCTGATGGCCGTGGCTGTCGCGCAGGCCAAGGAGCCGATCTCGTTCGGGACGAAGGTCCATCGCTGGGCGGACCGCTGGTTGCTGCCGATCTACGTCGTCGGCGTGACGCTCTACCTGGTCCTGCCGGTCGCGGTCATGATCGCGTTCAGCTTCAACGACCCGGCGGGGCGGTCGAACCTCCAGTGGGGACAATTCTCGCTCGACGCCTGGATGGACCCGCTGGGTCGGCCTGGCCTGCCTGAGGCGGTCCGGAACAGCCTCCTCATCGCGTTCATCTCGACCATCATCGCGACGATCCTCGGGACGCTCATCGCCCTGGCCCTGGTGCGTTACGACTTCCGCGGGCGGGGTGGCACGAACCTGCTGATCTTCCTGCCGATGTCGACGCCGGAGATCGTCCTGGGCGCCTCACTCTTGACCACGTTCATCGCGTCCACCCAGCTGTCGTTCATCCCGCAGGGTCTGGTCTATCCGCTGAGCATCGTGACCATCATCCTGGCCCACATCATGTTCAACATCAGCTTCGTGGTCGTGACCGTGAAAGCCCGCCTGTCGGGATTCCCGCGCCACCTCGAGGAAGCCGCGATGGACCTCGGTGCCAACGAGTGGACGACGTTCTGGAAGGTGACCTTCCCGTTGATCCTGCCCGGCATCGCAGCGGCCGGCCTGCTCGCCTTCAGCCTGTCGATCGACGACTACGTGATCACCAGCTTCACCGCCGGCCAGACGCAGACCTTCCCGCTGTTCATCTACGGATCGCAGCTGCGCGGCATCCCGGTGCAGGTCAACGTCATCGGGACCATCATCTTCGTCGTCGCGGTCGGGTTCGTCCTGCTGACGACCCTGTGGCAGCGCCGGGTGGCCGCCCAGGATTACGCCGCCAGCACGGCCGCCTGACCCGGCGGTCCCAGTCGGAGGCCCAGCGTCATGGTCGACACCGCGCCGAACCCTCTTTCGACGAGCGCTCCCCTACCCGACCATTCGGTCGTCCCGGCGGTCTGGAGCCGGATCACCAACCTCGACGTGGACCGCGGCGAGGGTTCGTGGCTGATCACCCGCGACGGCACCCGCTACCTCGACTACTCATCGGGGATCGGCGTGACCAATACCGGGCACGCGCACCCGCGGGTCGCGGCCGCCATCGCGGCCCAGGCGGCCAAGATCATCCACTCGCAGCAGAACATCACGTATCACGAACCGGGTCTGCGGCTGTACGACCGGTTGCGCAGCGTCCTGCCCGGCGGTCCGTGGCAGGCGTTCCTCGCCAATTCCGGAGCCGAGGCGGTCGAGGCCGCGGTCAAGCTGGCCCGCGTCGCGACCGGCCGGCCGGCGATGCTCGCATTCCGCTACGGCTACCACGGGCGGACCGCCCAGACGATGGCCCTGACCACGGCCAAGGACGTCTATCGCGGCTCGTTCGAGCCGTTGCCCGGGTCCGTGTACCACACCGCCTATCCGTACTGCTATCGAGCCGCTGGCGGCGCCCATTCACCAGACGCCTGCACCTGCGACTGGGAAGAGCAGCTCGACCTCACCTTCCACCAGTTCATCTACCCGGACCGCGTCGCGGGCGTGATCATCGAACCGGTCCTGGGCGAGGGCGGCTACGTCGTGCCGCCACCCGGGTTCCTGCCACGTTTGCGAGAGATCACCCGCCAGCACGGCATCCTGCTCATCGCCGACGAGGTCCAGACCGGCTTCGGGCGGACCGGCGAGATGTTCGCGGTCCAGCACTGGGACGTCGAGCCGGACATCCTGGTCATGGCCAAGGGCATCGCCTCGGGGCTGCCACTCTCCGGGATCCTGGCGCGGGCCGACCTGATGGCCGCCTGGAAGCCCGGCACCCATGGCGGCACGTACGGCGGCAACGTCGTCTCGTGCGCAGCCGCGAACGCGACGCTCGACGTCATCGAGGACGAGGGGCTGGTCGACCAATGCCCGGGAACGCGGAGACCAGTTCCTGGCGGGCCTGCGCGCGCTGGCCGGACGCCATCCAGCCATCGGGGATGCGCGCGGCCTCGGTCTCATGGTCGCGATCGAGCTGATCAAGCCCGGTGTCGGCGACGGCCGCGTGCCGGATCCGGACCTGACCAAGCGGATCCAGGCCGAGGCGCTCGCCCGCAACCTGATCGTCCTGACCGCCGGCACCTACGTCAACGTCGTCCGGATCATCCCACCGCTGGTCACGACCACCGCCGAGGTCGACCTGGCCCTGTCCATCCTCGACGAGAGCCTGACCGCCGCCGGCGCCTGACCACCGTGCACGACGATCACGGCGTCGACGAAGCCCGTGCCCGCGTCGCCGCCCTGCTCGACTCCCTGGCGCGGATCGACCTCCAGGTCGTGGTCGTGGCCATGCCGGACCAGATCCGCAAGACGGCACGCGATCAGGCGACCGAGGCCGCGATCATCGCCGGTCGCGGTCCTCTGCTCTACGAGTCGACAGCGGAGATCCGCGACGTCGTGATCCGGTTGTTCGCGCGGTCCGGCTTCACCGGAACGTGGGCGGTGACCGAGATGTCCGTCTCGGTCGCTCGGGCACGTGATCGGGTTGCCGCGGCGGCGGCGTTCGAGGAGGCGGCGATGGCGGCCGTGGTCGAGGATCTGGTCGACGCGAAGACCCTCGAGGTCCTGCGTGCGACCGCGGGCGAGATCGTCGGCCTGAAGGGGATCCCGTCGCCCGGATCGCTCGCTTCATTCGCGACGCCGGCCACCGAGGTCAAAGGTCCGTGGTTGACGGCCCTCGTAGTGGCCATGATCGCCATCCTGGTCATCGGCGCGGTCGTGGTCGGTAGCGCGTCGGGTGGGATCATCGCGCTCGTTATCGCGGCCACGATCCTGGGACTCGTTCGGCGCAAACCGCGATCGGATCCGTGATCCACCGCCGCTGATGCCGCAAGAGCTCGCTCCGGCCCTCCTCCGTCGGCGGCGTGGCCGGGCGGCGCTCGACCGCACGACCTAGCCCTCGAGCGCGCGCGCGACCTCGTCGTGGAGGACGCCGTTCGTGGCAAGCGCCGTCCCGTTGTGGACCGACCGCACCCCGTGGATGTCGGTCATCCGGCCGCCCGCCTCTTCGACCACGATCGACGGCGCCGCGAGATCCCAGCTGTTCGGCCCGACCTCGACCATGGCCTCGGCGGCACCCTCGGCGACGAGCGCATAGCCCCAGAAGTCGCCGAAGCCGCGGTCGCGCCAGGCCGACCGGATGAGCGCCTCGAAACCGGGTGCCTCGCCGCTGGCTTCGATCTCGAGCGGTGAGGAGTACAGGACCTGGGCGTCGGCGATCGCCCCGACCCCGGACACATGGATCCGCCGCGGGACGCCGGCGCCGGGCCCGACCGAACCGACCGCCCACGATCCACCGCCACGCGTCGCGTACCAGCGCTCGCCCATCGCCGGCGCGCTCATGACGCCGACCACGATCTCGCCGTCCTCCTCGACCGCGAGCAGGGTGCCGAAGAGCGGGACGCCGCGCATGAAGTTGTGGGTGCCGTCGATCGGGTCGATGTACCAGCGGACGGACGCCCGCGCCGTCCTCCGTCCCGTACTCCTCGCCGACGAGGCCGTGGTCCGGGTAGGCCTCGCCGATCAGGGCGCGGATGCGTCGTTCGATGGCGGTGTCGGCCTGGGTCACGAAGGTCCGGTCGGGCTTGGTCTCGATGACGAGATCGCGCCGGAAGTGCTCGAGCGCCAGCGCGTCGGCGGCATCGGCGCAGGCCAGCGCGAACGCCAGCCACTCGTCGTGGCGCGCTTCGGTCACGACCGGATCCTTGCGCCGTCCGGGTCGTACAGCGGCTCGCGCGCGACCTCGAAGCCGATCCACTCGCCGAAGACCTCGACCTCGCCGCGCGTCCCGATCGCGACCGTCGGCGGCAGGTACGCATAGGCGATGGAGCGTTCGACCGCGAAGCCGTAGCCGCCCGTCGTCACCCGGCCGACGATCTCGCCACCCAACCGGACCGGTTCGTTCCCGAGGCAGACCGATCTGGGATCGTCCAGCACGAGGCAGCGCAACCGCTTGCGCGGACCGGCTGCCTTGGCCGCGACGAGCGCCTCGCGCCCGATGAAGTCGACGCCCTTGTCGAGCGCGACCGCGAACCCCAGCCCGGCCTCGTACGGCGTCTCGTCCGGCGTGATGTCGCTCGACCAGACGCGATAGCCCTTCTCGATCCGGAGCGCGTCGATCGCCCGGTAGCCGCCGGCGACCATGCCGTGCGGCCGGCCGGCGTCCCACAGCGTCCGCCACAGCGCGACACCGAACTCCGTGTGCGCGTACAGCTCCCAGCCGAGCTCCCCGACGTAGGTGACGCGCAACGCGTAGACCGGCACGGAGCCGACGGTGATGGCGCGCGCGGTGAGGTACGGGAAGCCGGCGTCGGACACGTCGTCGCGCGTCACCGAGCCCAGGATGTCGCGCGCCCGCGGGCCCCACAGCGCGAAGCAGACACGGCCCGACGTCAGGTCGTTGAGCAGCACGCTGCCGTCGCCCGGGCAGGTGACGGCGCAGCCACGACATGTCGTGCTGCCCGAACGCGGTCCCGGTGATGAACAGGTAGCGATCGGCCGCGACCCGGGTGACGGTCACGTCGCATTCGATGCCGCCACGGCGGTTGAGCAGCTGCGTGTACGTGATCCGCCCGACCGGGCACGTCCACGTCGTTCGCGCACATGGACTGGAGGAACGCCACGGCGCCCGGCCCGACGATCTCGAGCTTGGCGAACGACGTCTCGTCGAACAGGCCGGCCGCCTGCCGCGTGGCCAGCGCCTCGGCGCCGATCGCCGGCGACCAGATTCTCGCCCGCCCAGCCGCGCGGGTCGGAGCGCTTCGTCGCCGGCGGCGGCGTTCGACTCGAACCAGTTCGGTCGCTCCCAGCCGGACTTCTCGCCGAACGACGCGCCCAGCTCTTCGAGGATCGGATAGGTCGGTGCCATTCGCAGCGGCCGGCCGGAATGGCGCTCCTCGTTCGGGTAGTGGATGTCGTAGTAGGTCGCGTAGTTCTCGATCGAGCGCGCCAGCGTGTACGACTGGCTGCGGTAGGCCGGCCCGAACCGCCGGATGTCCATCTTCCAAAGATCGAGCTCGGGCTCGCCATCCACGATCCACGACGCCACCTGGCGACCGATGCCCCCAGCGCCGGCGATCCCGTGGGCCGAGAACCCGGCCGCAACGAAGAACCCGCCGACCTCCGACTCGCCGAGGATGAACTCATTGTCCGGGGTGAACCCCTCGGGGCCGTTGATGACCCGGTTGACCCCCGCATCGGCCATCGGGGGCACCCGGCGGATGGCGCCTTCCATGATCGACTGGAAGCGCTCCATGTCGGGCGCCAGGAGTTTGCCGTTGAAGTCAGGCGGAACACCGTCGAGCGACCACGGGGCCGGGTCGCGCTCGTAGCCGCCCATGCACAGGCCGCCGACCTCTTCGCGGAAGTAGACGAGGTTGTCCGGGTCGCGGAGCTGTGGGAGGCCCGGATGGACGCCCTCCATCGGCTCGGTGAAGAGGTACTGGTGCGCCATCGGGATGATCGGCACGGTCACGCCGACCAGCCGGCCGATCTCCGGAGCGAACATGCCACCCGCGTTGACCACGACGTCAGCGCGGATCTCGGTCCGTTCGCCCTTGTGCTCGACGGTCACGCCGGTGACCCGGCCGCGGTCCGTGCCGATCGCCACGACCCGTGTCTGGGTGCGGATCCGGGCGCCCTTCTGGCGCGCCCCGGCAGCCAGCGCGTTGGCCAGCCCGGACGGGTCGAGCCAGCCATCGGTCGGCAGCCAAACCGCGCCAAGGACGCCGTCGGTCGACATCAGCGGGAAGCGGTCCTGCGCTTCCTTGGCGGTGATGAGCTCGAGCGGCAGGCCGAAGGTCTTGGCCCAGCCGGCCTGCCGACGAAGCTCCTCGAAGCGTTCGGGCGTGGAGGCCAGGCGGAGCGAGCCGACCTCGTGCCACGACGGGTCGGTGCCGGTCTCGGCGGCGAGCCGCCGGTAGAGGTCCGAGCCGTACATCATCATCTTGGTCAGGGTCACGGAGCCGCGCAGCTGGCCGACCAGGCCGGCCGAGTGGAAGGTCGATCCCGAGGTCAGTTCGGCGCGGTCGACCAGGACGATGTCGGTCCAGCCGCGCTCCGCGAGGTGGTAGGCGATGCTGGTCCCGCCGACCCCGCCGCCGATGATGATCGCCCTCGTGTGCTCCACCCTCGAAGGGTAGCGGCTGCGCTACCCTCTCGGCGTGCCACCCACGATCGACGAGGTCATCGCGGCAGTCCCCGATTGGGCGGGGCGTGGTGCCGTCGCGGAGCCGATCGCGGCCGGGCTGACCAACTCGAACTGGCGGGTGGTCGTGGACGGGACGGCGTTCTTCGTCCGGATCCCGGGAGCGGGCACGGAGCTGCTGGCCGTGGACCGTGCGAACGAGCTGCACAACACGTTCGCCGCGGCCGAGGCGGGCGTGGCGCCTCGGGTCGTCCACGCCCTCCCCGAGTGGGACGTGTTCGCGCTGGAGTGGCTCGATGCGCGGACGATGTCGAACGAGGGTCTGCGCGCGGCCGGGATGCCGGGGCGGATCGCGGCTGCCCTGCGGCAGCTCCACGCGGGACCGCGTTTCCGCGACGACTTCGACATGTTCCGCACGGCCGAGCGCTACCTGGCCGTGGTCGATGAGCGGTCCATCGCGATCCCGGCCGGCTACCGCGAGCACCTCGGCCGGCTGCCGCGGATCGAGGCCGCGCTCCCCGTCCATCCGCTGGCGTCCGTTCCGTGCCACAACGACCTGCTGGCCGAGAACTACCTCGACGACGGGTCGCGGCTGTGGCTCGTCGACTGGGAGTACAGCGGCAACAACGACCCGACCTTCGAGCTCGGCAATACGGCCCAGGAGCTCGGCTACGACAACGCCCAGGTCGAGGCGCTCTGCGCGGCCTACTTCGGTGAGGCCTCCCCTGCCTTGCTCGCCCGGATGCGTCTGCAGATGATCATGTCCGACGTCGGCTGGACGCTGTGGGCCGCCATCCAGGCCCGCATCTCCACCATCGACTACGACTTCACCGGCTGGGCCGAGGAACGCTGGGGGCGGGCGGAGACGGCGCTCGATGGGCCGGACTTCGAGGGGTGGCTGGAGGCGGTCGAGCGCGGCTGATCGCTACACATCGTCCTTCTAGCCCGAGCATCGGGTGTATTCCCGCTTAGCGACCCAGAGGTGACCTCGCGAGGCGCGTGCCGCCTCATTGGGTCTGTTCGACCTGTTTGCCTGACTGGCCGGGTGAGCGGAAGATGGTCTCGACGACACTCCGTTCACCCGACGCGTGGAGGTAGTGCATTGTTCGCTGGTCGGCGCACCCGGACATCCGCTCTTGTCGTCGTCGCTGTGTTCGTTGGCGCGTGCTCAGCTATTCCGAGTCCTGTCGCGACGCCTGGCGCGCCGGCAGTGCTTTCGCCCGAGGCGTCGGCGTGTCAGGACCCGAACGGGGGAACCCCCATCGCGGTCGTGACGACCGGAAAGGGTGCGAGCGGAGCGGTGCTGCTCGTAACGTCCGTGGCCGGCTATGCCTCAGTGCTCCACATCGACGCGTGCCGGTGGGATCGCGCCGCTGCCGGGATCGAGACCACGGACAGCGTCGGCGGCACCGTCCTGGCGTCGGCTCCTCCGATCTTGTCGGTCGATCGCGCCGTGACGACCGGCATGGAACCGATCGAGCATGTCCTCGGCGGCCGCTCCGCGCCCGCCGTCGCGACGGTCCAGATCACCCTATCAGACGGGTCCGTCCAGAACGCCGTCGTGTCCAACGGCTACTGGCTCGCCTGGTGGGCTGGTCCGCAGGGGTCCGCCAGCGTCATCGCGCTCGATGCTTCGGGTGCCAAGCTCTCCGAAACCCCGTTCACGCCCGAGTCTCGCTAGGGACGAACGCCTGGCCAATTCTCCGGCGTCATGGACGCACGCTTTGCGAGGGCGATGTCTGCTCACATCGCGATCGTTCTGCGCCGATGTGGCCGGTCGGCGGGTTTCCCGAGGAATACATTCTCGATCATGACGATCCTCTGGTCGCAGGCCCTCGCATGGCGGATGGGCCGACAGCTGCTAGAACCGATCGGCGGCGAGTCGGTCGAGGGCGTCGTGCGCCGACTTGGGGCCATCCAGGCCCAGTCCGATTCCGCCGCCGGTGACCCTGCCGCCGCTTGACGACGAATGGCACTTGGCAGGTCGCGCGGTCGACACGATGCTCGATCACGGCGTTGTCCGCCGAAGGCGGTCGTGATCGAGGGGTCACGGCCTAAGAGCGATTCGGCGCATCCGTCGGGGGCCCTGCCCCGAAGCGGGAGAGAAGAAGATGGATCGGAATCGAGGATTCGCCGTCGCAGCGGGAGTGCTGTTCATCGTCGCGACGGTGGCAGATCTGATCTCGCGCGTGGCTTTGGTGCAGCCCATCCTGACCGACCCGGTCGATCTCACCAAGATCGCGGCAAACGAAGACCAGGTGCTGGTGGGAGCGCTCCTTCTGTTCATCGGGGCCGCCGCGGCTGCCGGGATCGCCATCGCGCTCTACCCGGTCCTGAGGAAGTACAACGACGGTCTGGCCCTTGGGTCGGTCGGCTTCAGGCTCATCGAGGGTGCGCTCTACATCGGCATCGTCGTCTGCCTGCTGCTGCTGGTGACCTTGAGCCAGGAGTCTGCGAGCGCCGGGGCCGCTGCTTCGTCCGCCTTCCAGGTCCAGGCCGTGCTGTTGATGGCAGCCCGTGATTCGCTGGGCGAAGTCGCGGTCCTTGCCTTCGGCATCGGGGCGCTCATGTACTACTGGGTGTTCTGGCGAACACGACTCGTCCCGCGATGGCTGTCGGGCTGGGGTCTCGTGGCGATCGTGTCGCTCATGCTGTCGGGCATCCTGGTCATGCTTGGTCGCGTCGAGCCGATGTCGACGACCCAGGTCGTGCTGGCTCTTCCGATCTTCCTGCAGGAGATGGTCCTGGCGGTCTGGCTGATCGCCAAGGGCTTCAGCCCATCGGCCATCGCTCCCGAGTCTGCCGGAGACACGTCCGGGTGGCGGGCCACAAGCACCGCGCCGGGATCAGCGACATAACCGAGGAGAGACGGAGATGGCTATCACTGGACAGCACGAGCACGCGGGGCGCCTGCCGCCGCGCTGGTTCATCCGATCATTCTGGGCGATTCAACGTGCCGTCTATTCACTGACCCGCGGCCGGTTCGGTCTCCAGACAGCGACGGCCGACCACCAGGGCATGCTGCTGTTGCGGACGGTCGGGCGCCACAGCGGTGAGCCGCGGGTCGCCATCCTCGGTTACTACGAGGATGGCGCAGACTTGGTCACGATGGCCATGAATGGATGGGCCGATCCGGAACCCGCCTGGTGGCTCAACCTGCAGGCGCATCCCGACGCCACCGTCGACCTGCCCGGGAGGTCGCTGGCCGTCCACGGACGTGCCGCCGACCTTGACGAACGGCCACGCCTGTGGGCAAAGTGGGCCGTGCTCGACAAGGATCTGGACGCCTTCGCCACGCGGCGCTCACGGGAGACCGCGGTCGTCATCCTGTCGCCCCGGTCATGACATTCTCGGGAAGCCCGTTCTCTGTCGAGGGGATCCACAAGGGCCTGGGTTCTGATCAGGCAGCGGCCGCGAACGAGACGAGCCAGCGGGAACGGATGACCGCCCTCGACGAGGCCGAACTACAGGACCTCGAGAGGGCCGAGTTCGCCGGCGAAACGCCCGCCACCATCGAAGACGTCGTGACGGCCACGAAGCCGCGCAGGAGCCTCCTCGACCGACTCTTCCGACGCTAGGCCAGACGCCCTAGCGCCAGCCGAGCTCCGGGGCCACGTACTTCAGGATGCTCTCGATGGCGTGAGCGTTGTACTCGACGCCGAGCTGGTTCGGGACCGTCAGCAGCAGCGTGTCCGCCGCCTGGATGGCCGTGTCCTTGGCGAGCTCCCTCACCAGGGCATCGGGCTCCGCGGCGTACGAGCGCCCGAAGATCGCCTTGGTCTGGGCGTCGATGTAGCCGACCTGGTCCGACTCCTGGTTGCCGCGCCCGAAGTAGGCCCGGTCCCGATCGTCGACCAGCGCAAAGATGCTGCGACTGACCGAGACCCGTGGCTCGCGCTCGTGTCCGGCGGCCTTCCACGCCTCGCGGAAGATCCGGATCTGGTCGGCCTGGAGCTCGTGGAACGACATCCCGGCGTCCTCGGTCATCAGCGTCGACGACTGCATGTTCATGCCCTGCAGGGCCGCCCATTCCGCCGTCGCCCGCGATCCGGCACCCCACCAGATCCGGTCGCGCAGCCCGGGCGAGTGCGGTTCGGGCCGGAGCAGACCGGGCGGGTTCGGGAACATCGGCGAGGGATTGGGCTGGGCGAACCCGACACCGGACAACGCCTGGAGGAAGACCTCGGCGTGCTGGCGGGCCATGTCGGCGTCGGTCTGGCCGTCGGGCGGCGCGTACCCGAAGTAGCGGAAGCCATCGATGACCTGCTCGGGCGATCCGCGGCTGATCCCGAGCTGCAGCCGGCCACCCGCGATCAGGTCGGCGGCTCCAGCGTCCTCGACCATGTACAGCGGATTCTCGTAGCGCATATCGATGACGGCGGTGCCGATCTCGATCCGTTTCGTGCGCGCTCCGATCGCCGCCAGGAGCGGGAACGGCGAGGCGAGCTGCTGGGCGAAGTGGTGGACCCGAAAGTAGGCGCCGTCGCCACCCAGCTCCTCGACCGCCTCGGCGAGCTCGATGGACTGGATGAGCGCGTCCGCGCCCGTCCGGACCTGCGAGTAGGGCGATGCGGACCAATGTCCGAACGACAGGAAACCGATCTTCTTCATCGGGCGATTCTAGGGACCCGCGGCCGAACAGTCCCGTCGCGGCGGACTCGGCTCGGCTAGGATTCCAGCGATGCGTTCCGTTCCGAAGTCCCTCGACGGATCCCAGGGCGACGTCCACGACGACACGGGCATGCGCGTCGCCGGATTCGCGCTCGATGACCGGCGCGAGAAGCCCGGCGATCCGGTGTATGCCGTCTTCGAGGATCGAGAACCGACGTGGGAGGACCGCCTGGTGGCGGGCGCGGGGCGTGGCCTCCATGTCTCGCTCGTCTGGCAGAACGGCCGTCGCCTCGATCAGGTCTCCGTGCTGAAAGCGTATGTGCCGCCGTTCCGGTCGTTCCTGACGGCCGCGGCCGACGATCCCGAACTCGGCTTCGAATCGGCCGACTTCGGGATCCCGCTCGGCGACGACGAGCAGCCGTCGTCCCTGGATGCCGTCTACTTCGGGATCGACCACGCGGATCTATAGCCGGGCCGGAGTCGTCCCGTCAGCCCGCGGCCTTCTTCACGAGCTCGCTGATCTTCTTCTCGTCGGCGGCGGTCAGCTTGGTCAGGGCGTACGACGTCGGCCACATCGTCCCCTCGTCGAGCATGGCGTTCTCTTCGAAGCCGAGCGTCGCGTAGCGCGACTTGAACTTGTCGGCGCTCTTGAAGAAGCAGATGAGCTTGCCGTCCCTGGCGTAGGCGGGCATCCCGTACCAGGTCTTGGGGTCGAGGTCCGGTGCGGCCGCCGTGACCAGGGCGTGGATCCGCTCGGCCATGATGCGATCCGGGTCCGGCATCTCGGCGATCTTCGCGAGCACGTCGGCCAGGCCTG
Organism: uncultured Chloroflexia bacterium; assembly: GCA_963782715.1. Classification (GTDB taxonomy): domain Bacteria; phylum Chloroflexota; class Limnocylindria; order Limnocylindrales; family CSP1-4; genus SPCO01. Next base: position 485,968 of record CAWAKU010000008.1, read on the forward strand.
CCGCCCTGTCTTCGCCACGGCGCGCCTGTGCCTTCCGTTCCTTCGCTGCCTCCTTCATCGCAGCCTTTTCGTCGTCCGTGAAGGTCGCGCTCGACTTCTTCGTGTCTGTCATCGGGGTGTCCTCGTCTGCTCGTCTCGATGGGGGTGACACCCATCCTATGTCGCCGACGCCGGGATGGCTTCTCGGAAACTGATCGATCGAGGCTAGGATTCAGGGGTGGCTGGTGACCTGGCGCATCCCGTCGTCGTGGAGTTCCCGCTGCGCGGAGAGGGATGGGTCGCCGTCACGTCGCCCGCCGACCGGGTCCCGAGCCACGGCACGGACATGCTCGGCCAGCGCTACGCCTTCGACTTCCTGATGGTCGACGAGCGGCCGGGACAGCGCTACCACCCGGCCGGCTGGTTGCGCACGTTCCTGATCGGCGTCCCGACCCGCGAGTGCTACGCCTGGGGAGCCGCCATCCACTCCCCGTTCGATGGCGAGATCGTCCGCGCCGTGGACAGCCAGCCCGAGCGGTCCCGGGTCCACCCGGTGCGCGAGTCGATCCGGGCCGTCTGGAACGCCGCCCGATTCAGTCCGGCCCGGCTGCCATCGGTCCTGGGCAACCACGTCATCGCGCGGAGCGGCGATGTCATCGCGGCGTTCGTCCACCTCGCGCCGGGCTCGGTCGCGGTGAGCGAGGGCCAGCGCGTGCAGGTGGGCGATGTCCTCGGTCGCGTCGGCCACACCGGCAATTCGACGTCGCCGCACCTCCATTTCCAGCTGATGGATGCCGCCGATCCGGCCGTCGCGCGGGGCATCCCGTGCGCGTTCGCGGCGTATGAGGTGTTCCGAAACGGAGCGTGGCAGGTGGTACGCGACGGCACTCCGGGCAAGACCGATCGCATCCGGTCGATCGACGCCGGTGCGAGCGGTACCCTCCAGCCATGAGACTCACCGTTCTCGGCGGCTCCGGCGGATACCCATCGGCCGGCGGTGCGTGCAGCGGCTACCTGATCGAGCACGACGGCTTCCGGCTGCTGGTCGATCCGGGCTACGCGATCGTCCCGCGTCTCCTCGGGATCGTGCCCGCCGACGCGATCGACGCGGTGCTCGTCAGTCACGGACACCCGGACCACGTGGCCGACCTCAATCCGTTGCTCCGCGCTCGCGTGCTGCGCGACGATCCGCCACCACGATTGCCCGCCTACGCCCTCCCGGGTGCCCTGGGGCCGGTCCTGGCGCTCGACCAGATCACGGCGCTCAAGGTCGCCTGTGACCTGCGCGAATTCGAGGCCGGCGAGACGTTTCGCATCGGCCCGTTCGAGATCGAGTCGCGGGCGCTGCCGCACTCCATCCCGAACGCCGGCTTCCGGATCACGGCGGGTGCGACATCGGTCACCTACACGGGCGACGCCGGTCCGAGCGACGTCCTCGTCGACCTTGCGGCCGGCACGGACCTCCTTCTCGCTGAGGCGACCTACATCGATTCCGTGCCCGAGGGGAACGCCGGAGTCCTCAATTGCGCCCTGGAGGTCGGGCGACAGGCCCAGCGGGCGAAGGCCGGGCGTCTGATGCTCACCCACCTCATGCCCTGGACCGACCCTGAGGCATCTCGCCTGGCCGCGAGCCGCACCTTCGACGACCAGATCGCAGTCGCGACCCCTGGGACGATCGTCGAGCTCTAGCCGCGCATCCGGTCGCCCAGCGGGTCCACGACGACGTCGGACGCGATGACGGCCGCGACGCGGCGGTCGAACACATCGATCTCGAGACCGCTGCCCTCGCCCAGGCCCGCCGACAGGTAGGCATAGCCGATCGTGCGCTCGACGGTCGGGCCGTAGCCGACGCTCCGGAGGCGAGCGACGACCCGACCATCGAAGCGGACGGCCTCGCCGCCGTAGACGGGTTCGTAGTCGGGACCGCCGATGAGGAGCGTTCGGAGGCGTCGGTCCGAACCAGCGTCATGCGCGGTGACGAGCGCCTCGCGCCCGATGAACGGACCCTTGCCGAGGCGAACGAACGCCCCCAGGCCGGCATCGAACGGGGTGTCGAGCATGGTCAGGTCGGTGCCGTAGTAGCGGTAGCCCTTCTCCATCCGCAGGGCGTCGAGGGCCCGGTAGCCGACGGTGTCGAGGCCGAACCCGGCGCCGGCGGCGCGAAGCCGGTCCCAGACCGGAACGGCCCAGTCGACCGGTGTCGTCAGCTCCCAGCCGAGCTCGCCGGCGTAGCTGATGCGACCCGCAAGGACCGGCGCGGGCCCGACGCTGATCGGGCGCGCGCGACGCATCGGGATCGCTTCGTTGCCGACCTCGTCGGCCGCTGCACCCGCGGCGACCAGCACGTCCCGCGCCCGCGGTCCCCACAGCCCGATCGTCGCGAGATCAGCCGTCACGTCCCGGATCGTGACGACCTCATCGTCGGCGAGGTGCGACCCGCAGCCAGGCCATCTCCGAGGCGAGGTAGCCGGCGCCCGTGACGACCCGGAAGCGGTCGTCCGCCAGGCGCGTGACGGTGACGTCGGCGACCATCCCACCGCGCTGGTCGCACCACTGCGTGTAGACGACGCTGCCGACCGGCCGGTCGATGTCGTTCGCGCTGACGCGTTGGAGCAGGCCGAGCGCACCCGGCCCCTCGACGCCGATCTTGCCGAAGGACGACAGGTCGACGATCCCGACCTTCTCGCGGACGGCGCGCGCTTCCGCGCAGACGCGCTCGAACCAGGGCGGACGCGTCCACCCGTACGTCGCCTGGTCGCGCCCGGCGCGGCGCCAGCCACCGGCCGGGTCGTGATAGTCGGCGCGCTCCCAGCCCGCCTTGGTGCCGAAGACCGCGCCGGCATCCTGGAGTCGCCCGTGCAGTGCCGACAACCGGCGCGGGCGACCGGCCAGATCCGCGTCGAACGGATAGCGCAACCGGTAGTAGTCGGAGTAGGTCTCGCGGCCGAGCGCGGCCGAGAACCCCGGATCGCGGTACGTGTCGCTGAACCGCCACGCCCGGTAGGGCCCGATGTCCACGCCCGGGTCGCCGGTCGTGATCCAGCCGGCCATCGCGCGGCCGATCCCTCCCCCACCCCCGAACCCGTTGAGCGACAGCCCGGCCGCGACCCAGAAGCCGCGAACCCCGGGCAGCGGCCCGAGCAGCGGGTTGGCGTCGGGCGTCATCGCGTCCGGGTGGCAGACCAGCCGGATCGCCTCCGCGTCGGCGAGGAATGGGAACCGGCGGATCGCCCCGTTCATCAGCGGTGCGAACCGCTCCCAGTCGGGCGGCAGCGACTGTGCCGCGTGGTCCCACGGCACGCCGTCCTCCCAGCGCGACCGGGGATCCAGCTCGTACCCGCCGAAGACCATCCCGCCGTGTTCGCTCTTGCCGTAGACCAGGTTGTCCGGGTCGCGGAAGCAGGGCATGTCCTTGGGCAGCTCGGACCCGGGCACGGCCTTCAGCGCGATGTGCTGGTGGTCGACCGGCGTGGACTGGATGAACCCGCCGGCCATCGCCGCGACCTGCGGCGCCCACATCCCGGCCGCGTTGACGACCAGCTCGGTCGCGATGGGACCCGTGTCGGTCAGCACGGCCGTGATCTCGCGCCTGACCGACAGCTCGAACCCCGTCACGCGGACACCGGTCCGGATGCGCACGCCGAGCGCGCGAGCCGCATCGGCGACTGCGTGGGTCGCGCCGTGCGGATCGAGGTGACCGTCACCGGCGAGGTGGACCGCCCCGTACAGCGACTCGGGCGAGATCGAGGGCATGAGCGCACGTGCCTCGCCCGCCCCGATGACCTCGGCCTCGAGGCCGATGCCGCGGGCGCGACTGGCCGTCCGCTCGAGCTCGCGCAACTGCTCCGGGCTCGACGCCAGCCGGAGGCTGCCGACCGTCTCGAACGCCCCCAGGCTTCGATACAGCTCGATGCTGTAGCGGCGAAAGGCCATCATCGTGGACGACGGGTTGAACGCGGTCACGAGGCCGGCCGCTTGGCAGGTGGATCCGGCGGTGAGCTGGGCCTTCTCGACGAGCAGCACGTCCGTCCAGCCGGCGAGTGCCAGGTGGTACGCGACGCTGCAGCCGGTGATCCCGCCGCCGATCACCACGACCCGGGCCTGGTCAGCGCTCATGGAGCGGCACGATACCTCAGTGGCAAGGGCCGCTTCCGGAGTCGGAGAAGTCGCCCGAGGTCGGCGTGAATGTCCACTGGTACGACGTGGGGTGCAGGTCGAGTCGGATGATCCCGTGCGTCACGGAATACCGGAGCTCGCTGTTCGGCTTGGCTCCAACGAACGGCCGAAGCTCGCGGCCACCGGTGCCGACGACGAACTCGCGAATCCCATGCACGCGATCCTGCTGGCCGCTCGGGTCCTGTGGCGCGAAGCGTTCGTAGTCGTGATCGTGGCCGTTGACGATGACATCGGCACCGGCAGCGTAGAGCGCGTCCCAGAAGGGCGCGACGTCCTTGTCATTGCCGTGCATGCCCGAACTGAACCGCGGATGGTGGAAGATCGCGAGCGTGCACTTCGTCGTCGAGGCGTGCAGGTCGGCCGCCAGCCAGCGACCTTGGTCGGAAGAGGCGCCGCATCCACCGACGTTCGAACAGTCGGAGTCGAGCACGATGACGTGCCAGGCGCCGAGGTCGTACGAGTACCAGTCGGTGCCGTTCGGCGCGGCGGTCGTCCCGAAGTAGCCGAGGTATCCGGCTGCCCCCTTCGTCTCCCAGTCGTGATTGCCGGGAGCCGGCCGGGTCCGGTCGAGGAACTGTCCCCACGTCGGGTCGTAGCAGTCCTGGAACTGCTTGGCCGTGCCGCTGGGATAGGCGTTGTCGCCGGCCGTGAAGACCGTGCCCGGGATCGCCTTCACGAGAGCGGCGGTCTTCGCATCGCCGTCGAAGTCGCAGTCGGCGATGTCGCCGGCGCCGACCAGGACGGCGTCGTCCGACGACGAGGCGCTGGCGTCCGGACTCGAACTCACGCCGGGCTCGGGCTCGGGCTGGCGCCGGTGCTGGGGCTGGCGGCGGGGCCGCCATCCGACGCCTCGGCGGTCGTCCTCGGCGAGGCGGCCGAGGTCGGGGCGGCACTCCTCGGAGTCGTCTCGGCGGCCGCGACCGAGCCTGACGGGCCAGGCTGCCCAACGTCAGACGGGCGCACGACATTGAGGGCACCGAACAGGAGGATGAGCGTCGCGACGAAGACCACGACCCCCAGGGCGATGGATCGTCCGTGGGAGCCATGCTCGGGGGTTGGGTCGGTCACAGGGTCAGGGTAGCGCGACCTCGCGAAGGGCACCGTCGAAGCGCGGTCCGGACGCGTTCCGGAGCAGTCGGTCGAAGTTGCCGGCGGCATATGCCACGAAATCCACGTCGAGCGTGCTGACGCCCTGCTGGAGGACTCCCCACATCGCCTCACGGAAGTCGGACACGATCCGCATCAGCGTCAAGCGCGCGAAGCGGTCCGGCCGGACGACCCCGTCGTAGGCCGCCAGCAGGAGCCTGTCCTCATCGGGCGTCAGCTCGTGGTTGATGCTGAAGTTGCCGAGGTCGAAGAACGCGTCGCCCATCCCGGCGTATTCCCAGTCGATGATCCGGATGCGCGACCCGTCGTCGATGAAGTTGGCGTTGAGCAGGTCGTTGTGGCACGGCATGAGTTCGATCGGCGCCGACAGCAGGGCCATCTCGATCCGTCGCCCGACGGCGGCCGCGAGGTCGTATTCGGGCGGGATGGGGACACCGCGGGCCTTCGCCAGCGCCCGGTACGCCTCGACGATCCGCAACGGCACGAACAGGCCCGGGATCGCAGGACCGTCGTGGATGCGTCGGAGCGAATCCGCGACCCGCCGGAGCGTCTCGGGCCGATGGACCGCCTCGTCCGACACCGGGGAGCCGACGATGAAGCGCGTGACGAGATAGCCCTCGGGACGGATGAACGCAGTGACTTCGGGCCCGACGCCCACGCCGGCCGCGGCGACCGTCGCGGCGTGCTCCACCTCCCGCGAGATGCCCAGGAGGTGGGTGTCGTTGCCGGCCAGCCGGATGACCCAGCGCTCGTCCGTGCCGGCCGCGTCCACGCGGAAGTTCCGGTTCGTGATCCCGCCCGACAGGGTGGTCAAGGTCAACCGGCGCCCGGCGATCTCCGGGACTCTCTGCAGGGCCCCGACGAGTTCGTCGTACAGGGGGCCCCGCAGGATCGCGTCGTCGGTCACTAGCCGATGACGGTCTCGCCCGTCACCACGTCGGCCTGGGTCTCGACGTCGTGCGCGCTGCCACGAACGGCGATCACGTAATAGAGGGCTCCGAAGATCAGGATCGCCCCGACGAGAGTCTCGAAGACCGGCCAGGCGGGCATCCCGGCGATCTCGTTGCCGAACGGCTTGATGAACGTGTTGATGAACGGGTTCCAGTACAGACGCCCGTCGGTCCCCCAGTCGCCGAACAACGAGCCGTCCGCCCACAGCGCGATGTTGATGATCATCAGGCCCCCATAGACGAGGGCGAGGATGTTCACGATCTTGCCCCACCGACCGAGGCTGAACCAGGCCTTCTGGTGCGGCCAGCCACGGAACCGGGCGGCGAGGACGCCGGCATTGCACATGAAGTAGGCGACGTAGATCAGGCCGGTGGCCGCGATCGAGATCGAGATGGCCGGGACCGGCCCGACGACGAGGATCGGCAGCGCGGCGATGACGCCGACGGCGACCGCGGCGTTGGCCGGCGTGCGGAAGCGCGTGTTGACGTGGCCCCACGTCCCGCCGAACGGCAAGTGGCGGTCGCGACCCATCGAGAACATCAGGCGGGTGGCCGCGCCCTGGATGGCCAGCGTGCAGACGAAGACCGAGGCGAGGATGACGAGGAGGTAGATGTCACCGCCGGACAGGTTGCCGATGAGGTCCTGGCTGAACGCGTTCGAGATGGTCGTGCCGATGGGGAAGCCGCCGGCGAGGCCCTCGGCCATCGAGGCGGGGATGTCAGGCGTGGCGAGGATGACCGCCGGGATGAAGATGGCGCCGACGAGACCAGAGATCAGGATCGACGACAGCACGCCGCGCGGCGCCTGACGGCTGGCATCCAAGGTCTCTTCGCCGAACGTCCCCGCGGTATCGAATCCGAAGACGATGAACGCGGCCATGAAGAACCCGAGGGCGAACGTCGCAGGGATGTTGCCGTTCTGTGCCGCCTCCGATCCTTCGAAGCTGGTCAACACGCTCGCGGGCTGCACGTTCGCGAACAGCAGCAGGATGATCGCGAAGACGAACATGCCGAGGATCTCGGTCGCGACGCCGATGTTGTTCAGGATCGACAGCAGGCGCACGCCATACGCGTTGATGAGCGTCGTGATGATGAGCGTGCCGATGGCGATGAACGTGAACATCGACGTGAACCCGCCCGGGCTCGACGTGTCGAGGAACGCCGTCGTACCGGTATTGCCGACCAGCGATCCGTGGAGACCGTCGACCACGAACGCGACGATGACCGCGACCGCACTGACAGTCACGACCTGGGCCCAGAAGTAGAACCAGCCGGTGAACCAGCCGAGCGTCCGGTGCGACAGCCGCTTCGACCATTGATAGACAGAGCCGGCGACCGGGTAGTGGCTGGCGAGCTCGGCGAAGACCAGCGCGACGAGCAGCTGCCCGCCGATGACGATGAACCATGTCCAGTAGAACGCCGGGCCGCTCAGGCCGATGCCGATGCCGTAGTTGCCGAACGAGCCGGTCGAGACGCTGATGAATGCGAAGGCGATCGCGAAGTTCGACAGGAACCCGAGGGTCCGCCTCAGCTCAGGTTTGATGCCGAGTGATCGAAGGTGTGCGTCGTCGCGCGCCGCGACATCCGAGGCCGATTCACCGGGTCCCGCCACGAGATCTCCTCCTCCCACCGCATCGGAATCGATGCGGGCTGTCCTCCGGAGTTGATACCGAGTGCGCTGGGTCGCGCGGACGCTGGGCATGGTCCGCGCCTGGAACCCTCATTCCGGCGGCGGACTTGCGCGCGAGGATAGCACCACCGAGCGGGGCGTCAACGACGAATCCCGTGTGTCGAGGCGGCGAGATCCGCCCTCATTCGCAGCCGCGGATCAGCCTTTTGCGGTCGCCGTCGCGCGCAGGGCGTCGGGGATCGGGCGGTGTGAATCGACCGGCTGGACGTAGCGGTCGACCATCGCGCGCGAGTCGTTGACCCCGAGCTCGGTGAACAGGTACGAGATCTTGCGCCGCTGCGAGGCGAGGATCTCGCCCTTCGTCTCGAGCTCCCAGAGCTGCCGCTTGAACGGACCGATGGCCTTCTTGCGCGTGGTGTAGACGAACTGCTGATCGGTCTGGCCGCCCTTGCGCTCGTCGGCGGCGTTCGCGTAGCACCACGCCTCGATCTCGCGATGGAGCGATTCGGGGAAGGCCGGGTGCTCGTAGAGCGCGTTCTGGAAGCCGGTCGCGAGATGGATCTCGGCCGTCTCGACCGCCGGGAACCGATGGAACAGCTCATCCGGCAGGGTTGACGCGCCGTGCTGGACGGCACCTGCCAGTCCGTACTCGCGGGCGACGACGCCAAGTTCGCGGAGGACCTCGAAATCGAGCTTGACCTCGGCCACGCCACCATCCGGGAGCGGCACGCCACCGTGCGAGGTTCCGGTCTGGACACTGACCTTGGAGATGCCCTTGGCCCCCGGCGCTCGCGCGTCGAGTTCTCGGCGATACCCATCGAGGTACGCCCGCAACTCGGCGACCGTCGAGTTCTGGGTCCCGACCTCGCCGATCTCGCCCCCGACGCTGACCGTGACGCCGTCGGTCTCGAGCGAGCGGATGAGCGCGGTCAGCTCGGCCGCGCGGCGGTAGTTCTCACCCTGCTCCTCGTCAAGGTTCGCCTTCGACAGGTCGACCAGGGTCGATGAGTCGATGTCGATGTTGCGGTAGCCGGCGTCGATTGCCAGCCGGCAGGCGCGTCGGATCTCCTCGGTCATCGACTCGGGGTCGGCCGCGTACTTCTTGGCGTTGAACTGGTAATGGTCGCCCTGGATGAAGACCGGACCCTGCCAGCCAGCGGCGATCGCCCCGGCCAGCACGGATGTCGCGTAGTCGATCGGGCGCTGGAAGGTGTAGGTCTGCTCGCTCCGGGCGAGCTCGAGGATGAGCGCTCCGACGTCGGCGGCGGCGGCGGCCTCGTAGACCGTCTTCGCCATGTCAAAGACCTGCGCGCGCAGGTTCATCGCGGGCACGGTGAAGCCGGAGACCTCGCCCCGGGCACGTGCCTCGTACAGGCCCTGGATGCTCGCCGAATGGGCGCCGAGGGCCTGGCTCGCCTCCCAGACGAGCCACTGCGCGGACGCGGTCGTCGCCTCGTCCGTGCTGAACGCCGCGGTCCAGGCGATGTCCGCGATGGCGCCGTCGCGGAAGGCGGCTTCGTCGTCGATGACGAGCGTGTCAGCCTCGAGATGGGCGCTCGCTGCGATGAGGTCGAGGAGGTGAGTCGGGGAGGTCGCGACGGTGGGCATCGGGGTCGAGTCTCCTGTCGGATACGTACCCGACCATGGTACGCGGACCCGGTCAGAGCGTCGGCTTGACCACCATCAGGAAGACGATGACGACGATGAGCGTGCCGAGGAACATCCCGCCGCGCTGGATCTTCTTGACCGTCGCCGGGATCTCGGGATTCGGGGGCGTCCCGGGTGCCGGCGGCGTCGACGACAGCTCGATGAGATGGTGCAACGCGTTGCGCTGGATGGTTAGCGAGTAGACCAGGGCGATCGCGTACAGGGTGATCCCGAGACCGAGCCACAGCTGCTGGACGCTGATCTGCGCGCTGATGATGAGGAGGACGCCGGTGATGCCCTGGAAGATCGCCAGCGGGTAGACCAGCTTGTCGCCGATGGCGGCCGTCTGGCGGGCGCTGAAGTTCGCGTGCTGCGGCTCGCGACCGGCCATGGCGCCCATGATCGAGTACGCGAATGTCGGCCCGAAGGCGGCGATCGCACCCAGCACGTGCAGGAACAGCAGGATCGGGACCACGTTCACGGCAGCCTCCTGATGTCGACGAGCTCAGCGTCGATCGCTGCGAAGGATAGGCCGGGAATGGGGCCGAAGTGCAGCCGATCTCGCGACGAGCGGCAACTGCCCGCTACGACACCCGCTTCGTGCGACGACTGACGAAGTCCACCAGCACGTACTCGCCGAGGTGTTCGGGCGTCGCATAGAACGCCCGGCCGCGATTGAGCCGGGTCATGTGGGCCACGAACTCCGCGAGTGCCCGCGACCGCTCGAGCATGAACGTGTTGATGGTGATCCCCTCTTTCGTGCAGCGCTGCACCTCACGGAGGGTCTCCTCGATCGTCCGGCGCGTCGGCGGGTAGTTGAACTCGACCTGGCCGTCTTCGAAGTGGGCGGTCGGCTCGCCATCGGTGATGACCACGATCTCCTTGTTGACCGCGGGGTTCCGCTCCAGGATGCGGCGCGCGAGCAACAGGCCGTGCTGGAGGTTCGTGCCGTATTCATAGCCGTGCCAGCTCAGCTCGGCCAGCGCGCCGGGCCGGATCTCGCGGGCGTAGTAGGCGAAGCCGATGACCGACAGGTGGTCGCGCGGGTACTGCGTCCGAATGAGCGTGTCGAGCGCGACCGCGACCTTCTTGGCGGCCAGGAAGCAGCCGCGCAGCAGCATCGAGCGGCTCATGTCGACCAGCAGCACCGTCGAGGTCTGGGTCAGCTGCTCGGTCCGGTGGACCTCGAAGTCCGTCGGGCGCAGGTGGATCCGCCGGTCACCTGAGGCGGCCCGGACGGCCGGCGCGTTCTCCTCGCGGCCGAGCGCGTTGAACATCGTGCCACGCAGGTCGAGATGGAACGGGTCGCCGAACTCGTACGGCTTGGTCGCCTCGTCCCGCTCCCCGCCGCGCCCGGCGCGATCGATCCGGTGGCCGCCGAACGCATCGCGCTGCAGTCGGGCGAACAGGTCGTCGAGGACCTTCTGGCCGATCCGTCGGCTGCCGCGCGGGGTCAGCTCCATCCGCTCGCCGTCGCGGGTCAGGTATCCGGCTTCCTCGAGCCGCCGGGCGAGGTCGTCGAGCGCATCGAGATCCCGCAACGCGTCGTCACCGAGCAGGTCGCGCACCTCGTTCCGGTCGAGCGCGGCCAGATCCCCGGGCGATTCGACATCGGACAACGCATCCTGCAGCCGGTCCATCGCCTGCAGGCGGGCGATCTGCGACAGGGCGCCGTCGAGACCGAGCGGTTCGTCGCCACCGAACGGCACCCGGTCGCCGAGCCCGCCCGGCAGAAGCAGGTCGAGATTCGAGGCCAGCTGGGCAAGGTCGACGAGCAGCCGGTCGTCGCGCAGGAGCGCCTCCATCATCGAGTTCAGCTCGGCCCGCTGCTCCGGGCTCATCGAGCGCATCAGTGACTGCATCGCGGCCATCCGCTGCGCCAGCTGGTCGATGATGTCGTCGAACGTCTGGGCGCCCGGGAAGAACCGGCCGTGCTTGGCGAGGAACTCGCTGGCGTCCGGGTCGTTTCCGCCGATCCGCTCGCGGATGAGCTCGTTGAGGTCGCGGACCATCTCACGGTTGGCGGCGAGATCTTCCGGCGTCATCGACTTGATCGCGTCGGACATGCCCGACACGAACTGATCGAGCACCTGGCCCTGGAGCTTCTTGACCAGATCGTCGAACCGTTCGCGCGCGGCCGGCTCCATGAAGTCGTAATCCTGCAGGCCGCGGATCCGCTCGCCGATATCCGCCGGCAGCGAGTCGAGCTGATCGAGCCGCCGAGCGGCCGCGTCACGCAGCATCTTGCGCAGGTCCTCCGGGACCTCCTCGCCATCGGTCCGCGACGCCTGGTCGAGCCGGCGCTCGATGCCGGCCCGCTCGTCGCCGACGATCTCTTCGAGTTGTCGGCGGATGTCGCCCAGGACGTCGTCGAGCTGGTAGCGCTCGAGCATCGCCTCGCGCCGGCGCTCCAGCCGATCCATCAGGTCGCGCAGGCCGGGCAGGTCGCCGCGGGTCGGGTCGCCTGTGCGCCAGCCGCGGTCCATCAAGCGCCGGAGTGCCTCGGACAGGTCGCCCTCGGCCATCACGTCGTCGGCCAGCGCGTCGATGATCTCGTCGGCATCGAGGTCGGCGACCTGTTGCGATCCGTCCCAGGCCGAGTAGCGGGCGGCCCGGATGAGCGCACCGGGGCTCCCAGGAGCCGTCGGTCGCGGCGGCACGACCGGCCCGAGGTCCCGCGGATCGGGCGAGTACCCGCTCATCGTCGAGCGCCGGTCACCGGTGGTAGACCGTCCCGCCCGGGACGCGATCCTTGTTGAGCCGACGGGCGAGATGGAGTCCCTCGAGCAGGAATTCGACCGCGGACGCGACGACTGCCGGCTCCTCCGAGCCATCGGTCACATCGAAAGCACCGAGCCGGTCCACCGCGACCGACAAGCCGGGCACCTCGCGCATCATCGCGACGTACTCGCGCGACGGCGTGCGATCGCCCGTCTCGATGCTGAAGCCGTCCTCGAACGCCTCGATCACGCCTTCGAGGTCGTCCACCGAGACGTGCCTGTTGAACGTCGTGTGGAGGGCCTTGGTGATCAGCCGCTCGACGATCCGGTCCTCCGGCGCGTCGTCGCCGGCCGTCTCGAGCTCCACCTTGCCGACGGTCGACGCGACGACCGCACCGAGATCGGACACGCGCGGCGCACCGATCCGCTCGCCAAGCCGGACGGCGCGCTTGAGCGCGGCCGCCTCGAGGACCTCGGCGTTGGCCACCGAGACACGGACGCTGACGCCGGACCGCTGGCTGATCTCCGGGGAGCGACGGGCGAGATGGGTCAGCTCGGCGACGAGCTCCTCCATGAACGAGGGCACGACCACCGTCGGCGTCCCCTCCTCCGGCTCGAAGCGGTGCTTCTCCTGGCGGACGATGGCCATCTCGTGCTCGAGCGTCCGCGGGTAGTGGGTCCGGATCTGCGACCCCAGCCGGTCCTTGAGCGGGGTGATGATCCGGCCGCGCGAGGTGTAGTCCTCCGGGTTGGCCGAGGCGACCATGTACAGGTCGAGCTCGAGGCGGACCTGGAAGCCGCGGATCTGGACGTCGCGCTCCTCGAGGATGTTGAGCAGGCCGACCTGGATCCTCTCGGCGAGGTCCGGCAGCTCGTTGATCGCCACGATCCCGCGGTTGGCGCGGGGGATGAGCCCGTAGTGCAACGTCAGCTCGTCCGACAGGTAGCGGCCCTCGGCGACCTTGATCGGGTCGACCTCGCCGATGAGGTCGGCGATGGTGATATCGGGCGTGGCCAGCTTCTCCGCATAGCGGCGGTCGCGCGGGAGCCAGGCGATCTCGGTGGCGTCGCCATCGCGCTCGACGATGGCCCGCGCGGCCGGGCTGATCGGTGCGAGCGGGTCGTCGTTGAGCTCGCCGCCGTGGACGACCGGCAGCCATGGATCGAGCAGCCCGACCAGGAGCCGCGCCATCCGCGTCTTGGCCTGGCCGCGCTCGCCGAGGAAGACGAGATCGTGGCCGGCGAGGATCGCGTTCTCGATGGCCGGGACGACCGAATCCTCGTAGCCGACGACGCCGGGGAAGACCTGGCCGCCCGAGGCGAACCGGGCGAGGAGGTTCGCGCGAAGCTCGTCCTTGACGGTGCGCGAGCGCCAGCCCGCGGCCTTCAGGGCGCCCAGCGTCGGCGGCTGCGTTCGGGTGGTGTCGGACTGGTCCACGGCGTGCTCCCCGGTGCGAGGCTGGGCTCGGACCGCGAGCCTAAGCGTCGTTCCGCTGAGCGTCAAACGGGGCGGCCGGGCGGTAGGCGCGGATGGCATCGATGACGGGTTGCGGGTCGGTGACACCGGTCGCGACGAGGCCATCGAGGTGCTCGCGGCGGCGATCGACCTCGACCTCGAAGTCACCGGCGCGGAGGCCGACACGCCGGGCCAGCTCGGGTGTCACGCCCCAGCCGAACTGTTCCATCGAGTCCGTCTCCGGGTCCCAGGTGGCGAGGACGGCCGGCCCGAGACGCTGGACGTGTCCGTGGACGTCCCGGGCGACGGGCCGGACGAAATGGGCCGCCACGACCCGGCGCCGGTCGTCCTCGAGCCGGCGGAGGACCACGACGACACCGAGGTGCGACAGCTCATCGTCGGTCAGTCGGACCGGCCAGCGGCGCAGGGCGTCGAAGACGTCGTCGAGCGAGTCGGCATGGATGGTCGCCACGAGCCCGTAGCCGATCGAGGTCGCCCGCACCGCGACGCGGGCGGCGAGGCCCCAGGTGTAGATGGGCAGGTGGTCGGACAGCTCCGCAGCCGACAGGACCGTCGTGTCGGGCCGGACGGGGTCGCCGTCGGGCTGCACTGTCGGCGCCCCCGGCCAGCCGAGCTCGGAGGCCTGCGGGAGCCAGTCGAACGTCTCCGATTCGCCGGCCAGTCCGACGACGCGGGTCGTCGGCGGCAGGAAGGCGACGAGGGCCCTGAGGAGCGTGGTCTTGCCGACTGCCTGGTCCTGCGCGGCGACGACGAGCGGGACGCGCCCCTCGAGCAGCAGCCAGATGGTTGCCGCCAGCTCGCTGTCGAGCGTCCCGTCGCGGATGAGCGCGACGATCGAGCGAGGCTCGGGTGGGGTCACTACTGGAGCGTACGGGCCGGGTCGAAGACGGGTCAAACGACAGCCCAGAGCGGGCGGCTAGAATCCCGCCATGGGCGCCTTCGACGAAGCACCGCACGTCGAGGTCGACGACCGCGTCGCGTGGCGGGCCTGGCTCGAGGCGAACCATGCGTCCGCCCGGGGAGCCTGGCTGGTGACCTGGCTGCCGAGATCGGGCCGGACGGGTCTCGACTACGAAGCCGCCGTCGAGGAAGCGCTCTGCTTCGGCTGGGTCGACAGCACCGGTGGCCGGGTCGATGACGAGCGCGGCAAGCAGTACTTCGCACCGCGCAAGACCCGCAGCCCATGGGCGGCGACCAATAAGGCCCGTGTCGAACGCCTGATCCGCGACGGGCGGATGGCTCCGGCCGGCCTCGCCGCCATCGAGCGGGCCAAGGCGAATGGCTCGTGGGAGGTCTACGACAGCGTCGAGCGGCTCGAGGTTCCGGTGGACCTGGCGACCGCGCTGGTCGCTCGGCCCGGGGCGACGGACAATTTCGCGGCCTTTCCGCCGTCGGCGCGCAAGATGCAGCTCGCCTGGGTCGCCCTCGCCCAGCGGCCCGAGACGCGCGCGTCACGCATCGCCACGGTCGCCGCGGCCGCCGCCCGCAACGAACGCGCCAGAGGCTAGGGCTGGCGGTGAAGATTCCGCGCGTGCGTCGTCGGTGGGTGGTCCTGCTGGTCGTGGTCGTCGTGGTCGTCGCCACGATCCGCCTGCTCGACCAGCCGCTCGCGCTCCAGTCCTACCGAGCGGTCGAGCCGCAGAGCGTGATCGTCAGCGGCTACGGAACGAAGTCGGCCTGGATCCGTGTCACCGGCGTGACCGAGACGGAGACGACCGTCACCGTCGGTGTCGACTCGCTGGAGTTCCTGGGCTTCCTCCCGCATTCCGACGCTTCCGACTTGATCGAGGTGGAAGTACCGCTTGCCGCCCCGCTCGGCGACCGGGCTGTGATCGACGCGACCACCGGCCTGCCGCTGGCCAAGGCCGAATGACCGGAGGCAGTGGCGGGGCGTACCTCGAGATCCTGTCGCAGGCGCCCGAGCGCTTCGCGAACGTGGCGACCCTGTTCGAGGAGGGCGGCGACCCGAGGTCGTGCTGGTGCACTTGGCGGGTTGCAAGTGGCCTGTTCGTCGCTAGCCAGGCTCTGAGTCAGCGCGCGCGCCGGTAGTGCATGGCGACCGCGCCGTTGTGGAGCGGCGTCGCCGAGACCAGCTCGAGCCGTCGCGTGCTGGGCAGCCCGCCCTGGTACAGGGTCGGGCCGTGGCCGGCGATCCTGGGGTGGACGAGGAACGTGTACTCGTCGATCAGATCCAGCCGGTCCAGCTCCGTCGCGAGCTTGCCGCTCCCGAGGAGCACGCCGGCCGGGGTCGCGTCCTTGAGCTCTTGCACGCCCGCGCGCAGGTCGCCGGCGATGTGGTGGCTGTTGGTCCATGGGAAGTCCGTTCGCGTCGACGACACCACGTACTTCGGCTTGGCCTCCAGCTTGACCGCCCAGTCGCGCATCGCCGGCGGCGCGTCCTCATCGCCGCGGGCGACCGCCGGCCAGTAACTCTCCATCATCTCGTAGGTGACGCGGCCCCACAGCATCGCCCCGCCCTCGTCCATGAGGCGGGTGAAGAAGGCGTGCGTCTCGTCGTCGGCGATCCCCTCTTGGTGGTCGACGCAGCCGTCCAGGGTGACGTTGATGCTGAAGGTCAAGAGTCCCATGCGGCGACTCTAAGCCAAGCGGAAGCCGCCGTGGACCCGGACACCGGCGAGGTCGCGTCCCGGCGGGCGTTGATGACTCGCGGCCCGTGCGGGATCCCGAGGGACGACCCCAGCCGTGGCAGCGCGATACCCTGCGAGAATGGAGATCCTGCCGCTCACCCCGGAGCGCTTTCCGGATGTGGCCGCCCTGTTCGAGGAGGGCGGAGACCCGAAGTGGTGCTGGTGCGCCTACTTCCGGTTCCGGGGACGCGACTGGACGAATTCGACAGCGGTCGAGAACCGAGCCGCGCTCGAGACGCTGACGGGCATGCCGTTGGCGCCGGGCCTGGTCGCCTACGAGGAAGGCCGGCCGGTCGGCTGGGTCAGCCTCGGGCCGCGCGAGGACTACGAGCGACTGGCCTACTCCAAGGTCCTGGCCCCGGTCGACGACACCCCGGTCTGGTCGATCGTCTGCTTCGTCGTGTCGCGACGGGCGCGCGGCAAGGGCGTCGTCGGCAGAGCTGCTCGCGGGCGCGATCGCCTTCGCACGCGAACATGGCGCCACGACCCTCGAGGCGTATCCGGTCGACACCGGCGGTGGGCGCGTGCCTGCGGCGAACGCCTACCACGGCACGCTCGCGATGTTCGAGCGTGCCGGGTTCGAGGTCGTCGAGCGGCGCCAGTGGAACGCCACGAGCCCGGTCCGCCCGATCGTGCGGATGTGGCTCGACCCGGCCGGGGTCTGATCCGTGGCAGGACTTCCATGGTGGGACCGCTCTGTCCGGTTCGAGCCTCGTGCCCGGCCCCGGTAGGCACACAGCAGCGGTCTTGATGCTCGGCTTGGCATCGAACGGCCCGGTCCGAGGCCGCCGGGATCTCTGCCGTGTGCAACGTCAGCCAGAACGGTCCCTGGGTGGAAGGTCGGCCATGCGAGCCCGATCGTTGCTACCTAACCACGGGTGGACTGGTAGTCGGCGGCTCCCGTAGGGCGCGAACGATTCGGCCTGTCGCTCGCCGAAGAGTCCAGGGGCAGCTATCTGTCAGAGCGACGAGCGGATGACCTTGGAGCCACATCCCTCCGTCATCCGTCGCGGTCCCGGCATCGTCGTCCGTCCGGGTTGACACCGGTTTCGCGGCGCGGGTAGACTGCCGACCGGCTCGCAAGTCGTGAGCACAGACCTCTTGAGGAGGCGGCGAGATATGAAGACGAACCCGCGCTTCCTTTCCCGATGCGTTGCGCCCATGTCGGGCGTTGCACATGGGAGATCTGTGCCCTTCTCGAGCTAGACCGCAGGCGGCAGGACCGCCTTCCGGACGAACCAGAGCCGTGGGCCAGATCGGGCCCCCGGCTTTTTTGATGCCCTTCCCTGCCTCACCGGCAGCCACGGCAGACGAGAGCCGCGAGGCCCACCGACGACACCGTCGGATCGGACCCGCGGCTCTTCTCGTTCCCGTCCCTCCCGCCCAGCCAGTCCTGGAGTCACCCGTGACCACCCTCCTGAGTCCCGAACTGAAGAACGGATCGATCGGCCAGCCGGCGCTGCCGATCGGCTCCGAGCTCGCCGTCCCGACGACGTCCGCGCGCCCTGCCCTCCTCATGGAAGGCGTGACCAAGCGGTTCGTGGTCGATCGGAAGAAGCCGCCGGTCATCGCGATCTCCGATGTGTCGCTCCGCCTCGAGCGCGGCGACATCCACGGGGTCCTGGGGGCCAACGGCTCGGGCAAGTCGACGCTCATCCGGCTCATCTGCGGACTGCTGACCCTCGACGAGGGTCGGGTCGAGGTCTTCGGCCACGACATCGTCCGCGACGAGATGGCGGTCAAGCGGCTGATCAACCGGGTCAGCGTGGACGCCGCCTTCTTCAAGAAGCTCAGCCCGATGGAGAACCTTCTCTTCGCCGCTCGTCTCTACGGCCTCGATGGCAGGACGGCCAAGCGCGAAGCGATCGTGATCCTCGCCCGGCTGGGCATCTCGGAGAAGCGGATCGACCGCCCGGTGGAGCAGATGAGCCGGGGGATGCAGCAGAAGGTCGCCATCGCGCGAGCCCTGCTGACGAGCCCGACCCTGCTGCTCCTCGACGAGCCGACCACGGGTCTCGACCCGCGTTCGAAGCTCGACGTCCAGGCATTCATCGAAGAGCTCCGGGAGACCCACGACGCGACCATCGTCCTGACGACCCACGACCTGGCCGAGGCGGAACGACTGTGCGGCCGGATCACGATCCTCAACGACGCGAAGGTCGTCGCCGAGGACACCCCGGATGGCCTCAAGACCCTCATCCGCGATCGCGTGGACGGACCCGCGACGCTCGAAGACGTGTTCATGACCTACACCGGCCGCTCGCTCGATGACGACATCGACGAAGACGACGCCGAGACCGACTGAAAGGAGGTGATAGCGATGATGTTCAGCCCTGAACTGCACGGCCGTTGGGCCAGGGAGCGGATCGAGCGCCAGCTCGAGACAGCCGCCCTCCTGCGCGATGGCCAGCAGTCGACCGTGTCCTTCCGCCAGGCCGTCGGCCACCGATTCATCCGGATCGGCGCCCGGCTCGCGGCGGAGCCCTCACTCGAGTCGGTCCGGTCCCGCTAAGGGGCCGGACCGACTCCCCCACCTGGAGATCCGTCCGATGACCGTCGTCACCCATGAGCTGAAGGCCTCGTATGCCTTCATCGAGCGCAACTTCAACCTGACCCGCCGCTACTGGGGCTGGGAGCTCGCGTTCCTGGTCTATTCCGTCGCGGGCGCGCTGTCGATCTCGCTCATCGGTGTGTCGCAGGGCAGCGAGACGCTGCTCCTGTCGCTGATGATCGGCGCGATCTTCTGGAACTACCTGTCTGTCGTGTTCAGCTGGATCGCCGAGACGATCACCGTCGAACGCTGGGAGGGCACCCTCGAGTACACGATGATGGCGCCGATCCGGCGCTCATCGCAGCTGCTCGGGTCGGTCGTCTACGCCATGGTCTACGGCCTGGTCCACACGTCGGTCATCTTCATCGCGCTCGTCCTGTTCTTCCCGCAGCTGGACCTGTCCGGCGCGAACCCGGCGACCGTCGTCGTGTTCATGCTGCTCGGTTCGTTCAGCTTCGTCGGGATCGGCATGATCGCCGCGATCCTGCCGCTCCTCTACGTCGAGCGCGGCGCCCAGATGACATTCGTGCTCCAGTCATGCCTGCTGCTCATCAGCGGCGTGTACTACCCGGTGACCATCCTGCCGCAGTGGATGCAGGTGCTGTCGCACCTGTCGCCGGCGACCTACGTCCTCGAAGGCGTCCGGGCCGGCCTGATCGACGGCACGCCCGTGGATCAGCTGACGAACCTGATCTGGCCGCTGATCGTGATGGGCGTCACGTTCATCCCGTTCGGGCTGTGGGCATTCGGACGCGCTGAACACTATGCCAAGCGCACCGGCAAGCTGAAGCGGGTGGGCTGAGATGGACGTGCCCTTCGCCCTCGAGCAGCTCGGGTGGGATGCCGCCTGGACCGAGGCCCACGCGCCGTTCGCGGCGCAGGGGCTTCGGCCGGCGCGGGTCATCGCCGTCCATCGCGAGACATCGATCGTGCGCGACGCGGCGGGTGACCGACCGGCGTCCGTCTCGGGCGCATTCCGATTCGCAGCGCTCGCCCAGTCGGACTTCCCGACCGTCGGCGACTGGGTCGCCCTCGACGCCGACGACGTCGTGGCGGCGATCCTGCCGCGTCGCAGCGTGTTCAAACGGATGGCGTCGGACGCGTCCCGCCGCGGGACCCGCCTCGACGACGAACAGATCATGGCGTCGAATGTCGACATCGCGCTCCTCGTCGCCGGGCTCGACAACGACTTCAACCTGCGTCGGATCGAGCGCTACCTCGCGGTCGCCTGGTCGAGTGGCGTCACCCCGGTCGTCGTCCTCAACAAGTCCGACCTCGCCGACGACGTCGACGGCCGGCTCGTCGCAGTCGATGCCGTCGCGCCGGGCGTCGCGACGGTCGCCGTCTCGGCGCGGACCGGGGCCGGGCTCGACGAGCTGCGGGCACATCTTCTGTCGGGGATGACCGCCGCGATCCTCGGCTCATCGGGCGTCGGCAAGTCCACCCTGGTCAATGCCTTGCTCGGCGAGGACCGCCAGGCGACCGGCGAGGTCCGCGAGTCCGATTCGCGCGGCCGCCACACGACGACCCACCGCGAGCTGTTCGAGCTGCCCGGTGGCGCGCTCCTCGTGGATACCCCGGGCATCCGGGCGCTCGAGGTGCTCGGGGCCGACGAAGGTGTCGATGTCGCGTTCGACGACGTCGTCGACATCGCCGCGACGTGTCGCTTCAGCGACTGCGGTCATGCCGGCGAGCCGGGCTGTGCCGTCCGCGCGGCGCTGGCGGATGGCCGTCTGACCGAGGAACGCCTGGCGAGCCACCGAAAGATGGAACGTGAGATCGCCCGGGCCGCCCGCGAGGGCGATCCGCGCGCTCGGGCGGAGCACCGGCGGACCTGGAAGATCATCAGCAAGTCGGTCGACGAACACATGACTCGAAAGTACGGAGCCGAACGATGACATCGACAGCCCGAATCACCGACACTCGGCTCATGCCCGAGACCGCTCCCCTGCCCGACCCGGCCACCGCTCCCACCATCCCCGGGATCCGGGCGCGCTTCTTTCGCGATGACGCCGACTACGAGCCGATGGCCGACCTGATCGCCGCCGCGATGACCGCCGACGGCGTGCCGTACCAGCCGACGGCCACGAACCTGCAGATCGACATGGAAGCCAACGACGGCGGCAACCGGTTCGACGACGTCGTCCTGGTCGAGGTGGACGGCCGACTCGTCGCCCAGACGTCCGTCGAGCGGATGGTCCGCGACGATGTGCCGATGTACCGGCTCGAAGGGGAGGTCCATCCCGACTTCCGCCGCCGCGGCATCGGGACGTGGCTGTTCGGCTGGGCCGTCGAGCGCGCGCGGACCCGTGCCGAACGCGAGGATCCGGGCGTCGCGGTCAAGCTCACCGCCTGGATCGAGGACGCCGCGGTCGGCAGCCGGGCGCTCGTGACGCGCGCTGGGTTCGAGCCGGTCCGCTACTTCTACCTGATGACGCGGACGGGTCTCGACGACATCCCCGACGCGCCGCTGCCCGACGGACTCGAGATCCGGCCAGTGACCGAGGCCCATCGACGAGCGATCCTGGAGGCCGAGAACGAGGCCTTCCGCGATCACTGGGGCCATCACGAGATGACCGAAAGCACCTACACGACCACATTCAGCCGGCCGGAACTCGACACGGACCTGTGGGTCGTCGCCTGGGATGGCGACCAGATCGCGGGCGTCGTCCAGAACTGGATCTGGCCCGAGGAGAACGAGCGGCTCGGCGTCAAGCGCGGCTGGCTCGAGCACATCAGCGTCCGCCGGCCGTGGCGGCGTCGCGGGCTGGCGCGCGCCATCACCGCCGCCTCGCTCGTTCGGCTACGCGAAGTGGGCATGGACGAGGGGATCCTCGGCGTCGACTCGGAGAACGCCAACGGCGCGCTCGAACTGTACGAGGGTCTCGGCTTCAGGCAGGAGAGCCGCGCCGCCGCGTACCGGCGCGATCTCGAGGTCTGAGGGCGGCGGGATCAGGCGAACAAGCGTCCGCCGTCCCGGACCAGCTCCAACCAGGCGCGCTCGCGGCCGATGGTCGTCGCGGGGCCATGACCCGGGAAGACGCCCGTATGATCGTCGAGTCCGGTGAGCCGAGCGAGTGACGCGACCATCTGGTCAGGGTCGCCCCCGGGCAGGTCCACACGTCCCCACGCTCCGGCGAACAGGGTGTCGCCGCTGAACAGCAGAGCGTCGTCCTCGGCGAGAAGGCAGACCGACCCCTCCGTGTGCCCCGGCGTGTGGAGGACCCGGAGGCGGATGTCGCCGAACCGGACAAGGCCGCCCTCCGCCAGCTCGACGGCGGGCACAGAAGGCGGGATCTCGAACGGCGCGAAGGTCGCCGTCGGCGCGGTCAGGCGGTGTCGATCGAGCGGGTGGACGGCGATGTCCGCGCCGGTGTGCTCCGCGACCGCGGCGTTGTCGCCGATGTGGTCCCAGTGGCCGTGGGTCGAGACGATGAGCTTCAGGGTCCAGTCACGCGCGGCCAACTCGTCGGCGATCCAGGCCAGGGACGGGATCGCGGTGTCGATGGCGATCGCCTCGCGGGTGCGCGGGTCGGCAAGGATGTGAACGTTCGTGGCGACGGGGCCGACGACGCGGCTGAGGCGTTCCAAGCCGGAATCAGCCCTCGGGCGTTTCGAGCTTGGTCTTCATGCAGTCGAAGGTCTGGCCGATCATCTTGTTGGCCGTGCCGTCGATCAGCCGCGCGCCGACGCTGGCGAGCGTGCCCGACAGGTTGACGTCGGCGACCCAGTCCATGACCGTGCCACCGGAGCCGTCGTCGGACAGGTCCATGCTGGCATTCGCGTCGACCGCACTGCCCGGCGCCTGGCCGTGGGCCTTGATGACGGCCTTGTCGGGTGCGTCGAGTTCGGCGAACTCCATGTTCACCACGAACCGGGCGCTGATGAACCCGATCCCGACCTTGGCCGTCGCCTTGAAATGGGTCGCGTCGATGACCTCGATCGACTCCACGCCCGGGCCGCACTGACCGACCTGCTCCGGGTCGATGACGAACGCCCAGACCTTGTCGCGGGACGCCTTGATCGGGACGGAACCTTCGAAATGCATGGGTCCTCCAGGCCTTGGGTCAGTCGTGCATCGGGGACGGCTCGCTGGCCGACAGGTAGGTGACCGGCTCCTTGATGAAGCGCGTCCGGCAGCCGATCGAGCAGAACGCGTAGATGACACCGTCGTGGTCGGCGAGATGCCGGGCCTGCGCCCGCTCGACGGTCATGCCGCAGACCGGGTCGAGCAGCACGATGTCGTCGACCACCGGTTCGAACGAGATCGACTCTGGGATGACCCCGGCGACGGTCGCCGGGCCGGGCGATGCGACGAAGTCGGCGCGTCCGCGACGGACCTGGACCAGCTCGGCCAGGATCGACAGGGCGACCTCCTCGGCCGTTTCGGCCCCGATGTCGAGCCCGGCCGGCGCTCGAAGCGCCGCGATGCGCTCGTCGCCGATGGTCGTCTCCTCGCGCAGCCACTCGCGCACGACGCCGGCCCGCGTCGGCGATGCGACGAGACCCACGTAGGAGGCGTCGCGCGTGAGAGCCAGCCCGACCGCCTCCTCGTCCCAGATGCCCTGGCTCGCGACCACGACGTACGGTGACGCGTCGGGGTCGAGGCCGCGGATGTCGGCCGAGGCGTGGACGCGCTCCGCGGCCGGGAACGCGTCGGGCTGCGCGATCGGGTCGATGACGGTCACCCGCCAACCGGCGGCCGCGCCGAGCGACGCGAGCGCTCCGGCGATGGGTGTCGTGCCGATGACCCACAGGAGCGGGGCGGGCAGATGTGGTTCCACGTAGATCTCCAGTGTCCCGCCCGAATGGCAGGTCATCACGAGTTCGATGACGCCGTCGGCACGTCGTCCCTCCCCGGGGCCGTCCTTGGACAGCCGCAGCAGGCGCGGCTGACCGTCGGAGATCGCCCGGAGCGCCTCGCGGACGACGACCGGCTGGGCGCAGCTGCCGCCGACCCAGCCTTCGATGGTGCCGTCCGGGTGGACGATGCCGGACGCGCCGGGACGGGCCGAGGTCGGCCGTCGGACCGCCACCACCGTGGCGACCGCGAACGACCGACCCGCCGCCTCGAGCTCGGCCGCCCGGACGAAGAGTGAACGCGAGGTCATGACGGCTAGGCCAGACCCTTCTCGTGGAGGATCGCCCAGACCTTCTGGGGCGTGATCGGGATGTCGATATTGCGGACACCGAGGTGCCACAGGGCATCGACCACGGCGTTGGCGATGGCCGGCGGAGCGCCGACGGTCGCCGACTCGCCGACTCCCTTGGCGCCGATCGGATGATGCGGCGACGGGGTGGTCGTCTTGCCGGTCTCCCAGGCCGGGCTCTCGACCGCGGTCGGGAGCAGGTAGTCCATGAACGTGCCGGCCATGTTGTTGCCGAGCTCGTCGTAGGTGATCTCTTCGTACAGCGCCGGGGCGAGGCCCATGTTGAGTCCGC
This sequence comes from uncultured Chloroflexia bacterium, assembly GCA_963782715.1. Taxonomy (GTDB): domain Bacteria; phylum Chloroflexota; class Limnocylindria; order Limnocylindrales; family CSP1-4; genus SPCO01. The sequence goes on from CAWAKU010000008.1 coordinate 510,295, forward strand.
CGTGGATCTGGCCGTCGACGATCATCGGGTTGATGATGTTGCCGCAGTCGTCGATGGCGACGAAGCGACGCACGTTGACCCGGCCGGTCCCCTTGTCGATGTCCACGACGCAGATGTAGCTGCCGAACGGGAAGGTCAGGTTCGGCGGATCGTAGTAGTCGACCGCCTCGAGGCCCGCCTCCATCCCGGCGGGATGGTTGGTGTAGGCCGCGAAGGCGATCTCCTGGATGGTCTTGAACCGGTCGGGCGAGCCCTTGACCGTGAACTTGCCGGGCTCCCAGTCGAGGTCGTCCTCGCTGGCCTCGAGCAGGTGGGCAGCGATCTTGCGTGCCTTGACCTGGATCTTGCGAGCGGCCATCGCGGTCGCGGCGCCGGCGACCGGCGTCGAGCGCGAGGCGTACGTGCCCAGGCCGTAGGGCGCGGTATCGGTGTCACCCTCCTCGATCTTGATGTCCGCCACCGGGAAGCCGAGCTCCTCGGAGATGATCTGGGCGAACGTCGTCTCGTGGCCCTGGCCCTGGCTCTGGACGCCGAGCCGGGCGATGACCTTGCCGGTCGGGTGGACCCGGATCTCGCACGAGTCGAACATCTTGATGCCCAGGATGTCGAAGTCGTGCGACGGCCCGGCGCCGACGATCTCGGTGAACGAGCTGATGCCGATGCCCATGAGCTCGCCGCGTTCACGCTTCTCCGCCTGCTCCCTGCGGAGACCGGCGTAGTCGATGGTGTCCATGGCCAGCTTGAGCGCGGCCGGGTAGTTGCCCGAGTCGTACGACCAGCCGGTCGGCGTCTTGTACGGGAACTGGTCTGGCTGGATGAAGTTCTCCATCCGAAGCTGGGCCGGATCCTTGCCGATCTGGTGGGCGAGGATGTCGACCAGCCGCTCGACCGCGTGGACGGCCTCCGTCACCCGGAACGAGCAGCGGTAGGCAACGCCTCCGGGCGGCTTGTTCGTGTACACGCCGTCGACCTCGACGAACGCGTTCGGGAAGTCGTATGAGCCGGTGATGACGTTGAACAGCCCGGCTGGATACTTCGACGGATCGGCGGCGGCGTCCGTGTAGCCATGGTCGGCGACCGTCTTCGCCTTGATCGAGGTGATCTTGCCGTCCTTGGTCGCGCCCATCTCGGCGTGGATGTGGTAGTCGCGAGCGAACGAGTCGGCCTGGAGGTTCTCCGAGCGGTCCTCGATCCACTTGACCGGCTTGCCGATGAGGAACGACGCGGCGACGGCGAGGACGTAGCCCGGGTAGACCGGCACCTTGCCGCCGAAGCCGCCGCCGATGTCGTGCGTCTTCACCCGGATGTTCTGTTCGCTGATCGGAAGGCCTGCGCCCGCCGCGACGAGCGCGATCACGGTGCGGATGGCGTGCGGCGCCTGGGTCGTCATGTGCAGCGTGAGCTGCTGGCGGACCGGGTTCCAGTCGGCGACGCAGCCGCACGTCTCGATCGAGGCGACGTGGATCCGCGGGATGTAGATGTCCTGCTCGATGTGGACGTCGGCCGCGGCGAGGTCGGCGTCGGTCGCCGCGCGGTCGCCTGATTCCCAGTGCCAGATGTGGTTGGTCTGCTTGTCCGGGCCACGGTCCGGCCGCAGGACGAAGGCGTCGGGCTCGAGCGCCTTGTGCGGATCGACGACGACCGGCAGCGGCTCGTAGTCCACGAGGACGGCCGCCACGCCGTCGGCGGCGATGTATTTGGTGGTCGCGATGACCGCCGCCACCTCCTGCGACTGGTACATGACCGTGTCGGTGGGCAGCACCATCTGCATGTCGCCCGCCAGCGTCGGCATCCAATGGAGCTTGTAGCCCTCGAGATCCTTGCCGGTGACGACCGCCAGGACGCCCGGGATCTTGAGTGCCTCGGTCGCGTCGATGCTCTTGATCGTCGCGTGGGCGTACGGGCTGCGGACGATGTCGAGCCAGAGCTGGCCCGGCAGGTTGACGTCGTCGATGTACTCGCCTTGGCCGCGGATGAAGCGGGGGTCTTCCTTGCGCTTGACCGAGTGGCCCATGCCACCCATCTCGAAGGTCGTGCGCGGCTCAGCTGCGTCTGTGGTCATCTCGTCACTCCCCGCTCAGCCGGCCGCGACCGGCGCGGCGCCGGCGGTCTGGGTCTCGGCGGCGGCGGCCATCTCGCCGGCCGCCTGCTGGATCGCCTTGACGATGTTCACGTAGCCCGTGCAGCGACACAGGTTGCCGCTGATACCCTCGCGGATCTCCGCTTCGCTGGGGGCCGGGTTGTCGTCGAGGAGCCAGGCCGCCTGCATGATCATCCCCGGCGTACAGAACCCGCACTGCAGGCCGTGCTGGTCCCAGAACGCCTGCTGGAGCGGATGGAGGGTCGGCTCGTTGGCCATCCCCTCGATGGTCTTGAGCGACCTGCCGTCCGCCTGGACGGCCAGCATCGTGCACGACTTGGCGCTCTCGCCGTCGACATGGACGGTGCATGCGCCGCAGTTGCTCGTGTCGCAGCCGACGTGGGTGCCGGTCAACCCGAGGTTGTCGCGAATGAAGTGAACGAGCAGGAGGCGAGGTTCCACATCGGCTTCGTGGGCCTCGCCATTGACGGTGACCGAGATGTGCTGGGTGCTCATCGTGCGGGCCTCCTACGCGTACGCGAGGGCGCGTTCGGTGGCGTGGCGGAGGGCCCTGAGGGTCAGCTCCGCGGCCATCGCCCGCTTGTATTCGACGGGACCCCGCACGTCACCGAACGGGCTGGACTGGGCTGCCGCCGCGGCCCCGGCCTGTCGGAAGAGCGCGTCAGATGGGGCGTTCCCGGCAAGGACCCCTTCGGCGTCCGTGGCGGCGAACGGTGCAGCGGCCAGCCCGGTGATCCCGATGCCGGCACTCTGGATGTGCCCGTCTGCGCCGAGGCGGACGATCGCCGCGACCCCGGCGGTGGCGAAGTCGCCGACCTTGCGCTCGAGCTTCTCGTAGGCCCCGCCAGAACCCTTCGGCCGGCGCGGGATGCGGATCTCGGTCAGCACCTCGGTCGGCTCGATGGCGGTCTGGAACGTGTCGAGGAAGAAGTCGCGCGCCGCGATCGACCGGTCGCCGGCCTGGCTGCGGCAGATGATCGTCGCGCTGCCGGCGATCAGGACGGCCGGCCAGTCCGAGGCCGGATCCGCGTGCGCCACGGAACCGCCGATCGTGCCCCAGTTGCGGACCTGCGGATCGCCGATGGTCGCGGTCACGTCGTGCAGCAGGGGGTAGGTGTCGCGGACGACCGCCGCCTCGTGGATCTGGCGGTGCGTCGCGCGAGCGCCGATCGACAGGTAGTCGTCGGTCAGGCTGATGCCGTCGAGACCGCCGACGTCGCGCAGGTCCACGAGCAGGGCGGGCTGTGCCAGACGGAGCTTGATCAACGGGATGAGGCTGTACCCGCCGGACAGCAGCTTGGCCTCGCCTTCCCTGTCCTTCAGGATCCGGAGGGTCTCGTCCAGGTTCCCCGGACGGACGTAGTCGAACTGGCCGGGAATCATCGCGCTTGGACCCTCCTCCTCCGCTCGCGCGGGGGTGCAATCGACCCATCCGGCCCGGATGGGCACTGAGCGGTTGGCGACGATCGCGGGGTCTCGGTCGAGCCGCATCCTCAGACGGCGACCGGGCTCCGGTTATCGGGAATCGTTGCCGTCAAGTATCGGTCCGGGGTCGTTCGCGCGTCAACGTGAATCGCGCCCGCCGCACCCACACTCCGCCGGGTCCGAAAATCCGCGCGTGGGTCCTACGTGCGAAGATCGGCGCATGCCCGACACCCCCGACAACAAGCACCACGTCCATCGGCGCGGGCCCGACGGCCGGATGCAGGTCGGCCCCGACTGGGAGACGTTGATCGAGCGACAGATCCGCGAGGCCGTCGAGGACGGCAAGTTCGACGACCTGCCATACCAGGGCCAGCCGCTCCCGAACGACGACAACCCGTACGCGGGCGAGCTGGGGCTCGCGTTCCACATGCTCAAGAACGCGGGTGTCGCGCCGCCGTGGATCGAGGCCGACAAGGAGGTTCGCGAACTCCTCGAGCGACGCGACGCCATCCTGGCCCGCGCGGCCGAGAGACCCGGGGCGTCGGCCTCTGCGCGTCGGCGCGACCGGGCGGCCCTGGAGGAGCTGGTGGTCCGCATCAATGGTGCGATCACGCGGGTCAACGCCGGCGCGCCGACCGACCGCCAGCACCGCCGGACCCTCGTCGTCGCGGACGAGCTGACTCGCTTCGACGAGGCGTGCCGGCGCTAGGCGGATCACCGGGACCGGCGGCCGGCGCTGCGAGTCGTCGGCGACAGCAAGCGGCGGTGGGTGTGTCAGTCCTCCGGCAGTCGGTGGATCGGGTCGGATCGGGGACGATCGCAGCCGTCACGCGCGCACCGATCCGTGCTGGTCGGCGTCACGATGTTCGGCACGGAGGCCACGCTCGTCGGCGGGGCGTACAACATGTGCATCGAGCTCTCGAAGTCATGCGGCACGGGATGCCGTGCGCTGAGACCCACCCTTGCCAGCGCGGATCGAATACCTGCGAGACCGACCATCCGAGCACCTCTTGAGCCACCGACGCTGCACGACAGCTAGAGCTCACCCGATTCCATGAGCCGTTTCAGGTTCGTCAGTCCGCGTGCCCACGCTCGACCGTAACCGAAGGCGATGACTGGGCCCAGGACCCGCTGCGGACCCTTCAGGCGCAGATCGGAAACGACTTCGACCCGCGTGTCCGCCCCGTCGCGGGTGAACGAGAGAGTGACGAGGAACGGGGCGTTCGACGACGTACCCTGCATCGCGGCCCTGATCGGTGGCTCGTAGACGGTCGTCACAGCGTCGTTCTCGCTGCGTCGACCCATCACCGTGACGACCGCGTGCCGCGTCGAGCCGACCCCGTGTGGCGGCGGCGAAGTCCAGCTTTCAACGACGTCGCCCGGGAACCAGGTGCCTGTCTTCTCGACGTCGGTCATCACCGCGAAGACGTCCTCGACCGGCCGTCCGATCGCGATCCGGTTCGTCACGCTGGCCATGTCACCCCCCGGCGAGCTTCGCCTCGACGCGGTCGAGGAGGGTGTTGATGGCCGCGTCCTGGGCCATGAGATGGGCCTGGATCTGCTCGGCTTCCTGGAGGATCGCCTCGGCGTCCTTGTAGGTCATGTCGGCGCGCTTGTCGGCGGCCTTCCCCAGGATGTTCTGGCCGACCATGATCACAGACAGCATCACCAGCTGGATGAACGTCTGGCTCACCCACTGGATGAGCGGCAGGAGACCACCGCCGAGCGCTGACGGCAGCGCCACGAGGGCGAGGACCGCGAACGCATACGCGCACCACATCGACCCGACGACGGTGGTGAGAAGGAGCGCGATCCGCCCGTTCCGGCCGACGTGCTCATCGGTGGTCTTGGGCGGCCCCTTCTTCCGCCGTGCCGCGACGTGCGGGTTCGGGACTGGCTGGTAGGCGACGCTCATCGTCCGGCTCCCTTTCCTGGCTGGGTCCACGTCAGTCGCGGTCGAGCATGAGCGCCATCCGATCCTCGCGTGAGAGTCTCGCGATGCGCGCCGCCTCCCGGGTGAGGTCGACCATGGCCGCCACCGGGATCTCGTCGCCCGGCTCGAAGGTGGTGAACCGGACCTTCTTGAGCCGGAGGTGCGCGCCCTCGAGTCGCCGCTCGGGATCGGCCATGAAGATGCCGTGCTCGAAACCGAGGTGGACGTGGATGGGCTCGGGCGCGACGAACGCGAAGTAGACGCTCCGCCGGCCGACCGGCAGGTCGTAGCCGATGAGGCGCCAGCCCGGTCGGACGCGCTCGATGGCGTCGGGGGCCGCGCGCCGGATCACGGCGCGGAGAGTCTCGGCAAGGGCGCGGATCTCGTCGGAGTAGCCGGCCAGGAACGCCTCGGGCGGGAGGCCGTCGTCTAGCGCGGCACCCACGTCACGATCCCGACCGTGCTCGTCCCGCGATCCCTGATCGCCCAGCCGTCGCCGTCGGGCACGGCAAGCTCGTCCAGCGCCGCCTGGAGCCGGGCCTCCTTCGGTCCGTCCGGGTCGATCCAGAGCTGGCGCCGGACGAAGCCACCGAGCTGATCGCGCGTCTCGAACCGGCGTGGCTCGACCTCGACGCGCACGACCGACGGATGCCGCCCGCGGGCCTCCAGGATCTCGACGACCTCGGGCATCGCCGGCAGTGAGACGCGCGTTTCCCCGTGAACCGGCGGCCAGAACGGGTCGGCGGCGGAGGCCGGGACGCGCTCCATGAGCACCGCGACGCATAGCCGCTCCGCTGCGTCCTCGAGCGCGCCGAGAAACGGCCCGATGGCCTCGATGTCGTAGCCGACATGGGCGATCAGCACGACATCTGCCGCGAACCCGCTCGCCCGATCGGGGTCGTCCGGTGGCCAGCGTGCCTCGATGACCCGGACGTTCTCGATGGCGTAGTCGTCGGCGATCTCGCGCAGCCCCTCGAGCATCGAGCGCGACGCATCGAGCGCGACGACCGATCCTCCGGACGGGTCGAGCGCCCGGGCCAGCGGAAGGGCGAACCGGCCGGCACCTGCACCGACGTCCAGCCACGTGTCGCCGGAGCGGACGAGGTCGAGCAGGACGTCGAGCACCGGATCCTCGGTCCGCGTCGGGTCTGCACGGAAGAGCGATGTGACGGGAGCGTAGAAGTCGGATCCGTCGGGGACCTCTCGAAAGCGGTCGACCTGTTCGCGGTTGGCCCGGACGCGCGTGGCCCATGCGGTCTCGAGCACGCCCACGAGGTCGTCGGTGGTATCCACGTCGGGATTGTCCCCCGTCACGGCGACCTCCGTGACGAGGTCCGGGTGCGCGGCGATGACCGGGCCAAGGCCGCGGTCCCCGCCCGTGTCGGCGACGAGACCGAAGGCCGGCCGGCGCAGCAGCACGGGGTTCCGCCCGTTTCCCTCGTCGAAGACGGGCACCACGATCGGCCGGCCGCGCCGGGCCGGGGCGGCGATGAGTGCCCGGATCACCGCGACGGGGAGCAGCGGCTGGTCACCGAGCGCGACGAGCACGGCCTCCGCGTCCGCCGGCAGAGCCTCGAAGCCGACCTGCAGCGAGCTCGACAGACCGCGATCAGGAGCCGGGTTCACGACTCGCGTCTCGCCACGCCAGGCGATGGCCGCCTCGACCGCCGGGGCATCGGCACCAAGGACCACGACGATCTCGTCGATGCCGGCTTCGGACAGGGTGTCCAGGACGTGCTGCAGGACCGGCCGACCCCCGACCCGGGCCAGCAGCTTGCCACCCCCGAACCGGGAACCGGCACCTGCCGCGAGGACGAGACCGATCGGTCGGGCGTCCACCGGGTCAGGCCAAGGCCAGCGCCCGCTCGCGCATCGGCGTCCCCGATCCGCCGTATCGCTCGGCGACGATCTCGGCCAGGATCGCGAGTGCCGTCTCGGCCGGGGCCCGTCCGCCGAGGTCCAGGCCGACCGGCCCGCGCAGTCGCGCGAGGTCCGCCTGGCTCACGCCGGCCTCGAGAAGCCGGGCGTTGCGGTCCGCCTGCGTCTTCTTCGACCCGACCGCGCCGACGTAGCGGCAGCCCCGGCGCAGTGCCTCGATGATGGCCGGCTCGTCGAACTTGACGTCATGGCTCAGCACCGCGACGGCATCGTTCGGGCCGAGGCCGATCTCCTCGGCGACCTCGTCGGGCCAGCCGACGACGAGCCGGTCCACGTCGGGGAAGCGCTCCGCTGTCGCGAAGGCGGCCCGACCGTCGACGACGACGGTCTCGAAACCGAGCTCGCGGGCAAGCCGCACCAGGGAGCGGGCCACCTCCACGCCACCGACGACGACCAGTCGTGGCCGGACCGGGAAGACCTCGATGAACAGGGAGTGCCCGCCGAGCTCGACCGTGCGCGAGAGACCGCGCTTGAGGGCTGCCGATGCGGCCGCGACCAGCTCGGCGTCCAGCTCGGGCGTGCCGAGCGTCCCGGTCAGGGTCCCGTCGTCCGAGACGACCAGCTCGGCCGCCGGCGGTGCGCCGTCGCCCGGCTGATGCGGCCCGAACTCGCCCGGCGGGGAATCCGCGGGCAGTGGCGTGATCACGGCCGAGCCATGCCCGCCGGCGCCCATGGAACCTCGGGCTGCCGCGATGACCGCGGCCGGCGCCACTGGCTCCACGAGCACGTCGATCGTGCCGCCGCAGGCCAGGCCGACGTCCCACGCCTCCTCGTCGCTGATCCCGTAGCGGATGACGCGAGCATGGCCGGTGGCCCTGGCACGGTCGATCTCCTCGGCCGCGGCCCCTTCGACGCAGCCGCCGCTGACCGAGCCCGCGATCCGGCCGTCGGTCGCGTAGAGCAGCACGGCCCCCTCGGGTCGCGGCGCGGACCCGAAGGTCCGGACGACGACGGCCCGGCCGATCGCGGCGGGGTCGGTGCCGTCGGCCTGCCAGGTCGTCAGCGTGTCGAGCAGTTCCTTCATCGCAGTGGCCTCGGAGCGGAAGGGTCGATGGTCTCACCACCGACGACGGAAGGCGGCGCGGCGACGACCGGGCCTGCCGATTCGGGGAGCGCAGCGTGCGAGGCCGCCTCGCTCCCCCGTCGCGTGTCACTCGCCCGGACGCCACCGAGGATCTCGCCGAGCCGCTCGAGCGACGCGACGGTCCCGGCCGGCAGGAAGTCGTCGATGTACGGATAGGCGGCGCGCATCCCGCCCGCTAACGGCTGGTAGCCGGGCGTGCCGGCCAGCGGGTTGAGCCAGACCAGGCGGTGGCAGTTGCGGCGGAGGCGGGCGGTCTCGGCGGCGACCAGCGCCGGATCGCCGCGGTCCCAGCCGTCGGACACCACGATCACGACGCCCGACGTCCGGAGCGATCGCCTCGCCCACTTCTGGTTGAAGGTGCGGAACGATTCGCCGATCCGCGTCCCGCCGGCCCAGTCGTTGACCGAATCGGCCACCCGAGCGAGCGCCCGGTCGCGGTCGCGGTCGCGCAGCAGCCGCGTGACGCGGGTCAGGCGCGTGCCGAACACGAACGACTCGGTCCGGACCTCCGAGGCGGCCGAGAGCGCCTGGACGAACCGGAGCAGGAGCCGCGAGTGGCGTTCCATCGAACCGGAGATGTCGCACAGGACGACGAGCGACCGTGGCTCGCGGACCTGCCGTCGCCAGACCCACGACAGGAGCTGGCCGCCGGTGCCCAGGTTCTGGCGGAACATCGCTCGCGGGGCCAGTCGCCGGCCGTGCGAGTGGAGCTCGTATCGACGGGTCCGGCGGCGTTCGAGTCGAGGGACGAGCAGGTCGACCAGCCGTTCCGCCTCACGCAGCTCGGCCGGGGTCATCCGATCGAATTCGCGGTGGCGGAGGACCTCGCCCTGCGAGTACGCGTCGGGCGAGATGATGACGCCCTCGATGGGCGCGTCATCGTCGTCGTCGCCCTCTTCGGCGGGGATCGGCACCCCGCGTTCGTCGGGCGCCATGTCGGTCCGGTCCTGGCCCGCTTCGGGCGGGGCCGCTCCGGGCACCTCCTCCTCGACCAACGCGTCGTCCGCGGGCTTGGGCATCGTCGAGGGCATGAACTCGTCCGAGAAGCGCGAGCCGCGACGGCGCCACCAGCGATCGAACGCCGCGTCGTAGACCACGCGATCGTCGCGGCGGCGGACGAAGACTGCGGCCCCGGCCGCCTTGACCTGCTCACGATCGGAGATGTCCACCAGGGTCAGGGCGCGTGCGAAGTCGACTGCGGCACCGATGTCGATGGCGAGGTGGGCAGCTCGCAACGAGCGCCCGAACCCGACCGCTTCGCCCAGCAGGCGCCGGCCATCGATCTCCGGGCCGAACGGCGTGCGGACGATGGCGGGGTCGGTCACGGTCGGATCCTCGGGCCGGTCAGCCGGCGGCGCCGGCCTCGGCGAGGTAGCGGCGGGTCCCGTCGCCGCGGACCTGGCGGATGTCCTCCTCGTACTTGAGGACGACGCCGAGCGTCTCGTCCACGAGCTCGGGTGCGAGCTCGCGGGCGCCGAGCGCCAGCAGCGCACCGGCCCAGTCGAGCGTCTCGGCGATGCCCGGGACCTTGGTCAGGTCGGCCTCGCGGAGGCGATGGACGAATGCGACGACCTCGCGGGCGAGACGTTCCGGGGCGGCCGGGACGCGGGCCAGGACGATCTCGTATTCCTTCTGGGCCGTCGGGTAGTCGATCCAGTGGTAGAGGCAACGGCGCTTGAGCGCGTCGTGGACCTCGCGCGTCCGGTTCGACGTCAGGATGACCCGCGGCGGCGTCTCGGCCTTGATCGTGCCGATCTCCGGGACGGTCACCTGGAAGTCGGACAGGATCTCGAGCAGGTAGGCCTCGAACTCCTCGTCCGCTCGGTCGATCTCGTCGATGAGCAGGACCGGCGCGACGCCGTCGGTCGCCTCGAGGGCCTGGAGGAGCGGCCGGCGGATGAGGAAGTCGGCCCCGAAGATGTCGTGGGCGGTCGCGTGCTCGGCCTCGCCACGTGCCTCGAGCAGCCTGATCTCGAGCATCTGGCGCGGGTAGTTCCACTCGTAGACGGCGGTGTTGACGTCGAGGCCCTCGTAGCACTGGAGCCGGATCAGCTTCGTGCCGAGGGACGTCGCCAGGACCTTGGCGAGCTCGGTCTTGCCGACACCAGCCTCGCCTTCGAGCAGCAGCGGACGGCCGAGTTCGAGGGCGAGGAAGACCGCGGTCGCGAGCGAGCGGTCGGCGATGTAGTCGCGCGTCCGGAAGTCGTCCTGGATCGCCTCGATGGAGCGGGTGCCGGCGGGCCGGGTGTCGCGGTCGGTCATCGACGGAATCTACACGGAGCCCGGCTCAGCCATCGGGCGCGTCTAGGTCGCGAGCGTAGACCGGGAACCGGAACCGCTGGCTGCGGGTGAGGATGCCGCCGTGGCCGAGCTTGGCGACCGTTCGCTCGGTCGGCCCTTCGCCCGAGAGAAGACGCGGCAGGAGCAGGTCCGCGGCCGTCGCCTTCGAGTACGCGCCACAGGTCGGCAGCCCCAGGATGGCCGTGCTGCCGATGCGCGCCAGCCAGAGCATCGAACCCGGATGCGCCGGGACGCCACGGCGCACGACCCGGCCGCCGAGCGCGGCGATGGCCACATAGCATGCGTCGAGCGGGTCGGTGCTGGCGGCGCCGGCGGTCAGGATCAGGTCGACCGGGTCAGGCCGCCGGACGAAACCGGCCAGCGACGACTCGACGGCATCTGGATCGTCCTCGACGTAGTCGATGCCGACGATCTCCGAGCCGAGCCCTTCGATCTTGGCGTGGACGCTGCCCTCGAATCGCTCGCGGGCGATGCCCCGGACCGATTCCTTGACGATGACCCCGACCCGTCGCGGCAGGAACGGTGCGACCCAGACCAGCGGGTGGCTGCCGAAGCCCGCCAGCCGGGCGCCGGCGTCGACGGTCGCCGCATCCACCAGGTGCGGTGCGACCTTGACGCTCGCCACGAGGTCGCCGCGGACGACGACCTGGCCGTCGAAGACGGTGAAGACCTCGAGCGGATCGATCCGGTTGAGGCGCTCGAGATCGGCGACGCGCACGTTGAGCACGCCGTCGGCCTCGGCCAGCAGGTCGACCCGGCTCTCGGCCGGTCCGCGCATCGTCAGGCCGGGGCCGGCGATCGCTGTCGCGAGCCTGACAGCAGCGTCATCCTCGTGGAGCTCGCCCGGCTCCGGGACCAGGATGCTGACCGGGTCACCGGGGTCGGCCGACGCGAGCGCAGCCAGGTCGTCGGCACTGAGCCGGCGACCCTTCTTCCAGCGGTCTCCCGAGACGGTCAGGTCGCGCGCGAGGACGGCCCCGACCATGCGCGCGGGCACGCGCCGACCCGGTGTGACGCGGTGGACCTGCACGCCTGGTGGCTGGAGATCGGTCCCTGCGGACCTAGCGCCCCAGCGCGGCCTCGATCGCGCGGCGGGTATAGACGACGGCCATGTGGGAGCGATAGTCACGGTCGGCGTGGATGTCGCTGTTGACGGTCTGGCCATCGGCGGCATGCGCCGCGGCCGCGGCCACCGACGCGGGTGAGCCGTCGCTCCCGGTGAGGGCAGCCTCGACGGCTTTCGCCCGATACGGGTGATCGCCGACACCGGTGAGCGCCACCCGGGCATGACCGATCGTGCCGCCCTGCAGCGCGACGACGGCCGCGACGCCGACGATGGCGTAGCCGGATGCCGGCTGGGCGAGCTTGCGATAGGCGCCGGTGGCGCCGTCGGGCAGGGGTCCGCGGCGCAGACCGACGATCAGCTCGTCGGACGCCAGACCGGTCTGGAAGGGACCCTCGAAGAAGGCGTCGGTCGGCACGACCCGCTCGCCGCGCTGCGAGCGGATCACGACCGAGTAGTCGAGGGCGAGACAGACCGCCGGTGCATCCGCCGCCGGATCGCAGTGAGCCATCGAGCCAGCGACCGTGCCGCGATTGCGGACCTGGACGTCGCCGATGTCCTCGATCGCCTCGGCGACCCAGCCGAGACGGGTCGCCCCGATCATGTCTGCATAGGTCGCGAGGGCGCCGATCTCGTAGCCGCCGTCGGCCGTCGGGCCGAAGGCCTTGAGGTCGCTCAGGCGGCCGATGTCCAGCAGCGTGTCGGCCGAGGCCAGCCGTAGCTTGAGCAGCGGGAGGAGGCTCTGGCCGCCGGCGATGACCTTGGTCCCATCGCCTGCGGTGGCCAGGATCCGGAGCGCCTCGTCGACCGAGGCCGGGCGCCGATAGTCGAATGCTGCCGGGATCACGCCTGGCCTCCCTTCGCGGACTGCATCGCCCGCCACACGGTCTGCGCCGTGTAGGGCATGTCAAGGTGCTTGATGCCGAGCGGGCCGAGGGCGTCGATGACGGCGTTCGCCACCGCGGCCGTGCTGGCGATGGCCCCCGCCTCGCCGACGCCCTTGACCCCGATCGGGTTGACCGGTGACGGGGTCACGGTCTCGTCGAGCTCGAGGTTCGGGAAGAACGAGGCCCGGGGCATCGCGTAGTCGAGCATCGACCCGGTCAGCAGCTGGCCTTCATCGCTGTAGATCGCGCCCTCCCAGAGCGCCTGGCCGACGCCCTGGGCGATGCCGCCGTGGAGCTGGCCATCGACGATCATCGGGTTGATCTTCTTGCCGACATCGTCGACCGCGACGTATCGGACGAGGTCGACGTGCCCGGTGTCCTCATCGATCTCGACGATGGCGATGTGCGTCCCGAACGGCCAGGTGCAGTTGGGCGTGTCGTAATAGGCCGTCTCGTCGAGATACGGCTCCATCCCCTCGGGCGGGTCGAACGCCAGGTCGAGCGCGAAGGCGATCTCCTGGATGGTCTTGACCCGGTCGGGGCTGCCCTTGACGTAGTAGTTGGCGCCATCGATCTCGATGTCGTCGACCGACGCCTCGAGCATGTGCGCGGCGAACTTGCGGGCCTTCTCGCGGATCTTGCCCGACGCCTTGATGGCGGCGGTCATCCCGACCGACGAGGTCCGGCTGCCGTACGAGCCGTAGCCGAACGGCGTGCCCTGGGTGTCCGAATGCTGGACGACGATGTCCTCCATCGGGATGCCCAGCTCGTGCGAGACGACCTGTGAGTAGGTCGTCTCGTGGCCCTGGCCCTGCGGCTGGGTGCCCATCGTGACGACCGTCTTGCCGGTCAGGTGCATCTTGATGTTGGACGATTCCCACATCGCGGCGCCCCAGCCTTCGCCGACCGCGCCGATCCATTTCGACGGCGCGACGCCACACACTTCGATATAGGTCGACAGGCCGACGCCGAGCAGCTTGCCGCGTGCCTTCGCGTCGGCCTTGGCCTTGGCCATCCCGGCGTAGCCGGCCGTCACCAGCGCCTTGTCCATCGCCGGCTCGTAGTTGCCGGAGTCGATGTAGATCTTGGCGCCGCCCGACGCGGTCCCAAGACCGGACGGGTTCTCGTACGGGAACTTGTCGGGTGCGATGAAGTTTCGCCGCCGGATCTCGGCGCGGTCCATGCCGATCTCGCCGGCGAACAGGTCCATCGCCCGTTCGATGACGTAGGTCGCCTCCGGCCGGCCGGCGCCGCGGTAGGCGTCCACGAACGTGGTGTTGGTGTAGACGCCGGTCACCTCGGCGTAGACGTTCGGGATCTTGTAGCAGCCCGACAGGACGCGGGCATAGAGCGTGGTCGGGATGCCGGGGCCGATGGTCGACAGGCGGCCGCCGAGGTTGGCCAGGGTCTTGACCCGCAGCCCGGTGATCTCGCCCTCACGCGTACCGGCGATCTCGAGATAGGTGATGTGGTCGCGGCCGTGGATCGTGCTCTGGTAGTTCTCCTGCCGGCTCTCGATCCACTTGACCGGCCGGCCGCCGAGGGCCTTGCTGGCGAACAGGACGAGGGCGTAGTCGGCGTAGCAGAAGATCTTGCTGCCGAAGGCGCCCCCGACATCAGGGCTGATGCAGCGGATCTTGTGCTCGGGCACGCCCATGACGAAGGCCGCCAGCAGCAGGCGCTGGATGTGCGGCGTCTGGCTCGACATCCAGATGGTGTATTCGTCGGTGCCCGGGTTGTACCAGCCGATGTCGCCGCGCACCTCCATCGGGTTCGGGATCAGCCGCTGGTTGACGATGCGCTGGCGGACGACGACCTCGGCCGAATCGACCGCGGCGTCCGTGCCGGCCTTGTCGCCGACGCTCCACGCGAAGACGACGTTGTTCGGGGCGTTCTCGTGGAGCTGCGGGGCTCCCGGCGCCATCGCCTTCTCGGCATCGACCACAGCAGGCAGCGGCTCCCAGTCGACGACGATGACATCGAGCGCGTCGAACGCCTGGGCCTCCGTGTCCGCGACGACCGCGGCCACGCCCTCGCCCGTCCACTTGACGCTGTCGGTGGCCAGGATCCGCGGCGTGTTGACGTTGTTCTGAAGCCCGGCCGAGCCGCCGGCCGGCCACGCCATCGGCAGCGGGTTGTACGGGATGTCGGCACCGACGAAGACCGCGGCGACGCCGGGCATCGCCTTGGCCGCGCTGATGTCGATCGAGCGGATGTTGGCGTGCGCGTACGGGCTGCGCAGGATGGCCATGTGGGCCATCGAGGCGAGCTTGATGTCGTCGACGTAGTTGCCGGCGCCGGTGATGAAGCGCGGGTCCTCGACTCGCTTGACGGATTCGCCCAGGACGTCGGTGGCCATCTCGTTCCTCCTCGCCCTACGCGCTGACAGCCGCGCCGGACCGCATGGTCTCGGCGGCGTGGCGGATGGCGGCGACGATGTTCTGGTAGCCGGTGCACCGACAGAAGTTGCCTTCGATGGCGTGCCGGATCTCGTCATCGGTCGGGTCGGGGTTGCGCGACAGGAGATCGACCGCGGTCATGATCATGCCCGGCGTGCAGAACCCGCACTGGAGACCGTGCTTCTCCCAGAAGGCGTTCTGCATCGGATGGAGCTCAGCGCCGTCGGCGAGTCCCTCGATCGTCTTGATCTCGGCGCCGTCGGCCTGGACCGCCAGCATCGTGCACGACTTGATGGCGCGCCCGTCGACATGGACGGTGCAGGCGCCGCACTGGCTGGTGTCGCAGCCGACATGGGTGCCGGTCAGGTCGAGGTCCTCCCGGAGCGCCTGGACGAGGAGCCGTCTGGGCTCGACATCGAGCTCGTGGGGGGTCCCATTGACGACGAACGCGATGTGTTCGCTCACGGATATGAACCTCCTGCGGCGCGCGTCGGTTGGATGACCGGGTCCGTGTCGGTTGCCTGGAGCCCTCCGGGTCGCGCCGCCAGCCGGTGTCGGGTGGTGACGGAGCGGTCGCGCGATGGTGGCACCGCAGCGCCGCGGAATCAAGTCGGATGCTGTCCTCGACCCGGCGGACGCGACGGCCCCGGCTCGTGCCGCCCGAGGGCCGCACTGCGGCTGCTGACCGCACGGGGATCGAGGGCGTCGAGGCGCTCGCCGGGGGGCAGGCCGGCGATCCGCAGGGCGTCACCGAGGCCGGCCATCTTGGCCAGCGCCACCGACCAGGGCAGGTGCTCGAGCGACGAGGCCGTCGCCAGCCCGACGCGAGCGGGGCCGCGGCCCTTGGTCGAGGAGGCGTAGCCCGCCGCCCACAGCAGGGTCTCAGGTCCATCCACCGAATCCGCGGCTGCCGGGAGGGCCCCACAGACGATCCCCCGGTCGCCGGGCGTCGCGACCACGAGGTACCAGTTGTCAGGTCCGGCGACGAGATCGACGGCAAGGCTCGCGTACGGCGCCGCGAGGAGTGTCTCGATGCCGGTGGCGCTGGCATCGCCCCCGGTGATCGCGAGCGACAGATGCGTGCCGGTCACGCCGTCCAGCAGGGTCTGGTGCGCGTCCCGGAAGCGGGCACGTTCGTCGGGGTCGTCGCCGATGAGCGTCGCCGCCGGCTCGTGGATCTCGATGAGCGGGCAACCGGCCGCCGCGAGCTCGCGGAGTGTGACGTTGAGGCCGGCCGCCAGGGCCTGGGCAGCGGCCGGGTCGCCGGCCGTTCGCGCCCGGCTGTACGGCCCGACGAGGACGTGCTTGACCGACCGATCGGTCAGGCCTGCAGTCGCCTGCCACCCGCGGACGGCATCGCCGTCCGGTCGAAGACCACCATCCGTGACGGGGTCGAGACCGGCGGTCTCCTGGGCGCGCACCGCCGCTTCGACGAGGGCGTCGGTCGATGCGTCATCCGGGAGCGGCGGTCGCGGGAGCGCCCCGAGGAGCGTGGCGAACATGTCGTCCGCGCCTCGGCCGCGCTGACGGACGCGAGCCCTAGGGCCGCATCTCCTCCATCCCGAACGCTGCCTTGATGTCCTTCTGGTTGAGGTACCAGAGCACGACCAGCGGGAAGATCGCGACGGCCAGGCCGTCCACGAAGCTGTTGTTGGCGATCCAGACGAAGAACGCATCGAGCAACCCGAAGATCGCCAGGAAGTGGGCGAACAGCCAGCCCCACGGCTGGGTGGCCCACAGGGCGAACGCGGCGAGCCAGAACATGATCCCGGCGAGCAGCGTGAGCAGGCCCCACAGGAAGAGGCCGCTGCCGATCGATCCAGGCCCGAAGACCACGAACCCGGCGTAGCGGAAACCCATGATGGTGAAGGCGAAACCTGCCATCAGACACAGGAACCCAAGCAGGGCGACCCCCACGGGCGGACGTAGCATGCGAGACCCTCCGTCGAGCGATGCGGGCCGGGCGACCCGGGGCCAGTCTGACACACCGGAATCGGCGTCGGAACGGCCGCCGCGGTTGCTACGATGACGGTCATGAGTGACGAGGCGGCGCCCGCGCCACCGCCCGACCACTCGGATCGCAAGGCGGCGCTCGAGCTCGTCGCCCGCTACGTCCCGATCGTCGGCTGGCTACCGACCTACGACCGGGCCGACTTCCGTTTCGATGCCATCGCCGGCGTCGTCAGCTGGGGCGTGATGGTCCCGGTCGCGATGGCCTATGCCGGGCTTGCCGGGGTCCCGCCCGAGCTCGGCCTGGTGACCGCGTTCGCGGCGCTCACCGCATACGCCATCTTCGGGACCTCGCGACACCTGAAGGTCACCGCCAGCTCGTCCATCGCGATCATGTCGGCGTCGGTGGTCGGGGCGATCGCCGCGTCCCAGGTCGCCGGCAACTACGTCGTCCTGAGCGCCGGCCTGGCACTGGCGGTCGGAGCCATCCTCGTCGTCGCCGGTGCGATGCGGCTCGGGTTCCTGTCCCAGTTCCTGGCTGCGTCGGTCGTGACCGGCTTCGTCATCGGGCTCGCCTTCGTCATCACGGTCGGCCAGATCCCGGCCCTGCTCGGCATCCCGCCGGTCAGCGGGACCATCATCGAGAAGCTCGTCGAGATCGCCCAGCAGCTCGATGACGTCGACATCTATACGGCCGTCCTCGGCATCGCCACCCTGGTCGGGATCATCGTGCTCAAGCGCATCGCCCCACGCATCCCGGGCGCACTCGTCGCCCTGATCGTCGGGATCGTCCTGTCCACGGCGCTCGACCTGCCCGACAAGGGCGTCGCGGTCGTCGGTGACGTGGCGACCGGCATCCCGCTGCCGAGCATCCCACGGATCCCCGTCGGCGACATCATCTTCCTGATCACCGGGGCATTCGGCATCGTCTTCCTGGCGCTGGCCGAATCCATCGGGGCGGCTCGGTCGTTCGCGGCGCGGCACGGCTACGACATCGATCCGGATCAGGAGCTCATCGCCCTGGGCGCATCGAATGTCGCGGCCGGCCTGTTCGGCGGGTTCGCGGTGGACGCGAGCTTCAGCCAGTCGGCGACCGGCGAGGCGGCCGGCAATCGGACGCAGCTGTCGACGCTGATCACGGCGGGATTGGTCCTCGCCACGTCGATCGTCCTCGCGCCGCTGTTTCGCAACCTGCCGTTGACGGTCCTGGCGGCGATCGTCATCGCCTCGGTGCTGAACCTCGTCAACGTCGCCGAGCTCCGCCGCTACTACGCCTGGAAGCGGACTGACTTCCTGCTGGCGATGACCGCCTTGGGCGGGGTCGTCTTCACCACGGCGCTGACGGGCATGGCCATCGCCGTCGCCCTGTCGCTGCTGGCCATCCTGTACCAGGCCAGCCGGCCGTACATCGCGGTCCTCGGGCGGATCCCGGGCGACCCGCCCGTCTTCGCCGACCTCGAGCGTCACACGTCGGCGGCGGCGATCGACGGTTTCCTCATCCTCCGCCCGAACGTCCCGCTGACCTTCGTCAACGCGGATGTCGCGAAGGACCAGGTGATGGCACACATCGGCGGCCAGGCCGTCCCACCGCAGGCCCTCATCCTCGACATCGGCGCGACCGCCGACTTCGACGTCGCGACGATGGACATGCTGGCCGCCCTATCGGTCGAGCTCGGTCGGCTTGCGATCGACCTGCGCCTGAGCCAGGTGCGGGGGTCGGTCCGCGACCGGATGCGCCGGTCCGGCCTGATGACGACGATCGGCGAGGACCACTGCTTCCTGTCCGACGAGGCTGCGGCCGCCGTGCCGCTGCCCGACCGCCCGGAACCTGCAGGCCCGGACGCGCCGACCTGACCCGGAGCGCCGGCCGCCCATCCGCGCGGACACGTCCAGCGAATGGTGGACATGGACACGATCTCGGGCTGGCCTGCCGCCGCTCACGCCGTCACCGGGCTCGGGGTCGGCGGCGGGCGCGGGTATCATCGGTTCGCGCCGCGGGCCGGCTCCGGCGGACGCGCCGCCGTGACCGAGCGGCCGAAGGCTGAGGCGACCGCACTGCCCGAGACCGAGGATCCCGCGACGCGCGCCCTGCTCGACCGAGATGTCCGGCGGGCCGAAGATGCCGCCCTGCTGGCCCGGATCGTCGACCGCGACCAGGCCGCGGTCGAGGACCTGTATGCCCGTTACAGCGGCCCGCTCTACTCGCTCGCGTACCGGGTCACGGGCGCGGACCGGTTCGCCCAGGATGTCGTCCAGGAGGTGTTCATCGCCCTCTGGAAGGACGCCGCCCGGTTCGACCCGTCCCGCGGGTCGGTCGGACCGTGGCTGTTCAGCCTCGCCCGCCACAAGGCGATCGACCTCGTCCGCCGCGAGGCCAACGTGCGGAAGAGAACAGCCGACGTCGACATGGAGTTCGAGGTCGCAGCCGACGACGTGGATCGCGAGGTGTGGCAGAACCTCCGGCGGGACCGCGTCCGGGAGGCGATCGGGCATCTCACCGACGCGCAGCGGACGGCACTGGAGCTGGCCTTCTTCTCCGGCCTGACGCACGTGGAAGTGGCAGAGCGCCTCGGGATCCCGCTGGGGACCGCGAAGACCCGCATCCGGTCTGCACTCCTGAAGCTGCGCGACATCCTTGGCACTGAGCTGTCCGAGCACGAAGACGACGCCGATGGATCGATCCGATGGACCACGGAACCCTCCGACTCCTAGGCGCCGGCGCGGCCCTCGGCGATCTCGACCACGCAGAACGGCTGGCCTACGATGCCCACGTCCGGGTCTGCCGATCGTGCGGTCGGCTGGCGGGCGAGCTCGATGGGACGCTGGCGGACCTCGCGCTCATGGCGCCCCGGATCGTGCCGCCGTCCACTCTCCGCGCGGCCGTGATCGGTGCGTTGCACACCGGCGACATCGAGGCGCAGGACTCGACCCATCGCGCGGCGGTCGTGCCCTCTCGCGCCCGCCGCTCCCCGTGGGTACCGGCGCTGCTCGGCCTGGCGGCGGTCCTGGCGGTCCTCGTCGTCGGTCTCGGGGCGTGGTCGACCCGGCTGCGCGACGAGGCCGCGACGGCGCAGTCTCGGGTCGAACTGCAGGCAGCCGCGATGGCGGTCGTCGCCGACCCTGCGCACAGGTCAGCGGAGCTTGCCGCCGAACCTCTGGCGCCGGCGGCGAACGCCGTCGTCGTCTGGCGACCCGGGACGACCGACGCCTACATCATGGCCGACGGTCTGCCGCCGACCCCGAACGGGATGGTCTATCAGCTGTGGAACGCCGATCAGGCGGGTGTCCACCCGCTCGGCACATTCCGCTACGACGGGGGCGGCCCGTTCCTCGCCTCATTCGGGGTGGACCTCGACGGGAGCGCGGCGGCGATGATCACGCTCGAACCGGCGACCGGCGCGTCCGGCGGGCCCGGCGCCCAGGTCGTCTTCGGTGAACTCTCGTCCGGGACCGACCCGACCCGCTGATTCGTCCCGACCGCGATGCCGGCCGCCACCACGACGCCGACGACTGCGATCCCGAGCACGAAGACAGAGGCCGGCGCCGTCGCTCGCCCGACCGCGGCGCGGGACTCACCCGGCTTGTGCCACAAGGACGACATCGTGGGCACGCGTGTCGGCGGGATCAGCGCACCGAGCCACAGCCCGGCCGCCAGCCCGCCGAGATGTGCCGCGTTGTCGATCGATCCGCCCGATGCGAAGCCGAAGACGATGTTGATGACCACCAGGAACATCAGCTGGCTGACGATGCCGCGACTCTCGCGATCGACCGGATGGTGGAGGCGTCCCGCCGCAAGAAGGATCCCGAACAGCCCGAAGATCGCCCCCGAGGCGCCGACCGATGGCCGGTCGCCTCCGAACACGAAGCTCGCGGCCGAGCCCGCTGCAGCGCAGGCAAGGTAGAAGGCCAGGAAGCGCCACGGCCCGTACCAGCGCTCGACGATCGTGCCCGCCAGCCACAGCGCGTACATGTTGAAGGCGAGGTGGAGGAGGTCGCCGTGGAGGAGGGTCACGCTCCACAAGCGCCAGTACTCCCCGTCAGCCACGCCGGGCTTGTCGAGCTGGAGTGCGTCGTAGAAGGTTTGGCCCTGATCCGAGAAGAGCGCCGTCAGCGAGATGATGGTCGTGACGGCGATGAGGACCAGGGTGACCGTGATCCGCGGGGAGTCGCCGCGACCCTTGGCGAAGTAGCGGCTTGCCGCCCTGGTGTCGCCGGTCTCCTTGGTCAGCCAGCCCAGCCGGTTGGCGATCTCTGCCTTGTCCTCGGCCGGCGCGCGCTTGTCGGCTTCGCGGTAAGCGGTGATCGCCCCGCTGAGGTCGCCGTCGCGGACGCGAGCCGCGGCCACGTTGCGCCACGCGGTGTACGTCGACGGTGTCTCGGGCAGCTGCAGGACCGCCTGCCAGCTCGCCACCGCGGCCGGCTCGTCGTTGAGCCGATAGTGGGCCTCGCCGAGTCCGAGGAGAGCCGCGGCGGTGATGGTCGGGTCGTCGAATCCGACCACGCGCGAAAAATACGAGCCAGCCTCGGCGTAGTCGCCCGAGGCCAGGAGTTCGCCGCCGCGTTCGAGCAGGGCGACCGCCCGCTCACGGGTGAGCCGGCCGGGCTCCGACCGATCGGGCGGCGGTGACGGCGGCGAAGCCTCGTCCATCGACCGGACGATACTAGACTGCTTCGATGTGCGGACGGTTCACCCAGCAACGCCCGGCGTCCGAGCTGGCCGAGATCTTCGGGGCAGAGCCGCTGATCGACGATCCGGGCGGCCATTACAACGTCGCGCCGACCGATGAGGCGGCGGTGGTCGTGCAGCGTGACGAGCGGCGTGCCGTGACGGCTTATCGCTGGGGACTCATCCCTCATTGGGCCAAGGACGCCAAGGTCGGCTCACGGATGTTCAACGCCCGGGCCGAGACCATCACGACGAGCCCGGCATTCCGCGACGCGTTCGCCCGGAAGCGCTGCCTGGTCCCGGTCGATTCGTTCTACGAATGGAAGCGCGAGGGCAAGATCCGCCAGCCGTTCCGGGTCGTCCGGCGCGACGGCATGCCGCTCGCCTTGGCCGGCCTGTGGGCAGGCTGGCGCGATCCGGAGACCGACACGGTCAGGCGCACCTTCACCATCGTGACGACGACGCCGAACGACGCGCTGGTCGACCTGCATGATCGGATGCCGGTCGTCATCTCGGAGGACGCGTGGGATCGCTGGCTCGAGCCGTCGCCTCCCGATCCGTCGGAACTGCTCGGACTGCTCGTGCCGAACGAGGCGGTCGACCTCGAGGTCTACCCGGTGGACCGCTGGGTCAACGACGTCCGGCGCGACGGCCCGGAGCTCATCCTCCCGCTCCTGCCCCAACCGCCCGTGCCCGTCCTGTTCGAGGACCGTTGAGAGCCAGGGCAGAGCGATGATCCTCCCCAAGATCCGGGATCCGCGGTTCATCACCGTGCGACGCGGTGGGACACTCGGTGACGATGAGCATCGCCTTCTCGCGATCTGGGCGGCCGACTGCGCGGAGCATGTCCTGCCCTACTTCGAGATTGTTCGACCGGTGGACGGTCGGCCGCGTCGGGCGATCGCCCTTGGGCGGGCCTGGGCACGCGGCGAGATCGGCTGGCAGGAAGCCCGCACGGCGGCCGGCCACGCGAACGCCGCGGCGAGGGACCTGACCGGGGCGGCACGACATGCCGCGTACGCCGCCGCCCAGGCCGCGGCGGTCGGCCATGTCGCGGCCCACGAACTCGGCGCCGCGGCCTACGCGATCAGGGCCGCCTGGGCATCGGCGCCAGGAGACGAAAGCCGGGCGGCCGGCCGCTCTGAGTGCCGCTGGCAGCGCACCCGACTGACCGATCCGATCCGAGCGCTCGTGCTCGACGATCAGCAGCTACGCAACGAGCTGTGCTGGTTCGCCTTCGACTGTTGACGACGCTGACGCAGGCTGCCGGACCCGGTCAGTCGTCGGCGACCCCGGTCCAGCCATCGGAGCCGATCGACGCGCGGAAGGCGTCACCGGGCTCGGCTCCGTCATCGAGAGCCGCGGCGAACGAGCCGACGAGGTCGGCGAAGACGCCATCCGGATCCGCGTCAGGGGCCTCGAACACGATGACGTCCGGAGGGAGTCCCTCGGGAACGGCCGAGCCGGCCGTCACGACGAGGACCATCCGCGCTTCGGCCCAGCGGGCCGCCTCGGATACGACGCCGACGACGTCGAGGGCCGCCGGCTCGGCGAGGACCACGACGCCGAATTCGGTGAGATAGCGCAGGCCGAGGTCGACATCGCCGGCATCGATCGCGGGACCGGCCAGCGCATCGGCCGTCGCATCCTCGGCGTCGGGCCGGGCCGCCGTCTCGTCGTCATCGTCGGGCACGCGTTCGAGCGGTGTGGCGCGCGCCGATTCGCGTAGCAGCGCGACGTGCCCGACTCCCCCGCGGGCCAGGTCGAGGACGACACCGTCCGCGGTCGGGTCGTCACCGGTCTTGCCGACGAGCTGCACCGTGCCGCCGGCACGGGCTGCGGCAAGCGCGACCCGCGAGGACATCCCGGCTGCAAGGATCGCCGACTCGGTGGCCCGACCGACCGGAGACCCGATGACGACGATCACTTCGGAAGCGTACGCGCCGAGGCTCGTGCCGTCCTACCCCGTGCTGCCGCTGTCGATGCTTCCGTCGCCACCGCCGCCGCCACTCCCCCCACCATGGCCGTCGCTGCCCTTGGGCGTCTCGGCGGGCTCCGGGGTCTCGTGCGGTTCGGGCGTCTCCTGGCCGTCGGGTGTGTCGGTCGGTCGAGGCGGCCGTGTCGCTCGCGGCGTCTCGCCGGGATCGGGCGTCTCGCCGGGATCGGCCGTCTCGGACGGCTCGACGGTCTCGGCCGGTTCGCTCGGCTCGGTGGATTCAGGAGGTTCGGCGGATTCGGTCGGCTCGAGCGAGTTCGGGCTCGCGTCATCGGATGGCGTCGTCGGGTTGGCGCTGTCGTCCGGCCGGACGGTCGCTCCATTCGGTCCGATCAATGCCCCGACCGTCACGACCGAGGCGCCGGCCAGCGCTCCCGTCGCAAGCACGACCAGAAACACGAAGGCGAGGGCCTGGGCCCGGATGACCATCGGGCGCCCCCCGCTGAAGGCGACACCCCACGACTCCCGGATGGTCACCAGGAAGGCGCCGAGCCGACCGCCGCGGACGGCGGATGCCGGGGCGGCCACCAATCTGGGCGCAGGTTCGGTCGCGATCGCGGCCATGACCCGGTCTTCGAACCCCTCGGTCGGGCGAATCCCGGTGTTCGTCGCGAGCGCCTCGAGTTCGCGCGCGGCCGCCAGGGCCTCGGACAGCTCGGCGACGCTCGCATCGGGCTCGCCGGGGACGTGCAATTCAGCCGGGTCGAACCGGCGCGGCCCGCTCACGCGTCGCTCCACGGTTCGACGGTCTCACGCAGCCGAAGGAGGCCGCGACGGAGGTGGGTCTTGACCGTGCCGAGTGGCCGTTCGGTCTGGCGCCCGATCTCCTCGAGCGAGAGCTCACCGAAGAAGCGCAGCGACACGACCTCGCGATACGGCTCGGGGAGCGAGGCGACGGCGAGGCGCAGGTCGGACGCGCGCTCCGCCCTCAGGGCGATCGACGCTGGATCGGATCCGGCGCCCGTGGTCAGTCCGGCGGTCGTATTCGGTGCGTCCGGATCGGGAGCACCGGTCGGATCGATCCAGGTCACCGACTTCCGCTGGCCCAGCCGGCGCAGCGCGAGACGCACCGCGATCCGTGTGAGCCAGGCCCCGAACGGGCCGTCGCCACGCCAGCTGGCGAGCGATCGATAGGCGGTCACGAAGGCCTCCTGGGCGACGTCTTCGGCCTCGTGCAGGTCGCCGAGGATACGGTGGCTCGCTCGAACGACGGACGCCGACTCCCGGTCGACGAGGTGACGGAAAGCGTCACGGTCGCCGGCCAGAACGGCGTCCACGATCGTGCGGTCGCTGCCTTCATCGGTGTGGCCTGTGGTAGCGGAGGGTCGAGAGATCGCCGGGCTCCGTGACGCGTGTGACGGTTCGGGACCCGGCAAGCCGGATCCGCTCGTCCCCATGATGCGGGAGGGCGAGCGGATCCATCGGTCGTCTGTCCTTCCGGCCACGTGGGCTGGCGTCGCGGGGTCGGACGTCAGTCGTTGCCGCCGCCGCCGTTGCCACTGTCGCCGCCACCGTCGTGGCCGCTGTCACCGCCACCGTCGTGACCGTTGGACCCACCGTGATCGTCGGTCGCGTCGGGGCCGTTGTTGTCGTCAGTCGCGTTGTTGGCGCTGTCGTGGCCGCTCGACCCGGCGTGCTCGGTCCCCTCGGCGCCGTCGCTGCCATGGGCATCCTTGGCTTCGTCAGGTTCCGCGGTCTCGGTCGGCTCGGCGGTCTCGGTCGGCTCGGCGGTCTCGGCGGGCTCGGCCGTCTCAGCCGGTTCCGCGGTCTCGGCGGGCTCGGCGGTCTCGGTCGGCTCGGCAGTCTCGTTCGGCTCGGCAGTCTCGTTCGACGAGACGAGCTGATCCGGACCGTTGTCGTTGCGGCTCGACCCGATCAGGCCGTCGGCCGCGAACGCGGCGCCACCGACCAGGAACAGGGTGATCGCAGCCACGGCCGCCCCGCGGACCAGCTTGACATCGTTGCGCATTCGTTCGTCTCCTGGGCGCTCCGGTCGACGACCGGCTTCTACCCCATTGAGACTGCGCGTGCGGCAAAGGTTTCAGGCGCCATCCGCGATCGCGTCGGGGTCGTCGCCCAGACCGGGGACCTCCGGTTCCTCGGCCCCGGCCGTCGGGCCGGCCTGCTCCTCGTCGTCGATCGGCCCGGGCATCTCGGAGTCGTCGGTCGGTGCCGATCCGACGGGAGCGGGATCGCGCTCGATGACGACGCGTCCGAGGCCGGCCGCCTCGAGATCCGCCCCGAAGGCGTCCGCATCGCCGACCAGCACGATGGCGGCATCGGCCACATGGAGGTGCGCCCGGGCGGCCGCCTCGATCGCGTCGATGTCGACGGCCTCGACGTTCGCGCGGTAGCCGACGAGCTCCTCGACACCGAGCCCGTGGACGGCAAGGCTGCCAAGCGCCCCGACGACGGCCCCCGCCGTCTCGAACCGGAGCGGGAAGACGCCGATGAGGAAGTCGCGCGCAGCGACCAGCTCGGACAGCTCGACCCGCGTATCGCGCATCCGCTCGAGCTCCGCCAGCATGTCCACGATCGCCGGGACGGTGACCTCGGTGTTCACCGCCGCCCTGGCCGAGAACGGTCCCGCCCCACGTCGCATGTCGAACCCGGCGCCGGCCCCGTACGTGTAGCCCTTCTCCTCGCGCAGCTTCATGTTCAGGCGTGAGTTGAACAGGCCGCCAAGGATGGCGCCCATCACCGACACCGCGTGGAAATCGGGGATGCGCCGGGCCAGGCCGCGGTGACCGACCCGGATCTCGGTCTGGACCGACCCCGGCCGGTGGATGACCCGGACGATCCGGCCCGACGACGTGCCGGTATCGACGACCGCCCCCGGCGATCGTGCCGGGCCGACGCCGGCCCATGATCCGAACAGTCGCTCGGCGGCGTCCACGACGTCGAACCCGCCGAGGTCGCCGCCGACGACGAGGGTCGTCCGGCTCGGCTGGCGGGTCCGTTCGTACGTCGCGCGGAGGTCGGCGGCGGTGAGGCCCTCGACGGTCTGGCGCGTCCCACCAGATGGACGATGGTAGGGCGATGCGTCCGCATAGATCGTGCCGATGAACGTCTCCTCGACGCGTCGCCGCGGATCGGCCTGCGCCTGGAGGAGGTCGTTGAGTCGCTCGTCGCGGATCCGTTCGACTTCCGAGGACGGGAAGCTCGGCTCGAGGAAGACCTCGGCAACGAGATCGAGGGCGGCGCCCAGGCGTGCTGCGGGCACATCAACGCCGACTGACAGGGCATCCCAGCCGGCTTCGGCGTGGAGCGAGGCCCCGAGGCGTTCACCTGCCTCGACGAGCTCGATGGCGTCACGCCGTTCCGTGCCCTCGGTCAGGGCTCGGCCGGCGAGGACGGTCGCCCCGGCCAGATCGGCCGGCTCCTCGGCCGACCCGCCAGTCACGATGAGCGAGGCCGACACGAGTGGCCGACCGGGCAGATCGACCACGACGATGGACAGGCCGTTGGCGAGTTCGTGCGACGTGACCGTCGGGAATTCGTACGGTCGCGGGCTGCCCGGCTTCGGGCGTTCCGAGAGCACCGGGCCGTCGCGGTGCGGATCGACGGACGTGCTCATGCCGCCACCTCGCCGTCCCCGGTCGCACCTTCCGGCAGGTAGGTCAGGACCAGTCGGTTGTCGGGCCGGAAGACCGTGGCCGCGACATCGCGGATCGCCTCCGGCGTCACCGCGAGGTAGCGCGGCAGCATCCTATTGATGAGCCCCGGGTCGTCGAACAGGGTCGCGTACATCGACAGCCGGTCGGCCCTCTCCTCCACCCGCTGGAGCGACCCCAGCTCGTCCGATTCGGTCAACGCCTTGGCGCGGGCCAGCTCGTCGTCGCTGACGAGCTCCGTCGCCAGACGCTCGAGCTCCTCGTGCAGGACGGCCTCGACGCGCTCGACCGACACGCCGGGCCTGACCGTCGCCCAGCCCGCCGTGACCGATGCGCCACCGGTGAAGCCGAGGGTGAAGATGGCGACGTCCTGGGCGATCCGTTCGTCGCGGACGAGACGGCGATTGAGCCGGCTGCCCTTCCCGCCCGACAGGATCTGTCCGGCAAGGTCGAGCGCGTCGAGTCGCGGGTCACCGTAGACCGGAGCCCGGAAGCCGACGTGGACGCGCGGCAGAGGCACCTTGTCGTGAACGATCTCGCGACGCTCCCCGCCGAGCGACGGCGGCAGCGACAGGTCGCCCAGGCGCGGGATGTCCGGGTTCGGCGGGATGGCACCGAAATAGCGCTGGGCACTGGCCAGCGCCTCAGCGGTGTCCACCGCACCGACCACGGACAGGACCGCGTTGTTCGGCGCGTAGTACGTCCGGAAGAAGGCGCTGACGTCCTCGATGGAAGCTGCATTCAGGTCGTCCATCGAGCCGATCGTCGAGTGGTGGTACGGATGCTCCGGCGGGAACAGGTGGGCCTGCAGCTTCTCCTGGAACGAACCGTACGGCCGGTTGTCGTAGGACCAGCGCTTCTCGTTCTTGACGACCTCCCGCTGGTTGTCCAGGTTCTCCTGGCTGAGCGCGTCGAGCAGGGTCGCCATCCGGTCCGCCTCGAGCCACAGCGCGAGGTCCATCTGGTGCGCCGGCAGCGTCTCGAAATAGTTGGTCCGATCGAGCCAGGTCGAACCGTTCATGGTGCCGCCGGCCGCCTGGACAAGGGCGATGTGCTCCGCCTTGGCCACGTGGCGCGAGCCCTGGAACATGACGTGCTCGAAGAGGTGGGCGAAGCCTGTCTTGCCCTCGACCTCGTGCTTGGAGCCGACGTCGTACCAGAGGTTGACCGCGACGACCGGGGCGAGGTGATCCTCGGCGACGATCACCCGGAGACCATTGTCGAGACGCTGGTCGCTGAAGGCGACCTCGGGGACGGTGATGGGCACGGATCACCTCGAGGATGGCTGGATCGGTCAGATGGGTAGCAGCACGAAGGCCGTCGCGATGGCGGCGGCGATGGCGCCACAGTACGCCACCATGCGCCTCGCCGTGGCGCGGTCGGTGGCGAGGTCGGCCGGGTCGCCGACACGCTCGGTGGCGTCCGAGCCAGTGACGCTGCGGATCCCCGCGTAGGCGAAACCGGCACAGAACGTCCGGCGTGCCTGCTCAAGACTGATGAGGGCTCCCCACAGCGGAAGGACGATCAGGCCACGGGCGAGGGGCGGCGCGTCGATGGCGAGCAGGACGACTCCGAGGATGACCGAGATGATCAGGCCGGCGATGCCGTACGCGCGACGGTTGGCGATCTCCCGTGGCCCGATGTTGCAGACGCCGGGCCGATATCCGCCGGGCAGTGGCTCCAGGTACTCGATCTGCACGCGTTCCCCCGTTCGTTTGTAGACTCGCGGCCATGATGCTGCAGAGTCCGATTCGTCGCGTTGCAACGGCCGTCGCCGTGGCGGCGCTGGTCGTCCTGATGATCCCCGGCCTCGCCCTCGGACATGCCGAGCTCGAGACCGCGACACCCGCCGACAAGTCGACGGTGACCGAGCCGGTGGCCGAGGTGTCCGGCATCTACAGCGAGGCGATGACACCGAAGGGCAGCAGCCTTGTCGTCAAGGATTCGAACGGGACCGTGGTCGCGGATGGGACGGTCGATCCCGACGACGACACGAGGATGGTCGCGACACCCGCAACGCCGCTGGGCAACGGGACCTACCGGGTCGAATCCACGTCGGTTGCGACCGACGGCCACATCGAGCATGCCACCTGGGCGTTCACCGTGGCGGTCGCCGCGACGCCCTCGCCGACGCCGGTCGCGACGCCGTCCCCGACCGTCGGGGCCAGCGCGGTCGCGACCGCGATCCCGACTGCAGCGCCGGCCACCGCGCTCCCATCTGCTGCCCCGACCCCCACCCCGTCGGGCGATGGTTCGAGCACGGGCAGTAGCGGCGACGTCGTCCTGCCCATCATCGTCGCCCTCATCGCCCTCGGCGCCGGCGCCGCATATCTCCTGACCCGACGAAACCGCCCGACCGACCCGACCGACCCGACGTGAACCGCGACGCGCGCATGGCCTTCCTCGCGACGGCCGCGCGGGTCGCCGGAGCGCTCGCGGCCGTGTTCGTGCTGGCGTTCGCGGTCCCGGTGACGGTCGCGGCGCACACCCTCAACGCGACGTATGAGAGCCGCCTGCCGCTCGCGGTCTACGTGGTCGGCGCCGCGCTGGCGGTCGGGCTGTCCTTCGTCTTCGTCATCGTTCGCGACGTCCGTGCCGCGCCGCCGGACCTGACCGCGGCCGGACACCTTCCCCCGGCATGGATCCGGCTGCCGCTGCGCGTCATCGGCATCGTCGGCTGGGCCTGGATCGTCGCCCAGGGCATCGCCGGCGGGTCGAGCGACGGCGACGTCGCGACGCTCTTCCTGTGGAACTACGGCTGGGTCGGGGTGGCGATCCTGTGCGCGGCCATCGGGCCTGTCTGGCAGTTCCTCGACCCGTTCTCGACCATCCACGACCTCGGCGCCGCGCTCCTGCGGGCGCTCCACGTCCAGGGCTGGGCGATCGCCGACTACCCGGTGCGCTTCGGGCGCTGGCCCGCGACCATCGGCTTCGCGTTCTTCGTCTGGCTCGAACTCGTCGTGCAGGCCGGTCCGTCGATCCTGTTCATCGTGCTCGTCGGCTACACGGCCCTGACGGTCGCGATGATGGCCCAGTTCGGGCGGGATGAGTGGCGCTCCCACGCCGAAACGTTCACGGTCTGGTTCCGGACCCTCGGCCGCCTCGCCCACTGGCGCCTGGTCGACGAGGACGGTCGCGTGGTGACCCGTTCGTTCGGGAGCGGGCTGCTCGAGCCCGGCTGGTCGGCGGCGGACGTCACGCTGGTGGCGCTCGGGGTCAGCTCGATCATCTTCGATGGCCTGTCGCAGACGCAGCCGTTCTTCGACCTGTTCGGGGCTCCCGGCCTCGTCGTGAAGACCGTGCTGCTGGGGGCGTTCCTCGGGATCGTCGTCCTGCTCGCGTTCGCCGTCGCCCGGACGGTCGGTCTCGGCGCCATCGGGGCCGGCCTGCTGCCGATCGCGCTCGGCTATCTCATCGCCCACTACCTGACGTTCCTGCTCATCGATGGACAACGGATCCTCATCGCCATCTCCGACCCGTTCAACAAGGGCTGGAACCTGTTCGGGACGGCCTTCCACACGCCGACCGGTGACTGGCTGCCGCCCGGACTGGTCTGGACCGTGCAGCTGGCGGCGGTCGTCGGCGGACACATGCTCGGCGCATGGGGCGGGCACGTCGTGGCCGTCGCGGACGCGCCGCCCGGACTGACCGTCCAGGCACTCCGACGACGGCAGATCCCGCTCGCGATCGTGATGATCGGCCTGACGACGCTGACCCTGTGGTCGCTGGGCCAGGCGATCATCATCACGCCGCCGAGCTGAGGCCCGGCTCCTCGGCTCGGATCAGACCGGAGCGGCCGCCACGGCCTCGGTGGGCACCCAGGATTCCAGTGAGCGAACCTCGCCGAGCCGGGCGGCGATGGCCGGGTCGAGCGCCTCCGCCGCCGCGACCGCCGTCTCCATCGCGGTCAGGCACAGGATCCCCTCCGCCGTCGCCGCGAGCCGGATCTCGGCCGCGTCACGGACCGCACCGGAGCGCGGCGTCGGCGTGTTGACGACGAGGCGGACCTCGCCCGACGCGATCAGCTCGAGGATGGCCACCTCGCCCTCCGCCTCACTGGCGGCCTCGCCGAGCTTGGCCACCGGTCGCGCGTCGTAGCCGGCCGCGGCGAGGGCGCGTCGCGTCCCGGGCGTGGCCGCCAACCGGTAGCCTGCGGCGGCGAGCGCGCCGGCGAGGCGCGGCAGCGTCTCCTTGTCGCGGTCGGCGATGGACAGCAGGGCGAGGGCGCCCTCTGCGCCCGGCCGTGGCGGGACCAGGGCAGCCCCTAGGAGCGCCTTGGCCAGAGCCACCCGCGGATCCGTGGCGATGCCGATGACCTCGCCGGTGGACTGCATCCCCGGCCCGACCGATGGGTCCACGCCGCGGAGCTTGGCCGTCGAGAAGGCCGGTGCCTTGACCGCCACGAAGTCCGGCGGCGGCAGGTGGCCGGCGTCCCAGCCGAGCTCGGGGAGCGTCGCGCCGAGCGAGATCCGGACCGCGAGCTCGACCATCGGGACGCCGGTCACCTTGGACATGAACGGCACGGTCCGTGAGGCGCGCGGGTTGACCTCGATGAGGTAGACGCCGTCGTCGCGGACGATGAACTGGGCGTTGACCAGACCGCGCGCCCCGAGTGCGAGCACGATCCGCTCCATCGTCGCCACGATGAGCGCCTGGTCGCCGTCCGACACGGTCTGCGGCGGGAACATCGCGACCGAGTCGCCCGAATGGACGCCGGCCCGCTCGACGTGCTCGAGGAGACCAGGGATGAGCACGCGCTCGCCGTCGGACACCGCATCGATATCGACCTCGACGCCTTCGAGGTAGCGGTCGATCCGGACGGGTCGGTCGGGGTCGACGACGGTCGCGGCAGCCAGCTGGCGCTCGAGGTCCGACGGCGAGTAGCAGAAGTCGATCGCCAGGCCGCCGATGACGAACGACGGCCGGACGATCACCGGATAGCCGATCCGCTCGGCCAGGGTGAGTGCCTCCTCGACCGAGTGCGCCATCCCGCCCTCGGGCTGTGGGATGCCCAGCCGGTCCAACAGCGCGGAGAAGCGCGTCCGCTCCTCGGCCTGGTCGATGGTCTCGAGGCTGGAGCCAAGGAGCGGCACGCCACCCGCGGCCAGGGGGCCGGCGAGGTTGAGCGGCGTCTGGCCGCCGTAGGCCACCACCGCGGGCAAGAGGTCGGCATCGTCGGGCGACTCCGCATCGATGACACTGCGCACGCTCTCCGGGTCGAGCGGCTCGAAGTAGAGGCGGGTGGAGGCGTCGAAGTCGGTCGACACGGTCTCCGGGTTCGAGTTGATCATCACCGCGCTCCAGCCGGCACGGCGAAGGGTGTCGGCAGCCTGGACCGCGCAATAGTCGAACTCGATCCCCTGCCCGATCCGGACCGGACCGGACCCGATGACGAGCGCCGCGGGCCGCCCCACCGGTGGCGCCTCGGGTGCAGAGCCGGCAGCCGCGTAGGTCGAGTAGAAGTACGGCGTCTCGGCCGCGAACTCCGCCGCGCAGGTGTCGACCATCGCGTAGCCCGGCCGCAGGCCGAGGGTCAGGCGGGCGGCCCGGATCTCGTCGGCGGTGGTGCCGGCCAGCCCGGCCAGCTCGCGATCGCCGAACCCGGCTCGCTTGGCGGTGGCCAGGAGGGTCGCGGCATCGCCATCGGTCGGATCCGCGATCCGCTCCCCGACCGCGTGGACCTCGGCCTCGAGCGCGACGTTGCGGCCCATCTCCGCGAGGAACCAGGCCGAGATGCCGGTCGCCTCACCGACGACGGCCTCCGGGACGCCGCGGCGCAGCAGGCCCAGGAGCCGCCACAGCCGGCTGTCCGACGGGGCGAGGAACTGGCGCAGGACGATGGGCGCTGCCGTGCGCTGGGCGTGGCGGGTCGATTCGCACGCCTGGCCGGCATCGTCCACCCAGCGGATCGGCTCGTCCTCGTCGGGGTCGCCGGCGTAGACGCCTGAGAGGTAGTCGAAGGTGGGCGTCCAGGCGTCGTCCTCGGCCAGCGGCCCGACGCCCGCCTGCTCGAGGCCACGGAGCGCCTTGTTGAGCGCCGAGCCGAACGTCCGGTCGATGGCCATCACCTCGCCGGTCGCCTTCATCTGGCTGCCCAGTGAGCGGTCGGCGCCGGGGAACTTGTCGAACGGGAAGCGCGGCAGCTTGACGACGACGTAGTCGAGGGCCGGCTCGAACGCGGCCACGGTCGTGCCGGTGACGACGTTGGGGATCTCGGCCAGCCGTCGGCCGACGGCGATCTGCGCCGCGACCCGGGCGATCGGATAGCCCGTCGCCTTCGAGGCCAGCGCGGAACTCCGCGACACGCGCGGGTTGACCTCGATGACGGCGTACTCGGTCGAGTCGGGCGACAGGGCGAACTGGACATTGCAGCCACCCTCGACCCCGAGTGCCCGGATGATCGCCAGGGCCGCGCTGCGCAGGCGCTGATGGACCGCGTCGGTCAGCGTCTGGACGGGCGCCACGACGATCGAATCGCCGGTGTGGACGCCGAGCGGATCGACGTTCTCCATCGAGCACACCGCGATGCACGTGTCGTCGGCATCGCGCATGACCTCGTACTCGATCTCCTGCCAGCCGACGAGACACTTCTCGACCATGACCTGGTTGATCGGGCTGGCGCGCAGGCCGGCCCGGACGCGCTCGCGGTAGGCGGGTTCGGTCTCGACGATGCCGCCACCGGTGCCACCGAGCGTGAACGCCGGACGGACGATGGCCGGCAGCCCGATGGTCGCCAGCGCGACATCGATGTCCTCCGGCTGCTCGACGATCCACGAGGGCGCGTACGGCTGCCCGATCCGGTCGAGCAGGTCGCGGAACGCCTCGCGGTCCTCGGCCATCCGGATGGCCTCGAGGGGCGTGCCAAGGAGTCGGATCGGGTGGCGGTCGAAGACGCCCGCCTCGGCCATCGCGGTCGTCAGGTTGAGCGCGGTCTGGCCACCGAGCCCGGCGAGGAGACCCTCGGGCTTCTCCTTGGCGATGACCGCCTCGACGGCCTCGACGGTCAGCGGCTCGAGGTAGATGACGTCGGCCACCGATGGGTCGGTCATGATCGTGGCCGGGTTCGAGTTCACCAGGATCGTCCGGACACCCTCGGCGCGCAGGGCACGGCAGGCCTGCGTCCCGGCGTAGTCGAACTCGGCCGCCTGGCCGATGACGACCGGGCCCGATCCGAGGATGAGGACGGAGGCCGGCTTGGGGCCCGGAGGTGTCAACGCCGGGGACTCCCGGCGGCAAGGGTCGCCGCCGCGACGAACCGGTCGAAGACCGCCAGCGCATCGAGTGGGCCGGGCGCGCCCTCGGGGTGGTACTGGACGGTCTCGATCGGCTTTTCGCGATGGCGTAACCCCTCGACCGAGCCGTCGTTCAGGTTCACCTGGCTGACCCGGAAGCCGGATGCGATCGGCAGCGACGTCCCGACGACCTGGACCTCGTGGTTCTGCGCGGTCACCTGGACGACCCCGAGCTCGACGTCGTGGACGGGATGGTTCGCGCCGTGGTGGCCGAAGCGGAGTCTGGTCGTGTCGGCCCCCGCCGCGCGCCCGACGATCTGGTGACCGAGGCAGATACCCAGCAGAGGGCGCCCGTCGTCGATGAGCGTCCGGGCGAGAGCGACCTGGGCGCCGAGCCGGGCCGGATCGCCCGGTCCCGGCGACAGGATCACGCCATCGATGTCTGCGGCCAGGACCTCCTGGGCCGTTGCGGTGTGCGGGAAGACCCGGACGCTCGCGCCGCGATGGCGCATCGCCCGGACGATGTTGGTCTTGAGCCCGAGGTCGACGATGCCGATGCGGGGACTGGCGAGGCCCGCGCCCGTGGCCGGGTAGTCGGTCACGGCCGGCGGCGAGACCTGGCCGACGAAGTCCTGGTCCTCCCAGCGCGTGACCGCCCGCGCCGCCATGACGGCAGCGTCGCGATCGGTCTCGCCCGGCGCCGTGACGATCCCGCGCAGGCAGCCGTTCGCGCGCAGGTGCCGTGCCAGTGCCCGGGTGTCCACGCCGGCGATGGCCGGGATCGCATCGTCGCGGAGCAGGGCCGCTAGCTGGCGGGCGTCGTCAAGGACGGCGGCCGTGGCGTTGGCGACGACGA
This sequence comes from uncultured Chloroflexia bacterium, assembly GCA_963782715.1. Lineage (GTDB taxonomy): Bacteria > Chloroflexota > Limnocylindria > Limnocylindrales > CSP1-4 > SPCO01. The sequence continues at coordinate 545,740 of CAWAKU010000008.1, forward strand.
GCGCTCGGAGCCACGGATGGATGGACTGGTCGTCGTCGACGAGGCGGCCATAGTTGCCGATCAGTGGGTAAGTCATGACCACGACCTGGCCGGCGTACGAGGGGTCGGTACAGACCTCCTGGTAGCCCGTCTGGCTGGTGTTGACCACGAGGTCTCCGCCGGCTGCGACCGGGGCACCGAACGCGACACCCGGGAAGACCGTTCCGTCCTCGAGCGCGAGCAACGCCGGACCCAGGTCCCCGATCCGTGGATCGACGACGGCGCTCGTTCGGGGTGCCGGCGGCACGGGTCGCGCGATCACGCGGCCCCGGATACGACGAACCCACCGGCCGCTTGGGCTCGGTGGGCGGACGCGTGCGCAGACATCGATGCCTCCTTCGCCGGCCTCACGGGACCGGTACGCCAGCCTCACAGGACCGGCCATGAAAGGACTGGCTCAGGGTAGCATCCCGGGCGCAGGACTCGCTGCGCCGACCGGCTCCGACCCCGATCAGGCGGCTCCCGCCGTCCGGGCGAATGTCTCGAGCAGGATGGCGACGAACCGGCGCTCGTCAGCCGCGAAGGCGACATGGACGTTCGGTGCGCCGTCGCCTCGATGGTTCGTATCGACGACGGTCTCGCCGACCGTCAACTCGCCCTGCGTCTCGACGTCGACATGGAGGAATGTGGTCGTGATGACCGCCGGATCGACGATCGATGCGACCGCGAGCGCATCGTGGACCGGCGCGGCGTTCGGTCGTTTCATCGGCTGGGTGCGGTCGTACCCCTCGATGCGGCGCTCGGTGAAGCGGGCGGCGGCTTCGCCGGCGGGCGTGCCGAGCGCCCGGAGCGCGACGCAGTCATCGAGCGACACGAGCGCCTGGTGGGTCGCGTCGAGCGGCACGAGGGTGATCTTGCGGACGCCTGACCCAAGCACGATGCGGGCCGCTTCCGGGTCGGCCCAGACGTTGAACTCGGCCCGCGGGGTGACGTTCCCGTAGCGGTTGGCGCCGCCCATGATCACCAGCTCCGGGATGAGGTCGCGGAGGCGGGGCTCGGCGGCCAGGGCGGTCGCGATGTTCGACAGCGGCCCGACCGGGACGAGGATGATCGGCTCGGTGGCGGCGCGGTAGGTTTCGACGAGGAACTCGACGGCGCCGGTCGACTGCTTGTGCGACCGCGACGGCGGGATATCGAGGTAGCCGCCGTGGACGGCGCCGGTGCTCTTGATGTCCGGCCGCGCGATCGGGAAGTCGTCACGAGCGATCGGGTGGGTCACACCCTCGTAGACCGGGATCGGGATCCCGATGTGGTCGAAGACGCGGAGCGAGTTCTCCGTGCAGTAGTCGACCGGGACGTTGCCGTTGACCGTGGTCGCGCCGATCAGCTCGAGCTCCGGATGCAGCGCGGCGAGCATGAGGGCGACGGCGTCGTCGGTGCCGGTGTCGACGTCGAGGATCAGCTTCGTGGGCATGACCGAAGTCTATCGAACGGGACGGGCCATCAGTCGACCCCGACGAATGCCGCGGCGTCTGGGTCTCGCCACCGTTGCGCGCTTGTCGTACGCTGACCCCGCTACCGGGGGGTCAGTCGATGCTCTCTGACATCGTCAACTCGATCGCGAACCTGCTCCACGACATCTTCCATTGGTTCCAGACGGTCGCGCCGGGCGGTTTCGGGCTGATCCTCCTGCCGCTCATCTTCCTGGGCGTGATCACGATCCTGGTCAGCCGAAAGTCGTAGGCCTGACTCACTTCGCCGGCACGATCCAGCCCGCGATCGTCGCGAAGTGGTGCGTGCGGGCACCGGCCACGGTCCCGGGCGCCGGTCGGCGGCTGGACTCTGGCTCGCACCCGGTGGTACAAAGCCCGTCTACCCCTGCCGCGATACGTGGCCCCGAATCGCGGTGGGTACCCACGGCGACAGTGGGACGGACGCCTTCCGCCCCATCGGCCGAGACGCGGGCGGTGGCGACACCGCCACAGGAGGTTGTTCATGCGAAGGATGGGTTTCCTCTTCAGCGCGATCCTGACCTTGCTGATCATTGCGTTGCCGGGGACGGCGCTCGCCGGCGAGCACCACGACGGCGAGCACCACGACGGCAGGCATCACGACGGCCGCTGCGTGGACGGGACCATGGCCGGCGGAACCTACCGGAACTTCACCGTCACCGGCACCTGCGTGATCGCCTACGGCGCGACCGTCCACATCAAGGGCGATCTCAAGATCGCCAGGCACGCCAGCCTGAACGACCACGGCGCCGAGCTCTGGATGAAGGCCGAGATGCACGTCGACGGCAACATCAAGGTCGGCCGGGGCGGCGTCCTGGGTCTTGGCTGGAACTCGCCCGGTGGCGAGGGCACCCTCGGCCCGGACACGGTCGGCGGGAACATCACCGCTGACCACCCGCTGGCACTCCAGATCGGCGGGGTCACCGTGTGGGGCAACGTGACCTCGAATGGTGGCGGGGTGCTCAGCACCTCGATCGCGGACTTCCGCAACTTCCCGGTCAAGGACAACGTGATCCACGGCAACCTGGTTATCAAGGGATGGCACGGTGGCTGGATCGGCCTGATTCGCAACACCGTCGACCGGAACGTGATCTTCTCCGACAACAAGAGCCGCTCGAACGACGTGACCGGCCCCGGGACGGACACCGATTCGTCCGAAGTGATGGGCACCGACCTGAGCTCGATCGGCGGGCCGGTCATCCCGCAGACGATCGGCGGCAATCTGATCTGCCACGGCAACGTGCCGGCGGCCCAGGTCAACCCGCTCGATGGCGGCGCCAAGAACATCGTCGGCGGCAAGGCCATCGGCCAGTGCAAGGGGCTGGCCCAGTAGGGTTCGACCCGACCGCGACCAGAGTGAATCAGCGACCCCCGGAGGAGCACCTCCGGGGGTCATCTCGTGCGTGCGTTGCTGGTGAGCCTGGAAGGACTTGAACCTTCAACCCGCTGATTAAGAGTCAGCTGCTCTGCCATTGAGCTACAGGCCCACGAGGCCGGGATGATACCGCAGGCGGCGACACCTCGGCGAACGGACGGTCAGAAGGCCACGTTGGCCGGCACCGGTTGATGACCGTCGGGATCGGACAGGAAGCCGGACCCTCGGCCGGCGACGCCGGTCTTGCCATACTGCCAGACGATCTTCATGGTCCGTGGGTCGATCACGATCATCCGCTGGCGGCCGTCGTCGTTGATCGAGACCAGGCCGTTGGCGAGTGGCGTGGCCAGACTCGGGTGATCGAGTCGTCCCGGTCCCGACGTCGGTGCGTAGCGCCAGACGAGTCTGCCCTTCGGCGTCACCTCGATCACCGCGCCCGGGCTGGTGTAGCCCGCCACCACCACATTCCCGTTGGCCAGCAGCTGGGCATCCGACGGATACACGATCGGGACGTGGATATCGAAGATCACCCTGCCGGTCGCCGACAGCCGAACGACGCGCGAACCATGGATGACCGTGACCAGGAGCCCTCCGTCCGGGAGCGGCGTGTCACCGTTCGGTGCGGCATAGGCGCGCGGAGCAGCGTTGGTGCACCGGCCGGTCGTGCCCCAGGTGCGGACGATCGACTTGTTCGGGGCGATCTCGAGGATCCGGCAGTTGTTGATGTCGGCCACGACGATGTCGCCGTTGGCGAGCGGGTAGGCGTCGTCGGGGGTGTTCAGGTAGCCCTTCGCGGAGCCCGCGGACCGGTAGTGACCGTACGACCAGATGACCTTCTTCGTCGCGATGTCGATGCGGTAGATGATGTGGCGCCCCTCGTCGTTGGCGACGATCGTCTTGCCATCTGGCGCGAAGAACGCATCGTCAGCCGAGAACGCCCGTCCACGCGGCAGGCTGCCGCCGGCGGGGAACCGCCAGATGATCTTCTTCGCGTCGTTGACCACGATGAGGCGGCCATTCCCGCGGTCGGCGATGAGCAGGCCGTTCGGGAACGGACCATGGTCGGCCACGGCCGTGACGCCCTGCCCCGAGGCGTGCAGGCCGGTCACCGACGACGGCGGGCTCTCGGGCGCGCCAGCGACTCCACCCAGCGCGACGAGCGAGGGGGTACCCAGTGGCGATCCCGCGGCCGACGTCTCGGCGGCGATCGGAGCGACAGAGGCTCGGCCGCGGTCGGTCGGCTGTCCGCCGATCGCCCACCCGCCGGCGAGGACGCCGGCGATCGCGATGAGGGACACCGCGAGCACCGCCGCGACGACGCCGCGGGGGCGTGGCGGGCGACCTCGTGCCTGGCGACTCGACCGAGCCGCCCGTGGATCCCCGGGAGCGCCCTCGCCCATCAGCGGGTCCTGACCGTGATGATCGATGCGAGCGGACCATGGTCCTCGCCACCGATGAGATAGCCGAGACCAGCGACCACCGCGGCCGCCGCGTCCGAGACTGCATACGGCAGACGACCGGCGCGGGTCACGGTCCGCTTGGTCGGGTCGTATCGCCATAGCCCGTCCTGGGCGCGACCGGCCGCCCGTCCACCCGCGATCAGCAGGAGGTTCCCGACGACCAGCGCAGAGGCGTGGGACAAGCCGCTTGCCAGGTGCCCGACGATCCGCACGACTCCGGTCCGCGGATCGATCGACTGGATGACACGACTGTCGCCGCGAGGCGTGCTCCCGCCGACGACGTAGATCGTCCCACCGAGGACCGCAACGGCTGGGTAGCGAACGCCGACGATGAGTTTCGCGACCTTCGTGAAATGCCGGCCGTCCGTCGTCGCCAGGACTCGGTCGTCGGCGCCTGCCGGCGTCCCGCCGCCGACGACCACGATCTCTCCGTCGACCGCCACGGCGGCGAGATCCGCCCTGACGGCCGGCAGGCTGCCGACGGCCTTGCCGAGGCCGGTCGTCGAGACACGCTGGACCGTGGCGCCGGGAACGAGCCTGCCTCCGCCGAAGATGAAGCCAGAGCCATCGAGGACGGCCCCAGCCGCATCGTGGACGGCCACGGCCAGCGTGCCCGCACGCGAGACGCGGCCGGATGCGGGCTCGACGTCCACCGTGGCACTGGTCGTCGCACCGGTCGCGGTGAGCCCGCCGATCACGAAGATCGAGGATCCGAGCACGAGCGCGACAGCTCGACTCCGGGCGGACGGCAGGCTGAGTGCGGAACGCGTCGCCGTGAAGCCGACGATCGCGGCGTCCGCTGCCGGTCCGGGACTCGCGCCCGCGCTGACCGACACCGGGGCTGCGCTGACGACGGGCGAAGCGGCCGATGAGGCCGGGGTGGTCGACACGGCCGACACGGTCGGGGTTGTCACGCCAGCCACCGACATCGATGCCGGACGAAGCGTCGGTGGTGCGGCCTGACCACACGCCGCGAGGGTCAGGGCGAGCGCGAGGAGGGCAGCAGGTGCCGCCCGGTGGGTCGGGGCCATCGACGTTCCTTCTGTCGTCGTCGGCCGGCAAGATCCACGCTGACCGGCTCGCATCGAAGGGCAGGATAGGGGCGCCCGGCCGCCGTGCCATGTGAGAATCCAAATCCGCCCGGCGTCATCGTCCGCCGAGGACGACCGTTTCGACAGCGCGGGGGGCCGAACGGATCGTCAGGTCGGGGCCGGACCCCGCCGAGCCGCCCGGGCCGCCTGGCGCGCCGCGATCGCGGCCAGGATGTACGGCTGCACGATCAGGACGGCCGCGACCGCGAGCACGATCAGCGCGGTGAGTTCTGCCGTGGCCTGGAGCATCACGATCGTCAGCAGGATGACCATGAACGGCGCCTTGAACAGGACGACGAGGAAGCCGGCCATCACGCCGCCGATCAGCACGTCCGAGCGGACCCCGGGAAACAGCAGGCTGAGCGCAAGCGCCACGCAGACCGACGCGAAGATCGCCGGGAACGTCGGCCCGCCGAGGAAGCCGCTCTTGAAGGCAACCGACAGAAGAGCCAGTTTCACGATGGCCATGACGATCAGCAGGAACGGTCCGTACTTGGCCGGGTCGGCCACGACGACCTGGATCTGGGTCTCACCCGAGAACAGCAGGATCGGCGCGAACACCCCGACGACGCTGAACACGACGCCGGCAGCCAGCGCTCGTTCGACCTCACGGCCCTTGAACCGCCCGAATACGGCGCTGGCCACCCGGAACAGGGCACCGGCGATCAATGCGAGGATGAGCCCGAGCATGCCGCACAGGACGACCAGAGCGATGTCGATGGGCGCGAACGCCTGCGTGTTCGTCAGGTGCAGGTAGTTCTCGAGGCCGGTGGAGCCGTAAGCGAAGAAGATCAGATAGCCGATCGAACCACCGATGAGGTTCGCCGGCAGCGTCCTGGTCCGGACCTGCGGGTCCGGGATCAGTTCGTTGCCGAGCACGCCGGTGAACAGCGGGTTCGCGATCAGCCCGTTATACGCGGAGGCGAGGGTCGAGAAGACGAGCTGTTGGCGGTGCTCGACGGGGATCCCGACCTTCTCGTTGTACATCGCAGCAAGCTTCGACGCGATCCCGCCGATGCCGCCCTCGGGCCCGAGGACCGCGCCGGAGAACAGCGAGACGAGGGGCATGACGATGGCGATCGGCAGGCGACGCCAGTCGATCTTCGAGACGTCGCCGCTGAGACTGTCGAGCATCGACTCGTCGAGATTCGTCGGCGCGTGCATGTACTTGACCAGGAGCCCCACGACCAGCGAGAACGGCAGACAGATGACCGGAAAGACCCACGGGTTGGCGACGACGAAGTCGTTCTCCCAGATGAGCTTGTTGACGGTCTCGAAGACGACCAGCCAGGCGAGGACGGCGACCGCCCCGATGACGGCCACGACCACGACGTGGACGTACGGGTGGACCGGCTGTGCGGGCGTGACCGCAGGCTCCGAATCGCCGCGGGACGACCCCGACCCGGTCGTCGACCGAAGGGTGTCCGCCGTATCGCTGGTCTGCCTCTCCATGTCGCCCCGCGCTGCGCGCCGGTTCCGAGCCACCCGAGCTCGTCGATCCGTCGAGGGCGAATGATGGACTACCGTGCGGCGCCTCTGTGCGACTCGGCGGTCAGCCCGGCTGGTTGTCGATCTGGGCGCGCTGGAGACGGCCGGAGAAGTCGACGTAGATCGACTTCCATTCGGTGTACGTGTCGAGCGCGATGTGGCCGGCCTCGCGGTGGCCGTTGCCGGTCTCCTTCCAGCCGCCGAACGGCAGGTGGACCTCAGCACCGGTCGTGCCCGCGTTGATGTAGACGATGCCCGTCTCGAAGTCGCGCATCGCCCGAAAGGCCGTGTTCACGTCGCGGGTGAAGATGCTCGACGAGAGGCCGTAGCGGGTCTGGTTGAGGGCCAGCATCGCCGCCCCGTAGTCGTCGACCGGGATGACCGACAGGACCGGTCCGAAGATCTCCTCCTGGCCGATCCGGTCCATCGGCCGCACGCCGGCGAAGATCGTGGGCTCGAAGAAGTGGCCGTTCGAGAGGCCTTCGCCCAGCGCACGCCCGCCACCCAGCACGAGGTCGCCCTCAGTTCGCCCGATCGCGGCGTACGACGCGACCTTGTCGGCGGCGCCGGCGTTGATGAGCGGGCCGACATCGACCGACGGATCGCGCCCGGACCCGAGTCGCAGCTTGGCCGTGCGAGCCTCGAGCCGCTGCAGAAGCGGCTCGGCCACGGACCGCTCGACGATGACCCGCGACGCCGCCGTGCAGCGCTGCCCGGTCGTCCCGAAGGCCGACCACAGGATCCCATCGGTGGCCAGGTCGAGATCGGCATCTCCGAGGACGACGACCCCGTTCTTGCCGCCGAGCTCGAGCGAGACGCGCTTGAGCCGGCGGCCGGCCAGCGTGGCGATGTGCTTGCCGGTCACCGATGAGCCAGTGAACGAGATCACCGACACATCCGGGCTGTCCACGATCGCGTCGCCGACCACGGCACCGGAGCCCGTGACGAGGTTGACGACACCGGGCGGGAAGCCCGCCTCGGCCATCAGCTCGACCAGGAGCGTCGCGCAGTGGGGCGTGTCGGACGATGGCTTGAAGACGACGGTGTTGCCGGTGACGAGGGCCGGCATCGTCTTCCAGCACGGGATGGCCATCGGGAAATTCCACGGGGTGATGATGCCGGCCACCCCGAGCGGCTGGCGGATGCTCATCGCCCACTTGTCGGGCAGCTCGGACGGGACCGTGTCGCCGGCCATCCGGCGGCCCTCGCCGGCCATCAGGTAGGCGATGTCGATGCCTTCCTGGACGTCACCGCGCGCCTCGGCGATGACCTTGCCCATCTCGCGCGTCATCGCCTGCGCCAGGCGCTCCTTGTGCTGCGCCATCAGCGCACCGAACGCGTACAGGATCTCGCCGCGTTTCGGGGCCGGGGTGCGGCGCCACATCGGGCCGGCGGTCTCGGCGGCCTTGATGGCCATCGCGACATCGGCTTTCGTGCCCTGCTGGAAGCGCCCGACGACGTCGCGGGTGTCAGCCGGGTTTCGGCTCTCGAACGTCTGGCCGGAGGTGGAATCGCACCACTCCCCGGCGATGAAGTGACGGTAGGTCGGGGTCTCGACGGTGGTCTCGGTCATGTCCGGGAGTGTACGACTCCGGTCAGACCCGTTCGATGGCCATGGCGACGGAACCGCCGCCACCCAGGCACAGCGTGGCGAGCCCGAACCGGCCCTGTCGGCGGATCAGCTCGTGGGTCAACGTCGCGACGATCCGCGCCCCGCTCGCGCCGATCGGGTGGCCCAGGGCGATCGCGCCGCCGTTGACGTTGACCTTCGACCAGTCGAAGCCGAGGGCCCGGCCGTCGGCGATGGTCTGGGCCGCGAACGCCTCGTTGATCTCGATGAGGTCGAACGCCTCGATCGGCATCTCGATCCGGTCGAGCAGGCGGCGCACGCCTTCGATCGGAGCGAGGAAGAGCCACTTGGGTTCGACCTCGGCCTGGGCGTAGCCGACGATCCGGGCGAGCGGGCTGAGCCCCAGCCGCTCGACGTCGCGCTCGCTCGCGACGACCGTCGCCGCGGCACCGTCCGTGATCCCGGGCGCGTTCCCGGCGGTGACCGTGCCCATCGTCGCGGAACCCCGGTCCTCGCCGTCGGGCAGGGCGAAGGCCGGCCGCAGGCGCTCCAGCGCCTCCATCGACGAATTGCGGCGCGGGCCTTCGTCCACCGAGACGACCGTCTCGCGGCCCTTCGCGTCACGGACGGTCACCGGCGCCATCTCTGCATCGAACCGACCGGCGTCGATGGCGGCGATCGCCTTCTGGTGCGAGGCCAGCGCGAAGGCATCCTGGTCCTCGCGACTGACACCGTCGCTGATCGCCACGCGCTCGGCGTGGGTGCCCATGTGGCAGTCCTCGATGGCGCACCACAGGCCGTCGTGGACGGTCGCGTCGATCAGCTCCCCGTTCCCGAGACGCAGGCCGAAGCGGGCACCGGGAACGAGGTAGGGCGCACCGTTCATCGATTCCATCCCGCCGGCGATGGCGAGCTCCGCGTCGCCGGCCCTGATCTCTGCCGCCGCGAGCATGATCGCCTTGAGGCCGGACCCGCAGACCCGATTGATGGTCGTGGCCGACGTGCCGTTCGGGAGGCCCGCCTTGAGCGCGGCTTGGCGGGCGGGCGCCTGGCCGACGCCGGCCTGGAGCACCTGGCCCATCAGGACCTCGTCGACCTGGACGGTCGCGGGGTCGAGACCGGCCCGCTCCACCGCGGCCCGGATGGCGACGCCACCGAGTTCCGTCGCGGGAACCGTGCTCAGCGCACCGGCGAACTTGCCGATCGGCGTTCGCGCCGCGCTGACGAGGTAGACGTGGCCGTTGGGGCCGGAGGTGGGCTGGCTCATAGCCCGAATCTACACCGACGCCTCGCCCGTGGAGGTGGATTGACTCGCGGCTGTCTCAACGCCTCTGATGGCACACTCGGTCGCGATGGACGACCGTCGAGTCAGGTTCGGCGCTCCGAACCATCCGGATGCCGTAAGCGGTGGCGTCAAGACGATCTCGCCCGACGCGCGAGGGTCTCGCGTGGGGTCGTCGGGCGGATCGAGAGCGGCCACCTGGCCTCCGTCTCGCTGGGTAAGATCCGACGGGTGGCGGATGCGCTCGACGCCCGGTTCGACACTGTCGTTCGCTGGCAGGGCGGCGACCTCGGCCGGATGCTCAACGCCCGCCACGCTGCGATGCACGAAGCGATGGCTCGCATGTTCGCGTCGCTCGAGGGCTGGATCGCAGAACCCGAGGTGTCCTTCTCGGTCTATGGCGAGCGCGGGATCATCGACGTCCTCGCCTGGCATCCGACGCGCCGGATCCTGCTCGTCATCGAGCTGAAGACGGAGTTCGTCGACGTCAACGAGCTGATGGGGTCCGTCGATCGGAAAAGGCGACTGGCCGCTGTCATCGCTCGAGAGCGGGGCTGGGATCCGGTCGCGATCGCGACCTGGGTCGTCCTCGCCGACAACCGCACGAATCGCCGCGCGCTCGCGGCGCATGCCACCGTCCTGCGAGCGAAGTTCCCGCTCGACGGCCGTACGGTCCGGTCATGGCTTCGAAGGCCCGGATCGGGTGTCGAGATGCTCAGTTTCCTGCCCTCCGTTCGAGCCGTGAGCGTTGGACGGGATGTCGCACCCATCAGGCGCGTCCGACGACGGTCGGAACCGCAACGTCACGCTTGACGGAACGTGATCTGGCCGCCGACAGGATGGTTCTCCTCATGGGATCGGGCCGAAGGCTCACCTCGCGAGCACAAGGCAGGAAAGCCGGCTGGGACGGCGGGCGTCGATGGGGTCGGCCGCGTCGGCGCGGGTCGGCGGGCGCTGGTGCGGTTTCGCGTCTCGAATTGCTACCCGGTCGCGAGTCCCTTCAGCACCTCGTCCGCGACGATCAGCCGGTGGATCTGGTTGGTGCCTTCGTAGATCTGGGCACCCTTGGCGTCACGCATCAGGCGCTCGACGCCGGTCTCGCGAGAGTATCCACTCGCGCCGAACAACTGGACCGCGTCGGTCGCCACCCGCATAGCGGCGTCGGACGCGGTCCATTTCGCGATCGACGAGACTTCGGCGAGCGGTTCGCCGCGGTCCTTTGCCGCGGCGGCGGCCCGCGTCACGGCCCGGGCGGCGGCGACCTCGCGAGCCATCTCGGCGAGCATGAACCGGATGCCCTGCTGCTCGACGAGCGGCGCCCCGAACGCCTTGCGCTGCTGCAGGTAGCTCGCCGCCGCCTCCAGACCGGCCCGGGCGATCCCGACGCAGGCCGCAGCGATGGAGATCCGGCCCTCACCGAGGGCGGACAGGGCGATCTTGTAGCCCTCCCCCTCCCCGCCGAGCCGGTTCGCGACTGGCACCTCGCAGCCATCGAACAGCAGCTCCGACGCGGGACACGCCCGGATGCCCATCTTCTTCTCGTGCGCCCCGAACCCGAAGCCAGGCGTCCCTTTCTCGACCAGGAACGCGGCGATCGCCTTCGACCCGGCGCTCGGGTCGAGCGTCGCGAAGACCAGGTAGCGGTCGGCCTCGGGCGCGTTCGAGATCCAGCTCTTGGTCCCGGTCAATCGATAACCCGTCGGGTCTTCGGCCGGACCGACCCGCTCGGCTCGCGTCCGGATCGCGGCGGCGTCGCTGCCGGCGTGCGGTTCGGTCAGCGCGAATGCGCCCAGCGCCTCGCCGGCCAGCATCGATGGCAGCCAGCGGGCATGTTGCTCGGCGGTGCCCCAGGTGACGACCGGGTACTGCGAGAGGATGTGCACGGACAGCGAGACCGCCATCGCCATGTCGGCCGCGCCGAGCTCCTCCATGACCAGCGACCAGCCGAGGTACGAGAACCCGGCGCCCCCCACCGACTCCGGCAGTGGCGCGGCGGTCAGGCCGAGCTCGCCCATCCTGGTGAACAGCAATCGGTCGTAGCGCTCGGTCTCGTCCCGTTCGATCGCGCCCGGCGCGACCTCGCGTGTCGCGAACTCGCGGGCGGTCGCCTGAAGGAGTGCTTCCTCCTCGGTCAGGCCGCCGGTCACCGCGACCCCGCCGGACGGTCCGGTCGCGGATAGGTGTAGAAGCCCTGACCGGTCTTCTGGCCGAGATGGCCGGCCGCGACGAGCTCGGTCAGCACCTTCGGCGGCCGGAAGTGGTCGCCGGGCAGGCCGTCGTCGAGGATGCGCATGATCCCGAGACAAACGTCGAGCCCGATGAAGTCGGCGAGTTCGAGCGGACCCATCGGATGGTTGAGCCCGACGCGGGCGCCGGCGTCGATATCTTCGGCCGTGCCGACGCCCTCTTCGAGTGCTCGCATCGCCTCCCCGAGATACGGCATGAGGATGCGGTTGACGATGAAGCCCGGCCGGTCCTCGGACACGATGACCTGCTTGCCGAGGTCGGCCGCGACGGCCCGGATCGCGTCGATCGTCTCGTCGCTCGTGTCGCGGCCGCGGATCAGCTCGATGAGCGGCATGACCGGGACCGGGCTGAAGAAGTGCATACCGGCGAACCGCTGTCGACGTTCGCGCCCGACGGCTTCCACAAGCCGGTGGATCGCGATCGACGAGGTGTTCGAGGCGAAGATGGCGGCCGGCGGCGCGATGGCGTCCAGGTCGCGCCAGAGTGCGGACTTCACGGCGATGTCCTCGAACACCGCCTCGACGACGAGGTCGGCGTCGAAGGCCGCACCCAGGTCGGCCGTGGGTTGGATGCGGGCGAGCGTCGCGTCGCGATCCGCCTCGGTCAGGCGGCCCTTGGCGACCGACCGTTCCAGGTTGCCCGCGATCCGGTCGCGACCCGCCTCGGCGCGCGCCAGATCCGGCTCGTACAGCGCCACGTCACAGCCGATCGCGGCATGGACCTGGGCGATGCCATGGCCCATCAACCCGGCGCCGGCGACGAAGACCCGTTCGATCGACATGGTCGAGTCAGCGTAGCGCGCGACGCCATGGGTCGTGCCGCTGCCCGCGCAGTCTCGATCCGGCTAGTCGATCGACCCGTCGCCCTGGTCAGCCGACTCGGGAGCGTCGCCGTCACCCGAGCCGCCGCTGCCATGGTCGTCCCCGTGACCGCTGGCGGTGCCGTCTTTCCCCGTTCCAGCACTCGACCCGTCATCGCCCTGGTCGCGTCCATCGTCGCCGCTGGTGCTCTGTCCCTGATCCGACTCCTCGGAGCCGTCGCCGCCATTCGACCCGCCGTGGGAAGGGTCGGCACCGCCACCGCTCGTCTGGCCGGGATGGGCGGATGTCGTGCCGTGGGTCGGTGCGGCCGTGCCGGCTGGGTCGTGACCGTCTACGCCGGCCGGCTTGACCGTGGGATCGTCCTTCTTCGAGACGACGACGACCACGGGGACCGGGACGGTCAGGCGGACGGGATGCCGAGCCTCGGTGTCCGCTCGCTCGATCGACTCCGGCAGGTCGTCGACGATGATGACCGACCCGATCGGAAGCAGCACCTTCGATCGCTCGAGATGCGGGACGACCACCCGTGCCGCGGACGCCGCCACCATCGACCCGCTGGCGAGGATCGACGCCACGGCGATCACGAGTGCGAGCGACCGTGCGCGCACGCGTGGCGCCACGGGATCGCGCGCGGTCCCGAGATGCCAGGCCACGGACAGCGCGGTTGCCGCGTCATGTCCGGCGCCGGAACGAACCGCCTCGATGAACGACCGCGTCGGCGACGGTGCCGCCACGAGGGCGATGGCCGCCATGACCCGATCGGCGAACGCGTCGCCCTGTGACCTGGCCGCCGTTCGGCGGTTCACAGCACCGACCTCGCGGTCAATTGGTCGCGCAGTGTCGTCACGCCCCGGGACAGACGCGACTTCACCGTCCCGATCGGATGGTCGGTGACGCGGGCGATGTCCTGGAGCGTCAGGTCGTCGAAGAATCGGAGCAGGACGACCTCACGTTGAGGTGCCGGTAACGACGCGATCGCATCGAGGATGTCGGCCCCGTACTCGCGGCCGAGGACGAGTGCCTCCGGGTCGTCGGGCGATCCGAACCGTTGGCCACGACGATCGATCAGCTCGTCGTCGTATGGGCTGGTGAGTCGGCGCGACGCAAGTCGGGCGATGGCCACGCGAAGCGCGATGCGTCGGACCCAGGCGCCGAACGGGCCATCGCCGCGATAGGTGGCCAGCGCCTGGTACGCCTTGGTGAAGGCGTCCTGCGCGGCGTCCTCGGCCTCCACCGGATCGCCGAGAACGCGCCGGCAGACGCCGATGACGGTGCGCGATTCGCGCTCGACGAGCACCCGGAACGCTTCGCGGTCCCCGGCGAGTACGGCGTCGACGACCTGACGGTCACTTGTGGTCGCTTCGATCACGGCAGTCAGCAGGGCCTTTCGCTCGTGCCGGGCTGGTGGTCCATGAGCATGACGCCCGGCCCACCCGAGGGCATCCCCAAGGTGGGCCAGACGTCACGAGGTGATGGTCCTGTCGGCAGCGACACCGGACAGTGTCGATGGGTCGACATGTCGAACCGTCAGTCGTCACCACCGTTGTCGGAGTCGCCCTGGTCGCCGCCCTGGTCGTCCCCGCTCTGGTGATCGCCGTCGTGCTGGTCGTTGTCGTCGGCCTCGTCGGCGTCGTTGTCGTTGTCGGACGAGTCGGTGCCGGCCGTGTGGACGGTCTTCTGGGCCTTGGCCGGCTTGGCCGCGTGCTGCTCGACCTTGGCGGGCTTGACGGGGTCAGCGACCTCAGCCGGATCCTGGGTCTCGGCAGGCTCCTCGACATCCGGTGTCGTTCCGACGACATCGTCGATCTCGTCGCGCTCCGGCTCGGTGGTCTGCTGATCCTCGACCTCGGTGGCCGGCACGACCGGTTCGACGGCGGTCACGAGGTCCGGCGATCCGTCGGCACGAGGAGCGTTCACGATGGCGTCGTGGGCGAATGCCACGCCCGCGACGAGGATGAGTGCGATGCTCGCGATCCCCAGGCTGCGGCCGAGTCGGTGTCTGGTGGACATCAAGGATCACCCCACTGCTGTCGGACCCGAGGATGGGTCGCGTTCACCAGGGATGAGCGGTTCGCCACCGTCAAGGTTCCACCTGACGGGCATCCGTTCGGCGGTCCGCTGCCGACCCGATGGTCCCGGTCAGGCAAGGGGTCAGCGTCTGCGGAGCTCCTCGAGCAATGCGTCGGCCGCGCTGTACGGATCGAGTCGATGGTCCGCCACATCAGCCAGCAGGGCGCCTGTCGCCGATGCACGGACGGGGTCCTGGAGGACGTCGCGGAGCCGCTCCGCCACGATCGCCCAGACCTGCGCCTCGGCCCGCGCGAGACGTGCGGCAACCGAGGGGCCTTCGCGACCGGACGCTCGGTGGCGGTCCAGTGCGGCAAGCAGCTCCGCGACACCCGCCCCGGTCGCAGCCGTCGTGATCAGGACCTCGGGCCGCTTCGGACGGGGCCGATCATCACCGGCCGTCCGCGGCGCAGACGCCACGAGCATCGCCCGCAGCTGGGCGGCGGTCCGCTGGGCACCCGGCTTGTCGCCCTTGTTCACGACGACCAGATCGGCCACTTCGAGCAGGCCCGCCTTGATCGCCTGGACCTCGTCGCCCATCTCGGGCGCCTCCAACACGACCGTCGTGTCGGCCGCGGCGGCCACCTCGACCTCGCTTTGGCCGGTGCCGACCGTCTCGATGAGGATGAGGTCGAAACCGGCGGCGTCGAGCACCGCCGCCGCCGCGGTCGAGGTCGATGCCAGCCCGCCGGCGTGCCCGCGCGACGCCATCGAGCGGATGAACACGCCATCGTCCCCCGCGTACGACTGCATCCGGACCCGGTCGCCGAGCAGGGCGCCACCGGTGATCGGGCTCGATGGATCGACCGCGATCACGGCCACCGGCCGGCCTGCCGCACGAACCTCCGCGATCAGGGCCGCGACGAGGGTCGACTTCCCGGACCCCGGTGGCCCGGTGATACCGACCAGGTGCGCCCGCCCGGCCTGCGGATAGAGCCGCCGAAGGGCCGCTTCGGCGACGGGCGTCCTGTTCTCGACGGCGGTCAGCAGCCGGGCCAGGGCGAGCCGGTCGCCCGCCACGGCGGCATCGCACAGGGTGGAGGCCCGTGCGGCGGCATCGGCCTCCACGGTCAGTCGCGCGGTCGCGCGTTCGCCCGCAGATACTCGGCGACCTCGGCGATGGTCGTGCCCGGTCCGAAGATCTCGGCCACGCCGGCTTCGCGCAACGCCGCCACGTCGTCGTCCGGGATGATGCCGCCGACGGTGACGAGGACGTCGCCCATCCCGCGCTCGTCGAGCAGCCGGGTCACTCGCGGCACGAGGGTCATGTGCGCCCCGGACAGGATCGACAGGCCGACGACGTCGACGTCTTCCTGGAGCGCGGCCGTGGCGATCATCTCGGGCGTCTGGCGAAGGCCGGTGTAGACGACCTCGAACCCTTCGTCGCGAAGCCCGCGGGCGAGCACCTTCGCTCCACGATCGTGGCCATCGAGCCCGGGCTTGGCGATGAGCACCTTGATCGGCCGGTCGGTCATGTCGGCATCATAGCCAGCGCCGTGGGCTCGATACTGTCGCGATGACGGCCCAGGTGGATCGGGAGACCTTCGATCGGGCCCAGCGCCGGCACCGCCGGAGCGCCCGGCTGCGCGCGATCCCGGCCGGACTCGCCGCGGCGGCGATGGGCATCCCCGTCGGGGTCTACCTCTCGCCGGTCCTGCTGGCCCTGACCATCCTGAAAGCGGTACCTGACCCGCCTCAACGTGATCGCACCCCTGCTGGCCCTGGTCGGCATCTGGTAGCGATCGCGGCCGCGCTCCTGGTGTACCTGATCGCCCTCGCCGCATTCATCGTGCTTGCGGTCGTCGCCGGCCCGATCCACGAGCTCCTGCGGGGTCTTGCCGGCCACTGATCCAGGGACGGCGGTCCAGCGACACCCGGTCGGCCATTCGATCTTCAGCCATACGCCGGACGCGGGTGCGGCCGACCTAGGAAGCCGCCCGGCGAACGTGCGGGCCGCGACCCAGACGGCCACGACCGCGAGGATGCCGCTGATCGCAACACCGATGGCGATCTCCGGGTTGCCCCAGTCGCTGTTGAACAGCGCCCGGGCGGCGTCGACCGCGTGCGTCAACGGGTTGATGTTGCTCAGCGTCTGGAGCCACTGGGGCGCCAGGGCCATGGGCAGCAGGATGCCGGACAGAAGCAGGAGCGGCATGACGATGCCCTGGACGAGCGGCGCGAAGGCATCCTCGCTCTTGAGCTTGAGGGCGGCCGCATAGGACAACGGCGCCACGACGAGGCCGACGAGCGCGAGCAGCCCCAGCGTCACGACGACGCCAACGGGATCGATGTGCAGCCCGAACGGGATCGCGAGCGCGATCATGATCAGCGCCTGTGCCAGCAGGATCGTGACGTCACGCAGCGACCGGCCGAGCAGCATGGCCGTTCGGCTCATCGGCGTCACACGCATCCGCTCGATCACTCCGTAGCGCAGCTCGGCGATCAGCCCGAAGCCACCGAATGCGGTCCCGAACAGGGCGACCTGGATGAGCAGGCCGGGCACGAACCAGTTGTAGGCATTGACCCCGGCTCCGGCCTGGCTGACCGCTCCGTTGAGGAGTGGGCCGAAGAGGACGAGGTAGAGGACGGGATACATGATCCCGAAGACGATCCAGACGGGCTGGCGGATGGTCAGCACGAGGGAGCGCCGGTAGATCAGCCAGGTATCGCGGACGGTGCGCATGCGAGGCCTCCTTCCGAAGGTGGTGGAGTTCGGGGTGATGGGAGCGGCGACGGTGCCGGCGCTCATGCCGCCTCCTCGCGCAGCGAGCGCCCGGTCTGGCGGAGGAACACGTCGTCGAGACTGGGGCGATGAAGGGCGATCGACGCCGCTTCGAGCCCGGCGCCATCGAGCACGCGGAGCAGGAGCGGGACCGCAGTCTCGCCGCGATCGACGTACAGGCGGACGACCCCGTCCTCACTGGAGGCCTCTCGGACGAACGGCTGCTGCCGGACCGTCTCGAGCACGTGCTCGGTCGAACCGTTGACGACGAGGGTCACGACGTCGCCGGCGACCTGGCTCTTGAGCTCGTCGGCCGTGCCTTCGGCGACGATCTTGCCGTGGTCGATGATGGCCAGCCGGTCGGCCAACGCGTCGGCCTCCTCGAGGTAGTGGGTGGTCAGGAAGACCGTCGTGCCGAGCTCGCGCAATGCCCGGATCTCATCCCACATCCGCGCCCTCGCCTGGGGGTCCAGACCCGTCGTCGGCTCGTCGAGGAACAGGACGGCCGGCCGATGGACGATCCCCAGGCCGACGTCAAGGCGGCGGCGCATGCCGCCCGAGTAGGTACCGGTCGCCCGGTCGGCGGCCGCCTCGAGGTCGAGGGCGGCGAGGACCTCGCGCGGCCCGTGTCTTCGCCGCCGCGGCCGACAGGCCGTACAGCCGGCCCTGGATGACGAGCTCGCCGCGACCGGTCTCGGCGGGATCCGTGGAGCCGCCCTGCGGGACATAGCCGATCCGCTCTCGGACCAGCTCCGGCTCGCGCCGCAGATCTGCCCGGCGACCGTCGCCTCTCCAGCCGTCGGCGTGAGGAGGGTCGCGAGCATCCGAAGTGTCGTCGTCTTGCCGGCACCGTTCGGGCCAAGGAAGCCGAAGATCTCCGCGGTCCCGACGGTGAGGTCCACTCCGCGGACCGCTTCGACCGTCGTCTTGCGCGAGCGGAAGGTCCGCTGCAGGTCTCGGGTCTCGATCATCGGGCCGCTGGTGGGACGTGCCGCTGCCATGTGTGTCTCCTCGTGGCGTATGCTCTGTCGGCGCAGCACTTGCGCCGTTCAGCATCTTCGCGCATTATCTGCACCGGGCAGATAGTGTCCCATACCGAGGAGCTGTGTCAACCATGAACCGCGACACGATCGATTCCGTGATCCGTTCCCTCCGCCGGGTGAACCTCCAGGGCTCCTTCTTCGGGCAGACCGTGGCCATCCGCTTCGGCCTGTCCGAGTCGGACGTCGAGGCGCTCGAGGTCCTGATCGACACCGGCGCCGCCACGGCCGGCCGGCTGTCGGAGCTGATGGGCCTATCGTCCGGTGCCGTCACCCGCGTCATCGACCGTCTCGAGCAGGCGGGCTACGTTCGACGCGTTCCCGACCCTGCCGATCGGCGGCGCGTGGTCGTCGAGCTCATCCCGGAGAAGATGGCCGCGGTCGAGGCGACCATGGCCCGGTTCGGCGAGAAGAGCGCGACCGAGATGGGGCGCTACTCGGACTCCGAGTTGGCGGTGATCAACGACTTCCTGACCCGGATGGCGACGATCACGCGCGACGAGGCCAACGCGATGCGCGACACGCCCGACCGGGAGGTCGGCAGCGCTTCCGAATACAGCGCGCCGGTCGGCGGCCTCAGCCGCGCTCGCCTGCTCTTCCGCTCAGGCGCCAACGAGCTCCTGATCCGCGGCTCGAGCGAGATCGACGATCTCTACCGGGCCAAGTTCGACGGGCCCGTGCCGCAGGTCCGGCTGCGCGATGGGATCGTGTCGATCCAGTACAAGGGCCGCCTGCAGTGGGACTGGCGCGACCGGAAAGCGGACCTGTCGCTCAACGCCGGCGTGCCCTGGGATGTCGAGATCGCAGGCGGGTCGAGCAAGCTCCAGGGGAAGTTCGCACAGCTGGACCTCCGGTCGTTCGAGCTGGCCGGCGGCATGGACCAGCTCAGGCTGACCCTCGGACGGCCGGTCGGCGTCGTCCCGATCCGGCTGGTCGGCGGCGCGAACCACGCCCGGTTCGAGCGCCCGGCCGGAAGCCACGTCCAGCTGAAGATGTCAGGCGGGGCGGGCGGCGTCGAGTTCGACCGTCAGCGGCTCGGCGCCACCGGCGGCGGGACGCTGCTCGAGACGACCGGGGCCGCCGACGCGAGCGATCGGTTCGCGATCGAGATCGTCGGTGGCGCGAACCGGATCACGGTCGTCGAAAGCGGGACCTGACCCGCCTCAGCGCTGGTCGCCGCCGGTCAGCGAGATCGTCTCGCCGGTGACGTAGGTGTTCGCCGCCGATCCCAGCCAGACGACCAGCGGCGCCAGGTCGTCGGGTGTCGCGAGGCGGCGGACCGGGATCGTCCTGGCCACCTCGGCGGCCCGCTCGCCAGGGATCGAAGGCACCCCGTCCTTGATCGTCAGGATCTGGGTCGGGGCGACCGCATTGACCAGGATCCCGGCCGGCCCCAGCTCCTTGGCGAGCGATGCCGACAGAGCGACGATCCCTGCCTTAGCCGCCGCGTAGTGAGTGGACCGCGCGACCCCGACGAGTCCAGAGCGCGCTGCGATGTTCACGATCCTGCCCCACCCCGCGGCCTGCATCCCCGGCACGACCGCTCGGCAGGCTCGGAATGTGGCGCCGAGCAGGTCGTCGACGACCGCTTGCCATGAGTCGTCGGGGATGTCGACGAACTTCTCCGACTTGTAGGCCGAGGTCGCGGTCACGAGCACGGCGACGACGCCCAATTCGGCACTGATCCGCTCGACCATCGCGGCGACCTCGTCGGTCGAGGCCAGGTCGGCGCTGACCGCGATCGCTCGGCCGCCTGCCGCGACGATGTCCTGGGCCGCAGACGCGGCCCGGGCGGCACTCCCCGTCCCCGCCCGGTGGTGGAGCGCGACGAGCGCGCCCTCCGCGGCGAACGCGTTTCCGATGGTCGGCCCCGCCCCACCACCACCGCCGGTGATGAGCACGACCCGATCGCGCAGCCCGAGGTCCACCGCCTATGCCTCCGGGGCGTGCCGGGCGAGGTGGGCGAAGAACTCGGCCCGAGTCCGGTCGCGTGTCCGGAACAGGCCCAGCACGGACGAGGTGGTCATGACCGTGCCGGGCTTGCGGACGCCGCGCATGACCGCGCACAGGTGGGTCGCCTCGAGGACGACGCCGACACCCTGTGGATCGAGCCTGTCCTGGAGGAACTCGGCGATCTGCTGGGTCAGGCGCTCCTGCACCTGCAGGCGTCGTGCGTACATCTCGACCACCCGCGGGATCTTGGATAGCCCGATGACCCGCCCGCGCGGGATGTAGGCGACCGCCGCCGTGCCGAAGAACGGCAGCAGGTGGTGCTCGCACAGCGAGTAGAACGGGACGTCCTTGACGACGACCATCTCGCTGTACGCGATGTCGTAGATGGCGCCGTTGATGAGCCGCTCCGGGTCCACGTGATATCCGGCGGTCAGCTCGGTGTACATCCGGTGGACGCGATCGGGCGTCCCGATGAGGCCCTCGCGGTCGGGGCTCTCGCCGATCTCGAGGAGGATCTGGCGGACGGCCGCCTCGACCCGGCCGTTGGCCTCCTGGCCGTCGGCGGCGCCGGCGCCCTCGATGAGCGACGCGGGTCGGTGTGGTTCGTCGCCGATCTCGGTCTCGATCTCATCGACGATGCGCTGGACGTGGCTGGGCAGGTCGGGCGGGCTGGACACGCGGCGGGACTCCTTGCAGGCCGCGATGGTACGTCGTGCGGCCCTACACTGCGGCCGTGGCCCACCCCAGAGTCGAGCAACTCCGGTTTGCCCGCGCTGAATGGCAACGCGGTCTCGTCGGCCTGTCCGAGGAGGACGCGATCCGCAGGCTGCGACCCATGAACTCGATCTCGTGGATCGCCGCTCATCTGGCGTGGCACGAGCGACTGATCTGGCTGCAGCGCGCTCAGGGCCTCAGCGTGGAGCCATCCCTCGACCTCGTTGCGACCGGCACGCCGCCGACGACGCCGCCGCTGGCCGAGACGCAGGCGACCTGGCGACGCGTCGTCGACGCGGCAGACCTGTACCTCGACGGCCTCACGACGGCCGATCTGGAACGATCGCCGGCCTTCGACACGCGAGCGGTCGTGCCCGTCCTCGGTACGCAGACGATGCTCATCACCTACCACTACTGGTCGCACATCGGCGAAGCGTCGGCGATCCGCCAGATGCTCGGCCACGCCGACCTGGCCGAATGGGTCGGCGACCTGAACGGCTTCGCCCCGTATCGGCGCGAGCCCGCCTGACGGACTATCCGGACCGGCCGCGACGACCGAGGTACTCGAGCCAGAAGAGACGCGCCGCCACCGACCGGAACGGCCGCCACGCCTCGCCGATGAGATGCATCTCCGCCGCGTCGGGACGGCGGCCGAGGCGCTTGACCTCGCCGACCGAGGTCGCCAGCGCGATGTCGCCGGCCGGCCAGACATCGGGTCGTCCAAGGACCATCAGCAGGTAGATCGTCGACGTCCAGGGACCGATCCCGGGCAGCGCCTGGAGGGCGGCCTCGACAGCGCCGTCATCGAGCACCACCAAGCCATCAAGATCGAGCGTCCCGGCCTCGACCGCTGTCGCGAGCGCCCGGCCGTAACGCGCCTTCTGACGGCTGAAGCCGATGGCCAGCAGCTCCTCGTCGCGGAGGGCGAGGAACCGCGCCGGCGTGAGCGGATCGGCGGCCGCGCGCAACCGGTCGAAGGCGGCCTGTGCGGATGAGAGCGAGACCTGCTGCTCGAGGATGATGTGGAGGAGTGTCGCGAAGCCGGGTCGCCGGTCCCACAGCGGCGGGATGCCGAAACGTGCGACGATCCCGGCCAGGTCCGGATCGCGGGCCGCCAGGTCGGCCACGGCCGCGGCGAGCCGGGCCTCGGTCAACGGCTGGACTGCCTCGGCAGGATCCACGTCCCGTCTACCCGGCGACCGCGCCGTGCGACCCGAAACCGGCGGCGGGGAGCGGATCGAACGGGCGACCCTCCGCGCCTCTCAGCCACGCCCGGGCGTTCTCACCCAGCGAGGGCCGGTGGTAGCCACCCTCCTGGAGGATGACCAGGCGCCGGCCGAGGGCCGCTGTCCGGCGACCGATCTCGTGATAGACGTCGGTCGTCAGCGCGAAGGTGCCGATCGGGTCGAGACCGTACGTATCGAACCCGAGCGAGACGACGACGACCGATCCCGGAACCGCCGCGATCGCCTCGAGCGCCCGGTCCAGCGCGGCGAGGTATGCGGCGTTGGTCGTCCCACCGGCCAGTGGGATGTTCAGGTTCTCCCCTGCCCCGTCGCCCTCGCCCGTCTCGTCCGCCCGGCCGAGGAAGTACGGGTAGTCGCTGTCCGGGTCGGCATGGATCGACACGTAGCGGACGTCGCCGCGTCGCCAGAAGATCTGCTGGCTGCCGTTGCCGTGGTGGTAGTCCACGTCGAGGATGGCGACCCGCTCGCCGGTGGCGCCGACGAGGGCCTCCGCCGCGATCGCCGCATTGTTGAAGAAGCAGTACCCGCCGTACATCGATCGCGCGGCATGATGGCCGGGCGGGCGGCACAGTCCATAGGCGGCACGTGCGCCCGCGAGGACGAGGTCGGCCGCTGTCAGAGCGACGTCCACGGCGGCCCGCGCAGCCACGAACGTGCCGGCCACGAGTGGCGCCGCGGAGTCGAGACCCCAGAAGCCCGCCCGGCCGCCGGCGTGGACCGGCTCGCGGACGTGCGCCGCGACGGCTTCGGCCGACATCCCCTCGAACATCGAGCGGTTCGGGTAGGTGTCGGCGGACAGGAACGGCCGGTCGATCGCCTGGCGTCGCACCTCGGACCAGGCGACCTCCAGGAAGCGCACCAGCCCCGGATCGTGGACAGCCGTGATCGGCCCCTCGCCGTGCTCGGTCGGTGAGGCGAACGAGAACCCGCCGTCGGCGCTCAGGGCGTCGCGGATCCGTTCGGCGCGCTCGGCGACCTCGTTCGCGGGGATCGAGATGCCCATGAACGTCTCGCTGGTGATGTCGTGCCCGAGGTGTGCCGGCGTGTAGACGACCTGCATGCGATCGCGGCCCCTGCGCTACCGGGTCTCGCCGGCGACCGACAGGATCGCAGCGCAGACCGCCTCGGGACGGTAGCGCATCAGGTTGTGTCCGTCGCGGTCGAACGACGCGGCCCTGATCCGGCCGAGCCCGGCGACGGCGCGCGCCTCCGACGCGGCGGCCAGCGACCGAGCCCGCGAGGCGGTCTCATCGTCGGCACCGGCGACGGCGACCACCGGCGCCGTGACACTGCTCAGGGTGGCGATCGGGTCGTACGCGAACATCGCGCGGACGCTCGCCTCGACGGCGTGCGGCCGGGTCGCCGCGACGACCTTGCCGGCGTGCGTCTCGACGACCGAGGCGCGTGCCGCCCGCTGCTGGTCGGCGTCCCAGGTCGCAGGGTCGAACGCCGCCCGATCGGCCAGGAACGCGGCCATCGAGCGCATGACCTCGGGCGGCTCGTCGAGGCCCCGCAGGAACTCCTCGACATCGATGCCGGTCGCCTCCTCGATCGATTCCCAGCCGCCGTCGACCAGCACGAGGCCGGCGCAGCGCTCGCCGATCGAGACCGCCGCCCAGGCCGCGACGATCGCCCCGAACCCGTGCCCGACCAGGACGACGCGATCGTCGGGAGCCTCGAGCAGACCCGATCCTTCGGCGACCGCGAGGACATCATCGGCGAACGTGTCAGGGTCGTAGCCCTCGGTCGGGGCGTCCGACAGTCCGTGGCCGCGCAGATCCATCGCGACGACGCGACGCACGGCCCGCAGCCGCCGGGCGACCGGTGCCCACGACCAGGCGGTATTGGACAGTCCGTGGATGAGCAGCACGCCGTCGCCCGCCCCGGCCCAGTCGAGGAAGTGGATCCGGTCGCCCGGATCGACCACGACGACGAAGCCGTCGGGCTCGGCGGCGGGATCCGGCGGCGGCACTGGCACCATCGCCCCTAGGATACGGGCGCCATGGTCAAACGCCGCCGCGGGTCCCGGACCGGCCGCCCACGTTCCCGCCACCGCCCGTTCGAGGAGCTCGTCGGCCTGGCTCTCGATGCCATCCCCGAACCGTATGCGGCCGCGCTCGACGAGGTCGCGGTGGTCATCGCCGACGAACCGACCGCCGACCAGCGGCGCGAGAACGACATCGGCCCCGACGAGTCCCTGTACGGACTGTACGAGGGCGTCCCACGGACGGAATGGGGTGCCGACTGGGCGCCGATCCCGAACCGCATCACGCTCTTCAGACTGCCGCTCGAGGAGGACTTCGCGGACCCGGACGACCTCGCCGACGAGGTCTGGATCACCGTCATCCACGAGCTCGCCCATCACCTCGGGATCGACGACGACCGGCTCACCGAGCTCGGGATCGACTGACCGACGAACGGCGCGTCAGCCCCGCGACGCCAGCAGGAACCCACCCAGGCAGATCACCGCACCGACGATGGCGGCCAGCATCGGCCGGGTCAGCCAGCGGAACCTGCGCTGGCCCGGGCGTGGCGCGAGAGGGTCGCGGTCGCCGCCGGGCAACACGTGATCCAGCCCGAAGGTGGCCCGGGTCAGGCCGGTGAACATCACGATCTGGGGTGCGATGGAGATGGCCAGGGCGGTATAGATGAGCGTCCCGAACGCGAAGACGCCGATGCCGATGCCGATGACCACGAGCGCGAGCCCGGCCGGACCCGACTCGGTGCCGAGGCCCAGTGCCTCGAAGACGCGCAGCGCCACGTCGAGGCCGGCGCTGAGGCCGAGCAGGACGAGCACGTAGGCGATGGCGGCGAAGATCGCGACCAGGGCCGCCGCGGCCTTGCGTGCCCCGAAGACCCGGAACGAGCGCCGGACGGCCTCCAACGGGCTCACATCGCCAAGGACGATCCCCGCCAGCACGTACGCCAGCGGGGCTCCGACGAGGGCCGCCGCCAGCGCCGCCGTCAGGACCGAGACATCGGTCTGGGGTCCGAGGACGGCCACGAAGACCGCCCCGATGACGACCTGGGCGATCCCGGTCGGGATCGACACGAGGATCGACCCGACGATGACCCGCCAGAACACCATCCGCGATCGGCCGAGCGCGGCATGGGTCGACACCGGCCGTCCGGACAGCCGGCCACCGAGGATCGACGCGGCGATCGCCTCGCTCTCGACCGCCGCGACGAGCAGGCCGAGACCGGCGATGGTGCCGAGGATCCCGTACCAGCCACCCAGACCCGTGGCAAGCATGTGCTGCATCTCGCGGCGGGTGTGGTGGATTCCCACGACCTCGAGCGCGAAGCTGGCGACAGCGAACGGACCGACCGTGCCGAGGACGATGAACCCGACATAGAACGACGCCCGACGCATCTCGTCGGACGTTCGGGTCAACAGGTCGAAGCTGGCGCCGAGCAGGCGGCGGGTCAATTCGACGGGTGGCGGGTCGACCGGCGACGCCGGGTCGGCCCCGGGTTCGTCCAGAGGGTCGGGAGTCGGCCCGAACGGCGTCCCGTCTGGCTCGGCGTCGGGCCCGGGAGCCGCGGGGCCGAGGCCATCGGTCACGCACCGGCTCCGGGCAGCGTCCCGGCGGCCTCGAGCAGTGGCCCGAGGCGAGAGATCTCGACGTTCCCGCCGGACCCGACGACCGCGACCCGGTCGCCTGCGCGGATCGGGATCCGGCCCGCCAGGACCGCGGCGAGCGCGGCGGCGCCGGCTGGTTCGAGGACCTGCTTCATCCGCTCCAGGGCGAAGCGCATCCCGGCCAGGATCGTCGCATCATCGATGAGCACGATGCCGTCGAGGTAGTGCCGGCACATCGCCATCGTCCAGGCGCCGGCGAACGGCGCCCCGAGACCATCCGCGACGCTGTCGGGCTGGATGCGGACGACCTCCCCCCGGTCGAGCGCGAGACTCATCGCGTTCGACCGTTCCGGTTCGACCCCGTAGACCCGCGTCGCGGGACGCCGCTCCTTGATCGCGGCGGCGACACCCGAGATCAATCCGCCGCCACCGACGCCGACGACGACGACATCCACGTCGGGTAGGTCGTCGAGCAGCTCGAACCCGACCGAGGCGTTCCCGGCGATGACGGCCGGGTCGTCGAACGGGTGGACGAACTCGAGACCCTCGGCGTCGCGGATCCGCTCGAGCTCGGCCAGCGTCTCGCCGACGTGCGCTCCGTGGAGGACCACGCGGGCGCCGTAGCCCAGGCAGGCGTCGACCTTGGTCCTGACCGCGCCGGCCGGCATCGTCACGGTCACCGCCACGCCGGCCGTCCGACCCGCCCAGGCGTAGGCCTGCCCCGCATTGCCGGCCGACAGCGTGATGGCGCCGCGCGCTCGAGCGTCGGGCGGCAGGGTGACGATGCGATTGGTCATGCCCCGGGCCTTGAACGAGCCCGTCTTCTGGAGATGCTCGGCCTTCAGGTAGATGCGATCGTCCGCGACGCGGACCCCGGTCGCGGCGGTCGTCCACGCCGCCGCGGTCGCGGACGACAGCAGCGGCGTCCGGTGGACGATCCCGTCGATCCTCGTCCGCGCGGTTTCGAGGTCCGCGAGCGGGACGAGGTGATCCTGCGGGTCGGGCATGGCGGCGAGTATGCCACTCGTCCTCGAGCGCCGGAACCTCAGCCGGTCAGGCCACCGAACGCCTGACCGATGAGCTTGACCCCGATGATCAGGCACAGGATCCGCGTCGCGACCGGGACGACACTTGCGAGTTTGCGCAAGTGATGATACGGTTCGACGGTGTTGGACCGCCTGCCAGTCTCCGCGGAGCCGGACCGTGAGCGCTATGCGTCGATCGGCCGGGCCCTCGCGGATCCCAAGCGACTGTGCGTCCTCGAATCGCTCGCGATCGGAGAGCTGTCGGTGACGGATCTCAGTGAGCGGGTCGGCTGTCAGGTCCCCAACATGAGCCAACACCTGGCGGTGCTGCGGAACGCCGGACTGGTCACCAGTCGGCGTGAGGGCAACACCATCCTGTATCGCCTCGCCGACCCACGGGTCCTCGAGGCCTACCGACTCATCCAGGACATCGCGCGCTAGAGAAGCGCACAAGAAAGGGAACGTTCCCCACATGGCGGAGATCAGGGTCGCGACAGACGCGAATTTCGAGGAGCTCGTCCTCAAGTCGGAGCGCCCGGTCGTGGTCGACTTCTGGGCAGCATGGTGCGGGCCGTGCAAGATGGTCGCACCGGAGATGGAGAAGCTCGCGGCCAAGTACGACGGCACGGTCGATGTCGTCAAGGTGGACGTGGATGCGAACCCGGGGCTGTCCCAGGCGTTCAACATCCTGAGCATTCCCGTCATCGCCTTCTTCAAGCCCGGCGCGCAGCCGCAGGGCGTGGTCGGGTTCCGACCGCTCGAACAGCTCGAGCAGACGTTCAACCTGGCCGAGTTCACGCCGGTCGCCGCCGACTGACCGTACGGGCCGGAGCGGCCCTTGCCCACTCCACCGACCCCGGTCTCCGACCGGGGTCGTTCGATTCCGAGGGTCAGTCGCGTGGGCCGAGCCGGCGGTGAGCGGACGCCAGCCAGGCGACCGCCCGGTCCGCGGCGTGATCGTCGAGGTCGGCCGGCCTGAACGTGACCCAGCCGGCGCCACGCGACGACGGCTCGACGTCGGGCGTCCGGGCGGCGGCCGCGGCGACAGCCGGATCGAGCGCGAAGCTGGCGCTGGCGCCATCGGAGCCGACCGTCGCGAACGGCCCGCCGCCCCGAGACCAGGTCAGCGCGCCATCCGGCTCGAGCTCGGTCTCGACATCGTCGAGCTGACCAGCCGCGTCTGCAAGCAGGTCGCGCAGGGTCATCGGCCCGCCGCGGCCAGGATCGCCGCAAGATCGTCCAGGTGATCCTCGTAGTGCGTGGTCGTCTCGCTCAGGAAGAACCTCTGGTGGTCGGCGTGCTTGAGCCAGCGACTCTCGGGCACGACCGTCAGGTAGCCGCGCAGCTGCCCCGGCAGCGAGCCGAACGTCGCGCGCAGCTCGTCGATCGGCAGGGCCGCCCAGCGCGCATCGATCTCCGCGTTGACGACGTCGCCGCCCCGGCTGTCCCAGTCCGCGTCCGACCGGGCCTTGGCCGGGCTCGTCTCGTTGATGGCGAGCTCCGTCGCGACCGTCACGGCGATCTCGTGCCCGGACAGCAGGTGGGCCATCAGCTGGCGACCCGACCAGTCGTGGGCACCGGCGACGGGCACCTCGAGCTGTTCGTCGGTCAGGTCCAGCAGGGCCTCGAACGGCCGCCAGGCGTCACGTTCCTCGTCGAGGAACTCGAGGGCATCAAGGTACATGCGTCGATGGTAGTCGCTCGGCCTCGAGGCGCAGCGACGGCGATGGTAGAGTCCGGCAGGTGAACGACGACAGCAGCCCGACCGTGCCCCCGGTCGATCCGAGTGCGGCCGCCGCCGGGCTCGCTGCGACCTATAGCCCCGAGCTTCTGGCGAGCCTCCTCGTCGATGGTGACGACGACCTCGCCGCGTGGACGATCCGGCAGGCACTGGACGATGGGCCGAGGGTCCAGGTGTACGACGGCCTCGTCGCCGATGCGATGCGCCTCGTCGGCCGTCGCTGGGAGTCGGGCCAGTGGAGCGTGGCCGATGAGCACCTCGCCAGCCAGACGCTCCAGCGCGCGCTCGAGGCGGTCCGACCTGGTCCCGGGTCCGAGTCCCGGATCGGGCCGCTGGCAGTCCTCGCCGGTGCCGCCGGGGAGCACCACGCGATCGGCCTGATCCTGCTCGACCATCTCCTCTCGGAGCGCGGCTGGTCGGTGGCCGACCTCGGCGCAGACGTCCCCGCCGCGGATCTCGGACGGTTCGTCTCGGACAACGAGGCGGTCATCGTGGCCATCACCGCCTCGGACCCGGCTCGGCTCGGGTCCATCGCCGCCTCGATCTCGGCGGTCCGGGTGGCCACCGCACGGCACGTCCTGCGGCTGCCGGTCATGCTCGGTGGTCGACTCGGGATGCATCCGGAGATCGCGACGACGCTCGACCTCGACTGGGCCGGCGGGACGCTCGCGGGCGCCGTCCACTTCGCCGACCGGATCATGTCCGAGCGGTCAGCAGCCACGACCTGACGGTCCGCGCTCAGACCGCGACCGGCTCGCGGTACTCCCCGAAGACCTCGCGCAGGACCGCGCATTGCTCCCCGAGCGTCGCGTAGGCCGCGGCACAGCGGATGAAATGGGGCATCAGGTTGGTCGCGCTCGACTCGGCCCGGGCGGCCGTCTCGCGCAGGCCGCGCAGGGCTGCCTCGACCTCGCTCGCGTCGCGCTCGCGCCGGGTCCGGGCGAGGCGGGCGAGGTGGCGTTCCTCCGAACCCTCGGGCACCGCCAGGACGGGCACCCGGGTGACCTCGGCCGCATCCGCGTAGGCGTTGATTCCGACGATCCGGCGCTCGCCGGAGTCGAACTCGCGCTGGAACCGGTACGCCGCGTCGGCGATCTCGTGCTGCGGATAGCCCTCGGTGATCGCGGCGACCATGCCGCCGCGCCGGTCGATCTCGTCGAGGTAGCGCCAGACCTGGCGCTCGGTCTCGTCAGTCAACGCCTCCACGAACCAGGAGCCACCGAGGGGATCCACCGTCGCGTCCACGCCGCTCTCCTCGGCGATGACCTGCTGCTGGCGGAGGGCCAGCAGGGCCGCCTCGGCGGTCGGGACCGCCAGTGCCTCGTCGTAGGCGTCGGTGTGGAGCGACTGGGTCCCGCCCAGCACGGCCGCCAGCGCCTGCAACGCCACCCGGGTCAGGTTGTTGAGCGGCTGCTGGGGCGTCAGCGACACGCCGGCGGTCTGGGTATGGAAGCGCATCCAGGCCGACCGCTCGTTCTCCGCGCCGTAGCGCTCCGTCATCAGCCGGTGCCAGATCCGGCGCGACGCGCGGAACTTGGCGATCTCCTCGAAGAAGTCACTGTGGCTGTTGAAGAAGAACGACAGGCGCGGGGCGAAGTCGTCGACCCGCAGACCGCGCGCCAGGGCCGCTTCGACGTAGGCCATCCCGTCGGCGATCGTGAACGCCAGCTCCTGGACCGCGGTCGAGCCCGCCTCGCGGATGTGATAGCCGCTGATCGAGACGGTGTTCCAGCGCGGCAGCTCGCGCGTCCCGAACTCGATGGTGTCGGTCACCAGGCGCATCGACGGGGCGGGCGGGAAGAGGAACTCCTTCTGGGCGACGAACTCCTTGAGGATGTCGTTCTGGGTGGTCCCCTCCAGCTGGCTGCGCGGCACGCCGGCCTTCTCCGCGGCGACGATGTACATCGCCCAGATCGGGGCGGCCGGGGAATTGATGGTCATCGAGGTCGAGACGCGATCGAGCGGCAGGCCGGCCAGCAGGACCTCCATGTCGGCCAGGCTCGAGACCGCCACGCCGCACGTCCCGAACTCCCCTTCCGCCTCGGGGTCGTCGGTGTCGTAGCCGTACAGCGTCGGCATGTCGTAGGCGATCGACAGGCCGGTCTGGCCCGCGTCGAGGAGCTGCCGGAACCGCGCGTTGGTGTCCTCGGCCGCCCCGAACCCGGCGAACATGCGCATCGTCCACAGGCGGCTGCGATAGCCCGACGGGTGGATGCCCCGGGTGAACGGCGGTTCGCCCGGCAGGCCGACGTCGCGGACCGCGTCGGAGTCGGGCGACGACCACGGGCCATACAGGGGCTCGATCGGCATGTCGCTGATGGTCGAGAAGCTGCGCTTGCGCTCCGGTGCCCGCGTCGTCGCGGGGTCGAGCCGTTCGGCTTCCCAGGCGCGGCGCCGAGCGGCCCAGTCGCCGGATCGATCGGTCATGCCGGCGACTCTAGCATGGGGGTCGCGCGACGCGGATCAGGGCGACGGACGTCTCCAGCGATCGCCCGACAGGTCCGACCGGCGAGGCCAGCGACGGCCGGCCACGGCGGTCGTGGCACCGCGACGGGCGGCCCCGACTCCACGCCGGAGGGTGCGATCGACGACCGGGACCTGTCGGGTGCGATTGACGAGCAGCGCGAGGTCGATGAGCATCAGCGCGGGCACCGCCCGGCCACCGATGAGTCGGACGGCGCCGTGGCGGAGCACGAAACGCAGCATCACCGACCGCCGAACGCGTCGATGGCGTCCTGGATCCGCGCGTCGGGCAGGTCGTTGGTGATGACCACGTTGACCGTGTCCGTCGTCGCCGCGGGCCAGACGACCACGGTCTGGGTCCGGCCGCTGGTCTCGGTGTCGAGCCGGCGGCCCGGTCGTCCCGCGATCACCGGCTCGGACTGCGCATCGACCTGGGTCCGCGACGCCGCGACAGCGCTCTTGCCGTAGAACGCGAACATGTCATCGGTGGTCAGGCCAGGGGCGCGAAAGACCGCGAGGGCCGCGGCGCGTTCCGCGCCGAACGTCCAGGTCGCGCCCGCGAAGCGCACCTCGGAGATCCCCTGCGCAGCCAGGGCGCCAAGGTTGGTCGGCGTGCAGTTGCGTCCCGAATCGAGGTTCTGCGGCGACTCACCGCGGTACGTCCTGGGGACGAGCGCCTCGAGATCCGGGTACGAGCCCGCCGCCCGACCGTCGGCCGTGCACGGGCCGGTCGGATCGAACGACGGCGCGGCTCCGCCGCTGCAGGCGGCGAGCACGGCGGCGATGGCGACGGCGAGAAGGCCGACGCGAAGCGATCGGGGCATGGCCGAAAGGGTATCCCGAGTCCCGCGAGACCG
Organism: uncultured Chloroflexia bacterium; assembly: GCA_963782715.1. Taxonomy (GTDB): domain Bacteria; phylum Chloroflexota; class Limnocylindria; order Limnocylindrales; family CSP1-4; genus SPCO01. Next base: position 577,976 of record CAWAKU010000008.1, read on the forward strand.
CCGTCGGCGCAGCCGGTGGGGGTGGTGCACCCTGACACCTGGTACGTGCGTCCCAGCGATGGTGCGTCTGCGCGCACAACCTTCGACTGGTCCGAATCGGCCAAGGGTGCCATTGCCCTCCGGCGGGTGTGAGCCTTAGGGTTCCTCCTACGCCACCCCGCGATCGAACCGGGAGATACCTGGGGCGTCGGTCACGGAACTGGACACGGTCATCCGCTCCGAGGAGGTTCGGGACGGGGGATCCCGGGTCCGGCTCACGAGCCGAGTAACTGGTCTTCGGCCAACAGGCCTGGTGACCGTCGGGGCGGCAGCGCTTATCGAATTCATCCGCGTCATGGTCGCCCTCCGGTATCGGGGGGCGATCTCGCGTTTCCGGCTCGAGCGCTCCGGTCAGGCGCTCCGTGGTGCCGTCTTGCGGTCGCCGCCGGCATGTGCCCGGCGCAGGACACCACGACGATCGAGGTCGCGCTGGACGACCCGAGCAGCGCTCACCAAGTCCGGATCGTGGTTCACCGTCCCGGCCACCCAGTCGATGTATGACGGCTCGAAGGCGGCGATCTGACCGAGGGTGTGGTCGTGGAACTTGCCGAACGGCATCACGGTCGCCTCGGCCACCTCGAGCGATGGCGCAGGCGGGCGACGGAAGTTCCGGACCCGGTCCCGAACGAGGGGCCCGGTCGGGGTGGACGCCCGGAGAGGCTCGCGCCCGACGACGTCGGTGGCCTTTGGTGGTTGCCCCCGCAGCGGCGTCCGGCCGGCGCTGTTGCCGACGGCCTGGTTGCGCGCCTGGTAGACGCCGCTCATGTCGACTCGGCCGGTGACCGGTCGGGTCGGACGCGGTGGCGGGGGTCCGCCAGGCTTGCGGGTGACCCCCGGCTCGAAGGGCGTGTCGTCGGGACGGTTCCCGTGGCCGTCGCCGCCCCGACCGCCGGCACGCGTCAGCGCAGCGTAGGCGTCATTGATCTCGGCCATGCGCCGGGTGGCCATGCGCGATGCCGCCGGATCGTCGCCGGTCAGGTCCGGGTGGTTGGTCCGGGCGAGGCGGCGCCAGGCCGCCTTGACCTGGGTCGGGGTCGCACGAGCATCGACGCCGAGGACTTCATGCGGATCGCGTCTGGACATACGGTCCCGAGTGTAGGGCACGGACCGCGGCTCCGGCCGGCGTCCCGCCGGGGCCTGACTTGACAGCATCGCCGCGGTGCCGTCCCCTACTCCTGTGGGAACCATCCGACGAGCGGGGATCGCGGCCGCGGCGGCCTTGGCGCCGCTCGGGCTCGCCTATCGCTTCGCGCTCGCCTACCGCGTCCGCGCCGGGTTCCCGCGGCGCACGCCTCCGCGGATCACCCCGGCCGACCTCGGCCTGCCGTTCGAATCGATGCTCATCGAATCGGACGGGCTGCCCCTCCCGGGCTGGTTCATCCCAGCCCGTGACGGAGCACCCGGCCCGGGCGTCGTCCTCGTCCATGGCTGGGAGTCGGCCCGCGACCGGACGCTGCCGATGGCCGTCTTCCTCCACGCGGCGGGCTTCCATTGCCTGACCTTCGATGTCCGCGGCAACGGCGCGAACCCGGCCGAAGAGCTGCCGCTGAGCGCCGGTGAATTCGGTGCCGACACGCTGGCCGCCTTCCGTGCGCTGGTCGAACAGCCGGAGGTCACGGTCGGGGCGATCGCCGGCCACTCGATGGGCGCGATCGGGGCGCTCCTGGCAGGTGCTGCGGACCCACGTGTCGCCGCGATCGTCGCGACCTCGGGCCCCGCCGATCCATATCGGCTCACCCGTCAGACCTTCCGGCTGGCCCGGCTGCCGATCCACGACCTCATCGCCTATCCCCTGGCCTGGCTGACCACCCACGTCTACGTCCGGCCGCGCGGGCACGTGGTGGACGACATCAGCGCCGCGACGGCCATCGCCCGGTATGACGGACCGGTCCTTCTGGTCCACGGCCGCGAGGACGTCGTCGTCCCGCCGACCCATCTCGATCGACTCGCCGCAGCGGCTCGCGAGGCAAGGGCCGGCGATCCGTTCGCGGCCGAGGTCGAGACGCTCATCGTCGACGGTGGTCAGCATTCCTGGCTGTACGAGGATGCCGGCTATCGCCGGGCGGTCGCCGGTTTCCTCACCCGGGCGATGGGCGGACCGCTCGACCCGCTCACCGCGGCGGACCTGGCGGCGTCGACGGAATCGACGCGGATCCCTGATGGCGAGGCCCAGTTCGATGCCGTCAAGGCGACGCCGGGCGGCTTGCGCACTCTCGCCCAGGTGGCCCTGCCGGGCGCGACCCGACTGCCCCAGCCCGCCGCGCACGACACGAGCGACGGGAACGGGGCTGATGCGTCGAACGGGTCTGCTCACCCGGCGCCCGCGGCGCCATCGAGTCCGGCGACGCCCGCCACCGGATCGTGAACGACCGCGAAAGCGATCCCGTGTGGACCGCGATCAGGACCCGGCGGGCGATCCGTCGCTTCGCCGACCGGCCGCTCGAGCCGGCCCACCTCGAGCGGATCCTCAACGCCGGCCGCCGATCGGGAAGCAGCAAGAACCTGCAGCGCTGGACCTTCATCGTCTGCCGCGACCGCGAGCACCTGCGCCGGCTGGCCGAGGTCGGACCGTGGGCCGGCCATCTCGCCGGGGCGGCGGTCGCGATCGCGCTCATCACGCCGCGATCGGAGACCGGGGACGACCCGTTGTCGATCCTGTTCGATCTCGGCCAGGCGGCCCAGAACATGATGCTCGCCGCCTGGGAGCTCGGCATCGGGAGCGTGCCCGCGACCGTCTACGAGCACGATCTCGCGCGCGACCTGCTCGGCTACCCGGGTGGCCAGCACTGCGAGTACCTGCTGTCGTTCGGCTACCCGGCCGATCCGGCGGACCTGACCCGGCCGCCTCGCGCCGGCGGGCGGCGCGGCCTGGACGAGATGGTCCGCGACGAGCGCTGGTAGCTACCGGCGGCTCACTGCCACTGGAACTTGCGCGCCGCGATCCCGAAACAGACGACCAGCCAGCCGAGCAGCACTGCGGCACAGACCCACAGGGGCGCGAACGCGGCTCCGCCGACCATGACCTGGCGCAGCGCGTCGGCGAGGTACGTCAGCGGGATGATCCGGGCCACGACCTGCAGGAACTGCGGCATCTGGTCGATCTGGAAGAAGGCACCGGACAGGAACATCATCGGGAACTGGATCATCGACGTCATCCCGTTGGCTGCGTCCTCGGTCTTGGCGAACGAGGCGATGACGTAGCCGAGGGCCAGGAACGCCATCGCCCCGAGAGTCACGAAGGCGGCCACGATCAACAGGCTGCCGGTCACCTCGACGCCGAAGGCGAACGACCCGACCGCGACGATGATGACCGCCTGGGTGAATGCGATCAGGACGCGCATCAGGACGTTCGAGCCGACCAGCTGCCAGCGTCGCAATGGCGTCGCGGCCAGGCGCTTGAGGATGAGCTTCTCCCGGTCCGCCACGAGTGGGATCGCCGCGAAGATGCCGACCTGCATGATCGACAGCCCGAGCATGCTCGGCACGAAGTAGCTGATGGCGTTGAGGTTCTCGGTCTGGACCGTCTGCGGGCTGGGCACGACCAGCGGCGGACGCCCACCGAGGTTGACCACCCCGAGGACGGTCCCGACCGCCTGGTAGATCGAGCCCTGGAGCGACGGCCGCGACGGATCGGTGAAGACCTTGAGCTCGGCCGGTGCCCCGGCCCCCGCCTGGGCGGCGGTGACGGACGCTCCGTAGCCGGCGGGCACGACGATCGAGCCGTCGACCTTGCCCGTCTGCATCTGGCTCTGCGCGTCGGCGAGGGTGGTCTCGACGAGGGTGATCCCCTGCAGCGCGACGAAGCCGGCCTTGAGCTTGGCAGCGTCGGCAGACTTGTCGTCGTCGACCCAGCCGAGGGTCAGCCGCGAGCTCCCGCTGCCCTGGAAGATGAGCCCGAACAGGACGATGAACACGAGCGGGAAGGCGAGCGTCCAGAAGACGGCGGCCCGGTCACGCGTGTAGCTTCGGATGTTCGCCAGGGTCAGCATCAGCAGCGCGTTCATCGGTGCATCGCTCGTCTCCGGGTCAGTCGCGCAGCGCTCGACCGGTCAGGTCGAGGAAGACGTCTTCGAGGGTCGCCCGGCGGATGCCGAGGTCCTGGGGTTCGATGCCGCGCGACTCGGTCAGGGCGAGCAGCGCGCCGACGGTCGACGCGACATCGGCCGTATACAGCAACACCGCATCGCCGTCGTGCTTGACAGAGGAGACCGCCGGCAATCCGGCGAACACGTCGTCGGCGATGCCGTCGATCGCGTCGAACCGGACCGCCCGCTCCTTGAAGCGCTTGGAGATCAGCGCGTCGACGGTGCCGTGCTCGAGGATGTGGCCGTGGTCCATGATCGCCAGGCGGTCGCACAGGACCTCGGCTTCCTCCATGTAGTGGGTCGTCAGCAACACCGACCGGCCACGCTCCTTGAGGCCCTTGATGAGGTCCCACAGGGAGCGTCGCGCGGCCGGGTCGAGGCCCGTCGTTGGTTCGTCGAGAAAGATGAGCTCCGGGTCGTTGACCAGCGCGAGAGCCACGGCCAGGCGCTGTCGCTGCCCGCCGGACAGGTCCTTCGTCCGCGCGTTTCGCCGCTCACCGAGCTCGAGCATGTCGATGAGCTGGTCGGTCGGCAGCGAGGTGGTATAGAAGCTGCGGAACAGGTCGATGACTTCGACCACGGTCAGCTTCGGATAGAGCGCCGCCGTCTGGAGGCTGATGCCGATCCGCGGCTTGAGCGAGTCGGCACCCGTCGCAACGTCGACACCCAGGACGAGCGCCTGTCCGCCGTCGGGAGCCCGGAGCCCCTCGAGGATCTCGACCGTCGTGGTCTTGCCGGCGCCGTTCGGCCCGAGGAGGCCGAACACCTCGCCGGCCGCGACGTGGAAGTCGATGCCGTCCACGGCGTGGACGTCGCCATAGCGCTTGACCAGGCCGCGCACTTCGATCACGGAATCGGTGGCGACCACCCCCGGCGTCTGCATCCGGCGATGGTGCCACCCCGGCGGCCCGCGTGCATCGTCGGCAGGTCACTCGCTCGGCTGGTCGAAACCCCCGGTCCAGTCGATATCGAGTGCGACGCCGGTCTCGACCGCGGCGTCCTCGGGCGCCGGGGCGCCCAACGAGAGATAGCCGTCCAGGGCGGCCTCGAGGCCGACGTCGCGGCCGGCGGCCTCGGACAGCAGCCACTTCTCCTCGAGCACGTCGCAGTAGGCCTGGACCGGGTCCCGGCCGGGACCGATGATCGGCGACAGGATCGCCACGACCGGTTCGAAGACCTGCTCGACCCAGCGTTCCGCGGCCTCCATCGGATCGAGCGGACCACCGCGCTGGATCTCCAGCCAGGCCCGGTACTCGCGCAGATCGTTGAGCAGGATGCGGGCCTGGCCCTCGAGCGCGACCAGGCCCGTCAGCCGCTCGAGCTCGCGCGAGTGGAAGCGACGGTTCGCGACCGCGACACGCAGATGTACCGCCTCGCCCGAGGCTGTCGGCTCGAGACTGATCTCGTCCACCGCGAAGCCGAGGTCATTCAGTCGACGGATCCGGCCACGGATGGCCTGCCGATCCCAGGGCGGCAGCTCGGGCACATCGTTGAGTTCCGCCCACAGTGCGGTGTAGCGCTGGCGCACGCTCTCGGCGGCCTCGACCGCGTCCTCGAAGGCGTCCTCGCGGCCCTGCATCGCGCCGAGGTCGGCCAGCCCGAAGCCGACGTTCTCGACCAGGATGTCGAGGTCCCAGCCACGCTGGCCGTCTGACAGGCTCGGGTGGATCTCGCTCGTCTCGGCATCGACGAGATAGGCCTGGATCTTGTCGCCGTCACGACGGAAGAGCGTGTTGGCGAGCGAGCAGTCACCCCAGAACACGCCGGCGCGATGGAGGTCCACCAGGAGCGACGCCATCGCATCGAGCAGGCGCTCGCGGTACGGCCCCGGCCCGAGCGGGAAGCGCATCAACAGGCGGCGGTACTGGATCGAATAGGCCAGGTATTCCGTCGCCAGGATCGCCGCGTCGTGACCCGGCCACGACGACACGCCGATGGGCGAGACGGCGGGCAGCGCGGCCGCCTCGAGCCGGCGCAGGACCTCGAATTCGGAGGTCGCGACACCGACCGGCTCCTCCTTGAGTGCCACGAGATGGCCGTCCATCACGAGGAATCGGACGAGGTGGCGCGATGGCCCGATGGGCAGCGTCCGGAAGGTCAGTGTCTCGGGCCAGTCGGCCAGCGGGAGATCCCATGGCAGGTCGAGCAGCGTCGCGCTGCTGCCACGGAGGCGCAGGCTCGGGAAGCCCGAGCCGGGGTCGTTCGTCAGAGCTTCTTCCGCAGGTACGCCGTCACGGTCGAGTCGTAGCCGAGCGACTCGTAGAGGTGTCGTGCCTCCGGGCGGTGGTGTCCGGCGGTCAGCTCGATGAATGCGGCGCCGCGCTCTTGGCCGATGCGCTCGGCCTCGGCCATGAGTGTCCGCCCGACGCCGCGCTCGCGGGCACCGGCATCGACGACGAGGGCGACGATCCGGACGAACCAGTCGCCATGCTCGAACCGCGGCAGGATGCACACGGCGATGAACCCGAGCAGGGCCCGGTCGTGCTCGGCGACGATGACCTGGGCCTCGTCCGTCGCGAACCGCTCGAGGCGGCCGACGATATCGCTCGGTCCGGCCGGGTAGCCCTCATCGGTGAACAGCGCGGCGATCGACTCCGCGTCGGATGCCTCGGCGAGGCGAAGGTGGATCGTGGCCTGGTCCGTCATGTCGCGATGGTAACCGGAGGCGACACCACCAGGAGGCGGTGCGGCCCGGTCAACGGATCACCGGCGACGATCCGCTCCCGCCCGAATGGTCCCGGGAGCCCGGCACCCGCGGCATCGGCCGACGGCGCCGTCGCATACCAGGCAGCGACCGGACCCTCGTCCCAGCGCGCGAGCGCGGCGGCCAGGCGGCCCTCGGTCGCGGGCTCGATGACTGCGAGCATGATGTCGCCCAGCAACGGACTTGCCGCCGCCACGATCCGGCACCGCGCGCCGAGGGCGGCGGAGTCCGAGGCCGTGATGAACCCGTCGAGGCCGATCCCGAGGAGGATCGCCAGCTGCGCGACGGCCCGGTCTGTGTCCACGGTCGCCCAGCCGACCGCGGCCAGCCCTGTCGCTCCCGCCGGCAGGCGGGCCAGCGTGACCGCCTCCGCCGCGTACGCGCGGATCCGGTCGCTGGCGTGCTGGGTCATCCGACGAGCAGCAGGTCGGCGGCTGGATCCCCGAGCTTGGCGAACCCGGCCCGCTCGTAGACGCCGATCGCGGTGGGGTTGTCGGCGAAGACCCCGAGATAGGTCCAGCGGCTGCCGGCCGCGACCGAATCGGCGACCGCCGACCGGGTCACCAGGCCACCGAGCCCGCGACCGCGCGCCCAGCCGGCCGTCCCGATCGACGACAGGTAGCTGGCCCCATCGAAGGTCGCCCGCCGGGCGACGCTGGCCGGCGCGCCATCCACCCGGACCAGGTAGTGGCTGAACCACGGGTGGTCGAGCGTGATCGACGTCTCGGCTTCGATCGCCGTCCGCCGGTCCGGCCCCACATCGAACGCGTCGAGCAGGACGGTGACGATGGCCGTGGCCGCCGCGCCGATCGCGCCGCGTCCCACGGCATCGAGGCGCTCGACCGTCACATCGGGCGGGCAGGTCCGGGCGGCCGGGTCGGTCGAGGCCGATGGATCCGTGAGCAGCATCACGTGACTGGCGCCGAGGTCGGCGAAGCCATTCGCCTGGAGTCGGGCGACGAGGTCCGTCGGCGCGTCGTGCAGCGGCGATGCCCAGACATGCGGTCGCCGTCCGAGTGACGCGAACAGGACGAGCGTCTCGGTCAGTCGCCGGTCGAACGCCGTGGGATCGTCCGGCCAGCGAACCCCCTCGAGCCGATTCCAGAAGGGTTCCGGTTCCACCGCGTCATGGAGCAGGATCGCGTCGCCGAGATCGCGCAGGTCCCGGCCCGGGATGGCGTGGATGCGCGCCTCGTGGAGGAGGAGCCGGCGCATCGTCTCGACGTCGATCATGTCGCCGCCGAACAAGCCGCCGTCGTGGTCGTCATCCCGGACACGATAGACGGAGCGAAACCGATGCGGCCCACGGCGCGTACGCTCCCCATGAACGAAGATGGACGGAGGGGAGACGGATGAGTCGTCGCACACTGGCCTGGCTCGGGGGCATCGTCCTCGTCGTCGCCGCCTGTTCGTCGGGAGGCTCGGCGTCATCGGCTGCCGGGTCCGGCTGCACGGAGGCGACCGGGACGGGCGCCGTCGCCGTCTCTATCAAGGACTTCGAGTTCGCCCCAGCCGCCGTCACGGCCAAGGTCGGCGACCTCATCCTGTTCACCAACGCTGGAGCGGCCGCCCACAACGCGACGCTCGACGCCGGCGGCTGCGGCACGCATGACGTGCAGCCCGGGAGCTCGGACGGACTGCGCTTCACGGTCGCCGGGACGTACCCGTTCCACTGCACGATCCACACCCAGATGAAGGGCACGATCACCGTCGGGGCGTAGGTCAGGACCGTTCGACCACGAACAGGGAAGCGCCGGATGGCAGGTCGATCATGATCGGGCCGGGCAGGTCGGCGGCCTCGAACCAGGCCAGGAACTGCTCGCGGGTCGCCAGCGCGGTCCCCTGGTAGAGCTCGTCGAGCTGGACGCCGGCGATCAGCTCGCCGTGGCGCGTCCGGAACTCATCGCGCTCGCTCGGGAGAGGCCAGTCGAGGACGATCAGGCGCGCGCCCGGCCGCAGGACCGACCACGCCGCACGGAGGACCGCCGGGGCATCGGGCAGTTGATGGAGCGCGTACTGGAAGTAGGTCAGGTCGTATTCGCCGACCTTGCCCGGGTCGGTGACGCCGGCCTGGCGGATGGTGATCCGATCGGTCAGGCCGGCCGTCGCCACGTTCGCCCGGGCGCGGACGACCGAATCCTCTTCGAATTCGATGCCGACCAACTCGAGCGCCGGAAAGCGGCGGGCCATGGCGATGAGCCAGCGACCGCCACCGCAGTGGACATCGACGACCCGTCCGCCGCGTGACAGGTCGGCGACCAGTTGCGGGAGCTCGGCCAGCGCCTCCTGGAAGAAGACCGCGATGTCCTGCGCGGTGAGGCGCTCGATGGCGGCGCGATACCGGTCGGGCCGGTGGCGGATCGGGTCGCCGGTTCGGAAGAACTCGACCATCCCGCCCCAATCGAGCGAGGCGACCGCGGCATGGACGAACTGCCCACCGAGGAACTCCGACCGGGTCGTGTCGAGCAGGATGACCGCCACGTCATCGTCGATCGTCAGACGGCCGTCATCGAGATCGACCAGCTCGTGGGCGTCGGCAGCCCACGCCCAGGCGTCGACAGCGCTCGGGTGACAGGCGGCCAGGCCGGCCAGCTCGCCTGGCGTCAGGCCCGCACCGCCGGCGTTCCGGATGTGCTCGAACAGCCCGAGCTCGATGCCGAGGTAGACCAGCCACGAGCGGTGGAACCCGCCCAGGCTCTCGATCAGGTCATCGAAACGTTCATCGAGCGGCATGGTGGGCGGATTGTCGCACGGTCGACCACCGACTCACGTAGCCGCCCGGTACCGTTAGGGCCGCGCGGCGGGAACGATGCAACGGATCGCGCGATGCCGTGGTTCTGGGGAACGATGGATACCGACAGCTCGCTCCTCGAGGCCCTGGCGACAGACCTGGACGGTTCGTTCGAGACGCTCGTCCGCGACCACCAGGACCGCCTGTATTCGATCGCGCTGCGCCTGCTGGGCGATCCGCGCGACGCGGAGGAGGCGGCCCAGGACGCCTTCGTCCGCGCCTACCGAGCCCTGGCCCAGTACGACGCCCGGCGCATCGGCGACCTTCGCCTGCGCCCGTGGCTGGCGACGATCGTGCTGAATCTGTGTCGCTCGCGCCTCGGCCGCCGTGGAACCGGGCGGCCGGCCCTGTCGCTCGACGCGCCCTTGCCGGGCGACAGCGAACCGAGGACGGACCGGGATCGCGGTCCGGCTGAGGTTGCCGTCGCCCGTGATGCGGCCAACGACTGGGCCGGCCCTCCTGCTGACCCTGCCGACGGCCTATCGGAGCGCAGTCGTCCTGCGCCACGTGGACGGCCTGAGCTACCCGGAGCTTGCCGCCGCCCTCGACCGCCCCGAGGGCACCGTGAAAGCGCAGGTCCACCGAGGTGTGGCCCTGCTGAGGACCGCCTTCGAAGCCGCCCAGCGGCAAGAACACGAGGAGATGACCGCATGACCACCACCGATGCCGACGTGGAGGTGGCGATGACCGCTCTGCGCACGACCGCCCCGGCAACGCTTCGCCCCGCGGTCCTGGCCGAGGTCGGCCTGGCCGACCTGTATGCCCGGTTCGAGTCGCCCATCGGGCCGCTCGTCGTCGCCTGGAACGGCCTCGGCGTGTCCGGGGTCGAGGCGGCCGCCGACGACGCCGCGTTCGAGGCGAACCACCTGGGCCGGACCGGGCGCCCGGCATATGACGCCGGCACGCTCCCGACCCGACTCGCGTCGGCGATCTCCCGGCGGCTCGAGGGCGACCGACGAGTCCGCATCGACCTGGACCTGCGCGGGCACACCGACTTCGAACGCGACGTCTGGCACAAGGCGCTCGAGATCCCGCGGGGCGAGGTCCGGCCGTACGGCTGGGTCGCCGCCGAGATCGGGCGACCGAAGGCGGTCCGCGCGGTCGGCACGGCGCTCGGCCACAACCCCGTGCCGCTCATCGTGCCCTGCCACCGCGTCGTCCGCAGTGACGGGATGATCGGCCAGTACTCGCTTGGAGGACCCGACAACAAGCGGACGATCCTGCGGGCCGAAGGGCTCGACCCCGACGGGATGGAGTCGGCGGCACGATCGGGCATCCGCTTCGTCGGATCGGACACGACCCACATCGTCTGCCTGCCGACCTGCCACGCCGCGAAGCGGATCACATCGGCCCACCGGGTGCCCTTCCGCTCCCTCGAGCACGCGACGGCCTCCGGATATCGCGCCTGCCGCGAATGCCGGCCCACATCGAGCGTGCTGGCCGCCTGAGGATCCGGGCTGGACACGATAACCAGAACTGCCTAGACTCCGGTTACCTTGGACCATCCACCTATGCCAACGACGTCGCCCCGCAGCGTCCCTCATGGCGCTCCGATCTGGCTCGGGATGCTCGTCCTGTACCTCGTGTGGGGATCCACCTATCTGGGGATCTCGGTCGCGGTCGATTCGATCCCGCCGTTCTTCATGGCCGCAGCGCGATTCCTGCTCGCCGGAACGATCCTGCTCGTCTGGTCGGTCGCCCGGGACCGACGCTCGTTCGTGCTGCCGACACGCCGCGAGGTGCGCGACAGCGCCATCGTCGGCGCATTGCTGCTCGGTGGCGGGATGGGCTTCGTCGCCTTCGCCGAGCAGACCGTGCCGTCCGGGATCGCCGCCCTGTTCATCGCGACGATGCCGATCTGGGTCGCCATCTTCGGTCGGATCTTCCTCGGTGAGCGGCTGCCGCGGCTGGCCGTCCTCGGGGTCGTCGTCGGATTCGTCGGGGTCGCGGTCCTCGCCGCGCCATCGATCGTCGGCGGTACCGGCGCCATCGAGCCGGTCGGGCTCCTGTTCTGCCTGCTGTCACCGCTGTGCTGGGCGACCGGGTCGCTGTTCGCCTCGCATCGGGCCGTCCTGCCGCGTCGGCCACTCGTCGCGACCGGTCTCCAGATGCTGCTCGGCGGCATCGTCCTGGCGGTCATGGCGTTCGGGACCGGCGAGGTCGCCCGGTTCGATGCCGGCGCGGTCACCGGCGAATCGTTGATCGCCTTCCTGTACCTGACGGTGGTCGGCAGCCTGCTCGCCTTCACGGTCTTCGGCTGGATGCTGCGCGTCGCCCCGCTGCCGCTGGTGACCACATACGCCTATGTCAACCCGGTCGTGGCGGTCATCCTGGGCGCGATCATCCTCGGCGAGACCATCGACCCGCGGACGATCGTGGCCGGGACGATCATCGTCGTCGCGGTCGCCCTCATCGTGACAGCACGCGGCCGGATGGCGGCACCGAGGACGAGCCGGGTCGCGGCAGCAGTCGCGCCCGCGGAACCGGTCGAGCCCACGACCACGCCGGCGCCGGCAGCGACGACCTGAGCCCCCGCCTCACGTCTCGGCGAGGATGCCCCTCGCCACGCGTCGCGCGACGGCCATCACCGTGATCATCGGGTTGACGCCGATCCCCGTCGGGAAGAGCGAGCCGTCGCCGACGAAGAGGCCTTCGACGACACGATCGTCGCGACCTGACAGTCGGACGCGCCCCGCTGGATCGCATGGGTGGCTCCGCGGGTCGGCGCCCATCCGGACCGACCCCATCTGGTGGGCGGAGAAGACGCCACCCCGGTTCGGCGCGAAGTCGAAGGCCGCAAGAGCCGACTCGTACGCGGCGAACCTGCGGCCCGGGTCCCCGCTCCCCGGCGCGTCCGGGCGGTACCAGGCCGCTGGCGAACCGACCGCGATGATCTCGCCCGCCCCGGCAGCCCGGATCAGGCGGGCCATCGAGACCAGGCCATGGCGGAGCGTCGCGACCCCGGACCGATCGAGCGCGTAGTCGAGCCGGACCCGGCCACTCCTGGTCAGCCGCGCGCGGCCCTCCCCACCGTCCCGCGTGACCGCGATGAGTGGCGACAGCCGGGCGATGCCCTGCATGACGGTCGCGTGCTCGGCCCTGCCCTCCCATGGCAAGGCCAGGGCAAGGAGCCCCGGATGACCGGGCGCAGAATTCGATGGCGTAGCCGTTGCGGCCGGTCTCGGGCTCCGAGAATTCCAGCGACCGGGCGGCCTGGAGGGTACCCCGCCACATCTCCACGTCCTCGTCGAAGCGGCCGGCGATCACCGATACCGGATGCAGGCGCAGATGGCGGCCGATGTGCGGATGCTCGAGGCCGGTCGCCTGGAGGATGGCCGGGGTCCTCAGGGCGCCCGCGGCGAGGACCACGGTCGGGGCGCGGACGACGACGAGGCGAGCTGCCTCGCCGACCCCGACGCTCGCCTCGACACCGACCGCCCGTCCGCCTTCGACGATGACGCGACGGACCGCCGCATCGGCCAGGATCCGTGCACCGGCGGCCGAGGCCTCGGCCAGGTGGACCCGGATGCCCGACTGTTTCGTCCCGCGCGGGCAACCGAACCCGCAGCTCCCGCAGTCGCCGCAGGCATCGGCGTTGCGTCGCGTCGGAGCCGCCTCCCAGCCGAGCGCCCGGGCGCCGCGCAGGAGGATCGCGTCCTTCGGCGGGATGTGGGTCGACTCGGCCACCCCGATCTCGGCTTCGATGGCAGCGACATCGTTCGTCCAGGGCTCACCGGTCATCCCCTCGAGGCCGTGCTCGGTCACCCACTCGGCGCGGACGCCCTCGGGCGCCGCGATGCTGGTCGTCCAGTTGATGAGGGTCCCACCGCCGACGCCTGTCCCGGCGAGCATCGTCACCGAGCCGTCCCACGTCGTCGTCAGACCGTGGTCGAGGTAGTGGCGATCGAACCCGTCGAGCTCCGCGCGCGGCATGGCCGCCTCGTCCGAGAACGGGCCGGCTTCCAGGACCACGACCGACCGGCCAGCCCGTGCCAGTGCCGCAGCCACCACGCCGCCGCCGGCACCGGAGCCGACGACGACCGCATCGGCGTCGAGCGTGACCGGTCCGTCGGCGAGACCCTCGGCCACGCCCGGGCAGGGTCATGACGCGGACGCTGGTGCGATCCTGTGCGACCGGCGGATCATCGGTCCGGAAGCCGATCGCCGCGAGGCGCGGCGCGGCCAGCCCGTCGCCGCCCGGCGCGTAGGCAAGGAACGTCAGCAGCTTGCGGAACGCGGCGAAGGCCGCCCGCCGCTGCGGGATGCGCGAGTCGGCCCAGCCGAGGAGGTAGCGTTCGCGCGCCTCGCGGGTCATCGCGGTGATGCCGCGCGGGTGTCCGGCCAACGCGAGATTGGCGACGGCCGAGTCCATCGTGCGCAGGACCAGCCGGACCTGCGCGAGCTGTGCCGGGTCGGCGGTCTGCGCCAGCGCCTGACCGGCCAGCGTCGCGCGCCGTTCTGCGTCGCCCGCCACGAATGCCTCGGCCAGCGCGACGAGGACCGCCGATTCCCGCTCGGACCAGCCGTCCATGCGGGGCGCCACGCTCAGCTTGCCAGGAGGTGCCGGCGGCGACGCCGGACGATCCACAACCCGGCGACGAGCGGCACACCAGCGGCGAGCGCGAGCACCAGCCCGAACGTGCCCGCCCGCGGATTGCCGTTGATGAACCCACCGACCACGAGGTGCCACAGGCCAAAGAGGGTGGCGCCCAGCAGGATGGCGGCGACGATCACGCCCACCACCCCTGTGCGCGAGCCGGTCATGCGCGAGGTCGCTCCCAGCCCTGGGCCGGCCACGGCTCGCAGCGCAGCGGGCGGTCCTCGCGATAGCCCAGGGCGTAGTCGGCCTGGATCAGCGTGTGGAGCTGGCTCGTGCCCTCGTAGATGACGGCCGCCTTGGAGTTGCGCAGGTAGCGCTCGACCGGGAATTCGTTCGAGTAGCCGTTGGCGCCGTGGACCTGGATGGCGTCAAGGGCGGACTGGACCGCGTGCTCGGTGGCATGCCACTTGGCGAGGCTGGTCTCGCGGGTGTTGCGCAGACCCTGGTTCTTGAGCCAGGCGGCGCGCCAGACGAGGAGCCGGCCCATCTCGGCGCCGGCGGCCATCTTGGCGATCATCTGCTTGACCAGCTGGTGCTCGCCGATCTCCTGGCCGAATGTATGGCGCTCGTGCGCGTACTTGACCGAGGCGTCCAGACACGCCTGGGCGAGCCCGACGGCACCGGCAGCGACGGTGAACCGCCCCTGGTCGATGGCGCTCATCGCGATCAGGAAGCCCTCGCCCTCCTCGCCGATGCGGTTCTCGACCGGGACCGGGACGTCGTCGAGATTGACGATCCCCGTATTCCCGGCCCGGATGCCGAGCTTGCCGTGGAGGGTGCCAGTGGTCAGGCCGGCCATCCCGCGTTCGAGCAGGAACGCGGTCACGCCCTTGTGCTTCTTCGACCGATCGACGCTCGCGAAGACGAGGAAATGGTCGGCGAGGTCGGCCAGCGAGATCCACATCTTCTGGCCGTTGAGCCGATAGACGTCACCGTCGCGGCGGGCCGTCGTGGTCAGGCTGCCCGCGTCGGTGCCCACGCCCGGCTCGGTCAGGCAGAACGTCGCGAGCTTCTCGCCGCGCGCCTGTGGGACCAGCCAGCGCTGACGCTGCTCCTCCGTCGCCCACTGCAACAGCGCCAGCGAGTTGAGGCCGACGTGAACGCTCTGGACGACGCGGAACGAGGTGTCGGCACGCTCAAGTTCCTCGCACAGGATCGCGAACGAGACGTAGTCCATCCCGCCGCCGCCGTAGGCCTCGGGGATCGGTGCGCCGAGGAAGCCGAGCTCACCCATCTTCTCGAACAGCTCGCGGTGGACCTCGGCATCGGCATCCCATTCGCGGATGTAGGGCAGGATCTCGGCCTCGGCGAAGTCCCGGACGGCGTCGCGGACCAGCTTGTTCTCGTCGGTGAGGGTGAAGTCGACCATGCCGTCGATCGTAGCAGGGCGTCTCCGACGAGGGGCCGCGCCTATACTCGACCGACCCCAGCCAGGAGCCCACCGACCCATGACGACCGACGCCAGCCTCGACTACGCCGCCCTCGGCGAGACCAATCTGACCCCCGTCCTCGGGCGCTACTTCCAGCGCTCGTGGAGCCACGGCGTCGGTCATCGGCTGTACGACAGCGACGGGCGCGCATACCTCGACTTCGCGAACGGGATCGCGGTCACGTCGCTGGGACACGTCCACCCGCGGGTCACGGCGGCGATCCACGCCCAGGTCGACAAGCTGATCGGCCCGGTCTCGGCGCTCGGCTTCGCCGAACCGGTCTCCCGTCTCGCGGTCGAGCTGGCGGCGACCTTCCCGGCTCCGCTCGATTCGGTGATGTTCCTCAACTCCGGCTCTGAAGTCATCGACGGCGCGCTCAAGCTCGCGCGCCGGGTGACCGGCCGGCCGGGGATCATCGCGTTCCGAGGCGGCTTCCATGGTCGGACGTTCGGGGCGACCAGCGTGACCACCTCGAATCTCAACTACCGGACCGGCTACGAGCCACTGCTGCCGGGCGTCTATTTCGCGCCCTATCCGGTCGTCTACCCCGAGTTCACGGACGAAGCCGAGGCCTCGGCGGCATGCCTCGCCATCCTGCGTTCACTCCTGACGTCCGTCGTGGCGCCGTCGACGGTCGGCTCGATCCTGATCGAACCCGTCCTCGGCGAGGGAGGCTACAACCCGGCCCCCGTGTCATTCCTGCGCGGGTTGCGCGAGATCTGCGACGAGCACGGCATCCTGCTCATCGCCGACGAAGTCCAGTGCGGCTACGGGCGGACCGGCAAGATGTGGGCGTTCGAGCACGCCGGGATCGTGCCCGATGTCGTCGTCGTGGCCAAGGCGATCGCCAACGGCCTGCCCTTGTCCGCGATCGTCTCGTCACGCGAGCTCCAGGAGCGCTGGGGTCGCGGCGCACATGGCTCGACCTACGGCGGCAACCCGGTCGCCTGCGCAGCCGGTCTGGCGGTCCTCGAGACGATGCACGACGAGCACCTGGTCGAGAACGCCTCCGTCCGTGGCGCCGAGTTGGTCGCCGGTCTCGGCGCGATCGCCGCCGAGGACGACCGGATCGGCGATGTCCGCGGCCTCGGCCTGATGGTCGGCGTCGAGTTCACCCGCGACCGCGCGACCGGCGAGCCCGACCCCGTCCTGCCCGATCGGCTGATGGCGGCCTGCGCGGACGCGGGCCTGCTGGTGCTGTCCTGCGGGCGCCAGCACGAGGTCATCCGCTGGATCCCGCCGATCGACGTTACCGCGGCGGAGATCGCCGAGGGCGTCGAGATCTTCGGCGAGACGCTGGCCGGGATCCCTCGCGGCTGAACGACCGGCGGCTCGATCCGGGCCGGTCAGGCCGGCGCGTGATCCGGGTCGATCAGCGGTTCTGCGACAGGAACTTCATGACGTCGTCCAGTCGGAACCGGCGATCGCCACGCTTGCACACGCGGTAGAACGGAAGCTCGCCCCGATCGCCCAGCCGCTTCACCGTGTTGACGTGCAGGTGAAGCATGTCGGCGACTTCGGTGGCGGTGAGCATCGGTCCAAGTTCGTTGACAGCCATCGATGCCATGTGGTCTGTAGCCTCGTTCTGCAGCCGTTTCGGCGGGTCCGGGTCCATGGAGTGGTACGGGGTGTGGTCCGGCTCGCTGCGTGGCAGAGCGTATGAGTGCGGGGCAGCGCGCGACTAGCCTTACTTTGGTATGGCGGCAGTACCACCCACGCCGGCGACCGACGCGTCAGGGGCTCGGCGTCCCCGGGTTCGTCAGGGTGAGGAAGACGGCGCCGCCGATGAGCGCGAAGATCACAAGGATCCCGATCAGCATCCCGATGACGCCCCGCCACGACGGCCCCGACGGCTCGCCCGGTCCTGCGCCATCGAATGCACCACCCACGGCATGGGTATACGTCGCCGTCTGGACAGTGTCAATGACGAATTGGCGACGCTCACTCGCCCCGGCCGACCTGGAAGGCATCGGTGGCTTCGCGCGCGTCGGCGACGATCGTGACCTCGAGGCTCGGCAGCCGCTCGAGGATCCGGTCGGCCAGCGGCGAGCGGCGCATCCGCTCCATCGTCGTCGAGCTTCGATAGGGCATGACGAGGCGTGTCACCCGGCGGCCCTGGGCGACCTGGACGACCCCTTCCGCGAGGTCCGACGACTCGACCGTGATGATCTCCGCACCCAGGTCGGTGGCATCGTCGAGTTGTTCGCGGATTCGCCGGACCCGCTCCGACGGAGCGCCCGCGTCCGCCGGTGTCTCGACCACCAGGGCCATCAGCGGCGCACGCAGGATGGCCGCGGTCGCGGCGGCCCGGCGGAGCGCACGCGACGTGGCCGGCGACCCGTCGACGAGGACGAGGACCCGCTCGCTCACGCTCTGGATCGGACGCGCGCTGGCGATCCCCTCGAGCTGAGCGTCGACGCGCCCGGCGACGAATCGCAGGGCCAGCTCCCGAAGAGCTGTCAGGTTGTTCTCGGTGAAGAACCGGTCGAGCGCCACGCGGGTGCGCTCGGGCGGGTAGACGTTCCCGTGGCGCATGCGCTGGCGCAGCGCGTACGGGCTCATGTCGACGAGTTCGACCTCATCGGCCGACGCCAGGACCTCGTCCGGGATCCGTTCGTTGACGGGGGCGCCGGTGATCGTCGCGACCGCATCGGCGACCGAGTCGAGGTGCTGGATATTGCAGGTGCTGACGACATCGATGCCCGCGTCGAGAAGGACGGTGACGTCTTCCCATCGCTTGAGCCGTTCCGACCCGGGTGCGTTCGTGTGCGCCAGTTCGTCCACGAGCGCGACTGCGGGGTGGCGGGCCAGGATGGCGTCGGTATCCATCTCCTCGACCACGACATCGCGATACTCGACCCGCCGGCGGGGAACGATCTCGAGGCCGTCCAGCAGCTTCGCCGTCTCAGGCCGGCCGTGCGCCTCGACGAAACCGACCACGAGGTCCGTCCCGCGGGCAGTCCGACGGTGCCCTTCCTCGAGCATGCGATAGGTCTTGCCGACACCGGGGGCCATCCCGAGGTACACCCGCAACCGGCCCCGTTCGCGCTCGCCGCTCGTCGTCCCGATGCGAGCGAGCATCTCCTCCGCCGTGGGGCGGCCGTCCGAGGTGTCCCGATCCAGGTCCTTCATGTCAGTGGCTCCACGACAAGTCCACCTCAGTGTGGCAGCAGGCCGTCAAGGTCAAGGTTGAGGAGCAGGACGTTGACTCGTGCCTCGCCGATGAAGCCGAGGAACGGCTGTTGCGTGTGCCGCGTGACGGCGGCCCGGACGTCGGCTTCAGTCATGCCCCGCGCGGTCGCGACGCGAGCGACTTGGTAGTCCGCCCCGGCTGGGCTGATATCCGGATCGAGTCCCGACGCCGACGTCGTGACGAGGTCGACCGGGATCGGCTTGTCGCCGTTCGCCGCCCGCAGGGCGTCGACCTGCGCGCTGATCCGTTCGATCAGCTTCTGGTTGGTCGGTCCAAGGTTCGATCCGGCCGAGGCGTTGGCGTCGTAGCCACCCGGGTTCGTGTCGGTCACGCCGGCCGCCGAGGGGCGGCTCCAGAAGTACTGCGGCTGGCTGAAGGCCTGGCCGATGAGGCTCGAGCCGATGGTGCGGCCGTCGGCGGTCTGGATGAACGAGCCGTTGGCCTGGCTCGGGAAGGCCACCTGAGCGACGGCGGTCACGGCCAGTGGATAGAGGAAACCGGTCACGACGGTCAGTGCGATCAGGAGCGCGATGGCCGGCCAGAGCCGGTGTCGAAGGAAGGTGGTCATCGATCTTGTCCTATGCGAGGTGAAGGGCGGAGACGATGAGATCGATCGCCTTGATCCCGATGAACGGGGCGATGATCCCGCCGACTCCGTAGATGAGCAGGTTCCGCTGGAGGAGGACGCTGGCGGGTGCGGGCTTGAACGAGACGCCCCGAAGAGCCAGTGGGATCAGCGCGATGATGACCAGCGCGTTGAAGATGACCGCCGACAGGATCGCGCTCTGGGGCGACGACAGACCCATGACGTTGAGCGCGTTCAGCTCCGGGAAGACCGCGAGGAAGATCGCCGGCACGATGGCGAAGTACTTGGCCACGTCGTTGGCGATGGAGAAGGTCGTGATCGAGCCACGCGTGATCAGCAGCTGCTTGCCGATCGCGATGACCTCGAGGAGCTTCGTCGGGTCGGAGTCGAGATCGACCATGTTGGCCGCATCCTTGGCTGCCGACGTGCCGCTGTTCATCGCCAGGCCGACGTCGGACTGGGCGAGCGCCGGAGCGTCGTTGGTGCCGTCGCCGGTCATCGCGACCAGGTGGCCCTCGGCCTGCTGCGCCCGGATGAACGCGATCTTCTCCTCGGGCGTCGCCTGCGCGATGAAGTCGTCGACGCCGGCCTCCTTGGCGATCGTCGCCGCGGTGCGCGGGTTGTCGCCGGTGATCATCACCGTGCGGATGCCCATCCGACGGAACTCGGCGAAACGCTCGACGAGTCCTTCCTTGACCGTGTCCTTGAGCTCGATGACACCAAGGACGCGACCCTCGCTCTCGAGCACGAGGGGTGTGGCGCCGAGATCGGCGATGCGGTCGGCGTCGGCCAGGACACCCTCAGGGAGGCTGCCGACCTTCTTCTCGATCGCGTCGACCGCTCCCTTCAGGATGGTGACGCCGCTCGTCGTCTTGACCCCGCTCGTGCGTGTCTCGGCCCGGAACGCGATCTCCTCGACGATGGTCGCGCTGAGCGCGGCGAACGCGGCGTCGTCCCCGACACCCGCGGGACGGCCGATCTCGGCCAGGCGCCGTCGCGCCAGGTCGACGACCGAACGACCCTCGGGCGTCTCGTCCTTGATCGACGACACGAGGGCGGCCTCGATCGCCTCAGCCTCGGACACACCGGCGGCGGGCGTGATGGAGGCAGCAAGGCGGTTGCCGTAGGTGATCGTGCCCGTCTTGTCGAGCAGGATGACGTCGACGTCGCCCGATGCCTCGACGGCGCGGCCGCTCATGGCGAGCACGTTGAACCGCGCGACGCGGTCCATCCCCGCGATGCCGATGGCCGACAGGAGGCCACCGATGGTGGTCGGGATAAGGCACACCAGCAATGCCATCAGGGCGACGACATCGACGGCGGTGCCCGCGTACTGGCCGAAGGGTCGGAGCGTCACGGTCGCCATCAGAAAGATGATGGTCAGTCCCGCCAGCAGGATCGCGAGGGCGATCTCGTTGGGCGTCCGCTGTCGTTTCGCGCCTTCGACCAGGGCGATCATCCGGTCCAGGAACGTCTCGCCTGGGTCGGAGGTGACTTCGACGACGATGCGGTCGCTGACCAGCGTCGTGCCGCCGGTGACCGAGCTCCGGATGTCCGTTCCCGGTTCCTTCAGGACGGGCGCGGATTCACCGGTGATCGCCGCCTCGTTGACGAACCCGATGCCCTCGATCACGTCGCCGTCGCCGGCGATCGTCTCGCCCTCCTCGACGACGATGATGTCGCCCTTGCGCAGCTCGGACGAGCCGACGTCCTCGAGTGACCCGTCAGCTCCGCGGCGGTGGGCGGTCGTCTCCGAGCGGGTCCGGCGCAGGGTCGCCGCCTGGGCACGTCCGCGCGCTTCAGCGACGGCCTCGGCGTAGGTGGCGAAGAGCACCGTGAACCAGAGCCAGATCCCGATCTGGATCGGGAACCCGAGGCCGCCCATCCCGGTCGCCTGTGCGCCGAGCACGTCGGCGACGGCGGTCAGGGTCACCAGGACGGCGGTGATCTCGACCACGAACATGACCGGGTTCTTGATCAGGAGGCGCGGATCCAGCTTGCGGAAGGCGTGCGGGATGGCCGACCGGAGCAGATCCGGGTCGAGCACGCCGCGCGGCTTGGGCGCCTCGCCGGAGGGCTTGGACCCGCCGAGGGTGACGAAGCGCTGGAAGCGGCGGGTGCCGCGACCGAGATCGACAGACAGGAGAGCCATCAGGAGACCTTTCCGGCGTTCTGGAGGAGCTGCTCGACGATCGGGCCCAGCGCGAGAGCCGGGAAGAAGGTGAGAGCGCCGACGATGATCACGACCCCGATGAGGAGGACGACCCACAGGATCCCGGTCGTGGGGAAGGTGCCGAGCGATGGCGCGACGACCCGCTTGGCGGCCATCGAGCCGGCCAGGGCGAGGATCGGCACGATCATCCCGTAGCGACCGATCAGCATCGCCAGGGCGCCGGTGATGTTGTAGAAGGGCGTGTTGCCGGTCAGGCCGGCGAATGCCGAGCCGTTGTTCCCGGTCTGGCTCGAGAACGCGTACAGGATCTCGCTGAATCCGTGCGGACCGGGATTGAGCGGGCCGGCGAGCCCAGCCGGCAGGACGCTCGCGATGGCTGTGAATCCCAGGATGCTCGCCCCGAGCACCAGGGCCACCAGCATGGCCATCTTGATCTCGAAGGCTTCGACCTTCTTGCCCAGGTACTCGGGCGTTCGGCCGACCATCAGGCCGGCGATGAAGACGGCGAGGATGGCGCCGATGACCAGCATCCCGTACATGCCGGCGCCGATGCCACCCGGCGTGACCTCACCAAGCTCCATGTTGAAGAGCGGGACGAGACCCGCGATGGGCTGCGCGCTGTCGTGCCAGGAGTTGATCGCGCCCGTGCTGGTGCCGGTCGTCGTGGCCATGAACAGCCCGCCGACGGCAGCGCCGAACCGGACTTCCTTGCCCTCCATGTTGCCGACGCCGGCCTGATCGACGGTCGCCGGGAAGAGCGGGTTGCCCACGTATTCGACGTGCATCGCCGAGATGGAGCCGACGAGCAGGATGGCGGCCATCGCGCCGAAGATCGTCCAGCCCTGTCGCTGGCTGCGCGCGTACCGACCGAAGGTGTACGTCAGCGAGAACGAGCAGATCAGGAGGGCGAAGATCTCCAGCCAGTCGGTCAGCGGGGTCGGGCTCTCGAACGGATGCGAGGAATTGGCGTTGAAGAAGCCGCCACCGTTGTTGCCGAGCTCCTTGATCCACTCCTGGGAGGCGACCGGACCGATCGCGATCGTCTGCTGCGCACCCTGCAGGGTCGTCACGGTCTGCGAGGCTTCCCAGGTCTGGGGTACGCCCTGCCACACGAGGATGAGCGCCCCGACGATCGAGATCGGCAGGAGGATGTAGAGAACGCCGCGCGTGAGGTCGACCCAGTAGTTGCCGATGGTCTTCGCGCTGCGCCGGGTCAGTCCTCGGAACAGGGCGATGGCGATCGCAAGCCCGGTCGCGGCCGACGTGAAGTTCCGGACCGCGAGCACCGCCGCCTGGGTCAGATAGGTCGCGCCGGTCTCACCGGAATAGTTCTGCCAGTTCGTGTTCGTCTCGAAGCTGACCGACGTGTTGAAGGCCAGGTCCGGCGACATCGCCGGGATACCGCCCTGGTTGAGCGGCAGGACGTCCTGGAGCCTGAAGACGACGTAGCCGGCGACGATGGCGACGAAGGCCATGACCAGCACGGACACCGCGTAGCCCTTCCAGCCTTGCTCCGCGGACTCGTCGATGCCGCACAGACGATAGATCACCCGCTCGACGGGCCGGACGATCGGGCTGAGGAAGACACGCTCCCCTTCCATCACCCGGTGGATGTACCGGCCGAGGAAGGGCGTGACGACGAGGATCGCCAGGGCGATCGTCGCGAGGGTCAGGAAGTCGCCGAGGGTCACGATCAGAAGTCCTCAGGGCGGAGCAGCGCCCACAGCAGATAGACGAAGACGAAGGCCGCGATGAGCGCGGTCAGGATCTCGAGGGGCGTCATCGTCCGACCCGCTCGCACAGGAGCAGATATCCGGAGAGCACCGCGATGCAGCCGATCAGGATGATCGCGATCTGGAGGTCGGTCATGGTTCCTTTCCTTGGTCATCCGATGCCAGAAGCCGGTCGAGGGTCGATCCCAGGGTGTCCATCGCGAACGGCTTCGGGAGGTACCCGGCGACACCGAATTCGCGCAGGCGGGCCGGGCTGACGGACATCGCGCTGGCGACGACGACCGGTGGCCGTCCGGCCGCCTCGAACGCCGCGCTGCGAAGGACCGACCAGCCTGTCTCGCCCGGCAGGTTGATGTCGAGCAGGACGACGTCCGGTCGCTGACGACCGCCCAGCTGGTCCACGGCGGCCTCGGCCGACGGCGCCACCGTGACCTGGTAGCCGCGTGCCCGAAGGTGCGCCGACAGAAGCCCGGCGAGCGGTTCGTCATCCTCGACCAGGAGGACGTGCCTCGGGCGCTCGCTCATCGCGTCGGCTCCATGCGTCGGACACGGACGTCCGCGGTCTCCTCGCCGGGCCCCCACATCGGCTCAAGGACGACGCCTCGCTCCACGGCGCGCGGTCGGACGATCTCGATGACTGCATCGGTCAGGCGAAGGCCGACGACCATCGTCGACGGTGCACCGCCGCTCGCGACCAGGTCCACCGCGGACATCACCAGGTCGACCTCGCGGTCGATGCTGCGGCGGACATCAGCGGTCAGGAGTTCGGGGTCTTGCACCCTTCCACCGTGGCGACCAGCTCCAAGAGGAAACGCGGGTCGAGACCACGGACGGCGCTCAAGGAATGCTCAGAGAAGAGCGATGCGATACCCCACGCCCGGTTCGGCGACGATCAATCCCGACAGCGTGCCGGCTTCGTCGGCCGCATCGAGCTTGCGCCGGATCTGACTCACGTACACGTGGACGTAGTGCGACTCGTCGCTGTAGGCGCTCCCCCACACGGCCCGCAGGAGGCGGCCGTGCGTCACCAGCCGCCCGGCATGCAGCACGAGGACCTTCAGGACCTCGAACTCCCGCGGCGTCAGATGGACGGGTCGCTCACCGACGTCCACCGCTCGTCGCCCGATGTCGAGCGTCAACGCCCCGATCCGGACGACACCGCCGGCATCGGCGGCCGGCCCGGCTGCGCGCCGGAGCAGGGCATCGATGCGTGCGCGAAGCTCGGCCATCCCAAAGGGCTTCGTGACGTAGTCATCGGCGCCGGCATCGAGAGCGGCGACCTTGTCGGCTTCCTGATCGCGTGCCGACACGACGAGGATAGGCGTCGTGGCGTCCCGTCGGATGCGCCGGATGACGGTGATCCCATCGCGATCGGGCAACCCCAGGTCGAGCAGGACGAGATCGGGACGACGTGCGTCCCAGGCCCTGATGGCTGTCGCAGCATCGGCGGCCTCGGCGACATCATGGCCGTGGCCGCGCAGGAACGTCGCGATGGCGCCGCGCGTGGCGCCATCGTCCTCGACGAGCAGGACCGACGCTGCGTCATGGAGTTCGATCATCGGGTCTCACCGGCCGACCCGGCCGACCCCGCCGAGTCGTCGGACTCGGCGACGTCCGTCGCGGGCACTGCCACCGGCAGGTCCACGTCAAGGGCGAACCCGCCGAGATCGCTCTGCCGCGCTCGTGCGACGCCGCCCATCGCCTCGACGATGCCGCGCACGACCGCCAGGCCGATGCCCGTCCCGCGTCGCGAGCCCTCACCCTTCCGGGGGACTCGGTAGAACTTCTCGAACAGCCTCGGAAGGCTCTCGGCGGGAACCCCCTGCCCCGCATCTTCGACAGTGATGCGGACCATCTCCCGGTCCGTCACCTTGGCTGAGATGCGGACCAGCACGCCAGTGCCGGCGTACTTGGCGGCATTGTCGAGCGCGTTGACCAGGACCTGGCCGAGCAGCACCTCGTCGGCGAGGATCGGCGGCAGGTCAGGCGGGACGTCAACCTCGACGGGGCGCTGGCCAAGGGACGGCCTGGTCCGATGGAGCGCCCCCTCCACCGCGTCCCCCACTGTCATGAAGACGAGGTTCGGCCGAAGTTCGCCCGCCTCGACACGACTCATGTCGAGCAGGTTGGTGACCAGCCGGTTCAGCCATTCGGCCTCGCGATCGATCGATCCGGCGATCTCGCGACGCTGGTCGGGAGGCCATTCGATGTCCGGGTCCATGAGAGTCCCGGCAGCCGCCCGGATGGTCGCCAACGGCGTACGCAGGTCATGTGACACGGAGTCGAGCAGCGCCGACTTGAGCACGTCGCTCCGTCGTGCGACTTCGGCGGTCGTGGCCTCCCGCCCGAGGCGCTCCCGCTCGAGCGAACCGCCGATCTGGTCCGCGGCAGCGGCGAGGACTCGCTTCTCACCCTCATCCGGATCGCCCAGCTCTCGTGGACGAACCAGCCAGATCGCTCCCAATGCCCGTCCGGAGGCTGAGATCGCGACCCGAAACGCGTTCGTCGGTCGCGCCTGCGATCCTTTCGTGGCTCGGCCTGGGGCGTGGACGCGGACCCATTCGGCCGGTTGGTCTCCCAGCGTGCGCCGGAGCGTCGCGTACACCGCCGGGTTCGGCGGTGCCCCACTTCCGGCACCGCCGCTGTCGGCCGCCATCGTGTCACCGACGACGATCCAGACCCGCAGGGCATGAACCTGATCGCTGACCATTCGCACGATCGCCGGAAGCGCGGCCGCCAGGTCGTTCTCGGTGGCGAGGGTGAAGCTGACGCTGAAGAGCGCGCGAGCCTCCTGCTCCCCCTCGACCGCCGCGACCGCACGGTCGCGCTCGCGCCCGGCGAGGCGGCCGATCACCACCCCGACGACGAGGAGAAGGACGAGGTTCAACCACTCCGCCGGGTCCCTCACCGTGAGCGTGAAGACGGGCTCGGTGAACAGGAAGTCGTAGGCGAGGAACGAGCCGATCGCCGTGGCGATGGCCGGGCCGGTGCCACGCAGCACCGCGACGACGACCACCGCAAGGAGGAACGCCGGAGCACCGTTGTCGAACCCGGCGACGTTCTCGAGCACGGCGACGACGACCGCAAGAAGAGCCACTGCGACGACCACGAACGCGAGGTCGCGACCCAGTCGACGCAGGTAACCGGAGCGGGACGGACGTCCCGTCGGTTCCATCGTGCGGACGGGATCTCCGGTCGCGTCGGTCATCGCGAAGGACCGCGCACGATCCGTCGCGCGTCGCGAGTCACCCGCAGGAAGCTCGTGAAGTGGGCCAACGGCCGGATGTGGCTCGGCTCCCCGGCGTAGATGGTCCGGATCGGGACATCGGTCATCGGCAGCCCGAGAGCGATGCACCGGGCGATCATCTCGACCTCGAATTCGAAGCCGTGTTCATCGCTGTCGAGGAGGGCCGACATGAGCCGCCGGCCGATCAGCCGATAGCCCGACTGGTTGTCCGGGACGTGCCGACCGACGGCGGCCGAGAAGACCCAACCACCGACCGTGTTCGATAGCCGGCGGACCGGTGGCATCGAACCGAAGTCGCGCCGACCGATGACCAGCTCCGGGCGGCCGGCCTCGAACGCCGCCAGGAAGGTCGGGATCTCCGCCGGGTCGTGCTGGCCATCGGCATCGAGCGTGACGACCGCCACGGCACCGCGCTCGAGGGCGTCACGGAACCCCAACCGGATCGCGGCACCCTTGCCGGCGTTCGGGCGCTGGCGGAGGACGGTCGCGCCAGCCGACTCTGCCTGTTCGGCGGTGTCATCGGTCGAACCGTCATCGACGACGACGACCGGCAGGTGTCGGCGGGCATTCTCCACCACGGCCGCGATGCGCGGCCCTTCCTGGTACCCGGGGATCAGCGCGAGGATGGTCTCCACGCGCCGGACCGAAGCCGACTAGCGGCTCGGGTCGGACCGATCGATCGAGCTGTTCGGCCAGCGGAGCCACGACCCGGCGCCACCGGTCGTGCGCGGCATGACCACGCGCGCCTCGGCCCCGACGGCCACCGGCTCTTCGGACGTCTCGCCGCCATCGGACGCTCCCTGGACGGCGTGCGCCACTGCGTCGACCGTCGCACTGAGGCCCGCCGACTCGTCGATCGCCTCGACGCCCGACTCCCACGGTGATTCCGCGGTGGCCTGGCTGGTGGCCGAGTCCATGACGCCGATGAGTTCGGATCCGTCCGTCGGAGACTGACTCTCGACCTCGTGCTGCTCTGCTTCGGCAACGACCGTTTCGGTCGCGGGCTCGGCTGTCTCGACCGGCTCGGCCGCTTCGACCGCGGCCACTGCCTCGACGGGGGCGGGGGCGGCGTCTGACGCGGCCACTGCCTCGATGGGGTCGTCGCTCGCGACGGGTTCGATCGCCGCCGGGGCCTCGATCGTCCCGGTGGACTGCACCTGTTCGATGCCGGCGATCACAGCCGCGGCGGACATGGGGGCCGGAGCCTCCTGGACCGGTGCCTGATAGGCCGCGGCCGCCGCGGCCGTCGGCGTCGCCTCGGGACCGATCTGATCGAGGGCGGGGAACGGCGGGCGCGTACCGGCCTGGCGGGCGATCTCGACCGGGTCGGTCTGGGAGCCGAGCCGATCGAAGAACCGCTCGGTCTCGATGCGATACGACGCGAGGGCAGCCTCGACGGCCTCGACCTCGCTGGCGATGACCATTCGGTGCTCTTCGAGTCGGACCTGGAGCTGCTCACGGCGCGAGGCGATGCGTCGCTCCCGCTCGAGCTTGATCCGCTTGATCTCGCCGTCCGACCAGGCGTCGATGCCCTTGACGTCTTCCTTGGCGAGTTCGCGGAGGTCCTCGGCTTCGAGAGCTTCGCGGGCGCGGATGGCGTCGAGGTGCGCCTGGCGTCGCTGCTCGGTGAGCTCGGCGTCGCGTGCCTGTTCGGCGGAGGCGGTCGTCCGCATCGCCTTCGCAAGGTCGTCGAGGAACGACAGGTCCTGGGCGGACCCGCCGCTATCGAAGGCACTGGCGATGGCGCCGGTGTCGTACCCGTTCGTACTGAAGGAGCCGTTCATCGACTCGACTTCGGGACTGACCTCGGAATCATGGTCGGACATCTCGCGCTCCCCGCGATCCCTCGAGCGGCACCAGATCCCGGTACCTCCGTTGTCTGCCGTCGGGCAGGTGATGTTACGTCCCAACGGCCTGCAGGGCAATGGGGTGGTGCTAGGTGAAGTTCCTGATTGCGTATAACCCGGTGCGTTGGCGCCCCCGGCGGTCCGTTACTTGAAGATAGCGGCAGACGCCACGACCGCCGAACCGTCATAGCCGCTGGCGATCAGGACGCGGCCATCGTCGAGAAGCGTGGCGGTCGTCAACTCGGTCGGGCCTGCCAAGCTCCCGGTCGGCGCGAAAGTCCCGGTGGCAGGATCGTAGATCTCGGCGGTCATCAGGATCCCATAGGCATCCTCGCCGCCGGCTATGAGAACACGGCCGCCGGCGAGTTCGACCGCGACATCCCTAGACCGCATCGTAGTCATCGCCCCGGTCGGGCTGAACGTGCCGCTCGCCGGGTCATAGAGTTCAGCGACCGCACGGCCGCCGCCGGCGATCAGGACCCGACCATCCTTGAGCAACGTCGCCGTGTGGCCCGCTCGGCCGATGCTCATCGAGCCGGTCGGACTGAACATCCCCGTGCTCGGGTCGTAGAGCTCGGCGGTGGCAAGCACCTTGCCGAGGCTCGAGCCACCTGCGACCAGGACGCGTCCATCGGCAAGGAGTGTCGCGGTCTGCTCCGATCTTGGCTCATGCATCGCCCCAGTGGCGTGGAAGGTCAGAGTCTTTGGATCGAACAGGTCGGCTGACGAACGGTACGTCTCGCCCTCGGATCCGCCGGCGATCAGGACGGTGCCCGACGGCAGGAGCGTCGCCGTGTGGGATCCGCGGGTTTCGGCCATCGTGCCCGCCGGTGAGAACCTCCCGTGGGCCGGGTCGTATCTCTCGGCGGATGCAAGGCTGACGTCCCCTGCGAAGCCGCCGACGATGATCACCGATCCGTCTGGCAGAAACGTCGCCGTGTGATGCTCACGACCGTGCGCGAGGTCGCCGGTCGTGCTGAACTCGCCGGTCGTCGGGTCGAATGACTCGGCGGATGCGAGCGGCGCTGAACCTGTCCCTCCCCCGACGATCAGGACGTGGCCGTTGCCAAGGAGGGTCGATGTCGCTGCAGCGCGCGGTGCCTTCAACAGCCCTGTCGCCATGAAGGCGCCCGGCAGGGCGATCGCAACGGGCGTGACTGCCGGAACCGGCGGAACCGACGGGAAACCGCTCGTGACAACGGCGGTGGTGGCCACCGGCGAATTCGCGCTTGTGGCCGTCGGCGTCGCAGCGGAGGCGGCGGCGCCGGTCGGCGTTGGTCCGCCACCGCATGCTGCGATCGCGCAGATCACCAAGGCCAGCCATGCGATGCGTCCGTTCACGCCCAGCCTCCCGATTTGGTCGCGGCCGATGGGCCTAGGCGGTCACCTACGCTCCGGACCCAGCACGCGGATGAGCATGCTCTTCGTCGTCGCTCGGAACAAGGTCGGCATCGCGACAGGAGTCCGGCCGGCTGGGGAGAGGGCAGACTGGCGCCCCCGGCAGGATTCGAACCTGCGACCTTCCGCTTAGAAGGCGGCTGCTCTGTCCACTGAGCTACGGGGACCGATAGGAGTCTAGCGCCCGAATCGCGCGTGCTATGCTGCGCGACCCATCGCCTCGGCCGGGATCCGAAGCGTGGTCAGGGAGGTCCGGGACCGCCGATGTCGGCACGTCCGGCGCACATCACCGCGGGTCAGCTCGCCCTCGAGCTGCCGGCCGAGTTGCCGGCGCTCGCACTCGCCCCCGAGTGGAAGGACCAGCAGCGCCTCTGGGGCCACACCTTCCACCCGATGTGCTCCTACCTCGCAAGCTTCCCGGCTGCCCTGACCCATGCCTTCATCGCCCGCTACTCACGGCCGGGTGACGTCGTCCTCGACCCATTCTCGGGTCGCGGGACCACGCCGCTGCAGGCCTGCGCGGAGGGCCGCATCGGAGTCGGCAACGACCTCAACCCGTTCGCCCACCTGCTGACCGCTTCCAAGGTCGAGCCAGCGACGCGCGCCCAGACGGCGACTCGCCTGGCCCAGCTCCGACTGGCCTGGAACGCGAACTCGGCCGGCTGGCTGGCCCTCGGCCAACGCGCCTGGTCGGCGCCCGAGGAACCATCGTCACTCGTGCCGGCCGCCGGGTCGGGCGCGACCCCCGCCGACGGCACGGAGAACGTCCCGAGCGAGGTCGCCCTGGCGTTCCACCCACGGACCCTCGGCCAGCTTCTGTTCGTCCGGACCTCGCTCCGGCTCGACGACCGGACCGACCAATTCCTCGCGGCCGCGCTGACCGGGATCCTCCACGGCAAGAGCGCGAGCTACCTCTCCGAGCTCATGCCGAACACCTTCTCGATGGCGCCGCGCTACGTTCGCGACTTCGCGGCGCGGACGGAGTTCGCCTCGCCGGAACGAGACGTCTTCGACGGACTCGCCAAGAAGCTCGACCGGCTCTTCCGCCAGCCCGCGCCGTCGATCGAGGGCATCGCCCTTCTCGGCGACGCGCGCGACATGGCGCCCCGGGCCCGGGCGGCCCTGCGCGGTCGCGGACGACCGGAGCGCGCGCGCCTCGTGGTGACGTCGCCGCCCTATCTGCGGGTCGTGAAGTACGGCTACTACAACTGGCTGCGGACCTGGTTCCTCGGATTCGACGCCCGCGAGATCGACGCGACGCTGGACGACGCCCACCACCGCGAGCCTTATCTCGCGTTCATGCGCGACGTCCTGGCCGGCCTGCGCCCGGTCCTCGCCGACGACGCCGTCGTCGTCCTGGTCATCGGCGACGTCGAGACCGATCGCGGCCGCAGGATCCGCGGCGGGGTCGACCTGGCGGCCAGGGTCTGGGAAGCCGCCGGCGAGCCCGAGGGCTATCGCCTCGCCGGTGTGTCGCTGGATTCCGTCGCCCCCAACCGGAAGATGACCAAGCTGTGGGGCGAGGAAGCCGGTCAGGCGACGAAGATGGACCGGATCCTCGTCCTCGGCTCGACCGAGGTCGGCCGTCGGCGCGCGCTCGCGGCCGCTCCCCTCGACGTCGATTGGACGTGGCCGCCGAGGGCGCTCCGCTCCGTCTGACGCCCCGTAGAATGGCGCCATGCAGCAGATGTACCACCCGTCCGACCTGGCCGCGATGGACCCGCTCGTCCTGATGAAGAATCTCGACCATGTCCGGATGACCAGTCGTCGGCTGTCGTACATCCTCCAGGGCCAGGTCCACCTCTACACCCCGGAGGCGAACCAGCTGCGCGAGCAGATCGACCGCTATGTCGAGGCCGAGCGCCAGATCGAAGGCGAGATGGCGAGGCGACGGATCCGCGCCTGAATCGAGAACCCCCGCCCGAAGAGGGTCGGGGGTCCGGGCTCCGTCGATACCGACGGGAAGAGGTCGCTGCGAGGTCAGGCGCCGGACGGCGCGAGAACCAGTCGGATAGGCACGTCGAAGGTCCGTTCTTCCTTGACCGCAGGCGGATTCGAGACCGGCATTGCTGGGGCCACAGTCTCGAAAGCGTCGGCGACGACCGGTTCCGGGGTGATGACGACCGTGACCGGGCGCCTGAGCGCCTGTTCCTCGCTCACGACTCGGGCCGCGAGGACCGCGAGCGCGGGCATGTCGAACAGGCTGAACCCGATCCCGATGCCGGCCAGGTCGTCCGCGTCGTAGCCGCGGAACAGGCCACGCCCGGCCACCGCGCACATCTCGTCGTACAGCTCCGGCCAGCCGACGCGGCGGCGGCGGTAGCAGAAACGGACGAACTCGATCGCGTCCGGATCCGACGCTCCCGTGGCGGTCCTACGTGGGTCCATCGATGGCAGACCTCCTCTCCCGGTCGGGCGCGCGCGGAAACGCCACGCGCCAGGTATTGGCGAACACGAACCACGGTCCGACTGGCCGGACGGGGCGGTCCAGCGCTCGGACTTGGGCTTGCGGGCCCCCGCCGGTCCCCCTCCAGGGTCCTCGGCCAGCGGTGGACGCCAATGGTAGGACTCACGAGGCCGACCCGGAAGGGGGCTTGTCCACGACTTCATCCACCAACTTATCCACACGACCGGACGGCTGGTCGAACGCCTGTGCTGTCCGTGCGCGAACCGGTTCAGGAAACGCGGCGCGTCAGCCCGAGGCCCGGTCGCGGCGCCAGGATCCAGCGGTGGTCGGCGTCGAGCTCGAGCCCGTCGAACGGGTCGTCGGCCAACAGCAGGCAGCCGTCCAGGTCGACCCAATCCGCCAATGACGCCACGACTGCGGATCCGGCGATGCCGACCGACGTCTCCTCCATGCAACCGAGGAAGGTCTTGAAGCCGAGAGTCCGTGCCCGCTCGAGCATCCTCTTGGCAGGACCGATCCCGCCGCACTTGGCGAGCTTGACGTTGACGCCGGCGACGACGCCGACGAGGCGGTCGAGATCCTCCGGCAGGACGCAGCTTTCGTCGGCGACGAGCGGCAGTGACGACCGCTCCTGGAGCCAACGGAGCTGATCGAGTCGCCCGGCCGGGAAGGGCTGCTCGATGAGTTCGACGCCGAGGCGTTCAAGCTCCGGCAGGAGCCGGACGGCCTCGTCCGGGACCCAGCCCGTGTTCGCGTCCACCCTGATCGGGCCGTCGAAGACAGCCCGGACCGCCTCGAGCGTCGCCAGATCCTCGGGTCCCCCGCACTTGATCTTGAGGGCCGGGAAGTCCGAGGCCCGGGCCGCTCGCCGGGCGACGACGTCTGGTTCGTCGATGCCGATGGTGAAATCGGTCGGTGGGATGACGGCCGACAGGCCACGGAGTTCGTGGACCGGCCGGCCGGTCACCTTGCCGACGAGGTCGTGCAGGGCGATGTCGACCGCGCAGCGCGCGGCGCCGTGGCCGCGGATCGCAGCCTCCATCGCGAGGTCCGCGGCTGTCAGGCCCTGGTCGTCGGGCGCGATCTCCCCGACCGCGTCGAGCAGCAGCGGGAACACGACCGACATCGTCTCGGGCGTCTCGCCGTAGAACCGGTCCGGATAGCCCTCGCCGACCCCGACGACCCCCGGAAAGCGCTCGTCGCGGAGTTCGATGACGACCGTCGTGACGAGGCGGTCACCGCTGCCATGGTCGGACCGGGCGATCCGGAACGGGTCGCGCAGGCCCAGGTGGAGCGTCTCGTGGGTCAGGTGCAGGCTCATCCTCGGTCGACCCAGGGCAGCGCGTCCACCCCGTCGCCGATGGCGGCCCACAGGCGGTCCGGCCCGAAGCGGAACGGGTCGTCGGTCGGCAGCCCGGTCTCGGCCGCGGTGGCCGCGATGACGGCCCTCGCTTCGTCGTCATCGGGGAAGAGCGACGTGTTGAGTGCGACAGCGACGACCTTGGACGGCGCCACTAACCCGGCGACGGTCTCGTGGAGCGCGATGAACCCGGGCAGCGCCGCGATCGGGAACGACGCCTCGGGCAGGTGGGCGAAGTCGTGCTCGGCGAGCCCCGGCTTGTGGACCATGACCATCGCCTGCGGTGTCGCCCCGTGGATCAGAGCCAGCGTCACCGACGAGTACGCCGGATGGTCGAGCGAGCCCTGTCCCTCGACGATGACCCAATCGCCCAACGTCTCGCCCTCCTCGACGAGCCACTCGATGGTGCCCTGGGCGAAGTCGCTGATGAGCCGGTCGACCGCGACGCCCCAGCCCTCGATCATCATCCCGGTCTGGCCGGTGGGGACGAACGAGGCTCGGTCACCGGCCGCCAGCGCGGCCCGGCGCAACTCCAGGGCGACCGACATCTTGCCGATGGCGCAGTCACTGCCGACGGTCAGGATGACTCGCTTGCCGGGGCCGTGGCGGCGGCCGACGGCGGTCTCTAGGCGATCGGGCGGACGCCGGTAGTCGATGATCGTCGTCCCGTGTGCAGCCGCGGCAGCCGCGAACTCCGGGTCGTCGCCGATGAAGGTGTGGAGACCGGACAGGACGTCGAGGCCCGCGTCGATGGCGGCCAGGATGATCGTCCGCCAGTTCTGGGGCAGCCGGCCACCGGTCGGGGCGATCCCGATCAACAGCGCGTCGGCCCGACCGGGGCGAGCGAGCGCCTCATCGAGCGAGGCGACGATCGGGATGTCGAAACCGGGCAGGTAGCTCGCGACGGTCTGGCCGGCCTTGGTCGAATCGATCACCGCGACGACGTCATCGCGCCCATAGCGGATGACGCCATATGCGGTCTTGCCGCTGTGGGGTCCGAACTCGCCCTCGGCGAGGATGACCAGGCGGCGGTGATCGGGGGGTCGCATCGGCGGAGTGTACGGAAAGATGCGCCCGCCGGAGTGCGACCATGCCGCCCGCGATCCGCGAATCGGCGCCTGGCGATGCAACGGACGTTGCCGCGATCGGGTTCTGAGAGGTGATGAGTTCGATGACCGCAGGGACGATCGCCTTCGAGACCGCGCTTGGGCGCTGCGCTGTCGGCTGGAGCGACACGGGGATCGACCGCGTCCTGTTGCCCGGCAGCCGCGGCATGTCGGGGCGCCTGGTGGAGGACGCCGGCGATCTGCCCGCGTTCGTCCTGCGGGCCGTCGAGGGCATGCGTGCCGTCCTGGCAGGAACGACCGACGATCTGCGCGACATCCCGATCGACGATCGCGGTATCGACGACTTCCGGCGGGCGGTGTATGAGGCGACTCGGCGGATCGCTCCGGGCAGCACCCGGACCTACGGCGAGATCGCCCGCGCCATCGACCGACCGGAGACGGCGCGCGACGTCGGCGTGGCACTGAGCCGGAACCCGACGCCGATCATCGTGCCGTGCCATCGGGTCATCGCTGCGAGCGGATCGCTGACGGGCTTCTCGGCACCAGGCGGTCTCGCGACCAAGCGCAGGATGCTCGAGCTCGAAGGCGCACCCGGATATGGCCAGCTACGGATATTCGGCTGATCGATCCACGCGCTCCTGACCCTGGCATCGATCCTGGGTCTGCGGCAGCTCCATCGGTCAGGGCAGGCGGGTCAGGGTCACCTTCGCCTGATCCTCCATCTGCGTGACGCTGGCTGGCGTTGCCCCGAGCGTCGCGATGTCGCTCATCCCGAGGTAGGTCGTGCCCTTCAGCAGGTAGAGCGCGGTCGCGGCGTACGTCAGCCCATTGAATGACTTCGAGCCGGTCAGCGTGGCGGCATCGGCCACACCGTCGGCGAAGCCCTTCAGCTCGGTGACCTTGAGGCCATGTGCCGCGGCCTTCTGGAGCTCAGCTTCGGCTTGCTTCTCGCCGGCCTGCGCCGTCGCCACGTCGGGGGCAACGCCGACGATCACCTCGAAGACGGTCCCCTCCTGACCATACGAGCACAGCTTGGCGTGGCCCGAAGTCGTGGACTCCTGGCCGCTTCCATCCGGGAACGGGGCACCGGTCAGCTGTGAGACTTCGGCAGCCGTGACCAGCTGGCATGGGTCGAGCGTCGTCGCGACCGCGGTGGCCAACGGCGATGCCGGCACCTCGGACGCGGCGACGTCACCGGCGCTCGCCGATGCCGACGGGAGCGCGGCGGCGACCGGCGGCGCCGTCACGGCCGCGCTCGGCGCCACCGCCGACGCGCTCGGGCTCGAGGCTGCGGCGTTGCACGACGCGACGAGCACCGCGCCGACCAGGACGACTGCGCTTCGACCAAGCAATGACCTGATCGAGCGATGGATGGGATCGTTCATGGAAGCCCCCTCTGCGTCGTTGGAACGGACGAGCTGGCCCGAAGTCGCTAGCCGACTCACAGCCGCGAAAGGACGAGCTTGGCGAGCGCGAGGACCGCCGCGTCGACCTTCTGCTGGTCGTCCTTGAAGTCGATGATCGAGACGTCGATCTCGTGGCCGGCCTGCTTGATCGCGAGGTCGCCGGCGTGCGGATAGCCCTTGTAGGCTGCCTCGCCGAGGCCGCTGACCGCGGTGGCCGCCGACGCCGACGACATCGTCGTCCAGAGGCTGTCGTCGTAGGGCTGGACGGTCACACCGACAGCGAGCGAGTCGACGTCCTGGCCGTCCCATTCGCAGTTGACCTGGTCGGGATTGCCGGTCTGGAACGTGCCGGCCTTCACCGCCGCGCCGATCGCCTGCTGGATCTCAGCGGTCGTGAGGAGGGAGCAGCCGGAGGTCGACGCGTCGCCACCCGCTTGCGTGGCCTCGGCGCCCGCCGATGCCTGAACGCCCGGGCTCGAGCCGCCGCCCCCCGAGACGGCGCTCGAACCCGGTGATCCGATCGAGGAACCGCTGCATGCGGCGACCAATGCCGCCGCCCCGACGACCGCGCTGACGCCCCGGAAGATCCGTGTGCTCATCTCGTCACCCCCTCGATCGGGTCCGCCGCCACCTGGATCGCCAGGGTGATCCGGTCGATCCTGATATCGGCGCGCTCGTTGACCTCGCGGGCGACCGATTCGCTCGGCGCCGCGATCAACGTGAAGACGACCTGGTCGGCCGGCATGAGGATCGTGCCGACG
Organism: uncultured Chloroflexia bacterium; assembly: GCA_963782715.1. Taxonomy (GTDB): domain Bacteria; phylum Chloroflexota; class Limnocylindria; order Limnocylindrales; family CSP1-4; genus SPCO01. Next base: position 614,803 of record CAWAKU010000008.1, read on the forward strand.
TGCTCGACCGACTGTCCCTCCGCGCGCATGTCTCGGGCCGCCCGCTCGAGGTCCGGCAGCACCGCCCTGAGCCGCGACTCGTCGATACCCGGCCAATACCGCTCGACGATGAAGGTGCTGCGTTCGGGACTGGCGGTCTGCGGTCGGTCCATCGCGTCCCGACGCTACGCCTGCGTCATCGTGCGACGAAAGAGGCGACCTCCATCATCAGTCCGCGTCCGACGGCGCAGCCCGTCCCGCCTGGATCTCCGCCATGCGCGCCCCGAGCTCCGCGCGGGAATGGATGTCGAGCTTCTCGTAGACCCGGCTGAGCACGTTCCCGACGCTCTTGGGCGTCAGGTATGTCAGCTCTCCGATCTGGCGGCTGTTGAGACCCGATGCCGCAAGCTCCGCGACCTTCCGCTCGGTCGTGGTCAGCGTGTCGGGCGCCCTCGGGCGCAGACCGACCCGCGCCAGCTCCGCACGGGCCCGCTCGGCCCACAACGGCGTCCCCATGTCCTCGAACAGCGCGAGCGCTCCGTGCAGGGTCTCGCTGGCGCGACGCTTCTCCTTGCGCCGCCGATGGAGTTGGCCCTTCACCAGCAATGTCCGGCCTAGCTCGAACGGCATCGGTAGCGCCTCGTGCTCCGCGAGCGCGCGCTCCAGGCCGGCGATGCCGCCGTCGAGATCGCCACGAGCCGCGTCGAGCATCGCCCGACCGCGCAGACCGACGGCGCGGACCCACGGAGTCGGCACCGTCGCCGCGGCATGCTCCATCGTCGCGACGATCGCCTCGGCCTCGTCGAGGCGGCCCAGGGCGACGGCGACCTCGATCCGATCGCCCTCGAGCTTGAACCGTGCCGGGTGCCGATTGCCGGTCCGGGTGGCGAGCTCGGCCGCCGCCGCGAGCTCGGCGTGGGCGACCTCGTACTGCTCGAGCGACAGTGCGACGAAGCCGAGGATGTGGCGATGGAATGTGGCGACGACGAGGTTCCCGTCGGCGAGGGCAAGCTCCAGCCCTTCGGTCGCCAGCCGGTGCGCCTCCTCGGCGCGGCCCTGGTACGCCGCGACAAGGGCGACGCCCCGCAGCCGCCACGATGGCATCAGGTTCGTGCCCTCCCGGTCGTACCCCTCCATGGCAGCCTCGGCGACCTGACGGGCCTGGGGCAGCCGGCCTCGCAGGCACAGCAGGCCGGACAGCTGGACCAGGTTGAACGGGTCGTCCCAACCGACCCCGGACTTGGCCCGGATGAGCTCCTCCGTCATCTCGATCGCCCGGTCGAGTCGGTCCGTGAGCCGCGCCAGGCCGAACGCCAGGCCGTCCGCGTTCTCTCGCTCCCAGGTGCGGCCGTTGGGGCTGATCAGCGAGATACCGCGGTCGACCTCGTCCGGGTCCATCGGCTCCACGAGCCCGAGCTGGAGCGAGGCGCGCAGAAGGATCGCGTTGGCAAGGAGATCGTCGTCCGCAGCGGCTCCCTGGCCGTCAAGCAGCCGCATCGCCTCATCGACGGTCGCGAGTCCGCTCGGGACGTCGACCTGGCAGCGGAGGAACGCCAGCCGGACGAGGATCCGGCTGCGGATATCGAGGTCGGGACCGGCCTCGGACAGCGCGTGTTCGGCGAGTCCGATCGCGTCCGACAGGCGACCGTGGTAGTACCAGATGATCGCCCGCAGGCTCTCGACCTCGGCTCGCGCCGGGCCGGGTCGGGCGATCCGGATCGCCCCCTCGAGGAGCCCGTCGGCCTGGACGACCTCCGAGATGTCGATGAACAGGCACTCGGCTGCCAGCCGGAGGCGGCGGACGGCACCGTCCTGTCGTGTCGCCGGGGTCAGCCGGCTCGCCTGCTCGTACAGCCCGGCGGCGTCGAGCGTCGCACCGCGCGTTCGAGCAGCCGCCGCGGCGGCCTCGAGCTGACTCGCGACGGCCTCATCGGGCGCCTGCGCAGCCTGACCCGCGTGGCGAGCGCGTGCGTCGGCCGAATCAGCGGCAGCAGCGAGGGTCGCGTGGGCCGCCGCGAGCTCCCCGGGCCGGGCAGAGCTGATCACGGCCTGCGCGAAGAGCGGGTGGGCGAACCGCACGAGCTCGTCGTCGGTCGAGATCAGGCCCTCCGTCCGCGCCGGATCGAGCGCGGATGACATGCCGGGATCGGCGCGCTGCAGGGTCGTGAGCGTCGGTTCCGACGCGGCGGCTGCGAGCAGGAGGGCCGCGCGCGTCGGCGGCGGCAGGGCCTCGATCCTGGCGGCGACCAGCCCGGCGACCGTGCTCGGGACCGGGAGGGGCATCCCGGGCGTCACGGTCGCGCCGCTCACGATGAGCGACCGGGCGATCTCGAGCGCGTAGAAGGGATTGCCGCCGGAGGCGGCTTCGACCCTGACGAGGGTCACCCGCGGGAACGAGCGTCCGAACCGCCGCTCGAAGACCTGGTGCAGGGACGCCAGCGACAGCGGCCCGATCTCGAGCCGCTCGGTATGCGATGCGGGAAGCGATGCTGACAAGTCGTCCGTGGACGATGCCTCGCCGCTCCCCGCGCGCACGGATAGCAGCACGCCGATCCGCTGATCCGCCAGTCGGCGGAGGGCATAGGTCAGGATCGCGGATGAGCTGGCGTCGAGCCACTGCGCGTCGTCGATCGCGACGAGGACGCCCGCGCCCGAACCGGCCAGGTGGCGGATCAGTCCGGTCGACGCGACCGACAGCGTCCGCTGGTCGTTGGGGGCCGTCGGATCGTCCTCGCGGAGGAGCGCCACGCCGAGCGACCGGCGCTGCGGTGCCGGCAGGTCGGCGAGCTCGTCATCCGCGACATCCGTGAACAGGTCGGTCAGACCGCCCAGGGTCAGCTCGCGCTCGGATTCGGCGGGCCGTGCCCGAAGGACGCGAACGCCCGCTTCGGCAGCCGACCCGACGGCCGCTTCGAAGATCGTGGTCTTGCCGATGCCGGCAGGGCCGACGAGGACCAGGCCGGCGAGGCCATCTGGCAGGCCGGACACGAGGCGATCAGCGGCAGCCAGCAGGTCGGCACGGCCGATCGGCTCAGCCTCGTTGGTCGGTTCGAACATCGGCGTCGACATCGACGACACGCTGGCCCGCGAGCGAGATTGGTACCGCATACCGGATTCGAACCGGTGATCTCCGCCTTGAGAGGGCGGTGTCCTGGGCCTCTAGACGAATGCGGCCCTGTCGGCACGGAGGAGACCGCCGGGCCGGTCGGCATGATAACCCAAATCAGAGCCGATTCACCTCGAGGAAGCTGCGGATCGCGTCGGCGACCTGCTGGTAGCTGTTCTCGCCGACGACCAGGCCGTAGTGCGAATGCGCCGCGAACGGCTCGTAGCCGGCGTCCAGCCATTCGGCCAGCCTCTCCGAATCGGCGAGGGGCACGGTCCGGTCCAGGCCGGCCCCGACGACGAGTCGCGGGATCTCGGTGAACCCGCGCCGGTCGATCGGCACGCCGGCCAGCATCTGGCGGCGCGCCGCGCCCGCCTCGTGGGGCTTCTGCCCGAGCAGGTGCTGGATGCGCAGGACATCGGGCAGGGTCAGGTCGCGCTCGTCGCGCAACAGGCGCTCGGGCAGCGTCTCCCAGCCGATGACCGACTTGCCATAGACCTCGGGGATCTCGCGCAGCTCGTGCTGGCGCGCAGGGATCCGCAGGTCGCGGGGCAGCTCCGAGCTCAACAGCACCAGCCCCGAGACCGGCATCCGCTCGGCCGCCTTGAGGGCGAGCAATCCGCCCATCCCGTGGCCGACCACCACGACCCCGGCCGGGAAGCGCTCGAGCGCCGCGACGACATCCTCGGTGTAGGTGTCGAACGAGAGCGTCGCCGGGTCGGCCGTCTGCGACCAGTAGTGGTTGCGCAGGTTGAGGGCATGGCCCTCCCAGCCGCGGGCCGCGAAGTAGCCCAGGTAGCGCTCCCACAGCCACGAGCCGCTGAGCTCGCCATGGACGAACAGCAGGGGCTTGCGGCGCGAACGGCGTTCGGGCAACCACGACTCGACGTAGATACCGCGCTCGTCGAGCTCGATCTCATCCTTGCGGACCGGGCGGCCGTTCGTCGGCGGCACCTGGGCGCGGGCGAGGATCTGCTCAGGCGTCGAATCGGGCATGCGCTTTCACCATTCGTGCGGATTGATGACGAGGCCGGTGAGGGCCTTCGGGTAGAAGTAGGTCGACTTCTGCGGCATCACGTCGCCGTCTGCGGCGACCGCGACGACCGACGCGATCGGCGTCGGCTCGAGCAGGAACGCTGCATCGGCCCCGTCGAGCCCGACGTCCACCAGGTCGACGGCCCCCCTCGCCGACTTGGTGAAGCCGATCGCGCCGGCGGCGACGGCATCGGCATCGAGACCGGCCAGCCGCTCCAGTGCGACGCCGAGCAGCGTGACGTCCAGGGCGCGGACGGCCTCGCCGCCCACCGGCAGGTCCGGTTCGAACGCCTCGCGGCGCGCGGTCAGCAGGGCACCGCCGTCGCGCGTCCAGAGCCCGAACGCCCCAGCACCCCCGGGCGCGAGCGCCGCCGCCTCGAAGCGGGTGACGAGCTCGTCACGCCCGACATCCCGGCGGACGTCGAACAGCTCGTCGAGTCTCGCCAGCAGCCGCTCCACGCCGTCGTCGCCGAGGCGGCGCAGGACGCGGTGGGTCGGCAGGACCGTGAGCTCCTCGCCGGCCGCGTCGACGAACAGGGTGAGCAGGTAGTCGAAAGCCGGGTCCTCCTCGCATGAGCGGCTCATCCGGCGCTCGTCGCGATAGCGCAGCGCGGTCTCGTAGCGATGGTGCCCGTCGGCGATGACGACGGCACCGGCCGCGGCGACAGCGATCAATGGAGCGACCTCGGTCGCTGCCTCGCCATCGGCCAGGACGGCCCACAACCGATGGCGCACGCCGTCCTCATCGACGATATCGGCCGCAGGCGCGCCGGCGGTCAGGCCATCGAGGATCGGGCGACCGACGGCCCGGCTGTCGTCGTACAGGACGATGACCGGGCTGGTGTTGACGCCCGTCGCGCGGAGCAGCTTGTAGCGATCCTCGCGTGCGGCGGCCAGCGTGCGCTCGTGGGGCAGGACGCCCGAAGTCGGTCCGAAGGCCTCCAGACGGAGGCGCGCGAAGAACCCTCGCTGCGTTCGGGCGACGTCCGTCCCAGGCACGCGGTAGGTCTGCTCGTAGACGTAGATCGAGGGATGCGGGTCCTTGTGGAGCGTCCCGTCGGATCTCCAGCCGGCCAGGGTCCGGGCCGCGCGCCGATAGCGGTCGTCGGGCTCGTCACCCAGCTCGTCGCGCGGCAGGTCGAGCCGGACGACGTTCGCCGGGTGCCGCGCCAGCAGCCGTTCGTGCTCATCCGGACCGATCACGTCATACGGAGGCGCGACGACGAGGCCGGGGTCGGGAATGGTCGAACGGTCATAGCGGAGGGCACGGAACGGGCGGATCTCGGGCACGGAACCTCACGACATGGCACGTCGCCAAGGGCTCTGGGACGACTCCATCGTACGATAGCCGCCGGCCGGACGCCCAAGACGGTGCAACTTTCGACCGCTCTCGGGCGTCCTCCCTCCGACCACGACCGACCGACCCACCGTGGGGTGCTCGTGCTCCGTCACCCGCTCACGCCACGCCTCTCCCCGACCGCCCATCGCGGGGCGCGGATCCTGGCGCTCGCCGCCGTCCTGTTCAGCGCTCTCGGACCGGTCGCCGCGCCCGCTGCCGCCGCCGATAGCCCGACCATGGCAGCACGGGTCCTGGTGGCCGGCCATGCTCGCGTCGGCTCGTGGGTCGCGATCTCCGTCCATCTGACCAACGACGGCCCGCCGGTCTCCGGCGAGCTCCGCCTGGCGGCCGGGACGCAGGGCCAGACCCGCTTCGGCACCGCGGTCGACCTGCCGACCCAGGCGGACAAGACGTACGTGCTCTATGCCCAGCCACCGACGTTCGGTTCGGAACTCAAGGTGGAGCTCACCGATGGGACGAAGACGATCCTGTCGACGAAGGCTCAGTTCACGGTCCATGACGCCAGCCAGCTCGTGGTCGCGGTCATCGCCGAGCATCCCGAACGCATCGTGAGCGGCATCGACCTGCCCCCGAACGTCAACCAGGTCGCGCCGCTGATCCTCGACCTGACACCCGACGACCTGCCCGAACGCGTCGAGGCATGGACCTCGATCGACCGGATCGTGTGGCAGGACACCGAGGCCGACAGACTCTCCCCGCTCCAGCTGAGCGCGTTGCGCGGCTGGCTGGCCGGTGGCGGCCGGCTGGTCATCGCCGGCGGGACGATCGGTCCGGCCGCGCTGGCGGCGTTCCCGGACGCGATGCTGCCGTTCCGACCGGTCGTCACGACCGATGTCCCGGCGGCGAACCTGACCGGGCTCCTCGGTCAACTCCCGTTGGACGCGACGACCATACCGGCACTGTCGGGCGAGCTCATCGAGGGTCGGACGCTTGCGACGGTCGGCGGCCGCGTCGTCGCCGCGGAGCGCGCATACGGTTCGGGCTCGGTCACGCTGCTCGGTTTCGACCCCGGCGTGGCCTGGATCGCGAAGACCGACACGGCCAGGGAGCTGTGGCGGCGACTCCTGCCGACTCGGTCATTCGGTGGCCTGTCGTTCTTCGACGACAACCTGCTGGTCGGTGCGGTGTCGCAGCTCCCGGCGCTGGCACTGCCGCCGATCGGCGGGCTGATCGTCATCCTGCTCGTCTATATCCTTCTGATCGGACCGATCAACTACCTCGTCCTGCGCCGCCTCGATCGGCGCGAGTGGGCCTGGTTCACGATGCCCGCCCTCATCGTCGTCTTCGCCGTCGGGGCGTACGGCTTTGGGGCGGCATTGCGCGGCAACGAGCTGGTCGTCAATGAGGTCGCCATCGTCCGCGGCGCCCCGGGTGCCACGGACGGCACGGCGCAGGTCTATCTCGGTGTCTTCTCACCGACGAGGGGCGTCTACCAGGTCCGCGTTCCGGGCGGTGCGCTGCTGTCGGCGCCGATCAACGGCGACTTCTTCGCGACGACGGGGACCGCGAACACCCTGGACGTCCTGCAGGGCGACCCGGCTCGCGTGCGCGACCTCGGCGTCGGCTTCTCGTCGCTGCGTGCGATCCGTGCCGAGACCGCGGTCAAGGTGCCGCTCGTCCAGACCGACCTCCGGCTCGAGGACGGGCGGATCAAGGGCACGGTCAAGAACGCGTCGGGACAGCGCCTCGAGCGACCGGCCGTCGTCCTCGGGCAGACCGTCGTCACGCTCGACGATCTCGAACCCGGGGCGACGGCGACGGTGGATGCACCGACATCGTTCACGCCGTTCGGCCAGTCGCTGTCGGACAAGGTCGTCGGTGCCGGCATCTTCGGTGAGATCAATTCGACGGCGGCCGCCACTCGCCTGTACGTTCGTCACAACATGGTCGATGAACTGACCTACGACCCGATGATGGGCTCGACCGGCGTGCTGCCGGGCGATGGGGCGGTCGTCCTCGCCTGGGGCTCCCAGCCCCTGCTCGACGTCGAGGTCGAGGGCCAGAAGCCGAACCAGCTCGGCAATGTCCTGTACTACCTGCCGGCCGATCTCACGGTCCGCGGCAAGACCACGTTCCGGGCCGACCTGCTGCGTTCCACGGTCGTCGGCACGGACAGCCAGATCTTCTCCAAGGACCCGACCTCGATCAACTTCGGGCGAGGCAGCGCGACGCTCGCCTATCGGCCGATCGCCTTCGATGGCCGCTTGAGCGCCAGCGAGCTGGTCATCACGATGAATGGCGGCGACCCGTCGATCGGCGGCGCGACGGTGCCCGTCCAGCCCGTAGCGTCGATCCCGCCGCCATGCCCGGACACGTCGGTCTCGCAGCCATCCGCCCAGCCAGCCGGCTCGCCGCGGAACGACTGCGGGCAGCTCTTCCAGGACGGGCTGGCCGAGGTCGAGGTGTTCGACCTCGGGGCGCAGACGTGGCAGCGACTGCCCCATCTCAGCGGCGGCACGCGATACGCCGTCGCCGACCCGTCGCGCTACGTGGACCCGACCTCGGGCACGGTGCTCATCCGCTACGTCAACGACCGGGCGGACCAGGTCGGCTTCCAGGTCGACGTGGCGCTCACGGGGACGGTCGAGTGACGGCCATCATCCGCACCCGCGGTCTGATCAAGCGCTACGACCGGACGGTCGCGGTCGCGGGCATCGACCTCGACATCGACGAGGGCGAGATCTTCGGCCTCGTCGGGCCGAACGGTGCGGGCAAGACGACGACGCTCCGGATGCTCGCCACGCTGCTGCTCCCGTCGGCCGGCCAGGCCGAGATCGCCGGCTGGTCCGTCACCCGGAACCCCGACGACGTGCGACGCGTCCTCGGTTTCATGCCGGACTCGTTCGGGGTCTACGACGACATGAAGGTCTGGGAATATCTCGACTTCTTCGCTCGCTGCTACGGCCTCACGCCGGCCGCACGCCGGCGGATGATCGGCGACCTGCTCGAGCTGGTCGATCTGGCCGATCGCCGCGACGCCTACGTCCAGACGCTCTCGCGCGGCATGCAGCAACGGTTGTGCCTGGCGCACGCGCTGGTCCACGACCCCAAGGTGCTCCTGCTCGACGAGCCTGCATCGGGCCTCGATCCGCGGGCCCGGGTCGAGCTGCGCGAGCTGCTCCGCGAGCTCCGGTCCATGGGCAAGACCATCGTCATCAGCAGCCACATCCTGCCCGAGCTCGAGGAGCTGTGCACGAGCGTGGCCATCGTCGACCACGGCCAGGTCCTCGCCCAGGGCCGCGTCTCCGACATCGAGAAGCGGCTGCGGTTCGGGGCCGTGCTGCACGTCCGGCTGCTGGCCGACGATGCGGCCCTGGCCGCCGCGCGCGACCGTTTCGCGAGCGATCCGGACGTGGCGTCGGCGTCGATCCTGGCCGACGGGACGATCGAGCTCGGGTTCCGCGGCGATGACGCGGCCGCCGCCCGGCTGCTTGCCGAGACCGTGTCCGCGGGCGTGCCGATCGTCAGCTTCGCCCGAGCCGCGAGCGACCTCGAGGAGCTGTTCCTGCAGGTCACCGCCGGCGGACCTCCCACGGCCGCCGTCGCGTAGGGATGACGATGACCGACGAACACGATCCGATCGAGCCGCTCGAGCCGGTGCCGGACGCCGAGGTCCCCGCCGTGGACACAGTGGCGGTCGCCTCGGCGACGACTGCGCCCAGGCGTCGGAGGCCGTTCGGCGGCCTGCGCCGGACCGGCAGCGGCATCGGCGCGATCGGCGTCAAGGAGCTCCGTGGCCGGATGCGCGGCCGGCGCGCCTTCGTCATCCTCAGCCTCTACCTGGTCCTGCTCGGTGGCTTCACCTGGATGGTCGAGCTGATCATGGAGCGGAGCTACTCGACCGGCTTCGGTGGTGGCAGCGCGTTCGCGACGGCCGCCATCGGCCAGGGCATCTTCGCAGCCCTGCTGATGCTCGAGACGCTGCTCGTGGTGTTCCTCGCCCCGATGTCGACCGCCGGAGCGATCAGCCTGGAGCGCGAGAAGCAGACGCTCGAGATGCTCGCGGCGACGCCCATCACCTCGGCCGCGATCGTGTTCGGCAAGCTCGTCAGCGCGCTGGTCTACGTCTGGCTGCTGATCGCAGCGTCGATCCCGTTGACCGCCGTCGTGTTCGTGTTCGGTGGCGTGGCGCCGGAGGACCTCATGCGCGGCTACCTCGTCCTCATCGTGACCGCGCTCGGCTTCGGGTCGTTCGGGCTGTTCTGCTCGAGCATCGTCAAGCGGACGCAGGCCGCGACCGCCATCACGATCTTCGGTGTCCTCGCCCTGTCGATCGGCACGCTGTTCGTGATCGTGTTCTGGCAAGCCCTTGCGACGCCCAACGTCGCCATCGGACAGCCCGGCGTGGTCAGCGCTCCGGCACCGGGGCCGATCGCCTACCTGAACCCGTTCCTCGCCCAGGCCGAGATCACCCCGACCGATGCGCTCTGTTCGTCGGACAACTCGCTCCGCTACTACTGCCGGTTCCGCGACACGTTCGTGTTGAACCAGAACGGGGTCACCGTCGTCAACGGCGTGGACAGCTCGGGCGGCGGCGTGATCCTCAACACGGGCGGCGTGGCCGTCCCGGTCCAGGCCCCCCGGGTCAACATCGTCGGAGGCGGAAGCGGGGTCTTCGTGCCTGATCCGGTGACCGTCCCTGGGGCGGACGTCGTCCAGTTCGGCGGGTCGGCCGAAACGCTGTGGACCAAGACGGTCGCCGGCTGGCTGATCCTGTCGGTCGTCTTCCTGTTCCTTTCCGTCCAGTTCGTGTCGCCGACGCGACGCTGGCGATTGCGACGCGGGCCGGCTCTGGCAGAGGAGAACGCATGATCGCCGTGCGCGAGGCTCTCGCTCGCCGCCGGCGTCCGGCAGGACCCGCTCCGGCGGTCGTCCCACCGGATCCGGTCTCGATCCTGGACGGCCCGCTCGACCCGGACCTGCTTGCCATCAGGTCGGCGTTGCGACCCCATCGACAGCGCCTGTGGCTGCGCCGGCTGGTGCGCCGTGGCTGGATCGCGGTCGCGGCAGTCCTGGCCGCGGAGCTCGCGCTCTGGACGCTCTGCCGGTTCGTCCCGCTGGCGGCCGCCCCCCTGATCGGGGCCGCCATGCCGGTCATCGGGCTGCTCGGCTGGCTCGGTGCGGGCATACGTTCGCGACCGCGCCTCGGCGAGACGGCCCTCGCGCTGGATGCCGAAGCAGGCCTGGGCGACCGCGTCTCGAGCGCACTCGAACTCGCGGTCGCCTTTCCGGCATCAGCCGCACCAACGAGCAGCGACGATGCGGTGAGCACCGCAGACCCTGCAGGCGAGGCCGAGGAGACCGATCGGTTCGTGCGCCGTCAGCGTCGGGACGCCCTGGCTGCCGCTCGCCTGGCTCCTCGGTCGTTGTTCAAGCCGCGCTTCTCGCGCCGGCCGGCCGGTGTGGCGGTCGTCGCCCTCCTCCTGCTGGCCCCCGTGCTCCTCATCCCCAACCCGCAGGACGCGGTCATCGCTCAACAGCAGCAGGTCCGCGAGGCCGCCGAGCGACAGGCCGAGGCCATCGACAAGGTCGCCCAGGAGCTCGAGACGAAGGGCTCCGACGCCAACGACCCTCGCACGCGCCTCGCCCAGGAGCTGCGCGATCTCGCGCAGCAGCTTCGCCAGCGGCCGAACGATCTGGACGTGAATCTGGCGCAGCTGGGCGCGATCGAGAGCGAGGTCCGCGCCCAGATCGATCCGGCCAACGAACAGCGGGCCGCGTCGCTGACGTCGCTGAGTCGCGCCCTGTCGAACGCGGCCACCGGCAAGCCTGATGCGAACAAGGACGGCGACCCGCAAGAAGCGCAAGACGACCTGACGGCCCTTCGCGACAAGCTCGACGCGATGACGCCGGCGCAGCAGCGTGAGCTCGCCCGCCAACTGGCCGAGATGGAGGCCACGGCGTCGCAGGCCGATGGCGCCGCCGGCACCGCGCTGAGTGACGCTGCCCAGAGTCTTTCTCAGGGTGATACGACGGGCGCGAAGTCGGCGCTCGACAGGCTCGGTGATGCGCTGACCGGGGCGGATCGACGGGTCACCGCGACGCGCGACTTGTCGGGTGCGGCGTCACGGCTCCAGGATGCGCGCCGCGATCTGGCCGACGCGGGCCGGCAGACGGCCGGGCAGGGCCAGCAGGGCCAGGGCCAGCAAGGCCAGGCCCAGGGCAGTCCGCGTCCGAGCGGCCAGGGGCAAGGGCAAGGTCAGGGCCAGGGGAGCGCGAACCCGAGCGGCCAGGGGCAGGGGCAGGGCCAGGGGCAGGGCCAGGGGCAGGGGCAGGGGCAGGGGCAGGGGCAGGGGCAGGGGCAGGGCCAGGGCCAGGGCCAGGGGCAGGGCCAGGGTCAGGGCCAGGGTCAGGGCCAGGGTCAGGGCATCGGTGGCGGCGGCTCCAACGCCCGCTCGCTCGGCAACGGCATCGGCGGGAATGGGCTGCCAGCCGGCCCGACCAACCCGAACCGTCCCGCCCAACTCGGTGCCGACCTGTCGTCGGTCTTCGCGCCGTTCGACCGCCTCGGCAAGCCGGGCGATCCGTCCTACGTCTCCGGAACGGGCGGTGACGGCCAGACCCAGCAGGGCAGCACGACCGGCCAGGGCTCGAACAACGGGACGCTGACCCCCTATCAGCAGGTCTTCACCGATTTCGAGCGCTATGCCCAGACCTCGCTGGACCGGGGCTACATCCCGCTGTCGATCAAGGACTACGTGCGCGACTACTTCTCCTCGCTCGACCCATCGAAGTGACCGGAGGACCCATGAACGCCTCGACCACGTCCGATCAGACCACTCCCCGACTCGCGCCCGAGGCGTTTGCCGAACGCGCCCAGGCCATCGAGCGCGAGGTCGGCCGGGTCATCGTCGGCCAGGCCGCGCTCGTCCGCCAAACGCTGACCGGACTGCTCGCCAACAGCCACGTCCTGCTCGAGGGCGTGCCGGGCCTCGGCAAGACGATGCTCGTCCGGACCATCGGCGACGTCATCGACTGCACGTTCAACCGCATCCAGTTCACGCCGGACCTGATGCCCGCCGATATCACCGGCACGAACATCCTCATCGAGGAGGGCGGTCAGCGCGTCTTCCGCTTCCAGCCGGGTCCGATCTTCGCCAACCTCGTCCTCGCCGACGAGATCAACCGGGCGACGCCGAAGACCCAATCGAGCCTGCTCGAGGCGATGCAGGAGCACCAGGTCACGGTGGCCCGCCAGCGCTTTCCGCTCGAGGCGCCGTTCTTCGTCCTCGCCACGCAGAACCCGCTCGAGATGGAAGGCACCTATCCCCTGCCCGAGGCGCAGCTCGACCGCTTCCTGTTCAAGGTCATGGTCCCCTTCCCATCCGAGGAGGACCTGATCGCGATCATGGATCGGACGACCGGGGCCGACTCGGTGACCGCCTCGAAGGTCTGCACCGCCGACGAGATCGTCGAGATGCAGCGGCTGGCCCGGGCGGTGCCGATCGCGCCGCACGTGACTGCATATGCCGTGAGTGTCCTGGCGGCCACCCACCCGGACCAGCCGCGCGCAACGGGACTCGTGCGCGAGTACGTCCGCTATGGCGGCTCGCCGCGGGGCGCCCAGGCGCTCGTCACCGCGGGCAAGATCTACGCTCTCCTCGACGGCCGGTTCAACGTCTCGACCGATGACATCCGGGCGGTCGCGCTGCCGTCCCTCCGCCACCGGATCATCCTCAACTTCGAGGGTGAAGCCGAAGGCATCACGACCGAGGCTGTCATCCGGTCCATCCTCGACGCGGTCGTCGCGCCGACCGTCGAGTAACCCGGCACGACGGGCGGCGACCGCGCGATGGACAGCCTGACCACGCCGCCGGCAGCTGGGACCCGCCAGGCGTTCCTGCCGAGCGAGGTCGACCCGACCGTCTTCGACGAGGCGTTCCTCCGCCAGCTCGAGCGACTCCTGCTGCTCATGAAGTCGCCCGTTCGGGGTGGGCTCAAGGGCGGCCGCCGGAGCGTCAAGCGTGGTCAGTCGGTCGAGTTCGCCGACTACCGCGACTACACCCTGGGCGACGACCTGCGGCAGCTCGACTGGAACGTGTACGCCCGGCTCGAGAAGCTGTTCGTCAAGCTCTTCATCGAAGAGGAGGACGTGACCGTCACGCTGCTCGTCGACGCATCGGCGTCGATGGCGACGGGACAGCCGGCGAAGCTGCTGTTCGCCAAGCGGGCGGCCGCTGCGCTCGGGTACATCGGTCTGGCGAGCGAGGACCGGGTCGCGGTGAGCGCCCTGTCGGGACGGATCGCCCGGCGTCGGTCCGCGATGCGCGGCTCGGGTCGGGTCTTCCGGCTGCTGGCCGACCTGTCCGCCATCGAACCCGCCGACGGCCCGACCGACCTGGTCGCAGCGGCTCGCCATGCGGCCGCACAGCTGCACGGACGGGGCGTCGTGATCCTCGTCTCGGACCTGCTCGACCCAGCAGCCGACAAGGTCATCCGCGAGCTCGCCGCGACGGGCTCCGAGCTGGTGATCCTGCACGTGCTGTCGCCCGATGAGCTCGACCCGCAGTTCGAAGGCGACCTGCGCCTCGTCGACATCGAGACCGGCGACGGCATCGACGTGACTGTCGACCTCGCCACGGTCGATGCGTACAAGGCTCGGCTCGCGGCATGGAAGGCGGGCTTCGCCGATCTCGCCGCCAAGCGGCGGGCGAGCTACGTGGACCTGTCGTCCGACACGAACCTCGCCGACCTCATGTTCGCCGAGCTCCGACGCCGGCGCGTGCTGGGCTAGCCGTGCCGTTCACGACGCCGCTCGCGCTGCTCGGCCTGCTGTTCGTGCCGGCTGTCGTCGCGATGTACCTGCTCAAGCTGCGGCGGGACGAGACGATCGTCCCGTCCACGCTGCTCTGGTCGCGACTCGTCGCCGATGTCGAGGCCAACGCGCCGTGGCAGAAGCTCCGGCGCAGCCTGTTGCTACTTCTCCAGCTGCTGCTGGTGGTCATCCTCGCGATGCTCGCTGCGCGCCCGTTCCTCGAGCGGCCGGCGGGCCTGGCCCGGGACGTCGTGGTCGTCCTGGATACCTCGGCCAGCATGGGTGCCACGGACGTCGGGCCGAACCGGCTCGAAGCGGCCAAGGCGGCCGCCATCGCCGCTCTCCACGACCTGCCGACCGGCGGCAAGGTCAGCGTCATCGCCGCCGACCGCCGGGCACGGATCGTGGTCAACGAGACGACCGACCTCGGGCGGGTCCGCCAGGCCCTCGACGGCATCGCGGTGTCGAGCAGCCACGGTGACCTCGGCGATGCGCTGCAGCTGGCCGGCAAGCTCGCCGCCCGGTCCGGCGACGCGCAGATCCTGGTCGCCACGGACGGCGCCCTCGCCACGCCTCTGACTGGTGCCACGACCGTGCCGGCCAAGGTCACGGTCCTGCCGGTCGGGCGCGACCGCAAGAACCAGGCGATCGTGGCCCTCGCGGTCAAGTCGGCGCCGTCGGCGGTGACACGGTCCGTGTTCGTCAGCGTCGCCAACCTCGACCTCGAGCGGGCGTCGCGGCGTCTCGAGGTCTGGGGCGACGGCGGGCTCATCGAGGTCCGCGATCTCCAGCTCGACCCGCAGGCACGCTCTGACGTCGTCATCGACGACGTGCCACGCGACGTCGCGACATTGGAACTGCGGCTCACCGGGGCGGACCCGGCCGCGACCGGGGCTCCCGACCAGCTCGCGGTCGACGACCATGCCTGGGCGGTCATCCCGCCTGACCGACCCCGCCTGATCCTGGTCGTAGGGCCGGGCGATCCGTACCTCGAGACGGCCCTCAGCTACTTGCCGAACGTCGAGCTGTTCGGCGTGACCCTCGACGAGTACGGGCCGGCGACGGAGCGCAAGGACGGCCGGCCGTGGGACCTCGTGATCTTCGAAGGGGCATTGCCGGCGACGTTGCCGCGAAGTCCGATCCTGGTCATCGGTCCGGCGGTCACGAGCCCGTTGGCGTCGGTGACCGGCACGCTGACCAACCCCGGCATCGGCTCGCTCGATCCCGCCGAGCCGATCCTGCGCTACGTCGACCTGTCCACGACCCACATCGCCTCGGCGGCCAAGCTGACCCTCCCCGAGTGGGCGCGGACGGTCATCCCGGGACCCGGCGGCGCTCCCCTCCTCTACACGGGCGCGCGCGCCGGACTGCCGACAGCGGTCCTCGCCTTCGAGCCGCGCAAGTCCGACCTGCCGCTGCAGGTCGCCTTCCCGGTCCTGATGGCCAACCTGACCGGCGAGCTGCTCGGCGGTTCGGCGGCACCGACCGAGGCCGTCCAGCCCGGCACGCCGGTCGACCTGTCGATCCCGGCCGATGCCACCGGGCTGTCCGTCCAGCGGCCGGACGGATCCGTCGTCGAGCTGGTGCCCGGCACGGACCAGGCCGTCAGCGTCACCTTCTCGGGAACGGACCTGCCGGGCATCTACACCGTCAGCCCGCACCTGGCGCCGGTCGCGTCGGGTTCGCAGGTGAGCCCGGGAGCGACCCCGTCCGCGGCTGGGACGGCGACCGCGGCCGCGGCATCGGGCTCGCCATCGGCCGCTCCACCGATCGACTCGAACGCCCCGACCCGCTTCGCCGTCGCTCTGTTCGACGCCGACGAATCGACCATCGCGCCGGGTTCGGCGGCCACGATCGAAGCGCTCGGCGTCGTCGGCGGCCCCGGCGCGTCCGCCGATCCGGGCGCGCAGCCAGCTGCCGAGACCCGCCCGACCACCCGCGACGAACTGTGGTTCCCGCTGGTCCTCTTGGTCCTGCTCGGGCTGTGCATCGAATGGGCCGTCTACCACCGGGACGCGCTGATCCGCCTGCGCCGCGGGTTCGGCGCTCGGTTCGGGCGGGGCGCCCCGGACGGCGGCACCTGATGGGCGTCTCCTTCGATGCGCCGCTGGCGCTGCTCCTGCTCATCCCGGCCCTGCTGCTCACGGTCGGGCTCCACCTCGGGGCGCGGCGGCGGATGGGCTCGGGCCGGCGACGGGTCGGGCTTGTCGTCAGGTCGCTCCTTCTCGCGGCGCTGGTCTTCGCGCTCGCCGGGTTCCAGCTCGTCCTGCCGGTCGATCGGCTGGCCACCGTCTTCGTCGTCGACATGTCCGATTCGGTCGGCAATGCGGGTCGCGAGGATGCGTTGGCCTTCCTGCGCGAGACGCTCAAGGAACGGCCCGAGGGCGATGTCGCCGGGATCGTCGCGTTCGGCAAGCAGGCGCTGGTCGAACGGCTGCCGTCCGACCTCTCGGAGATCGATCGTCTCGCCTCGACCCCGGTCAGATCCGCGACCGACATCGGCGCCGCCCTGCGCCTGGCGACCGCGCTCTTCCCCGATGACGCCCAGAAGCGGATCGTCCTGCTGTCCGACGGCAACGACACCACCGGCGGCGGAGGAGCCGAGGCCGCGCTCGCTGCGTCGCAGGGCGTCCGCATCGAGACCCGCCGGATCGGGCCCGGCGACGTGGACGAGGTGCTCATCGAGCGGATGACGACGCCGTCCACCGCGCGGCTCGGCGAATCGGTGCCGGTCGTCGTCGAGGTCCGTTCGACCGTCGCCCAGACCGCGACCGTCCGCCTCTTCGCCGACGGGACCCTGGCTGCGACCAAACCGGTCGAGCTGGCCGCCGGCTCGACGACCGTCACCTTCGACGCGACACCGACCGAGGCCGGCTTCCATACCTTCCGCGCCGTCGTCGAGGCCGCGCGCGACACGTTCAGCCAGAACGACCGGGCGGACTCGAACACGATCGTCAAGGGCGAGCCGCGGACCCTCGTCCTGGCCGGCGACGACAGCGTGGCGACCGAATTGGTCGCCGCGCTCAAGAACCAGAAGCAGGAGGTCGACACCCTCGTTCCCGAGGCGCTCCCGACCGACTTCGCGAGCCTTGCCAGCTACGACAGCGTGGTCCTCGTCGACGTGCCGCGGATCCGCCTGAACGACCGCCAGCTCACCGCCCTCCAGGTCTATGTCCGCGACCTTGGCAAGGGCCTGGTCATGGTCGGCGGGCCGAAGAGCTACGGCGCCGGCGGCTACCAGAAGACGCCGCTCGAGGAGACCCTCCCGGTCGACATGGGCGTGCGTGACCGCCAGAAGCAGCCGGACATCGCGCTCGTCGTCGTCATCGACCAGTCGGGTTCGATGGCGGCCTGCCACTGCAACACGTTCAACGGTGGCAACCCGGGCGGGGCGGCCAGCGGTATCGGCGGCGTCCAGAAGGTGGACATCGGCAAGGAAGCGATCCTGCGCGCGGCCGCCGCCATGACCGAGCGCGACGAGCTCGGCGTCGTGGCCTTCAACGAGGCGGCCCACTGGGTGGTCAAGACCCAGCCGCTCGGCGGCATCAACGACCTGCAGGGCCAGATCGCGGGCATCCACGCCGATGGCCAGACGAACATCTTTGCCGGCCTTGACCAGGCCGTGACATCGCTCGAGGGAACGTCGGCGACGCGACGCCACATCATCCTGCTGACCGACGGCTGGTCGAGGTCGGGTCAGTACGACGCGATCCTGGCCAAGATGAAGGCCGACGGGATCACCCTCTCGACCGTCGGCGCAGGCGGCGGCGCCAACCCATTCCTCGAGCAGCTCGCCAAGCAGGGCGGCGGCCGGTTCTACGCGGCGACGAACCCGGCGAGCATCCCCGACATCTTCCTCAAGGAGACCCAGCAGGTCTCCGGCCAGCAGATCGTCGAGGAGCCGTTCTTCCCGATCCAGACGTCGTCGTCGCCCATCCTGCGCGGCCTCGACGCAGGCCTGCCGCAGCTGCGCGGCTACAACGGGACGACCCTCAAGTCGGCCGCCCAGGGCGTCCTGGTCACCGCCCGCGACGACCCGCTCCTCGCCCAGTGGCAGTACGGGCTCGGGCGGTCCGTGGCGTGGACCTCGGACTCGACCGGTCGCTGGGCCAAGGACTGGGTCGGCTGGAGCGGCTTCAACCGGTTCTTCAGCCAGCTGGTGTCGTGGACGTTCCCGGGCGAGGAGACCGGCGGCATCGAGGCCACCTTCGAGACGACCGGCAACACGACTGGCCTCCATGTCGAGAGCGTCGAGCCGGATGGCTCGCCACGCGACTTCTACGCCACGACCGCGGTGATCGTCGGGCCGGACCTCGAGCCGAAGACCGTCACCCTCGCCCAGGTCGCGCCGGGGGTCTACCAGGCGCCGCTCGGCGAGATCGATCCGGGGGCGTACGCGGTGCGCATCACCCAGAGCCGGCCCGGCTCGTCGCCGCTGGGGCGGACGGTCGGGCTGGTCGCCCAGACCGCCGCCGAGTACCGACAGCTGGGCGCCAACGAGCCGTTCCTCGCGTCCCTGCGGGCGGCGGCTGGCGGTGCGGTCATCGCGACCGCCAAGGATCCGTGGGTCCACGACCTGACCAGCACGAACCGGTTCACCGACCTGTGGCCGCTGTTGCTGGTCCTGGCACTCCTGCTGTGGCCGCTCGACATCGCCCTCCGCCGGATGTCGCTGGGCCGGCGCGAGCTGGCTGGGGCGCGCAGCTGGGTCGGCGGGATCGGTCGTCGACGGAAGTCCGCCGGGCCGCGGACCGCGACAGCGGAGGGCCTGCTCGCGGCCAGCGGACGCGTCCGGACGAGCGGGACACGCGCTGCCCTGCGAAGCGACCCGGCGCCGGCCGAAGGGGCCCCGATCCCGACTCCGGCGCCCGTGTCGGTCGCGGCACCGTCCGACCCCGCGCCAGTCGCCCCGACGCCGACCGCCGAGACACCGCGACCGCGCGAGACGGCCGCGGCTCCGACGTCGGCGGCCGACACGGACGACACGATGGCCCGCCTTCGCGACGCCAAACGCCGCGCACGAGACCGCTGACGTCGGACGCCTCCACGGCGCCCGGTCGCGACCGGTGGTAGCCTCGGGCTCGTGTCACTCCCCCGTGCCGTCGGTCTCGTCTTCGTCGCGCTCCTCGCGGCCGCCTGCAGCTACGTCGAGACGGGCCCGCCGGCTGCGACACCGGCGGATTTCCCTGGTGTCGCCATCGAATTCCAGAAGCGCGGTCTGCATGTCGACAACCCCATCTCGGGCGACGCGGGCTGCAGCGACTCGGTCCTGACGCCGACGGCGATCTCGTTCGAGGTGTCCGGGATGGACCAGCCGACACCGGTCAAGGTCTACCTGTACGTGTTCCGCGACCGCGCCACGTACGAGCGGCTGCGCTCGACCATCGACGCCTGCGCCCGCTCGTATGTCACCGACCCGCAGACCTTCCAGTCGGTCGAGCAGTCGCCGTACGTCATGGCCGGCCAGGGTCCGTGGGGCACGAAGTTCGAGGCCGCGCTCCGGGATGGGATCCAGGTCGCCGCAGGGACCGGTGACAACCCGGGTTCAAACTACCCGTAGGCCGAGGATCTTCCGGGCGATGACCAGGCGCTGGACCTGGCTCGTGCCCTCGCCGATCTCGGTCAGCTTGGCGTCGCGCAGGTAGCGTTCGACGGGGTACTCGGTGACGTAGCCGTAGCCGCCGTGGATCTGGATCGCGTTGTTCGTGACGCGCGAACTGACCTCCGACGCGAACAGCTTCGCCTGGGCTGCCACGAGGCCGAAATCTCGTCCCTGGTCCTTGAGCCAGGCCGACCGCCAGACGAGACCCCGCGCGGCCTCGATCTCGGTGGCCATGTCGGCGACCATGAACGCGACGCCCTGGAACGATCCGATCGGCCGGCCGAACTGCTCGCGCGTCTGGGCGTACGGGATCGAGGCGTCGAGCGCGCCCTGGGCGATGCCGACCGCCAGCGCCCCGATCGAGATCCGCCCGCCATCGAGGATGCGCAGGAACGTCTTGAAGCCGCTGCCCTGCTCGCCGAGCATGTTCGCTGCCGGGACTCGGGCGCCGTCGAACATCAGCTCCCCCGTCGCTGAGGCATGCAGCCCGAGCTTCTCCTCCAGCCGCCCGACCGAGAACCCGGCCGTATCGGCCGGGACGATGAACGCCGAGATCTCGGCCGCGCCGTCGTCGCGCGTGCCCGTCCGGGCGGTGATGATGTAGGTCCCGGCCTGGCCGGCGTTGGTGATGAATCGCTTGCCGCCGTCGATGACCCATGACCCGCCGTCCGGGCCGTCCTCGTGACGCGCAGTCGTCCGCGTCCCGCCCGAATCGCTCCCGGCGCCGGGCTCGGTCAGGCCGTACGCGCCGATCACCCGGCCCTGTGCCATCGGGACGAGGTAGCGCTGCTGCTGCTCGTGCGATCCGGCGAGGTGGAGGGGGCCGCAGCCCAGGCTGGTGTGCGCGGCGACGATGAGTCCGAGCGAGCCCCAGACCCGGCCGATCTCCTCGATCGCGATGGCATAGGCCAGTGTGTCGAGCCCGGCGCCGCCCTCGTCCTCGGGGATCGGGATGCCCAGCCAGCCGAGCTCGCCGATGCGCCGGACGATGTCGGTCGGGAACCGGCGCGCTCGCTCGTGCTCGTCGATGACCGGCGCGACCTCGGTCAGCATGAAGTCGCGGATCGTGTCGCGGAGGAGGACGTGTTCGGGTGAGAGGTCGAGGTCCATGACGGCGAGCGTACACCGGCACAGCGCGCCTCGGACACCGGTGCTAGCCTGAGGCCCATGAGGGAGCCCACGTCGCAGGCCGCCGCTCACGACCTGTCTCGCCGCCGATCGACCACGTCGCGACCAAGGGTCCATCGAACCTCCGACGCGAGCTCCTCCTCCGGCTCCGCCTCGACGGTCCCGAGCTCACCCGATCAGCTGGCCGACCGGCTGGGCGCCTCGCGGACCGGGGTCCTGCAGCAGCTCCGGGCGCTCGAGGCCGCGAACCTGGTCAGCCGCCAGACGGTCCGCCACGGCGTCGGCCGGCCGCGGCACCTGTACGACGTCACCGCCGACGCCCAGGACCTCTTTCCCTCGAACTACGACGCCCTCGCATCCGGTCTGCTGGCCGCGATCGAGGCCGTCGGTGGGGACGATCTCCTCGAGCAGGTCTTCGCCGCGCGCCGGCGCCAGCTCGGTGATCGCGTGCGGGAGCAGATGACGGAACGTGTCGCCGCCGATGCATCACTGGCCGACCGGGTCCGCGAGCTCGCGGTCATCCAGACCGACAACGGCTATCTCGCCGAGACGATCCTGACCACCGACGGCACGATCCGGCTGCGCGAGCACAACTGCGCGATCTTCAACATCGCCAAGACCTCACCGGCGGCCTGCCAGGCCGAACTCGACCTCTTCTCTGAGGTCCTGGGGGCCGAGGTCGTCCGCGAACAGCACATCGCGTCCGGCGACCGCTGCTGCTCGTATCGGATCGTCGAGAACTAGCTCGGGGCCGGGGCCGGTCCGATGCCCTGGAGGAAGACTCCGGTCCGGGCGTCGACCAGGATGAGTTCGCTCGTCAGTGGCGGTGGGCAGACCTGTGTGACCGAGGGGGCCGGCGCCGGTCCGCATGACAGTGCGAACGTTCCCGCGATCTCGACCGCCCAGACCGGCGCATCCGCCGGAGCCGCGAACCCGCCGGCTGCTTCGCGGCCATACGTCGACAGCCGGGTCGAGGTGACCGACACGGGTGTGCTGGATGTCGTCGAGCGCGTCGCGGTGACGATCGCGTCCTTGCGAGTGATCGTCGGGCTCGACGCGGGCCGCTCGGCGCACCCGACGAGCCCGACAAGCCCGACGGCCGCCACCGCAAGCGCGACCCACGTCGCAAGTCGGACCGGTCGACGCGTGCGGTCCACGTTCGGCAGTCCGCTACGCCTCTTCGCGCTCCACCGCGACGCGTGAGGCCGGCTGGAGCCTCGGTGGCGGGACGTCGCTGACGTTCGGGACGAACGATGACGCCAGGGACGTGGCGGCAGCGACCTCCTGGTCGGCGACCGACAGGATCCCGAGACGGCCGAGCTGGGCGAGCTCGTCGCGGATGTACGTCTTGAGCATCTCCGGGCCGTCCGTGTTGATGGTGAACCGGACCTCGTTGCGCCGGAAGGTGTCGAAGATCCAGCGGAACTCGTCCCATCCCGACACGACGCGCGTGTTGAGGTTCGAGGTCGGGCAGATCTCGAGGACGATGCCGCGGTCGCGGATCATGGCCATCGCGCGCGGGTCGTAGGCGGCCTTGACGCCATGGCCGATGCGGTCCGGTTCGAGCAGTTCGACGACCCGGGCGACTTCCTCGACCGGGCCCGATTCGCCGGTGTGGACCGTCAGGCCGAGACCGAACTGGCGCGCCCGGCGGAAGAGGCGTCGATAGTCGGCGACGCGGAAGGTCGCCGATTCGGGGCCGGCGATATCGACACCGACGACGCCGCGGTCGCGCCAGCCGATCGCCTTCTCGACGATGATCTCGTTGAGCTCGAACGGGAAGGCGCGGTCGAGGCAGAACAACAATCCGGGCTTGATCGGGTACTCGAGGCTGGCCTTGTCCATGCCCCGGACGGCCGCGGCGATGATGTGGTCGAGGTCCTGCTCGCCGCCCCGGTTCCGCTTCATCGGGTTGAAACGGAGCTCCATGGTCGTGACGTTGTTCTTGCGGTAGGCGCCGCCGACGACCTCGTAGACCGAGCGCTCGACCGCGAGCGGCGAGCTCTGGATGAGCTCGGTCCAGTGGAACAGCTGGAGATAGCCGTCGAACGAGCGGTTCCGCCTCGGCGACACCGTGATCATGTCGCGGAACTCCCAGTAGTCCTTGGTCGGGAGCTTGATCCCCTGGGAGTGGGCGATCCCCCACATGATGGCCGGGGTCACCGCACCGCCGAGGTGGCAGTGGAGCTCCGCCAGCGGGACCTTGCGCGAGAGGGGGCGCGGCATGCCCGCAGCATAGCCGACCATGACCGGGCGGGAACCGGCAAGCTCAGCCAAGACCGGGCAGCAGCTCCACGATGCCACGTGCCGTGGTGCGCGCCGGCGGCGTCGGCCCAGTCGACGGTCAGCGCGTAGACGCCGGGCGACCAGACGGCCCCGCCGGGCGCGGCGAAGACCACGTACGGGAGTCCGACCCTGGGCTTCGGAGATGCCACCCGCCGCCGGCGGCGGGTCCGACAGCGGTGCGGGCGCCAGACGCCGGATCGTCGCGCCGCGAAGAGCGGCATGTGACGTCAGCATCACCCCGAGCCCGGTCGCCCGAGGCAGGTAGATCGCGCCGACCGCCGAGCCACTGCCGGCCGCCAGCTCTCGCCAGGCGCCAGCCTCGCCGAGCGGTTTCGACTCGCGAGCGGGGATCGACACGGCGCTCCCGTCGACCGTCGCGAACAGCCCGATGCGGATCGGCCGAGGGATCGCTCGCGGTCGCGGCGACGAGGTCGGGCGTCCCGGAGGGCCAATCGTCCGGGCCGGACACGTCCCCGAACTGTCGTTCGATCACGACCGAGATCCGGTGGATGGCGTTTCCGATGAGGACGTCCACGCGGTACTGGCCGGCCTCCCACGGCACGGAGGCGACACCATCGAGGAGCGGCATGCGAACCAGCAGTGGCGCGTGGCTCGCTGCCTGGTTGTCGATCCTGGCCGCGTTGATCCACTCGAACTCGTTGCTCTGGTGAAGCCGCCAGAACCGCACCCCCCGTGGCTGCACGCCGTCCGGGACGGTGATACCGAGTGCCGCGACCTCTGCGCCGTCACGGGTGACGACGGCGGTATCCGCGCCGCTGGCATCCGTCAAGGTCGGCGTCCAAAGCTCCGTGTACCGCGCCGGGCTCACGGATGTCGTCCCGGCCGCTGCCGGCCCGTGGCCGAGGATGGCGGTGACGCCCCATGCATCGTGTTCGGTGACGGCGTTCGTGACCGCGATCCAGTCAGGGGCCGCCTGCGTCGCGCGAGGTGCCTGGGTCGTTGCCGCGGTCGGGCTGGGCGACGGTTGCGGGGTGGCGATGGCGGCGACGGACGCGACCGGAGGCGGCGGCGGGCCTGATTCCCACGGCTTGGCGATCGCGGCCACGATGGCGATGACCACGACGACAGCACCGATCACCGCGGGCTCGAACCTGCGGCGTCCTCGATCGAGCCTTTCGGGGTCGAACTCGACGCTCACCCACCTATCGTGGCACGGGTCGTCTTGACCGGCACGCGGAACCAGTCGGGTGCCTCGTCCGCCGGTACCATCCGCGGCATGGCCTCATCCGTCGGACAGCAGTACCTCCTCCTCGCAGATATCTCCGGGTATACCGGCTTCGTCGTCGGCGTCGAGGACGCACACGGCGTCGACTTCAGCGGCGGCATCCCGCCGGGGTACGAATTGCTGGGTGCACTCCTTGACGCCGTCATGGAGGGCGTCAAGCCGGAATTCAGCATCGCCAAGCTGGAAGGCGATGCGGTCTTCGCGGTCGCCCCGATCGACACCCTCGACGGTCACGGCGAAGCGCTCATCGAGCAGCTCCAGAGCGTCTACCGGGCCTTCGTGACGCGACGACTGGAAGCCCAGCCGAAGGAAGACCACATCTGTCAGGCCTGCTCCGAGGTCGCCAACCTCGACCTGAAGATGGTCCTCCATCGGGGCCAGTCCGTCCGCCAGACGGTCGGGACGCATCTCGAACTTCTCGGACCGGCGGTGAACGTCGCTCATCGGCTGCTCAAGAACGACATCCAGGCGCGGATCGGCCGACGGCCCTACTTGTTCCTGTCCGAGGTGGCTGCCGAGGCACTGGCCGTCCCGCAGGTCGGCCTCGAGCACACCGAGGTCTACCCGGACGTGGGTACGGTGATGGGACGAGTCATCACCCTCGGCGAGGGCTGACCCGCCGATCGCGGCACCGTCAGCCGGCGAGCGGGACGACCCGGCCGTCGCGCGTCGATGGTCGCCTGCCGTCGCGCACGGGCCGCCTCGGCGCCCGGGACCTGATCGCGGGCGTGGTAGCTCGAGCGCACGAGCGGCGCGGCCTCGACGTGCTTGAACCCGAGCCCGAGCGCCTCGACCTTCATCTCGGCGAACTCGTCCGGGTGGTAGTAGCGCTCGAGAGGCAGGTGCTGCATGGTCGGTCGCAGGTACTGCCCGACCGTCAGGATGTCCACGTCGGCCGTCCGCAGGGCCTCGAACGCCTCGGTCAGCTCGGCCCGTGTCTCACCGAGCCCGACCATGAGGCTCGACTTGGTGTGGACCGGATAGCCGATCTCGACCGCCATCTCCTTGGCGCGCCGCAGGACGTACAGGCTGCGGTCCCAGCGGGCCCGCTTGCGGACCGGCTTCTGGAGACGCCGCACGGTCTCGAGGTTGTGGTTGAGGATGTCGGGTCGGGCGTCCATGACCGTCCGCAGCCGGTCGTCCGAGCCGTCGAAGTCCGGGATCAGGACCTCGATGCCCATGCCGGGCGAGGCCGCGCGCAGGCGGGTGATGGTCTCGGCGAAGACGCTCGAGCCGCCGTCGGGCAGGTCGTCGCGGGCGACGGATGTGACCACGACATGCTCGAGCCCGAGCCCGCCGATCGCCTCCGCGACGCGGCGCGGCTCGTCGGCATCGAACCAGGTCGGGCGGCCGGTCTTGACCGCACAGAACCCGCAGGCCCGGGTGCAGGTGTCGCCGAGGATCATGATCGTGGCGGTCCGCTGGTCCCAGCACTCCCCGATGTTCGGGCAGCGGGCCTCCTCGCAGACCGTGTTGAGGCCCAGGCCGCGGAGCAGTCCTTTCAGCTCGTGGTAGTTGTCGCCCGAGGGCATGCGGGCGCGGATCCAGTCAGGGTGGCGGCGCAGCGCGGTCGTCCCGTCCGCTGCCGGCAGCCCGGCCAGACCGCCACCGAGGGCGATCGTCGGCAGCTCGGGCCGGTGGCCGCCGCCGTGCTGCCCGTCGTCGGCGGGGGTGTACATCGGGAGGTCGCGCGCCATGGCCGGAGTGTACGTCGAGCCGGTCGGCGTCGCCGTCAGTGCGGGCCTCTCGGTCAGTAGACCGGCGTCTCCGGGCCGATCCCTTCGAGCCAGGTCTTGATCGCCTTGAGGAACGCCGCAGCCTGGGCACCGTCGTTGGCCCGATGGTCGATCGCCAGGACCATGTTCATGATCGGGCGGATGGCGATGACGTCGCCTTCGGACGTCTCGCGGACGACGGGGCGCTTGGTGATCGCCTCCATGGTCAGGATCGCGACCTCCGGGACATTGATGATCGGCATCGTCAAGTTGGAGCCGAACCAGCCGGTGTTGTCGACGGTGAAGGTGCTGCCGCCGTAGTCCTCGAGCCGGAGCTTGCCGGCGCGGGCGCGGGCGGCGACTTCCGCGATGGCGCGGTTGAGGCCGCTGATCGAGAGCTGGTCGACATCGCGGACGACCGGGACGAGCAGGCCGTCGTCCACTGCGACGGCGACGCCCATGTGGATGCGCCGCTTGGCGAGCAGGCCCTGATCGGTCCAGTGGGCATTGAACGCCGGGTATCGCCGCAAGGCGTCGACGGCGGCCTTGATCACGAAGGGCACATAGCTGAGCGAGATGCCCTCGCGCGCCTGGTAGTCGCGCTTGGCGGTCTCGCGGGCACGGACGAGCGCGGAGGCGTCCACCTCCATGTGGACGAAGGCGTGCGGGACCGCGAGGGCCCGGGTCATCTGCGCGGCGACGCCCTTGCGCATCTGGGTCATCGGCAGGAGGACTTCGTCGGCTCCGGCCGGGAATTCGATGGGGGCGCCGGCCGGGAGGGTCGCCGCGGTGCTCGGGGCCGCCGGCGGGATGGCGAGGGCGGGGGCGGACAAGCCGTTCTGGCCACCGGCGACAACCGGCGCGGGTGATCCGGTGCGAATGGCCTCGACCACCTGGAGGACGTCGTCGCGGGTGATCCGGCCGCCGCCGCCGGTGCCCTGGATCTGGGCCGCCGACAGATCGTGCTCGCGGAGGAGACGGCGCACGGCCGGTGTCATGCGAGCGTCGGGGTCGGCGGTGGCTGGGACGGCGATCGCGGCGGCCATCTCGGACGGACCCCGCTCGTCACTGCCGGCTGGACCCAGCGCGACCGGTGCGGTCGGAGCGGCGGCCGCGACCGCGGGAGCCGGTGCCGCGGCGGGCTCGGCCGCGGCCGAAGCTGTCGGAGCCGAGGCGGTCGCGCCCGCCGCGCCGTCGTCGGCCGTCTCGATGACCGCGATCTCGGCGTTGTTCGGGACGACCGCTCCCTCTTCAGCCAAGATCTCGCGCAGGATCCCTTCGAACGGCGACGGGACCTCGGCGTTGACCTTGTCCGTGACGACCTCGACCAGGGGCTCGTACTTCGCGACATGGTCGCCCGGCTGCTTGAGCCATTTCCCGATCGTCCCCTCGGCGACGCTCTCGCCGAGCTGGGGCATCGTCACTTTGGCCATGGGGCGCTCCTTCGCGGTCGGCCGCCACGCGGCCCGTTCGTCAGTTCCGCGTAGTGTCGCCCATCTGGGCCACCTTGGTCGAGCCGGCGCGGTCTCTGCCAGAGACGAGCCCCGTTCGTCTTATGCGAGGTCGCGACCCCGGCCGCGTCCGATCGTTGCCAGATATCAGCCAGGCTCGTTCCCGGCAGGGATCGGCCCTTCACGGCCCACCCTGACCCGCTTCCGGACCGGTCGCTGTCGCACACCACGAGCCTCGCTCGTATCTGGCATGAACAGGAGTCCCGACAGCGGCCCGTCGGGTTCGCGCAGCCAGCGCCGGACTGCGACATTCCGCATCGGGTAGCCGCGACCGAACAATGCCGCCTTATCCTCGACCTGGCGTCGGATCGTCCGATGCTCTGGGAAGACGAGAAGTCGAGCTGTCGATCGCGCATCCCAGCCGAATCGCTGGAGCGCCACCTTCGGCGCGAGCCGCACCTTCTCATCGTGCTTGCGGAACGTCTCCTCGACTGACGCCACTTCGGTCTTGACCTCGATCACGAGCAGGATCCGCAGGCCCGGGTGCCATGCCAGCAGGTCGATCGAGCCACGTTCCCCGAACTCGGAGTATGAGACCTCCGGTGCCACCTCCCAACCATCGGCGGTCAGGAGTCGGACAAGCTCATCGCATAGTCGGGCGTGACCCGAATCGAGCAACCGATCGAGGTCCCCGCCCCGCCAACGGACGAACAGCACGAGCTCCGCATCGAGCCCGCCGAAGATCTTCCGGACCGTCCCGACCGTCATGCCCTCGATGCGGCCCCGCTCGAAAAGCGAGATCTCACCCTGGCTCACCGCGACGCGTTCCCCGAGGTCTCGTTGGCGCCAGCCAAGCCGCTGTCGCAAGTGGCGTCCGATCCGACCAAGCCTCAGGTCATCCATGAACGCGGATCGTAGAGACGAGCCCTTACCTCATCGTTTCGCCTCGGCTACCCTCCACCGAACGATGGCACCGAGTCAGCGTTCCGGCTCGATGGGTGGGCGGCTGCGGCGAGCCGCGAATGTCCGTGACGACGAGGTCGCGGTCATCCGACTCATCGCGCTCGTGTTCGCGGCACTCGAGGCCGGGCGCGGCCTCGGCGAGGTCGGTGTCAACACGCTGGTCCTGAGCCGGCTCTCGGCGGATGCGCTGCCGTGGCTGTACATCCCCCTCGGCATCATCTCGCTGGTCATCGCCGTCGCGTTCGGGGCGGCCCTGGGCCGGGTCGCGAAGGCGCGCCTCTTCGGGATCACGCTGGTCGCGGTCGGCGGGCTGCTCGTGGTCGAGTTCCTGCTCCTCGCGGCCGTCCCGGACGTCGTCCCCGTGGCGTGGCTCACGGTCATGGCCGCCGGCACGATGGCCGCGACGATCACCTGGACCGTGGCGACGTCTTCGCTCGATGTGCGCCAGGCGCGCCGCCTCTTCCCGATCTGCACGGCCGCGGCGATCGCCGGCTACCTCGTCGGCAGCCTGCTGGCCGGGCCGATCGCCGGCGCGGTCGGTGCGGCGGCCCTCGTCGGGATCGAAGGACTCCTGTTCGCTGCCGCGGCCGTCGTGATCACGCGGCTCGCCGGACGTCACGTCGGCGCGCGGTGGACCCCCCAGCGAACGGCCCGCCGGTCGGTCGTGGCGGACGTCCGGGTCGGGTTCGACGAGGTCCGCCAGTCGCCGCTGCTGCGGCTGGTCGCGGTCGCCTATGTCCTGCTGGCGATCCTGCTGTTCTCCGTGTCCTTCCCATACCTGCGAGCGGCTCGGGCCGCCTACCCGGACGAGGCCGAGCTCGCGCGGATCCTGGGCATCATCGCGGCGACCATCACCGGCATCTCGTTCTTGGTCTCGCTCGGTGTCGCCGACCGGTTCTACCGGCGGTTCGGCATCGCTGGGGCGGCGCTCCTCCTGCCGATCGTCTACCTCGGTGGCTTCGGGCTGTGGATCGTGTCGTTCTCCTTCGCCACCGCCGCAGCGTTCACGATCGTCCAGCAGGTGACCCAGAGGGGCATCTCGAATGCGGCCTGGGGCGCGACCTACAACGTCCTTCCGTCGACCCATCGAGCCCAGGCGATCGCCTTCATGGATGGCGTGCCGGGCCAGATCGGGACCGTCCTGGTGGGTGTCCTCCTGCTTCTTTCGACGAGTCTGCTGGCGCCCGAACAGATCTTCTGGCTCGGGTTCGTAGCGGCCGCGGTCTGCGTCGCGGTCGTCGTCGCCATCCGCCGCCGCTACGCCGATGCGCTGCTGCGGACGCTCCGCAGCGGACTCGGCGAGCAGGTCCTCGAAGGCGGACGAGGTCTTGGTGACATGCTGGCTGCGCCCGACGTCCGGGCGGCACTGATCGCTGCACTTGGTGCGGCCGATCCGGGCACGCGCGAGATGGCCGCGGTCATGCTCGCGCGCTCGCACGAACCCGATGCTCGGGCGGCCCTCGCGGCGGCCCTGGGCGATGACGCACCAGGCGTTCGCGCTGCGGCGGCTTGCGCGATCCTCGAGGACGGCGACCGCGACGGGCCTGATGCGGCACGCGCGGAAGCCTGCTTGGCATCGCTCGGGCGAGGCGATGTCGAGGCCCGGGTCGCGAATCTCGACGCCCTCCGGCGCCTCGGACGGCCACTCGCGGGCGAGCGACTTGCGACGGCCTGCGCCGATCCGTCGTCCGAGGTGCGTGCCGCGGCGATGTCGAGCCTGGTGGGTGTCGAGGACCAGGATGGAGCCGACGCGCTCCTCGCGGGCCTGCGAGACCCGTCGGTCCGGGTCCGCGACGCTGCCGCTGCGACGCTGGCCGCCCGGCCGGATGTCGATCCACGGGTCGTCGACCTCCTGGGAGCCTCCGACGGGTTGACCACCGAAGCTGCGGCGATCGCCGCCCTCGCAGGTCACGGCATGGCCGTGCGCGACCGGATCGATCCGTGGGCCGACCGCGAGGTCAACCGCGCCGTCGAGCTGAGCAGATCGCGCTCGGTGCTGCGAGCCAGCCTCGCGACCAGCGATGCGGAGGCCGATTTCCTGTGCTCGATCCTGGACCATCGGATCCGGCACGCCCAGGCGATGGCCCTCGGCGCGATGGCGGCGCTCGGTGCCCCGGCGGCGGGTGGGGTCATCCGCCGGAGCCTGGGCTCGGCCGACCCCGATGTCCGAGCCCAGGCGATCGAGGCCCTCGATTCGATCGGCGATCGCCAGCTCGGGCGGTCGATCGCCCGCCTCGTCGAGGAGGTGCCGACCGACGATGCCGAAGACCAGGCGACGGTACTCCGACGACTGCGCGATGATGACGACCCGTGGATCGAGACGATGGCCCGTCGCCTGCAGCCGAGCGGAGACGAGATGACCGAGACCGGCCGCGCGTCCAGCGACATCGCGACGATGCTCCAGCTGCGACGCGTCCCGCTGTTCCAGCAGCTGTCGCCGGAGGATCTGCAGCGGATCGCCTCGGTCGCCACGGAACGATGGTTCGAGGAGGACGCAGCGCTCGTTCGCGAGGGCGAGGCCGGCGATGAGCTGTTCGTGATCGTCGAGGGCCGTGTGCGGGTCGTCCACCGTGCAGAGGACGGGTCGGAGCGGATCCTTCGCACCTACAGCGAGGGCGACCACATCGGTGAACTCGCTGTGTTGCGCGCCCGGCCCCGTGTCGCCACGGTCATCGCCGACGGCGGCAGCGTCCGCACCCTCGTCATCGGCGGCGAAGGCCTGACCGCGATCCTGCGCGAGCGCCCGGATGCCGCGATGGCGCTGTTGGCGACCCTCGCCGAGCGGCTCGGCACGCAGGCATGACCGCGCACCAGCCCGGGCGCCCGGACCTTCCGACCGGCACGGTCACCTTCCTGCGGACCGATGTCGAGGGCTCCATGCGGCTGGCCAGGACGCTCGGCCGGGACTGGGACTCGGTCAACGCGCGGCATCTCGGTCACATCAGGCGTGCGGTCGCAGCGAACGATGGTGCCGTCGTCCGGACGGAGGGCGATGCCGCCTTCGCGGTCTTCCCCGAGGCCGGCGCCGCCCTCGCCGCGGCGATCGCCGCCCAACGGGCTCTCGCCCAAGACCCGGGCCCGCCAGGCGCGGCGGTTCGGGTCAGGATGGGCCTGCACACCGGTGAGGCGCATCTCGCGGGCGACGACTATGGCGGATTCGACGTCAGTCGCGCCGCTCGTGTCGCGGCGGTCGGCCATGGCGGCCAGATCATCCTGTCGGGCACAACGCACGCCCTCGTCGTGTCGAGCCTCCCGTCCGGTATCGTCCTCAAGGACCTCGGACGGCACGTGCTCAAGGACATCCCGACGCCGGAGCATCTCTTCCAGGTCGACGTGCCGGGTCTGGCGCACGACTTCCCACCGATCCGCGTCGCCGGCCCGATCGACGGCAACCTGCCGGATCGCGTGACCAGCTTCCTCGGGCGCGATGGCGAGATCGACGAGCTCGGTCGGCTCTTCGCCGGCACGCGCCTCATCACCCTCACCGGTCCGGGCGGGATCGGCAAGACCAGCCTCGCCGTCGAATTCGCCCGGGCGACCGCATCGGAATGTCCGGACGGCGCCTGGTTCGTCGCGCTGGATTCGGTCGTCGACCCGGAGCAGGTCGGGGCGGTCATCGCACGGACACTCGGTCTATTCGACGGCTCCGCGCGCCCGGCGGTCGAGGCACTGCCTGGGTTCCTCGCCGCCCGGTCGATGCTCCTCGTCCTTGATAACTTCGAGCAGGTCATGGGCGCCGCGGGGCTGGTCGCCGCGCTCCTGCGAACGTCGACTGGCACCCGATTCGTCATCACGAGCCGTGCCCCGCTGCACCTGGGCGGGGAGCAGGAGTATCCGGTCCGGTCGCTCCCCACGGGCGCTGACGACCCGGGCCTCGCATTGTTCATCGAACGCGGGCGCGCGGCGCGCCCGGCCTGGGATCCGGGCCCCGATGCTCGGCTGATCGCTGAGATCTGCGGGCTGCTCGATGGTCTCCCCCTCGGGATCGAGCTCGCCGCTGCCCGACTGTCGATCCTTCCCGCGCGCGCCATCCGTGATCGACTGGCCGCCCGCTTGCCCCTGCCCGGCGCCGGACCGCGCGACGCACCTGCGCGGCAACAGACACTCGACGGCACGATCGCCTGGAGCCACGAGCTGCTCACTGCCGACGAGCGCCTGGTGCTCCACGCCGTCGCCGTCTTCGATGGCGGGTTCGATCTCGCCCAGGCCGAGCGAGTCGTCGCAACCGAGGGAGTCCCGGACGCGGGACTCGTCCTCGACCGGCTCGCAGCCCTCGCCGATCAGGCCCTCATCGCCCGGGACGTTCCAAGCTCCGACAACGGTGAGCGCCTCGAAACGGCGGGCATCCGATTCATCATGCTCAAGACGGTCCAGGCCTACTCGCTCGCCCGATTGCAGGACGAGGGTCGTGAGGCCGACATCCGCCGCAGGCACGCCCTCGCCTTCCTGGACCTGGCCGAAGCCGCCGCGCCGAATCTCAATACGGGCCGTCAGCCGCCATGGCTCGACCGGCTCGGCGACGACATCGAGAATCTCCGGACGGCGATCCGCTGGGCGGTCGCAGCCGGTGAAAGCGAGGTCGCGCTCCGCTTCGTGGCCGCTCTCTGGCGCTTCTGGCTGGTGGACGGCCGCCTGAACGAGGGCGCCGAGCACACCGCGGCCGTCTTCGCGATGCACGGTGCCGGATCGCCGACACTCGCCCTGTCGCGTGCGCTGGCCGGTGCCGGCGGCATCACCTATTGGCAAGGCGACCGCCCGGCGACCCTCGGCTGGTACACCCGGCAACTCGAGGTCGCGACGCAGGTGGACGATCGGCCGGGCATCGCCGACGCGTGGTTCAACCTCGCCGCGGCCACGTTCCTGGAAGGCGACCCGACCCGCGCTCTCGAGTGCGGACGGGCCGCGCGGCAAGCGTTCGAAGAGCTTGGCGATCAGATCGGGGTCAATCGCTCGGATTGGGGCCTGACGAACCTCCTCGTCTGGACCGCGGGGTTCGCGGCCGCGGCGGAGACGTTCGAACGCATCCTCCGGCGGGCGGAGGATCTCGGCGACGCCCCTTATGTCGGACTGGCGGCCGGGAGTCTCGCGTGGACCCTGCATCGCACCGGGGACCGGGTTCGGGCAGGGCGGATGGGACTTCACGCGATGCTGACGATGTACGGACTACGCGACGTGGCAAGCACCACGATCTCCTTGTCGGAGGGTGCCGTCATCGCCCTCGGGCGTGGTCGCCCTGCTGTCGCGGCGACGGTCATGGGAGCGTTCGAGGGCCTGTGCGACCGGTACGGTGTCCGACCACCGATCGCCATCGCGAGGCTCATCGAGGATGCCGCTCCGCTCGAACAAGCGCGGCTCGCGATGGGACCAATTGCGGCCGAGGAGGCGCTCGAGCGGGGGCGACGGATGACCCTGGACGAGGCGATGGAACTGATCGTCGGCCTGGCCGACGAGACCGCGGACGCCTAGTCGGCGCCGAGTCTCCTCTGCGTCTCCACGCGCGCTCCACATGGCGAAGCGACGATGCTTCCAGCGCGGGCGAATGCCTCGCCATAGATCGAACCGCCGGAGGGCGACATGAACGAGACACGAACCCACAAGGGCCCGAACCCGAGACTCCTGCTGCTGATCCCGGCGGTGCTGATCATCGCCAGGGCCGGCAGGCATCGCCGCGCGGTGATGGACCAGGGCTGGGGCGGACCAGGCGCGACCCGGCCACCACGGTCACCGTCGTTCAGCGGTCCCGCCGATGAGACGGGCCGGCGGGCGTTCCGCTTGCCGCCTCGGATCGAATCGGCGCTCGATGCATGGCATATCCGAAGCCACGAAGCGTCCGACGCGGCCGGTCCCGAGTCGGAAGCCGGCTCGGCGACCGCCTGAACCGCGCGTCAGCGCGACCGGACGCCGTCAGTAAGCCGCGAGTCCGCGGATGCCCTCGGCGATCTTCTCGGCGTCGACCATGAACCACTCCTCGAGGACGTGGTTGTACGGCACGCCCGGCACCTCCGGCCCGGCGATGCGGGTGACCGGGCCGTCCAGGTAGTCGAACGCCTCCTCGGCGACGATCGCGGCGACCTCCGCGCCGTACCCGCCGAACTTGTTGTCCTCGTAGACGACCAGGCACTTGCCGGTCTTCTTGACCGAGTCCAGAAGGGTTTCGGTGTCGAGTGGACGCAGTGTTCGGAGGTCCACGACCTCGGCGCTGATGCCGTCCTCGGCCACGCGGTCGGCAGCCTCGAGGGCGTAGTGAGCCATCAGCCCGTAGGCGACGACCGTCACCTGCGATCCCGGATGGGTGATCTTGGCCTTGCCCAACGGGACCGTGTAGTCCGTGTCGGGCACCTCGCCGCGGACCGAGCGGTACATCTTCTTGTGCTCGAAGAACAGCACCGGGTCCTCATCGCGGATCGACGAGCGGAGCAGGCCGCGGGCGTCGTACGGGGTTGACGGCACGACGACCTTCAGCCCCGGCACGTGGGTGAAGAACGCCTCGACCGACTGCGAGTGATACAGCGCGCCGTGGACGCCGCCTCCATACGGGGCGCGGATCGTCATCGGCACGCCGTAGCCGTTGTTCGAGCGATAGCGCATCCGGGCCGCCTCGGACACGATCTGGTTGAAGGCGGGGAAGATGAAGTCGGCGAACTGGATCTCGGCGACCGGCCGGAGGCCGTTGACCGCCGCACCGATCGAGGCGCCGACGATCATCGATTCGGTCAGCGGCGTGTCGATGACTCGGTCGTCGCCGAACTCGGCCCAGAGACCATCGGTCGCGAGGAACACGCCACCCTTCTTGCCGACGTCCTCGCCGAGGACGATGACCGTCTCGTCCCGGCGCATCTCATCGGCCAGCGTCTCGCGGATCGCGTCGATGAACGTACGCAGCGACATCAGGCGGCGCCGTCAGGGTCTTCGGCGTAGACGTAGCGCATCGCGTTCGCCGTGTCGGGATCGGGCTGGGATTCTGCGTAGTCGGTGGCGTCCTCGACGGAGGCCGCGATCTCGGCGGTCAGGCGTGCCTCCAGCTCGTCGGTCAGGACGCCGGCATCCCGAAGTTGGCCGCGAAAGCGCGGCAGGGCGTCGTGTTCGCGCCCCGACTGGAGGTCCTCTTCGGTCCGATACTTGGTCTGCTGGTCGT
The DNA here is from genome assembly GCA_963782715.1 of uncultured Chloroflexia bacterium. Taxonomy (GTDB): domain Bacteria; phylum Chloroflexota; class Limnocylindria; order Limnocylindrales; family CSP1-4; genus SPCO01. Next base: position 650,564 of record CAWAKU010000008.1, read on the forward strand.
CGGACGAATGCCCGGTCAACCGGGTCACCTTCGCTTCGATCATCGAAGGACCGTCGCCCGCGCGGGCTCGCGCGACCGCGTCCCGTGCCGCCGCGTAGCAGGCGAGCACGTCCGCCCCGTCCACGACGACTCCCGGGATGCCATACCCGGACGCCCGGTCCGCGACATCCTCGACCGAGACTTCCATGGCCGCCGGCACGCTGATGGCATAGCCGTTGTTCTCGACCACGAACACGAACGGCAGCTTGTGGATGGCCGCGAAATTCAGCCCCTCATGGACGTCGCCCTGGTTCGACGAGCCCTCGCCCATCGAGGTCATCGCCACCTGGCCGGTCTTGCGGATCTTGGCCGCGAGGGCGATCCCGACCGCGTGCAGCAGCTGTGTCGCGACCGGCGACGAGACCGACACGAGGTTGTGCTCACGGCTGCCATAGTGCCCGGGCATCTGCCGCCCGCCCGACGACGGGTCGTTCGCCGTGGCGTACTGCGCGGTCATGATGTCCCGGGCGCTCATCCCGAAGGTCAGGCACGTCGCGATCGATCGGTAGAACGGCGCGATCCAGTCCTTGCCGCGCTCGAACGCCCAGGCGATGCCGACCTGCGCACCCTCGTGGCCCTGGCCGCTGATGACGAACGGGATCCGACCGGCCCGGTTAAGGATCCACATCCGCTCGTCGACGGCGCGCGCGAGCGCGACGTAGCGGTACATCTCGATGAGGTCTGCGTCAGAAAGCCCGACCGATGCGCCGAGGTGCGAGTCACTGCCCTTCGCCACGGCCATCCGTCGCCCTAGAAGTTGATCGACCGTCCGTCGACGGCCATGGCCGCTTCGCCGATGACCTCCGACAGCGTCGGATGGGCGTGCGTCGAGCCGCCGATCTCCCACGGCGTCGCGTCGAGCTCGAAGGCGAGCGACGCCTCCGCGATGAGGTCGGTGGCGTGCGGCCCGACGACGTGGACGCCGATGGTGTCGTCCGTGGTCGCGTCAGCGATGACCTTGGCGAAGCCCTCGTACTCGCCGCCGATGACCGCCTTGGCGATGGCTTGGAACGGGACCTTCCCGATCTTGACGGTGTGGCCCTGTTCCTTGGCTTGCGCCTCGGTCAGGCCGATCGAGGCGATCTCGGGGCGGCAGTAGGTCGCCCGCGGCTGCTTGGTGTAGTCCATCTCGTGGACGTCGCTGTCGCCGGCGATCGTGTGGACCGCGGTGAGGCCCTCGTGGGCGGCCGTGTGCGCCAGCCACAACCCACCGATGATGTCGCCGATCGCATAGATATGCGGCTCCTTCGTCCGCATCCGACCGTTGACCTTGATCACGCCGCGGTCGGTCTCGACCTTGGTCGTCTCGAGGCCGATCTCCTCGATGTTGGCGGCGCGGCCGGTCGCGACGAGCATCAGCTCCGCGCGGAGCTCGGCCGGTTCCTTGCCGTCGGGGCCGACGATCAGGCAGATGCCGTTCTCGTCGGCCGTCACCGACGCGGCGTCGAACCGGGCGCTGGTCATGACCGTGATGCCACGCCTGGTGAAGCTGCGCTCGACGACCTTGCTGACGTCGATGTCCTCGAGCGGGACGATCTGGGGCAGGTACTCGAGCAGGGTCACCTTCGTGCCGAGGTCGTGGAACATGCTGGCGAACTCGACGCCGACCGCGCCGGCGCCGACGATGACGATGTCCTTGGGCAGGCTGCCCATCTTCAGGACGTCGTCACTGGTCACGATCCGCTGGCCGTCGGGCACCAGGCCGGGCAGCGACTTCACCCGTGAACCGGTCGCCAGGATGATGTCGGTGGCGTTCAGGACGCGGTCGCCGCCGCCGCCCGGTGTGCCGTCCTCGCCGGGCTGGCTGATCCGGATCTTGCCGGGACCGTCGAGCCGGCCCCGACCGGGCACCCAGGTCACCTTGTTCTTGTCGACCAGGGTCTTGAGACCGGTCCACATCCGCTTGACCACGGCGTCGCGTCGGGCGGCCATGGCGGCGTAGTCGATGGTCGCCTCGCCCGGCAGGATCAGCCCATAGTCCTTGGCGTGGCTGACGCGGTTCGCGAAGTCGGCCGATTCGAGGAGCGCCTTCGTCGGGATGCAGCCGCGATGGAGGCACGTGCCGCCGAGCTTGTCGTCGTCGACGAGGGCGACCTTGAGGCCGAGCTGGCCGGCGCGGAAAGCCGCGGTGTAGCCGCCGGTGCCCGCGCCGAGCACGACGAGATCGAAGTCATTGGACGAGCCGACGGCCATGGGTTCAGGGTGCCTCGAAGCGCCACGGAGCCGCCTTGAAGGGACGGCTGGGCAGGTGGGTCATCGTGGCCGATGGTACGCGCGGCGTCCCGAGGCGCGCAACCGGCGCGGCCGCCTCGCGCCTGAGGGCCGCCCGGCGGGCGGTGCTAGACTCGCGGCTCGGGCCGTCCGACAGCCGGCCGCACCCGATCGACCTTTTGGAGCGCCCCGATGGACACCGCGATCGTGCTCCGGACCGCCGTCCTCGTGCTCATCGCCTACCTCGCAGGGTCGATCCCAGTCGGCGTGCTGGTCGCGCGCTATGCAGGTGGGACGGACCCGCGGACCATCGGGTCCGGACGGACTGGCGGCACCAACGCGCTGCGGGCTCTTGGGCCGAAATGGGCCGCCGTCGTGGTCACCGGCGATCTCCTCAAGGGGGCGCTCCCCGTGGTGTTGGCACGGATCGTGACGGGCGATCCGCTCGTCGAGGTGCTGTGCGGCGCTGCGGCCGTGGCCGGGGCGATCTGGTCGGTGTTCGCTGGGTTCCGCAGTGGCCGGGGGGTCGGCACCGGGGTCGGGACGATGCTGGTGATCCAGCCGGTCGCGGTCCTGCTCGCTGCCCCGGTCTTCATCGTGGTGATCCTGCTCACGCGGTACGTGTCCCTTGGGTCCCTTCTGGGGTCCGCGGCGATGTTCCCGGCGATGCTGCTGGTCCTGCTGGTCGTGCCGACGACGCCGCTCCCCTACGTCATCTACTCGGCGGTGGGCGCCGCGTTGATCTGGATGGCCCACGCCGACAACATCGACCGGCTCATCCACGGCCGCGAGCGCAAATTCGACCTGGGGCTACTGGCCGGCAAACGCTCCGAGGGCGGCTGACGCCTCACCGTCGAAACGACCCTGGGGCGGCGCGCTGAGCATCGCCGCCAGTCGATCGCCGCCAGCCCTCGAGCAGCGAGCCGAGCACGAATCGAGCGTCCTTGCGGCCGCGGCGGGCAGGCTCGTCTCTGGCAGGGACACGGCCAAGGGCGACCCCGCCTCGGACCCGACTGTCGACGATCGGTGGCGTGGAGCTCCTTACGGTGTGCGCTTCGGCCTCTCGTCGTCGACTCGCAGTCGACACAGCATGCCCGAGAATCGACCGACCCCGGTCGGCTGACGACCGGGGTCGTGGGTCTCGTGCTGGTTCGGCGGGCCGTTGGGCCGGCCCGCACCGAGAGGATTGGATCAGCCGCCGCGCTGGCTCCGGAAGCAGTCGCTGCAGTAGACGGGCTTGCCGCTGGTCGGGCGGAACGGGACCTGGGCGTCCTTGCCGCACGACGAGCATGTCGCCGTGAACATCTCGCGGGGACCGCGATCGCGGGACGCGTAGCTCCCACCACCGCCACCGCCGTAGCTCGACCCGCCGGCGGAATACCCGCCACCGGCCCCGTAGCCACCGTACGAGCTACCGCCACCCTCGGCGTTCCGGGCGGCCTTGCGGCTGGCTCGGCACGACGGGCAGCGACGCGGCTCGGTGAAGCCGCGCTGCGCGTAGAAGTCCTGCTCGGACGCGGTGAAGACGAATTCCTGTCCGCAGTCCGCACAGGTCAGGTTCTTGTCGTTGTACACGAAAACGAAACTCCTCTCGGTAGCCGGCGCGAGACCTACGGGTTTCTCGCGTCAGCCGTGAGAGGAGTCCGAGTTCTTCGTCGAGCTACGATGCAGCCACGGACGCTTCCGTGGCGTTTCAGGCGGGATGGTAATCGCTCGCCCCACGCTTGCCAAGACCTGACTTTCGGCCCTTTTCGTGCGTCAGATGGCGGCCAGAGGAGCGACCGCGAAGAGGTGCGAGAACTGCTTGCACCAAACGATCGCCGACGCGAAGTCGGTCGGATCCGTCCCCGCCGGGAGTTCGTAGCCGAACGCGCCATCGGTGGCCTTCAGCTTGCCGACCTCAAGGGCGCCTTTCGCATAGTCGTCAGGCTCGGGTGAGAGATAGACGTAGAGGTCCGGGCCATTGCGGACCGAGAACTCGTCGAGCCGAAGCGCGAAGACGCCCGGTGCGGTCTCGACGATCGACGCGGTGCCTCTGCCGAAATGAAAGTCGTCGGTGCCGGTGAAGGGGCCGGACGCGACGTTGCGGGCCGCGAACGGGGTCGCCGTCGGGATGGCCGTCGGGATCGCGGACGCGCTTGTCGTGGTCGGCGACGGCGCGCCAGCGGTCGCTGTGGGGCCAGGCGTCGCGGCAGCGGCCACCGGGTCCGGCTCGATCAACTCGGTTCGGATCCACAGTGGCGACGCCGCGTAGTAACCGAATGGCAGCGCGACCGCGAGCACGAGCACCAGGAGGACGCCCGACCGGCCAGGATGCCGGCGAGCAGCCGCAAGCCAGCCAAGTCGCCAGGCGACGATCAGAACGGCGACCGCCACCACGATCGACCCGACCGCGACCGGGATCCGATTCGTGTAGAGCCCGTCGAAGAGCGAGCGCTGGAGGTCGTCAAGATCAGGCATGTCCCCGCGAGGATGGCCGCCGGTCGATGACGGCAGGATGACGTGCCTAGTCGCGCGAGGTCGTGGCTCCCTCCGGGGCCACGTCAGGTCCAGGCGGCGTCACTGAGAACTCCCGTCGTGCGCCCGCCAGGAAGTTCTCGACTTCGAGGGACTGGCGTGAGGCTCCCCAACCGAGTTCTGCACCGACGATCTCAGCCACCCTCGGTGCGATCGCAGCGCCGCGGTCGGGGAGTTCCTGCGCGAGTCGGGTGCGACGGGCGAGGACGTCGTCGAGCGAGACTGCGAGTTCGGTGCGGACGGCCCAGGCGACCTCTGCTTCGAGGAAGACCCGTCCAGGAACGAGCGGCCGGAGGAGTCCCAGGTCCGCTCCCAGTGCGATCACGGCTGGCGCCTCGGTCCCGTGGCGGGCGACCAGCCGCGTCGCGGTCTCCGGCCCGATCTCGCGCACGGCCGCGATCGTCGAGAGCTCGCCGGCGATGCGCGCCAGAGCGTCCGTGTCGGCCGCCCCGACCAGACGACGTTCCGCGGTGTCGCTCGGTCGCTGGCGAGCGGCTTCGCGCCCGAGGACGGCGTCGATGACGTCGCGGGCCATGACCCGATAAGTCGTGTATTTGCCGCCACCGATCCGGACGACGCCGTCCGATCCGACCGTCACCCGGTGCTCTCGGGAGGCCTTGACCGTCGAGCCATCCGACGGCGCGATGAGCGGCCGGAGCCCTGCGAACGTCCCGACGACGTCGGCCCGGGTCAGGTCCACATCCATCGTGGCGTTGACCGTGTCGAGCAGTCGGTCGACTTCCCAGCCTGCCGCCGATGGCCGGGCGGCCGGACCTTCGAATGGTGCGTCGGTAGTGCCGATCAGCCAGTGGTCGGGCCACGGGACGAGGAAGACGATCTTGCCGGGCACGCGGATCGTCAGGCCCATGGTGTTCGGGATACGCTCGCGCGGCACGACGAGATGTGCGCCGCGGCTCGGCAGGATCCGGAGCGAGCCGCCCTTGAATGGATGGTCGGGCTCGGCCGCCCAGACCCCGGTCGCGTCGACGATGGCGCGGGTCCGGACCTCGAACTCGGCACCGGTCGCGAGGTCCTCAGCGCGGAGCGCCTGGATGGCGCCCGTGGCCGGGTCGCTGCGCAGGCCCGTCGCACGGACTCGAGTGACCGCCACGGCCCCGGCGGCGATGGCCGTCCGGGCGACCGCCAGCGTGTACCGGGCGTCGTCCTCGACCCCGTCGTGGTAGACGAGGCCGCCACGGAGGCCGTCGCGATGGAGGGTCGGGGCGAGATCGAGCGTGTCGGCCCGTGACAGTCGGCGATGCCAGCCGCCGTCATGTCGCGCGCCGAGGATGTCGTAGAGCGTGAGCCCGGCGTCGTAGAACGCCTTCGAAGCGAACGGCAAGCCGTAGATCGGGAAGAGCAGCGGCTCGATCCTGACCAGGTGTGGGGCGAGCATCAGAAGTCGCGAGCGCTCGCCCAGGGCCTCCCGGACGAGCCCGAACCGGAACTGCTCCAGGTAGCGCAGGCCGCCGTGGATGAGCCGCGACGAGCGCGACGACGTGCCGGCCGCGATGTCGTCCTGTTCCACGAGCGCGGCGCGCATGCCTCGCGAAACGGCGTCCAGCAGCGCTCCGACCCCGACGATTCCGCCACCGACGATGACGACGTCCCACGGCTCGCCCGCGAGCACGGCAACGTCCGCGGCGCGACGTTCGAGTGGCGTGACGGGCGTCTCGGTCATGGCTCGGGCGAGCCGGGTGGGCGGCGGGCGATCCGCCACAGCAGCCAGGCGGTCCCGACGATCAGCACGACGATGGCGAGCGGCGTGTGGAAGACCACCTCCTGGAGGTTCGTCGGCAGGACGCTGGTCAGGACCGCGGCCCCCAGGACGGCCGCGACCGCGACTGCCGCGACGATGATGACCTCGCGCCAGCCCGGCTGGCGTCCGACGCGCCGCGGCTCAGCCACGGTCGGCCTCGGCCGGGATGCCGATCGGCGCGACCAGGATCTTCCCGGCATAGCGCGCGCCGCGACGGGTCAGCAGACCGGTCTTCGGCCGGTGGAAGGTCACCGTCAGGTCGGCGATGACCGCCGGGTCGGATGGCTCGCCGGACGACAGGTCGACCGCCGTCGGGGTATCGATAGCGACGATGGGGACGCCGGCTGCGCGCGCCCGCCCGATGACCTCGACGGCCTCCCGTATGGGTTCGCGCAGTGCGCCACGCACACCAGTGCCGAGGAGCGCGTCGACCACCACGGCCGCCTTGTCGATGCCGAGGCCGAACATCGCGACGTCGCGGGCGACCGGGGCGTGGACTTTGACGATCCCGGCATCGCGCGCGACGCGGTCCCAGTTCTTGGCCGACGACGGGCTGGTGGGGCGCCCCTCCGCCGCGACGATCGCGACGACGACCGAGGCACCTGCCAGGGCCAGGCGCCGCGCCGCGACATAGCCGTCGCCGCCGTTGTTGCCCGGACCGCAAAGGATGACGATCGGGCCCGTGCCCCAGCGACCAAGGTCGGAGGCGAGCGCCTTGACCGCGGCCGCGACCGCCGTCCCGGCGTGCTCCATGAGTCGCGACCCCGGGGATGCCGAGTGCCTGCGCCCGGCGATCCGCGCCGGTCATCGTCTCGGCCGAGATGGCGGGCAGTGCCGCGCGTCCCGCCCAGTGCTGGCGCAGGCCGCGCAGATCCATCTCGAAGATGGCTGGGTCGTCGGCGGGCAGCGGCGGGGCCGCGTCGGGGGTGACGGAACGGGCAGGTGCGGGCATCGCGACCGAAGCGTAGCCGACGGGTCGGCCGGGCGTGACGGACCGGGTCGCCCGACCCCGTTCAGGGCCTGACTCGAACCTTGTCACCTCGGAGTTCGACGAAACCCTCGCGGTCGAGGCTCGTCGCGGCCGCCCGGATCGCGTCGAGGTCGTGGACGCCGAGTCGTTCGGGAAGTGCGACCCAGCCGCCGTCCGGCACGCCGGTCGCCGTCGCCACGAGTCGGCCGCGGAGCCATCGGTTCGTCGACGGGAACGGGACGCGATCGGCCTTGCGCTCCGCCTCGACGATCACCTCCCCGCGCGACGCGCACACGGCCGCGACCGGACACCTGTCGCACGAGGGTGCCCGCGGTGCGCATATCCCCGAAGCAAGGTCCATCACCGCATCGAACCAGCGACCGGGCTGTGCGCGAGAGACGATGTCGTCCGCGGCGATCTGGAGGCCCGGTGATGACGGCGCGACTCCGAGCACCCGCGACACGACCCTCCGGACATTCACGTCGAGCGGGGCGACAGGAACACCGAACGCGGCCGCCGCGACCGCCCGTGCCGTGTATGGCCCGATCCCCGGCAGTGCCTCGAGCTGAGCGACCGTCGCCGGCACGCGACCGTCCTGGTCCGCGACGATCGCCCGAGCTGCCTCGCGAAGCGCCAACGCACGTCGGTTGTAGCCGAGCCCGGCCCAAGCGGCGAGCAACTCCTGCGTGCCCGCATCGGCGAGCCCTGCCGGCGTCGGCCAGAGGTCGACGAACCGCCGCCACGTCGGCCCGACCCGCTCGATCCCGGTCTGTTGCGACATCACCTCCGCGACCAGCACCTCCCACGGGTTCGCCGCGGTCCGGATCAACAATGGTCGCTGCGCCGCAGCGTGCCACCGGAACAGGCGCGAGTTGAACCGGCGTCGGGTGATGGGCAGGGTCACGCCCCTACGATACGGACATGAAGTACGGCGCGGCGTTCTGGATCAACCGGACAAGCTGGGCGGACCTGCGCGACGCGTGCCTCGCCGCCGAGGCTGCCGGCTGGGATTCGATCTGGATCGACGACCATCTCCTTGCCGATGAGGGCAACCCGACCGACGCGAAGCTTGAAGGCTGGGCGACGCTGGCCGCCATCGCCACGACCACGTCCCGCGCCCGGCTCGGGCTCCTGGTCGGCGCCAACACCATCCGCAACCCGGGTCTGACCGCGAAGCTCGCAACGACCATCGACCACTTGAGCGGCGGTCGGTCGGTCCTGGGACTCGGCGGCGGCTGGTTCGAGCGCGAGCACGACGCCTTCGGCATCGACTTCGGCACCGGGTTCGGCGACCGCCTCGACCGCCTCGACGAGGCCGTCGGGCTCATCCGCCGGCTGCTCGACGGCGAGCAGTTCAGCCACGAGGGCAGCTTCTACGCGATGCATGACGCCCTTGTCACTCCCCTTCCCGTCCAGATGCGCCTGCCGATCCTCATCGGCGGCTCCGGCCCGACCAAGACACTGCGCACGACCGCCCGCTACGCCGACCTGTGGAACGGCTTCGGTCCGCCCGATCGCATCAAGGCCGTGAGCGACACGCTCCGTGAACGGTGCGATGAGATCGGCCGCCCCTTCAAAGCCATCGAACGCACCGTGACCACCCACATCGTCATTCGCGACACGCTCGTCGACGCGACCGCCGCCTGGGACGAGACCGCCCGCCACCACGGGATCGTCGGCCGCATCGGCGCCGATGGCACCGGTCGCGGCCTCACGGTTGGCGGCCCGCCGGCCGACGTCGACGCCTACCTCGACGGCTATCGCGAGGTCGGTGTCGGCGAGGTCGTCTTCGTCTTCCGGGCGCCGTTCGACCTCGAGACGATCGGGAGGGTCGGCGAGCTCAGATCTTGAGCATCACGTGCTTGACGACCGTGTAGTCCTCGATCGCGTACATGCTCTGGTCCTTGCCGTAGCCGGACTCCTTGAAGCCGCCGTGGGGCATCTCCGACACCAAAGTGAAGTGGTCGTTGATCCAGACCGTCCCGAACTGGATGGCCTTGGCGACCCGCATCCCCCTGGCGATGTCGGCCGTCCAGACCGATGCCGCCAGGCCGAAGCGCACGTCGTTGGCCCAGGCGACGGCCTGTTCCTCGTCCGTGAAATGCTGGACGCTGACGACCGGCCCGAAGACCTCGTCCTGGACGATCTCGCTGCGCTGGTCGGGGCCGGCGACGACCGTCGGCTCGTAGTAAGCGCCCGGGCGGTCGGGCCGCTGGCCGCCGGTGACGATCTCGGCGCCGGCGCGGGCGCGGTCGATCATGCCCGCGACCTTGTCCGCCTGTGAGCCGGCGATGAGCGAGCCCATCTCGATGTCGTCGCTTTCGGCCGGGTCGCCCCACTTGATGGTGCCGACGGCATCGGCCAGGTCGGCCACGAACTTGTCGTAGATCTTCGGGTCCGGTGATCACTCGACAGGGCGCCGTGCAGTCCTGACCGGCGTTCCAGAAGCTGAAGGTCTTGAGGTTCTCGATGACCGCTTCCATGTCGGCGTCGTCGAAGACGATCACCGGCGCCTTGCCACCGAGCTCGAGATGGAGGCGCTTGACCCGATCCGCCGCGACCTTGGCGATGTGCTTGCCGGTGTCGGTGTCGCCGGTGACCGAGATCATCCCGACCTTGGGGTGCCCGACGAGGTCGTCGCCGATGGCCGCGCCGGTGCCCGTGATGACGTTGAGGACGCCGGCCGGGAAGATGCCTGCGGCGATCTCGCCGAGGACCAGGGCGGTCAGCGGGGTGCGGGCGGAGGGCTTGAGGATGACCGTGTTGCCGGCGGCGAGGGCCGGCCCGATCTTCCAGCCGGCCATCATGATCGGGTAGTTCCACGGCGCGATCGAGGCGACCACGCCGACCGGCTCGCGCCGGATCATCGAGGTGAGGCCGGCCGCGTACTCGTTGACCGCCTTGCCTTCCATGAGGCGTGCGCCACCGGCGAAGAAGCGCAGGTTGTCGACGACGACCGGGATCTCGTCGATGGCGGCGCCAACGGGCTTGCCGGCGTTCTTCGACTCGAGGCGGCCGAGCTCCTCGCCGCGCGCCTCGAGGGCGTCGGCGAGCTTGAGCAGCATCCCGCTCCGCTCGGCGGGCGTCGTGTGCTGCCAGGTCTCGAAGGCGGTCGCGGCCGCGTTGGCGGCGCGATCCACGTCCTCGGCATTCGACGCCTGGACCCTCGCGATGACCTTGCCGTCGGCCGGGTTCTCGACATCGAGCGTCTCGCCCGACGCGGAATCGACCCATTCGCCGCCGATGAACTGCTGGTAGGTCTTGACGCGCTCGAGGACGTCGGTCATCGCTTGGGGCCCTCCGGGATTCGATCGTGGCACGGACGCTTGGTGCTGGTCCTGCATCGTACCGCGCCAGGGAACCCTGTCCCGGTCAGCGGTCCGGGTTCGGAGTGGCGTCGAATTCCGCGCGAAGGGCGGGGATCCGGTCGCGGGCGATCCGGCGGAGCACATCGGGGCCGGCCGCGTCGGACGGCACGATCGAAAGATCGGTGAAGCCGAGCGCGCGATGCGTCCGGACGAACGCCTCGAAGCCGGCCTCGGACGCGACATCCCGCTCCTCCTCGGTCCAGGTGGAACGGCGGATCGTCGCGGGGTCGCGGCCGGTCGCCCGGCACGCCTCATCGAAGGCGGTCACGCGCTCGGCCACGCTCGTGGTCACGCCGTCCGTGGCCGTCCCGGCGGATTCCGGGAAGGTGTCCCACTGGTCGGCGTACCGTGCGGCCAGCCGGATCATCCGCGGCCGGTGCGCGGCGATGAGGAGCGGGATGCGCGGGCGCTGGAGCGGCCTTGGTTCGAGCGGAGCGTCGTCGAGTCGGTAATGAAGCCCGTCGAAGGTCGTCCGCTCGGCGCCCATCAGCGCGACCAGGATGGCGATCGCCTCCTCGAGCCGGTCCACCCGCTCGGCGGGCGGCGGCAGGTCGATGCCGTACCGACGATGCTCGTCGGCGTGCCAGCCGGCCCCGAGGCCCAGGATCAGCCGGCCACCGCTGACGTGATCGACCGTGACAGCCTGCTTGGCCAGGAGTGACGGATGGCGGAAGGTGTTGCTGGTCACCAGCGTGCCGAGTCGGATCCGTTCGGTCCGTGCCGCGACCGCCGCGAGCAGCGTCCAGGCCTCGTGCATCGCGTCGTCGGGCGGGCCGGCGGTCGGCGTCAGGTGGTCCACCAGCCAGGCATGGTCGAAGCCAAGCGCCTCGGCCTGCTGGAAACGGGCCAGCACCTCGTCCCACGAGCGGCCGGACTGGCTCAGGAAGAGCCCGAACCTGACGGGCAGACCAGCTGGCTCATTCACCACCCGATGATGGCACGACTGCGTGGTTCCGCGATGGCATCCGCCTCATCGTGGTCGCCGGGATCGCGGCTCTCGCAGCCGCCTTGATCGGGGCGAATCTGCCGGTCGATCGAGGCGCGGATGCGCTAGCCTGCGACGGTGGCGTACCCGCAATTCGGCATCTTCGCGCAGGGCACGATCGCCCACGAGTTCCTCGAATTCGACCTGCGGCCCGACGTGGACCTTGGGGAGGTCGGGGCGGCCCTGGAGAACCTGCGCATGCCGGCGGTGTCGGCCGGCGGCGTGAACCTCGTCATCGCGTTCGGTCCGGACCTGTGGCGCTCGGTCGCGCCCGACGAGGCGCCGGCCGACCTTGCCCCGTTCCTGCCGATCGGCACGCTCGGCGGCCATCACGCGCCGGCGACCCAGCACGACCTGTGGCTGTGGGTCAATGGCGGCTCCCCCGACGTGGTCTTCGAGCACGCCCGGGCGGCCGCCCTGACGCTCGATCGTGTCTTCGTCGTGGCTGCCGACCAACCCGCATTCGTGCATCGCGACAGCCGCGACCTGACCGGCTTCATCGACGGCACCGCCAACCCGACCCTGCTCGAGGCACCGGCCGCCGCGCTCGTCCCGGACGGCGGACCGGGGGCCGGGGGCAGCCACGTGCTGGCGATGCGCTGGATCCACGACCTCGAGGCATTCGATCGCTTGCCCATCGAGGACCAGGAGCGCGTCTTCGGCCGGTCGAAGGCGGACAGCATCGAGTTCGTCGGGGCCCGGCTGCCGGCCGACGCCCACATCGCCCGGACCCAGATCGAGGACGAGAACGGCGAGGAGATCCCGATCTACCGCCGGAACGTCCCGTTCGGCACGACCAGGGAGAGCGGCGTGTACTTCCTCGGGTTCGGGGCGGATCACGACCGGTTCGACCGGATGCTCCGGCGGATGTTCGGCCCGAGCGACGACGGCCTCCACGATCGTCTCACCGACTTCTCGCGACCGGTCAGCGGCAGCTACTACTTCGCGCCATCGCTCAGCCTGCTCGCGAAGCTGTCGGGGCGGCCGTAGCCCTCGCCCGCATCCCCGGCGACCACGGCACGACGAGGCGCTCGACGACCCCGACGCCGACGTACAGCGCCAGCGACACGAGCGCGGTCAGCAGGATCGCCCCGAAGACGAGGTCGGTCCGGAAGCTCGTCTGCGACAGCTTCATCCAGATGCCGAGGCCACTGGTCGCCCCGACGTACTCGCCGAAGATCGCCCCGATGACCGCGTAGACGACGCTGATGCGCAGGCCGGTGAACAGCGACGGCAGGGCGGACGGCCAGCGCAAGAGGCGGAACGCCTGCTGGGTCGAGGCGCCCAGTGAGCGCAACAGGGTCATCGCCTCAGGATCGACCCGGCCGAACCCGTCGAGCAGCGCCACGGTCACCGGGAAGAACGTGACCAGCACGACGATGACGACCTTGGGCAGCAGCCCGAACCCGAACCAGATGACGAACAACGGCGCGATCGCCACGATCGGGATGGTCTGGCTGGTGACGAGCAGCGGCTCGACCGCCCGACGGACGGGCGCCCATCGGTCGAGCGCGATCGCGGTCAGCGTCGCGAGGACGACCGAGACCGCACACCCGGTGAGCGCCTCGACGAGCGTCGGGACGAGGTGGCCGACGGCAGCGGCGCGAAACTCCCACAGCGCACCGATCACCCGGCTCGGCGACGGCAAGCGTGATGGGGTCGAGGCCGGCGAGCCGGACGTACGCCTCCCAGATGAGGACGATCGCCCCGACCAGGAGCAGCGGTGGTCCCCAGCGGCCGACGGCGCCCGGGCCACCTGTCACGGGATGAAGTCGTTCGTGAACAGGGTCGCGTAGTCCGGCGCGGTCTTCAGCGGCGCTCCGTCCGGATCGACCAGCAGGCCCTGGTCGTACAGGAAGCCGGAGTAGCCCGTCCACTGGTCGAGGGTCTGCCGGCCGACCGCGCCATTCTTGTCGCGGAGGAAACCGCCCGTGGCGAGGAATTCCTGGCTCGCGGCCGGCAGCGCCGGCGAACCGTCGAACACGCCGGGGTTCTGCGCGACGAGCAGCGCAGCGGCCGCGGCCGGGTCGTCCGCGGCGACTGCGAAGCCACGCACGGTCGCAGCCACGAACGCCTTGGCGAGGTCTGGATGCGCCGCCAGCCAGCGGCTGTCGCAGGCGAGCACGACCTGGTAGAAGTCGGGGAAGCCGTAGTCGCCGAACTGGAAGGTCCGGAGCTTGATGCCGCGCTCGGCGGCTTCGATGCCTTCCCAGGCCGCGAAGGTGATGACGAAATCCGCCCGCTTCGCGTAGAGCGCCTCGTACGCGGCCGTATCGAGGGTGACCGTCGTGAAGGTGCCCTTGCCGCCGTCTGCCTTGATGACCGATTTCAGGGTCGGCTCCTCGTTCGGATAGCCGAACCCGGCGTAGGTCTTGCCATCGAGGTCGCGCGGCCGGCTGATCGGCGACGCGTCGAGGACCGCGATCTCCTGCGCGGTGTGCTGGAGGATGGCCATCACGGACACGATCGGTGCGCCGCTCGCCACGGCGAACGTCAGCGAATCCTGGAAGCTGATGCCGCACTCGGCTTGACCGGCGGTCATGAGCGCCTCCGGCGTGGTCGAGCCGTAGGGCAGGATCTGCAGGTCCACCCCGGAGGCCTCGTACCAGCCGTTGGCCGACGCCACGTAGAACCCGGTGTGATTCGTGTTCGGCGTCCAGTCCAGGGCAAGCCGGACCGTCCCGAGCTGGGCGACCGACGCCGACGGCGCGGCGGATGGGACGACCGACGCTGCCGATGGGGTCGCCGGGCCGGTCGCGCCGCCGACGCGGATGGCGCCGAGCTTGCGGCGGGACTGCAGCCACCGAGCAGCAGGGCGGCGATCGCGACGAGCGCGACGACCCGCGATGCGAGATGGGTCGGAAGGAGGCTGGACATCTGGACTCCGTCGAACATGCGAAACGCCGTCACCAGATTCCGGGGACGGCGTCAACGAGTCGACGGGCCTGCTTCCTTCGCCGGTACTAGCCGGATCAGGTTCCGCGGGTCTGTGGCGTTCACCACACTCTCAGCGCCTTGGCGCTCCCCGGAGGCGGTATTCGGTTGTGCCCGGATGGTACACCCGTCCATCCGGCCTGCCCCATTCAGGAAACCCGACTCATGACGTGTCGGCTTCGCGGTGGCATGCTCGGCCGGCCTCGGTCCATCTGCCATCACGCGTCCCGGGAGGTTCGCTCGTGAGACGCGTGTTCGTGTTCCTGACCGCCGCCGCTCTGGCCCTCGGCCTCGCGGCGCCGAGCGTCCTGGCGGCCCAGCCGAGCTTCGACCACACCGGCACCCTGCTCGTCGCGTTCAACGGCGACGTGACCGTGCCATCCGGCGAGACCGCCGACGGCGTCTTCGTGGCCGGTGGCACGGCCACCATCCGCGGCACTGTCGAGACCGTCGTCGTCCTTGACGGCAGCGCGATCCTCGAGGGTGCCATGGTCAAGTCGGTCTTCGTGACCGGCGGGTCGGTCACCATCGACGCGACAAGCACTGTGCGCGGCGACGTGCGGACGCTCGATGCGACGGTGACGACCGCGCCGGGCGCGACCGTCGGCGGGACCGTGTCGAGCCTCGACAAGGACCTCTTCGCCGCCGGAGCGATCATCGCGCCGGCCATCCTGCTGTTCATGCTCGGGTTCGCGCTCGTCGGCATCGTCGCCGCCCTTGCCCTGGCGGCGCTCGCCGCGAGCCAGGTCCGCAAGGCCGAATCCCTCATCACCCACGAGCCCGGACAGACCCTGCTCGTCGGCCTCGCCGGCCTCGTCATCATCCCGGTCGTCGCGATCCTGCTGATGATCACCGTCGTCGGCGCGCCGCTCGGGCTGGCGATCCTGTTCATGGTCTGGCCCGCGGCCGCATTCGCCGGCTATCTCGTGGCCGCGATCTGGATCGGTGAGTGGCTCTTCTACCGGAACCGCGCCGAGCGGCCCGCCCGACCGTATCTGGCCGCGGTCCTCGGCCTGATCGTCCTGCAGGTGATCAGCTTCGTCCCGTTCGTCGGCGCGATCGCCAGCCTGTTCGGGTTCGGAGCCGTCCTGCTCCTCGCCTGGCGGACCTTCCGGCAGCCCAGCGCGGCCCGGCCCGTCACGTCACCGCCGGCGACTCAGCCGATGGGCGTCTGAACGTCGACGGCGCCCGCAGCATTCGGATCGGCGCGTCCACCGGGCGCGCCGATCGCCTTCGTCCGGAGCCAGGCGATGACCTCGTCGATGATCGCCGGGCCCTCGGGCTCGTTGTGGAGCTCGTGGCGCAGTCCGGGATAGGTCCGCCGCTCGACCAATGGTGCGTCCTCGAAACCGGCTGACGCGGCCACCGGGACGAGATGATCGTCCTCGCCGTGGAGGACGAGGGTCGGGATCCCGAACCCGCCCGGTGCGAGCGCGCGGACGCGCTTCTGCTCCTCTCCGGCCAACGCACCGAGTCGAGTCGTGGTGACCGAGACACACAGCGGGTCGCCGGCGGTCTTTGCGGCGACCGACGGGTCGCGCGACAGCGTCTCGCCCTTGATCCCGGTCGGGATGGCCAGGGTCGGAGCGATCCGACCGAGGACGGGCGCGAGGGCCTTCTTCCAGCCGGCCAGCTCGGAGTCGAGGCCCGGCGAGGTCAGGACCGCCACGTCGGGGCGCGGACGATCGGTCAGCAGGTAGCCTGCGACGACCAGCCCGCCGAACGAGTGCCCGTACAGCACGACCGGCCGACCGCCGGCACCCGCGCGGACCACCGCGAGTCGCTCCGCGAGATCGTCGTGGAACTGGCTCCAGCGCTCGACATCGCCGCGCCGCCCGCCGGATCCGCCCTGGCCACGCTGGTCATACGCCTGGACCTCGAGACCGGCAGCGGTCATCTGGTCGCCGACGTGCTCGTAGCGGCCGGAGTGTTCGCCGATGCCGTGGACCAGCAGCACGGACGCCCACGGAGCCCCGGCCCAGGCCCCACCGGCCTCGGCCTCATCGGGCGGCCACTGCCGCACCAGAAGGTCGGTGCCATCGCTGGTCTTCACGTGGCTGGTGGTCGATGGCATGGATGGAGGGTACGCGACCGTCACCGGCCACGTACCCTGCCACTCCACTCGAACGGACGGCGAGTGCCGTCACGTCCTAGGCAAGCTCGCCCGCGCTGAAGCCACCGATCACGACCTGGTCGTCGCGGTGCGCGACCAGCGCCCGAGCCCCGGCCCGAGCCGGGATGAACAGCGCCGCGACCGCGCCGAACGCGACCACGACCGCGCCGACGGCGACCGCCGGCTGCATCCCGGCCACGTAGGCCGCCGGCGTCGTGTAGCCGCCGTTGGCGCTGAAGATCGCGGCCAGGATGGCGACCCCGAACACCCCACCGACCTCGCGGATCGTGTTGGTGGCGCCGGACGCCTTGCCTTCCTGGTCCGCGTGGACGGCGGACAGGACGACGTTGGCGATGGGCGCGAAGAAGAGGCCCATGCCGATCCCGGCCAGGATGAACGGCACGACCATCGCCTCATAGGCGACCGTTGGCGTGACGATGGCCGCCAGCCAGCCGAGAGCGATCGCCTGGAGCGCCATCCCGGTGGCGAGGAGCGGCCGTCCGCCGATGCGGTCCGCGAGCACTCCGGCGATCGGGGCGACGATGATCGGCATGCCCGTCCACGGCAGCGTCCGAAGGCCCGCCTGGAAGGGGCTGTAGCCCTGGGCGACCTGGAAGAACTGGCTGAGCAGGAAGATCGACCCGAACATCCCGAAGTACATCAGCAGCGAGACGGCATTCGCGGCGCTGAACGCCCGGCTGCGAAAGAACGACATCGGCAGCATCGGATGCGCCTGGCGCGCCTCCCAGACCACGAAGCCGATCAGCAGCGCGGCCCCGGCCGCGATGGCGCCGGCGACCTGGGGACTGGCCCAGCCGAGGTCGTTGCCGTTGATGACGCCCCAGACGAGCGCCAGCAGGCCGGCGCTGATGAGTCCGAGACCGGGCACGTCCAGCCGGCTCTCCGGACCGTAGCTCTCGGTGAGACGCAACGCCGCCAGCGGCAGGACGATGAGCCCGATCGGCACGTTGATCCAGAAGATCCAGTGCCAGTCGAGGCCCTCGGCGATCGCGCCACCGACGAGCGGGCCGATGGCGATGGCCAGGCCGGCGATGCCGCCCCACGCACCGAGCGCGACCGCGCGGCGTTCCGGGGGCATCGCGGCGGAGAGGATGGTCAGGGTGAGCGGAGTCACGATCGCGCCACCGACGCCCTGGATGGCCCGGGCGAGGATGAGGACCTCGGTGGACGGCGACAGCGCCGCCAGCGCCGAGCCGCCGATGAAGATCGCCATGCCGACGAGGAACACGCGCTTCCGACCGAACCGGTCCCCGAGCGCGGCGCCCGTGATGAGCAGGACGGCGAAGGTCAGCGTGTACGCGTTGACCATCCACTGCAGGTCTGCCAGGGATGCGCCGAGATCGCGCTTGATGACGGGCAACGCCGTGGTCACGACGAGGTTGTCGAGCGCGACCATGAACAGGGCCAGCGAGGTGATGGCGAACGTCCAGATGGCGTTCGAACGGGTGCGGGTCAATGGAGACTCCCTTCCAGGATCCGAGGTGGGCCAAGGTTGTGACTTAGTAGTCACTAAGTCTGCGATCGAAAAAAGGGGCGGCGCTTGCGATCGTCAGGAAGCACCTCCTGGGCCGTCGTTCTGACCCAACAGGCCGCTCAACGACCACGTCTGTGGCTTGCCTCCGAGTTCCAGCGCGGCGGCGACGTTGAGCAGCATCCCCTCTGCGAAGAAGGCGTGGATCGCTTCGTTCGATGCACCGCTATCACTCTTCACCGCGACGTAGAGCGCAGTGAACTCCTCGCGGACGACCTGGCGAACGTCCTCGTCGCCACACGCGGCATAGGCCTGGAGCTGGACGCGGAGCAGGTCCCGATCGGAGAGCAACTCCATGTAGGCGTGGCCCATCAGGTCGAGGATCGAACAGTGCTGGTCGTCGTCGGGCTTGCGCCGGGCGGCCTCGTGGAAGACCAGTCGCGTCCGCTCGAAGCAGCGACGAACGACCGCCAGGAACAGTTCCCTCTTCGTGCCGAACAACTGGAACAGGTATGGCTGCGAGACGCCGACGGCCCGCGCGATCGATTCGGTCGAGGTTCCGACGTAACCGCCCGACGCGAACTCGTGGACGGCCGCGGCGACGATGGCGTCTCGTCGCTCGTCGGCGGACTGGCGCTGCGTGCCGGAAGTCGCGGCGGCGTTCATGACACGTAACTTAGTGAGCACTAAGTTAGTTGTCAAGTGGTCACCGTGACCGCCGCTCGGTACCATGCCCGCGTGGTTGGCTGGGTCGAGATCGGGGATCGCGTGTTCGTGCGCCGCTACGCGTTCTTCGACCAGAACATCGGGGTCGTGCTGGGGCGCGGCGCGGACGGGGTGATGGTCATCGACACCCGCTCGACGCACGTCCAGGCGCGCGAGATCCTGACCGACCTGCGCGAGCTGACCGCGGCGCCGGTGTCGGTCGTCGTGGACACCCACGGCCACTTCGACCACGCCTACGGCAACCACGTCTTTCGTCCCGCCCCGATCTGGGGCCACCAGCGCTGTGTGACCTTCATGGAGCTGAACGGCGAGCTGCGCCGCGCCAGGATCGCGGCCAATGAGCCGGAGATCGCGGCCGATATCCCGGAGGTCGTCATCGACCCGCCCGACAGGACGTTCAGCGAGACCGCGTTCGTGGATGTCGGCGACCGGCGGGTCGAGCTCCGATTCCTCGGCCGCGGGCACACCGACCACGACATCGTGATCCGCGTCGTCGATGCGGGCGTGCTGTTCGCCGGCGACCTTCTCGAGAACGGTGCCGTGCCCTGGTTCGGCGATGGCTATCCGCTCGACTGGCCCGAGACCGCCTTCCGGGTCGCCGAGCTGACGGTCGGGGTGGTCGTTCCGGGCCACGGCGACCACGCCGGGCGTGCCTTCGCCGACGAGCAGGCGGGGTCGATCTTCGCGTTGGCCGACCTCGCCAGGCGCGTCCAGTCCGGGGACCTGACGCTCGACGATGCCGTCGCCGCGACGCCCTTCCCGGCCCATCCGGCCGAGGACATCCGGCGCCCGATCGAACGGGCGCTGGCGCAGCTCAGGGGCGAGCTCGACTGATCGGTCCCGCCCCTAGCCGACCCGGACGATCCAGCGGCCTCGGGCAGTGCCCGCGACGATCCCGTCGAGGGCCTCGTCGAGCGTATCGAGGGTGACCTCAGCGCAGTGGACGCCAAGGTCGCGCGGACGAAGGTCGGTCGCGAGGCGGTCCCACAGCTCGCGGCGACGACCGATCGGCATGTTGACCGAATCCATCCCGAGCAGCGCGGCCCCGCGCAGGATGAACGGGAAGACCGTGGTCTCGAGCTTGGCACCGCCAGCGTTTCCCGAGGCCGCGACCGCGCCGCCGGTCCGCAAGGTCCGGAGCACGTAGGGCAGCGTCGCCGCCCCGACCGCGTCCACCGCCCCGGCCCACCGTTCCGATTCGAGCGGCCGTCCCTCACCGGTCACCTCGTCCCGGGTCAGGATCCCGGCCGCGCCCATCGTCCGAAGTCGCGCCGCTTCGTCGGGCTTTCCGGTGGCCGCCCAGACCTCGTAGCCGCGGTCGGCGAGGATCGCGAGTGCCGTGCCGCCCACCCCGCCCGATGCGCCGGTCACCAGCACAGGCCCGTCGGCCGGTGAGAGACCGCGGTCCTCGAGCGCGGCGACGGACATCGCGGCGGTGAATCCGGCGGTGCCGATCGACATCGCGTCGCGCGCGGTCAGTCCCGGCGCGAGCGGGACGACCCAGCCGGCCGGCACCCGCTGGTACTCGGTGTAGCCACCGTGACGGGAGACGCCCAGCTCGTAGCCGTGGGCGAGGACCGCCGTCCCGACGGGGATCGCCCGGTCATCTGACGCGATGACCTCGCCGGCGAGGTCGATGCCGGGGATGAGTGGGCTGATCCGGGCAACCTTGCCGTCAACTCGCGTCGCGAGGCCGTCCTTGTAGTTGACACTCGACCAGGCGACCCGGATCTCGACCTCGCCGGCGGGCAGATCCGTCTCCAGGTACGAGCGGACCCCACGCTCGACCCCGTCGCCTGTCTTCTCGGCGACATACGCACGGAACATGGAGGGGATGGCGGTCATGCCGTCATCCTACGGCGCCTCGAAGGTTGTGTTTCGGCACGCTGGTTGACGACGCACCGACCCGTGGGCGACCATGCGCGGACCGTGAGTCACACCCAAGTCTCCTGGAACATGTGTATGGGCTGGCGGCCCCGCCGTGCGGAGGATGGGGTCTGAGGTCACGCGTTCACCTGAGTTAGGACGCGGGACCACAGACGAGGTCCCGGGGCTGCAGTTCCGATCGGAGCTGCGGCTTTTTTGTTTCCTCCGAGCGACGCGA
Source organism: uncultured Chloroflexia bacterium (assembly GCA_963782715.1). Taxonomy (GTDB): domain Bacteria; phylum Chloroflexota; class Limnocylindria; order Limnocylindrales; family CSP1-4; genus SPCO01. The sequence goes on from CAWAKU010000008.1 coordinate 671,782, forward strand.
CGGGTGTCCGCCAGATCCACCGGCCTTCCCAGGGCCAGGGCCTCTCGACCGATGACACCGCTCCCCTCTCGCCCATCGAAGGAGAACCCCGTGACCGCACTCGATCCCGCGACCTTCCGACCCGAGACCCGCGCCCTCCATTCCGGCCAGAAGCCCGACTCGGCGACCAACGCCCGCGCCGTGCCGATCTATGCCACCACGTCGTATGTCTTCGACGACGCGGCGCACGCCGCTCGCCTGTTCGGGCTCCAGGAGTTCGGGAACATCTACACCCGGATCATGAACCCGACGACCGACGTCTTCGAGCAGCGCGTCGCCGCGCTCGAGGGCGGGGTCGCCGCACTGGGCCTCGCGTCCGGCCAGGCTGCCGAGACGCTGTCGATCCTCAATCTCGCCCGGACCGGCGACAACATCGTCTCCTCGTCGTCGATCTACGGCGGCACGTACAACCTGTTCCAGCACACCCTGCCGAAGATCGGGATCACGACCACGTTCGTCGATGGCTCCGATCCATCGGCGTTCGGACGGGCGATCAACGAGAGGACCAAGGCGGTCTTTCTCGAGCTGATCGGCAACCCCCGGCTCGATGTCCACGACCTCGCCTCCATCGCCGACGTCGCCCATGCCCGGGGCGTCCCGGTCATCGTCGACAACACCTTCGCGCCGCTGCTCGCTCAGCCGATCCAGCATGGAGCCGACATCGTCATCCACTCAGCCACGAAGTGGATCGGCGGGCACGGGACCGCGATCGGCGGCGTGGTCGTGGACGGCGGCACCTTCGACTGGACCGCGAGCGAGCGGTTCAAGCAGGACTTCGTCGATCCCGATCCGTCCTATCACGGGATCAGCTACACCGGCGCCTTCGGCAACCTGGCGTTCATCCTGAAGCTCCGGGTCCAGGGTCTTCGGGACATCGGTGCCGCGCTGAGCCCGTTCAACGCCTTCCTCTTCCTGCAGGGCCTCGAAACCCTGCCGCTGCGGATCACCCGCCACAGCGAGAACGCGCTGGCGATCGCCAAGTGGCTCGAGACCCGGCCCGAGGTCACCTGGGTCAGCTATCCGGGCCTCGAATCGCATCCCTCGCACAAGCTCGCAAAGCGGTACCTCAGCGGCGGCTTCGGCGGGATCGTCACGTTCGGGGTCAGGGGCGGCGTCGAAGCGGGCCGGCGGCTCATCGACAACGTCCAGATCTTCTCGCTGCTCGCGAACGTCGGTGACGCGAAGTCGCTGATCATCCATCCGGCATCGACGACCCATTCGCAGCTCGAGCCGGAGGAGCAGGTCCTGACCGGCGTCACCGACGACCTCATCCGGCTGTCGGTCGGCCTCGAGCACATCGACGACCTCATCGCGGATCTCGAGTCCGCGCTGGCGGTGGCCACCGCCGAGAACCCTGCCGACGGCGAGCTCGTCGGCACGGCCGGGTGACCGTGGGGGTCCGCGGGAGCGAGGCGGCCGGTCCTCCGACCGGGACCGGCCGCCTCGAATACGTCGCGCTCGGACCGATCGAGCTCGATGGCGGCACGACGCTGCCGGCCCTGACCGTCGCCTACCGGCACGACGGTCCGGGCCCCGGCGTCGCGCCCCAGATCCTCGTCATCCACGCGCTGACCGGGTCGGCCGACGCGGCCGGCGACTGGTGGGAGCCGCTCATCGGACCGGGCCGGGCGCTCGACACGGACCGCTTCGGCGTGCTGTCCGCCAACCTGCTCGGCGGCCGCTATGGGACGACCGGTCCGACCTCACCCGACCCGCGAACGGGCCGGCCGTACGGCCCTGCCTTCCCGGCGATCTCGACGCGCGACCAGGCGCGGGTGAAGTGGCGGCTGCTCGATGCGCTGGGCATCGATCGTCTCGAGCTCGTCGTCGGCGGCTCGCTCGGGGGCATGGTCGCCCTCGAGGTCGCGCTCGAGCGGCCGGACGCGGTCGGGACCGTCATGCCCATCGCGGCCCCGGCGGCGACCGGCCCGATGGCGGTCGCCTGGAACCATCTCCAGGTCCAGCTGATCGACCGACTCGGGCTCGACGGGCTCGCCCTTGCGCGCGGACTGGCCATGACGACCTACCGCAGCGAGGCCGATTTCGAGGAGCGCTTCGGGCGCGACCTCGAGATCGACGGCCGGCCGTCTGTCGTCAGCTATCTCGACCACCAGGGCCGGAAGCTGGTCGACCGGTTCGATCCCGCGACGTATCGCGTCCTTGCCGGCGCCATGGATCGCCACGACGTGGCGGTCGGTCGCGGTGGGCTGGCCGATGCGCTGGCGCCGCTCACCGTCTCAGGCACACGGCTGGTCGGCGTCGGCATCGAGGACGACATCCTGTACGGACCGCGCCAGGTCCGTCTCCTGGTCGAGGCGGCACGGTCCGTCGGCGTTGACGCCGCCTATCGCGAGATCCGCTCGACCAAGGGCCACGACGCCTTCCTGGTCGAGTGGGACCAGCTCAGCCGGCTATTGCGCGACGCCCTGGTCGCCCGATGAGGCGTGCGCGGCGTACGCCGTGTTGACGGCCTCGACCAGCGCGCCCGGCGCCTGGGAGCCGACCAGCGTGGTCGTCGTCTCGTCACTCGACCAGCCGAGGCCCATGCCCTGCGACGTCAGCACGATCGGCTTGTCCGGATAGGCGGCGAGCAGGTCGTCGGTCAGCTCCTCGCCGGAGAAGCCGGCGGCCCAGGCGTCGTACACGAGCACGTCAGCCCAATCGACCTGCCAGCACGGCTGCCCGTGCATGACCGGGCAGGCATGACGAGCGTGGGTCGGCCCGCCACATTGATCGACCTCGAACCCTGCTCGTCGCAGGGTGTCCACCTTGAGGTCGGCGAGGTCCACATCGTGATCGACGACGAGTACTCGGACCATGGCGACGTCCTCCATCGCGGCACACGATCGCCAGCGATGGATGGGGCGCTCGCGTCCTTGCGATAGGCGGACGGTGGGTTCACCCCCGACCACGGTCAAGTGCCGAAGGTCACCCGTTTCGAATCAGGCTGGCTCGGGGCCGGCCTCGGGCCACGACCGCGTCCGCTCGTCCGGCGAGAGGAACGACCCATCCGACTGGAGGACCCAATCGGGCGCCGGTGCGACGTAGTCCACCGGTTCCCAGCCCTCGCTGCCAAAGGCGAAGGTCGACCCCGGGTCGAGTCCATCGAGATCCTCGTCAGCCTGGTCATCGACGATGATCGGAGTCCCCATGGCGCACCTCCACCTCGAATCGTAGCCAGCGGGTCAAGCGTCCGAGGATGGCGCCGGCAGCCGAACGGCACCCGGCCGCACGCCGTTCGGCACTGCCCTCGAGACGTCCGCTGGGCCTAGCGTTTGGCTGGAGGTGAGCCGATGACGGTCGCCGCGGTCGACCTGGCGGACGAACTAGCGGGGCTCGCGGTCTTCGAGCCACTCGATATCGCCACCGATCGGTGCAAGGGCTGCGAGCTGTGCGTGCACATCTGCCCCAAGCACTGCCTGAGTCTCGAACTCTCAGTCGTCAATGCGCTCGGCTATCACGCGATCCGGCTGACCGATGCCGGCGCGTGCACCAGCTGCGCGCTGTGCGCCCGGATCTGCCCGGACGCCGTCTTCGCCGTGTACGCCCGCCCGAAGGACCGGACATGAGCGCCGTCGCCACTCCCCCACCGGTCCGCCCGGTCCTGATGAAGGGCAACGAGGCGATGGCCGAGGCCGCCATCCAGGCCGGCTGCGACGCGTACTTCGGCTACCCGATCACCCCGCAGGCCGAGCTCCTCGAGTGGATGGCCCGCCGGATGCCCGAAGAGGGGCGCGTCTTCGTCCAGGCCGAGAGCGAGCTCGCCGCGATCAACATGGGACTGGGTGCGGCCGCGACCGGCGCGCGCGTCCTGGTGTCCTCATCGAGTCCGGGCATCAGCCTGATGGCCGAGGCGATGAGCTACATGGCGGGCTCCGAGCTGCCGCTCGTGCTCATCAACGTCATGCGCGGCGGACCCGGGCTCGGCAGCATCGGTCCGTCGCAGTCGGATTACTTCCAGGCGGTGAAGGGCCACGGCCACGGCGACTACCGGGTCCCGGTCCTCGCGCCGTCGTCCATCGCCGAGGCGGTCGACCTGGTGCCGACCGCGTTCGAGATCGCGGAACGCTATCGGACCCCGACGATGCTCCTGGCCGACGGTGTCATGGGCCAGGCGATGGAGCCCGTCGTCCCGGTCTTCCGCACGCCCGACCGGCTCGTCTCGGACTGGGTTCTGACCGGCGCTGCCGGCCGGCCGGCCCGCGTCGTTCGCTCGCTCCATCTCCATCCGGAGGAGCTCGAGCGCTTCAATCGACATCTCCAGGCAAAGTACGCCGCCATCGCCGAGCGCGAGGTCCGTTGGGCCGGCGAGCGACTCGACGATGCGGAGATCGCGATCGTCGCGTACGGCACCGCGGCCCGTGTCGCCCGCACGGCGATCGATCGCGCTCGCGAGCTTGGCCTTGCGGTCGGCCTCTTCCGGCCGATCAGCCTGTGGCCGTTCCCGTCGGGTGCGCTGGCCGCGCTGGCCCCGAAGCTCCGGGCCATCCTGGTCGTCGAGCTGTCGGCGGGCCAGATGGTCGACGACGTCAGGCTGGCCGTGGCCGGGCAGGCGCCCGTCCTGTTCCACGGCCGGACCGGGGGCATGGTCCCGACACCGGGCGAGGTGGTCGACGCACTACGCCGCACCTGGGCCATGACCGACCCATGCCGGAACGGGACGAGGTGACCGAGATGACCACCATCACGACACCGCTCGACGACCGCCGGACCATCTACCACCGGCCGGCCGCGCTGACCGACCGCTCGTCGCACTACTGCCCGGGCTGCGGGCACGGGATCGTCCACCGCCTCGTCGCCGAGTTGATCGACGAGATGGCGCTGGCGCCCCGGACGATCGGGGTCGCCTCGGTCGGCTGCAGCGTGTTCGCCTACGACTACCTCGACATCGACTTCGTCGAGTCGCCGCACGGCCGGGCGCCCGCGGTGGCGACCGGTGTCCGCCGGGCCAGGCCCGACGCCTTCGTCTTCACCTACCAGGGCGACGGCGACCTGGCCGCCATCGGCACCGCCGAGATCGTCCACGCGGCCGCGCGCGGCGAGCGCATCAGCGTCATCTTCGTCAACAACGGCATCTACGGGATGACCGGCGGCCAGATGGCCCCGACGACATTGCTCGGTCAGCGGACGACGTCGAGCCCGACCGGCCGGGACGCTCTGACGGCCGGCTATCCGATCCCGATCACCGAGATGCTCGCGCTCCTGCCCGGCGTCGTCTACGCGGCGAGAGGCTCGATCACCGATCCGGGCGCCATCGGCAAGACCAAGGGATTGCTGCGACGGTCGTTCGAGCTGCAGGAGGCGGGTCCCGGCCTGTCCATCGTCGAAGTCCTGTCGACCTGCCCCGTCGGCTGGGGCATGAGCGCGTCGGATGCCATGGACCACGTCGCGACCGAGGTGGTCAAGACCTATCCGCTCGGGGTCATCGTCGACCGGGCCAAGGCGGCGGCCGCCGCCAGCGCGGAGGGCTGATCGTGGACCACGCGACCATCATCGGTGGGTTCGGCGGCCAGGGGATCCTCTTCGCCGGCAAGGTCCTCGCACAGGCCGCGCTGCTCGAGGATCGCGACGTGTCGTGGATGCCGTCCTACGGACCGGAGATGCGTGGCGGCACGGCATCGTGCACGGTCGTCATCGCCGACCATCGGATCGGCTCGCCGATCGTCGATATCGCCGACAGCGTCATCGCGCTCAACCCGCCGTCGATGGCGAAGTACGAATCGTTCCTGGCGCCGGGCGGTCTCCTCGTCCTCAACAGCAGTCTCATCGAGGCCGTCCCGGGGCGAACGGACGTCGAGGTCCTGTCGCTCCCGTGCACTGAACTCGCCAGGGCGGCCGGTCACGACCGGCTCGTCAGCGTCGTCGCGCTCGGCGGCCTGCTCGCTCGTCGGCCGATCGTGTCGCGTGAAGCGCTGCGCGAGGCGATGGCCGAGCTGGTCGGCCATCACCATCCCGAACTCCTCGAGGCGGACCTCGCCGCGTTCAGCGCGGGCTACGAGCGGGCGCGCCTGGTCGCGGTCGGCTGACCCAGGCCCGCCGTCGGCCTCGGCTCAGGACGCCAGGACCGGGACCCGCGCGATCGGCAGCGCGACCATCGTCCGGTATGCGGCAGGGGCGACCCCCGTTCCGGGTCCGGCGAGGTAGCGCTCCCTGACTGGTCCGACCGCCTCGAAGCCGTGATCGCCGATCCATGCCTCCAGCGCGGCATAGGCGCCGCCGAGCTCCTCGTACGGGCCGACATGGAGGGTCTCGGCGACGGTCATGGCCGGCAGCTCGCGCGTGGTGATCCGGCCGGTCGCCTCGACGTGGCCGGCGACCGGGAGGCCGATCTCGGCGTCGATGGCATCGGCCCCGAAGGCGTGGTAGATGGCGAACGGCTCGCCGGCGACCGTGATCGACAGGAGCCGGACATGCCCGAACAGGTCGCCGAACGACCGCCCGATGAATGCCGGCAGGTCGGCCGGCGGGACCTCCTCCCGAACCGAGATGATGGTCTGCTCGGGGAGCTCGCGGGTCTCGATGTCGTACCGCATTGACCGTCCCTCCTGCGCCTCGGGAGCTGCTCGACGGACGCCCTCGTCGACGGCTCACTTTGGCAGCCTGGACCGCGGCCGCGCCAGAGCCGTCCGTCCTCAATTCGATCCTCCCGCCGTTCGTGCCGTTCGGCCCCATCGGACGCATCGAACGGCGCATGCGTCGGACCTTCGCCGGCGTGACGCTACGAACGATGGATTCCACATCCGGAGGGATCACGATGAGTGAGACCGGCACCGACCGATCCGCACGGTGGCGAGCATGACCGCCGTCCGCGACGACGTCGTCTCTGGCGAGGTCGAGGTGGGGCGCGACTGCACACTCGTCTGGATCGATACCCGCGAGGCTGTGGTCGCGCACTGGCATGCCGGGGAGGTGCGCATGGAGCGCTTGCAGTCGGACGTCTCCGCCCATCACAAGGCCACCGGCCATGTCCACTACGACCCGGCCGTGCGCCATGGCGGCGTCGCGCCGCGGGATGCCGGTGAGGCCCAGCGCCTGGAGCACCTCGGCCGGTTCGTCGAGCAGGTGGCGACCCGTATCCCGCCCGGCGACGACCTGGTGATCCTCGGCCCGGGCACCGTCCGCGATCGTCTGCGCCATCGGATCGCTGAGTCGGACCTGCATGTGTCGCAGGCGCGGATCGTGACCTGCCACGCCGCCCCTCGTCTCACCGACAGGCAGCTGATCGCCCGTCTCCGCCATGTCGCCGGCGCCGACGAGCGACGCCGGACCGCCGGCGCATACCGCTGGACGGACACGACCGCCCGTCACGCGTCGGGCAGCCCCATCCGGACGCCGCAGCGCGTGGGGCCGAAACCCCGGATCGAACCAGCCATCGACGATCTGATCGAGGAGGACCTGGCATGAACCGTCAGCGCATCGTGATCATGGGCGCCGCGGGGCGCGACTTCCACGACTTCAACGTCGTCTACCGGCACGATCCGGGCACGGAGGTCGTCGCCTTCACCGCCACCCAGATCCCCGGCATCGCGGGGCGCCGCTACCCGAGCGAGCTGGCCGGACCGATGTACGAGGACGGCATCCCGATCGTCCCCGAGAGCGAGCTCGAGACCCTCATCCGGGAACGCGACGTCGACGCGGTGGTGTTCGCCTACAGCGACGTGAGCCACGAGACGGTCATGCATGCCGCGTCGCGGGTCCTCGCCGCGGGCGCTGACTTCATCCTCCTCGGCCCGGACCACACCATGGTCAAGAGCCGCCGGCCGGTGCTGGCCGTCGGCGCGACGCGGACCGGTGCGGGAAAGAGCCAGACCACCCGCTACCTGGCCGCCCTGCTGGCCGAGCGCGGCCTGACCCCGGTCGTCATCCGCCACCCGATGCCGTACGGCGACCTGGTCGCCCAGCGCTCGGAGCGCTTCGCGACCTACGACGATCTCGACCGCTTCGAGACCACCATCGAGGAGCGCGAGGAGTACGAGCCGCATCTCGACGCCAAGCGCGTCGTCTATGCCGGCGTCGACTACGAGGACATCCTCCACGAGGCCGAGCTCGAGGCCGACGTCATCCTGTGGGACGGCGGCAACAACGACTTCCCGTTCTACGCCCCGGACCTGTACATCGTCGTGGCCGATCCGCTGCGCCCCGGCGACGAGCGGCACTATCACCCGGGTGAGACGAACATCCGGATGGCCGACGTCGTGATCATCAACAAGATCGATTCGGCCGAGCCCGCCGCCATCGAAGCGGTCCGGGCCGCGATCGCCGAGTCGAACCCGAACGCCGCGATCCTGACCGCTCGCTCCGACCTGACCCTGATGGGGCCGTCGATCGCCGGCAAGCGGGTCGTCGTCGTCGAAGACGGACCGACCCTGACCCACGGCGGCATGTCCTACGGCGCCGGCGTGGTCGCGGCGCGCCGCTTCGGGGCGGCGCAGATCGTCGACCCACGACCGGCCGCGGTCGGATCCATCCGGGCCGTCCTCGAACGCTACCCGGCCCTCGAGGAGCTGGTGCCCGCGATGGGCTACGGCCCCGAGCAGACCAGGGAGCTCGAGGCGACGCTCAATGCCTGCGACGCGGACATCATCCTGTCGGCCACGCCGATCGACCTGACCCGCATCCTCCACCTCGACAAGCCCGTCACGCGAGTCCGGTACGAGCTGGCCGAGGTCAGCGGACCGTCCCTGCGCGACGTCATCGAGCCGATCGTCCGAAAGGCGCAGGCGTCGGTCGTCGTGGGGGCAACCCCGTCGTGAGCGCCCTCTCCACCGCGACGCCGCACCCCGCGACGACGCCGCTCGAGCCCACGCTCGACCACTTCCTCACCCTCGGCGAGCTCGGCACAGATGGCCTGCGCTCGCTGCTCGACCTGACCGCCCGCCTCAAGCGTGACCCGGCAGCATTTCGCGGCCGGCTGGCTGGTGGCCGGCTGGGGATGATCTTCCACAAGCCGTCGACCCGGACCCGGGTCAGCTTCGAATCGGCCGCCTGGACGCTGGGCATGCTGCCGAGCGTCCTGCGCTCGGACGAGCTCCAGCTCGGGCGCGGCGAGACGGTCGGCGACACGGCTCGGACCCTGTCGCTGTACCTCGATGCGATCGTCATCCGGACCTTCGCGCAGGCGGTGGTCGAGGAGCTCGCCGCGGCCGCATCGGTCCCTGTCATCAACGCCCTGACCAACGAGCATCACCCGTGCCAGGCGCTCGCCGACGTGATGACCCTCGAGGAGGAATACGGCCGGCTGGACGGACTACGGGTCGCATTCGTCGGCGATGGCGACAACGTCTGCGTGTCGCTCATCGAGGCGGCGACCCTCGGCGCGTTCGAGCTCCGTGTCGCCACCCCGCCCGGCTACGAACCCGATCCGGCCATCGTCGCGCTCGCTCGCGAGCGAGCCGTCTCGACCGGTGGGTCCATCCTGCTGACCCACGATCCGGTCGAGGCGGTCCAGGGCGCGCAGGCGGTCTATGCGGACGTCTGGACGTCGATGGGCAAGGAGTCCGAGGGAGACGCACGCAGACTCGCGTTCGCCGGTTACCGGGTCGATGGCCAGCTCATGGCCAAGGCGTCAGCCCGCGCGATCTTCCTCCACTGCCTCCCCGCCCACCGCGGTGAGGAGGTGACCGACGACGTCATCGACGGTTTGGCGTCACGAGTCTGGCGACAGGCGGCGAACCGGATGTACACGGAGACGGCCCTGCTCTATACGGTCATCAGCGGTGACCGGGACGGTGCCCAGCTCGGCTGAGACGGTCGCCGGTCAGGCGAGCAGAGCCTTGGTGACGCGGACGGCGGAGCTCGCATCGGGGGCGTAGCCGTCCGCGCCCACCTCGGCCGCGAAGGCCTCGTCGATCGGCGCGCCGCCGATCATGATCCGCAGCCCGTCGCGGAGACCGGCCGCCCGGATCGCCTCGATCGTCCGCCCGACCTGCGGTGCCGTGGTGGTCAGGAACGCGCTCATGCCGACGACTGCTGGATGGTGTTCGGCGATGGCCTCCACGAAGCGGGCGGCGGGCACGTTGACGCCGAGGTCGACGATCGTGAAGCCGGCGCCCTCGAGCATGATGTCGACCATGTCCTTGCCGATGTCGTGGATGTCGCCGGCAACGGTGCCCATGACCACGGTCCCCAGCGAGGGCGCGTCGGTCGCGGACATGTGCGGCCGGAGGACCTCCATCGAGGCGCGCATCGCCCGGGCGGAGATGAGCATCTCGGGCAGGAAGTACTCGCCGGTCTCGAACCGGCTGCCGACCTCTTCGAGGGCCGGGATCATCGCCTCGAAGAGCAGGACCGTCGGTCGCGAGCCGGCCGCGAGACCGGCCCGGACCTCCGCCACGGACGGCTCGGCTTCGCCCTGGAGGATGTGCCTGTAGAGGGCGTCGAGGATGTCCGCCTCGCTCCGCGCCGTCATCGGCCGGCCAACGGATAGCTGCCGTACGCCTCGACGGCGTCCACCATCGCCAGGATGTTCTCGGCCGGCACGTCGTTCATGATCGTGTGGACCGACGACAGGAGATACCCGCCGCCGGGCCCGAGCTCGCCGATGACCCGGCGGACCTCGGCCCTGACCTCATCGGGCGTCCCGTGCGGCAGGATCCGCTGCGTATCGATCGCGCCACAAAACGTCAGCGCGTCGCCGTAGCGGAGTTTCAGGGTCGCCAGGTCGGCCATCCTGCCGGCCGACGTCTGGACCGGGTTGAGGATGTCCACCCCGATCTCGACGAGGTCGTCGAGCAGCGGGAAGACGTCGCCGTCGGTGTGGAAGAAGATCTTCGCGTCCGTCCGTCGCCGGATCGCGGCGACGAGCTCGGCGTGGACCGGCTTCAGCATCGAGCGATAGGTCGCCGGCGACATGAGCAGGCTCTGCTGCGTCCCGAGGTCGTCGCCGATCTTGACGATGTCGACGTTCTCGCCGACGGCATCGAGGACGTGCCCGATGAGCCGCTCGCAGAGGCCTGCGATCTTGCGCAGGAGCGCTTCGGCGAATTCGGGCTCGAGCGCCGTATTCATCAGGAAGCGATCCATCCCCTGCATCGCGAACGCCCGCTCGAGCGGGAACAGCAGCCAGGGCGTGACCATGATCGCGAACTCGTCGTCGGCCGCGAGTCGGGCGGCAGCGGCGGTCATGTGGGCGACGCGGGTCGGGTCATCCATGTCCGGCCAGGGGTAGCTGTCGACGGCCTCGACGCTCGTCGCGTCGGCGAGCGGTTCGATCATCGGGAACCACTCGTCGGGGGCGATCTCGACCGCGCCGGAGCCCCACGAGTTGACGTAGTCGCTGTGCGGCGCGCGCGTCCGGTTGCGTTCCAGGACATCGGCCGGTTCGAGGTCCAGCACGCCACGGACGTCGGTGTGCAATCGCCGGAGCGTGGCCTCGTCCGGCGCCGCGGTCCCAAGTTCCGGCCAGTCGTAGAGCCAGGCATCGGGCGACTCGATGCCGGCCAGCCGCTTGAGGTCGCGGTACGGGCCCATCTTGATCCCCGTGGCGTTGCTCACCCCAAGAACGATCGGGACGCGGTCCGGCTCCTCGTGCGCCAGGGTGGTGAGGACCCGTTCGCGCGAGGTCAGGGGCATCGTGGCCTCCGACCTGCTCGGACACGGGCCACCAGCCAGGCGATCCCCACGGCGGTCAGGGTGACCCACAACCAACCGCCCGGGTCGGCAGGGCCGACGGCGATCCCGACCGGTCGGATTCGGACCAGCGGCAGGTTGGCCGTCTTCGCGCTCAGCACCTCGGCCGGTGCATCGTGCGCACACACGAGACCGCGCCCGAGCAGACCCAGGGCGCGGATCAAGGCCCGCCAGGCCAGGTCGAGCTCGGCTGGGTCTGTCACCGGCTCGGCAAGCCCGGCGAACGCCGCTCCGGGCAGCATCACTTCGACCCGCGGCTCCGCAAGCAGGTTCCGATACCAGTGCGTGGCGCCCCCGAATCCAGCACAGCAGTAGACCGCTCCGTCGAGGATCGCGTAACCGAGGGCGACCTCGCGAGGCTGCCCTGAACGGCGTCCGGTCGTGCGGAGCAGCATCCACGAGCCCGTCAGCGGGTTGGCGTGGAGCGGTCCGAGCCCGGCCTTGATCACGGGGATCGCGTATGCGCGGTTCATGACGCGGAACAGGCGGTCCAGCGCTGGCAGGGACGCCGATACCCGGGGTCCGTAGGGCAACTCCTCGGTCGACGAGGGTGCAGGTCGGTCGGTCACGCCGGCACCAGCTCCGCGGGATGGGGATCGGTGATCGATCCGTACAGCTCCTCCTCCTGGGCGAAGTGCAGCCCGAGGATGGCGTGGAGGCTGTACAGGGTGCGGCGGACATCGCGGAGCTGCTCTGCGTCGGGCCCGGCCTCGTCGAGCCGGTTGGTGTTCCGTCGAAGCAGCCGGACGAGGTGGAAGATCTCGCGGTGGCTGCCGCTCATGACCGCCATCGGGTCCTGGCCGCCGATCGCCGCCGCCAGTGCCGGATAGACGGTGGTCTCCTCGAGCTGCTCGTGGCGCAGCAGGCGATCGTCGAGCTCGTCGGCCAGCGACGTCAATGCCGCAGCCGCCTCGGAGGGTTCGAGATCGTCGCAGGTGTCGGCCATCCGACCGACCGCGGCGACGAGCGGCTGGAGCTGGCGATGTTCGACCTCCAGGGTCGCCCGGATGGCGTCCCAGCCGGCCAGCTTGACGGCCTTGGCGCCGCCGCCGGTCAGCGCACGCAGGGCATTGAGGATGACGATGACGTCGATCAGCTCCTGGAGCAACGCACCCTCGACCGGGGCAAGCAGCCCGAACGCCGCGGCGATCATCGCGATGATCGACAGACCGACCCCGACGACGACGCTCTGGACCGCGATCTGGCGGGATCGCCGGGCGATGGTGATCGCCTCGGCGAGCCGATCGAGCCGATCCACCGTGATGACGATGTCCGCCGCCTCCGACGAGGCGGTCGCGCCGCGCGCGCCCATGGCGACCCCGACATCGGCTGCGGCCAGGGCCGGCGCGTCGTTGATCCCGTCACCGATCATCACCGTTCCACCGGGCATGTTGATCCGCTCGGCCTTGACCGCCTCGACCTTCTCGATCGGCGTGCGCTCTGACAGGACGCCGTCGACCCCGATCGCCGCGCCGACCGATTCGGCGACCGCCGGGTGGTCGCCTGTGACCATCACGATCCGGCCGATGCCCGCCTGTCGGAAGAGCCGGAGCGCACGCGGCGTCTCGGCCCGGATGGGGTCTTCCATGACCAGGATGCCGGCAAGGACGTCGTCGACCTCGACCAGGATGGCCATCGAGCCTTCGAGCTCGACCCGGTCGATCGTGCTGCGCGCCCATTGGGGCATCGCCCCGCCCTTGCCGATCCACTCGCGGCTGCCGAGCGCGATCGACCGCTCGCCGACCCGTCCGCGGATGCCGAGGCCGGCCTGCTCGGCCACGTCTGTCGGCAGGTCGAGCGCAAGGCCGCGCTCGCGCGCCGCGTGGACGATGGCGAGAGCGAGGACATGCGGCGACAGCTGGTCGAGCGACGCCGCCAGGGCGAGGACCACGTTCGGATCCGCGCCCGGTGGGACAGCGACCCGCTCCAGCCGCGGTCGTCCGGTCGTGAGGGTCCCGGTCTTGTCCATGAGCAGGACGCGAGCGCGACCGAGCGTCTCGAGGGCGCCGCCACCCTTGACGATGACGCCCCGCCGCGCGCTGCGAGAGATGCCGGCGACGATCGCGATGGGAGCCGCCAGGAGGAGCGGGCACGGCGTCGCGACGACGAGCACGGCCAGCGCGCGGACCGGGTCGCCGGACAGGATCCAGGCGACCCCGGCCAATCCAAGGCTTGCGACGAGGAAGATGCCGGCATAGCGGTCCGCGACCCGGACGAACGGCGACTTCTCGGTCTGGGCGGTCCGGATGAGCCGGACGATGCCCGCGTACGTGCTGCCATCCGCGGTCGCCGATGCGCGCAGGTCGAACGCCCCGCCGGCGTTGACCACGCCGCTGGCGACGCGGTCGTCGATGTCGCGGACGACGATCCGCGACTCCCCGGTCAGGGCGGATTCGTCGAGTGCCGCCGGACCGGCGACGACGATCCCGTCGACCGGCACCACCTCGCCCGGCTTGATGAGGAGGCGATCACCGGCCTCGATGGCCTCGGCCGGCCGGTCGACCAGGGCGTCGGCCTCGTAGCGATGGGCGATCCCGGGTGCGCGGGCGAGGAGCGCACGCAGCTCGCGTTCGGCCCGGCCATGGGCATACCGCTCGAGCGACTGTCCGGTCGCGTACATCACCGCGATCACGACACCGGTCAGGTACTCGGCGAGGGCGATCGAGCCCAGCATCGCCAGCAGGGCGATGACGTCGACACCGGTGGACCCGGCCCGGAGGTCGATCAGGATCCCGACCCCGAGGCGGATCGCGGACACGACCGTCGCGAGGATCCACAGGGCGTCGCCGAGGGTCCCCTGCCCGGTCAGGTGAGCGAAGGCGCCCACGGCCAGGCAGATCACGCTGAACGGGAGCAGGGCCGCGTCGGTCGCGCGGGCGACGCGAGAACCCAGGGTCGTGGTCGTCATACCCCGATCGTCGGCGACAGGGCGCGCCGCAGATAGGGCCGGATGTCCCCCTTTCGTCCGGAGTCGTGCTGCCAGGGGGCGGCGGCGGCCGCTTGCTCGAGAAGTTCCGGCGACGCCATGGTGACTGCGAGCTGCGCGAGTGCCGTCGGCACCGGATCTTCCCTCCCGAAGGTCCCGAATCCGCCTCCGACGCGCTCTCGTCCGACCGTGTCGATCGGCGGACACTTTCTTGCCAGCCGTCACATGGCCACGCGCGGCACGTCGCTTCTACGTCGAGCCGCCCAAGGCCGACGTGCGAGTCCCGAGGATCCTGAAGATGAACGGGAACGTGTCCGAGGAAACAACCTCCTCGTTCCGGCGTCACACCCGGCATGCAGATGCTGGCGTTCATGGATGACTTCGCTTCTCCTGCGCCTCCGGTCGTTCGGTCTCGAGCGAAGACGCGCGAGCTGGTCGTGGCCAGCTACGACGCCCACCAGCGCGAGTTGTTCTCGTTTGCGCTCCACGCGACCCGCGATCCGGAGATCGCCGCGGACCTTGTCCAGGAGGGGTTCACCCGGCTGATCGTCGAGGTCGATGCCGGACGGACCCCCGACAACGTTCGGGCGTGGCTCTATCGCGTCATCGCGAACCTCGTCGTGTCCCGCGGACGTCGTGCGACTGTCGCACGTCGCCAGCTCGGAGCACTGGCGGAGCCCGGGGTCGATGAGGGGCCCGAGCCGGCCTACCTCGAGCACGAACGCCGGTCCGACCTCGAGACCGTCCTGGCCGAACTCGATGAGGATGCGCGGACCGCCCTGGTGATGGCGGCCAGCGGCTTCAAGGGCATCGAGATCGCCGACGCCATCGGGCGCAGTGGCAATGCCACCCGGACGATGATGTGCCGCTCGCGCCTGCAGCTCCGGCGGCGGCTGGTCTCCATGGCGGCGGCGACATGATCGACCACGACGTCGCACAGGAGCTCGCCGCGTCGGCGCTCGACTTCGACCTCTCACCCGAGGACGACCAGCGTCTCCTGGCGCATATCGTCGACTGCGCCGCGTGCCGCGCCTTCGCCGAAGGCCTCGACGCCGACCGACGCGGACTCGCCGATCTGGCCGCGTTCGACACGCCCGATCGCGTCCGCGCGAGCGTCCTCGAGGCCGTGGAGATGGACGAGCCTGGAGCCTCGACGGTCGCGGCGACGGCTGAACCCCTCGCCGCGGGAACGCCACCGCGCCGGACACGGATGAGCCTGGCGATCCCGAGGCGCTATCGCTGGCCGATGGTCATGGCGACAGCCGCGGTCGTCGTCGTCGCCCTCATCGGCGGCAGCCTGGCCTGGCGCCCGTCATCGACGGGTCCCGATGTCGCTCTCGGCAGCCCTTCGGCCACGCTGCCGTCCGGGACGCCGTTGCCTTCGATCGACCCCGGCTCGCGCCTCGCCGCCAGGGCCTGGACGCCGGTCGCCGATCTCACGGCAGACGACGTGGCCGGGGGCGTGGTCGGCCTCGCCAGTGGATTCCGCATCGCCAGTCTCGACGGCACGCCCGCGGTCGACGTCGCCGCGCGTCTGACAGTCCAGCCGCCGATCGCCTTCTCGGTCAGCGCGGATCCCGATGGCAAGTCCGCCCATCTCACGCCGACCGGTCCACTGACGCCGGGGGCCGCCTATCGCTTCAGCCTCAAGTCGGCCGACGGTCGCGAGGTGGGGACCTGGGCATTCCAGGCTCACCAGCCATTGCGCATCGTCGGCAACGTTCCTGCCGACACAGAAACCGACGTGCCGCTGGCGACAGGCATCGAGGTCACCTTCGACCAGGATGGCGTGGCCGACGCCGCCAGCCACGTCACCATCACGCCAGCGATCGATGGTCGGTTCGAGCAGCACGGACGCACGCTGGCCTACGTCCCCGACAAGCCCCTCTCGCCGGCCACCATCTATACCATCGCGGTCTCGCCCGGCATCGAGGTCGGCTCCACCGGCGAGCGTCTCGAAAAAGGCATCACGTTCCGGTTCGAAACCGCTGCGCAGGCAGCACCAGCCGCCGCGACCACGTTCCAGTTCTCCGACGACCTGTTCGAATCGGCGACGAAGGATCAGCCGATCATCGCGGTCTGGGCCTTCCAGGACACGCCCGACGAGGAGACGCCCCCGCCACCGCCGACGAGTGCCCCGATCGAGGTCTACAGGATCGACGGCCTCGACGCCGCCATGGCCGTCTACCGCGAGATCCGGGCATACCCGCGCTGGAGCCGGTACTCGACGGCCGACCTGGCACCGACCAGCGGCCTGACCAAGGTCATGGCGCTCGACGCTCGGCTCCAGGATTCGCAGGGCACGCTGTGGACCCAGCTGCCCGACCGACTGGCGGCCGGTTGGTACCTCATCCAGCTCACCTCGCCCAGCCGGCCGATCCAGGCGATGCTCCAGGTCACTGACATCGCAAGCTATCTCGTGGTCTCCGACACGAAGACGCTGCTCTGGACCAACGATCTCGCGACCGGCGGCCCGCTGGTCGGAGCCGTCGCGACAGCCGCCGGATCCGACCTCGGCCGGACCACGGCCGACGGGACCCTGGTCATCTCGACGCCTTCGAGCGTCGTGCCGGAACCGCTGGGAACGTGCAAGGACCCGTGTATCGAACTCATCACGGTCCATGACGGTGATCGGTCGTCCTTCGTCCCCGCCACCGAACCCTCGAATCCAGAGGGCAAGGGATTCCCCGGCTGGCAACCATCCGGCGACGACGGCCTCCGCTATTGGCATGCCTTCGACACCGACCGCTCGGTGTATCGGTCGACTGACACGGTCAACACGTGGGGCGTCATCCGTGACCGCGACGAGGGCACGGTCCCGAAGGACGTGACCATCAGCCTCGCCGCGATCGACTCCGATAGCGGCACGAGCGGACCGCCGTTGGTGACCGCCATGGTCCATCCGAACAAGACCGGCGTCTTCGCGACGTCGATCGCGCTCAACGCCCTTCCGGTGGGATCCTACGAGCTCGACTTGCGGACCGGGGACCGTCTCGTCGCGACGACCGGGTTCCAGGTCGATCGGATCCTGAAGCCCGCCTACAGGCTCGACATCGCGACCGGTCGACGGATCTACGTCGTCGGCGACCAGATCCGGGTCACCGCCCATGCCACGTTCTACGAAGGCACACCGGTCCCGGGCGTCGCCCTGCGGACCAGCGGGTTCCTCGACTCGTCGCTCACGACCGACGCGACAGGCACCGCCACTCGGAAGACCATCGCCCACATCCCCAACGACGAAGGGGTCGAACCCGATGGACAACCGCAGATCCTGTCCATCGATGTCACTCCGGCGAGCGCCGAAGAGGGCGAGATCGTCGGTTCCGGCCGCGAGATCGTCGTCTTCCCGAGCCATTGGACGATCGCCGCGACCGCCACCATCCGCGATGGACGGGCGCGCGCCACGGGCACTCTGAGCGAGATCGACCGCAACCGCCTCGAGCGGGAGGTCAGCGCCGGTGCCGACGCATGGTCGCTCGATGCGGCCGGTAAGGCGGTCGCGAACCACACCGTCACCCTGACCTTCTACGACGTGACCATGATCAAGCGGCAGAGCGGGACCCGCTACGACTTCGTCGAGAAGAAGGTGGTCCCCGTCTACGAATACGACACGTCCGAACGTGTCGCCGACACCATCCGGGTCAGGACGGACAGCAAAGGCCGCTTCTCGGCGTCGATCCACGCCGCGGACGGGCACGCCTACCGCGTTCGCGCCACGGCAACGGACACGGACGGGCACGTGGCACGCTGGATCGAATGGGCCAACGAACCGTATCTGCTCGGAGTCGTCGACCAGGGGCCTACGCTCACCCTGACCGCCGACCCACGACAGAGCGCCTGGGAATTCGGTGTCGGCGATCCGATCGACCTGAAGATGTCAGACCCGGCGGCAGCCGGACAAGGTGCGACGGATCGCTACCTCTTCTACACCGCGCAACGCGGGATCCGCGACGTCGTCGTGCAGGACTCGGCTCGATTCCGTTCCACGTTCGGGCGGTCGGCAGCGCCGGATCTGCGCATCGACGGGGTCAGGTTCAACGGTTCACGGTATTCCACGACGACCACGTTCGCCGCGGCCCTCCGGACGGCGGACCGTGCGCTCACGGTCGGCGTCTCGACGGATGCTGCCCGCTACGCACCTGGTTCAGACGTCCGGGTGACGGTCACGACCAAGGACAGGTCCGGCCACCCTGTCGCGGCGACCGTCGTCCTCCGGGCGGTCGATGAGAAGTTGTTCACCCTGGGCGGCGCGGTGGCAGCCGACCCCCTGGGCGAGATCTACGCGGAGGTCGACTCGGGCATCCACGTGATCTATCGATCACACCGTTCACCCCGACCGAACGACGATGGCGGCGGGGGCGACACCACCGGCGGTGGTCGCGATGATTTCCGGGACTCGCTCCTCTTCGAGAGCGTCGAGACCGGGGCGGACGGGCGAGCCACCGTGACCATGCACCTCTCGGATGACCTCACGTCCTGGCATGTCAGCGCCTCCGCGATCGGGGCCGACCTCCAGGCCGGCGAAGGCGACGTCCTCGTCCCGGTCGGTCTGCCGTTCTTCGTCGAGGCGACCCTCGCGCCCGAGTACCTCGTGACCGATCGACCTGAGGCCGGGATACGCGCGTTCGGGACGTCGCTCAAGGCGACATCGGTCGTCACGTTCGCGGTCGACTCGGACGACCTCGGGATGCACCTCAGCGGTCTGCGGGCCGATGCGTTCAAGACGGTCCGGGTCCCGTTGCCCGTTCTCTCGCTCGGTCGGCACGAGATCACCATCACGGCTCGGACCGGGAGTGGCCCGACCGCTCTCGAGGATCGCCTGACGCGGACGTTCACGGTCGTCGCGTCCCGAGTCGAGCAGACCCGGACCACCTATCAGGAGATCGCCGGCGTGAGCCACGTCCAGGGAGGCGATGGTCTGACCGAGGTCACCGTGGCCGACGTCGGCGTCGGTCGCTACGCACCGCTCCTCCTCGAGCTCGCCGACACGAACTCCGGGCGGCTCGAGAACGTCCTGGCCGCAGCGGTCGCGAGCGCGCTGACGGGATCGCGGTTCGCGGCGGCCACAGCCGGCGACGTGACGGCCTTCGACGGCAGTGCGTATCAGACGCCGGACGGCGGACTGGCCGTCGTGCCGTACGCAAGCAGCGACCTGGAAGCATCCGTCCTCGCCGCGCTGATCGCACCGGACCGCTTCGATGCGGGCATGCTCACCACCTACCTGCGGACGGTCGCGGGCAACGAGAAGGAGACGCGCGAACGCCGCACCTTCGCGCTGGCCGGTCTGGCTGGCCTCGGTGCCGGCGTCCTCCCCGAGATCCGGGCCGCGGCGGCCGATCCGGATCTGACGATCCGCGAACGCCTGCTGCTCGGCATCGGAGCGGCCGCGCTCGGCGACGCGGCGACCGCCCACGCCATCGCCGCCTCGCTCATCGACGCGTACGGCGAGGCCGTCGGCGATCAAGCCAGGCTTCGCGTCGGCGGCAGCGCGGCCGATGTCACGGAGGCCACCGCCCTGATGTCCCTCCTGGCCGCTTCGAATGACGATCCACTCGGGCCGCGGTTCTGGGCCTATGTCGAGGCGAACCCCGACCAGGACACGACCTATGCGCTCCACGCCGTGGGCTTCGTGACGCGGATGCTCGCGCACACCGCTCCGACAGCGGCATCGTTCGCCTACACGGTCGATGGCACTCGGAAGATCGTCGAGCTCGGGCCGGGTGAGGCCTCCCACCTGACGATCCTGGGAAGCCAGGTCGCCGCCTTGACCGTCGAGCCCGTCAGTGGCCACATCGCCGTGACCACGAGCTGGCGCGAGCCGGTGGACCCCGCCACGTTCACCACGGACCCGGACGTGAGTCTCGTTCGGACGGTCAAGCCGTCCGGTGCCATCAAAGCAGGCGACCTCGTCACGGTCGATCTCGTGGTCGATCTTGGGAAGCTGACGGGAACGAGCTGTTACGAGGTCACGGACTTCGTGCCGTCGGGCCTTGTTCCCGTCGGGAACGTGCGTGCCTGGATGGACCCGGAGGAGGACGCCAGCCTGTTGGCCCGGAACGCCACCTACCCGTATGCCGAGGTCGGCCAGCGCGTTTCCTTCTGCGCGGAGCCTCCGGCGAAGGGCCACACCATCGATCTGCGCTACGTCGCGCGGGTCATCTCGACCGGGACATACACCTGGGAGACGGCGATCGCTCAGTCGCCCACGGCGGACGGACGAGCGGCCCTCACGGGCGCCACCAAGGTGACGATCCGCTGACGAGGGTCAGGGGAGCGGACTCGATTCGCCAGGTGGGCTCGGCTCGTCCTGCGGACTCGGTTCGCCGGGCGACGGCTCGATCGGCGTCGGTTCGGCGCTCGGTTCGGTCGGAGTCGGTGTCGGGGTCGGCGTCGGAATCGGGGTCGTTTGCTGGCGCCACAGGTACTCGCGGAGGGTCAGCCCAGTGGCCTTGATCTTGGCCGCCTCGGCGCGGCCGACGTAGCGGTAATGCCACGGCTCATAGGCGTAGCAGGTGACGCTCGACTTCCCCTTCGGGTACGACAGGATGAAGCCGTACTTCCAGGCGTTCGCCTTGAGCCAGGCGCCGGCCTTCGACGTGCCCCAATCCCGGTAGTACCAGGGCGCCGAGCCGCCGTAGCTCCGGAAGTCGACCGTCGTGCCCAGCTGATGCTCGCTGTGCCCCGCCCGTGCGCTCGAACGCAGGGCCGCTGAGTAGCCCGACACGCGTGACCAGTAGGCGAATGTCGAGCGCTGCGTCGTGTAGCTTCGGAAAGCCGACTGAACGGCCAGGCGAGCGCCGGCCCGGCGAGCAGCCGACGCCATCGCACGCAGATCGGCGATGACGAACGAGCGGACCTGGTGACTGCCGTTGAGCCCAGCATTCGCGGTCGATCGAAGGTCACCCGGCCTGTACGCACTCGGAAGCCGGAAGCGCGTGTCGAGCACGGTCCGGTTCCAGTCCGCATACGTGCGCAGGGCGGTCGTCGTGTCGGCGACGCCGCAGGACGGCAGCGACGACGCCGAGACGACCGTGGCGGCGATGCCCGTGAACAGCGCACACGTCACGAGCAACGTCAGGAGGCGGACCCGCTGGGAAGTCATGGCTGCCATCGTCCCACGGGTTCACGGGCCTGCCAGCCCACCCGAACGTACCGTCAGGGTGGGGCCGGTGTGGTTTCCGGAGTGGCGAGTGGAGTGGGGTGCGCGGTCGCGGGCTTGGCCGTCGGCTTCGGCGTCGGCTTGGCCGTCGGCTTCGGCGTCGAGGGCGGCCGGCAGCTGCTCACGCCGCTGCCCGAGACCGCACCGCTCGCTTCGTCGGCCAGGTACTTGTCGGGCGGCAGCGTCCCGGTCGGGCTGAAGATCGCCACCGACAGCTTCCGGATGGCCGCGACGTCGGGCAACTGGATCGAGCCGCGGCTGTCGTAGCCGCCCTTGACCAGCGGGTGGGTGATGACCGCGCGATAGGTCCGCTTGCGCGTGATGTCGGTGGCGGCATCGGCGAGATCGGGCAGGATCTTGCGGGGCACGTTCGTCTCGACCGTCGCCCCGACGGACTTGAGCAGCCCGATCGGATCGTTGATGAAGCCGCCCCGCACGATGGCGTCGCGGATGCCCTGGACGACCTCCTGCTGTCGCGCGGCGCGAGTGAAGTCGCTCTCCCCTGCCGGCTTGCGGACCCGGGCGTAGGCCAGCGCCTGGTTGCCGTTGAGGTGGTGCCGGCCGGCCGTGATGGAGAACCCGTTCTCGTAGCCGTACTCGCTGTAGTGCGAGTCGCAGAAGCTGTGCGCGACATTGACGTTCACGCCGCCGAGCGTGTCCACGACCCGGACGAACCCACCGAGATTGACCGTCGCGTAGTACTTGATGGGCTGCTTGAGGAGCGTGCCGAGGGCGTCCATGAGCACGTCGAACCCGGTCCCGTCCGACCCGGGGAACTGCTTGGCGTGGTGCCGTGCGTACGACACCAACGAATTGATCTTGCCCCGGAACTTGCGCCCGTCCGACAACGGGACGTCGACCATGTCGCGCGGGATCGAGACCATCGAGACGGTTCGGGCGACCGGGTCGAGCGAGACCACGATCATGGTGTCGGTCAGGTACGTGTTTCGTCCGACCCCGGCATCGACCCCGACGATCAGGCCGTTGATGCGCGGCACGGTCGGGGTCGGCGAGGGCAGGTCCGATGCGGACGGTTCGGGTGAGGCGGCGTCGGACGGGCTCGCGTCAGGCGCTTCGAGGTTGTCCGGGTCAGGCTCCGGCGCCTGCGAGGGACCGACGGCGACCGGGGGCGGCTCGACGAAGACCTCGTCGATGGATTCGCGCGCGACTTCTGTCGCGTAGCCGCCGTATGCCTGCGGGACGATGACGAGCAGCAGGACGAGTGCGACCGGCACGATGTCGCGTCGGCCGGGGCGCGGCAGGGCCGGGTTCCAGATGCTCGTCCCGACGGCCAGCAGCCGCCAGACGAGAAACAGCACCTGGATCGCGAGGAGGCCCCAGATGACCTCGGACGCGAGGAGTTCCGCGACCAGGCGCGGTGATGACGTCGTCAGGACGATCCAGAGCCCGACCGCGACGGCGATGACGACCGGGGTCAGGAACAGGACCGCGCCGCGGCGGCGGCCCGCTGCGAGATGGCCGAGGCCCGGGATCAGGGCATCGAGGACGGCCGGGACGTAGCGCGAACCGCGTCGAACGGACGGCTCGGCGGGAGGGGTCGGCGGAGTCGGCGACTGGGGGTCGAAGGCGACGGACGCGGTGGCGTCCGGATCGGACTCCTGATGATCCACGGGCGGCAGGTTAGCAGAGGAGGCTCGCCGGCGACGGCTTTGGTACGATCCCGCGGCTCCACTGGCGAGTGGCCAAGCGGTAAGGCGCCTGACTCTGGATCAGGAGATCGAAGGTTCGAATCCTTCCTCGCCAGCCAGCTCCCCCACGGGGTAGCAGTCGAGCGAACTTCAACACATCACGTCTGTGGTTTCGTGCCGGAAGAGCGTGGCGCGTGCTCCAGCAAGGAGCCTCGAGCTGCTTCGAAGTGCACCTGACTCGACTTCGGGACGTCGGGATTCTCTAGAAGCTCGACGTCCCGGTCGAATCCTCACTCAGGTTTTCGCTTGCCCGGACCCTTGCAGGTGGGCGAGCACAGCCAGCACTCGGCGGTGATCGTCGGATGCGGGTGGCAGCTCGAGCTTCGAGAAGATGTTGGCGATATGGGCCTCGACCATCTTTCGCGACATCGACAGGCGATCGGCAATAGCCTGGTTCGATCGGCCTTCAAGGCCAGAACCTCGCGCTCACGCTCCGTCAGGTCGTCAAGCCGGACCGCGCCCGACGGCCAACGAGCACCGCGACGACCGAGGGATCGATCACCGAGCCGCCCTTTGGCGATCCGTCGGAGTCGAACAACCGCTTGGACTTGGAACGACCGAACCGCCACAGGATTGGCATAGGGTTTGATTGTGCCTTCCAGAGCTGCGCGACGTGTTACGCGACGACGGTGTCGATCCGATGTCTTGACACGACGAACTCAGCATGGCGTCCGCCCGGCTGACTCCAAGTCGGTGGCCACGCCCATGTCACCTTTCCCGGGTAATCGCACCCTAGAGGGTTGATGGATATCGTGTCGGAACTCACGGAGACACCTTTCAGCGTCGAGGCGCTGTACCGCTCGGACGCGCCGCGACTTTGGCGGGCGGTCTACGCGTGGGCCGGCGATGCCGAGGTCGCCAGCGACGCCGTCGCCGAGGCGTACGCGCAGGTGCTCCGCCGCGGCGGAGCTGTTCGCAATCCTGCAGCATGGACGTGGCGGACGGCGTTCAAGATTGCCGCGGGCGCGCTGAAGGATCGGCCCGCGTCGCGAGACGCCGAGCTCGGCACGGCCGGGGATGTCCACCTCGACGCCTACACGGACCCCGACCTCCTCGCTGCCCTGCGACGCCTGCCCGATGGGCAGCGCGCGGCCGTCGTCCTCTTCTACTACGCCGACCTTCCAATCCGCCAGATCGCCGAGCGGCTCGGCTCGAACAGCCTTGCGGTTCGGGCGAACCTCAGCCGTGGCCGCCGACGCCTCCGGGACCTACTGGGTGAGCACGATGGATGACCTGCAGCGGCGGTTCGCAGCACTCGATCAGGTTCCGGCGCCAGATCTCTGGCCGTCGATCCAGGACCGAGCCCGACGCCTCACCGACGAGTCGGCCGTTGAACGCGTCCAGGACGGCCGACTGACAATCGCGAACGGCGCTCGGTCCCTCCGAGAGCGGCCGATGCTGGTCTGGCTGGTCGTGGTCGCCCTGATCTCTGCCGTGGTCGTCGGGGCGGTGTCGGTCGGCGCCGCGCGTCTCTTCTCGGTTCCGGGCCCCGTTCCGTCCTCGGTCGCACCGTCGGCCGTTGCGGTCGGGCCGTCCGCCTCCCCCACGCCATCGGACGCCGGGGTTTGCACGGAACGCCCGGCGGTCACAACGGCGACCCTGACACCGATCGCTGTCCCGCACAACGTCACGAAGTTGGTGTTCTCGGGATGCGTCGTCTGGGCGCGGATCGGGGCGAACAACGGTGGCATCGCGAAGATCGATCTCGCGACGAACCAAGTGCTCGACACGATCGTCCCCGCCGAGATCGTCGGCGACTCGATGACCGGATCCGACGGTGGCATCCTCGCCGATACGAGCCCAGCGAACAGCGACCCCAATACATTGATCCCCCTGATCCGGATCGATCCTGCGACGGACGCGGTGACGACTCTCCTGAACCTGCCGGTCAACGGCGACTTCGTGGTCCTCGACGGCCAGGCGTGGACCCGGAAATGGCGGTCCGGCGAGCTGTGGCTCGTGCCGCTCGACGGCAGCAAGCCGGTCCAGGGCGGGACCATCCCATCCTTCATCGGCGCCGCCTTCGGCTCCGTCTGGACGCAGCCCAGCGATGGCACTGGCATCTGTTGTCGATACGTCCTGGCCGCCGTGGAGCGGTGGGACGCGCCCGGGTTGGCGCCAACCGCGTCGATCGATGTCGGCACCGACTCCCAGTGCCTGATCGCGGACCACGGGATCGCCTGTGTCTCGCCCAGCGGGCGCGTCGCCCTCGTCTCGGCCGATACGAACACCATCGCGTGGAGCGTCCAGATCCCCAACTGGACCGGCGACATGGTCAACGTGGCGGCGGCGGACGGCTCGATCTGGCTGCAGCCGGCCGCGACCCAGCCCGGCCGAACTGACGCGCACGAGCTGATCGAGCTCGACGCAGCCTCAGGCACAATCCTGCGCCGCGTGGAGCTGGCGGTCCGCCAGCCGCTCAACCTCTGGGCCGGCGGCGGCAGCCTGTGGATCTCCGGCGCGGGGCAGCCGCTCGCGCGACTGGACCTGCCGCCTCGCTGAGGTGCCAACCGGGTCTGCCGCTCAGCGAAGGGAGTTGATCTGACCGGGGCGGGCCCCAGCCACGGGTTGTGCCTAAGCGGCGTCCGCGATCGCGTCGAACTCAAACCTCACGTCTCGGACGCGGCAGCTTCCCATCCCGCGCCGCTCAGCTCTACCCTTGCCACGCCCGGCGTGACCTGGCATTGAGCTTATGAAGCTGCCCTGGGAGAGGTCGGTCCCGGAGTAGCGGGAACAGCGGGAACCCCTCCCCTTCCCCAACGTCGCGGGTGCGATACGGTCGATCCCGGAGTTACCTGAACGAAAGACGTTCACCTGACACCGTCCGGCATGTTCAACCTGATTGCCCGCCGGACCAACCGAAATCGAGTCCGCGCCACGCTCAAACCGCACCCACGATCGTCAGAACGTCGGGAGTCCTCTGGATCAGGAGATCGAAGGTTCGAATCCTTCCTCGCCAGCCAATGTCCCGGGTCGCGACGTGTGCGATCAGCCGGGTCTCGTCGAGCTCGTTCGGTGCCGCGAACGCACGGCCAGCGACCCTTCTAGGCGTCGAGGTAGCGTTTCCAGATCAGGTCGGTGACATCGATCCGGACGGCGTCGGGCGGTCGCGCCGCGTCGATCACCTGGAAGCCGCCGATGCGTTCGGCGAGGGCGAGAAACCGGTGCCGATCGTCCTCGAGGCGAGCGGCGTCGAACCCTTCCTTCCGCGCATGGAGCAACTCGCCGGGGGCATCGAGGACGATCACCATCTGTGGTCTTGGCTCGGCGCGGGCCAGGATCCAGAAGTAGATCCGCTTGAGGTGAACAAAGGGACCGCGCGGCGGGATGAGGGTGTCGTACGCGTAGCGGTCGAAGATGACCAGCCGGCCGTGAGCGCGGTGGTACTCGCCGACGATCCGTTTGCGCCATGCATCGAACGGCCGTCCCAGGCTCGCCAGACCCAGGAGGCCGCCGGTGACCCCGCGACCTGACGCCGACCCCATCCCCATCGAGATCCGTCGGACCGGGAGTCCGAAGTCGGCCGCGATGGCGTCCGCGAGCGTCGTCTTTCCGGCACCGTCGGGGCCGAGCAGCGCGACCGAGACACCCCAACGATGGACGAGCAGACGACCGAATCCGACGCATCGCTGGATGGCTCGTCGGCCGACCCGGCCGGTCGTCCCGACTACGTCCCGACGCCACAGCCGGTTGCGGATCGACGGCCCAAGATCGGCAAGCTGATCCCACGCGCCGGCGCGGACGACCCCGCGCACGCGCGCAGGGTCCCAGCCAGACGGCAGGACCGATCCTACGAACGCGCCCAGCGGACCATCGTCCCGGGCTCGGTCGACAAGGCCGCGGAGGAGGCTGGCATGGCGGTCGGCCACGAAGCCCTTCTCCATGACGCAGTGAAGGATGAGGCTCCAAAACGCGTCGTCCAGTGCCAATGCCGGGATCTTCTCGTGCCTCTCGAGTCGCGCGAGGCAATCCGCTCCGGTTCCCGTTTCGAGCTCGAAGAACCGCCCGTAGGCCAGGTCGACTGCGACATCGATCCGCACCCAAGAGGCGCTTTCTCCATCCCACCCGACGAAGAACCCAGTGAGCCCACGGCCGTAACCGATGACCTGGAGGAGGCTGAGGCTCGAGAACAGCTCATCGAGCCGGCTCCGATCGGCGGCCGCCACCAGCAGATCGACGTCCCGTGCGCCTTGGGCAAGATCATCGGGGCTCCCGCGCAGCAGACACCACTGGATGCCAGCCCGATCCAGGGCGTCGAAACATGCGCCCAGCAACGGTGACAGCGGTCGGACGGCGCCGGGAGGGATGCGGATGGGCGTGAGATCGTCTGTGCGGTCCGTACGAGCGCGTCGGAACAGCGGCACCAGCTGGTCCCTTCCTCCGCCCTGTCGAATCGACCAAGGGATGGACCCACCGGCGGGCTCCATGACCAAATCACATCGGCCGGATGTCGATGGATTATGCCAGACGGTCCCACCCAGCCTGGGGCGATCAGGGGGCCGATCGCGGCTCGGAGGTCGACACCGGCCCGAATGGTGACCGTGCGCACCGTGAATCGCGGCGTAAGCGGATCTGGGAACCGCGGACGAGGTCCGGCCCACGGCCGTTTTGCGTCGTGGGCGGGTACACTCTCCCGACTCTCAGATTTCTCGACGTCCGGGTCCATCGGAATCGGACAGCTCCGGAGGGGATTTCCTTTGACTTCCGTGCACACTTCGAACCGGAGGAACCGTATGCGTCGGCCGCTTATCGGCATCCTCCTCGTCATCGGATGGGTGGTGCCCAGCGCGGCCCTGGCGCCGGTCGCCTCGGCAGTCGTGCTGCCAACGCCGACCCTGACAGCCACAGCATCGGGACCCACATCGCTCGGTGGCGCGGTCCATGACTCGGCTGCCCTATCAGGCGGCAGTGGCACGCTGACCGGGCATATGACCTTCCAGATCTTCGCTCCGACGGACTCGACCTGCTCCGCGCCATTGACCCCGGCCATCCCGAACGTGACGGTCGATGGCACGTTGTTCGGCCAGGATGGGTTCAACCGGACTTCCGCGACCACGTGGGGCACGGCCGACGTCGGCGGCGCGTGGTCGAACACTGGCGTCGAGGCGGCGACAGCATTCTCAGTCTCCCCGACGGAGTTCGGGTCGCAGACGACGACCGCCGCCGGCGATACAGCCGTGGCGGGACTTCCCGGCACGATCCGCGACGTCGATGCCAAGGTCCGGGTGAAGTTCGACTCCGGGACAGGCGGCGGATCGCTGGCCGAGAACCGCGCCCGCATCCTGGTCCGCTCGAACGTGGCGAGTGATACGCGCCAATACGACTACGAGCTTGCTCTGTCGCAGCCCGCCGGCAAGTCGTCACTCGAGGCGTACATCGCCAAGCGTGAGAGTGGCGCCGGCAGCGACGTCGCGTTGGGCTCGGACACGAGCACGGGTCTGACCCAGGATGCCAGCGCCTTCTACTGGATTCGCGGGCAGGTCTCCGGCACGACGTCTGTGTTGCTCCGCGTCAAGGTCTGGAAGGACGGCACGACCGAACCCGCGACGTGGAACGTCACGACGACCGATAGCAGCCCGGCCGCCGCGCTCCAGGGTGCCGGCCACGTGGACCTCTCGTCGTACGGCAACGCCAACCTGCCGTTGACCGTGCACTTCGCGGACTTCCAGGCCTCCAGCCTCGATACGTACACGTCCGGCGGATTCACGCCGTCGGCGGCCGGGACCTATCACTGGATCGCGGCCTACAGTGGCGATTCGAATAACGGGCCGGTCGCCACTGCCTGCCTGGCCGCGGGCCAGGATTCCGTGATCACCGGCTCCGTGTCCGCCGGCTCGACCTACCACGCCATCACCCCGGCGCGCATCCTCGACAGCCGATCGGGCAACGGCCTGAGCGGGACCTTCAAGTCGAGGATCGCCCGGACCTTCCAGGTGACCGGTCGCGGTGGCGTCCCGGCGGGCGCCACGGCGGTGACGGGCAACCTGACCGTGACCGCACAAACGAGCTCCGGCTACCTGTTCATCGGACCGGTCGCGACCAACAACCCGTCGAGCTCGACCCTCAACTTCCCCAAGGGCGACAACCGGGCCAACGGGGTGACCGTCGCGCTCGGTTCCGGCGGGAAGCTCTCGATCACGTTCGCCGGGTCCTCCTCGGCGACGACCCAGGCCATCTTCGACGTGACCGGCTACTTCACGGCCGACTCGTCCGGCTCGACCTACCACGCCATCACCCCGGCGCGCATCCTCGACAGCCGATCGGGCAACGGCCTGAGCGGGACCTTCAAGTCGAGGATCGCCCGGACCTTCCAGGTGACCGGTCGCGGTGGCGTCCCGGCGGGCGCCACGGCGGTGACGGGCAACCTGACCGTGACCGCACAAACGAGCTCCGGCTACCTGTTCATCGGACCGGTCGCGACCAACAACCCGTCGAGCTCGACCCTCAACTTCCCCAAGGGCGACAACCGGGCCAACGGGGTGACCGTCGCGCTCGGTTCCGGCGGGAAGCTCTCGATCACGTTCGCCGGGTCCTCCTCGGCGACGACCCAGGCCATCTTCGACGTGACCGGCTACTTCACGGCCGACTCGTCCGGCTCGACCTACCACGCCATCACCCCGGCGCGCATCCTCGACAGCCGATCGGGCAACGGCCTGAGCGGGACCTTCAAGTCGAGGATCGCCCGGACCTTCCAGGTGACCGGTCGCGGTGGCGTCCCGGCGGGCGCCACGGCGGTGACGGGCAACCTGACCGTGACCGCACAAACGAGCTCCGGCTACCTGTTCATCGGACCGGTCGCGACCAACAACCCGTCGAGCTCGACCCTCAACTTCCCCAAGGGCGACAACCGGGCCAACGGGGTGACCGTCGCGCTCGGTTCCGGCGGGAAGCTCTCGATCACGTTCGCCGGGTCCTCCTCGGCGACGACCCAGGCCATCTTCGACGTGACCGGCTACTTCACCCCGTAACGCTGGCGCAGGGCGCCAGGCATCTCGACCACGATGATCTAGCGGCTACCTCCTGTCGTCCTCGCCGACGCGGATGACGCAAGGTCGGCCTGCATTTCCGTGAGAGCGTCGATCACAGCGTCTGGTCGGTCGATCTGAACGTAGTGACCGGACCCGGTGATCACGTGGGTCGCGCCTCGTGTGGACAACCGGCTCAGGTCGGAGACGGCCGCGACCCGGAGCTTCGTGATGAGCTTTCCTCGGCGACCGGTGAATTCCGGTGGGACTGGATCGCCCGCGAATGCCGTCAGGCCGGTCGAAGCCAGGACCGTCAATGGAATGTCACCCAGCGGTGTCACTCCGACGGTGGCAGTGCGGACCTCGTCGATGCTCGCATCGCGTGTATCGGTCTCGGCCATGAGGGTCTTGAAGAATGACGCCCCGTTGATGCCGGCGCGGAAGTCGCCCTGGGCCTTCGCGTCAAGATGGTCGTAGACCATGCCGTGGGTGAGTCCACCGGACAACAGCCGTGCGACACCGAGTGGCCGGAGTGCATCGATGAGGCCGATGATCGAGATGCCTCCGTCAGCCCGGGCGGCCGGAGTCTGCGTCGTCGTCAGCGAGTTCATCTCATGCTGTTCGTCGGCTGACAGGAACGCCATCTGCTCATCGGACGATGCGATCGGCGTCGGATCGACGAGGATGAGACCAGCCACGTCCCCTGGATATGTCTTGGCGTACAGGACGGTTCGCAGTCCGCCGTTGGAATGCCCGACGAGAAGCAACGGACCGGTGATGCCGCCGTTGGCCAGGAGCGTATGAAGCTCAGCGACCTCGTGCGCGGCATCCCGCGGGCTTGGTGAGCTGTCGCTCCAGCCCATCCCCGCCCGGTCGTACGAGCAGACCCGTGTCGCCTGCGCGATCGCAGGCTGGACCAGCGCCCAGTCGAGCGACCAGCCGCCGAGACCGGCGTCGAGGACGACGGTCGGACTGCCTACGCCCACACAGTCCAGGTGCATCCGAAACCCCCCGACGTCGACCAACTTCCCCGGCGCCGGATGGTCTCGAGCGTCGCTCCAGGAACTGAACGCTTCATAACTGAATCCGAAGCCGACGGCGACCACGATGGTCAGGCCAAGGACGATGGCGCAGCGCCGGACAAGGGTGCGACCCGCCCTGCGGTATCGATGGTCTGTCGAAACGGTCATCTCTCTGTCCCTCGATGCGGGCCGGATCGTTCCGACCCATGGCGAGAGGTTCGTCGACGTCGGTGTCCGCTCCATCGGGGCAATCCCGCGAGCCGCTGCAGGGTCTTCCCGGAAACCGCGTCGACGGTGCACCGAGGGAATCCGGGCAGACCCTGTTCGACGTCTCGGGTGCCCCCCGATGGGTGTCTCGAACGGCTAATCCATGTTCTAACGGGAGCCGGGCGTCCCGGCCGTTCTGGTGCTCAGGAGGCATCCCATGAACCGCATCGTCGGCATCGTCAGCGCAATCCTTCTCGGCCTGCTCATCCTCGTCCCGGTCGTAGCAGCAGCTGGGCCCGTGAAACCGGACGAGCATCTGATCTTCAGCACCGGCGGCGATATAGTCATCCCGACCGGCCAGCATGTGGATCTGCTCGTCGTCGTCGGGGGCACGGCGACGATCGAGGGTGACGCCGACTCTCTCCTCGTGATCGACGGGACGGCCCACTTCGTCGGCTCTCGGACGGAAGGCATCGTCGCGATCCGGAGCCACGTCGCCCTCAACGCCGGCTCGGTCGTGGCGGGCGACATCAGGACGATCGACTCGACTGTCGAGCCGGCTGCCGGCGCGACCGTCCGGGGCAGTGTCATCGAAGGCCTGGGTATCGCCGGGGTGGATGTTGCCGGCGGAGCCGTGCTCGTCGGATCGGTGCTCTTCATCGCCTACCTCGGCTTCTCGATCGCAACGATCTTCGCCGGGCTCGCCTTGGCCGGGCTCGCATCTCGACAGGTCCGTTCTGCGGAGGCCGTGTTCAAGGACAGTCCCCTGAAATCAGTCGGCGCTGGGATCGCGGCCCTCATCGTGTTCCTGGTCGTTGGCATCGCCGCGATCGTCACGATCATCGGAATCCCACTCGGATTCGGTATCCTCGTCGGCCTGCTGCCGATGTTCCTGATCGTCGGCTACCTCGTAGCGGGCATCTGGATCGGCGAGCGGATCGTTCGCTCGACAGCACCTGGTGTCGCGCGCGACAGGCCGTACCTAGCGGCCATCATCGGAATCGCCCTGCTGGACGTCGTGAGCATCGTCCCGGTCGTCGGCGCAGTCGCATCGTTCCTCGGATTCGGCGCGGTCGCCCTGCTGATGTGGCGCGTCTTCCTGGGTACGACCGGGACCGCGCATGCCATCACCCCGGCGGCGTCGCCCGCCGCCGGTTGACTGGGCTGTCCCGGGACCCCACCCGTTGCCGCTGTCAGGCCGAACCCGTCGGGCCGACCGGACCAGCTTTGATCCTCGCTCTGGACAGGTTTGGTCCCCGGCCTAGACTTGGCCCGATGGAGGGACCCGGCCAGGCCCCGGTGAACGCGGTGACCGGTCTCGCCGGGCGGGAGCGGGTGCGAGCCTTCGACCTCGCGGCCGGCCTCGCGGTGTTCTTCATGATCCTCGTCCACGTCCTGTGGCACTGGGGCGCACGGGACACCTGGACGACGCCCATCGGCGAGGCCATCAGCTACGCCGCCGGACCGACCGCGACGCCCGTCTTCCTGTTCCTGATCGGCGCGTCGCTCGGGGCCGCATCGCACTCAGGCACAGCCACGCTCGCCACGCGCGGACTCTGGCTGTTCGTCCTGGGCTACGTGCTCAACCTGCTGCGGGGCGTGATCCCGTTCACGCTCGGCACAGCGACCGGCGTCATCACCGCCGAGCAGGTCGCCCCGTACTCGCCGTGGTGGCTGGGCACGACCATCGATCTTCATCATGTCGTCGGCTTGTCGCTCATCGTGATCGCGTTGCTCCGCGCACGAGTGCAGCCGGGCTGGCAGTGGCTGGCCCTTGGCGGCCTGCTCGTCCTCGTCGCTCCATGGGTCCGCGCCGTGACCTTCGGCACGCCCGTCCTCGATGCACCGCTGACGCCGTTCCTGGGATCCGCACCGAACGTCTACTACGCCGTCGTGCCGTGGCTCGCCTACCCGTTGGCCGGCGCCGTCTTCGGCTCGATGATGACGCGGTCGCCGGACCGTTCCGCTCTCTTCCGGCGGGCGGCCGTCCTCGGCGTCGCCTTGATCGCCGTCGGCGGCGCGCTGATCGTCATCCAGCAACCGACCTTCGATGTCTACACGTACTGGCGCCAGCCGGCCTCGTTCGCGGTCGCGATCATGGGCATCGTCCTGATCTGGCTGGCGCTCTGCGATGTCGTCACCGGCCAGCCACGCATCAGTGGCTGGTTCGGGCTCTTCTACAGCTGGAGCGATCGAGTCATCGCGATCTACTTCACCCACTGGATCATCGTCGGTTGGGGTGTCGGGCTGGTCGGCTTCCGCGCGCTCGCGCTCGGGCCGGTCCTGCTGGCCATGGCCGCCGCGGTCGTGGCAACTCACTACCTGTCGCGGTTCGCGGTCAGGCTCGAGACGAGCTGGTGGCTCCGGCGCGGCCCGTCGCGCGGCCCGTCGGAGGTGGCCGTCGAGGTTCCCGCGGCCTGACCGGCGGCCGCCGAGCCGTCAGCCGAAGGTGAAGCAGTACGCTTCGGCACCTGCGGCGAGGAACTCGATCTCGACCAGACGCTCCCTCACCACGCCCGGCTCGCGCACGAGCTGATACAGGCGCTGATCCGCGAGGGTGCCGTTCCCCGCGTCGTCGACGTCGAACCCGTGGGCGGCGCCCGGGGCGGTCCCGTCGACCAGGACCCGGAACGGCACCGACGCCCCGCGCGGCGACGGTCCCATGACGAGATTCACGTCGCGTGCCTGATACCGGAAGACGATCCTGCCCGGAGCCTCGGCAAGGACCACGGCGTGGGGTGCGATGGTCCACCGCCCGGTCGGCGCCCATTCGTTGAGCCGGAGCCGCGACGGCTCAGGATAGTCGGATGGCTCGTTGAAACGGGCTGGGACGTCGGACGCGAAGCCGGCGCTCCGGCCATACGCCATGTACGTCTCGGGCGTCCTCAGCGTCCGCCAATCCGCTGCGACCTCGAACCCGGTCGGATCGAGCGACACGAGGCCGGGGTCGACGCCATCGGCGCCCGCTTCGACGAGCAGCTGTTGGACGACCATCTCGATCATGGCGTACTCGCCCTCACCGAAATGGTGGTACCGGATTCGGCCGTCCGCGTCCGCGATGTACACGGCCGGCCAGAAGTGGTTCGCGAACGCCTGCCAGATCCCGTAGTCGCTGTCGACCGCGATCGGGTACTCGACGCCGAAGTCCCGCGACCGGGCGGTGACATTGTCGAGATCGTGTTCGAACCCGAACTCCGGGGTGTGCGCGCCGACCACGGTCAGACCGAGGTCCCGATACTTCGCGTCCCACGCCCGGAGGTACGGCGCCGTGCGCAGCCAGTTGATGCAGGTGTACGTCCAGAAGTCGACGAGGACGACCCGCCCGCGAAGTCCCTCGGGCGTCAGCGGCCCCGAGTTCAGCCAACCGGTCGCACCGTCGAATGACGGCAGATGACCCTCGACCGGCAGGACATCGGCATCGCCGGCCAAGCGGTGGGAGATCGAACGAAGGAGACCCGGGCCAGCCGCCGACGACATCGTCGCCATGCCACTCGTGCGATCGATGGTGCTCTGGTCAGCGGACATGTGGATCTCCTTTCGGACGACAGTGCCTCGCTCGCGTTCCCGACAGGCCCTGAGATCAGCGTCCGTTCCGCAGCGATCGGAACGCGGCGCGCAGCTCCTGGGCGAACAGCGCCGGCTCCTGCCAGGCCGCGAAATGATCGCCCCGGTCGAGTTCGTTGAAGTAGATGAGGTTGGGGTAGGCCTGCTCGGCCCAGCTCCGCGGCGCCTGATAGAGCTCCCGAGGGAAGACGCTCACCGCGGCCGGCACCTTGACGTCCTTGACGTCGAAGAAGCCGAGTGTGTTCTCCCAATACAGGCGACCCGACGACACTCCCGTGTTCGTGAGCCAGGTCATGGTGATGTTGTCGAGAACCTCGTCGCGGGTGAGCTCATCGACAGGGCGACCGTCGACGGCGAGCGCGATGTCCTCGAGGCTGTAGGCGTCGTGGTCGAGCATCCAGGCGGCGAGGGCGACAGGCGAATCCGCCAGTCCGTACAGGGTCTGCGGGCGAAGGCCCATCTCGAGTGCGTAGCCGATGCCCTTGGTGAACAGGAAGCTCAGTCGGTCATATGCCCGCTCTTCGTCTGCGGACAGGCCGGATGGCCGTGGGTCGCCGGTCCCGAAGACGTTCGAGGTGAGTGCCTTGGACACGTCGGGCGGAACGGTCCCGGGCATGTTCGAGTGGATGCCGAGCAGCTCCGGCGGGGCCGTGGCGCCGATGACATCGGTGATCTGGGCACCCCAGTCACCGCCCTGGGCCACGAACTTCGTGTAGCCGAGCCGCCTCATCAGGGCGATCCACGCATCGGCGATATGGACCGGGCCCCATCCGGTCGAGGTCGGCTTGGCCGAGAAGGCGTAACCAGGCATGGATGGGATCACCACGTCGAACGCATCGGTCGCCGTGCCGCCGTACGACGTAGGGTCGGTCAGAGGCCCGATGACGTTGAGCATCTCGATGACCGAGCCGGGCCAGCCGTGGGTGATGATGACCGGCAGCGCCCCCTCGTGGCGCGACCTGACATGGACGAAGTGGATGTCGAGGCCGTCGATCTCGGTCAGGTACTGGGGCCAGGCGTTCAGCCGGGTCTCGAACCTCCGGAAGTCATAGTCGGAGGCCCAGTAGCCTGCGAGGTCGCTCATGGTGGCCAGCGGCACGCCCTGCGTCTGGTCCTCGACGGTCTCCTTCTCGGGCCAGCGCGTCGCCCGGATGCGGCGCCGAAGCTCGTCGATGTCCGCCTGCGCGACCTCGACCCGGAAGGGTCGGATGTCCTCTCGATCGCCGGACGTCGGGTTCATGGTCGTTGCCGTTTGCGACATCTCACTCTCCAGTGGCTGTGCGGACCGGGCGTGCCGGTCCCAGGGATCGTGGTGTCAGGCGTCGTCCCGTGACCTGACCTGGTTCGGTTGCTGATCTCAGGAGAACGACGGCGCGGTGACACCTCGACGCGGGCGCATCGCGGCGCCGGCGCAGCGTCTGACGAAAGAGGGAGGACGGGGACGTCCCCGTCGCGGGTAGATCGGGTCGTCGCGGCATCGTGCCACTCCCCTGAACCGGCGGCCCGTGATCCGGCCCGCCAGGAGAGGGCGACCTGTCGACGACTGACCCTCGTCGATCCTCGCGCGATCTGGCGTGAGCGTTCGACATGAACCGTCGGCGAATGCGGTTGATGTGTCGATAGGGACATCTCGGCACGTCTCCAGCTTCCCACGGGCATGCTGCAGCTACTCCAGATCTTCTGCAACCGCGACCCGCCCGGGCCGCGCTAGACTCTGGGCCGGGCCGCCCACCCCGTGCCCGCCTCCTTCGCGAATGTCGAACAGCCGCAGCGCGGGCCGCGCGTCCGTCGGCCACCACATCGGGAGCCGCCGCCACGTGAGCATCGAGACCCCCGCCACCCCCGAGCGGACCGACTTCATCCGCGACATCGTCGCCGCCGACCTGCGGTCCGGCCGGCGCGACAGCGTGGTCACCCGCTTCCCGCCCGAGCCGAACGGCTACCTGCACATCGGCCACGCGAAGTCGATCTGCCTCAACTTCGGGATCGCCCTCGAGTTCGGCGGCCGCTGCAACCTGCGCTTCGACGACACCAACCCGGCCAAGGAGGAACAGGAGTACATCGATTCGATCCAGGCGGACATGCACTGGCTGGGGTTCGACTGGGGCGAGCATCTCTATTTCGCGTCCGACTACTTCGAACAGCTCTATGCCTGGGCGGTCGACCTGATCGGGTCGGGCGATGCCTACGTCGACGACCTGTCGGCGGACGAGATCCGCGAACACCGCGGCACGCTGACCGAGCCGGGCCGGAACAGCCCCTGGCGCGACCGGTCGGTCGCGGAGAACCTCGACCTGTTCGAACGGATGCGCCACGGTGAGTTCCCCGATGGTGCCCGGGTCGTGCGCGCGAAGATCGACATGGCCGCCCCGAACATCAACCTGCGCGACCCCGTCCTCTACCGCATCGTCCACGCCGAGCATCCGCGCACCGGCGACACCTGGTGCATCTACCCGACCTACGACTTCGCGCACGGCCAATCGGACGCCATCGAAGGCATCACCCATTCGATCTGCACGCTCGAGTTCGAGGTCCATCGGCCGCTCTACGACTGGCTCATCGAGCACCTGCCGGTGCCGTCGCGACCGCGGCAGTACGAGTTCGCGCGGCTGAACCTGACCCACACGGTCCTCTCGAAGCGCGTCCTCCTGCGCCTCGTCAACGACGGCCATGTCCGCGGCTGGGACGACCCCCGGATGCCGACGATCTCGGGCCTGCGCCGACGGGGCTTCCCGGCGGAGGGGATCCGCGACTTCGCGGCGGTCATCGGGGTCTCGAAGGCGGACAGCGTCGTCGAGATCGGCCAGCTCGAGCACGCCGTCCGGAATGTCCTCAACCGGACGGCACCGCGGCGTTTCGCGGTGCTGGACCCGCTCAAGGTCGTCATCGAGAACTACCCCGAGGGCCAGGTCGAGCAGATGGACGTCGTCAACAACCCGGAGGACCCGTCGGCCGGGACCCGGCAGGTGGCCTTCGGACGCGAGCTCTGGATCGAGCGCGAAGACTTCATGGAGGAGCCGCCGCCCAAGTTCTTCCGCCTGGCGCCCGGACGCGAGGTCCGGCTCCGGTCGGCCTACTTCATCACCTGTCGTGAGGTCGTCAGGGACCCGAGCGGGATCGTGGTCGAGCTTCGGTGCACCTACGACCCGGCGACGCGCGGCGGCGATTCGCCCGACGGCCGCAAGCCGAAGGCGACGCTCCATTGGTTGAGCGCCGCGGACGCCGTCCCGGCCGAGGTGCGGCTGTATGACCACCTCTTTGCCGATCCGTTCCCCGGCGCCGACGGGCGCGACCTGTTCGCGAGCATCAACCCGACGTCCGAGACGGTGCTGACGAGCTGCTTCATCGAACCCTCGCTCGCGGCGGTCGGCCCGGGCGAGACGGTCCAGTTCGAACGACTCGGCTATTTCAGCCCAGATCCGGACTCGACCCCGGAGCGGCCGATCTTCAACCGGACCCTGACCCTCAAGGACACCTGGGCGAAGGTCCAGGCACAGGGCCGTTCGTGACGTCCGTCGGCGCCTCGGGGTAGACTCTGGGCGCCCGCGAGGGCATCGCTGGCGCGTGGCCTAACGGTATGGCACCTGACTCTGGATCAGGGGGTTCCAGGTTCGAATCCTGGCGCGCCAGCCAGACTCCCCTCACCACGACGAGTGGGACGTCCCGCCCTTCGCCGGGTGGCTGGGGGACTCGGGACCGAATCGGGTCTACCTGATATCGTCGCCGCTGGATCGACCCTCCAGGAGACGACGTTGACCAGCCGGACGCTCACGCTCGGCGCCAGCACCTATCCGCTGGTTCTGCCGAACACCCGTGATCCCCGCCTGCATGTCGCCGCCGTCATCATCACCGTCCACATCCTGGGCCAGACCGTGCTCGGCTTCCGGGTCAGCATCCCGCAGATCCTGGCGGCCATCCTGACCTGCGCGATCATCGAGGTCGCCCTGACCTTCCGCCAGAGCCGGGCGATCGTCTGGCCGGCCAGCGCGATGCTGACCGGAAGCGGGGTGGCGCTCATCCTGCGGGTCGTCGGGACGCCGCTCGATTCGCCCTGGAGCACCTACGGCTGGTACATCTTCGCGGGCGTCGCCGCGTTCTCGCTGGCGACCAAGTACGTCATCCGCTATCGCGGCTCGCACGTCTTCAACCCGTCCAACATCGGCCTGGTCATCGCCTTCGTCGTCCTCGGCAGCAGCCGGGTCGAGCCGCTCGACTTCTGGTGGGCGCCGCTCGACATCCCGATGCTGGTGGCCTACGCGGTCATCATCACCGGCGGCCTGCTGATCACCCGGCGGCTGCACCTGCTGGCCCTCGCCGCCACCTTCTGGGTCACCCTGGCGGTCGCCGTCGGCGTGCTCGCCGGGTCGGGCCACTGCATGACCACCAACTGGGCGTTCGCGCCGGTCTGCGGGTTCGACTTCTGGCGGGTCATCGTCACCTCGCCCGAGGTCCTCATCTTCCTGTTCTTCATGATCACCGACCCCAAGACCGTGCCGGCCGGGCGGGTCGGGCGGGTCGTGTTCGGCTTCCTGGTGGCCATCGCCAGCACGCTCCTGATGGCACCCCAGACCAACGAGTTCGGGACGAAGGTCGCGCTGCTGTCCGGCCTCGTCGTG
Source organism: uncultured Chloroflexia bacterium (assembly GCA_963782715.1). Lineage (GTDB taxonomy): Bacteria > Chloroflexota > Limnocylindria > Limnocylindrales > CSP1-4 > SPCO01. Next base: position 711,617 of record CAWAKU010000008.1, read on the forward strand.
CTGTGCGCGGTCCGCCCGCTGCTCGACCGCGTGCTGCCGGAGCCGCGTTCTGAGGCCGACGAGCTCCGCCTGTTCGCGGACCGGGCCACGCCGGGCGCCAGGACCCGGGGCGGGGTCGGACGGGGCGCCCTGCGGCTCGGCCTGCCGGTCCTCGCCGTATTCGTGCTCGGCGTCGGGATCGTCGCGGCGGGCACGCCGGCGCGCGGGGTCGTCGCCGTCGACACAGGCGAGCTGTTGAACGGCGTGCCCCATGCGGTCGACCCGGGAACGCTCCCGCCGATCACCGTCGACGTCCCCGCCTGGGACGACTCGACCAAGGCGTCCATCGCGCAGGGGATCCTCGTGACCCTTGCCGAGAACCTCGAGCTGGAGAACCAGGCACTGCTCCGAAAGGACGCAAGCATCCTGACCGCCGTCGACCACGGCGACAGGCTCAAGGAGATGCAGGGGCGGCTCCAGGATGCCGAAACGTCGGGCAAGACCGTCATCAACCACTACGCGTTCGATTCGGTCAACGTTGTGGTCATCGCGCCGTTCGGCGTCCAGACCGGCGGCAGCATCGGCTTCGAATCGAAAGGCACCGTGACCGAGGAGACGTACGACGCGGCCGGAACCCTCCTCGACCGGCAGACGTCGCCGTTCGAGCGCACCTTCGCGATGCGCCGTCCGACCGGCCAGCGCTGGATGAATGTCGGAGACCTGCCGCCGGGGCCGGTCGATTGATCCGGGTCAGCCTGCATACTTGAGCGAGACACGCACAGATGATCGGAGAGGCTCGACATGGCACGTGACGACGAGCGGCTGCTGCGCTCACAGGAAGACCCGATCGTCGGCGGACTCCCGGAAGTCCCGGGGATCGGCGTGGCGATGCGCTTGACGCCAGGGCTCGGTGTCCACCTGCGCGGGCTTGCCGACGAAGTGCTGGTCAGGGACTTCCCGGGTGCGACCATCGACCGGGTCGAGCGCGAGATGCTCGCGACAGCCGTCTCGGCCGCGAACGACTGCTTCTTCTGCATGGATTCGCATGGCGCCCACGCGACGGCCGTGATGGAATTGACCGGCAGTAGCGATCGGGTCCCGCTGATCGACATCATCAAGGTCGGCTCGTCCGACGGCTTCGACCCGAAGATGCGCGCGCTGCTCCACATCTCGCGGACGGTCCGGGCCGATTCGCGCGACCTGACCGCAGCCGACGTCCAGGCCGCCCTCGACGCCGGTGCGACCGACGCCGACGTTCAGCTGGCCATCCTCATCGCGGCCGCGTTCTCCATGTACAACCGGCTGGTCGACGGGTTCCGGGCGCGGACGGCGCCGAGCGCCGAGGTCTACCGCGAACGCGCAGCCGAGATCGCAGCGAACGGGTACAGCGCACCGCCGATCACGTCGACCGCGCGATAAGGGCATCGGTCTCGGAGTCGGCGATGCCGTCGTAGTAGCGACGCAGCACCTCGGCGAAGACCGGGTCGTCCGGCGCCGCGCGATGGAACAGCGTCATCGACGAGCGGACCTTCATGGCATCGACCGGCCCGAGGATGTCGATCGCGGTCCGGCCCGTGGTCGCCAACAGGAGGCTGGCGCATTCGCGCAATCGCGGACCGAGCATGGGATGAGCCAGATATGCCCGCGCCTCGTCGAGCGAGCCGATCGCGTAGAAGCGGGACATCTCGCTCCGACCCAATCCAGCGATCTGCGGAAAGGTGAACCAGATCCAGTGGCCGGTCTTGCGCCCCGCTCGGAGCTCCGAGACGACGCCGTCGTAGGCGACGCGCTGGGCCGACACGAAACGGTCGAGGTCGAACGCCATCCGGCCATCGTACCGGCCTCGCCGAGAAGGGATGGATGTACAGTGCGAGCCGGAGGTTCGCCATGCTCAGGATGGCGGTGGGTCAGGGCGACGATGTCGACCCCGAGGACGCGATCGCGACCGCCATCGACGGCTGTCGGACAGCGCTGGCGGGTGCGACGCCGCAGGCCGGGATGCTCATCTCGGCCTTCGACAGCTTCGACCCCCTGATCCTCGACCGGGTCCGTCAGGCGTTCCCGGGTGTGAGTCTGATGGGCACGACCTCGGCGGCCGAGATCTCGTCCGAGGGCTTCGCGGAAGACTCGATCACCCTGGCCTTGTTCGCCTCGGACGAGATCGATCTCAGCACGGGTCTCGGGGTCGGCCTGGGGCAGGACGTCGATGCGGCCTGCCGCGAAGCGGTCGGCCAGGCCCTGGCGGCGACGACGCGCGAGCCGAAGATCTGCATCGTCCTGACGGAAGGCTTCACGGTCGATCCCCAGCACACGCTCGACGCCATGGCACGGGCACTGCCCGGTGGCGTCGTCATGGTCGGAGGCACCTCGGCCGGGCACGACTTCTCGCATGTGGTCCCTTCCTACCAGTTCCGCGACGACCGGATCACCCACGACGGGGTCGCGATCCTGCTGTTGTCGGGGCCGGTCCGCCATTCGATGGCCGTCGGCACCGGCTGGCGCCCGATCGGCCCACCGGGGGTCGTCACCCGTTCGCGCTACGGCGCCCTCGACGAGATCGATGGCCGGCCGGCGCTCGGCTTCATCGCCCGGTACCTCGACACGACCGGTCCGGCGACGTACGGGAACCCGTTGGCGTTCGTCGAGGCGGGCGTGGAAGAGGCGTACCTGCGGGCGATCCAGGGCTCGGATCCCGCGACCGGATCCGTCTTCCTGGGCGGATCGATCCCGGTCGGCGCAGCCGTCCAGCTCACGACCGCGGCGACCGAGGACATCCTGGCCGGTACCGAGGATGCCCTCCACCGGGCAGCGGACGGGTTCCCCGCGGGATCGCCCCCGGAAGCCGCACTCATCTTCTCGTGTGCCGTCCGACAGTTCGTCCTCGGATCGCGCACGCGGGTCGAGGCCGACCTGGCGCGCTCGGTCCTCGGTCCGACGATGCCGATCGCCGGGCTCTACTGCTACGGCGAGATCGGCCCGGTCCGCGGCGCGGCGACGAGTCGGTTCCTCAACGAGACATTCATCACGGTGTTGCTCGGGACGTGACTGACGACCGGCCGCCCGACCTCGTCGCCGACGCCGACCGGCTCCGCAAGGAGAACGCGAAGCTCGCCCGACAGGTCCAACGCCTCGAGGGCCAGATGCGCAGCGTCGAGGAGATCCGCGACACCAACGTGCGTGCGTTGGACCGGGTCCGGCGAGACCTCGAGGCCGCGCGGGCCCAGGCCGATGACCTCCTCCTGAACGTCCTGCCGCAGCCCATCATCGACCGGCTCAACGCCGGCGAGCGGCTCATCGCGGACCGGTTCGATGACGTCGCGATCGTGTTCAGCGATCTGGTCGGTTTCACCGAGCTCTCCGAGCGACTGCCGGTCACGACGCTGGTCGGGTCGCTCAACGAGCTCTTCTCGGCATTCGATGCGGCGTGCGCGGAGTTCGGGGTCGAGAAGATCAAGACCATCGGCGACGCCTACATGGCGGCCGCCGGCCTGACCGCGGCACCGGTCGGGCATGTCTACGCCGCCGCCGACCTTGCTCTTGCCATGCGCGCGGCGGTCGACGCCATCGGCGAGCCCTGGCGGGTCAGGATCGGCGTCCACGTCGGACCCGCCGTGGCCGGCGTCATCGGGACCACCAAGTTCGTGTACGACCTGTGGGGTGACGCGGTCAATATCGCGAGCCGGCTCGAGACGACCGCGCCGGCCGGCTCGATCCAGGCCTCCGCCGCCGTCGCGGACGTCCTCCGCGGCGACTTCGACCTGGTGCCGCGCGGACCGATCGACCTCAAGGGCAAGGGCCCGACCGAGGCCTATCTCCTGCTCGGCCGACGTCCATCGGCGGGTTGAGCTCCGGGCCGTCGATCGCGCGGCAGGAGACCGCCATCGAGCCGGCACCGACGGCTCAGTCGACCTGGGTGACGTCCACCGGATCCGATCGCTTCTGGCATTCGAGCAGGCGGGCGTCCCGCTAGAGGCCCTTCTCGACGCGAGCCTTGTCGATGCCGCTCGGATCGGCGCCTGAGCGAGCTCGGTCAGCCGTCGGTGACGGTCACGACGATCCGCTGGGGGGCGGGATTGGCGTAGCCGCCGAGGTTCCACGCAGGTCGCTCCGGATCCGCTCCCCCGCCCGGACGCGGGCGGCACGACAGGACGTGCTGGCCCGCCCGAGACGGGGTCCAGTCGAACGCCCACGACCGCCAGGCCCATGGTCCGAGGTCCGCTGGTGCCACGGTCGCCTCGAGCCATGTCAGCCCGTCATCGACGGACACCTCCACGCCCTCGATCGGGAGACTGCCGGACCAGACGCGCCCGGTCAGCCGGCATGGGCCCGACGGGACCACCCGGTCACGGCTGAAGAAGTCGGGGATGCCCGGTGGGAGCATCAGCGCGTGCGGCGCCATCCGGGACAGCGGCAGGCCGGGTTCGGACGGATCCTGGCGCAGCCGATACGACCACGCTTGCTGGTAGCCCGTGAACGGTTCGCGCACGACGCCGATGGCCGAGAGCCACTTCACGTTGGCCATCCCGTACCAGCCCGGGACGACCAGCCGGGCCGGCGCACCGTGCTGTGGCAGAAGCGGCTGCCCGTTCATCTCGATGGCGACGAGCACCTCAGGTCGTCGCGCCTCGTCGAGCGCGAGCGATCGCTCGTACGTCTGCTCGACCCCGTTCTCCACGCCACGATCGAGACCATCGAAGACGACCTCGACCGCGTCGGCGGCGACTCCAGCCTCGTCGAGCAGTGTCGTCAGCGGAACGCCACCCCAGTCGGCCGTCCCGATGGCCTCATGCAGCCAAGGCTGGCTCAGAGGCCTCGGATCCAGCAGGGCGCGGCCGTTCCCGGCGCACTCCATGGTCACGGTGACGTGCGACTGCGGGCGGGCCTGGAGGTCCTCCAGGGAGAGCCGCCACGGCATCGCCACTGCCCCGCCGATCTCGAGATGCCAGGTCGTGGGGTCCACCGCGGGGACGTCGTAATGGGTCAGCAGGTAGTGGAGACCGATCGGCGTGACCGGATAGCGAAGGGCCTCGAGGGGCATCCCGTGGTTGCGCGTCGCGAGTCGCAGCTCCTCCGGGGTCAGTCGTCCGCGCTCGCCGAAGACCGGGCCGCTGGGCTCCATCACCGCTCCTTCACGTCCTGTGGCGCTAGCCTCGCACACTCGACCAGCCAGGGCATGCGTCGCGTGCACGACCGCACGTTCAGCGCCCGAATCGTCAGATCGCGACGGCGGTGCCCGACACGCGGACCCCGGCCTCACCTGGCTCGATCGACACGGTCAACAGGCTCGGTCGCCCCATCTCGACCCCCTGGATGATCTCGAACGTGGCCGGAGCGACGAGCTCGCCGCGTTCCCGCAGGTAGGCACCGAGGGCGGCGGCAGCAGCCCCGGTCGCGGGATCCTCCACGATGCCACCGACGGGGAACGGGTCGCGTGCCCGGAACCGGGCCGCTGACTCACGCCAGACCAGCTGCATGGTCGTCAGGTCGTGGGCCAGCATCAGCGCCTTCAGCGGCTCGAACGGGTAATCGAGCGTCGCCAGCCGCGACTGATCACGCGCCGCGAGGATCAGGTGTGTCGCACCCGCGAACCCGAGCGCCGGAGGCAGGCCCGGATCGAGCTCGTCGGGCCGCCAGCCGAGGAATGCGAGCGCCGCCGCGACCAGGTCGGGATCGGGCTCGCGGACCCAGGTCGCGACCGATGTCAGGGTTGCCCTGATCAGGCCATCGTCGCCCGTCGTCGTGGCGATCCCGACTGGGCCGCCGTTCGTCTCGAGGACGAGGGTCGCCGCTCCGCCGTGGCCCGCGGGGGGCGCCAGACCGCGCTCGGCCAGCGCGACGCCGCTTGCGATCGTGGCGTGGCCGCAGAACGGGACCTCGGCCAGGGGACTGAAGTAGCGCACCCGGAACCGTCCGGGCGCGGCCGGTTCGTCGGGGACGAGGAACGCCGTCTCCGAATAGCCGACCTCGGCGGCCACCCGCTGCATCTCCGCATCGGTCGGAAAGGTCCCGCCGATCCACACGCCGGCCGGGTTGCCGCCGCTCGGCACCGTCGTGAACGCCGTCAGACGGAGCAGGGTCGGTGCGTGCTCGGGCATCTCTCCCTGCCGTGCGCCGCGGCCGTCGTTCAGGCGGTGGGCTGCTTCGGCTTCTTCGGCTTGGGGGGACGCTTCGGGGTCTTGTCGCCCATGACCTTCTCCTCATGTCGACGCCTGGCCTGGCATCAGCCGGACCCAACCATAGCCCAGCGCGCGATCAGACGAGCGGCGCGACCTCGCGCTCGAACCGTTCGACCCGCGAGACGAGCTGGGCCGGGTCCGTCGTGCCGAAATGGAGGGCGAGGTGGGTGACGCCGATGGCGGCCCAGGCCCGGATCTCGGCGGCGATGGCGGCCGGGTCGCCGCGCATCGCATAGGTGAGGTCGTCCGCCGCCTCGCCCTCGTCCTGGACCCGAACCCGCGCCGACAACGCGGGCGTCGGACGACCGGCGGCCGCCGCGGCCTCGACGACGATCGGGATGCGGGCTGCGTACTTGTCGGGACTCGTCGCGCTCGAGTGGTAGCCATCGGCGTAGGTCCCGGCGCGTCGCAATGCGGCCTCGGCGCGTCCGCCGACCACGATCGGCAGCGGATCCTGCACGGGCAGCGGCGCGAAGGCGAAGTCGTCGATGCTGTGGAAGCGGCCGTGGAACGGCTCCGTCGAGCCGGACCACAGGTGACGCCACAGCCTGATGGTCTCGTCGAGATATGCGCCGCGGACGTGGAATCGGTCGGCCACGCCCAGGTTCGCGAACTCGGGCTCGTTCCAGCCGATCCCGACACCGGCGGTCACCCGCCCGCCGCTCAGCGAGTCGAGCGTGGCCAGCTCCTTCGCGAGGAGGATCGCGTTGCGCTGCGGGACGACGATGACGCTCGTCGCCAGCCGGACACGCGCGTGCCGGGCGCCGACCCAGGCGAGGGTCAGGATGGCCTCGTAGATCCGGCCGTAATCGGGCGCCGCGGAGTCCGGGACGAGGATGTGGTCGGTCGTCCAGACGGTCGACATGCCGAGCCGTTCGGCCGTCTCGGTCGCGGCCTCGATCCCTTCGGGGGTCGCGCCGGCTGGGAAGTTCGGGAGACACAGGCCGTAGTCCATGGCCGGATGGTATCCGGGCTCAGCCGCCGGCCGCAGCGGCCGCCCGAACCTCGGCGAGTGCCGCCGCAACCCCGGCCGTCCACGCCTGACCGTGGCCAGGGAGGACCAGCTTCGCCTCGATATCGTCGAGTCTCGCCAGCGAGGCCAGCGCCTGGTCGCGGTCCGCGGTGAACGGCGCGATCCGAGGCGCGTTCACGCCGGTGGTGACGCCGTGCGTGGCGATGGCGTCGCCGACGAACAGCGCGTCGTGGTCGGCGAACCGGAGCACGGCGCTGCCCGGCGTGTGTCCGGGCACGAGGATCACCCGCGGCGCGCCCGGGACGTCCAGGGTCGCATCGTCGCCGTAGGTCGAGACCTCGGTGATGCGCGGGATCCGTAACAAGCCGTGCGTCGCCGAGTACAGGATGAATTCGAACAGCGGTCCGACCTTGAACGGCCCGAGTCCCTTGGCCGGATTGGGCACCTCACCGCGCGCCAGGGCGGCGTCGAGCTCGTGGACGAGGATCGGCGTCGATCGCTCGCGACGGATCCGCTCGGCGAACCCGATGTGGTCGCTGTGGCCGTGGGTCAGCACGACGGCCCGAACGTCCGCCAGCGATCGGCCCATCGCGGCCAGCTCGGACGGCAGGTCGCCGAAGTAGGACGGCGCGCCGGCGTCGACGATCGTGACCTCGCCGCCGGCGGCCACCAGGTATGAATTGACGAGTCCGTTGCCGAGCCTGCGGATGCGCGGTGCGATCTCCATGTCGACTCTCCGTGTGTCTTCCGACCCTAGCGCGTCGCGGTCGCGAGCACGCGCTCGGCGAAACGCGGCCAGGCCGCCAGCGCCCATGGTCCGTACTCTCGGTCGGTCAGGACGACGAGCGCGAGCTCGGCGACGGGATCGACCCAGATGAATGTCCCGGATCCGCCGAAATGGCCGAAGGTGGCCGGACTGTTCGCCTCGGCCATCCAGTGCGGCGACTTTCCGTCGTGCAGCTCGAAGCCGAGACCCCAGTCGAGCGGGTCGAACCGACCGACACCCGGCAGCAGCCCGACGAGGCCCGGAAAGGTGACAGACGTGGCCGTCGCGAAGGTCTCGGGCTTGACCAGGGTCGGGCGGAGGAGCTCGGCCGCGAAGGCATTCGCATCGGTGAGCGGCCCGTGCAGCCCCTGCGACGGACGCTCGAGCAGCGATGTCCTCGCCATCCCAAGCGGTGCAAGGACGGATCCGCGCATGACCGCCGCGAACGGTCGCCCCGTCCGTGCCTCGATGAGCGCGCCCAACGCGTCGAAGCCCGCGTTCGAGTAGATCCGGCGGCTCCCGGGAGCCGCCAGCGTCAGCGATCCTTCGAAGCCGAGACCCGACGCATGGCCCAGGAGATGGCGGACCGTCGAACCCGGCGGACCGGCCGCATCGTCGAGGGTCACGTCCCCGCGGTCCACCGCGATCAGGACGGTCAACGCCGTCACGAGCTTGGTGACCGACGCCCAGCGGAAGATGAAGCCTGCGTCGCCGTGGGCCGCGACGACGCCCGATGGCCGGACGACGGCCGCCGCCGCGTGATCGGCGCTCCAACGGTCGATGTCTGCCAGGACGTCATCGAGATCGGACATGACCGAAGCGTAGCGAGCAGCTGCGGACCCGGACGTCTGCCGCCGCCTCGCTGGGTCGTCCGGCGGATGGCACGAACCAGCGCATGCCTCATCCTTGCCAGATGCGAACCCCTCGCTCGTTGGCCCGCGCCGCCATCCTGGCCAGCCTGTTCGTGCTCGGAGCGACGTCGGTCGTGACCGCGACCGAATTCCCGGCCGGCAAGGAGGGCTATCACAGCTACACCGAGGTCGCCGCCGAGGTCGCGGCCGTGGCCGCCGCCCACCCGTCGATCGTGTCGCGCTTCTCCATCGGCAAGAGCTCCAAGGGTCGCGACATCTGGGCGGTCAAGATCTCGGACAACGTCACGACCGACGAGAACGAGCCCGAGGTCATGTTCGACGGCACCCACCACTCCGACGAACACATGGCCACCGAGATGACCCTGCACATCCTCCACTGGCTCGTGGACGGCTACGGGGTCGATCCGCGCATCACCCAGATCGTCGATACCCGCGAGATCTGGATCGTCTTCGTGGTCAATCCGGACGGGGCGGAATACGACATCTCCAACGGCCACTTCCACTTCTGGCGCAAGAACCGCCAGCCGACGCCCGGCTCGACCGCGATCGGCACGGACCTCAACCGGAACTACAGCTATCGCTGGGGCGGTGGCGGTCGAACGAGCAAGAACCCGCGGGCGATCACCTATCGCGGGCCGTCGGCCTTCTCGACGCCGGAGGATCGCGCGATGCGCGACTTCATGGCCAGCCGCGTCGTCAACGGCCGTCAGCAGATCAGGGCGGCGATCACGTTCCACGAGTACGGCCGGCTGGTGATGTGGCCGTACGGCTACACGATGACGAACGTCCCGTCGGACATGACGACCCAGGATCACGCCGCATTGGTCAAGATCGGCAAGCACATGGCCGCGACCAACGGCTATCGGCCCGAGCAGGGAAGCGATCTCTACATCAGCACGGGGACGTCGCGGGACTACCAGTACGGCGTCTACCGGATCTTCGCGTACACCTTCGAGCTGTCCACCAAGGACTACCCCGACGACTCCCTGATCGCGTCCGAGACGGGGCGCAACAAGGAGGCCGCGCTGTACCTCATGGAACGCGCCTGGTGTCCGCTGGCGGTGCTTGGCGCCGCTGTGCGGACCGCACGCTGCGGCGCCTTCGACGACGACCTCGAGGTCTCCCGCGGCTGGAGCACCAATCCCGACGGCACCGACACCGCGCCGTCCGGTTCAGGCTTCGCCCGGGCGAACCCGGCGTCCACGACGAGCAACGGGCCGAAGCAGCTCGGCACGACACCATCGGGCAGCAAGGCATTCGTCACCGGGGCGCTCGCCGGAACGTCCGCCAATGCCAGGGATCTCGACGGCCGGACGACCGTCCGGTCGCCGGCCATCACCCTGCCGTCGACGCTCGGCCAGCGGCTGACGTTCGCCTATGTCTTCGCCCACAGCGCGGCGTCCGGGGCATCCGACACGTTCCGGGCGATCGTCGAGGAGGCGGACGGGACGCAGGTCGAGGTCTTCCGTGTCGCCGGTAACGGCCGCGATGTCGATGGCGCCTGGCGTTCCGCATCGATCGGGCTCGATGCCTTCGCCGGCCAGACGGTCCGACTCCGATTCGAAGCGACCGACGGCGGGAGGAACAACCTCGTCGAAGTCGAGATCGACGACGTTCGGGTGACCCGCGCCGACTGATCCGGACCGTCCGAGAACCGAATCCGGGAAGCGAACGCCATACCCTATCGAGCACGACCACCGTGGCGTGCCGATAGCGAGGCGACCGTGGACCAGCGAGGACTCGTCGAGCGAGCGCGGGAGGGCGATCATGACGCCTTCACCGAGCTCGCCCGAGGAGCCGTCACGCGGCTGGACCGGGCGGCCCGTCTCATCCTTCGTGACCCGGAACTGGCCCGTGACGCGGTCCAGGAGGCGCTCATCCGGGCCTGGCGCGATCTCCGGGGTTTGCGTGACCCCGATCGCTTCGACGCCTGGCTCCATCGCCTCACGGTCAATGCCTGTCTCGATATCGCCCGCCATCGACGCCGACGCGTCATCGAGGTCGAGCTCGACCCGATCGACGCGCCGTTCGCGATCGACATGGCGGGTGCGGTCGCCGATCGCGAGCTCGTGGACGCGGCGATGCGCCGTCTCGACGAGAGCGGACGGGCGATCGTCGTCCTGCACTACTTCCTCGGGATGCCGCTGACCGACGTCGCGGCGACGCTCGGCATCCCGATCGGAACGGTCAAGTCGCGGCTGCATCGTGCCCTGGGCGAGATGCGGATCGCGGTCGACACCGAATCCTCGTCGCCGTCGCCGGTCCAGGGAGGGCAGGTCGCATGACCAGCTCGACGCGTCTCGAACGCACTCTCCCCGCGATCCTCGACGACCTGGCGGCTGGCCCCACCCCCGAATATCTCGATGACGTCTTTGCGCGGACCGGCCGGATGCGGCAGCGGCCCCGCTGGGCGTTCCCCGAAAGGTGGCTCCCGATGGCTGACATCACTCGCTCGCGGGCGTTCGCGCCCTCGCCTCCGTGGCGGCTGATCGCGCTGGCGCTCGTCGTCATCGCCCTGGTGGTCGGCGCGCTTCTGTACGCCGGTTCACGACAACAGACGGGTCCCGCCGCCATTCGGGCCGGCGACGAACGGGCTGATCACGTACGTCGTCGAACGGCGACATCTACGTCGGCGATCCAGTCGACCGGCAAGAGCCATGCTCATCGTCGGCGGGTCCGAGAACGACAGCGCTCCCGGGTTCTCGCCCGACGGGACGCTCATGGCGTTCATCCGAGACTCGACACGGCACGAGCGCCTGCATGAACAGTCCACCTCGTCGTGGTCCGGCCGACGGCAGGGACCTGCAGCGCGTCACGACGACGTCGTCCGCGTCAGACACCTGAGTGGGCCTATGGACGCCGGACAGCCGGCATTTCGCCGTCATCCACCCAGTTCGATGGACGATGACGCAGCTCGACACTGCGTCGGACTCGAGCGGCAACGTGCCAGCACCTGGTCGACCGCGCATGCCGTCGCATCGATTCGTCACGTTCCGTCCGCCCGACTCGCACAGGAGATTCTGTTCCGCGGCGTCGTCGGACGGCCATCCGGGTCTGTTCGCGATGGACGCGGATGGCACCGACATCCGCCCGCTCGTCAGCCGACGACGCCGCCGACAACGATCGCGACCTCGCCAGCGCCGTCCTACTCGGCTGGACGGGAGCCGGATCTTCTTTCAGAAGGCGGTCCAGGTGACCCCGCGACAATGGATGCTGCCAGCTGTGGGTCATGAACGCGGACGGCTCCAACGCTCATCAGTTTGTGAGCGACGCCGACGCAGCGTGGGACGGTTCGCCTTCCGTGTCGCCCGATGGTCGGTGGGTCGCCTTCTGGCAGAGCCCTCGGGGGATCGGCGACGCATCGGGTGACAGTCGTACGCGCGGACGGAACCGGTCCGCGTCATCCAGACCGGGCCGGAGCTGACGGGGCCTGCGAGCTGGAATCTGGGCGCCCGACTCCAGCACGATCCTGATGTTCCCGACGATGCTGCCGACCGGGCACCGCGCATCTACCTGCTCGACCCGGCCGGCGGGCGCGAGACGGCCACGAACCTGCCGGCGGGCAATCTGACGGATTGGCAGCGCCTCGCACCCTAACGCGCCTCCAGTCCGCTTCGGCGAGGACCCGGGCGTTGCTCGTCCGTGGTCCTCGCTGTCACCGTCCCGTCATCGGCCGGGCCTATAGTCTCGGCATGAGGTTCTTCACGTCCAAGCCCGACACCGTCCCCTCCCCCGCTGAAGCCCTGCCCGGCCGCTCTGACCCGATCATGGTTCCCGGCCGACACACCATCCTTGGCACTCCCCTTGCCGGTCCCTGGCCCGAGGGCACCCGAACCGCGATCTTCGGTCTCGGCTGTTTCTGGGGCGACGAGAAGGACTTCTGGCAGCTCCCGGGCATCGTGACGACGGCCGTCGGCTATGCCGGCGGGCACACTCCGAACCCGACGTACCAGGAGGTCTGCTCCGAGCAGACCGGACACGCCGAGGTCGTCCTGGTCGCCTACGACCCGTCGAAGATCACCTACGAGCAGCTGCTCCTGAAGACCTTCTGGGAGGCCCACGATCCGACCCAGGGGATGCGCCAGGGCAACGACCGTGGCACGAGCTACCGCTCGATCATCATCGTCGCCGACGACGAAGCAGCGGGCCGCGCCGAAGCCTCGAAGGCGACGTACCAGAAGGAACTGTCTGCCAAGGGCTACGGCGACATCACGACCGAGATCGTCGATGCCACTACGTACCCGTTCTACTACGCCGAGGACTACCACCAGCAGTACCTCGACAAGAATCCCCGGGGTTATTGCCCCAACCACTCGACCGGCGTGAAGCTGCCGGATGACTTCGTGGTCACGCCGCTGCAGTACGTCGACTGACGCGGGATCCGGGGCGCCTCCCGTCTCAGTCGGCGCCGGCCGCCAGCGAATAGAAGCTGATGGCGGCCACGGACAGCTGGAAGCACAGAGCGAGCGCGTACACCGTGACGGACGCGAAGATCAGGGCGTTCAGTCCGAACAGCGCCGTCGCGGTGATCCCCATGGCGACGACGAACCGCGTCCAGCGGACCCAGGGCACACCGGATCGGACCAGCTGTCGACCGCGGAAGGTGATGACGAAGAGCGCATAGGGGAACACCAGGGCGCTTGAGACGACGATCGTCGTTCGTGGGTCGTCGAACGCGGGAAAGAGCACCGCCGGCAACAGGCTCTCGAAGGTCACGTTGAAGCTCGTCGACACGATGCCCCGGAGTCGGTAGCGCTGGCCGACCGTCCAGCCGGCCCCGTCCGATGCGAAGCCGGGTGCGATCGCCGCGAAACCGGCCACGACCACAGCGATGGTCGCGATCCCGATCAGGACGGCCTCACCGGGCATGGGTCACCACGCTCTGCTCGATCGCCTGCATCCGGATCACGGTGATGCCCTCGACTCAGGGAGCGACCCTTCGCCCGGCGAACGATGGGGCACCGCGGCGAACGATACAGGGGCAGCCCGGCGTGGTGCCGGCCGGCGCTCCGGTCTGACCCGGGCGCGTCTCGGGGCTAGGCGCCGACCGTTCTCGTCTGTCGGCGCCTCGCGTCACCCGCCGCTGCGAACACCAGAGCCACCCTGTGCTGCCGCAGTGAGGATCGCAGCGAGGACGAGCACGATCGATCCCGCGCGGATCAGCATGTGCGCTCGCGCTGCCATGGCGCGAGCCTAGCACCCAGGGCGGGCGCGCTGAGAGCCTAGGCCCAGGTCGGCCCGCGAACGATGACGATGATGATCGCGACGACGACGAGGACCGTCACCAGCAGGTACAGGTTGCGGTGGAGCCGGCGCCAGTACTCGACCTCGGTGTCGGCATCCGATCCGAATGCCCAGCTGATCAGTGGCGGGATGTGCCCGTAGCGGTCGGCGTAGAGGTCAGCGTACGTGCGCTGGACGGCGTATCGGTCGTACCAGCCGACGATCGCGGCGAGGATCAACAGGGCAAAGACCAGAACGATATCCATGGCACCTCGATGACACGATAATCGGGCGAGATCGGCTCGTCGATGGGCTTACGGACCGGCCCGATGAGCCAACGGAGAAGGCCGTGGGAGGTTGTGATGCTCGGCGATGTACCTGTCTTCCCGATCCTTCTCGCGAAGGACCTCGATGCCAGTCGCAGCTTCTATCGTGATGTCCTCGGGCTGGAGATCATCCGGGAGGACGCGGGCGACCGGATCGTGTTCCGATGTGGCGGCGGGACGCAACTGGTCGTCACGCTCAGCACGGTCGGCACCTCCGATACGCAGACCCAGCTGGCGTGGCGCGTGCCCGACATCCACGCCGCCGTTGCCGACCTGCGCGCTCGCGGCGTCCGGATCGAGGAGTACACGGAACCCGATCCAGTCACGACCGATGGCGTGGCCGACATGGGCCATTCCTGGGCGGCATGGTTCGTGGACCCGAGCCGGAATGTCCTGGCGGTCGTCCAGCCGAAAGGCTGAGGGGCGGCGTCAGACGGTGCCGCGGGCGGCCCACGCCAGTGCGCTGATATCGAAGGCGCCGGTCGGAAGCTGGCGCCGACAAGCCTCGCGGAGCGCTCCCTGCCGTTCGGGGTCGATGCCCGCCACGTAGGAGCCGGCCGGCCCGACCCCGCCTGTGAACGGCTCCCACCACTCTTCGAAGGTCGCGTGACGAAGGCTCACCGACAGCGCCGAGGCCACGATGTCGTGCAGGCCGGCGGCCTCGAAGAGTTCTCCGAGGTGGCCCTCGCGAGCACCGGCAAGCAGCGATTCGTCGTGCACGTCCGGATCGAGGGCGCGTGCCTCATCCCAGAACATGCCGAGCGGTCCTTGGCCGCCGGCATGGTCCCAGACGCACGCAGCAACGACGCCGTCGTGCCTGGTGACACGGGCCATCTCGGCGAGGCCGGCCACCGGGTCGGTCATGAAATGGACGACCAGTTGAGCGATCGCGACATCGAACGCCCGGCCCTCGAACGGCAGGGCCTCAGCCGACGCCTGGACCACCTCGGCACCCGGGTTTCGCGCCCGAGCTGCGGCAACGAACGATTCCGACGGGTCGACGGCAGCCACCTGCGCCGCGCCGACACGCCTGACCAGCTCGGCTGTGAGAGAACCTGGCCCGCACCCGACATCGAGCGCCCGTTGACCCGCTCGCACCTCCGCGAAGTCGGCCAGCAGCGGCGCCAGCAGGACCGAATAGCGGCCCATGAACCGGTCATACGACTCGGCGGCGACATCGAAGCTCATCGCCGCACTCTACGCCTGGTGGCCCTCCCGACCTAGACGGGCGCGAACACCTCGGCCCAGTCATCGCGGACGCTGACGACCGTCCAGCCGTCGCGGGCCGCCTGGTCCAGGGCCGCCTCGGACCCGCTCGTGTAGGCGAACTCGCGCTCCGCGTCATCGTGCAGGACGAGCAGGCGCAGGAACGGCTTGTCCGAGTGCTGGGCGTACTGGAGCATGGGGATGTCGCCGTTCGAATTGCCGCCGGCCAAGAGTGGTCGGCGTCCGACCCGGCTCCAGATCCGGATCGGCTTCTGCGGGCCGTCGTCGAGATACTCCGGGGCCGCCCCGTGGGTCAGCGTGCCGCCGCTCTCGTCAGGTGTCCAGGTCAGCTCGACCGTGCTGCCGATGACGCGTTCACGCGGGATCCCGTAGACCTCAGCGGTGACCGGTCGCATGAAGTCCCGACCGCCACCCGAGGCGATGTAGTTGGCGAAGCCGTTCGCCTCGAGGTAGCGGAGCAGCTCGAGCATCGGCAGATAGGCGGTCTGGAGGTAGCCGCGGCCGAGCGTCGGGTGGTCGGTCGATCGCAGGAAAGCATCGGACCGCGCCTCGAAGTCCTCCACGCTGACCCCGGCGAAGGCCGCGATGACCCCGCCGGCGAGCGCCGGCAGATCGCTGTCGTCGCCCGCGTAGTGCTTGTCGAGTGCCTGGCCGAACCAGCCGTAGTCGCGCTCGTACGCGGCCTTCCAGGGCTGGCGCTCCTGCAGACTGGCGTCCGACCCGGCCATCTCGACGAGCCGTCGCAGGATGAAGTCGAGCTGGATCGGCATCGGCTTCTCGGTCCAGAGCGTGCCGTCGTTGTCGAAGACGGCCACCCGCTCCTCGACCGGCACGGGCGTCGAGCCATCGGCTCCGGTCACCCGTTCGACGAAAGCGACGATCGACCGCGTCGTCGCGCCGTCCCGCCAGCTCGGAAGGTCTGTCTGGCCCATGCTGCTCCCCCGTCGAAGGTGGTCGTCTGACGAGCCAAGGGTAGACTGTCACCAAGGAGGCGGACGGATGGCGACACGCGACCGATCGAACGACCGCCAGGATGGGCAAGCGAGCGGCAGCGGTGGGTTCTTGGGCCAGCTCGGGCTGTTCGAGACCGCCAACGGCCTCCCGTCCGGGCCGATGGCCATCGTGCTGGCCCTCGCGGCAGCCGCGGTGATCTACCCGCTGACCAGGTTGCTGCGGATGGTCACCCGCCGCTGACCGGGCAGACGGTACGCTGTCTGACGTCAACGGTTCTGCGATCGAGGAGAAGCCGACGGTGGACGTCGCGACGACACGACCGGCCATACCGCCCGGCCTGCTCGCGGGCGGTGTGGTCGCGATCGGACGGCGGGTGGCCGCAGACCGCGCGCCCGAGGTCGCCGCAGCGCTCGCGGAGGGCGGCGTCCGTGCGTTCGAGCTGACTTTGAACGACCCTGAAGCCGACGCGCTGCGCTCGATCGAGGCGGTCGCCCGGGTGGCCGTCGATCTCGGGCTCGAGGTCGGCGCGGGCACGGTCCTGTCGATCGAGGCCGCCCGACGCGCCATCGATGCCGGCGCGACATTCCTCGTCAGCCCGCACCTGGACCCGTCGCTCGTCGCATGGGCGGCCGCGCAGGGGATCCCTGCATTCCCGGGCTGCGCGACACCGACCGAGGCCTTCGCCGCCTGGCGAGCGGGCGCGGCCGCCGTGAAGCTCTTTCCTGCGTCCGTCGTCGGGCCGGCCTTCATCCGCGAGCTGCGCGGCCCATTCCCGGACATCCCGGTCGTCCCCACCGGTGGCGTGACCGTCGACTCGGCACAGTCGTTCATCGCCGCGGGGGCGATCGCGGTCGGGATGGGCGGCTGGCTGCTGGGTGATGGCGGGGCGCCCGGAGTCCGCGCGCGGGCCGTGCAGGTCGTCGCTGCCGTCGCGGCGGCTCGTGCCGGCACCAGCCGATGACCGAGGTCGTCACCCTCGGGGAGTGCCTCATCGCCTTCGTGGCAACGGCCTCTGGCCCCCTTTCGGAAGCGGCCACCTTCGAGCGCTTCGTCGCCGGCGCCGAGGCGAACGTCGCGGTCGGCCTCGCCCGACTCGGCCACCCCGTCGCGTTCATCGGCCGCGTCGGCGCGGACGGGTTCGGCGATGCGATCAGGCGGCGGCTCATCGGCGAAGGCGTCCACAGCGCCGCCCTGACGACGGACCCCCATTCCACCACCGGGCTCATGTTCCGTGAGCGCCGCGTCCTGGGACCCGCCCAGGTCGTCTATGCCCGGCGCGACTCGGCGGGGTCGCAGCTGTCGGTCGCGGACGTGGATCGGGCCGCGGCGGGTGGCGCGTTCGAGGCTGCTCGCTGGCTGCACCTGACCGGGATCACGCCGGCTCTGTCGGCCGGTGCCCGCGCCGCGACGGACCACGCCATCGACCTCGCCCGCGCCGCCGGGGCGACCGTCAGCCTCGACCTCAACCTGCGTCGTCGCCTGTGGTCCGACGATGCGGCAGCCCCGGTCCTGCGCGGGCTCGCCGGCCGGGTGGACGTCCTGTTCGGCAGTCCGGACGAGCTCGCGGTCGTCACCGGCCTCCGGCATGACGACGATCCGGCGGCCCTGGCTCGCGCTGCCGTCGATCTCGGGCCGGCGGTCGTGGTCGCCAAGCTTGGCGCGGCCGGAGCGCTGGCCCTCGACCGCGACGTCCCCGAGCTGCCGGTGACCAGGTCCGGTATCCCGCTCCCGGTCGTCGTGGACCCGGTCGGTGCCGGTGACGCGTTCTGCGCCGGGTTCATCGCCGCCCGGCTCGACGGCACGGACCTCGCCGAGGCGCTCGAGATCGCCAACGCCTGTGGCGCCTCGGCGGCCGCGGCCCTCGGCGACCAGACCGGCCTGCCCGATCGGGCCGCGCTGGCCGCGATCCTGCGATCAGTGAGCGAGGCCGGCGGCCAGGACACCATCCGATGACCGTCCCGTACGAACGGGATGAGCTGGTCGAGGCGCTCATCGGCGCGGAGCCATCAGCCGCGTCCCGGCGCGACGAGATCGTGGTCGTCCGCGCTCCCGGCCGGGTCAACCTCATCGGAGAGCACACCGACTACAACATGGGCTTCGTCCTGCCGGCCGCCATCGACCTCGAGCTGCGCATCGCCTACCTGCCCATGGACGACCGGCGGGTCGAGATGGTCCGGCTCGACAGCGGCGACCGCGACGGCTTCGACCTCGGCGAGCCGCGCTCCAGGACAGGCAGTTGGATCGACTACGTCGCGGGGACCGCCTGGGCGCTCGACGAGGCCGGCCTGCCGCTCACCGGCCTGCGCGGTGTCATCGCCTCGATCCTGCCGCCCAACGCGGGCCTGTCATCGTCGGCGGCGATCGAGCTGGCGTCGGCCTGGGCGATGCTCCACGACGTCGGACCGTCGGTCGATCCGTTCACCCTGGCACGGATCTGTCAGCGCGCGGAGAACGGCTACGTCGGCGTCCAGAGCGGGTTGATGGACCAGTTCGCGGAGGCGTGCGGCGTGGCCGGCTCGGCGGTCCTGCTCGATTGCCGGTCGCTCGACTGGCGACCGATCGCACTGCCGCCGGAGGTGACCCTCGTCGTCCTCCACACCGGGTCCCCGCGCCATCTCGACGGCTCGGCCTACAACGAGCGACGCAGCCAGTGCGAGGCGGCCGTCGCCGGACTGGCGCGCGACGACCCGCGGATCACCAGTCTTCGCGACGTGACCCCCGCTGTCCTCGAGGCCGCCCGTCACCGGCTGGATCCGGTCCCGTTCGCTCGGGCCGAGCACATCGTCAACGAGAACACGCGGGTCGAGGCGACCGTCGCGGCACTCGCCGCCGACGACCTGGATGCCGTCGGCCGGCTGTTCGCAGAGAGCCATGCGTCGCTCCGGGACCTGTTCGATGTCAGCTCGCCGGAGCTCGATGCGATGGTCGAGATCGCGACCTCGGTCGACGGTGTCGTCGGTGCGCGGATGACCGGCGCCGGTTTCGGTGGCTGCACGGTCAACCTGGTCAGACCGGGCGCGGTGGACGCGCTTCGCGCCGCCGTCCTGGAGCGGTACCCGGCGATGACCGGCCTGACCCCGATGGTCCTGCCCGTGCGCGCCACGGACGGCGCGGGTCGGCTGGCCTGATCGGGCGACACATCGGCCGGCGTTCGGCCGTCTCCACCCTGGCTGCAACGCATCCGTCGCGTTCCGGCCGCCGCCGTTTCGTCGCGTTTCGCGTTCATACGGCATCCTTAGGGCGACCGAACCGCCCGCCATGCGCCTTCACCCCGCTCCCTGGAGTCCTTCCTCGTCCATGTCCGCCGCTCGAACCGCCCGCCCCAGACCTCGCCGGCGCACGCGACCGACGACAGTCGGCTACATCGCCATCATCGTCTTCCTGTTCCTCACCGGCGTCGGCGCGATCATCGCGTTTGCCACGGTCAGCGCTTACGTCGCGCTCGCGAACGGCCTCGACGACCCGGCCAAGCTGAGCGACTACGTCCTGCCCGAGGAGACGGTCATCTACGACCGGACCGGCAAGATCGAGCTGGCCCGCTTCGGCGACGCCAAACGCGAGGTCGTGACCTTCGACGAGATCCCGAAGGTCCTGCTCGATGCCACCACCGCGGTCGAGGACAAGACCTTCTGGGACAACGCCGGCTTCGACCCGGTCGCGATCGTGTCCGCGGCGCTCGGGTCGCTGCGCGGTGACGCCCGTGGCGCCTCGACGATCACCCAGCAGCTCGTCCGCGCACGCCTACTCGATCCGGCGCTGGTCCAGGACCCGCACCGGACGGCCGAGCGCAAGCTCAAGGAGATCATCCAGTCGATCCGGGTGACCCAGCACTTCTCGGGCGAGCAGGGCAAGCAGCAGATCATCACCGCCTACCTCAACCAGAACTACTACGGCAACCAGAGCTACGGCGTGAAGGCCGCGGCCAAGAGCTACTTTGGCGTCGACCTCTCGAAGATCGACCCGGCCCAGGCCGCCATCCTGGCCGGCCTGCCGAAGTCCCCCTCGAACTACGACCTCGTTCGCAATGCCATCGAGCAGTGCACGACGACCGTCGCCGACGGGACCGATTGCCCGAAGTCGCAGCTCGTCGTGCCGAAGACCACGCCCATCGTCCAGCGACGGGACCAGATCCTGGACCTTCTCGCGTCCGGCGGCCGGACGCCCATGTCCGGTGATGAGTACAGCCCGGCGCAGTTCACCGTGGCCAAGAGCGAGGATGTGGTCCTGGGCAACCAGGCGACCGCCCGCTGGATCGCCCCCCATTTCGTCTGGGCGGTCCGGGACGAGCTGGCCGACAAGCTCTGCGGCGTCGGTGTCCCGTCATGCGATGCGCTGGACCTCGGTGGCCTCCGGGTCACGACCACGCTCGACGTCGGTCTCCAGAAGACCGCCGAGAAGTGGGTCGCGGCGGCGGCCATCGTGCCCAACAAGAAGGACATGACGGCAGCGGCCAAGGCCCTCGGCTTCAAGAAGGTCCAGCCGTGGATGGCCAACCTCAAGAGCAAGGACCTTCACAACAGCGCGCTCGTCGCCGTCGACTACGAGACCGGCGAGCTGGTCGCCTACGTCGGCAGCGCCGACTACTACGCGGCGTCGACGAAGCCGGCCTTCCAGCCGCAGTACGACGTGGTCGGCAAGGGCTATCGCCAGCCCGGCTCGGCGTTCAAGCCGTTCAACTACGCGGTCGGCATCGACGACCGGACCATCACCGCGGGCACGATGCTCATGGACGTCGGCACGGATTTCGGTGCCGGCTACGCGCCGAACGACGCCGACCGCCTCGAGCGCGGCCCCGTCCGCGTCCGGAACGCGCTCCAGTTCTCGCTCAACATCCCGTCGGTCAAGACGATGGCCCTCAACAAGCCGGACCACGTCTTCGCCAAGGCCCAGGAGTTCGGGATGCAGTTCCAGGGCGCCCGCACCGCCGAGCTCGCCCTGGCCCTCGGCGTCCAGGAGGTCCGTCCGGTCGATCTCGTGACGGCCTACGGCACCCTCGCCAATGGCGGCCGGGAGATCCCACACACGACGATCCTGGCCATCAAGGACACGGAGGGCAAGGACGTCCAGCCGCCCTACGTCCCGCCGGCCGGCAAGCAGGTCATCAGCCCGCAGGCCGCGTTCATCGTCACCGACATCCTGGCCGGCAACACCAACCCCGCCGTCAACCCGTTCTGGGGCAAGTTCGCCATCACCGGGCCGGACGGCCGCCGGCCCGCGACCCTCAAGACCGGCACCAACAACGACGCCAAGGACCTCAACGCCTACGGCTACATCGCGCCGCCGACCGACGCCGGCCGCACGACCGGTGCCTACGCCCTCGCGGTCGGGGTCTGGAACGGCAACTCGGACAACAGCCTCGTGTCCACCGCGCGGTCGCCGCTGTTCTCCATCGATGTCGCCACCTACGTCTGGCAGGGCTTCCTCAACGAGGCCACCGCGAAGTGGCCTGAGACGAACTTCAAGCCGCCGGCCGACGGCCTGGTCCGGGTCAAGATCGACCCGTTCACCGGGTACCCGGCCACGTCCGGCAAGAACGCGGTGAACGAGTGGTTCATCGCCGGGACCCAGCCGCGCGACCAGCTTGCCTCGGGGACCTGCGGGATCGACGTCGTCGCGGCCGTCAAGGTCGAGACCCCGTTCGACGCCTGGATGAAGGCCGACAGCGACTGGCTCCGCCGCGCCGAACGCGGTCCGGGCGTCGCCGGCGGTCCGAACCGGACGCGGACGGCGTACTTCTACAACGGCCTGTTCCACCCCTACGGCCCGTCCTGGGGCGTGCTCGTCGGTGGCTCGTGCGGACCGCAGCCGTCGCCGTCGTGTTACATCGTGCCCACACCGGATCCGAGTGGCGTGGTCCCGTCCTTCGTCGCGCCGACCCCGGACGCATCCGGCATCGCGGCACTCCCCTGCCCGCCGGTCATCCCCTCGGAGACCCCGAGCGTGGCGCCGACCCAGGACGTGACGCCGCCACCGAGCGAGCCGCCACCACCGACACCGACGCCGGTGCCGCCGACCCCGACACCGGCGCCACCGACCCCGACCCCTGTGCCACCGACCCCGACCCCGGTGCCGCCCGCACCGTGACCGGCGTCGTCATCGACGTCCGCGGTCTGCTGGTCCGTCGTGGGGGACGGGCGATCCTGGGTCCACTCGACTGGACGGTCCGCGAAGGTGAACGCTGGGTGGTCATCGGCCCGAACGGGTCGGGCAAGACCACCCTGCTGTCCACCGTCGGCCTGGAGCTGTGGCCGACCGCGGGGACCGTCGACGTCCTGGGCGGACGGTACGGCCGCATCGATTCGCGCGAGCATCGTCGGCGCATCGGGTCGGCCGGCAGCGCCATCGAAGCGTCGCTGCGGCCCGACCTGACGCCCGTGACGATCGTGATGACGGCGCGGCACGCGGCGACCGAACCGTGGTGGCATGTCTACACGGACGACGACCAGGCACGAGCACTCCGTCTGCTCGCTGACCTCGGCCTTGGGCGCGTCGCGGACCACGCCTACGGCACGCTGTCCGCCGGAGAACGCCGACGGACGTCGATCGCCCGGGCGCTCATGCCCGATCCGGACCTGCTGCTCCTCGACGAACCGGCGGCGAGCCTGGATCTCGGGGCCCGAGAGACGCTCATCGCCGATCTCGCGTTGCTCGCCGCGCAGCCGCGCCCGTCGGCGATCGTGCTCGTGTCGCACCACGTCGAGGAGATCCCACCGGGCTTCACGCACGCCCTGGTGATGGCCGACGGGGCGGCGGTCGCGGCCGGTCCGCTCGATGCGGTCCTCACCAGCGACGTCCTCAGCCGGGCATTCGATCTGCCCATCGTGGTCGAGCGCCGCGGCGGCCGGGCGTGGGCTCGGATGACGACACGCGAACGTCACATCGTGCCGCGATGATGGGCGGGTGAGCACCACCACCAGGACATCGCGCGCACCGGCCCGTCCCACGCCGGCGGACCGTGGTCGCGACTGGGCGGCCCCGGTAGCCGGGCTGGTCGCCACCGCGGTCGCCCTCGGCGTCTCCGAGCTGCTGGCGGGCATCCTGCCCGGAGCGACCTCGCTCGTGGCTGCGGTCGGGCAGGTCGTCGTCGACCTCCAGCCACCCGGTGCCAAGGACGTCGTCGTCAGCCTGTTCGGGACCAACGACAAGCTCGCCCTCGAGCTGTTCATCGTCGCCGTCGCGCTCGTCCTCGGATCCCTGCTCGGGTTCGTGGCGCGCCGCCGGTACGAGGTCGCAGCCGGCGCCTTCATCGCCTTCGGCGTCGTCGGGTTCCTGGCGGCCCTCGGCGATCCGCTCGTCAACCCGGCCGTGGCCGCGGTCGCGGCGGCGATCTCGATCGGAGCGGGGCTCCTGGTCCTCGGCTCGCTCCTTGACCGGTCGCGGCCCGTGGTCACCGGCGCGACCGGCAAGAAGACGCCGGTGGCGGAGATGCCGGATTGGTCGCGCCGCTCGTTCATCATCCGGGCGGGTGCGTTCGGCGTCGGCGCCGTGGCTGTCGGCGTCGTCGGGCGCAACCTGCTCGAGGGTCAGCGCACGGCGCCGGTCGGCAACGGCCCGACCGTGCCGCCAGCCTCCGTCACGGTGCCGGCCTTCGGCGCCGATGCGGACCTGTCGGGGAACATCGCAGGGCTGACCCCGATCATCATGCCCAACGACCGCTTCTACCGGATCGACACCTCGCTCCTGACGCCGAGCGTCGATACCTCCACCTGGTCGCTGCGGATCCACGGCCTCGTCGATCGCGAGACGACGCTGACCTGGGCCCAGCTCATCGCGCTCCCCATCTTCGAGCAGTACGTGACGATCTCCTGCGTCAGCAACGAGGTCGGCGGCAAGCTCGTCGGCAACGCCAAGTGGACGGGTGTCCGACTGCGCGACGTGCTCGCCATCGCCGGAGTCCAGCCTGCGGCGACCCAGCTGGTGGGGCGGTCTGTCGACGGCTGGACGGCGGGGATGCCGACAGCCTGGGTCATGGACCCGTCGCGCGAACCGATGATCGCGCTCAAGATGAACGACGAGCCGCTGCCGCCCATCCACGGCTATCCGGCCCGCCTGATCGTCCCTGGGCTGTACGGCTACGTCTCGGCGACGAAGTGGCTCAAGGAACTCGAGCTGACGACGCTCGAGTCGTTCGATGGGTATTGGGTGCCCCTCGGCTGGGCCAAGGAAGCGCCGATCCTGACGCAGTCGCGCATCGATACGCCACACGGCGGCATCGCGCCCGGGCAGGTCCACGTCGCCGGCATCGCGTGGGCGCCCGATCGCGGCATCTCGCGCGTCGAAGTCGCGATCGACGGTGTCTGGCGCGACGCCCGGATGTCCACGCCGCTCGCGGATACGACCTGGGTCCAGTGGGTGACCGACTGGGATGCGGCGCTCGGTTCGCATGTTCTGATGGTCCGCGCCACGGACGGGACCGGCGTCGTCCAGACCGAGATCCAGTCACCGCCCGCCCCGGACGGCGCCCGCGGCTATCACACGATCAGCGTCCAGGTCGGGTGACGGCCGGCTCGTTCCAGCCCCGAGCCGTTTCGGTATAGAGTCAGGTCATGGCTCGACGTCGCTATCTTTTCGATCCCCCCGAGCGATTCGTCGCCGGCACCATCGGCCGGCCGGGTGACCGGACGTTCTTCCTGCAGGCCCGCGACGGTGCGCGGGTCGTGAGCATCGTGCTCGAAAAGGTCCAGGTCGCCGTGCTGGCGGATCGCCTGGGCGACCTCCTCGCCGAGCTCGAGAAACGCGGTATCGAGGCCGCCGCCGCGGATGCCGCCGGAGTCGTCGACGACACAGGTCCGCTCGACGAGCCGATCAATGAGGCGTTCCGGGCCGGATCCCTGACGCTCGGTTGGGACGTGGACGACGAGCTGGTCCTCGTCGAGGCACGCGCCCAATCCGAGGACGGCGAGCCGATCGACCCCGACGAGGACGACGACGAGGACGAGGACGGTCCGGACCTCCTGCGGGTCCGGATCACCGCCGAGGCGGCACGCTCGTTCGTCGCCCGCGCCACCCGCATCGTCGCGTCAGGACGACCGCCGTGCCCCCTGTGCGGGGCGCCACTCGACCCGCAGGGCCACATCTGCCCGCGGCGCAACGGCCACTACGTCAACTAGCGGGTCGATCGATGATCGATCGGGGATCGATGCTCGAGGCGCTCAACGACGGCGAGATCGAGATCGTCGGGCGGATCGTCGGCTCGTCGAACAACGCCATGCTCGTGACGGTGACGCGGGTCTGCCCGGATCCGCAACCGGCGCTGGTGGTCGATGCCATCTACAAGCCGACGCTCGGCGAGCGCCCGCTCGACGACTTCCCCGACGGCACGCTCGCCCGGCGCGAGGTCGCCGCCTGGCACGTCTCCGAGGCGTCCGGCTGGGGCATCGTCCCGCCGACCATCCTGCGCGACGGCCCGTTCGGCGAAGGGATGGTCCAGGCGTTCGTCGAGGCCGACCCCGAGGTGGACGTCGTCGCGATGGTCGTCGAGGACGACGATCGACTGCGCCGGATGGCCGTCCTCGACGCGGTCATGAACAACACCGACCGCAAGGGCGGGCACATCCTGCCGGTCGAGGGCGGCCGGCACATCTACGGCGTGGACCATGGCGTGACGTTCTCGCCGGTCCCGAAGCTGCGGACCGTGCTGTGGGGATGGCGTGGGATGCCGCTCACGGCCGACGAGATCGAGGGACTCGAGCGGGTCCGTGACGCGCTCGCCGGCGATCTCGGCGAGACGCTGGCGGGGTTGCTGTCGCGACTCGAGATCCGGGCCACGGAGCGTCGGACGCAGGCGTTGCTGGCCACCGGACGGCTCCCCTATCCGTCGCCGGATTGGCCGGCGATCCCGTGGCCGCCGTTCTGAGGCCTGCCGCCGCGGAGCCCTGATGCCGGATTCGAGGCGCTCCTGACCACCTTCCGCGTCTGATGCCTGTAGGCGGCATCAAACGGATGATCCGGGCTCGATCATCGGCGAAGCCTGATGCCGTCCACAGGCATCACGGGAGAGCGTGGTCGCGGCACGGGCGATTTCAAGCATCAAACGCCGGCCTGTCCGCGTGGCGCACGATACGCGTCGGAGGTGGCCATGCGGCGCTGGAACGGCTGGGGCGATGAGTCGGTCGAGACGAGCCTCCCGCCGCGCGCCCGCGAGCTGCTCGAATCGCTGATCGGCCCCGGGTCGGAGCCACGCGACGCCACCCTCGACGATGTCGCGGCGACGGTCCCGCCATCGCGCCTGGACGCCGATCCGGCGCTCGACGACGACCCGCGAACCCGCATCCGCCATGCCCGGGGGCAGAGCCTGCCCGACTGGGTGGCGCTCCGGACCGGTCGACTCGGTGCCGTGCCCGATGCGGTCGCTCGCCCGGCGGGCGCTGAGGCGGTCCGGGATCTCATCGCGCTCGGTGAGCGCACGGGCTCAGCGCTCATCCCATACGGCGGCGGGACGAGCGTCGTCGGTGGCATCACGGCGCGGCCGTCAGACCGTCCACTGCTGACCGTGGACCTCGCCGCGACAGCCGGACTGCATGCGCTCGATGAGACGAGTGGCCTCGCCACGTTCGGAGCCGGGACCATCGGTCCGGCGGTGGAGCACGCCCTGGCACCGTACGGGCTGACGCTCGGGCACTATCCGCAGTCGTTCGAAGGGTCCACGGTCGGTGGCTGGGTGGTCACCCGCTCGGCCGGCCAGCAATCGCGCGGCTTCGGGCGGATCGAGGACGTCTTCGCCGGCGGACACCTGGAGACACCCCGCGGTCCGTTCGACATCCGGCCATTCCCGGCGTCCGCTGCCGGACCGGACCTGCGCGAGATCGTCCTGGGCTCGGAAGGACGCCTCGGCATCCTGACGGACGTCACGGTCCGGGCGACTGCGGTGCCCAAGCTCGAGCGGTTCAGCGGCTACCTCGTCCCCGATTGGGACCGGGCGTTGCTCCTGGCGAGGCGGCTTGCCAGATCCGGTCTGCCGCTGTCGATGGCTCGCGTGTCCACCCCGCTCGAAACGGCGACGACGCTCGCCCTGGCGGGCGACGGACGGGCGACGGGTCTCCTCCGGCGGTACCTCGGCATTCGCGGGATGGGTCCGGAGCGGTGCCTCGCCATCATCGGCTTCACCGGCAACCCGGGCGTGGTCGGGGCGGCGGCCAAGGCCGTCGACGACCTCGTCCGCGGATCGCAGGGCATCGCCGGTCCGGGCATCGGATCGGCCTGGCGTCACAGCCGGTTCTCCGCGCCGTACCTGCGCAACGCCCTATGGGACGCCGGCTATGCCGTGGACACGCTCGAGACGGCGACCGATTGGACGGCGCTCCCCGGATTGGCCGCCGAGCTCGGACGCACGCTCCGGCACGGGCTGGAACCTGTCGGCGAGCGCGTCCACGCTTTCAGCCACTTGTCGCACGGCTATCCGAGCGGGTCGAGCCTCTACACGACCTACATCTTCCGG
Source organism: uncultured Chloroflexia bacterium (assembly GCA_963782715.1). Lineage (GTDB taxonomy): Bacteria > Chloroflexota > Limnocylindria > Limnocylindrales > CSP1-4 > SPCO01. The sequence goes on from CAWAKU010000008.1 coordinate 739,550, forward strand.
CTCGCCGCCGACCCCGACGAGACGCTCGAGCGTTGGCGCACGCTGAAGACCGCTGCCAGCCGGGTCATCGTCGGGCACGGGGCGACCATCAGCCACCAGCACGGCATCGGCACCGACCACGCCCCGTACCTCCCGGCCGAGAAGGGCCCGCTGGGGATGGACGCCGTCGGCGCCCTCATCCGGACCTTCGACCCGGGCGGGCTGATGGCCGGCGGCGTGCTTCTCGAGGACGGGCCGCCGTGACCGAGCAGATCCTCGCGGTCGATGTCGGGACGCAGAGCGTTCGGGCGCTGGTGTTCGATGCCGCCGGGATCCTCGTCGCCGGCGCGCGCATCCCGATCGAACCGTACGTGTCGCCCCAGCCTGGCTGGGCAGAACAGGATGCCGAGCTGTACTGGCGCACGCTCGGCGACGCCTGCCGGCGGGTCCTGGCCGACCCGTCGGTCCGGCGCGACGCGATCGCCGGGATGGCGCTGACGACCCAGCGCAGCACGGTCGTGGTCACCGACGAGGCCGGGACACCGCTCCGGCCGGCGATCGTCTGGCTCGACCAGCGTCGGACGGCGGGCCTGCCGTTCATCCGTGGTGCCACCGGGCTGGCGTTCCGGGCGCTCGGCCTGCGTGACACGGTCGGTGGCTTCATGGCCGACTGCGAGGCGAACTGGCTCCGGGCCAACGAGCCCGCCACGTGGGGCGCGATCCGTCACTACCTTCTGCTGTCCGGCTTTCTCACCCACCGGTTGACCGGACGGTTCGCCGATTCGACCGCATCGCAGGTCGGCTTCCTGCCGTTCGACTTCAAGCGCCAGGCCTGGGCCGCTGACGGCGACTGGAAATGGGCCGCCGCCCCGGTCGAGCGGACCTGGCTGCCCGAGCTCGTACCGCCGACCGAGCGGCTGGGCTCGCTGACCACCGCCGCGGCTGAGGCGACCGGGCTGCCGGTCGGCCTGCCGGTCATCGCCGCCGCCGCGGACAAGGCCTGCGAGGTGCTCGGGTCGGGCGCCCTGACCCCGGACGTCGCGAGCCTGTCGTACGGCACGACGGCGACCATCAACACGACGACCGCCCGCTACATCGAACCGATCCGCTACGTGCCGCCCTACCCCGCGGCCGTGCCGGGTGCGTACACGATGGAGATCCAGGTCTACCGGGGCTACTGGATGGTCGAGTGGTTCAAGCGTGAATTCGGGCACCACGAGGTGGCCCGGGCGGCCGTCGCCGGCGTCGAGCCCGAAACGCTGTTCGACGACCTGGTCCGGTCGGTCCCGGCAGGCTCGATGGGACTGACCCTGCAGCCATACTGGTCACCGGGCGTGCGCGAGCCCGGGCCGGAAGCGAAGGGGGCGATCATCGGTTTCGGTGACGTGCACACCCGCGCCCACGTCTATCGGGCGATCATCGAGGGCCTGGCCTACGCGTTGCGGGAGGGCGCGGAGCGAACCGCGAAACGGACCGGCGTGCCCCTGACGGCCTTGCGGATCGCGGGTGGCGGATCGCAGAGCCCATCGGCCGTCCAGCTGACCGCGGACGTCTTCGGGCTGCCGGTCGGGCGAGCCCATACGCACGAGGCGTCCGGGCTCGGGGCCGCCATCGATGGAGCCGTCGGGCTCGGCCTGCATCCGGACGTGGCTGCGGCGGCCGCGGCGATGGTGCGCATCGGCGAGGTCCGCGACCCGGACCCCGCCACGCATGCGCTGTACGACGACCTGTACCGGAGCGTCTATCGCCCGATGTACGGGCGACTCCAGCCCCTCTACAGGGACATCCGGCGGATCACGGGGTATCCGCCGGACTGAGTGTCGGGGCGCCTACGCGCGCCCGAACAGCGACTTGATGCCGGGCTGGTTCAGGTAGTACAGGACGACACCACGATCACCACCGTGATCGCGGTCGAAAACAGGGTTCCGGCGCCGAGCATGGTAATGATCGACCAGATGATGGCTCCAGCTGCGAGGACCACGCCGAGAGGCCACGCCCACGGCTTCATCTGCCACGCGCCGATCCCGAAGGACAGCTGGAGGCCTCCGAGCGCCAGCCAGGCGAGTGCGAAGATGGCCCCTGACAGCCCGAAGAGGTAGCTCCCGATGGCCAGCGCCCCGAATCCAGCCAGGAGACTTCCGATCGCTCCAAGACCAGCCAGGATGGCGAGAATGGTGATGCCGGTCGGGCGCGCACCTGCGGCGGCCGATGTGGGCGGCGACCAGCTCGTGGCGGCCGGTGGCGGTGCGGCAGCCGGCTGCGGGGCCGGCGTCGGGTCGGGCGCCGGTGCCGCCGGCGGCGGTGTCGGATCTGCGGGTGTCGGATCGGTCATGTGACCTGTGCCTCCCTCGCTGGATCTCGGGTCGGTAAGCGTCCGCCGCCCTCGGGCCGACCTCATCCTAGCGAGCGACGGGCGGATGACAAGCCCTCCGCCGGCAGTCCACGCGCGTCAGCGCACCAGTTCGGCGGCGAGCAGGTCCATCAGTAACGCATCCACCCATCGCCCATCGGGCATGCGCTGGTAGGCCCGCATGATCCCGATCGGCCGGAATCCGACCTTGGCGTAGGCTCGGATGGCGGCCTCGTTCGCGGCGGCTGGGTCGATCGTCAGACGGTGGTGGCCACGGTCGTCGATGAGGTGCGCAGCGAGCGTGCGGATCGCGTCGGGGCCGATCCCGCGGCCCTGGACCGCGGTCGCCACGAACAGGTCGATGCTGGCGTGGCGGAAGTCCGGCTCCGGTTCGGTGACCGCCTGGATGTAGCCGACGACGTCGCCACCGAGCAGGATCGCGAAGCCTTCCTCGTCCGGGTCACCGCCACTCGTCAGGTCCGCCTCGACGCGAGCGAAGTCGAAGGTGCCCCACCAGCGCGCGACCGACGGTTCGGCCAGGATCGCCGCGAGCGCCCCGGCATCGGCGGGTCCGACCGGGCGCAGCGTCACCTGCCGTCCACGCAACTCCATGCGCCGGAGGGTACCCGAGTCCCGCATCATTTCGGTCGAACCGAATCCCGTGCGTCATCGTCAACCAGATGTGATGCACGACACGAGCGAGCGATGGCCCTGAGCGAATCTGCCGGCACGATCGACCTGCCCGAGGCCGCCAGCGATGCGCTCGTCGAGCGCGCCCGGCGAGGCGATGACGTCGCGTTCGGGTTGCTCGTCCAGGGCAGGGCCCAGGCGACGCTGCGGACGGCACGGGCCATCCTCGGCAACGAGGCCGAGGCACAGGAGGTGACCCAGGAGGCGTTCGTGTCGGCCTGGCGGAACCTGCCGACCCTGCGCGACGCTGACCGGTTCGACGCCTGGCTCAACCGGATCGTCCTGAATCGATGCCGCGACATGCTGCGACGTCGGGGGCGGGTCCGCCAGATCGACATCGCGGACATGGACCTGCCCACGACCGACAACGCCGTGGCGGGTCTCGAGGCAGCATCGCTCCTGGCCGCCTTTGATCGGCTTCGCGTGGACGATCGCCAGATCCTCGTGCTCCATCACCTCCACGACCTTCCGATGGCCGAGGTGGCACGCCAGCTCGGGATCCCGATCGGGACAGCGAAATCTCGGCTGTGGAGCGCCCGGCGTGCCCTCGAGCGCGCCTTGGAGGCAGAGGCATGACGACGGATCGCTCGAGGGTCACCGACGCCCTGATCGCACGCGCCCTGACAGAACGCGCGGCAGGCACGAACGTGGACCTCGTGGCGCCGATCATGGCCTCGGTCTCGGCAACTCCGCAGCGCGGCGGTTGGGCGGTTCGGTTCGGTCAGGGTCACCGAACCGTGGTCCTGGGGTTCGCCGCGGTCGCGCTCGCTGTCTCTCTGGTCGTCGCCGCCGTCGCCGGGTCGATGATCCTCCGGCCCAGGTTCGTCGAGCGGCCGCTCCCTGAGAATGGGCCGATCACCGTCCAGCTCGACGGAGGACTCGTCGCGGTGGACCCTCAGTCCGGGCGCACGCTCGCCGACGTCGCACTCCCGCCAGCCACGATCGGATCGGTCGCCGATCTCGACTGGTCCCCTGACGGCTCGCGACTGGCGGTCTCGACCGACCGCGGCTTATCCATCCTGGACATCGCGACCGGCCAGACGTCGTCGCCGATGACGTGCGTGTCATGTCCCGTGGCCTGGTCTCCCGACGGGACCGAGCTTGCCGTCGTCAACGCTGCTCAGGCGATCGTGCTGATCGATGCCCGGGATGGGCACCGGATCTCGCAGATCGAGCCGGAGGAACGAAATCTCGGGGCCGGGGTCACCTGGTCGCCAGACGGCCGACGTCTCGCATACGTCGAGTTCGATGCTGTCGATCGGGCGCCATCCATGTCGGTCATCGAACGAGACGGATCGAACAAGCGGACGCTGGCGCTCCCGACGAGGGGCGACATGATCGTCGACGCGAGCTGGTCGCCCGACGGCGCCACGATCGCGTACATCGGCAACGCGGTACCTTTCGAGGATGCCGCAGTGCCGCTCGTCTTGGTGTTGCTGGATCCCGAAGGAGTCCGGCCGGCCCGGGTGATCCAGGTCGGAGAGTGTTTCTGCCTTGGCTTTTCTCCGGGCCTCACGTGGTCTCCGGACGGGCAACACCTGGCGTACAACTCGCTGACGGCACACGGGAACTCAGGGACTCTCTTCGTGGCGAACGCCGATGGGACGAATCCGGCAGCGATCGCGAGCGGGGCCAGCGGGACGATCGCCTGGCGCCCGATCCCGAGGTGAGCCGCGGTGCAGCGCCCGCGGCTAGGATGGCCGGGTGCCAGTCCCTCACCCCGACGACCTCCTGACCGACCTCGATCCGGCGCAGCGCGAGGCCGTGACGATCACCTCCGGCCCGCTGTGCATCCTCGCCGGAGCCGGCAGCGGCAAGACCCGGGTCATCTCGCGACGAGTGGCCTATGCGCTCGCGACTGGGGTCGTGCGGCCGCGCGACGTCCTTGTCGTCACGTTCACCGACAAGGCCGCGGGCGAGATGGCCGGCCGGCTCGCCGCGCTCGGGCACCGCGGCGTCACGGCGTCCACGTTCCACGCCGCGGCGCTCCGCCAGCTCCGCCATTTCTGGCCACGCGTCCACGGCACGGATCCGCCCGAGATCCTCGCCTCGAAGGCGCCGATCCTGGCGCCACTCGCCGCCGGCCTTCCCGGCGGCTATCGCTATCTCGCGGTGCGCGACCTCGCGGCCGAGATCGAATGGGCCAAGGCGCGGCGAATCGGAGCCGGCGAATACGAGGCCCGCGCGCTCGCCGAGGACCGCGACGCGCCGCTGCCGCCGGACCTGATGGCCGGCCTCTATCGCCGCTACGAGAATGCCAAGACGCGCGCCGGGCGGATCGATTTCGAGGACATGCTCGAGCGGACGATCGGGCTCATCGACGGTGACGACGCCATCGCGGCCGAGGTGCGCGACCGATATCGCTGGTTCTCGGTGGACGAATTCCAGGACACCAACCCGTTGCAGGCCGCGCTGCTCGAGGCGTGGCTCGGCGGCCGCGACGACCTCGCGGTCGTCGGCGACGAGGACCAGACGATCTACACGTTCACCGGCGCCACGAGCGACTATCTCATCGGGTTCGCGACTCGATACCCGACGGCGCGGGTCGTCCGGCTCGAGACCAACTACCGGTCGACGCCGGAGATCCTGGGCCTGGCCAACCGGGTCCTCGCGGCCGGCCGCTCGTCCCTGGCCGAGCGTGGACCCGACGCCGCGCCGCGACCACCGAAACGGCTGGTCGCCAGCCTGCCGGCCGGTCCGGCGCCCGAGATCGGCGGCTTCCCGACCGATGAGGCGGAGCTGGCCGGGGTGACCGCCGCGATCCGGGCGCTCGCGACTGCCGGGACCGCGCACGGGGCGATGGCTGTCCTCGTCCGGACCAACGCCCAGCTGCCGGCCATCGAGAGCGCGATGGGCGCGGCCGGGATCCCGTTCCACGTCCGCGGCGAGCGGTTCTTCGCCCGTCCCGAGGTCCGTCGGGCGGTCCGGGTGGCGGAGGCGCTCGGCCGGGTCGAGAGCGACGCGCCGCTGGTCGAGCGACTCGAGGCAGCCTTCGCCCGCGAGCTCGGGGTACGACGCGACGTCGTCCCCGACGGCGAGACGGCCGGCGAGCGCCATGGCGCGGTCGTGACGCTCCTCGAGCTCGCCGACGAACTGCTCCGCGACCGATCCGTCGGCGGACATCAGCGGCGTTCCTCGCGGAGATCGCGCGCCGGACCGCGGTCGAGGCCGGCGGCGAGGCGGCCGGCGTCGAGCTGCTCACCTTCCATCGGGCCAAGGGCCTCGAGTGGGACGCGGTCTTCCTGCCCGCTCTCGAGGAAGGCACGCTGCCCATCCGCCAGGCGAAGGAGCCGGCCGAGCTGGCCGAAGAGCGCCGACTGCTGTATGTGGGGATCACCCGCGCCAGGCGCTACCTCTGGCTGTCATGGGCGACCTCGCGGCTCGGGACGTCGGGCCGTGAAGGTCGGCGGAGCCGGTCGCGGTTCCTCGACGGCCTCGTGCCCCCGAGCGCCTCCAGGGCGGCCCGGCCCCTCGTCGCCGTCGGGCCTGGGGCCGCATCGCGCGAGCGGGCCGCGAAGGTCGATCCGGCCGACCGGTCGCCGCTGTCAAATGCGCTCCGTGCCTGGCGCACGGAGCGTGCAAAGGCGGATTCGGTCGCCCCGTTCATCGTCTTCCACGACGCGACCATCGAGGCCATCGCCGAACGCCGGCCGCGCTCCATCGCCGACCTCCGCCGCGTCCCGGGCATCGGCCCGACGAAGCTCGACCGCTACGGCGAGGAGATCCTCAGCGTCGTCGTCCGCGACGGCTGACCGCTACGCCCTGACCTCCTGGCGCATGAACGCCACGTATGCAGCCGTGAAGCAGAGCACCGTCAGACCCACGAGCACGACGACCTGGGGCCAGACCAGGAGCACGCTCTGGTCGAACGAGAACAGCGTCGGGATCTGCTGGGCCGCCTGTTGGGCCTGGCCGAGCGAGCCCGGCAGGTCGCCCTGCGGATTGGACCTGGGATTGAGCAGGACCGCGGTGATCTCGGAATAGAGCTCGCCCGGCAGGAGCCGCGAGATGAACTGCTGGGTCTGCGCCTGGCCGATGAGCTCGGTCGTGGTCGAGCCGGTCAGTGGCGACAGGGCCTTGCCGACAAGGTTCAGGATGAGCGGGCCGAAGGTCGTGAACAGGAACCACACGCCGAAGCCGATCAGCGCCGATGTCGCCGCGCGCCGGAAGAGGATCGACAGCAGCAGCCCGAAGGCGAGCCACAGCCCCACATACACGCAGGTGATGAGGATCCACGCCGCGAGACGGACGATCTCCTCGGACGCCGGGGTGATCCCCAATCGGACGATGCCGTAGCCCGAGATGATCGCCACGATCACCACCAGGACCAGCGCGATGACCGCGAGGCCGGCGGCGAACTTGCCGTTGATCACGTCGTCGCGATAGATCGGCTGTGCCAGCAGGCGCGGCAACGTCCCGTCGGCCCGCTCGCCGTTGATGGCATCGAAGGCGAACGCGAGGCCGAGCAGCGGCGCGACGATGGCGACGAACGAGTCGACCCGCAGGAACGTGTAGTCCTGAGAGCCCACCGTGAAGAGCGCCAGGAACACGGCCGGAGCGCCGGTCACCTGTGGCGCCGCCGATCGCAGCAGGTCGGCCGCGAAATAGAGCGGGATCAAGGCCGCCAAGCCGAACACGATCAGCAGCACGATGAACCGGAAGCTCAGCAGGTGATCGCCGAATTCCTTCGCCGCGATGACCCGCCAACCCGCGTGCGGGACGCGCAGCTCGGAGCGGACCGGTCGCGCCTCCGCGGTCATGCCCCGTCCTCCTGGGTCTCATCGGACATTGCGGTCTCCCCGTCCGCCGGCTCGATCGGGGCAGGTCCGGCCGCGGCGGCGGCCATGGCCTCGCGGCGTCGCCGGCCCTTGGACTTGACCCCGGTCCGCTTCGGGATCGGCCGCTCGACGGCGACTCGATAGATGTCATCGAGCGACGGCACGATGGGCCGGAGAGCCGTCAGGTGAAGGCCTTCGGCGACGGCCGCGACGAGGATGTCCTGGCGAACCCGGCCTTCCTGGTCGGCCGGGCGGACGTGGACGCGCCAGCCCTCGCCCGGATGACTCGGCGCTTCGACGGATTCGACCGAGGCGAGTCCGCGCAAGGTCGTCCCGGCGCGCTCGACGTCGGCCGGCGTCGTCAGGTCGAGGCCGACCTCGATGACGGCCGTGCCATCACCGAACATCTTGGCCAGCTCCTCGACCGTCCCGATGCCGACCAGCCGACCCGAGGCGAAGATGCCGATCCGGTCGCACACCGACTGGACCTGGCTGAGGAGGTGGCTCGACAGCATGATCGCGATGCCTCGCTCGTTGACGAGGCGCCGGAGCAGGTCGAGGATCTCGACCACGCCGAGCGGGTCGATCGAGGTCGTCGGCTCGTCGAGGACGAGCAGGTCGGGCGACTTGACAAGCGCATCGGCGATGCCGAGACGCTGGCGCATGCCCCGCGAATACGTCTCGACCGGATCGTCGGCCCGGCTGGCGAGGCCGACCTGCTCGAGCACCTCGGTGATGGCGCGCTCCGCCTCGGTCTTGTCCAGCCCGTTCAGCTTGGCCGTGTAGCGCAGGTTCTGGCGACCGGTCATCCCGCCGTAGAAGCCGACGGCATCGGGCAGATAGCCGACCCGGCGCTTGACCTCGCGCGGCTCCCAGGCCGGATCGAGGCCCATGACGAACGCTTCGCCGCTGGTCGGCTCGGACAGCCCGAGCAGCATCAGGATGGTCGTCGTCTTGCCCGCGCCATTCTGGCCGAGCAGCCCGAAGATCTCGCCCGGATAGACCTCGAGGTCGAGCCGGTTGACCGCCGTCAGGGTGTCGTACTTCTTGGTCAGCTTGCGGGTGCGGATGACCGGATCGGGCCGGTCGGCGGTCGAGTCGGCGGGCGTCTCGGGTTCGGGCGTTCGGGTCGGTGTCTCGACGCCGCTCATCGCCGTCCGAACCGGCGGAAGACCCACCACAGCCCACCGAGGGCGAGGATGATCACCAGGACGCCGATGGCACCCCACAGCAGCGACGTCTCGATGGTGACCCTGATGTCCGTCGAGGCGCTGGCGACCGGCGCGTCGGCCTTGAACGTGGCCACGTAGTCGCCGGCGATCGCGTCGGACGACGGCGTGACGTGGGCGATCGACTGGACCTGCTGGCCGGCCGGGACGGCGACGGTGGCCGGCTCGAAGGTGACCTTCCAGCCGCTCGGTGCGGTCGCGGACAGGGCGGCTGCGTCGATATCGGCCGTGCCCGTATTGGCGAGGACGATGGTCAGGTCGCTGGTGGCGCCGGCCGTCGCGTTCATGTTCACCCGCTGGTCGACCGTCGTCAGCGACAGCTTGTAGCTGCCGGTGATCTCGACCGAGAGATCCGCATGTGCGGTCTGCCCTCCGCTCGTCGCGTCCACGGCGATCGGATACTTCCCGGCGGGGGTGCTGGAACCGGGCTTCGCGGTCACCGTGACCGGCGTGTTGCCACCGGCCTTGACGACGACGCTCGCGGCCTGCGACTGCGTCCCGACCTGCGTGTCAACGGTCCAGTCGGCCGGCCCCGTGCCGACGACGCTGAAGGTCAGGTCGTCCGGGGTGTCGTTGGTGAGTGTCAGGGTGAACTTGAACGAGGCGTCCGACGCGCCCTTGAGCTGGGGGACGTCTGTCGTGAGGCTGACCGAACCGGCCGCCGTCGGCGACACGCGGATGTCGAGGGCGAGCGCGTCTTCCACCTTGGAGCTCGTCACGCCGTGAACGATGATCCGCGTCGTCCCGGCCGTAGCCGTGGCCGGCACGGTCACGTTCAGGGTGACCTTGGTCGGCGTGGACGTGCCGGTGGTCTGGACGCCATCAACGGTGAAGCCGCCGCCGCGCAGGCTCGATGTCCAATCGGACGGGACGCCGGTCACGGTGAGATCCACCCGGCCGGCCGACGCGGTCGTGACGTCGATGTCGAAGTTGACCGTGGACCCGGGGGCCACCGCGACGGCCGGATATGGCGTCGTCAGGGTGATCGCCTGGACCGCGCCGACCGGGGCGGCGCCGACGAGCGACGCGAGACCCAGCATGGATGCCACGAGACCGACCCTCATGGTGCGCGATCGAACGGACCAGGCGAGCGACACGGAAATTCCTCCTAGAGACGGCAGGGCGCCGGCGACAGCATGGGGGTCAGCGCCGGATCGCGGGCGCGCGACACATGCGCACCCGGACGGCCGCGAGTTTGACGCGTGCTCGGTGGAAGAATCAACCAACGTTCGGTGAAGAGACCTCAACCATTCCGGCCGTCGTCAGGAGCGGAGCGCCTCGGTCGGGGGTGTCCGGGCGGCACGCAGGGCGGGATACAGGCCGGCGACCGCCCCGACGAGCACCGCCAAGCCGATCCCGGCGACGACCCCGGCGACCGGGATCGCAACCAGCCAGCCCTGGCTTTGGCCGTAGGCGATGGCGACCGCGCAGCCGAGGATGGCCCCGAGCAGCCCGCCGACCCCGGCCAGGAGCACGGCCTCGGCCAGGAACTGCCCGACGATATGACCGCGAGTCGCACCGAGCGCCCGCCGCAGCCCGATCTCGCTGCGCCGTTCCAACACCGCCATGAGCATGACGTTGGCGATGCCAAGGCCACCGACCAGCAGGGCGACGGCTCCCAGCCCGACGAACAGCGTCGTGAACGCGGTCGCCGCGGCGGCTCGGGCTTCGATGGCGTCCGAGGGCCGGGTGACGTTCACGGATTCCGCCTTCTCCGGGTTGGCCGTCGCGGGCAGCACGGACCGGACGTCGTCGAGCTGCGCCGGGTCGGCCCGGACGTAGATGGCCGTCGCCGCGCCGTCCGAGCCGAGCAGGTCCTCGGCGGCCTTGAAGCCGACCAGGGCGGAGCGGTCGATCTCGGGCGCCAGGGGCACCGGATCGAGGATGCCCACGACGCTCCACCACCGCCCGCCGATCCAGACCATGACGGGATCGCCGAGGTCGGTGATGCCGAGCCTTTGCGCCGCGACGGACCCGAGCACGACCGCTGGGTAGCGGCCGACCGCGTCGTCGATGAAGCGGCCCGCCGCCAGCGTCCCCTTGAGCGTCGCGAGAAGGTCGGGATCGGCGGCCTGGACGGCGATGCCGCCGGTCTCGTTCGGATCGATATGGTCGTTCCGCCGGACGGTCGCCGACACTTGGGCGACCGCCGCCGTGCCCTCGACCGGTCCGATCCGGGCGATCATCGGCACCGCATCGTCGGGCAGGCTGACGTCCTTGCCGAAGAAGCTCTGCCCCGGGGTCACGACCAGCAGGTTCGAGCCGATCCGGTCGAGCTGCGAGAGGAGCGTCGCCCGACTCGATTCGGCGATGCCGAGCACCGCGAGCATGGCTGCGATGCCGATGGCGATGCCCAGCGCGGTCAGCCCGGACCGGACCTTGCGGGAGGCCAGGCCCCGGCCGGCGATCCGGCCGAGGTCGATCAGACCCAGCCGGCCGGTGGTCTCGCGGAAGGCCGGTTCGTCGACAGGGGCCGCGGGAGCGGCGGTCGCCGCGGTCACGCCGCCACCACGTCGCGCTCGATCCGGCCATCCCGGATCTCGACCCGCCGCGGCAGCCGCGCCGCGATATCGCGGTCATGGGTGATGACCACGATGGTCGTCCCGTCGGCCGCCTGGAGCTCGCGCAGCAGGTCGAGGATGGCCGACCCGGTCGCCGTGTCGAGGTTGCCCGTCGGCTCGTCGGCCAGGACCAGGTCCGGGCGCCCGACGAGCGCCCGGGCGATGGCCACGCGCTGGCGTTCGCCGCCGGACATCGCTCGCGGCCGGTGACCGGCCCGATGCCCGAGCCCCACCCGCTCGAGCGCCTCGGCCGCGGCCTCACGGCGCCGTCGCGTCGGGACGCCCCGGTACAGCAGGCCGTCGGCGACGTTGTCGAGCGCGGTCTCGCCACCGAGCAGGAAGAACTCCTGGAAGACGAAGCCGATCCGCCACGCGCGCAGCGCCGACAGCCGGCGGTCCGACAGCTCGGAGATATCGTGCCCGGCGATGCGGACGGTCCCGTCCGTCGGCCGGTCCAGCGTCCCGAGCAGGTGGAGCAGGGTCGTCTTGCCCGACCCTGACGGCCCGACGATCGCCACGAGCTCGCCCTGCTCGATCCGCAGGTCGACCGCCTGGAGGGCGTCGACCGGCGGACTGCCCGGGTATCGCTTGCCGACCCCGGTCAGCTCGACGACCGCGCTCACGACGGCACCACGACGTCGTCGCCGACCGCCAGATCCGGGCTGCGGACCTCGACCCAGGCGTCCTGGAAGAGGCCCAGTTCGACGCGGACGAGCTTGGTGCTGCCGTCGGCCTGGACGCGTTCGACGGCATAGCCGCCCTCGACCAGGGCAAGCAGCGCATTGACTGGCACGGCCAGGACGTCGGGTCGCGTCTCGCGCACGACCGAGACCTTGACCGGCGCGGCCTCGTAGGCCGCCGAGGCCTTCGGATCGTCGAGGCTGACCGTGATCTTGATCGTCGGGGTGGACTGTCCGCCGCCGGGCTGATCGTTGCCGGCCGTGGCGACCGTGCCCTTGTCGGCGATCGTACCCCGGGTGATGGAACCGTCCGGCAGCGTCACGGAGACGGCGTCCCCCTCCGCGACGAGGTCCGCGCGGTCGGCCTCGAGATCGACGCTGACGACCCGCTCGTCCGAGGTACCGGACAGGACCACTCCGCCCGGACCGACCCGCGTGCCGAGCGCCGAGGGACGTTCGGTGACCCGGATCGGGCCGGTCAGGAAGACGGCCTCACCGAGGTCCACCCGGCCGTCTCGCGGGAGCCCGGCTGCCTTCTGCCAGCGCTTCACGGCTCGGGTCGTGGCGGCGTCCCAATGCCGGTCGATGTGGTCGCCCTTGCGGGTGTACCCAAGCGCTTTGAGGTTCTGCTCGAGCTGGAGGATGTCCGCGCCGTCGGAGGCATTCGCGTCGAGCGTCCGCCAGGCGGGCCGGTTGCCGTAGAGCAGGACCGCCCGGTTCCTGCCATCCACCTCGTACAACCGGCCACCACGACGCACGACCGTGCCCTCGTCCGGGAGCCAGGTCAGGGTACCGGCGAGGTTACCGATGACCCCGCGGCCACCGGCGTACCCGATCGTGCCGTCGAGTGTCTCCTCGATGGTCATGGTCTTCTTCGCGACCGCGGCCGTGTGACGCGGTGCCGTCGAGGCGCTCGGTCCGGCATCGGTCCCGGCCGCCGCCGTCGACGTCGTCGGGAGAAGCCCGAGTCCGACCGCAACGACGGCGCCGACGGCGATGACCCCGACGACGGCCGCCAGCGACCGCCGTCCGATTCGTGGCCGCCTCATTGCGCCGTCTCGACGTGGAGGGTCGGCCCGGTCTGCGTCCCGCCGTCCGAGCCAGGGCCCGAGATGCTGGGGCCGCCGCCTGTGCCGACGATCCCCGGGAGGGCGTTGGGCACGATCGAGCGGCAGGCCTCTTCGGCGGCCTTGAAGGTCGGCGAGTCGAAGGCGACGCCGTTGCCGTCGATGGCGATCGCGGTCCCGCCGGTCCCGAAGTCCGGATCGGCCATGTCGACGCCGTGGTCGCGCATGCACTTGGCGTAGGCGAGCATCGCGTCCTGCTGCTCGGGCGTCATCTGTGCGGGCCCGCCGTCCTTGGGGCCGGGCATGAGGTCCTTGCAGGCCTCGTTGGCCGCCTGCATCTTCGTCGCGTCGATGGACTTGCCGGCGGTGGCACCGATCGTCACGGACATGCCGCCATCGGCGCTCACGACCGGATCGGGCATGTCGACACCGTGCTCGCGCATGCACTTGGCAAAGGCGACCATCGCGTCCACGGGCGAGAGCGACGCGCTCGGCGAGGCCGATCCGTCGGGTGATCCGGACGCCGCGGCCGGGTCGTCGAGGGTCGCGACGCCGGAAGGCTTGGCGCCACCCCCGCTGCACGCCGCCAGGACCGCGGCAAGCACTGCCAGGGCGAGGATAGGTCGCGGGGACAGGATCATCGGTGAGACTCCTTGGCTGGGTTCGTCATGACCCAGTTCTAGGGAGCGTCGATGAAGCGCGACTGAAACCGACGGACCTCAGTGGATGGGTAGTGCGACCTCGATCCGGGCGCCACCGCCGGGCCGGTTGCCGGCGACGATCGTGCCGCCGTGCCGCTCGACGATCCAGGCGGCGATGGTCAGCCCGAGCCCGGTGCCGCCCGGCGGAGCGTCCGGCGCGCGCCAGAATCGTTCGAAGACATGGGGCAGATCCGCGTCGCGGAAACCGGGACCACGGTCCTCGACGACGAGATCCGCGCGACCACCATGGGCGTGAGCAGAAACGCTGACCGTCGTGCCCTCGGGTGCGTGGCGGACTGCGTTGTCGCCCAGGATCCGGACGAGCTGCCGGAGCCGGTCGGCGTCGGCGACGAGCGGGACGGGTTCGGCGTCGACCTCGACACGGACGTCGCGTTCGGCCGCGATGGTCGCCAGGCCGGTCGACGCATCTAGCGCGATCTCGCCGAGATCGGTCGGCGCCAGCGACAGGTCGAGCATTCCCGAATCGGTGCGGGCGAGGAGCAGCAGGTCATCCACGAGCGCACCGAGCCGGACGACCTCGTCGTCGATGCCGTCGAGGGCGGCCGTCCCCGACGGCGCGTTGCGATCCGGTTCGCGGCGCAGCTCTTCGACCGACCCGCGGATGACCGCCAGCGGCGTCCGCAGCTCGTGGCTCGCGTCGGCCGCGAATTCGCGCTGCCGTCGGAGCGCGTCACGGATCGGGACGAGAGCCCGGTCGGCATAGATCCAGCCGACGCCGATCGACGCGGCGAGGACCAGCAGCCCGCCGGCGACGAGGACCGTCAGCAGGACCGTCAGCGTCCGGACCTCGTCCGAGCGGTCGCCCGCGACCTGGACGACGAAGACGCCGTCGGGCCGCTCGACCGACGTCGTCAGGATGCGGATGGGGTTGCCGCCCACGGCACTGGTGGCGATGACCTCGGACCCGACCGGGGCGGTGCCGGCCCGGACCGCATCGATCCCGGTCGTGTCGGGCAGGGTCGCCCCGTAGATCTGGGTCACCTGGCTGAGGTCCGGGACGATCCGGTCGGACGGCCCGACGATGAAAGCGACCGTCCCCGATGTCATGCCGTCGATCGCGAGCCCCGGCGCGCTCGCGTCGACAGCCACGAGCCCACCGAGCGAGGCACCAGCCGAGGCGCCGCCGGTGACCGTCGTGACGGGGCCGTCGGGCGTGACTGGCGACCCGGCGCCGAATGGCAAAAGCAGGCCGGCCGAAACGAATGAGGCGCGAGCACGAAGCTGGTCCGCACCGACCGAGGCGAGGACGTTCGCCACGGCGAGGTAGATGACCGTGCCGAGCAGCAGCAGGACCGCGAGGGTCGTGCCGCCACTCCAGGCGAGCAACCGCAGGCGCACCCGCCGGACGAGGACCGCCTCCGGATTGGCCCGCGTGGTCACGCGTCCACCAGCCGGTAGCCGATACCGCGCACGGTCTCGATCCGAGCCGCGCCTTCCGGTCCGAGCTTGCGCCGCAGGAACGTGATGAAGGCGTCGACCGTGTTCTGGGTGACCGCTACGCCGAACGGCCAGGCCATGTCGAGCAGCTGGTCGCGACTCAGGGCGTGGCCGGGATGCCGCAGGAAGCACTCGAGCAGGGAGAACTCGCGGGCGGTCAGCTCCACCGGCCGGCCCGACACGGTCACGTGGCGGCGGGTCTCGTCGAGGACGATCGGCCCGCTCACGAGCCGGTTGGTCGCCTCGCGATTGACCTCGGAGGCACGTCGCGAGAGGGCCCGGAGGCGCGCCGAGAGTTCCTCGTAGGCGAACGGCTTGACGAGGTAGTCGTCGGCGCCGGCGTCGAGCCCGTCAACGCGGTCGATCAACGCGTCGCGCGCGGTGAGCATCAGGATGGGCACGTTCGAGCCCGACCGGCGGAGACGGCGGGCGACCTCGAGGCCGTCGATATCGGGCAGCCCGACGTCGAGGATGACGACGTCGAACAGGCTCGAGGCCGAGGTCACGCAGTCGAGGGCGTCCTGACCCCGGGTCGCGACGTCCACGACGTGACGATCCTGGGTCAGCAGTCGCAGGAGGACACGGCCGAGGCGGGGATCATCCTCGACGACGAGCAGGTGCACCGTGCGGTCTTACCCGGGATTCCTGAAGAACGTCTGAGATTCGGGCCGTCAGCCCCAGCCGCGGACGAAGTCCTCCTGGATGTCGCGTTCGATGGTGCCGCCGCGACTGCGGCGGGTCAGCGCGATCGCCTCGTCGGGTGCCAGGCCGGCCATGACCAGCAGGCAGGCGACGGCGGTCCCCGTCCGGCCCAGCCCGCCGCGACAGGCGACGGCAACCGTCTCGCCGGCCACGACGCGGGCAAGGGCGCCGGCGAGGGTCGCTCGGAAGGCCGCCGGGTCCTCCGGGATGCCCATGTCCGGGATCGGGTGCCGGACGACCTGGACGTCGTGGTCGCGGGGCAGGCGCAGGGCGATATCCGGCACGCCGCATGACTCGAGCTCGTGGTCCTCGACCAGGAGCAGCAGGACGTCCACCCCGTGGATCGCCCGGAGGGCGTCGCCGTCCTCGTCGAGGTCGCGCCACCACGGCCCCGTCCAGCCATCGCGTCGTTTGCCGGGCAGGAACGTCATGCCGAGCGACCCCGGAGCGTCGGCCAGGCCGGGCACGACCGACAGGTCCACATGGTCGAGTCGGAGGGGGTGGCTGCTCGACGTGCGCCAGCCGAAGGGCTCCAGGAGGCGGTCCGTCGCGGCCGCGACTTGCACGCGGTCGCGCATCCGGCCCTGCCAGTCGCGCGGGATCCCGTCAAAGCCCCAGTAGATACCGGCCAGTCCGCCGGCGATGCAGGCGGTCGTGTCCGTGTCGTTTCCGTAGGCGATGGCACGGGCGATGGTCTCGCGATACGAGGTCGCCCCGGCGAAGGCGTCCCAGGCGGACCAGAACGAGTCGATGACATGGCCGCGGCCTGCACGTGTCGGCCAGCTGGTGATCTGATCGAGGGTCTCCGGATCAGTCCCGTCGGCCGAGCGCAGGGTCCGCAACGACGCGCTGAAGGCGGCACCACGGTCCGCGACGCCGCGAAGGAGTTCCGTGGCGATCAGGACGTAGAGAGCGGAGGTCGTCCTGGCCGCGAGGCTGGCGTGCGTCACCGCCGAGGCGCGGGAAGCCCGCTCGATGAGGATCGACGGCTCGAGGCCGGCGCCGACGAGTGCGATGGGCAGGGTCCGCATCAGCGACCCATTGCCGAGCGTGGTGGCGTCGCCACCGGCATCTTCCGCGGCGGTCCCTGCTCGGATCCGGCCGAGGGCTGCCGCGGTGGCGTTGCCGATATCGAACCGGCCCTCCCCGTCCGGCGTGTAGGCACCGTCGTCCGACCAGGCTAGGTACCGGGCGCCCTGATCGCCCGGGTCGAACCCGACTGTCAGCAGCGAATCGAGCAAAGCGAGGAGCATCGCCCCGTCGTCGCTCCACGTGCCAGGCGGTCGGCCGTGCGCCCCGGCCCGTCCGAACACGACCGTATCCCACGGGACCGCCGGCCCGAACTCGTACGGCACGCCCACCGCGTCGCCGATCAGGGCACCCCACACGCCTCCGCTCAGCCGTCCAGCCAGCTCTCGATCCGGTTCAGTCATCACGCCCGCATCATGCGCCGAGCACGTGTCAGGTCATGTGTCACACAGGACCCATGACCTTCGGCCGTTTGACGATATCGAACGGGTGACCGATACTCCCTGAGTACCCGTCCGACGCGACGACCCGGTTCGAGCGCCCAAACCCCGCTCCCGGCCCGGCGCGCAGACATATCAAGACAGGCGTCTCGACCAAGAACTCGAGCGCCCCACACAGACGCAGCCGGTCGCTCATGCCGCGACCAAGGCGCGCCAGAAAGCACAAAGAACACACCACCCATGATGACTCGCAGCACCCAAGCGTCCGTGACCGGACGCGCCTCGGCCGTGCGGCGCATGCGCCGCCGGTCCTATCAGGCAACTGCCAACAGCCGCCTCTTCTGCGGCACCAATGGCTGCGCCAGCCTGCTCGACCTCGATCCCGAGACCGGCACCGCGACCTGCCATATCTGCGGCTTCGTCCGCCACATCCACTAAGAGCGGGCCCTCCGGGCCCATCCGGATCTCGAGTTCTCCCGAAGGGTTCATTGCCCGAGTCAAGCCCACCCGCCCTACCCGAGCGGGACCGGACAGACACAGGAGAACTCCCAGATGCATCGATCCATCGCCCGGCTCGCCAGCCTGGCCGCCGCCGGCGCACTGATCCTCGCGATCGCGGCCCCCGCGTCCGCCGCCGACAGCGCGATGGTCCGCGTCCTCCATGCGTCGCCCGACGCGCCTGCCGTGGACGTCTACGTCAACGGCGCCAAGGTCGGCGCCCCGCTGGCCGGCCTCGAGTTCGGCGATCTCAGCGCCTACGTCGAGCTGCCCGGTGGCACGTACGCCATCAAGGTCTGTGCCGAGGCCGACGCCTCGGTCTGCCCGATCGACGTCCCGGCCCTGGCCATCGCGGCCGGCACCCACTACACGATCGCCGCCACGAACGTCCTCGCATCGATCGAAGCACAGGTCCTCGTCGACGACCCGAGCCCGACCCCGGGCAAGACACAGGTCCGGGTCGCCCACCTCTCGGCCGACACACCCGCCGTCGACGTCCTCACCCAGGATGGAGCCACCAAGGTCGTCACCAACCTTGCCTATCCGAACGCCACCGACTACCTCACCCTCGCCCCGGGGTCGTACGACCTGAAGGTCTGTGCCAGCGCCGATAACACGGTCTGCCCGCTCGATCCGGCCGCGCTCGACCTCAAGGCCGGGTACTCGTACACGGTCTTCGCCATCGGCTCGCTCGCGGGCCAGACGCTGACCGCGGCCGTCGGGGTCGACGGGGTCATGGCTCCGCCGACCGACGTCGAAACCACGAGCGCGGCGACACCGGCAGGATCGCCCGCCCTCCTTCTCCTGGCCGTCGGGGCTCTCGCCTTCGTCGGCGGCCTGCGACTCGCCTCGGTCCGCGTGCGCCGCTGACCCGACCCGGTCGCACTCCCCTCTTTCCCGTTCGACGCCGGCCCGGTCCTCCTCCCGGGCCGGCGTCGGCGTTCCTGTCGCGCATCGCAGGATTGCCACGCCACGGATCGACCGTCGCGCCATCCTGTCCGCATGACCGACCGCCCGATCCTCGACCGCGACCGTCTCGCCCGTCTCATGGCCACCGAGATGGCAGGCGTTCGCCGACGCCCATCCGCGTTCGGCGGCGCTCCACGAGCGGGCCAAGGGCTCGCTCCTCGAAGGCGTCCCGATGCCCTGGATGGTCAAGTGGGCCGGGCCGTTCCCGCCCTATGTCGAAGGCGCGTCGGGCGCCCATTTCCGATGCGTCGACGGCCATGACTACGTCGACTTCTGTCTCGGCGATACGGGCGCCATGGCCGGTCACGGCCCGGCGCCCACGATGGCCGCCGTCGAGCGCCAGATGCGCCGCGGCATCACCCACATGCTCCCGACCGAGGATGCGGCCTGGGTCGGCGACGAGCTGACCCGACGGTTCGGGGTCGGCGCGTGGCAATTCGCCCTGTCGGCCAGCGACGCGAACCGCTGGGTCCTCCGCCTCGCCCGCCAGATCACCGGTCGGTCCAAGGTGGCCGTCCACGACCACTGCTACCACGGCTCGGTGGACGAAGCGATCGCGATGCTCGGTCCCGATGGGTCGGTCGTACCCGTCCGCGGGTCGGTCGGGCCCCAGGTGGACGTTGCACGGACCACGCGCGTCGTCGAGTTCAACGACATCGCCGGTCTCGAGGCCGCCCTCGCCGACGGCGACGTCGCCGCCGTGCTGTTCGAGCCGGCGCTGACGAACGTCGGCATCGTGCTGCCCGAACCCGGCTATCACGAGGCCGTCCGCGACATCACCCGCCGGACCGGCACGCTCCTCGTCATCGACGAGACCCACACCATCTGCGCAGGCCCCGGCGGTGCCACCGGCCTGTGGGGCCTCGACCCGGACATCGTCGTCATCGGCAAGACCATCGGCGGCGGCATCCCGTCGGCCGCCTACGGCTTCAGCCCGGAGGTCGCCGCGCGCGTCGCGGCATCGATCGCGGTCGAGGACTCGGACGTCGGCGGGATCGGTGGCACGTTGGCGGGCTACGCCCTGTCGCTCGCGGCCACGCGGGCGACGCTCGGCGAGGTCCTGACCGGGGACGCGTTCGAGCGGATGATCCCGCTGGCCGAACGCTGGGAGGACGGCGTCAACGAGGTGCTGGCTGCGTCCGGCGTCCCGTGGCACGTCACCCGGCTCGGCGCGCGGGCGGAATACCACTTCATGCCCGACCCGCCCCGGACCGGCGCCGAGCAGTGGGCCAACGCCGACCCCGAGCTCGAGCGCTTCCTCCATCTCTGGGCGATGAACCGGCAGATCCTCATGACCCCGTTCCACAACATGGCCCTGATGTCGCCGGCCACGACCGCCGACGATGTCGACCGTCACACCGAGGTCTTCGCCGAGGCCGTCGAGGCGCTGTTCGGGGCGTGAGACGCTCGCGCCGCCTCGCGGCCTGAGAAGATGGGCGACATGGGAGACCGTCGAGTCCGCCTGCGCGACGTGACCGTCGACGACGCCGACATGCTGGATGCGTGGGCCGCCGACCCGGAGCTCATCGGCGGGTTCAACGATTTCGGCATCCCGCGTGGGCCGGTCGATCGCGACATCCTGGCCCTCGGTCCGATGCGCAACGAACGGAGCGGCCACCTCATCGTCGAGGTGATCGAGGGATCCCTCCCGATCGGCACGGTCTCCTGGCACCGCGTCGGGTACGGCCCGGCCGGCGAGTCGGACGCCTGGAACATGGGCATCGAGCTGATCGCCGACGCGCGCGGCCACGGCTACGGCGTCGAGGCCCAGGTCCTCGTCGCGCGCTACCTCTTCGAGCACACGCCCGCCAATCGGGTCGAAGCCCAGACCGACATCGAGAACCTCGCCGAGCAACGAGCGCTCGACAAGGCCGGCTTCGTCCGCGAGGGGGTGGCCCGCGGCTCCCAGTTCCGCGCCGGCAGGTATCACGACCTCGTGACCTACTCCGTCCTTCGGTCGGAGATCGAGCCGGACTGATCGCACGGTCGCGTCAGGCGAGGTGTCACGGTCCGCTGCTACGGTTCGACGGTGCAGATCGCAAACGACGGGAACTCGATCTACTCAGCGCCACGGATCTCGTCGGGTATCTGGCCTGTGACCACCTCGCCACTCTGAACGGGCGCGTCCAGCAGCTCTGGGAACGGCCGATCCGCAAGGACGACCCGACCATCGAGCTGATCCGCAAGAGCGGCGACCAGCACGAGGCGGCCTATCTCGCAGAGCTCCGCGACGCAGGGCAGTCGGTCGTCGAGATCTCGAAGGGAGACTCGCGGACGCCCGACGACCTACGATCCGCTCGGCGGCGACTCTCGAGGCGATGCGCTCTGGTGCGGATGTCGTGTACCAGGCCACCTTCTTCGATGGCCGCTTGCGGGGTCACGCTGACTTCCTGTTCAGCGTCGAGATCGTCCGAGTCCGGGGCTGGCAGCTGGAGCTACGACATCGCCGACACGAAGCTGGCGCGCACGGTCAAGGCCGGTGCGATCCTCCAGATGTGCGTCTACGCGTCCCTTCTCGAGGGACTGCAGGGCGTCGCTCCTGAGTAGCTGAGGTGGATCGGCGGGCGCAGGACAGTCGCCACCGGCCGGATCGATGACTTCTCGGCCTACTTCCGCTACGTTCGGTCGCGCTTTGACGCGACGCTCGCCGATGGGCCGCCGGGGAGCCGGCCTTGCACCTACCCGAAGCCTGTCGATCACTGTCGGGTCTGCTCGTGGGCTACCCGATGTGCATGGACCGGCGCCGCGAGGACGATCACCTATCGATCGTCGCCGGGGATGCGTCGCGTCGACACGGAGCTCTGACCGATCGCGGCTGGGGTGCTCGAAGCGCTCGGCGAGCCTCGCACGCCTGCCGCGCGACCGTGTGATCAACGACGTACCGGCTCCGCGGCCTAACTCGGGTGCGCGAACAGGCGCGGCTCCAACTCGAGAAGCCGGAGCGGGACAGCTCGTGTACGAGCTCATCGAGCCGGAACCCGAGGACGAGTCGGCTCGACGGGACTCGCCTCGCTGCCGACGCCGTCGCCGTGGCGACCTCTTCTTCGACATCGAAGGCGGACCCATACGCCATCGAGGACGGGCTCGAATACCTTTCGGCATCGTCGAGGAGCTCGGACGACCTTCACGGCCATCTGGCCCGTGACGAGGCCGGCGACGTCACCCTCGATGCCGAGACGGCCGCCTTCGAGCGCTTCGTTCGACTACGTCATCGAGCGGCTCGAGGCGCATCCGGACGATGCACGTCTACCACTACGGCGGCTACGAGGCGAGCGCACATCAAGCGCCTGATGCAGCGCCACCAGACGTGCGCCGACGACGTCGACCGACTGCTGCGGGGCGAGCGTGCTCGTCGACCTGCTCAGCGTCGTCCGACAGGGTGTGCGGGCGTCCGTCGAGTCGTACTCGCTCAAGCAGATCGAGAAGTTCTACATGCCGGTGCGCGAGGGTCCGGTGACCGAGGCGGGCTTCAGCGTCGTCGCCTTCGAAACGTGGTTGAAGGAGCGCGACCCCGAGATACCTTGACGGGATCGCGGCCTACAACCGCGACGACTGTGTCTCAACGTGGCTGCTCCGGACCTGGCTCGAGGAACGTCGGGCCGAGGCAGTGGCGATGTGGCCGCAGTTGGATTGGGAACGTCCCGGGACGCCGGACACGGAACCGTCAGCGGCAGCTGACGGACTGGCTCCGTCGCAGTCGACGAACGGGTTCGGGGACTGACCGGGGACCTCGCAGCCGACGACCGTTCGCCCGAGGCCGATGGCCGACGCTTGCTCGCCGACCTCCTTGACTGGCACCGACGGGAAGAGAAGTCCCAGTGGTGGCGCTGGTTCGAATTGCGGACGAAACTCACCATCGAGCAACTCGTGACCGAGCGTGACGCCCTCGCGGGACTCGCGGTTCCTCGACGAAACCGCGGGTCAGGGCGTGATGCGCCACCGCCGCTACAGGTTCGAACCACAGGACCATCCATTCGATCCGGGCGACGAGGCCATCGATCGCGACACCGGGCGATCGGCTGGAACGGTCGTGGCCATCGATGACGTCCGTGGGATCATCGAACTCAAGCGTTCAAGCCGTGCTGACTGGCCGGATCCAGAGGCGTTGATCACGTCGGCGCCGATCGAGAGTCGGGCACAGCGTCAGGCGATGTTGCGCGTCGCGGACTCCGTCATCGCGAACGGCATCGATGGCCCCGGCCGGTATCGGGCCGTGCGCGACACCATCCTTCGGCTCCCACCTCGGCGAGCGAATGGTTGGGGAGACCCGCTCGTCGAACCGGCCGAGGGTGTGCTCGCTGCCGGTCGCCGTCTCGCACTGGAACTCGACGGTGGGGTGCTCCCCATCCAGGGTCCGCCGGGGACCGGCAAGACCTATACGGGCGGCCACATGATCGCCGACCTGGTCCACCGCGCGCGACGCGTCGCGATCACGGCGCAGTCGCACAAGACCATCAGCAATCTCCTCGAGTCCGTGATGGCGGCCGCGGGGCGGGATGGGATCGTCGTCCGGGCAGTCCAGAAGGCGGACGAGGATGACGGACACGTCGGACACCTGGACGGCGTGACCCGGGTCGGCAGGCAACGCGGACGTCGAGAACGCCATCGCCGCAGGAACGGTCGACGTCGTCGCCGGAACGCCGTGGCTGCTGACGCGTCCCGGAGTTCGACGACGCGTTCGACGTCCTGTTCGTCGACGAAGCGAGCCAGATGTCCCTCGCGAACGTCGTTGCCCTCGGGACCTGTGCGACGTCGATCGTGCTCATCGGTGACCCGAACCAGCTCCCGATGGTCAGCTCTCGGGGTCCATCCGTCCGGGGCCGCGGCGTCATCACTCGAGCACCTCGTCGGAGACGCCATCACCATGCCCGCCGACCGTGGCCTCTTCCTCGGGACGTCGCGCCGACTCCATCCGGACGTGAACGCCTTCATCTCGCCGGCCTTCTACGACGACCGGCTGATCGACGCACCCGGAAACTCGAACGACGCGGTGATGGCGACGACTCGCTCCTCGTCGGGCACGGGGCCGTCAGCTGGACGTCCCGATCGACACGAGCGGAAACGGCTCGTCGACGAGGAGGCGGATGTCGTTGCCGGCCCTCGAACGCTCGACGTCGAGGACTGGCGTGAATTGGCGGGTCGGACGGGACACCCGTTGATCGCTGGGACGAGGTGCATCGTCGTCGCGCCCTACAACGCCCAGGTCGGCAAGATCAGGCTGCTCTCGGCGCCGCATCGGGGCACGGGTCGGGACCGTCGACAAGTTCCAGGGTCAGGAAGCGTCGTGGCGATCTACTCGATGACAAGCTCGAGCCGCGAGGATGCCCCGCGCGACATGGACTTCCTGTACAGTCGCGCAATCGACTCAACGTGGCGATCTCGCGAGCGCGTGCGTCTCGTTCGTCGTCGCTTCGCCCACCCTTCTTGCGGCGTCCATGCCCGGACGCCCGAGCAGATGCGCTGGCCAATGCCATCTGCCGGTTCGTCGAAGCTGGCACGCGACGGCGGAAGGACTGACGGCGCTCAGCCATCCGCGAGCAGCTCCCGCCGGACCCACGCCGCGAGCACCCGGGCACAATCGACGACCTCGGCGATGGGGACGTGCTCGTCTGCGCTGTGGGCGACCCGGACGTCGCCCGGACCGAAGATGACGCACGGCGTCGCGCCCGACGTTGACGAACATCTGCATGTCGGCGCCGTACGGCTCGCCGAGGAGCGCCGGTCGACGGCCGGTGACGGCTTCGACGGTCGCGGCCAGGCCGACCGGCAGCGGGTGATCGGACGCGACGCGCGCCGACCCGAACCGACCGCCGGTGATCTCGATGGTCGCGGGGTGGTCGCGCAGGAATGGGTCGGCGGCACAGGCGGCCGCGACCGCCGCGCGCAGCTCCGCCTCGGCGTCGGCCGGTGACTGGCCGAGCCGGACGCCGTACCGCCCGTCGGCGGTGATCCGGTCGAGGACGGTCGAAGCCCACTCCCCTCCCTCGACGATGCCGATGATCGTCGGGTACGGCAGGCCGAGCGCTGTCATCAACGGATCCGTCTCGGCCTCGTTGCGGCGCGCCTCGTCGGCGGCGAGCGCCTGGCTGAGGACGAACAGGTTGTCGAGCGCCGAGATGCCCTCGCGACGCTGCGAGGCGTGTGCCGCGCGGCCCGGCACGGTCAGGCGGAACGTGATGGCGCCCGCGTGGGCGACGACGACGTCGAGGTTCGAGGGTTCGGGGATGATCGCGAGATCGCCGGTCACGCCGGCCCGGATGGCAGCGAGCGTCCCCTGCCCGCCATCCTCCTCGGACGGGACCAGGGCGACGATGAGCTCGCCGTCGAGCCGGGCGAGGTCGCCGTTCGCACCGAGTGCCCGGACAGCCGCCAGGATCGCCGCAACCCCGCCCTTCATGTCGCAGGCGCCGCGTCCGTAGAGGGCGCCGTCGCGGATCTGGGCGCCCCATGGGTCGACGCTCCAGGTGGCCGGGTCGCCCGGCGGCACGACGTCGAGGTGGCCCGACAGGATGATCCGGCGACCGCCCGGCCGGCCGGCTCGCCCGATGACGACCGGCAGCGACGAGCGCGGCATCTCCTCGCCGGGCCAGTCCGGATCCGCCCGGACCGCCGCCGGGTCGGGCGAGACCGTCTCGACGGTCAGGCCGAGATCGCACAAGCGCTCCTGCCGCCCACACCGCGACCGCCTCCTCCGACCCGGTGATGCTCGGCAGCCGGACCAGTGCGCCGAGATCCGCGACGAGCCGGTCGCGGTCGATCGGATCGGTATCAGGCACGCAGGATCGGCCGGGTCATGCAGGTCGGCCCGCCGGAGCCGTTGATCCCGATCTCGGTCGCCGCGTAGGTGTGGACCTCACAGCCCGCCGCCGCGAGAGCTGCGGCGGTGCGCGGGTTGCCTTCGGCCACGATGACGACGCCGGGCCGAACCGCCAGGACGTTGCAGCCGAGCGTCGGGAACTCCTCGTCGGGAACGTCGATCAGGCGCATCCCGAGCTCGCGAAGGAGCTCCCACAGCCCGACCGGCAGGAGTGGCAGGTAGACCACCGCGAGGTCGTCGGCGACCGGCGAGATGACCGACAGGAGGTGGATGAGCTCGGCCGGGCCATGCCAGTACGGCACGTCGAAGATCCGCACGTCGCCACCGACCAGCGTGGCCAGCTGTCGGGCGCCCTCGGCGTTCGTTCGCAGCGTCCGGCCGATGCACAGCAGGTCGGGACGCAGCCAGAACGTGTCGCCCCCTTCGATGGTCCCGGGCGCCTCGATCCGACCGAGCGTCGGGATTCCCGCGGCGGCCGTCCAACCCTCGATCGACGCGGGTTCGCTCGCCCGATTCGGCTTGCCCGGCCGGAGCGGGATCGCACCACGATCGGTCACCAGCAACGGGTCGAATGTGTAGACGAGGTCCGGCGACGCCGATTCGAGATCGAGCTCGTGGACCCGCGGCCCGAGCGAAGCGAGCAGCTCGACGAACGCGTCGTGCTCCCGTCGGGCGAGATCGAGGTCGACCGGATGCAGGAAGCCGTGGGCCGCATCGTCGAAGGCGGCCCCGAAGGCCGGACCCGGCCGCTTGACCAGGACGTCGAGCAGCGGCGCGGACATGGACTGGGCGCCATAGGCACGATCGGTCATGACCATCGTGGAAGGATACGGTCCCGGTCCGATGGTCCGCCTTGCGGCGCGCGCGACTAGCCGGTCATCATGGGCCGATGACACAGACCAGCAGCCTGCGCCGACTCACCGGCACTCTCGCGGCCCTCGTCCTGCTGCTCGCGATGGGATCCGGCGACGCGACCGGCGCTGCGGCCGTGGCGCTCACCCCGGTCGTCTCCGGCCTCGACGCGCCAGTCCAGGTCACCTCCGCACCCGATGGCTCGGGCCGGCTGTTCATCGTCGAGCAGGGCGGCAAGGTCCTCATCGTCAAGAATGGCGCCCTGCTCGCGACACCGTTCATCGACATCCACGAACGGCTGGCCACCGGCGGTGAGCGCGGCCTTCTCGGCATCGCCTTCCATCCCTCCTACAAGACGAACGGCAAGTTCTACCTGTACTTCACCCGCAAGGGTGACGGCGATGTCGCGATCAACGAATACCGCGTCTCGAGCAACCCGGACGTCGCGACCCACGGCGCCATCAGGCGGATCATCACGATCGACGAGCCGTACGCCAACCACAACGGTGGTCACATGGCGTTCGGCCCGGACGGCTACCTGTATATCGGGACGGGCGACGGCGGCAGCGCCGGCGACCCCGGCAATCGCGCCCAGAACCTCGACCTGCTGCTCGGCAAGATGCTCCGGATCAACATCAATGGCAGGCTGGGAGCTCGCCAGTACAGGATCCCCGCCTCGAACCCGTATGTCGGCAAGCCCGGCCGGAACGAGATCTGGTCACGCGGCCTGCGCAATCCGTGGGGCTGGTCGTTCGATCGGGTGACGGGCGACCTGTGGATCGGCGACGTCGGCCAGGGAAGGTACGAGGAGATCGACCGGTCGGTCGCCTCGAGCAGGAGCACCAGCCTCGGCAGGGGTGTCAACTACGGCTGGCGGATCATGGAGGGCCGCCACTGCTTCCGCCCGGCATCGGGCTGTCGGACGACAGGGCTGAAGATGCCCGTCGTCGAGTACAGCCACAGTGAGGGCTGCTCGGTCATCGGCGGCTACGTCTATCGCGGGACCGCCGTGCCCGCCCTGGCGGGTCGCTACGTCTTCGGCGACCTCTGCTCGGGCACGATCTGGACGATCTCGCGGACCGCCGCGGTCCCGGCCACCAAGAGCACGCTGCTGACGACATCGATGCAGATCAGCGGGTTCGGCGAGGACGGGGCCGGCGAGTTGTACGTCCTCGACCTCGCCGGCGGCACGCTCTATCGATTCGACGCGGCCTGAGGCCGCGTCTGGTCAGGCCGCCGCGGCGACAGCGGGCGGAGCCAGCTCCTGGACCGCGACGTCGACCTCGAGGGTCACGGTCTCGCCGACCAGCCAGCCGCCCGCTTCGAGGGCGACGTTCCAGTCGAGGTTCCAATCCTTGCGATCGACCTTGGCCTTGGCGCCGAACCCGGCATGTCGCGCCCCGTCCATCCCGGCGAAGAAGCCGAGGAACTCGACGTCGAAGTCCACCGAGCGGGTGACGTCGCGGATCGTGACGTCGGCGGTCACGACGAAGTCGTTGCCGCCCTTCCGGCGCACGGCCGTGGACATCACCAGGATCTCCGGGTAGGTCTCGACGGCGAAGAAGTCGTTCGAGCGAAGATGGTTGTCGCGGGCGCCGACGCCGGTGTCGAGGCTGGCGGCCTTGACGACGATCTCGGCGTGCGACGCCGTCGGATCGTCTTCGTTGATCTCGACGGTCCCCGCCACGTCCGTGAACGTGCCGCGGACATTGGTGACCATCATGTGCTTGGCTGAGAAGAGGACGTCGGTGTGGGCCGAGTCGATCGCGAATGTCGCCATGGGATGGGAATGCCTCCGGTGCGCCGGCTGCGGCCGACGCCGATCTGTGTTGTTGACTCAGCAACCATATCGCGATATCGTTGCGTTGTCAACGTTCCATATGGCGCATCACCGCCGAGGTGGTAGCATCCCCGCAATGTCGATCTCCGAGCCGGTCGCACGGCCACTGACCGCGCGCGACCCCCGACTCGCACCGTGGCGAGCGTTCCTGCTCGCGCACGCACGCGTCTCCCGCCGCCTGGACGAGGAGCTGCGCGCCGAGCACGACCTGTCGTTCGCCGAGTACGACGCCATCCTGACCATCGCCCAGGCCCCCGACCGGCGGATCCGGATGGGCCAGCTCGCCGAAGAGGTCCTGCTCAGCAAGAGCGGCGTGACCCGGCTCATCGATCGACTGGTCCAGGATGGCCTGGTCGAGCGGAGCGCCTGCCTGGCCGACGCCCGTGGCGCCGAAGCGGTCCTCACGGAACGTGGCCTCGATCGCCTCCGGGCCGCCTCGCGGACCCACCTGCGCGGCATCAGCGAACACTTCCTGTCGGTGATGGACACGCTGGCGCTCGAGAATCTCGAGCGCTCGATGACCGCGGTCGCCCGCCAGGCCGGACCCGGCGACAACGATCCCGGCGCCTGCCTCCCCGACGCGGTCGAGACGCCGAGCGCGATCGTCACCGGCTGACGCCCGTGGCCGGTCGACTGTTCGTCGGCACGAGCGGGTTCTCGTACGCGGGCTGGGCACCCCGGTTCTATCCGGCCGGGACACGTGCCGCCGACCTCCTGCCCTCCTACGCCGGTCGCCTCAGCGCGGTCGAACTCAACAACACCTACTACGCATCGCCGTCGCCCGCCAAGATCGCCGGTTGGCTCGCGGCGACACCGTCCGACTTCCGCTTTGCGGTGAAGGCCCAGCGGGGAGGGTCTTTCCGCGCGCTCCAGACCGACCCGGAGGGAAGCGTGGCCTGGCTGACCGGGCCGTACCGGGCGTTCGGGGAGCGGCTCGGGACCGTCCTCTTCCGCGTCCCGGACGGCGCCCGCCGCGATGATGCGAAGCTGGCGGCGCTGCTCGGCGCGTGGCCCCGGGACCTGCCCGTGACCCTCGAGTTCCAGGACCCGTCGTGGCACGTGGACGAGACGTTCACGGCGCTGGCCACCATCGGCGCGGCACTGTGCGCCACCGAACTCCCCGAGGACGAGCTGCCGCCGACACTCCGCCGCACCGGTCCGTTCCTGTACCTGCGCCTGCGTCGGCACGACTACACGGACGCGGACCTCGAGGCCTGGGCGGCCCGGCTCGAGCCGTTCCTCGCGGCGGGCGACGACGCATTCGTGTTCTTCCGGCACGACGAGGTCGGGCGCGGGGCGGAACTCGCGCTCGCCCTGCGCGAGATCGCCGCGCGATTCGCGATGTAGCGCCCGTCAGAGCGTCGCGCGGTCGCCTTCGGCCGGGCCGAACATCACCAGGATCTCGAGTCGAACGGCGATGTCGTGGAACCGGTGCGGCACTCCGGCGGCGACGAACACGACCGAACCTGGCACGACCGGCCTGGTCTCGTCGCCGACCGAGATCAGGCCACGCCCGGCGACGATGTAGTAGAGCTCGTCCTCGGTGTGCGGGCTCTGGAGATCGGTCGCGCTCGCTTCGAGGGTGTAGATGCCGGCCGACAGGTCGGGCACCCGGAAGAATTCGTGGTACGGACGACCGCTCGAGGCGCGGACCGCTTCGATATCCGAGAACTCCCAGGCGTCCATCTCGTTCTCCTCAGGCTGATCCGATCGGGTGGCCGTCCGGTCCGAAGCCGGATTCGTCAAGCAATGCGGCAGCGGCGCGGTCGCGGTCCGCCTCGGTGTCGAAGGACAGCAGGAGCGGCCCTGTGCCCGCGACGACGCGCAAGGCCGGACGCGGCGCCCGGAAGGTCATGACCCGTCCGGCCGAGACCCGCTTCAGCTCGCCGAGGCCGACGGCCACCCCCTGGGCGACCCCGGTCCGTTCGACGATGAGCGTCGTCGCGATCGGGGCGTCGTCGTCGATCCTGGCGTCGGGGGTTTCGGCGGCATCGGACGCGTCGGGCGCTTCTGGCGACACGACCGGGCGGCCGACCACGAACCGGATCAGCTCGCTCGGCGCCTCGCGCAGGTGCTCGAGGCCGGACGGCGTGCGGACGAGGCCGGTCAAATGCAGCGCGACACGCTCGCCCGGCCCGAGCGTCGTCGCCGGCGTGGGCAGCGGGCCCGTCGTCCGCCGATAGATCAGGTAGCCCCCGGCCAGCCCCACCAGGATCGTCGCAGCGACGGCGGCCAGGGCGAGCGCAAGGACGAATGCGAGCGGGGCTTTCGCAGGCGGCACGGCATCGTCGAGGACGAACCGGTCGGAGACGACGATATCCATCGCTCCGAAGTCGAGACCCTTGGTCGACCGCGCGTCGTCCACGGCCCGCTCCTCGCGCCGCAGCAGGCCAGTCAGCGACGCCTCGGAGAACTGAGGCGGCTCGCGCAGGAGGACGCGGACGGCCCGTTTGGTCGTCGGGTCGAAGACGGCGAGCTCGACGCGATCGACCTCCTCCCTGTCGCAGACACCGTCGCGATCGAGGTCCTGCGTGCAGAGGGTGCGGTAGCCGCCCAACCGAGGACCGTTCACCTCGACCGCGGTCCCAGTGTCCGGCAGGTCCGCGCCGAGGTCGATCGGAACGGTACCTCCGACAGCGCCGGTCGCGTCGATGATGGTCGTCGGATCCACCGCGAGCCCGGTGTCCTTCAGCTCCGCGTCGAAGAACGGTTCCTCCTCGACCAGGTAGGCGGGGTCCGGGATGACGATGCCCTTCCCGTCGAACCGGAAGATCGAGGCCGGCGTCCGGGACGATCGGACGGTCACGCCGCGCCGCTGCACTGGATCGACCAGCCAGTAGAACCAGGCGACCCCGTGCTCGTCGGCATCCTCGATGCCGTTGTCGTTGGCGTCCTCGAACGTCTCGACCCAGTCGGTCATGAGCGACCCGTTCAGGGTCGCGTAGGTGCGATCGCTGAGGGTGCGCGTCGGCGCGCTCGCGATCATGGCCGGGTCCAGCGTGACCGGGGACCCGGAATCGGTCGCCTCGATGCCGGCCAGCACCAGCAGGCCCGCCAGGACGAGCAACAGGACCGCGACGACGAGAGATCCCGGACGGGTCGCAACGGAACGCCCGGTCGAACTGCTCGTCAGCAGCCGGACGGATCGATCGGCGCCATCGGTGACCGCCCCTGCACCGGAGATCAAGCGATCGAGCAACGCGTCCCTCCGCGTGGCAGGGTACCAGCGCGAACGAGCCCAAAACGGGCTCGACGGCCGGTCGCGCCGATCCGGGCTAGCATCGCCTGGATGCTCGATCGTCCGAAACGTCATCGGCGGCCGCTCGCGACGCTCCTCCTGGTTGCCTCGGTGATCGTCGTCGCCTGCGGGTCGGGTGCGTCACCCAATTCCGGCCCGTCGCTCGATCCCGCCGGACGGGAGGTCAAGGTCGATGTCGTTGTGTCGGGTCTCAGCTCCCCGGTCGAGGTCACCGACGCGAGCGACGGGAGCGGGCGCCTGTTCGTGGCCGAACAGGCCGGGACCATCCGGACCATCCGTGACGGAGCGAGCCTCGAGCGGCCGTTCCTCGATATCCGGGACAGGATCGCCAGCGGCGGTGAAAGGGGCCTGCTCGGGCTCGCCTTCCATCCCGACTACCCGACCGACCCACGCTTCTTCGTCGATTACACGGACCTCAAGGGCAACACGGTCATCGCCTCGTACACGGTCTCCGCGACCGATGCCGACATCGCCGACCCCGCCACTGAGACCGTCATCCTCCGGATCACCCAGCCATTCGCCAACCACAACGGCGGGGCCCTCGCGTTCGGGCCGGACGGGCGGCTCTACATCGCCATGGGCGACGGTGGCTCCAGCGGCGACCCGCAGGGCAATGGCCAGCGCCTGGACACCGACCTGGCCAAGATCCTGCGTCTCGACATCGACGCCGGCAGCGGCATCCGGTCAGCCGTACTCCGTCCCGCCCGACAACCCGTTCGTCGGCGACCCGAACGCGAAGCCCGAGA
Organism: uncultured Chloroflexia bacterium; assembly: GCA_963782715.1. GTDB lineage: Bacteria > Chloroflexota > Limnocylindria > Limnocylindrales > CSP1-4 > SPCO01. The sequence continues at coordinate 772,195 of CAWAKU010000008.1, forward strand.
TCTGGCTGACCGGCCTGCGCAATCCGTGGCGGATGCGCTTCGACTCCAGGACCGGCGACCTGTGGATCGGCGACGTCGGCCAGAACGCGTGGGAGGAGGTCGACGTCGCCCGTGCCGGCGATCGGCGGCCTGGACTTCGGCTGGAACAGGATGGAGGGCTTCCACTGCTACCAGCCATCGAGCGGCTGCGACCAGACCGGGCTGACGCTGCCCGTCACCGAATATGGTCACGACGCGGGCTGCGCGATCATCGGCGGCGTCGTCGTCCGGGATGCCCGCCAGGGACGGCTCGACGGTGGCTACCTGTTCGGTGATGCCTGTTCGGACAACCTGTGGCTGATCGATCCGACCGGCGACGCGCGGCGGACGCCGGTCATCGTCGCCAAGCTGGGGCGCACGTTGAGCTCGATCAACGCGGCCGAAGACGGGACCGTCTACGCGACGAGCCTCACCCACGGCGAGGTGCTCCGGCTGTCGGCGGTCAACCCATCCTGAACGTGACGGTGACCGTGACCGCGATCTCCGTGCTGCCGGCCTCGACCGGCGTCGCGGCGTCGCTGGCCATCAGCATCCGGGTCGCCTTGGGCTGCGGCCAGGTCGGCTGGGGTCCGCCCTCGGTGATATCGCTGACCCCGGTGATCGTCACGCCCGACGCGGCGGCCAGGACGTCGGCGCGCGACCGCGCCTCGACGATCGCCGCCGTCCGGGCGGCATGCTCGGCTTCGCGCGGGTCGTCCACCCGGAACGTCAGCCCGTCAAGGCTGGTCGCGCCGGCGGTCAGCGCCCCGTCGACCACGCCGCCGAGGGTCGCCAGGTCGCGAACAGTGACTTCGACGACGTTGGCGAGGTCGTAGCCGGTCAGGACCGGCGCCTTGCCGTCGCGGTAGTCGTAGCGCGGCTGGACCGACAGGACGGTCGTGCGCACGTCTCGCCGCGCGACGCCGGCCGTGGTGACGGCTGCCAGGATGCCGGCCATCGACTCCGCAGCGGCCGCCCGGGCGGCCTCGACCGTCGGTCGCGAGATGGCGACACCGAGGCGCAGGTCGGCGACGTCGGGGTCGACCGCGACACGGCCGGTGCCGCTGACGACGATCGTGCCCGAGGATGTGCTGGCGTCGGTCATCCGATCACTCCTGGTGTCATGGCTCACGCGTGGATGATGACGTCGATCGAGCCGCGCCGGCCGAGGACCTCGGCGCTGGTCCGGCCGCGCCAGCGATGGACCAGCAGGTCGACCGTTTCGCCGCCGATCGGCAGGCCCGTGATGGTCAGCTTGGTCAGCCAGTCCGGCAAGGTCGGGCGGACGAGCTCGAGACGTCCGGCCGAGGCGTCCGCGTGCAGGCCGAGCATCGTGGCGATGAGCGAGAACGGCGCTGCGGCCGACCACGCCTGGGGCGAACAGGCGACCGGGTACGCGACGGGAGCCCCGACCGAGGCGCGGTCGTAGCCGCAGAACAGCTCGGGCAGCCGCAGGTCCGGGAACCACTGGGCGGCCTCGATCAGCCGGCCGGCGATCGTGTTCGCGCCGTCCGGGGCGCCGGCCCACTTGAAGCCCGCCGCGGTCAGCGCGTTGTCGTGCGGCCAGACCGACCCCGTGTGATAGCCGACCGGGTTGTATCCGGGCTGGCCAGTCGCATAGGTCCGGACCCCCCAGCCGGAGAACAGGTCGGGCTCGAGCATCCGGGTCGTGACCCGTTCGGCGCGCTCCGGCGGCACGATCCCCGACCAGAGCGCCTGGCCCGGGTTGGAGGTGATCGTCGCGACCGGCCGCTTGTCGCCATCGAGCGCGATCGCGTAGAACCCGATCTCTGGGACCCAGAACGCGGCGTCGAAGCGGACGCGCAGGTCGTCGGCCGCGACATCGAGACGGGCCGCCAGCGGCTCGTCGCCGCGATGACGCGCCAGCCGGGCCATCGCCCGCCGCGCGGCATAGGCGTAACCCTGCACTTCTGCAAGCGCGATCGGCCCCTCCGCGAGGACCCCGTCGGTGTGCCGGATCGCGTCGCCCGAATCCTTCCAGCCCTGGTTGCGCAGGCCGAGCGGCGACCGTCGCCGGTATTCGAGGAAGCCGTCGCCGTCGAGATCGCCCGACGTCTCGATCCAGTCCAGCGCAGCCAGCGCGTGCGGCCAGAGCCGATCGACCAGCGCGTCATCGCCCGTCCAGGCGTGCGTCTCGCCGAGCAGGATCAGCCACAGCGGCGTCGAGTCGATGCTCCCGTAGTACGGGCTGTGCGGCGTCTCGCCCGCCCGGGCCATCTCGCCGGTCCGCAGCTCGTGCAGGATCTTGCCCGGCTCGGCGTCGCGCCACGGGTCGTCGGTCGTGGCCTGGAGACGAGCGAGGACATCGAGCGTCGACACGGCGAGCGACGGGATGAACGCCACCGTCTCGAGCGCGGCGATGATGCTGTCGCGTCCGAACAGGGTCGCGAACCATGGGATCCCGGCCGCGAGGTATTGCTCGCCGGGCTCCGGGCCGTCGTTATGGAGCGCATGCAGGTCGGTCACCGATCGCTCCAGCGTCCGGTCCAGCAACTCGTGATCCGACCGGATCTGCGGCACGACGAAGCGTGGGGCGTGGACCGGCGGGCCGGCCGTCACGACGGGGGGTGTGGGTGCCACCCGGGGCGCGGGCTCCTCGGCCAGGGCATAGGCGACGGTCCACCCGACGGCGAAGCGGTCGTGCGGGCGCAGGCGCGCCTGCCATGTCGCGACGATGCTGGCGCCCGGCCAGGTATCGGCGTCGGTCGCGACCCGGATCACCGCCCCGGGTAGGGTGACGGTCGTCGTGGACCGCCGGTCATCGAGGCCGTCGTAGCCGAAGGCGACCCGGTCGCCGTCGATGTCGATCGGTCGGAGCGTGCCCCGGGCAGGTCGCGGATAACCTCGGACCTCGAAGATGTCGGCCATGTCGACGCCGAGACCGAGCTCGACCTGGAGCGCCTCTTCGGTGTCCGAGAAGCATTCGATGGCGACCTCTTCCTGGAGGACGCCGTCGATCCGGCGGGTGCGGGTCACGCTGAGTTCCTGGCGAAGGATGGCCTGCCCGCCACCGTGCTTGTCGGCCGGGTTCCGGCGCATCTCGGGATTGGTCAACTGGATCGTGTCGGACTCGCCTTCCCGGTGGGGTCCCCGGAGCAGCGTCAGCTGCGCGCCATTGACCCGCAAGCAGGAGGCGGAGAGAACGCGCGTGTCGAGCAGGTACAGGCCGAGACCGCGTCCGTCCGACCTGACGTCGCCGCGTGCATCGGTCAGCAGGTAGAGATTGCCGGCCTTGGTGACCTCGACGTTCCCGAGGTCCGTCGCCGGGATGATCGCGACCGCCGGGGGTTGGATGCTCGTCCGTGGCTGGGCGTCGGTCATGCGGGGGATCGGCTTCCTTCCTGAGTGTCACAGGCTACCGGACGCGTGCGGATGGTGCGCCGGTCTAGCGGATCGCCCCGAGCGGCACGAGGACCCCGCCATGGAGCATCTGACGGTAGACCGCCTCGTAGCCGTCAGTCATCCGCGCGGCCGAGAATCGCTCGAGCACGGACGCCCGGATCGCGGCCCGGTCGAGCTGAGCCACTCGCCCGACAAGAGAGGCGAGCTGGGCGGTGTCATCGCCGAAGAAGCCGTCCACGCCGTCACGGATGATCTCGGACAACCCGCCGACTCGCCGGGCGATGACCGGCGTCCCGCAGGCGAGCGCTTCGATCGCCACCAACCCGAACGGTTCCGGCCACGAACCGGGCATCAGCGCTGCGTACGACTCGGCGAAGAGGTTGTCCCGGTCGACCTGGCCGAGTTCACCCAGGAATTCCACGAGGCCTCCGGCCGCCTCGAGCGCGGGCATGAACACGTCCTCGAAGTAGGCCCGCTCGGACGGGTTCGGGCCCGCCTTGGCCGCGATCCTGAGATGCCGCCCCGTCGCCTTGGCGACATCGATCGCCTCGACGATCCCCTTCTCCGGCGTCACCCGACCGACGAAGCAGAGCGCCTCTCCACGGTGGCGCCCGAACGGAGCATCGTCCAGGGTCAGGCCGTTGTGGACCACCGCGGCCCATTCGACCTCCGGGTGCGATGCGGCGTGATTCTCGCTGATCGCGACGAGACCGGGCGTCGGGCGGGCGAACATCTCGGTCGCGAACGGGAGGTCGAGACGTCCGTGGAAGGTGGACACGACGGGTGTCGGCGAGACGCGGGCAAGGAGCAGGTTCGCCCATTCGAGATGACTGTGGATGATGTCGAACTCGGGCGCATGGTCGAGCACCGACTGGATGGTCAGCTGCACGTATGACGACGGGTCGCCATCGAAGCCCGACGGGCGGAGCGCCTCCGAAACGGTCGGGATCAACCGGCCGGGGACGACCGAGTCGCCGCTGGCGAACGTCGTCACCTGGTGACCTCGTCGATGGAGCTCGCCGACGAGCTCGGCGATGACCCGCTCGGTGCCCCCGTAGCCCGGTGGCGGGACCGGCTCCATGGGCGGGGCGACCTGGGCGATGCGCAGCGATTGCGACATCGACGAACTCCTCATTGCGCGCGCGTCTGCCGCCCAGGTCAGAGGGCCAGCGGGTCCGCCTTGTCCGGGTCGATGCCGAGCTCCTTGACCGCCTTGGCGGCCTTGGCGGCGGGCAGCGCCCCGCAGCGGGCCAGGGCGACCATCGTCGCTGCGGCGATGTGCGGCGGGTCGATCTCGAACAGCGTCCGCAGCGCCTCGCGCGTATCGCTCCGACCGAACCCGTCCGTGCCGAGTGCGACGTAGTGCGGCGGCAGCCAGCGCGAGACCATATCCGGCAGCGCCTTCATCCAGTCGGTCGCGGCGATGATCGGGCCGCCGTCGGGCGGCAGGATCGTGCTGACGTGCGGGATCCGCGGCGACTTCGCGTCGGGATGGAGCCGGTTCCAGCGTTCTGCCTCGAGCGCGTCGCGACGCAGCAGCGGGAACGACGGCGCGCTGTAGATCTCGGCGGCCACGCCGAACTTGTCGGCGAGCAGGTCGCGCGCGGCGATGACCTGCTGGAGGATGGCCCCGGAGCCGACCAGCCGGGCCGGGTGCGCATCGCGACCCAGGTCGGGCGCGCCGGCGAACCGGTAGACACCACGCAGGATGTCATCGTCGGTGAGGCCCTCCGGGCGCGCCGGCTGGGCGTAGTTCTCGTTGTAGATCGTGACGTAGTAGAAGACGTCCTCCGGCTTGGGGCCGTACATCCGCTCGATGCCGTCGCGGACGACGGCGGCCAGCTCGTAGGCGAACGCCGGGTCGTAGGCGCGCAGGTTCGGGACGGTCGAGGCGAGGATCTGGGTCTGGCCGTCGTCGTGCTGGAGGCCCTCGCCGGTCAGCGTCGTGCGGCCGGCCGTGGCGCCCATCAGGAAGCCGCGCCCGCGCGCGTCCCCGAACGCCCACATCTGGTCGCCCGTCCGCTGGAAGCCGAACATCGAGTAGAAGATGTAGAACGGGATGACCGGCACGCCGTGGCTCGAGTAGGACGTGCCGGCCGCCTGCAGGCTCGCCATCGAGCCGGCCTCCGTGATGCCTTCTTCAAGCACCTGGCCGTCGGTCGCCTCGCGGTACGACAGGACCAGATCCGAATCGACCGGCTCGTAGCGCTGGCCCAGGGCGGCGTAGATCCCGACTTCCTTGAACAGCGGGTCCATGCCGAAGGTTCGCGCCTCGTCCGGGATGATCGGTACGATCCGTGACCCGAGCTCGGGGTCGCGGATGAGATTGCGCAGGATCCGGGCGAAGACCATGGTCGTCGAGACCGGCGTCGGGCTGCCTGCGGCGAACTCCGCGTCGACGGTCGCCGCGGGCGCCGGCAACGGTTCGGCGCGGACGACCCGGCGCGGCAGCGGACCGCCCAGCGAGCGGCGGCGCTCGAGCAGGTATCCGATCTCCTCGGACTCGGGGCCGGGATGGTAGTACGGCGCGTCCTTGAGGGTCGCGTCCGGGATGGGCAGCTCGAGCCGGTCGCGGAAGATCCGCAGCTCGGCCTCGTTGAGCTTCTTGGCCTGGTGGGTGATGTTGCGGGCCTCGACGCCCGGCCCCAGCGTCCAGCCCTTGACGGTGTGGGCCAGGATCACGGTCGGGGCGCCGCTGTGCTCGGTCGCGGCCTTGTAGGCGGCATAGACCTTGCGGTAGTCGTGGCCGCCGCGACGGAGCTTGGCGAGGTCGTCGTCGGTCAGGTGCTCGACGAGCTTCTTGAGCCGCGGGTCCGGCCCGAAGAAGTGCTCGCGGATGTATGCCCCACCGGCCACCGAGAACTTCTGGAACTCTCCATCGAGTGTCTCGTTCATCTGCTGGACGAGCAGCCCGTCGACGTCGCGCGCGAGCAGGTCGTCCCACTCCCGACCCCAGATGACCTTGATGACGTTCCAGCCTGCACCGCGGAAGGCGGATTCGAGCTCCTGGATGATCTTGCCGTTGCCACGGACCGGGCCGTCGAGCCGCTGCAGGTTGCAGTTGACGACGAAGGTCAGGTTGTCGAGACCCTCGCGCGACGCGACGTGGAGCGCGCCGAGCGATTCGGGCTCGTCGGTCTCGCCGTCGCCGAGGAAGGCCCAGACCCGCGAGCCGGATGTGTCGAGCAGACCGCGGTTGTGGAGGTAGCGGTTGTAGCGGGCCTGGTAGATCGCGCTGATCGGCCCGAGGCCCATCGAGACGGTCGGGAACTCCCAGAAGTCGGGCATCAGCCGCGGATGCGGGTACGACGACAGCCCCTCCCCCGGCACCGTCTCGCGCCGGAAATGGTCGAGCTGGTCGACCGACAGCCGACCCTCGAGGAACGCCCGGGCGTAGATGCCCGGCGCGGCGTGGCCCTGGTAGAAGATCTGGTCACCGCTCCCGCCGCCGTCCTTGCCGCGGAAGAAGTGGTTGAAGCCGACCTCGTACAGCGTGGCCGCGGAGGCGTAGGTCGCGAGGTGGCCGCCGATGCCCGAGAAGCGGTTGTTCGCCCGGAGGACCATCGCCACCGCATTCCAGCGGATGAGCCGGCGGATGCGCCGCTCCATGGCTTCGTCGCCCGGGAAGTCCGGCTCCTGTTCCGGGCTGATCGTGTTGATGTAGCGGGTCTGGGTCAGCGGCGGGAGCCCGACCTGCAGCTGACGAGCGCGCTTCAAGAGCTTGTAGATGATGAATCGGGCACGCGCCTCGCCTTCGTCGGCGACGACCTGGTCCAGCGACGTGATCCAGTCGTCGGTCTCGGCCGGGTCGATGTCCGGGAGCTGGTGCTTGAACTCGTCGAAATACATGGTCGTCAGCTCGGTATCAGGCGAAGGGTCGTGTCGAGGACGTCTGGCTGGAGCATCGGCTCGAGGCCGCCACGCCCGGTGTACTTGGCCACGAGCCCGTCGCTCACCCGGCGGATGGACGCGGCATCGACCGCCGGGACCGCCCTGGCGCGCAGCGCCACGTCGCCGGCATGGATCGTCACCTCGGGGTTCGCGACTGCCTCGCGGTACCAGCGCGCCGTCTCTCCCCGATACGATCGGATGAACGCGTCGTCAGCATCGACGACGACCCAGATGATCGTCCGGTGGACGGGGCCGTCCGGCAAGGCGGTCTCGATCTCGATCTCCCTGGTTTCCGCGAGCAGGGCCAGCTCGGCGGGCTCGAAGCGCATTCGGGCAATGTAGCCCATATCGGTCGGATCCGACGGTAACGGAACGGTTGCGGCACGGACCGGAGCCGCGATGTCGCCGGTGCGCTACGCTCGCAGCATGCAGCGCTACCGGCCGGGGACGGCCCTCATCGTCGTCGACGTCCAGAACGATTTCGCCGATCCGGCGGGTGGGCTCGCCGTATCCGGTGGCGACCGGGTGATCCCGGCGATCGATCGCGAGATCGAGATGGCCGTGAACAACGGCGCGATCGTCGTGGCCACCCAGGACTGGCACCCGCCATCGACCCCGCACTTCGCCAAGGACGGCGGGATCTGGCCGGTCCACTGCGTCGCGGACACATGGGGCGCCGAGCTCCATCCGGACCTGGCCCTCCCTATCGACGCGCCGCGGGTCCGCAAGGGCGCCAATGGCGAGGACGGCTACTCCGGGCTTCACGATGCGCGACCCGGTCTCGGGCGAGACGATCAAGACGGAGCTCGAAGGCCTCCTGCGCGACGCCGGCATCGACAGCGTCGTCGTGACCGGGCTCGCGACCGACTACTGCGTCAAGGCGACCGCCATCGACGCGGCGGCCCTCGGCTTCCGGACGTCGGTCCTGACCGACGCCATCGCCGCGGTCGAGCTGGAACCTGGTGACGGCGAGCGGGCGCTCGAGGCGATGGACGCCGCGGGCGTGACCCTGTGGCGGACGGTGATGCGATGATCCGCGGCGCGATCCGGCTGGCCATCGCCGGAGCGGGTATCTCGTATGCCCTCGACCGGATCCTGTCCGAGCAGTCCAAGGGTGCCGAGCCCGAGCCGATCAGCTCGCTGGTCGTCATCGACGCACCGATCGAGCGCGTCTGGGCGGCCGTCGCCGACGTCGAGGACCAGGTGACCTGGATGACCGAGATGAAGGCCATCCGCATGCTCGACGACGGCCCGATCGGCGTCGGCACGCGCTGCGAGGCGGACGTCCGGATGTTCGGCATCACCGTCACCGACCCGGTCACCATCACCGAGTTCGAGCCGCCCCACCGCTACGCCATCAGCCACGACGGCATGTTCAAGGGCCGCGGCCTGATCACCCTCGAAGCGGGCGCAGACGGCACGACCACCATCGTCCGCTGGGACGAGGTCCTGACCCCGCCTGTCTTCGCGCATCTCGGGGCATTGGTCATGACCCCGGCCCTCGCGGCCGTCTTCCAGGCGGACCTGGGTCGGTTCAAGGAGCTCGTCGAGACGGGTTCCGTCAGCGACTGACCGGGCGACCGTGCAGCTCCACCTGGTCGATGCGACCTACGAGCTGTTCCGGGCGCACTTCGCGCCCCGGCCACCGGTCCTCGGACGCGACGGGATCCCGCTGTCGGGCGTGTCCGGGCTGTGCGACCAGCTGCTCTACCTGCTGCGCGAGGAGGGGGCCACCCACGTCGGCTGCGCCACCGACCGGGTGATCGAGTCGTTCCGCAACGACCTCTTCCCGGGCTACAAGTCGTCGGCCGGCATGCCGCCCGAGCTGCTGGCCCAGTTCCCCATCGCCGAGGCCGCGGTCGAGGCGCTCGGGATCGTCCTCTGGCCGATGGTCGAATTCGAGGCGGACGACGCGATCGCGGCGGCCGCCGTCCGGTTCGGCGAGGACCCCGAGGTCGAACGCATCTTCGTCTGCACGCCCGACAAGGACATGGCCCAGCTCGTCCGTGACGAGCGGATCGTCCTGTGGGATCGGCGCCGCGGGATCGTCTACGACGACGCAGGTGTCCGCGAGAAGTGGGGCGTCGCGCCGCCGTCGATCCCCGACTGGCTGGCGGTCGTCGGCGATTCGTCCGACGGCTACCCGGGCATCCCCGGCTGGGGCGCGAAGGGCGCGGCGTCCGTGCTGTCCGTCTACGGCCATCTCGATGACGTGCCGCCCCGGGCATCAGCCTGGGAAGTGCCCGGGGTCGGCGGCGGCCGGGCGGCCTCACTCGCCGCGTCGCTGCGCGACCACTGGACCGAGGCGATGCTCTACCGCGACCTGGCGCGCCTGCGCACGGCCGACGATGGGGTGCCCATCCGCCAGCATCACGCCGACGAGCTGCGCTGGGACGGCGCGCCGCGCGCCGAGTGGGAGGCGTTCTGCGAGGAATGGGGCCTCGACCGTCTCCGGTCAAGGCCCCACCGCTGGATCGCCGAGGGCTGAGCCGGTCAGGTCATTGCGCGATCCGCTGCCAGACGAGTCATCGGCCGGCGGTGACCGGGGTCGATGTGAGCGTCGCCAGATCGAGCACGGAGAACGATCGCTGATCCGACGTCGCGACGGGACCGACAGCAGGACCTGTCGGCCATCGGGCGACACCTGCGACCCGATGTCGTCGCTGCCGACCACGCCGAGGTCGCGCGCCGGGAGGCCGGCCGACAGATCGGCGGCGAACATCCGATGGACCGAATCCTCGACGGACTGGAAGACGATCCCATTCCCCGAGGGCAGCCAGGCGGGGGTCGAACTCGTCGTCGGCCGCGCGGTCGAATTCGAGGTTCCCGATCCGCCGTGACCGCGCCAGCTGGCTGACACATCGCGAGTGGATCCGGAAACCGGGTCCCGCGGGCGACGATGGGTCGGGCTCGAGCGTGTAGTACATCAGCCTCGCCGCCGTCAGGCGACCAGGCGGGACCCTGGAAGTAGAAGTCGCTGTTCTCGGCGTAGAACGCGTCGGTCGTGAAGCCCGGGTCCAGATCAAGACGCTGCATGTTCGTGCCATCGCGGCCGATCAGGTAGATGCCCCAGGTGCCGTCGGCGGCCTGCCCGCGGAACGTCATCTGCTGGCCGTCGGACGGCCGGAAGATGGGGTTCTCGGCCACCTGGAGCCCGGTCTTGATATCCGTCGAACCGCTGCCATCAGTGGCGACCATCCGGATGACGGACTGGTCACCATCGATCGAGACCGCGATCGACGTCCGCTTGCGGCGACCATTCGACCCATCCGACGTAGGGAACCTCGGCGAGCCGTCGTCGGCTTCGAGCCGTCGGCATCGGCCGCCCACAACTCGGCGCTGCTGCTCGCCATCTGGCCCCGGACGAAGAGGAACCTCAGGCCGTCGGGCGAGTACACCGGACCCGAGTCCTCCGTCGGTCCACCGAGGATCGTCCGGGGCGCGGCACCATGCGAATCGATGGCGACGATGTCGCCGTTGGCCGAGTACGCGAATCTGACCGTTGCCGGCCGGGCCGAACGGCGCCGGGACCGGTTTGGCGCGAGAGCCGACGATGAACACGGCACCCACAGCAAGGGCCAGGACAAGGAGCGCGACGGCCGCCACCGTCCGCCACGGGAACCGCGAGGCGCCTGCGACGCGCGTGGTGATCGTGGACACGGGGAACCACCTTTCGGGGATCCGCCAGGCCGAACGGCGACGGGTGCGCGCGGTCCGTGCGAGGACCTGACCGAGCAGCGGCTCGGGCTCGCGGATCGGCGCATCGGCCGTCAGCCAGGCGGTGAGGAGGCGGTCGAGATCGGTTCGTTCGTTCATGTCGACCGCCGTTCATGCAGGATCGAGGGACGCCCATCGGCGTCGAGCGCGGCCCGCATCGCTCGGGTGGCCCGGTTGAGGCGCGAACGGACGGTCCCGGGTGGGACGCCCAGCGCCTCGGCGGCTTCGTCGAGACTCAGGCCGAGGTAGTAGTGCAGGACGAGGACCATCCGCTGGTCGGCGTCGAGCCGGCGGAAGCCACGCTCGAGCTGGTCGCGGTCGGCGATGTCGAAGCCCGGGTCGGCGTCAGCCGCCGACTCGTGGCCGTCCACGTCGACCTCGATCGTCCAGCGATGCCGGCCGCGACGGATCTCGCGGTAGCAGGCGCGGACCAGGAGACGGTGGAGCCAGGCATCGAAGCGGTCGGGATCGCGCAACGCCGAGAGATCGCGCCAGGCGGCGACGAGCGCCTCCTGGGTCGCATCTTCGGCGCGTCCGTCGTCACGGAGGATCAGCCGGGCGGTGGCGTAGAGTCGGCTGATCGAGACGCGCGCCAACTCCGAGAACGCGTCGTGATCGCCCGCCATCGCCCGCTCGACCAGGTCCCGCCGCATCGGGCCTCCAGAACCGTGGCGCGGCGCATCTCGCCGCACTCATAGGGTATGGGCCGCGTCGAGCCGTCCCGGTTCCCGAAAACTAACGAACGAGGTCGAGCAGTGGTCCGTGCTGGGCCGGCGGCGCGGCCAGGATGCCGATCGACTTCGGGCTGTGGCTGACGTCGAACCACGGGCCGCCGGTCATCGAAGTGACCGTGGCCCCGCCGCGTTCGGCGATCAGGCCGGCCGCGGCCACGTCCCACGCGGACAGTCCACCTTGCTGGACGAAGGCATCGAACCGGCCGTTCGCGACGTACGCCAGCGCGAGCGCCGCCGAACCCATGGAGCGCGAGATCCGGATCGCCTTTCGGACGTTCCGCCCACGGGTCGTCGCCGACCGGCCGTTGAGCGACATCGAGATGACGAAGTCGGACAGCTTGTCCTTCTCGGAGGTGTGGACCGGACGACCGTGCAGCGTCGCCGGTCCGGTCGCGGTGGCGGCGAAGGACTCGTCGCGGGTCGGGTCGAGGATGACCCCGACCGTCGGCACGCCGTCGACCACCAGCCCGATCGAGACGCAGAACACCGGGATGCCGTTGGCGTAGTTGACCGTGCCGTCGAGCGGGTCGACGATCCAGACCCGGCCACGCCCCGAGGTGGGCGCCTCGCCCGCCTTCGCCCGATGCTCCCCGGTCTCCTCGGCAAGGATCGCGTCGGCCGGGTAGCGCGCCCGGATGGCGTCGAGGATGAGCGCCTCGGACAGGTGGTCGGCCTCGGTCACGACGTCGCGTGCGCTCTTGTAGTCGATCTGCTCGAGGCGCTCGTAGTGGTCCATCAGGACCACGCCGGCCTGGCGGGCGATGTCGAGCGCGAAGTCGAGATCGGCGAGGTGGGCCTCGTCGGTCACGGTTTGGAGCAGTCGATCTCGAACGGACGGACCGTCGAGCCCAGGTCCGTGATGGTCTGGGTGAAGGTGACGGTCGAACCAGCTGCGACCTGCGGGCTGAGCATGAACCCGCCCATCCCGTTGGAGCGGTCGTTCGGGTCGGTGAGGTGGCAGGTCGTCTGGCCGGCATTGCTGCCGTGGTTGGTCACGGTCAGGGTGATCGCCAGGCCGGCGCCATCGGGCACGGCATTCGTCACGGCCGCGTCGAACGGCCCGATCCCCGAGAGCATGAACCGGCCGATGACGGCGAGGAGCACGACCGCCGCGATGACCCCACCGATGGCGATGCCATGGACCTGCGAACTCGACACATCGCGCAGACCGAGCGGATTGCACTTCTCGCACAGCCCGACGTCGAGCGGCACCGGGGCGCCGCAGCGCACGCACGGGTGGGTCAGGGCCTGCTTGGGTTCGGGGGCGGTGCTGGTCGACGCGGTCCGGGGGGAGGTCACGTCGGTGATGGTGCCACGAACGGCGGTCCGAGGCCGGCCCACCGGCGGCACAACGTGCACCCACGGACCGTTGTGGCCGATCGCCGGCCCCTTTTGCGCTTGGATCTGCCAGTTCGGGCCGTTCGTCACGCTCGGGCAGCGGCCCGCACTGGTGCTCGAACCCGTCGAATCGGCGACAGACCGGCCTTTACGGTCTGCGGACGCACGTCCTGCCACATCGAGAGCGCCGAGACCGGGTTGTCTGGGTTCCGGAGCCACCGCTTGACCACCCGCCCATCGGTCGGGTACGCGGCACGGAGCATGGCCCCGTGGGCGGTGATCCGTGCGCGGTTCGTCCGACCGGCGGCCACGATGACCCAGACCGAGACCGAGCCTGCGTCCCAACCGCGCTCTCGGGCGACATTTCGAGCGAGACGCCGCTTCCGGTCCACGCCGCCGACCAGGTCGTTGACGTCGACGATGTCGGTCTTGAGCTCGATGACGAGGAGCGCCCGTCGAGCCTGATGCCAGGCGAGGATGTCGATGACACCCCGCTCGCCGTAGACGGCGAACGAGACCTCCGGTTCGAGGACCCAGGCCGGGAGCTGGTCGCGGAACATGCGCGCGACTTGCTCGTGGAGGGCGGAGTGCTTCGCGTTCAGGAGCCGGTCGAGGTCGCCAGCCCGCCACCGGGCGATGAGATCGACCCGGATGTCGAGTGCCGCCGCGACCCGGCGGATGACCGCGATCGAGAAGCTGTCGAGATGTCCCCGTTCGATCCGCGAGATCGTCGATGCCGAGATGCCTGCCCGCGCGGCCAGATCGGCCTGGCGCCACCCGCGCTTGATTCGAACGCCCCGCACCGCCGATCCGAACCGCTGGTCGTCCACGGCGACAGTCTCGCGATGCCCGCTTCACCGCGGCTTATCCGGCCCAGCGGTGGAGCTCAGGGGCCTAACGTGCACCCGCAGACCGCTATGGCGGATCAACGCCGGAATCGGGCATGACGGGGTCAAGCCACCGGACGTCTTGAGCGTGGGAGCCCCGCAGGTCGCGGCCAACGACTGTCAGAACGGTCCACTGGTGCAACTCTTGCCATCCGCGACAGGAAACCGGATGGGACCGCCCGGCGCCACCTACCAGCGGTCCGTCGCTCCCACCAGCGCGTCCACGTCCTCCGTCGTGCGGGCCAGGACGATCGCCCCATCGGCCCCGGCCGCCTGCCAGCGCAGCCACGTCTCGCGCGGGTCGGTGACCCAGGGTGAATCCGCGATGGACGCGTCGCCCAGCCAGTCGCCCTGGAACCCGACGACCACGTGCTGGTCCTCGCGCCGCCGGCCCGAGGCCGCGAGCGACTCGAGATAGAGCGGCAGGTTCTCCTCGAAGTTGTCGTCGAAGGCGGACCAGCCGTCGCCGATCCGCCCGGCCAGGCGCGCCCCGGCCGCGGTCTCGCCACCCAGGATGATCCGTGGTGCCGGCACCGGCACGGGAAAGGCGGCCGCGTCGACCAGCGGGTAGAACTCCGACTCACGGGTCACCGGCCCTCCCGTCCACAACGCGCGGATGACCGCGATCGCCTCTTCCAGCCGGGCGACGCGCTCGGGCGGCGGCGGGAAGTCGATGCCGTAAGCGGCGTGCTCCCTCGGATGACCGCCGATCCCGATGCCGAGGGTGAACCGGCCGCCCGATGCGATCTGGAGCGTCGACGACATCCGCGCCACGACGGCGGGATGGCGGTTCATGACGTTGAGCACGAACGACCCGACCCCGATCCGCGAAGTCGCCCCGGCGGCCATGGCCAGCGCGGTCCAGCCCTCGACGACCGGGACGGTCACGTCGCCGCGGCCCATGAAGTGGTCCCACGCCCAGACGCCCTGGTAGCCCGCTGCGTCAAGACGCCGCGCACTCTCCAGCCACCAACCCGGTTCCGCCCTGATCGTCCGGATGCTGACCCCGATGGGCAGGCGTCCTTCGGCCGCCTCTCCCGCCACTACAGCCCGGTCTCGAACAGCCGGATGTCCTCGGCCGCGATGGTGTGCCCATCGCCGCGGGTCGGCCCGAGCGCCGCGAGCGCTCCCAGCGCGTCGAGGTCGGCCGGGAAGCGCCCGATGAGGTCGAGCACGACCGCCTGGATCCGGGTCGCGTTCTGCTGGAAGACCTCGAGCACGCTCATCGCATCGACCGCCTCGGTGCCCTCGAGGACGCCCGCGTCGAAGTCGGTGATGAGACTGATGTTGACGACCGCCATGCCCGAGCTCGCGACACAGCCACGCCTCGGGATACTGGGTCATGTTGATGACTTCCCAACCGGCGTCGGTGAACCACTTCGACTCGGACTTGGTCGAGAAGCGCGGGCCCTGGATGACCACGACCGTGCCGGTCTCGTGGACCTTGATGCCGTGGTCGCGAATGGTCGCGATGGCCAGCTCGCGCAGGACCGGGTCGTAGATGTCGGCCGACGACAGGTGGGTCACGATCGGCCCGTCGTAGAACGTGTCGGCGCGGCCCGACGTCCGGTCCACGAACTGGTCGCAGACCACGAAATCGCCGGGCTTGACCGCGAGTTGGAGCGATCCGGCGGCGCATGGCGAGATGACCGCCTTGACCCCGAGCGAGCGCATCGCCCAGACGTTGGCCCGGTAATTGACCTTGTGCGGCGGCAATGTGTGGCGCCGGCCATGGCGCGGCAGGAAGGCCACGTGCCGACCGCCGACCTCGGCCAGGAACAGCGAATCCGACGGCGGCCCGTACGGCGTGTCGACCTTGATCTCGCGCACGTCCGTGAGCAGCGAGTAGAACCCCGACCCACCGAAGACCCCGATCTCCGCGGTGTCCCTGCTGTTCGCCACGCGTCGCCTCCGTCCCATGTCGCCATGGGGTGTCCCCATCGCTGTCCAGCGGATTCTACGATGCGCCACACTGAACGACGGAGGTTCGACAGATGACCACCGAAGACCCGACCACGTCGACACCGATCACGCCGCCGCCCGAGCCGGCCCCGTCGACCCCTCCACCGCCACCACCGGCGCCGTCGTGGCAGCCACCGCCGGCCGACCACGGCCGCGGCGTCTCGATGGTCTTCGGGGTGATCATCCTGATCATCGGCCTGTGGTTCTTCGCGACGCGGACGCTGGGCCTCGACCTGCCCGACTTCGACTGGGGCAACCTGTGGCCGATCATCCTCATCGCCGTCGGCATCCTGGTCGTCTACCGCTCGATGGAACGCCGCCGATGAGCCTGCCCGACACGGGCTGGTCGCACGGCGACCGCTCGGCGGCGGACCGTGCCTGGCTGGCCGATTGGCGCCGACGGATCGCGACGCTGTACGCCGAGGTCCGGGGGATGGCCGCCGGCGACCCGGCCATCGCCCTGGCCCATTGGCGCGCGGTCCGCGAGACGCTGTACCGCGGGCACCCGCAATCGCCCGTACCGGCCGACCAGCGTCCGACGTTCCGGGCCGCCCATTTCGAGCACGATCCGGCGCTCCGTTTCGAGGTCGTCGTCGAACCGGCACCGCCGCCGGCCCCCGGTGCGTTCGCGCTCGAGCTGCCCAACAGCGGCGCCGACACGCTCGCCTTCAGCCGGGTGGGCCGGATCACGCTCCCCTTCCCCGCCGGTGCGCGGACGCTGTCGGTGTTCTGGATGGCGGGTTACGCCGGCGGCCTGTTCATCCCGTTCCGCGACGACACGAACGGAGCCGAGACCTACGCCGCCGGGCGCTACCTGGTGGATGGCGCCAAGAGCGCCGACCTCGGCGGCGATCCGGCGACCGGCACGCTCATCGTCGACTTCAATTTCGCCTTCCAGCCGTCCTGCGCATTCGATCCGAAGTGGGCCTGCCCGCTCGCCCCGCCGGAGAATCGCCTCGACCTGCCGATCCGCGCCGGTGAGCGGCTGGCGGACTGACCGCACCGGACCCCACCGCAGCGCACCGGACGAACGGGCCATCCGACCGGGACGGTCGTACGCCCAACCGGCACCCGAACCGAGCGCAAGATACCCGCGTGCGGTTCCTGACCACGCCCCATCGATACCCGCCGGAGCGGCTGCTCTGGTCGCGCGACATCCGGTTCGTGCGTCGCCTTGCCGCGCGGGTCAGGGACGGCCGCGTGCTCGAGCTCGAAACCGGGACGGTCCTGATCGCCCCGGTCGAGTCCCTGCCCGACTGGCTCGCCGCCGAAGTCGCGCACGCTGCCGCGAACCGGCCCGAATACGGCCTCGTCCCGGTCGACGACACACTCCCGGAGACCGACCGGTACATCGTCGCGATGTCGTCGGCCGTGCTGCTGTCCGGGCTGGCCGACCGGATCGGGATGGCGCAGTCGACCCAGGTCGTGCAGACGAAGATGCTCGACTACTTCTTCAGCCTGCGGAAGCTCCACGTCATCGCCTTCCAGCCGATCGTCGATATCGCGACCGGCGAGCTGCACGAATACGAGTGCCTGTTCCGGCCGGAGATGCCGATGCTGCCGCAGTCGATCGCGTCGGTCGTCCAGGCGGCGATCAACACGGACCGAGGCGTGGAGCTCGACGTCTACATCGTCGCGACCGTCCTGGAACACATCGGCCGGATCGAGCCGGGCTGGCGCGCCGACGGCAACCCGCCGCGCCGCTACGCGATCAACCTCACCCCGCTCAGCCTCCTCCATCCGGCCTTCGAGGCGACGGCGCTCGGCGCCCAGGTCCGGGCGGCCGGTCTCGACCCGCACCACATCACCATCGAGTGCACCGAACAGCAGTCAGTGCCCGACATCGGTGCGCTCCAGCGCCAGGTCAAGGCACTGCGCAAGATCGGCTTCGGGTTCGCGGTCGACGACGCGGGAGCCGGCTACGCGAGCTTCGCGCTCATTGCCTCTCTGCGACCGTCGGTGATCAAGGTCGACCGTGAGATCATCCACGGCATCGGCCACGATGATGCCAAGCAGGCGTTGGTCGAAGCGTTCGTGTCGTTCAGCCGCCGGATCGGGGCGCACCTCCTGGCCGAGGGGATCGAGCGGCGGGCCGATCTTGCTGTCCTCGCCCGACTCAACGTCGAATTCGGGCAGGGCTACCTGCTGGGGCGCCCGCAGCACGAACCGGCGCGGCCGCGTCGGATGATCGACCCCGCCCCGTGCCGCGCTCGCGTACCATCGAGGGCATGAGCGGTCACCTTTCCCGACCACATCCGAGCCTTCCTGACCGACGAGCGCTACGCGACCATCGCCACCACCGATCCCGACGGAGCCCCGCATCAGGCGGTCGTCTGGTACACGGTCGATGGCGATGAGATCGTCATCAACAGCGCCGTCGGGCGCCGCTGGCCGACCAACCTCCTGCGCGACCGGCGCGTCTCGATGGCGGTGATCGACGCCAAGGACGGCTACCGCTGGGTCGGCCTGAGCGGGACGGTCGAGCCGGTCACGGACTGGGCGACCGCCCAGGCCGACATCGCCGAGATGGCGCGCCGGTATCCCGAGGAGGAACCGGGCGATCGAGAGCGGACCATCGACCGGTTCGAGCGCCAGGAACGGATCAGCTTCCGGATCCGGCCGACCGCGATCCACGATCACCTCGACTGATGATGCGTTTCGGGCTCCAGCTGTGGTCGCAGCGGACCGATTGGCCGGGCATGCGCGACGCGGCCATCAGGGCCGACGAGGTCGGCTGGGACTCGGTCTGGACGTGGGACCACCTGATGGCCATCTTCGGGCCATGGGAGCAGGGCATCTTCGAGGGCTGGAGCGTCCTGGCCGGCCTCGCCCCGGTGACCAAGCGCGTCCGGCTCGGGCTGATGGTCGGGGCCAACACGTTCCGCAATCCGGGCCACGTCGCCAAGCTGGCCACGACGCTCGACCACATCTCCGAGGGCCGGGCCGTGCTCGGCATCGGCGGCGCGTGGTTCACCCGCGAGCACGACGCCTACGGCATCGACTTCCCGGCCGTCGGCGAGCGCCTCGACCGCTTCGACGAGGCGGTCATGCTCATGCGCCGGCTGCTCGACGGCGAACGATTCAGCCACGAGGGGCGCTTCTATACCTTCCACGACGCGCTGTGCGAGCCACGACCGGTCCAGGCCCACCTGCCCATCCTCGTCGGCGGCTCCGGACCCAAGAAGACGATGCGGACGGTGGCGCTGCGGGCCGACGGCTGGAACACGGCTGGCACCGTGGACGAGGTCCGGGACCGGCTCGACATCCTGGCCGGGCACTTCTCGGATGTCGGGCGCGACATGGCGGAGCTCGAGAAGACGGTCAGCTTCCCGATCATCCTGCGCGACGACCGGGCGGCGGCGGAGGCACGCTACGGCGCGCTGATGGCGCACAACGGCATCGAGTCGATGGAGAACAACCCGGCCCTTCTCGGGAGCCCGACCGAGGTGGCCGACGCGATCCGGCCGTACGCCGAGATGGGCTTCGCGACCGTCATCGTCCGGATGCCCGCCCCGTACGACCACGAGACCATCGAGCGGATGGGGCGGGTCGCCGAGCTCCTCGGGGGATGACCGAGTGAGGGTGGTCGCCCTCGCCGGCGGGACCGGCGGCGCGAAACTCGCGCACGGCCTGCAGGCCGTGCTCCCGACCGGCGATCTCACGGTCATCGCCAACACCGGCGACGACACGGAACGGCACGGCCTCCTGGTCATGCCCGACCACGACGCGGTCATGTACATGCTTGCCGACCGGTTCGACGACGCCCGCGGCTGGGGCCTCGCGGACGAGACGTGGACGGTCATGGACGGCCTGGCCGAGTACGGCGAACCGGACTGGTTCCGGCTCGGCGATCGCGACTTCGCGACCCATATCGCCCGAACGGCACGGATCCGCGAGGGCCGGACGCTGACGGCCGCGGTCCGCTCGCTGCAGGACGGGCTCGGGATCCCGACTGCGATCCTGCCGATGGCCGACGAACCGGTGCGCACCCAGGTCCGCGTCGACGAGGGCTGGCTCGACTTCCAGGAGTATTTCGTCCACCGCCACCAGGCGCCCGAGGTCCGCGAGATCCGCTATGGCGGCATCGAGGCGGCACGGCCGACCGCGGCGGTCGAGGCGGCACTGGCGGCGGCCGAGGTCATCGTCATCGGACCGTCCAACCCGCTCGTCTCGATCGGTCCGATCCTGGCGGTGCCGGGGATGGCGGCACGGATCGCCGACGCGCGGTCGCGGGGCATCCCCGTCATCGCGGTCAGCGGCATCGTCGGTGGCGTCGCGCTGAAGGGACCGGCCGACCGGATGCTGACCTCGCTCGGGTTCGAATCGAGCGCCCGGGGAGTGGCTGCGCAGTATGCCGGGCACATCGACGCGTTCGTCCTGGACAGCGTCGACGCCGACCTCGAACCGGCGATCGCCGCGCTCGGCGTCCGGACCCTGGTGACCGACACGATCATGGCCGACCACGCCGGTCGCGCCCGGGTCGCCCGGGCCGTGCTGGAGTTCGCCCGGTGACGCGGATCGCGGCGATCATCCCGGTCGGCTCGTTCGTCGGCGGCAAGTCGCGGCTCGGCGAGTCGCTCGACGCGGAAGAGCGGCTCGATCTCGTCGATGGGCTGCTGGCGCACACGGTCGCAGCCGCCCTCGGGGTCGAACGGCTGGCGGACGTGCTGGTCGTCAGTCCGGACCGGGACGTCCGGACGCGCGCGGCCGATCTCGGGGCGCGCACGCTGCGCCAGCGCTCGCGCGGCCTCAACCGGGGTCTGCGCGAAGGGCTCACGGACGTCGTCGCGGGTGGCGCCGACGCAGTCCTGATCCTGCCCATCGACCTCCCGTTCGTGTCCCCGATCGAGATCGGACGAGTGCTCGATCCGCTCGACGAACCCGGGCCGATCGTGATCGTCGTGACGGACCGACATGGCACCGGCACCAACATCCTCGGGCTCCGGCCGCCGGACGTGATCGACGTCGCGTTCGGGCCGGGCAGCCGTCTCGCCCACCGCCACGCTGCCGAGTCGGCCGGCATCGCCTACGTCGAGGTCCATGGTCTCCTCAGCGTCGACCTCGACACGCCGGACGACCTGGTCTACGTCGAATCGCTCATGGAGGCGGGTGTCCATGTCGGCTGATGCCTCGATCCGCATCCTCGCTCTCGCCGGGATCCCGGAGATCCGCATCGGCGACGACCTCGGCGACATCATCGCCAACGCCATCGCCCGGACCGCGGGCGCCGTGCCGCTGACCACCGACGACGTCCTGGTCGTGACCCAGAAGATCGTGTCGAAGGCAGAGGGCGCCGTCATCGACCTGACCGGCGTCGTCCCCGGCGCCGAGGCGATCGAATTCGCCGCGCGCTACGACCGCGATCCGCGCCAGGTCCAGGTGGTCCTCAACGAGGCGCGGCGTGTCGTCCGGATGGAGAACGGCGTGCTCATCACCGAGACGCCCCACGGTTTCGTGTGTGCCAACGGCGGGGTGGACGCGTCGAACGTCGGGCCTGACTCCGGGTCGCTCGTCACCCTCCTGCCGCGCGACCCCGACGCTTCGGCGGCGCGGATCCGCACGGCGGTCAGGGCACGGTTCGGGCTGGACGTGCCGGTCGTCATGTCCGATTCGTTCGGGCGGCCGTGGCGCTGGGGCATCGTCGACGTGGCGATCGGCGTGTCCGGGCTGCTGCCGCTGGAAGACCTTCGGGGCGTGCCCGATGCCGATGGCCGGGTCATGCGCTCGACCGTCCGCGCCGTCGCCGACGAGTTCGCCTCAGCGGCCGAGCTGGCTCTCGGCAAGACCGCCGGCCGACCGGTCGCGCTCGTCCGCGGCGCGCCGTTCACCCGGGGCGAGGGCGCCATCGCCGACATCATCATCCCGCGCGAGAATGATCTGTTCCCGTAGGTCCCGCGGCCGGCGGCCGGCGCGAACGAGGCTCTTCCCGCGGTATGCCACTCGAGAGCATCGCCCGCCCGCGCCCGCCGCGCTCACCGCCTGGTTGCGACGGACGCGCCATTCCCCTACCTCTTGATGCTCTCGAGTGGCATCAAGAAGACAGCGGGGCGTCCGGCGATGGCGCGCCCGCTCAGCGTTCGAGCAGCCTCGACAGGAACGCCTGGGTGCGCGGATCCTGCGGCTTGTCGATGACCTGCTCGGGCGGACCGGCTTCGATGAACGATCCCTCCTGGATGAAGTAGACCCGGTCGGCGGCCTCACGCGCGAACGCCATCTCGTGGGTGACGACGATCATCGTCGAGCCCTCGTGGGCCAGCTCCTCCATGACCTTGAGGACCTCGCCGACGAGGGTCGGGTCCAAGGCGGACGTCGGCTCGTCGAACAACAGCACCTTCGGCTCCATGGTCAGCGCACGGGCGATGGCCACGCGCTGCTTCTGGCCACCCGACAACCGCGCCGGGTGCTCGTCGCGCTTCTCGCGCAGGCCGACCTTGTCGAGGTACTTCTCGGCCGTCGCGATCGCCTGGTCGCGCGGGACCCCGTTGACCTTCATCGGGCCGACGATCAGGTTGTCGATGACCTTCATGTGCGGGAACAGGTTGAATTCCTGGAAGACCATCTGGGCGGTCGTCCGGATCTGGCGGATCTTGTCGCGATCGGAGCCGCTCCGGTGGCGCTTCAGCGGATCGGCCTCGACCCTGACGCCGTCGACCTCGATGGTCCCGACCGTCGGCTCTTCGAGGAAGTTGATGCAGCGCAGCAGCGTGCTCTTGCCCGAGCCGGATCGACCGATCAGGCAGATCGTCTCCTTCGGGTAGACCTCGAGCGTGCAGCCCCGCAGGACGTGGTTGTGGTGGAAGTACTTCTCGAGGGCCGTCACGGCCACGATGGGCTTCGCGCCGGCCGGCGTCAGCGCGCCCGGCATGGCGAACGGGTCGTGGATCGCCGTCACGTCGGTCATCGGTTGCGGTCCCCAGCGGCCATCCGCCGTTCGAGACGAGCCTGGAAGAACGACAGGACCATCGTCAGGCACCAGTACATGAGGGCCGCGACGATGATCGTCTGGAAGCTCTGGCCGGTCGGACGCCCGGCGGCCTGGGCGCGCCACAGCAGCTCCTGGACACCGACGACCGAGACCAGCGCCGAGTCCTTGGTCATGGCGATGAAGTCGTTGCCGACCGCCGGCGTGACGATCCGGATCGCCTGCGGAAGGATGACCCGGCGCATGACCGTCCGCTCCGGCAGGCCGAGGGCACGTGCCGCCTCGACCTGGCCACCCGGCACGGCCTGGATGCCGGCCCGGAAGACCTCGGTCAGGTAGGCGCCGTAGTTGAACGCGAGCGCGATGATCCCGGACGGCAGCGGCGGGACGACGATCCCGGCGGCCGGCAGGGCCAGGAAGATGAACAGGATCTGGACGATCAGCGGCGTTCCTCGGACGATCGACACGTACAGCGACGCCGCCCCGTTGAAGAACGGGTTCGTCGACAGCCGGCCGAGGGCTCCGAAGACGGCCAGGATGACCGCGAAGAAGATCGACACGACCGAGATGAACAGGGTGATCCAGACGCCGCCGAGGATGAACGGCAGCCATTCCCGGAGGAACGGCACGTTGACCCCGACGGTGATCCACAGGAACCCGCCGACGACGCCGAGGATGGCCACCCACGTGGCGATGAAGCGGATCCGGAAGTCTCTTGCGTGGCGCCGGTCGGCGGCCTCCACCTCGAGGACGATCGGCGGGACCGCGTCGAGACTCGCGGCCTGGACGGTCATGGCTTCTCCCTCCAGAAAAGGCGCAGGGGCGCCACATCGGCGCCCCTGCTGATCGACCTCGGTTGTGACGAGTCAGTCGCCCACTAGCTGGGTTTCTGGGTCAGGTCTGCCTTGAACCACTTCATGGACATCGCGGTCAGCGTGCCGTCGGCATGCATGTCGTTGATGATCTGGTCGAGTGCCACCATGAAGTCGGCATCGGGCGGGCCGGACTTGTCGACCGCCACCGCGAGCTGCTCGACGAACACGGGCGTGCCGACCTTGACGACCGGCGTCTTGTTGACGATGGCCTGGTCGACGGTCGTGCTGGAGCTCAGGAAGCCCTGTGCATCCTGGCGGCCGGCCGCGATCGCCTGGGCGCAGGCCTGGTCGGTCTCGAGCGTCTGGACCTGGACGTTGGCCGGCGGGGTGAGCACCGGACCGAGCGACACGCTCTGGAGCTTGCCACCGAGCCAATCCTGGTAGGTCGTCGCCGAGCCGACGCAGACCGTCTTGCCGGCCAGCCCGTCGAGGGTCGTGATCCCGGACGCCGTGGTGGCGGTCATCTGGGCCGGCGTGTAGTAGTACGCCGGGCTGAAATCAAAGGTCTTCTGGCGCGGGACGGTGATGGTCATCGAACCGACGCTGACGTCCCAGCGGCCGCCCCACGAGCCGGCCGTGATGGTGTCCCAGCCGGGCGTGGTGAACTCGATGCCGACGCCCAGCCGCTTGGCGATCTCCGTTGCGACGTCGATGTCGAAGCCCTCGTACGTACCATCCGGCTTGACGAACGGACTGCGGCGCGTAGTTCGCGTCGGTGGAGACGACCAGTTTCTTCGCGGCCAGGACCTTGGCCAGCAGGCCGCCGGCGACCGGCGACGCTGCCACGGACGGAGCGGTCGACGGGGCCGTCGACACGGCAGTCGATGGGGCCGCGACCGTCGGGCCGACCGACGGAGCCGTCGAGGCACCGCCGCCCGATGAACATGCCGCGAGCAATATGCCCGCGACGACCATGACGATCGGGAGACGCATGGTCGAACTCGTGTGACGCATCAAGGATCCTCCTCCTCACGCGATGTCGCGCGTAGGCCGGAATGGTACCGCCAGCCGTTCGGCCCGATAGGGCCATGCGGCTCTTGGTCGTTGCTTCCTCCCCGCGGCACGATACAAGGTCGTAGAAGGAGTGACCAGAATGGGTTTCAACCAGGACATCGTCGAGCGCGCGAAGGCCAATGCATGGTTCCGCGAGGTCGTCGCGACCGGGCCGCATGCCCAGGTCGTGGTCATGAGCATCCCGCCCGGTGGCGAGATCGGCGAAGAGGTGCATGAGCACGTCGACCAGGTCCTGACCTTCGTGTCGGGCGACGGCACGGCGATCATGGCCGGTGAGCGCAGCCACGTCGGCCCCGGTCATCTGGTCCTCGTCCCGGCCGGCACGCTCCACAACATCGTCAACGACGGCGCCACAGACCTGCGTCTCTACACGATCTACGCGCCGCCGCAGCACGCCCCGGGGACCATCCATCGGACCAAGGCCGAGGCCGACGCCGACGAGCACGACATCCCGGTCCCGGCGGCCGCCCTCGGCTAGACCTCACCTGGGTCGGAAGCCGATCCTGCGGTTCGAGGTGTTCACCGTCTCGGGCTCGGGCAGGTCCTCGACCCGCAACTGATCGACCTCATCGAGCGCGATCGTGCCGTCGGCCAGCGCGCGCGTCGCCATGTTCGCGTACGACTGCTCGAACAGTGACCGCGCGTATCGGGCGTTGCCGAAGTTGCCGACCTCGGCGGCGACCAGGAAGAGGTGGCCCAGCCGCTCGGTCACGCCCTCACCGAGGTTGACCTTGGCGACCGTCGCGAAGCCCTGGAAGACCTCGACCAGCTCGGCTGGGGTGTAGTCGGGGAAGTCGATGTAGTGGGTGAACCGGCTGCGCAGGCCCGGGTTCGAGTCGATGAACCGCTTCATCTCCTCGGGGTAACCGGCCGCGATGACGGCCAGGTCGTCGCGGTGATCCTCCATGAGCTTGACCAGCTCGGCGACCGCCTCGGCACCGAACTCACCACTGCCCTCCATCGACAGCGAGTACGCCTCGTCGATGAACAGCACGCCACCGACCGCCCGATCGACCGCGGCCTGGACCTTCAGGGCGGTCTGCCCGACGTAACCGGCGACGAGGTCGGCGCGTGAGACCTCGATGACCTGGCCCTTGCTGACCACGCCGAGGCTGCCGTACAGCCGGCCGATGATCCGGGCGATGGTCGTCTTGCCCGTGCCCGGGTTGCCGGTGAACACGATGTGCAGGCTGGCGTTGACCTCGGGCAGGCCGGCCTCGCGGCGTTCCGTGTTGACCATCTGGACGGCGATCAGGCTGCGGACCGCGGCCTTGACCGGGACGAGGCCGATGAGCGCGTCGAGCTCGGCCAGGATCGATTCGGTCGTCTCCTTCGGGGCCGGCGTCGGGGGCGTGCCGTGCGCCTGTTCCGTGGCGGTCGCAGCGGTCGTCGTCGCGGCCGCGCCGGTCGTGTCGGTCGTGCCCGCGGCGCCGCCCGCGCCATCGGCCGGCGGAGTCGCCGGCGTCCCGGTGGTGTCGGTCGCGGGCGGCGTCGCATCCGCGCCACCCGGGCCGAGCCGCGTCCCGAGGTCGATGATGGCGGCCTTGGCCGACGCCTCGTCGGTGATCGTGGCCAGCTCGGCCTCGGCCGCGTCCGACACGGTCGGCGTCGCGTAGGCGGACCCGGCCGGGTCGAGATACGACTTGGCGGTCGCCAGCGGCACCTCGGGCGGGGCCGCCGGACCCAGCACGTAGACCAGGCCCCAGAGGACGTGGCGGAGCTCGACCGTCGGGTGCGAGTACGCCTTGGCGATGGCGATCGCCTCGTCGCGCACCCGGTCGCGGATCACTCGTTGGGATCCGTGTAGCGCTTGCCTCCGAACCGGTCGTGGACGATCTCGTCGAGGTCGTCGGCCGTGTACATCACCGCGCCGACCGCGGACACCAGTTCGGCCGGGTCCAGGTAGTCACCCAGGATCGTGTGGTCGAACTGGAGGAAGCAGGTGCCCTTCTCCTTGTTCTCGATGACCGTGACCGTGCCCAGCCGGAACTGCTGGCCGTCGGTGGCGGCCCAGTGGAAGAGATCCTCGGTCGGCTTGACGTCGCGACCGAGTGGCGCCCAGATGTACACGAGCGACCGGGGATTGCCGTCCTTGTCGGGCGTCCAGGCCTGGATCTCGACGAACGCCGCCGAGCTCCCGACCTCGAGGATGAACCCGCCCGACTTGCGCAGCCGGACGTCGTTGAACTCCTCGACCAGGATGCGCTGGACCTTCTCCGTGGTCGCTTCGACCGTGGCCATCGGCTCCCTCTCTCGGCGGTTGCTCGTCGATCGAGGGAACCGTAGCGCACGCGCAGCCCCGTCGTGGAGCGTCCTACATCTCGGTCAGGCCCAGGACGTGGCCTTCCGGATCGGCCACCAGCGCGAGGTGGGCGTTGCCGTCCGGGCTGAACTTGGGCATGACCACCGAGCCGCCGAGCGCGGTGGCCTTCTCGAGCGTCGCGTTGATGTCCGCGACCGTGACATAGCCGGTCACGAAGCCGGGGCCCTGCGGCGCCGCACCGATGCCGACGATCACGCCGGTCTGGGCCGGGTCGGTCATGCCGTAGCCGCCCGGAAAGTCGGTGTTGAGCTTCCAGCCGAACAGGTCGCTGTAGTAGCTCTGGAGGGCCTTCTGGTCCTTGCCCGTCACTTCGAAGTGGATGACCTTTGCGTCGCCCATCGATCCGTCTCCTTCTCCCGGGGCCGCGGTCACCAGTGCCGCGGCCTCCCGTCGAACAGACGACGAACGACGGACGGCCGAATCGACAGGGTCAGGAGCCGGGCGCGCGGTAATCGATGCGGCGCTTGGCGATCGTGTCGACCTGGGCCGCGGTCAGGAGCTCGGACGTCGTGCAGCTCGCGGCACCGGACGCACCGACATTCAGGCTCGCCGCCGCGGCCGATTCCGTGTCCGGCAGGTCGGCGATCAGGATGAAGTCGTCGGCGCCCATCGCCCAGTACATCGACTCGACGGTGCCGCCGCCGCTCTCGACGAGCGCGGTGATGGCCTTGACTCGCGCCGTGCCGCCATCCTTCAGGAGCCCGGCCGCGCCGGTCGCGGTGTAGTTCGCCCGGATCAGGAACTTCGGCATCTTGCCCTCCTCTGCGGGACGCGGCGGCCGCTCTTCGACGCCTGGCGTCCCGGCGATAGGCGGGCAGTATGCGCTGGCCGGCCGTGGCTGCTCGTGCCCGGCCCGAGCCGGCCCCGGCCCCGGCCCGAGCCGCCCCCGCGCCCGGTTCCTGACATTTGCCCACCACGCGAGCGGTGGTCAGGGATGTCGTGACAGATGAGGCTCCAGGTGGGCATTTGACCGGATTACCGGCCGTTCGGCGGCGCCGCCACGCTCGGGAAGGCCAAGTCGACGCCTCTGGGTCGCGACCAAGGCTCGGGTGGTGAGCATTTGGCAGAGATCCCTCGATGGCGGGTGCCAGCCTGCCGCGAGGCGCTGGTTCCGCCGAGCACGATCACGGCCTGGAGTCCCGTCTCGGAGACGCCCGAACTGCGTGCCGCGCTTCAGCCGGCTAAGCGGCGCAGGACGCCTCAGTCGATGGTCGCGATGACCTCGAGTTCCACCCGCGCACCGAGTGCGAGCCCGCTCGTCCCGAAGGCACTCCGCGCCGGCAGGTTCCCGGAGAAGTGCTCGAGGTAGACCGCGTTCATCTCCGCCCACTCGCCGATATCGGCCAGCATCACGGTCACCTTGACGATCCGGTCCAGCGAGGATCCGTGACGTTCCAGGATGACCTTGATGTTGGCCAGCGACTGACGCGTCTCGGGCCCGATCCCGCCGGTGACGAGCTTGCCGTCGTCGAGCCCGATCGCGCCCGACAGGTACAGGACGTCGCCGACGCGGACCGCCTCGGAGAATGGCGGCGTGATGCCACCGAGTGACGCTGACACCGGGAAGTATTCGGCCGTGGACATCGTTCTCCTCCTTCGACTGGGTTCGGCGGCCGGTACGCAGCCGCGCTCTGGGCTCCGGTCGCGCGCGGTCGAGGCGGTCGGGGTGGGCGCCCAGGCGTCGATGGCGTCGGCGGCCCAGATCGGACCGTCGTGGAACTCGAGGATCGGCTTCGGAAAGGTCGAGTCCGTATGCGCGACCAGCGCCAGCTTGGCCGGGTTGATGCGCAGGATGTCCGGCGATCTCCTCGCGGGTCTTGACCTCGAAGGCGAGGAGGTCGTGCGGCTGGTCGGCCCAGGCCAGCGGCTCCGGGTTCGTCCCGTTCGGATCCGTCAGGAACGACTCGCCGTGGTACTGGAACACCCAGGCGCCGTCAGCGCGACCCTCGATCGGGTCGGTGAGCCGGTAGACGTGGACGAGCTTCGGGTTGATGGGCATGGGGTCAGTATGCGCCCGGGTTCGCGACGACTCCTCCTGCCACTCAGAGCATCAGCGGAGCGGGACGACCCGTAGCACCAGGATGCTCTCGAGTGGCACGTCGGGCAGGGCCTGCCGCGCTAGCCTCTGCCTACCCTTCCCACGATGCCCGCTGAATTCATCTACACGACCTACAAGCTCGCCCGGCACTACCCGCCGGACCGGACCGTCCTCGAGAACATCTCGATCTCGTTCTATCCGGGCGCCAAGATCGGCGTCATCGGCTCGAATGGCGCCGGCAAGTCGAGCCTGCTGCGGATCATGGCCGGGCTCGATGACGGCTTCACCGGCGAGGCGCGCCTGACCCCGGGCTTCACCGTCGGCTACCTCGCCCAGGAGCCCGAGCTCGACCCGACCAAGGACGTCAAGGGCAACGTCATGGACGGCGTGGCCGAGGTCCAGACGCTCATCGACCAATACAACGAGGTGATGGCCGCCTGGTCCGACCCCGACGCCGACTACGAGGCGATCGGCGCCAAGCAGGCCGCGCTCGAGGACAAGATCGCCGCCGCCGACGCCTGGAACCTCGAGCGCAACGTGGACATCGCGATGGACGCCCTGCGCTGCCCGCCCGACGACGCCGACGTCACCACGCTGTCCGGCGGCGAGAAGCGCCGCGTGGCGCTCGCCCGGCTCCTCCTCCGCCACCCCGACCTGCTGCTCCTCGACGAGCCGACCAACCACCTCGACGCCGAATCGGTCGACTGGCTGGAACGCTTCCTCCAGGAGTACGCCGGCACGGTCGTCGCGATCACCCACGACCGCTACTTCCTCGACCACGTCGCGCAGTGGATCCTCGAGCTCGACCGCGGCAAGGGCATGCCGTTCGAGGGCAACTACTCGTCCTGGCTCGAGCAGAAGATCGACCGCCTCGGGCCGCGAGGAACGCTCGAACGAGGCCCGCCAGCGGACCCTCGCGCGCGAGCTCGACTGGGTGCGCCTGGCCCCGCGCGCCCGACAGGCCAAGGGCAAGGCCCGCCTCGGTGCCTACGAGAAGCTGCTGGCCGAGGCCAACGCCGACAAGGACAACACCCGCGAGCTCGAGATCGCCATCCCGTCCGGGCCGCGGCTCGGCGATTCGGTCATCGACGTGAAGGGTCTGCGCAAGGGCTACGGCGACCGGATCCTCATCGAGGACCTGACCTTCTCGCTGCCGAAGGCCGGCATCGTCGGGATCATCGGCGCGAACGGCGCCGGCAAGACGACGCTGTTCCGGATGCTCGTCGGCCAGGAGGCGCCCGACGCAGGGACGATCACCATCGGCGAGACCGTCGAGCTCAGCTACGTCGACCAGAGCCGCGACGACCTCGACGCCGACAAGTCGGTGTTCGACGAGATCGCCCAGGGCGCCGAGTTCATCAAGGTCGGTGCCCGCGAGCTGCCCGCCCGCGCCTACGTCTCGCGCTTCAACTTCCGCGGCACGGACCAGCAGAAGACCGTCGGCAAGCTGTCCGGTGGCGAGCGGAACCGGGTCCACCTGGCCAAGCTGCTGAAGTCGGGCGGGAACGTCCTGCTGCTCGACGAACCCACCAACGACCTCGACGTGGACACGTTGCGTGCCCTGGAAGCCGGTCTGGAGTCATTCCCCGGCTGTGCCGTCGTCATCAGCCACGACCGCTGGTTCCTCGACCGGATCGCGACCCACGTCCTCGCCTTCGAGGGCGACAGCCAGGTCCGCTGGTTCGAGGGCAACTTCACCGAGTACGAGGAATACCGGCACCGCGAGCTCGGCACCGCCGCCGACCAGCCGCACCGGATCAAGTACAAGCGACTCGCTGGGTAGTCCCGGGACCGCGAGGCCCCGTGGAGCCCGTGGGGCCCGTGAGGCACAGTTTCTGACAAACGCTCAACAGGCGAGCGCTCGTCAGTCAATTCGCTGACAATTCGTCCGCGAAGCGGAACATCTGACGCGATCCGACGACGTCCGATCAGCGCGTCGCGTGCTCAGCGATGGGCTGGATTCGTCACCGAGCGCTGACGAGCGCTCGTGAGGTGGGCATCTGTCACGAACCGGCCGTCTTCAGGTTGACACGTCATCCCCGCGACTGCTACCGTGTCACGCATGGTACCTGCCGAGACACGGAACGTCCTGACCGAGCTGCGCCGAGGCGTGCTCGAGTACTGCGTGCTGGCGGTCCTGCGCGATCGGGAGTCCTACGCCTTCGAGATCGTCCGGGTCCTGTCGGCGGCCGGTGAACTCGTGACCAGCGAGGGCACCATCTATCCCCTGCTCGCCCGGCTGCGGCGCGACCAGCTCGTGACCACCACCTGGCGCGAGTCCGAGTCGGGGCCGCCCCGCCGGTACTACCAGATGACCGACCAGGGTCGTCGAGCCCTCGAGACGTTCGGTCTCGATTGGATCCATTTCCGCGATGCCGTGGACGACCTGATGTCCGGAGCGGCGCTTGGAGGAACCTCGGATGGGATCTGACGCGATGGTCCGGGACTACCTGGGACGCCTCGAGGTCGCGGCCTCGTCGCTCCCGGTCGACCGCCGGGCGGAGCTCGTCGGCGACGTGCGCGAGCACATCGAGGTCGCGCTGAGCGAGGCCGACCCGGCGACCAGGTGGCCGTGCGCAACATCCTCGAGCGGCTCGGGACGCCCGAGGAGATCGTCGCCGCCGAAGCCTCCCCGACTCGACCCGACGACGACACGTCCGCACGCGCCCTGCCTCGGCCCGGGATCGGCCCGGTCGAGATCCTCGGGATCCTGTTCCTGACCGCCGGCGCCGTCCTGCTGCCGTTCGTCGGCCCGCTCATCGGACTCGTGTTCGTCTGGCTCTCGACGCCGCTGGACGACTCGCTGGAAGTGGATCGCGACCGGGGTCGCGGTGGTGCTGATGCTGGTGCCCATCGTCGGATTGATGGCGGTCGGCACCAGCTCGGCACCGCGATCGGCTCGCCGATCCCGGCGATGACCCCTTGACCTAGACGCGCTCGGCGAACCAGATGGTCGGGGCACCCACGACGCCGGCGTCGTGCATCGCCGCCCGCAGTTCCGGGCCTCCGGCGAACGCCTTGGCGGCATCCAAGGTCTGGAACTCGTGCGTCACCGTGATGTCGTTCGGGGCGCCGTCGGCCTGGTAGACGGCGGCGTCCGTCACGCCGAGACCGTCGCGCGTCGGCCCGAAATCGTCGTAGGTGCGACGCCACGCCGCGTAGTCGGCCACCGTGTGTCGAATGA
The DNA here is from genome assembly GCA_963782715.1 of uncultured Chloroflexia bacterium. Lineage (GTDB taxonomy): Bacteria > Chloroflexota > Limnocylindria > Limnocylindrales > CSP1-4 > SPCO01. The sequence continues at coordinate 804,461 of CAWAKU010000008.1, forward strand.
ACATGGTCGCCATCGATCTGCCTCCAGTCACCCGGATCTCGGCTCGGACATCCGGCCGTTCATCCCTGCCGGTATCCTGCCACGTCAGTATCTGTCATGTCAATGACTTCCAATACAGTAGTTGTCAAAGCAGCCGTACTTGGTGTACGGTTCGCTCATGGCACCCGACGAGGACACCACTCGACCCGAAGCCCTCTGGAACGACGCGTGGCGCGGCGTCCTGTTCGCGAGCTCGCGCGTCCTCCGCGCGGCCGAGCCCGACCTGATCGCCAAGGCCGGCTTCCCGCTCACCTGGCTCGACGTCCTCGCCCAGCTGTACGACGCCCCGGACAACAGCCTCCGGATGCAGGAACTCGACGAACGCTCGCTCTTCACGCGCAGCGGCCTGACCCGGCTGGTCGACCGGATCGAGGCGGCCGGCCTGGTCCGGCGCGAACCGGTGCCCGGTGACCGGCGCGGCGTCAGCGTCGTGCTGACCCCGGAAGGCCACCGCCGCCACGACGAGGCGTTCGCGGATCACCTGCTCCTCATCGAGCGTGAATTCGGCAGCCGGCTGACGCGCGATCAGCAGAGGGCGGTCGCCGACGCACTCAGTGGCTTCTGGCACGAGACGGAGTCCGCGGCCCAGGAGTAGGTTGTGCAGAGCGAGACGGTGCGCCGCCGCAACGGGCAGGTTCGGCCCCTCTCGCAGCAGTTTTCGCGCCGCGTGGTACAAGGGTCGCCATGAATCGACTCGGTCCGGCCGCCCGCTTCGTCGTCGCCATCGTCATCGGGGCGATGCTGTCGAGCGCGGGGCTGGCCGGGGCCCTGACGACGACCGTCCGCGCCGCCACACCCGACCAGTCGGAGATCGTCCTCGTCCTCGACTTCTCGGCGTCGATCCTCCAGGACAAGGCCAACCGCGACCGGTTCGCCGGCGCGCTGGAAGGGATGGCGGCTCGCGTCGACGAGACGTCGGCCGACCTCGTCGCCGGCGACACGACGACGAGCATCGTCCAGTTCGCCGGCAAGGCGCGTGACTATCCGGGTTGCGCCGACATCCACCTCCTGAACAGCCCGGCGATGGTCGCCAAGTTCGCGGACTGCCTGCGCTCGGTCGCCGCGGCCTACCGCAAGGGCCTCGACCCGGCCCTGACGAGGAAGATCGGCGTCGACACGAATTACGTCGCGGCGATGGAGCAGGCCGCCAAGCACCTGCCGGCCAACGCCGTCCGACCGGCGGTGATCCTGTTCACGGACGGCAAGCACGACGTCAAGGGCGTGCCCGTCAGCCAGGTCCAGCCCACTCGCGACAAGCTGTTCGGCAAGCGCACGCCGTTCGCCCTGCTGCCGGTCGGGATGGGTCTCGACCCGAAGGAACGCGCGGCGCTCGAGGCCGGGCTTCGTCAACATGCGCATCACCAAGGACATGCCGCCGTGCGCCAGCGGGGCGACGTTCGAGTGGCCGCAGGTCGTGTTCGATACCGCCGAGCAGGCCGGCAGCGCGGTCGCGGTCGCGCTGCAGGACGCGAGCTGCACGTTCACGGTCGCGGCGCCCGCCCCGACCCCCGCGCCCAGCGTCGCGCCGCCGGCCGTCGTCGCCGTGCCGAGCGTCATCGTCACACCGGGCGACAGCCAGGTCTCCGTCACGTGGACACCCGTCACGGCCGCCGCCGACGCCCCCAAGGTGACCGACTACAAGGTCCGCTGTCGAGCCGGCGACGGCGACCCGATCGAATCGACCGAGGGCGTGTCGCTCGACCGGACGACGGTCGTCAGCGGCCTGGTCAACGGGACCGCGTACACCTGCGAGGTCGCCGCGGTGGTCGGCACGACCGTCGGGCCGTGGACGTCCGCTGCGTCGATCGTCGTGCCCATCGGCCGTCCGCCCGCCCCGGGGAAGCCCGCCGTCACCGTGCTGGACCAGGCAGTCCAGATCAACGTCGCGCCCGATACCGGGGCCGGCGTCACGAAGCTCCACTACGAATGCTCGAGCGACAAGGGCTCGACGTGGCCGGCCGTCGCGGACGTCGCCGCCAAGGACGACCCGACGGCCCAGATCCGTAACCTGACCAACGGCGTCGACTACGTCTGCCGGGCCTTCGCCATCAACACCATCGGCCAGAGCGACGCGTCGCCGTTGTCGGACACGGTGCGGCCGTGCGGGTCGTCGTTCGACTGCAACCCCATCCTGGGGCCGGCCGTCGGGCTTCTCGGCGTCGCGTTGGCCGTCGGGCTGATCCTCGTGTTCATGGCCCTGGCTCGGACGCGCCGCCGTGGCTACGTGCTGGCAGTGGTGGACGTCGTCCACACCGCCAACCTCGGCTACGGATCGACCGTGGGGATGGGTTTCGTCCGCGACCCGGAATCGAAACGGGTCACGGACGTGGTGGCCGAGAAGAGCAAGACCGCCGAGATCCGCATCCACCACATGAGCGGCGGGCGCTTCGAGATCCGCGACCGCCACGGCCGGAGCGTGGCCACCGAAGGCGAACCGATCGTCATCACCGATTCGCTCGGGGCGCGCCACGAGGTGGTGCTGCGCGCCTTCAACACGAACGCCGCGTCACCGGTGGCGACACGACACTGAGGGCTGCTGGGTCCTGATGCTCGATCTGGCCCGCCTTGCGTCGGTCTCCAGGTCTGATGCCTGTATGGGGCATCAAGAGGCGGTCGGTCGGGTGCGCCGATGAGTCGAGCGTGGACTTCGGCCCTGGTCGTGCTGGTCCTCGTCGGTCTGATCGTCGTCGGGATCAACCTCGGCAGCGGTCCATCCGCCGAGTCGGCGCCCACCCCAGCGGCGATGACCGCTCCGGCTCCGACCGCTCGTCAAACGGTCACCCCGACGCTCGTCGCCGGAGTCGCGGCGGTCGTCAGGAACGTCATCGATGGCGACACGATCGTGGCGCGCATCGGCGGCAAGGACGAGACCGTGCGCATCATCGGGATGGACAGCCCGGAGACCCACAAGCCCGACACGCCGGTCGAATGCTTCGGCACCGAGGCGACGAGCGCCGCCAAGCGACTCCTGCCGAAAGGCTCGCGGGTGACCCTCCAGGCCGACCCGACCCAGGCCACGCGTGATCGCTTCGGGCGGTTGCTCGCGCATGTCGTGCTCGGCGACGGAACGCTGTTCGCGGAGCGGATGATCCGCGACGGGTTCGCGGTCCACTACGTGTACGACCGCGTGCCGTCGATCTATGCGGATCGCCTGGCAGCGGCACAGGATGCGGCGCAGGCGGCCGGGGCTGGGCTGTGGTCGCCACGAACCTGCGACGGCGATCCGCATGCGCCGTCCGCGCCACCCGGTTGAGGTGAGGTCCGCCCGCCCGCCCGCCCGCCGGCCCGCCCGTTTCTGACAAATGCCCCCCAGGCGAGCGCTCGTCACCGATCCCGTGACAAACATGTCGCGACGTGAGCATCCGTCCGAAATCTCGGCACCGTGCGGTGCCAGCCACGCTCAGAATGTGAACCCGGCGCTGGACGGGCCTGACGAACGCTCAGGCGATGTGCGTTCGTCACCGACCGACCATGCAGAACAGCGTCCAGCAGCTCCGGAACGCCCACGCCAAGATCGGGATCGCGGACGCCGCGGTGCCGCCGGGGCCTGTCATCATGCGGTCGTCGGGCACCCGTTTCTGACAATTTCCCCTCAGGCGAGCGCTCGTCACCGATCTCGTGACAAATGGAGCACCAGGCGGGCAGATGACAGGATCATGGCCGTTCGCCGATCCCGCCCACGCTCAGTTCGCGGACCCGACCCTCGAGCACCCTGACCAACGCTCGGGTGATGAGCGTTTGTCAGCGAACGCCGCGATCGCACTACCGATGTTCAAGGCGATCCACGCCATCGAGGCGCCCAGCTGACCCTGCCGGCCGACCCGACACAGGACACGCGCGATCGATTCGGAGGGTTTGCCCGCGTGCGTCATCCTCGACGACAGGATGCTATGCGCCTCGCCTGTCTCGGCCCACGAAGCGGCCAAGAGTTCAGGGGCCGGGCTGTGGTCGCCTATGACCTGCGCGGGCGATCCGCATACGCCCTCCGCGGCACCCGACTGAGCTCGTCCAGCCGCGCCGATCAGTGTCGAAGTGACCTCGGTCGCAGGAAGGGCTCTGGCCGCCGCGCATCGTCGTCTTCCGGGTCGGGGCCATCCCAGATAAGCGTCTCGGGCGCGATGTCTACCTCGCCGGGCCAGGCCAAGGTGCCGTAGTCCACGTAGACCTCGCGGAATGCGTCGTCATCGACCGAGATCGTGTGGAAAACACCGACGCCATCGAGCAACGCGCCCAGATCACGCTCGACGACCGACCCATCAGTGAGTGTCAGTCGAACCATTCGTCCCTCGAGTGGCCGAACCTCTGCGATCCTGATCATGAACGCCATGCTAGCGAAGTGGCTCGATCCGGCGCAATCGCTGGCGGTTAGATGCGCGCTCCCAATCCTCCAGTAGCTCGGGTTGATGCTGGGCTGCCCATTCGATGGTCAGTCCGAGAGCACGCGGCGGCAGATTGCCTTCCAGGACTTCCAGGTCGCGTATCGCGATTTCCCCTTCGAATTCGGCGTAGGTGGCGTGAAAGTGCGGTGGGTGGTGATCCATGAAGTGCATCCGGATCACGATCCCGAAGAACCGGGAGAGCTCAGGCATCCCGGGACCATACGAACGGGTCCTTATCGCCTCCGTATCCGCTGGTTCACTGCCGTTCACCAACTTCTCGACAGCCCTAGCCGCCGAGGACGCGGACCTCAGCGGCAGGGAGCGTCGCCCACCAGTGGGCGTAGCGGCCGTGGTAGATGAGCGGTTCGCGGTGGGCCAGGAACGCGCGCATGCCGCGGGCTTCCGTTTCGATGGCGGCCCAGGCGTCGTCGGGAAGCGGGTGGAATCCGGTGACCTCGATGCCGCCCGGGACGGGACGCCACACGCCGGCCACGTAGCCGTCGACGAGCAGGGTCGGCAGGACGTCGCCGTTCTTGCGGGTCACGTGCTGGCGGTACTCGGGCGGGATGATCCGGCTCCGATCGACATAGGCAAGCAGCGTGCTGTCCCACATCGGCAGCAGGCGCGGCGGCGCGGGCGTGTCCTCGGCTGGCAGCAGGCCGCCGGGAACATCGAAGAGCTCCGCGACGCCCGGTCCCGGGAGCGCGATGGCATCACCCCGGTCGATCAGGACGCGCAACGCCGCGCGGGCACGCGGTCGATAGACCATCGCGAACTGCGCGAAGTCCTGCATCGACGCCGGACCGAAGCCTTCGAGATAGCGGTGCGCCAGCCGGACGAGGGACGCCTCCGGGTCGCCCGTCCGCGGCGCTTCGCCGACCGCATCCGCCGCCACGTAGCGCCGTGGCTGCCCGAACGACCACGCTCCCCCGGTCGGCGCATGGTGGAACGGCGCGAACGTCCGGATCGCCCAGGACACCGGCTTGCCCGGCCTGGGGGCGACTCGAACGTCCAGCCAGGCTTCGAGCTCGGCGCCCGTTCGCGGCCGGTCGGCGAACGCGAGGAGATCCGGAAGAAGGGCGTCCGTCTCGTCGATCGACACCCCGGCGACGGTGAACCGTGGATCGTGGAGGCGCGACGCGCGCAGGCTCGGCTGCATCGCCTCGTGGAAGGCCGGATAGTCGCGGGCGGCCACCGCATGGATCGTCATCCGGACGAGCGTGGCCTTGACGATCGTCCGGTCGATGAACGCGCGATCGAGATCGGCCGGGTCGAAGTCGCTGACGCGGTTCCACAGCGCGACATACATCGACGCCGGTTCCTGGCCCTGGACCGCGACGATCCGATGGACGGCATCGACGACGTCGAGGCGCTCGCGCCGGAGGAGCAGCTGGCGAGCGAGGGTGGCGCGATTGAGGCGGCTGGCAGTGACCGTCAGTAGACCTCGTCGTGCGAGCCGATGTTCACGAGGAACGCCTCGTCGTCTTCCCATCGGTAGAGAACGCGCAGATCGTCATCGACGCTGAATGCCCAGTAACCATCGAGATCGCCCTTTAGCTTGTGGGTTCGCAGCAGCGGATCCCGAGGTTCGACGACGAGCCATCGCCGACCCACACGATGACGCCGCCTTGGTCCGGATGATGACCGCCGGTCCGTGGCGGCTCGATGCGCTCGAGATCCTGCGGGTGACCCGGACGGCGAAGTTCGACCGGGCGCACCTGCTCGAGACCGTGGGGGCGATCGTCGCGTCGGGGCAGGTCGAAGTCGATGTCGTCAACGAGCGGCGCGAGGACGGGCCAGACCGCGAAGCCGTCGACGCGCCGGCCGTGACGCGCGCCAAGCTTCGCCAGCTCCTCGGCGCCCTCGACGAACTTAACCCCCTCACGTTCCGGGAGGGGCCGCACACCATCCTGCAGCGCTACGTCGAGCGGACCGGCGCCGTGCTCGACCTGATCGCGGCCGACACGCTCGAATCCAAGCGGACCGTCGCGAACATCGCGTCGTTCATGCGCTTCGCAGCCGACTGGCAGGGGGAGAACCCGCGCGGGACACTGGCAGGGTTCGTCGCGTATCTCGATGCCTACCAGGGCGCCGGTGGCGAGCTGCCGACGAGCGTGGAACTGTCCGAGGACGTCGATGGCGTACGGCTGATGACGCTGGACCAGGCCAAGGGGCTCGAATTCCCGATCGTCTTCGTCCCGAATTCTGCTCGACGGGGAGTGGCCCGTGCGCGAGGGCGGCGACGGCCTCTTCCCGCGCGAGCTCCTGCGCGAGGCCGTGCCCGCCGGCGACATCCACACGGACGAGGAGCGGCGGCTGCTGTTAGGCCGGGGCCGCGATCGACGGGCGGTGGGGTTGACGCGGTCATACCTCTCGTCCTACCATCGTTCCTACCATGAGTGAAGTCCGGTCATACCGGAGTCGAGCGTTCGCAGAAGCCGTTGCCGCATACGGGACGGACGGCACTGGCGGCCCCCACACCAAGCTGTCGATCAGCCTCCCAACGGAGCTCGTTGCGCTGGTCAAGGCCGCCGCCGCGGAGGGCGGTGTCAGTGTGAGCGCGCTGATTGGCGCGGCTCTGCGCCGCACGCTCGAGGAGGCGGAGCAAGCCAGATTGGACGCAGCACTCGAGGCACAGAACCAGGAGAACCTCGACTGGGCGATGGCGTTCCTGCCCATCACCGCCAAGCTGTGGTCGGAGCTCGAATGGTAGGAATCGGCCATGCGCCCGCGGCCATCGGTCCATCGCGAGGCGACATCCACATCATCGACTTCCCCGATGTCGGCGGTCACGTCATCCGCGGCCCGCATCCGGGCGTCATCGTCCAGATCGACCGAATGCGACGGTCGTCCACCGTCGTCGTGGTACCCATGACGAGTGCCGCGAAAGCCGCGTCCTTCGAGCCGGATTTCCTCGTCAGGGTGCACGGTCGTGAGTCCGGGTTGCCGCGCGACGGCTGGGCGAAGTGCGACCAGCCGACGACCCTGCCGACCTTCCTCCTCGGGCCGAAGGCGGGTCGATTGAGCCCCGCTGCGATCTCCCGCCTCGACGACGCCCTGCGGTTCGTCCTGGGACTCTGAGACCCGGGCACTCCCCGGCGAACCGAGGCGACCGAGCACGGCCGCGGGCCCGATGACGACGAGGTGCTGCCGCGCCCTCGAGGCCCCGACGTACAGCAGCCGGTCGAGCCTCGCGTCGTCCTCCGGCAGCTCGACGAGCACGATCACCGGGCGTTCGAGCCCTTTGAAGCGACGGATCGTCTCGCACAGGATGACGTCGTCCGGCAGCCGCGGAACGAGGTGGGCGGGAAGGCCGAGGTTCCGCCCCGCATCGTCGACGGCGGCGTTGCCCAGCACTTCGTTCCCGAACTGTCGCCCCGGCACCGCCCACACGGCCGACTTGTCGAGCCGCGCCCCGCTCAGTACCGCGATATCCCAGGGGCGGACCGCCTCATCGACCCGCAGCCGATGCAGCACGCCCCGCAACGCCTTGAGCGTCGCCTGGGCATCTTCTGCCTCGATGAACTCGGGCGGACGCCCGCCCGACCGCAGGGCCTCGGCTGCGAGGCCCTCCCCGGCGAACCGCCTCACGACGTCGTGGATCGTTTGCGCGTTCCGGCAGTTCTCGTCGAGCGGGTAGGCCTGCATCCCGAGTTGCTCCACGACGTCCTCGCGGAACAACGCCTGGGCGGGGTCGTGGAATACGTAGAACACGTCCTCGTTGCCACCGATCAGCAGCTCGTTGAGTGACGCCAGCCACTCGGCATCGAAGTCCTGGCCTTCGTCGACGACGATCGCGTGGTAGCGCGGCCCGAGTCGCTCGATCGCCTCGTCAAGCGCACGAGTCAACGTCCGGTCGAACCAGTCCTGCGGCGCCGGGTCGGGCCGGTCGCCCAGTACGCCCGCCTCGCGGCCAAGGTCCTCGCACAGCTGGTGGAATGTCTTTACCTGAAGCCGTCCGGTCTCGCGCGACACGTCGTCGACGGCGTCGCCGAGCATCGCCGACAGCGGCGAGTTGAAACAGATGAGCAGCGTCTCGAACCCCTCGCGCGCGAGCCGTCTCGCCTTCTCGGCTGCCAGCATCGTCTTCCCGGTGCCCGCGCCGCCGACGATCGCCGCGCGGCGCGTATATCGCAGCCGGTTGAGGGTCTGGTACTGCGCGGTCGTGAGCCGGACGACCTCGGGCTCGGCGTTCGCGATCTCGAAGCGCAGCATCGAGCGCAACTCGAGCGGCTCGGTCATCGTCGCCACGAGAAGGTCGACCAGGGCGTGTCCCGGCGCCTGGGTGCCTGCCTTGGCGCTCCATGCATCGAAGGCTCGATCGATGAAGGCACGGAGCTCCCGGCGCCCATCGGCGTCGTCCACGAACATCGACTGGTCGGCGATCAGCCACGGATCGGCATCCAGCGGCAACCGATCGAGCAATCCCCGCGCCGAATCCATGTCCACGTCCGGGAACGCAACCGCCTGCCCGGCGACGGGCTTGATCCCCGTGGTCGCACCCTGCATCTCGAGGACCTTGCGGATCAGCGCGTGCCTGCTGTCGGCCGCCTGCTGGAAGGGGCTCCGTTGAAGAGGCTTGGACCCGATCCACCAGACCCCGTCTCCGTCGCGCCGGACGGTACCGGCCTTGACCTCGATGACCAGGATGCCGCGGGCCGGGTCTGCGATGACGACGTCGGCCTCGCCCTCGGTCACGTGTCCGCGATCGAGGAGTATCCAGCGGAGCCCGTGGAGGACCTCGACCTCCGCATCGAGGACTGCGCGCAGACGCTCGACCACGAGGCGTTCCGCAGCGGCGCCTTTCACCGGTCGTCGTCCCAGGTGCCGTCGAGGAGGCCGTCACCGATGTCGATGGCGAAGAAGTCGCGCTCGCGCGCGCACTCGCCGCAGATCGGCATGCCGGCGTCGCCCGTCGGATCCTCGTCGGGGTCGCCGTCGAGGACGCGGTCGCACGTCGCGCAGCGCAGCAGCACATCAGCCACGGGCGGGGCTCCCCTCCCACCTCTGGTGTCGGCGGTCCCGGTCGACCACCGCTCGCGCCCACACTGTGACACGGTCGTGTCAGCTGTCTGTCACGACGCGCAGGCAGGGTCGTGTCGCGCGCCGGCCACTCCCCGGGGTTTTGGTACGCTTCGCAACGAAAATGAGGATCGGCCTGCAGATCAATTCGTTCACATGGCCCGGCGGCCCCGAGGCCATCGGGCCGACCCTGGCGGCCATCGCCCGCCAGGCCGACGACGTCGGCTTCGACTCGATCTGGGTCATGGACCACTTCTTCCAGATCCGCGGCGTCGGCAAGCCCGAGGAACCGATGCTCGAAGGCTGGACGACGCTCGGCTTCCTCGCCGCGCACACCACACACGCGCGCCTCGGCCTGATGGTCGGCGGCGTCCACTACCGCTACCCGGGCCTCTGGGTGAAGGCCGCGACCACCCTCGACGTGCTGTCGGGCGGCCGCGCCTGGCTCGGCATCGGTGCCGCCTGGAACGAGGACGAGTCGCGCTCGCTCGGCTTTCCCTTCCCTCCCCTCGGTGAACGTTTCGAGATGCTCGAGGAGACGCTCCAGATCGCCCACGGCATGTGGCAAGGCGAGCAGGGCTCGGAAGCGGAGTTCCACGGCCGCAAGTTCCATGCCACGCGGCTCCTCAACTCCCCGCAGTCGCTGTCACGCCCCAGGGTCCCGATCATGATCGGCGGCGGCGGAGAGAAGAAGACCCTGCGCCTCGTGGCCAGATACGCCGACGCCACCAATGTCTTCGGCACGCCCGAGGGCGTCGCCCGCAAGTACGCGATCCTCGCCGACCACTGTGCGGACATCGGCCGCGATCCCGACGAGATCGAACGCTCGACCCTCCAGGGCGTCCGCATCTCGCGCGACCGCGACGGCGGCACGGAAACCCCCGCCCAGGTCGTCGACCGCCTGTCCGAGTACTCCGATGCCGGCGCCCAGCACGTCATCGTGAGCATGCGGCAACTGCCCGACCTCGACGCGCTCGAACTGGTCGGCCGCGATGTGATCCCGCACCTGCACGCCCTGCCGTAGGATTGCGGCGTGACCAGTAACCCGTTCGGCGGCTTCTCGATCTCGATCGTCGACGATGCCGCCACCCAGCAACCCGGTGGCCCATCGACCGTTCGCAGCGGCGAGGGCCGAGTCGATGCCAAGGTCGTTATCGTCGGGTCCGGCCCGGCCGGGCTGACCGCCGCGATCTATGCGGCCCGCGCGAACCTCGAGCCGGTGGTGCTCGCCGGGTCGGCTCCGGGCGGCCAGCTGATGCTGACGAGTGACGTCGAGAACTACCCGGGCTTCGAGGACGGCATCCAGGGCCCCGAGCTGATGGCCGCGATGCGTGCCCAGGCCGAGCGGTTCGGCTCACGCCTCATCGACGTCGATATCGATCGCGTGGACTTCTCGTCCAGGCCGTTCCGCATCTGGGCCCGTGGCACGGAATACCGTGCCCAGGCCGTGATCATCGCTACCGGTGCCTCGGCGTTGTGGCTCGGGCTCGAGAGCGAGACGCGGTTGCGTGGCCGCGGCGTGTCGGCCTGCGCGACCTGCGACGGCTTCTTCTTCAAGGACCGCGAGATCGCCGTCGTGGGCGGTGGCGACACCGCGTTCGAGGAGGCGACCTACCTGACCCGGTTCGCGACCAAGGTCCATCTGCTCCATCGACGCGACACGTTCCGCGCCTCGAAGATCATGGTCGACCGCGCCCACGAGCACCCGAAGATCGAGATCCACGCCAACACCGCGGTCGAGGAGGTCCTCGGCGAGTCGAAGGTCGACGGGCTGTTGCTCTCCGATACCCGAACCGGCGACGAGAGCCGGCTCGACGTGGATGGCGTCTTCATCGCGATCGGGTACCGCCCGAACACCGAAGCCTTCCGCGACTGGCTCGACATCGACGAGAAGGGCTACCTGGTCGTTCACGACGAGACCGGCTCCAAGATCGACGGCGTCTTCATCGCCGGCGACGTCCATGACCACCGCTACCGCCAGGCCGTCACCGCAGCCGCCGACGGCTGCAAGGCCGCCATCGACGCCGAACGCTGGCTCGAATCCGAAGGCATCACCGAAGCCGCGACCACCACTGCCTGGTAGGGCGCGTCGCGGGCCGAGAGGCCGCCTGATGCTTGATTTCGCGCCTTCCGGGGACCGGTTGACTCTTGATGACCGTAGACGGCATATCAGTTGATCTCCTCGTCGTCTTCCTCGTGATCGTCGAGGAGCCCGGCGGTCAGATCGATGCGCGGCGAGGCGCTCGAACCGCGGGTGTATCCGGGAGGCTCCGGGGCCCCAGGTCCGATCTCGAGACCGCCGAGGGCGCTGACGAGCTCGGCGAGGCGGAGCCAGCGCAGTCCGTATTGCTTGCCGTTCTCGAGACGCGAGATGACGGCCTGGTCGATGCCTGAATAGGCTTCGAGTTGGCGCTGGGTCCAGCCGAGCCACACCCGGCGCCGCTTGAGCGTCCGGCCGATCAAGTCGAAGCCAACCTGCTGCTGTGGGTCGCGTGGCCGTGGGTACCAGATCATGGGCCGACCCTATCGGAGCAGGCTCATCGCTCACTTATCTGCGTCTTGATGCCGCATACAGTCATCAGGAGCGGAGCCGACCACAGAACGGGCCAAATCAAGCATCAGCCGGCCGACACGGCGCGCACGGATTCCGTGGTAGCGTCGGGCGATGGGGTTTCCGCGAGGACAGACACGAACGGCCACGGGTGGCGCGGCGAGCGGCGGTGCCCGGATGAGTGGCGGCGCGTCGGGTGCCTTCACGCCGGTGCCGAAGGAGCGGCGCGCCCGCACGCTCCGCCGCATCCTCGTCTTCTTCGAGCCCTACCGACTCCAGGTGGTCATCGTCCTGTCGGCGATCCTGGCGACGAGCATCATCGGGCTCATCAATCCCCTCCTCCTGGGGTTGCTGCTCGACCAGGTCATCATCGGCGGCGACTACGCGAAGCTGAACCTGTATGTCGGTCTGATGATCGTCCTGCCGATCATCACGGGATTGATCGGCGTCGGCCAGAGCTACCTCAACAACGTCATCGGCCAGAACGTGATGCAGGACCTGCGGGGCGCGCTGTACGCCCACCTGCAGTCCATGCCGCTGCGCTTCTTCACCGAAACGCGCACGGGCGAGATCCAGAGCCGGCTGGCCAACGATATCGGCGGCGTGCAGGCCGTCGTCACCGATACGGCCAGCTCCCTCACCAGCAACCTGGCCATCGCCATCAGCACGACCATCGCGATGTTCCTGCTCGACTGGCGCCTCGCCCTCATGTCACTCGCGCTGACTCCGTTCTTCCTGTATCTCACCTACCGGGTCGGCAAGGTCCGTCGCTCCGTGTCGAGCGAGACCCAGAAGTCGCTGGCCGAGATGACCGCCACGACCGAGGAGACGCTGAGCGTCTCGGGAATCCTCCTGTCGAAGACGTTCGGTCAGCAGGCCAATTCGATCGAGAAGTTCCGCGGCCAGAACCGCCGTCTCGCCAAGCTCCAGGTCCGCCAGGCGATGGTCGGTCGCTGGTTCTTCATGATCATCGGCTCGATCTTCGCGATCATGCCGGCGTTCGTGTACTGGCTGGCCGGAACCCTCGCCGCGAACGGCAGCCCGGACGCCCCGTCGGCGGGCACGATCGTGGCCTTCACGACCCTCCAGAGCCGCCTCTTTTTCCCGCTCGGCCAATTGCTCAACATCCAGGTCGAGATCCGAGTGCCTTTGCTCTCTTCGATCGGATTTTCGAATACCTCGAGATGGACCCCGAGATCGTCGATGCGCCCGACGCGGTCGCGATGCACCCGGCCACGACCCGTGGCAAGGTCCGTTTCCGCGACGTGTCGTTCCAGTCCACGGAGGCCGTGCCCTCGCAACGTGCGCATGACGCGGTCGCGCGCGGCCTCGGGGACGTGCGGGAGCTCGAGCTGGAATACGAGGGGTGGCGCGAGCTGCACATTTCGACGGCTTCGTCGGCTTCAACCTGGAGCACATCGACTTCGAAGCCAAGCCCGGTCAACTCGTCGCGTTCGTCGGGCCATCCGCGGTGCCCGCGAGGCAAGGACACGTTCCTGGTGGTCGCCGACCTGCGAGAGCGTCGATGCGGGCGCGGTGCAGATCGACGACATCGAGATGTGCACCGATGAAGCTCGCGTCGCTCGGCGACCGATCGGGGCGGTCACCCAGGAGACCTACCTCTTCCATGCCTCAGTCCGCGACAACCTCCGCTACGCCCGGACCCGAGGCGGATGGCGGCGAAGCCATCGCCGCGGCGACTGCTGCCTCGATCCGCGACCGGGTGATGGAATTCCCCGAGGGCTACGACACGATCGTCGGCGGCTGCGCGGCTACGAGCTGTCGGGCGGCGAGAAGCAGCGGCTCGCGATCGCGCGCGTCCTGCTCAAGGACCCTGGAACGTCATCCTCGACGAGGCGACGTGGCGCTGGACGCCGGTGTCCGAGCGGCTCATCCAGCGCGCCTTCGAGCGCTTGATGGAGGGCCGAACGACCATCGCCATCGCCCACCGGTTGTCGAGCAGACGTCCGGGCCGATAAATTCATGGTGTCGACCGAGGTGTGGTCGCGGAACGCGGCACGCACGCGGAACTCCTCGCGCTCGACGGCCTGTATGCCCGTCTCTACGGGTGGTTCCTGCCGAGGCGACGACGGAGCGTGACGGCGACGAACCCCGACTCATCGCACTGGCAGGGGTCTGACATATGCCCACCTCGAAGTCGGTCGTCCTCGAGCACCAGGGCGCGATGAAGTTCGCGGCGA